>NZ_CP040453.1:0-166352 GCF_009728585.1 Halomonas sp. PA16-9 | reverse complement strand
TGCTATACCACATATAATGATGCGGCAAGCTACAAAAAGCGATGCTACAGGCGCAAAAAAAGGCCCTATTTCGGGCCTTGGCCGCTTGGCTGAGAGGGCGTCAGGCGGCGTCTTGGTGCGTGTCGGCCGCGTCTTCAGTGATGGGTTCGCTGGCGGCAGGCAGGGCTTCCCCGCCTAGAATTGCCACCAGCTGCTCGATCACCTCGAACAGTAGAGGAACCTGGAGGTGGGCATCCGCGTCGAATTGGGCCGCTTGGTCATCGGCATCCTCTACCGTCTCTAGCAGTGCTGAGTCAAAGTCGAGCTTCTTGAGAGAGAGGTCATCTTGCAGGGTGAAGCTGAGCTGATCGGACTTGGTGAGCGCGAGGGAGGCGCACACCCGGCCACTCTCGAGGTGGTGCTTGATCTCATCGCAGTCGAGATCCACTTGGGCAGCCCTGATCACACCATCATCACCCGCTGAGGCCACCAGCTGGCAGGACTCTCCCAGCTCCCAGCCTTCAGCGCGATCGCCTGGCTGGCGCAGCCAGGCCGTCATCACCTGGCTCGCCCGCGTTTGCGTGGCCAGAGGGGTCACCTTCAGGGAGCCCAGAGTGAGACGTAGCAGGTCCAGGGCCTCCTCAGCCTTCTTCCGGCTCCCCGAGTCGACCAGCACCCACTGACGCCGTGTATCGATCACGATCCAAAGCTGCTTGGTGCGCTTCGGGGCATTGGGTAGCAGCTCCTCGTAGACTTGCTCCTTGAGCAGCTGCTTCTCGCGTTTGCGTAGCACCACACCGGTCTCTCGCTCTTGTGTCGCTGCACGCTCTTCCACCTCCTCCTTGACCGCGGCCGGCGGTAGCAGCCGCTCTTGACGCCTGCAGCACAACATCAGGAACTGGCCAAGTACAACGTGAACGAGCTGGTCACCGCACACGTGCGACCACCCTACTCTCTTCACCTCCAAGGGTGAGCAAGGCCGGAAGGTCTGCTTATCGAGCAGCGAGGCGAGATCAGTGGCGGAAGGAAACGCGGAGTGGGCTCGGTAGAGTATGGCGTTGGTAAACATGAGGGCACCTATGGATGGGGGTCATCGATAGGTAGGGGGAAGGCTGCCATTAGGAAAGCCACCCCTTTTAGATAACGGTATAACTCCTCCTCCCCACCGGCGTCCCGTCAGTGCGAACGTGAGGCACCTGGCGCCACGCCCAGGGCCTCACGGAGGAAGGTATTGGCCGCTCGCCGTCCTGCGTTATCGCGCTGGCGCTCAGGGGTGCCTTGAGCCGCCGCCGCCCAACATGAGGCATAGGCGGCAAGAACCGGCCGTGTATCTCCCACGCCGCCCTGTCGCAGGCACTCCAGGATGTAGCGCTCGTCCTCCCTGGTGAGGGGGAGATCAGAAAGCGGTGAGAGGTCGATGGATTCATGGATCATATTATAACTATACTGGACGACGAATTATAGGCATCAGTGCTCGCGCCCGCCTCCCCCAAGATGCACCCAGCTGCCGGAAGCCGGCATGTCGGCCTGGATCGATTTGCGGGCCGGGTCGCCAAAATTCACCACGCCATGGACGGCCTCCTCAAAGCGCCAGCGGCCATCGACTAGGGGTGCCAAGCTGACCCTTGCCAGGCCGGCGGGGAGCTTCACGGTGAAGCAATGCTGGTGTAGATCATCAATGTCCTCGAGGGCATCCAGGTCGATCTCATCGATCTGGTCCGTGGCCACCGCAAAGACCCGATAGCGCCCATCGAGCCCCAGTTGCTCCTGGGCCACATGGGTGAGCGCTTCTCCGTAAGCCTCCTGAGCCGGCTCATGCTGTGCGTCCATCACCGGCCACCCTCCCCTGCCCCTGCCACCTTCCGCGCTCTCGTATCCGTCACAAGGCAAAGGCGGCGACCATCGACCCACACCTCGCGGAAAATCCCCTCTGGCGTGAAGACGCCTACTCGGACATCCAGCGGTTCCTCGAAGTAGGCGGACGAGGGGGATTGGGAGTCATCAAAAAACGGCTCATCGCGGATCACCATTACCACCGCCGTCTGCTGTGCCAGCGGGGCCATCTTGTTCTTCATGCCCCACTTCCACGTCACCCTGTCCTTAACGGCAAACCGCTTCACAGAGGGCTCTTCATTGAGTAGGTCACGGGCCAGGGCCAGCGTAGCCTGGGTGACGGCAGGGCTGTCGGCTTCCACCGGCTCGGCGGCGGCAGGCTGGCTGCTGCGACCTCCGATCCACTTGAAAAGTGACGACGCCCAGCTCTGTTTGTCTTGTGTCATGCCTTATTTCCTGGGTTTTTGCGCGAGATGCCTACGGCGACGGCCACTCCGAGCAGCGTCCAGGCCGCCAACAGGGTGAAGCCGAGGTGAATGAAGGCCCCATAAGGTGGGCCGACCTTTACCGCCACAAACAGCGTGGCGCCAAAGGCGATGAACCACCTCAACCAGTATTCGGCCGCCTGGCTCGCGACCCAGCGAGCCTGCTCGAGGGTCAGTTGATGGCGAAGCCAGCGCCAGGGGTAGATCGTGCTCTCCTTCCGGCCGCGGCTCACCTGCAGGGGCTGGCGCGGGAACACCCGGTTCACCTCGAACTGGGGAAAGAAGAACTCAACCGTGCGCCGCACGCTGCCTACTGGCGGGCTGTCAGGCTGTAGCTGTGACATAAGGCTCTCCTAGTGAAGCGCCCGGCCACCTCTCTCGAGGCTGGCTGGGCGCTGGCAACATGGCACGATGTTACAGGCTACGGATCTGCTCGGCAGTCAGCGCCCCCCGGCGGATGCGCGGGGTGCCATCCTCGTCTTGATAGATGGTGGTCGGGGTCGAAGTGATGCCGGCCTGGCGCACGATCTGGCTGTTCTGCGACACGATCTCCATGGCACCCGGCGTGCTGGTCAGGTCAGAGACGCCACCGCCCTTCAGCGCTTCCATCAGCGCCAGCGGGTCATCCGAGTCGACAATGCTGGCCGCCTCGATCAACGACTGTTCACCGAGATAACCCACCGGCACCCAGCGGATCGTGACCTCCTCCAGCACCTCCCGGGACGCATCGTGCATGCGGGTGCAGAACGGGCATTGGGTGTCGTACACCACATACAACACCTTGTCGCCGGTGCCCTCCTCGGCATAGAACGGGACGCTCTCCATCAGCTCAAAGCCATTGGCCTCCTCTTCAGCACTGAAGCCGCTGCCACCTGCCGCCTGAGGCTGCTGGCCGGGCATCTGCATCTGGGGCAAGCCGCCCATGTGCTCCTCGATGTGCTGCTGGGTGATGTTCATGCCCCCCTCGCCAAGGATCATGCCGATGAAGGCGTGACGGCCATCCTCGGTGGTGTAGAGCACGTTGGTGTCCGTCTCGACGCTGACGACATAGCCATTGATGCCCTCGATGCCGGTCTCGAACTGCTTATCCACCGTCGCGTCGGGGATGCCCAGGTCGGCGATCGCCTTCGGCAGCGCGATGTCGCCGGCATCCTGCTGCTGGGCGTGAACGGCGCCAGCCATCAGGGAAGAGGCCAGGGTAACGGCAGTGGCGATCAGAGTGGTGCGCTTCATGTTGGCTCCTTGAGCTTCTGTTGGCGCCAGCCTCGTGGCTGGCGTGATACTGCCATGCAGCCGGATGGCCACATGTCGATTTCAATCGCTGCGTCAGGGCAGCAGCTCCTCAATATCCGCTTGTCCGCGGGTCTCCAGTCGTGTCCGGGCGTCTTGGTTGGCACGACTGACAAGCTCTCGAGCCTCCTCGTAAAGGCTCGAGGCGCTGTAGTTGGTATCGGCTGGCCGATCAATCGAGGTCTCGATGGTCGGGGCATCGGTGGGCAGCCCGAGGTCACGCAGCACAGAGTCAGTGATGTCGGGCAGATTGCCGTCCAGGACAGCAGCCTGCCTGACGATCACCACGGCACCCCCGGCCGCCTCCTCAATAGCGGGCCTCACGCCACGATCCACCCGCGCCAGCGTAGATACGGCCGCATCGCTTTCTTGCGAGGTTCCCAGCAGCTCGCTTGCCGCTGCCCGGCGGGCATTGACGTACTTCGCGGTGTCGAAGGTGACAACCTGCGGCGTCTGCTCAGCAGCGGCCTTCCACGGCAAACTGACCGGCAGCATCGTCACGGCGAAGGCGATGGCGCCGAGCACGCCGCCCGCCAGCGGGAGCACCTGGGCCAGGCGGTGAGCTGGCGCGGGGGAGGAGGTGGTTTCCTGATCTGTGTCGCTCATGGAATGCCCTTCGTTTACGCATGAAAAAGCCCCAAGGCATGCCAAGGGGCTGTGGAATCAACAAGTCAGAACGGAATTTCTCCGTCTTGGTCGTCATCATTACCGTTGCCGTTACCAGCCGAACGGGGGTCACGCATGATGCGGCACACATCAACCATCAGGTTGGTGTAGACCGTACCGTTATCCGCCTTGCGCATGGACAACTGACCTTCGACAAACACGAGCTGGCCCCGCATCAGTCGATCCTTCATCACCTCGGCGAACCGGCCGCCAAGAATGCAGTTCAGCCACATGGGCTCGTCAGTAGACTTCTTGGCCATGTTGACGCCGAAACGGACGTAGGTTTTGCCGTTACCGTTCTGGCGCACTTCTGGCTGACCGATATGGCCGATCTGGAAAGTCTTACCGTGCATGATCTAACTCCTCTCTCTCATTCCCACCGATATGGGTCTCGATGGGAGATAGGGGCGACACTGACACTAACGGCCGTGGCGGGCGGCAGGGCATGAAAAAGCCCCCTGACTCAATGAGTCGAGGAGGCTGGGAATCACCGCGAAGGGTGACGTGCGACCTTGGCGCGTGGCTGCAGGAAGCGCCACTGGGCAAGGTTGGACAGGAACGTGCTTTGGAAGAAGCGCTTGGTGAAGCTCACCACGAACGTGTCCTGTTCCTGAATAGCCTGGAGGGTGTCCTGGCGATGCAGGTTCGGGTCGGGGCGCCGCACCTGGATGACGGTGCCATCCTCAGTGGAGAAGGCGAACCCATCCAACTCATTCAGCGCGAACACCTCGAAGGCGACGTTGCCATCTTCGCCAATCGCCGCGATCTCTCGCGGTGTCGGCTGGCGCCAGCTGCGGCCAGCTTCACGGGGGCACAAAACGCCCGCCGTGTTGCGGGTCCGCGGCAAACGCCAGCTCGTCGGGCTGGAGCGCATTCATGTCTAGCCCGCCGAACTCACGGCCGAAGGCCAGGGCATCCTCTTGGTTCACGATCAGCTCGATATTCATTGCTCTCTCCTCTCATTCCTGCGGGCGCAGGTCTCATGAGGAGATAGGGGGCGGTCTGCCATACGGGATGCTCCGGCGCAGCCCAGGTTTTGTTTCGCATGCGGAACAAATCGTGCGGTTTGTGAGACGCATCCGCGCCGGTAGGATGTGCCCCTTGGGAAGCGCCGCTGACGGGGCGAGGAGGTCCGCTGGCGCCGAAGTGACTGGAGACGAGGGCCAGCCCATGGATAGCCACGAAAAACTGCTGCAGGAGCTTCAGGAGCTGAACCTCGCCTTGCTGCTCCACATCCGGCGCCAGCTAGAGGACGGCTGCCCACCAGAGACCCTGCACCTCAGTCCTGACATGGCCACGCTGCTGGTCGAGACGCCAGCCGAACAGCTGGTCCGGCTGTGCCGCATCAATCAGGCCCTCTTCATCCCAACTGTCGAGGTGTTGCATGAGGCGATCGAGCGCCAGACACCGCGGGCCAGCGTGAAGGGCCAACTGCTCTACGAGGGCTCGGAAGAAGAAAAAACCCCAAGGCTCGTAGAGCGCAAGGGGGTAGGTGAATCAAGCAGG
Organism: Halomonas sp. PA16-9; assembly: GCF_009728585.1. Classification (NCBI taxonomy): domain Bacteria; kingdom Pseudomonadati; phylum Pseudomonadota; class Gammaproteobacteria; order Oceanospirillales; family Halomonadaceae; genus Halomonas; species Halomonas sp. PA16-9. The sequence continues at coordinate 160,593 of NZ_CP040453.1, read as the reverse complement.
CTGGACTGAGCAGCGCGTCACGACGGTCTGCGGAATCCCGCGGTACTCGCCGTGTTCCTTCACACGCCCCTTCAGCTTCACCTTGGTCTCCTCGATCGCCTTGCCAGTCTTCCAGACCAGCTGACGGCCATCGGTGTCGCAGAAGATGTGCTTCCACATCAGCCCCCACCTCGTCTCCGAGGAGAAGGACCGCTTGCGTTCGCACACCAGCTCCAGGCGTTCACCCGGGTCGCCGGCATAGCCCAGGGCCAGAAGCCCCTCCAAGCCAGCCGTCTGCTCCTTGTAGCGGTCGTAGGCGGTGATGGCTGCAGTCATCACCCCGACACCGCGCCTGAGGCCTACCATGTCGAAGCGGGCATGATGCACGATCATCGTCTCGAACTCGGAGTGCTCGGCTTTCGCCGGCAGCACCTCCCGAGCCCAGGCGATAACGGCATCCGCTTTCGCGACATCCTCAGACTCAAACGCCGCCATACCCTTGCGGCGCATCACGCTTGAGCGCGTCATCTCACCGACGATCTCAGCGGTGGCCAGATCCCCGGTTTCCTCGGCTCGCGTTCGCGAGACGAATCCCCGCTTGCGGATCTGCATGGCTGCGGCGCACATGAGCCAGCGAAGGTCGACCACCGGCTCAGGCGGCCTGCCACCCTGCACACCCCCGTCCTCATCGATCTCCTCGATCATGTTGATCACCGAGAACAGGATCTGAGCACGCCGGAGCATGGACTCGCCTCCCTGGCGGCCAAGGAAGTCCTTGAGGCATGTCTTGCCCACCTCCAGGATCTTGCCGGTCGCCATTTCCTCCAGGAGGAACAGCCAACGACGCTCACGCGGTTGATGGCAGTGGTCGCAGTGCCCTGTTGCCTCGCCCGACCGGTACGGTTCGGGAAGACGATCATAGGCCCATGCCAGGGGGGTGACTCTGACAGCTTCAGCCGCTGCCATGTCGATCCTGGCGATCAGCCGGTAGCCATCGATCTGCGGTGGCTCACCGGTGATGCGCACCTTCACTGCTCGGATCGTTTCCTCGCGGTGATAGCCGATCTTGTCCTCGAGGTCGAGGATCTGCCGCGTCCAAGGCTTCACAGCCTCTTCAAGCACTTCGATGTTGAACGGCTCCATGCCGAGCTTAGCTGCCTTGCGATCCAGCGCCTCCACCTTTGCCTTGAGAGCCGGCAGGTGGCACTTCGGAATCCAGCAGGTGGTGTTGCTGATCTGGGTCATCATGTCGCTCTCTCCTCTCTCATTCCTGCGGGTGCAGGTCTCAATGAGAGGTAGGGCATGAATTGACACTGGGCGGGCTCAGGTGGCAGCAATCGGCATCGGTGGGGATGTTGCAGAGGTGCCCCGTGCTGGCGCCCAAGGCACCGGTGGGGATATTGCAGAGGTCTGGAGAGAGAAAGCCCCATGCTGAGATCAGCGATGGGGCCGGGGAAGGTAGCAGAACGGCGAGAGAGGTCAGGCTCTATCACGCCGCCGGAAGATCACGATCGCCCAGAGGGCGGGAGCCGCTGAGATGATGATCCACCCCTGGACGCCGGGCCAATCAATCGTGCCTGAGACGCCTGGGTGCAGGCTGGCAAGCATGGCCACTACCGTCATCAGGGCAGCTACAGTCAGGCCATAGAGAGATCCCCAGGCCACGCCACGTAGCGCTGCAGTGGTGATGCAGTCAAAGCGGTTGATGCGAGATGCCATATCACGTTCCTCTCTCATGCCCGCGGGATTGCAGGCCTCACCGATAGATAGGGCGGGGAGTGACAGAGGCGCAGACGCTCGTAGCGCCGGTGGGGATGTTGCAGAGCTGGCGGCAGGGCGCCGCCAGCTGGCCAGATCACTTCTTGACGATGAACAGCTGAGGCTCGCCCTTCTCAAAGACCATCGGCGGTGTGCCGTGCTTCCGGCTGGGGGCCAGGTAGGCGAAGAACCACTCCGGCATCCGTGCCGAAATCTGAGCGGCTAGGAGGGGTCGCAGCGTAGCGGCCTCGTCTGGCACGCTCAGCACAAACCGGGGATAGCGGGTCTTGTGGTTCGCGGCAAAGGCGTGAACCTGACCCTCGCCACCGATCGCCAGTGGCGCCTGGGTAGGGGAGCCCGACCGAATCGGGATCTGCAAGGTCGCCAGACACATATCCCGGAACCTCTCTACCTCCTCCCGGGCGGGACAGCCGATCTCGGGGTTAATCAGGTACATGCCGACACCCTCCCGGCCGTTCGTCTGGAACCGTAGCCGCGGATCGTCACCAGGGTTATCACGGTAGGGCTCAAGTGCCAGGGCATCGCTGGCGCCAGCCAAGGCCTCGAGGTACAGCGCCAGCACCAACTCTACTGCCTCGCCGCGGGTCTCAGCCTCCTCGGCCGGCACAAAGAAAAAGGCACTGCTCCGCTCCATCGTCCCGGGGGCGCCAGCAGCGCATTCGCCAGCCCAAGGCCAATCGCCCCGCCGGACGACAAGCCCAGTCCGTGCGAGCTGCTGAGCGCCAGAGAGGCGCCAAAAGCATCGGAGACCGTGGATGTGGCCACGGCATACTCATCCGCCGACACGGCTCGGTCCCTGGCCTGATAGAGCCCACCCGCTCTGGCCAGGTTGTAGGCGCGGCTATTGCTCTCGCTGTAGCTGATGTCCCCCGTGGGCCTGTCCAGTGACGCACACCCGCTGAGTAGCGCTGCTGAGGCGAGCGCGGCGGCCAGCAGTCGTGATTTCATGAGCCATCTCCAGTTCCGTGAGTCGGATTTATCGGCGCCAATACCGCTGGCCTTGAACGGAAAAAGCCCCATGCCAGGAAAGGCAGAGGGGGCTTGAATGGTTATGCGAGCAGTTCAGCATCGTTGAGATGCTGAGGGGTCAGCCGAACATAGCTGGCCGACCCTTCGGGTCTGAAGACGTTACGCCGCCGAGGCAGCTCCACCTTGGTGAACGTATCCGCCTCAAGACCACCAACGAACCGTACTGTATACGGTAGCTTGATGCGATCGCCCGGTTTGAGCCGCGGACGCTTCTTCTTCGCCTCAGCATGCTGAAGGCACCGATCTCGCCACGCCTGAGCCCATCCTCCCGACATCTCCGAAAAGATGCCCATGCGGATCAGCTCCTCAGTCGGCGTCAGCAGCAACAGGATGCCGATAGGACACTGGGACTCATTCGGCCCCATGCTCTCGTCCATCGACTTGTAGCAGAACTCACCCTGCATGCTGCTGGTCTTGACGACTGCCCCGAGGGTGAAGATCACCGGTGGCTCGTCATCCGAGTCACCTCGCTTGGTGATCCTGACCGCGGCGTAGTAGGTCGAGCCCACGAAGGTCGACTTCAGCACGATATGGGAGCCATCCGCGCTGGAGTAGTTGTCGTCCAGGTAGGCTTTTTTGTCGGCCGGCATCGGAATGCACAGTGTTCCCATGGTCTTTCTCCTCTCTCATACCTGCTGGATTGCAGGCCTCGATAGGAGATAGGGAGGGCAGTGACGCCAAAAAGTGGGGGTGTTTCGCATGCGAAACACCCCCACTGCCTCACTCAGCGCAAAGATCAGGTCTCGCAGCTTCACTTTTTAAGGTGCAGTCCGCTGCAATGCCTCCCGCAGTGCTTCTAAATCATCCAGGTCTAATGGCTCACCCACGCTCCCCTCCTCCGTCACGATGCAGTAACGCCCGCCATCGCGTGTTAGAAACAGCACTTTGCCGTAGTGCTCCGGCGTATGACGGGCTTTTCGACTGGCGTCCTTGAGGTCGTGCTTGGTTTCGACCAATCGTTGAATTGGATCGGCACCATCGACGTGAGAAAGGCACACTACAAAGTCGGGATAGAAGAAGTTGCGATGTTCGCCCCGCACCAGGCGAACGGAATAGGGTTTCTTATCTGGATTACGAAACCACCATGCCACGAAGCTGGCTCGGTCCAGGGCCTGGGCGAAACGCAGCTCATCGGGGTTGAGAGCAAACGTGCTGTCAAAGCGTCCAGTGCGCACCATTGCACCGCTCTCCCCCATGCGCCACTGTTTGTCTTGCAGTAGTTCGCGATCTTCCAGCAGTGTGGACTGCTCCAACCCCAGCAGATCATCTTTTGTTGGGGGTAATATTCCGTAGAGATTCTTGCTTGAGGGTGGCAAAGCAACGGCTGTTGGAAACAGCATCATGTCTGGCAATGGTGCAGCGTCTAGCGTGTCTGCTTGAGAAGCGATTTCCTCGTGCAACGCCTCCTCGATCTGAGTGATATGGGCGCGGATTAGCCAACAGGCAGCCGTTCGCGCCATTCGCCGCAATTCCTTGTCCTCCACCATGCTGTCTGCGTCTTCCAAAGCCTCGCTGAGTCTCGGGGTGATCCGGCTTGCCATAAGCTCGATGAGAATACGGCGATCCGCCTCCTCAAACTGCGGTAGCCGCTTCATGGCGGCATTGGCTTCGGCGGCAATCCGATTGCGGTCGATGATGATGCTCACTTTGCCATCAACCACTGTGCGACGGGTCAGTTCGGTACGCCGCTCGGTTTCCTGCAACTTCCCTCGGACGGCCAGCAACGCATTGCGCTGGTGGCTCTCTTGCAGCACAAGGCGTATCGCTATACGCCGAACAATGGCTTCCATGTCCAGGGCATCAGGCCGGCGCTCCCGTTTCAGAGCATTCGGTACGCTCTGCATGTCCTGGCGCAAAGGGTAGAGCGTTATCCCACGTGCTTTCATGGTCCCTTCCCACTCGTCACGTGACGCTGCACTCTCCGGGCGAGGTCGAGCTTCCTTCTGCTCGATAGGCGCCAGCTCATCAAGCTCATCCAGCTCGCCATCAAGGAACAGGGATGATGTTTCACCCCCCGTCGGCTCTGGGCCAGGCCGGTTGACATCACTCTCTTGATCTTGTGGCTGGCGCACCGTCCCCTGCGGTAGTGGCAGTCGCGGAGTCAGCGGCGGCTGGCTTGTCGGCTGGTTGGTATAGGTCGTGGCGCCAGACCGGGTAGTCCGCACGCTCATTTTTTCGACTTGGCCTTCCAGCTGGGTCTGCACGGCATCGGTCAACTGCACCGCTTGCTGGAATCCTTGTTGCGCAGCGGCGTTGGCCAGGTAAACGTAAGCGGTGTTGAGTTCTGCAGGTATGTCCTTGTAATGGGTGTAGCTGGCGCGGACTTGCCTGGATACGCGCATCACTCGACCAATGAACTGCATCGCAAAGTCACTATCATTGACCGTTTTGGTGGATGCCAGCACAAACGCACGAGGCGCATCGAAGCCGGTGCCCGCCGACTGTTTAAAAATGAGCACTTCCTTGGTGGTGTCGTTGGCGATGGCATCCATCAGTTGCGGGTCTGGCTTATCCGCCGAGTGTTTGCCTATGGCCTGGGGCGGAATCTTGCACAACTCAATTAGATCGCGCTCCGCCTGATCGATGGCGTCGGGGCCATTTTCCACTTGCACCAGCAATAGTGGCGACAGCGGAATGCCCGCGTTGGAAAGCGCCAGCTTGATCGCCTTATTGCGAAGCCACGCCTGACGTAACACGGTTCGCTTGAGGTCAGCGACGGTCGCCGTGGATTCGCGAAGATCGTAGACAACAGCCTCTATGTACGCCTTGTTCAAACGTGCCTTTACCACATCTTCCCGGCTGACATTGAACGACTCAAAGCTACTCATCTGGGCACTAGCCAGGAACTGTGTAATTCTGTCGCTCTTTGGAGTCGCAGTGGCCAACATCAAATATTGCGGATTAAGCCATGCCACGAACTTCCCAAACTCCGTTGCGTGGTCGAGCGCAATATGGGCTTCATCCACCACCACGCCCAGCTGTAGATTGTTCGCCCGTGCCAATGCCACAAACTCGGCGGCAGTACGATCTTGTTCGCCGCCGTTGGCGTGATAATTCAACTTTCGCCAGGCCGCACGTGACACTCCCTGGGTGGTCGAGATGAGCACTTGCCCAGCGCCAGGATCTTGGTTGAGGCCATTGCTAAAAAGCACAGGCGACAGGTCGCCAGCATTGGAAATCACTGCATCCAGTGTTTGGTTGACCAAATTGACAAAGGGCACGAACCAGAGCCATACGACGCTTTGCTCATTACTGACATTTCCCAGAACCTTGGTCAGCATGAATGTTTTACCGGAACCGGTGGGAGCCCTCAGTAAACAAGGCGGTGGTTGTGTCTGTAACAGCTTGGCTGTCATCCCTTCGATAAGCCCTTGCTGAAACACCTCAGGAACAAGGGTAAATCCTTGTGGTGTGCTGACATCGAGCAGCATGGAGGTCATTGGGCCACCTCCGCATCCAGGGGCGAGGTGGTTGCAATATCTCTCTGACGTGCCATTTGACCCCAACGCAATGCATCTTCCAGTGAATACGCTGCAACTTCGATGCCGGAAGTATCACACACCTCCTGTAGCCGCTCGGGCCGATCAGTGTAGACAACCAAGCGACTGGCTCCAAGATCAGATAAGGATGCAATCGAATCATCAGTCAATGCTGGGCATACCACAATGGCGGCATGTTCATCGATCACCACTGGCCATGCCGGCTGACTCATGTCTGGCTGTCGGATTCTGCCAGTCTCCCGAATGCAAAGGATGGCGTAGGCATGTTCGGGAGTAGCATCAAACAGAAGATCGGCCTCCTCCAACAACGTCAGCGTCAGATAGGCAAAATCGCCTCCCAGGCCCTCGGTTTTGCCATACCCGTTGATAACGCGGCGAATGCGCTCGGCGCACACATCGCGGCACAGATTTTTGGCCGGCTCCTTCGGCGTTGCCTCGGTGCTCGAACACAAAATGAAGTTTCGATTTCCGCCATCCTCCGCATTCAGCGCCAGCACGGCATGGCCCGTGGTTCCAGAACCAGCGAAAAAGTCCAGAACCGTATCTCCAGGTCGAGCTGTCTGGGTAAGAAGGTTCTTAATCAGAGAGATAGGCTTCGGGAATGGGAACGCATTGAAGCCCATAACTTCGTTCACTGAATGCTCACCAGTCCCGCTACGCTGGGAAACCAAGCCAATAGTAAACTCATCCAGAGCCTCAACCTCACTTGCCCCTCGTATCCAGCTGGACAATGGGCGCACTTCACTTTGCAGATCGATTACGTGTCTCTTGAACCAGGGCCTCCCAAATCCAACTGGCTTTCCTACCCAGAAATCAAGATCAGGGAGGCTTTCGGTAAGAAGTGGCGTTTTTGTCTTGGGGCGTATAGGAACGTCATTTCGCTTGATTGCGTCAAGGAGCTCTTCCTTGGTATCCCACACTTCTACTCTCTCTGAAGCAGGGTCGGGAAAAATAACCTTTTCCTCGCGAATATACTGCTCCATTGTTTTAGCTCGGAGCTTTGAGGTATCTTTAACTATATTCTCTGATGCAAAAGCCCAAACACGGCTTGGGTTACATGGATACCAGACGCCTGTTGCGGGATTCTGGATCGGATAATATCCATTCCTCCGCTCAAGATAGGTATGCGATTTAGTTAAATCTCCAGTCTTCCAAGGGCCACGAGGATCGTCATCAGGGTTTTTGTACTGTGATAAGTCCTTATACTCACCAGAGAAGGCAAAAGACTGATTTGCGTAAACCAAAACATGTTCGTGGTCGTTAGATAGTCGAGCGCCTGTCTCATCATTAGAACCGGAGCGAGTCTTCCACACAAAACTGCCAACCCTCCTTCCCGGCATCACCTCATCCATCATCAACTCAAGACGTGACCTGTTATCGTCGTTAATGCAGATCATGATCACCCCATCAGGAGTTAGTAGGTCACGCGCCAAAACCATGCGCTGGTACATGAACTCAAGCCAGGTTGAGTGCTTCCAGCGGTCGTCCTTTTTCATGTAGCTGTCGTTATAGACCCAATCCTTATTGCCGGTGTTGTATGGAGGGTCAATCAGGATCACCCGTATCTTGCCTGCATGGGTGGCCTTGAGCATGCGCAGAGAGTCGAAATTGTCTCCCTCGATGATGAAATTGCCGCTGGCTCCAGCGTCATCTAGCAAGGACTGGTCTGCCACTAACTCAGGGAAAACCATGTTCTCGTTAAGAGCAGCATCACGTTCGATAAGGTCAGCCTCCCACACAAGTCCTAATTTCTTGCGGGTAAGCTCTTGGACCAGATAGCGCTTCATCTCCTGGGGCGTAAGCGTTTCCAGCCGCGCCAGAAGATCGGATGTGGTCTGCTTGCTCATGGTCGCTCCCTTATCGTATGCCTTCGCCGCGCTGCTCTGCTCTCGCCGGGCAATCACGGTGAAAAAGTGTTGCTCGCATTGTCGCAGAAACCCAGCACTCTCGGCAGACCCGTGTCCATACGGAACGGGCTGACTGCTCCTCGAGCGAAGGTTCACGCGGCTTTTTGCTGGCACCTACCCAGAGCTGATAGGCCTACATAGGGCTTGAGGAGAGAGCGCCTGACATTCCTGCGAGCCCAGGTATCAAGAGGAAGCAGTGACCCCGTGCTTGTTTCGCATGCGGAACAACCGACCCACGGCGCCATGAAAAAACCCCTGCAGCCAGGCTACAGGGGTTGAGGAATGAAAGGACTAGAGCGCGTGAGCGTCAATCCTCTTCGGGGAGCATGATCGTGATGACCGGCTCATGGTTATCACCAGGGCCAATAGTCATCACCACATGCTTGGGTTCGACCACAAGGCCGGACTCCGCAGGCTCAAGAACGTCTACGATGAACTCCACGTAGCTCGAGCCATGATCACGTGCTGCAGATTCAAGCGCAACCAGCAGCGCATCCTTCAGGCGCTGCTCTTCGCTCAACTGAGCACCGTGAGGCTTGGCGTCAGCATCCCAAGCAACCAGCGAATGCCATGCGCCTATCGTCATTGCCACAGGCACTTTGAAGCCAGTAACACCGCCATGGACCGTTGCGGCTTGCTCACTGACATCAATTAGCTGGCCATCCGCAAGGGCATCAGCGCGGCTGTAGGCATGGATCAGGTCGGTCGCTTCAAAACATGAGTGCGCACCTCCCCTGCACGAGCTGCCAGGAAGGCCTCCATCGGCACATCCGTGACAGACCAGGCCTGGCCAAGCTCCCACAGCCCCTCATCCCGAACCAGGCGGGCAAGGCGCTCAGCAGCAAGGCCGAGATCCCAGCGCTTGAGGCAGCGCTGTGCGAATCCACTGGCCACATGCTCTACCTCCCAGCACCAGGGGGCATCGAGATCGACACCACTCCGCACCTTGAAGGTTTGGCCATCCACTTTGGCCACGCCGAACACGCCGGGCTCCGTGCCCAGGTACTCACCGTGGTTGCCAGATTGGCGGGTGTAGATGACGGCTTCCAGACGATCACCGATCGTTTCCATGATGGCCTCTCTCTCTTGGGTTTCTCACATTCCTGCGAGTGCAGGTCTCAAGAGGAGATAGGGGGAGCAGTGACCCTGGGAGCGGGGCTGTGCCGGGAGGGATGTTTCGCATGCGGAACAAACAGGGGGGGAGGCACCTCCCCGGGACTCAGGAACCGTTGGCCCAGAACGAGAAAAGCTCCCCGGAGGGGAGCTTGTTGAATGCAAGATCAATCGGTCTTGTCCTTGCGAGAATGACAATCGCCAGGATTCAGCTAACTGCTGCCGTTTGGTGGTCACGATGATAGCGGTTGCGCTCGATCTGAATGAACGTGAAGATGCTCACGCCAGCCATGAAAAGCGCAAAAAATGTAACCATCCATCCGAAAAGGCTCATGGTGTCAATCCTTTCTTACTGAGCGTTCACGCTCAATGTAGGCGTGAAGCGCGATACCAGTTAACCAAATAATAGCACCCACGAACAGTAGAGCAACGGATGCTCCTAGAGTGATCTTCTCGCTCGGAGCGAAGAATCCGAGAACACCAGCACCCATGGCGCCAATGCCTAGCTTCCTCATGTCCTCAGTGATCACTTTCAAGCTCTCCAGTCCAACCAGCGGCGGACCAGTGAACAGTCTTCGTCGCACAGTGGCGACCCATCGGTGAAACCTCTCTCTCAATTTCATAGTCTTTCTCCTCATTCCTGCTGCATTGCAGGTCTCATGAGGAGATAGGGCGGCCACTGACACTCAAGCCGCGAGCAGCAAAAAGCCTCCCGCAGCAGGGCTGGGGGAGGCCTTGGTCAATCAGCGATCCGGGCGAACGACCAAGCCATGAACGCCATGGCGAACTGGGTAGGTCCGTCGCTTACCATCGATGGATAGCCGAGCCGAGGCAGCATGCGGCCAATCCTGTCGATGGAACTTCACAACCGCTGAGCGAACCTCGATCCCATACGATGCAGGATCTACAGCTGCTCCAGGTTGCGTCTCCAGTGCCTGCCAGTAACCGGTCAGGTTGGCTCCATCCCGCACAATTAGAACGTCATCATGGTGATCCATCTGTCTCTCCTCATCCCTGCTGGATTGCAGGTCTCGAAGAGAGATAGGGCCGCCAGAGACGCTTGATTCCAGTCAGCTGAACAGCTTAGGCGGGCCGCTTACCTGGGCTTTCGGTGCTTGAGACTTACGGGGCTTCTTGCTCGCCCCCTTGCGCCGCTTCTCCAACCTCCGCTGGATCGGCGACATCTTCTCCTCTGCTGGCGCTGAATCCTGACCACCCCCCTCTCCAGGAAGAGATTTCGTCTGCGCCTCTGCAGTATTCCCACCGGTGCCGGCGGTGCCCAGGGCAGCTTCCTCTGCAACATCCCCACCGGTGCCGGCGGTGCCCAGGGCAGCTTCCTCTGCAGCATCCCCACCGGTGCCAGCGGCGGCCGGGGCGGCTTCCTCTGCAACATCCCCACCGGTCGCGGCGGGACCATCATCGAGCAGCCATGCGGTGTCTTCTGCTGGCGCCTCTGCAACATCCCCACCGGTGCCAGCGGCGGCCGGGGCGGCTTCCTCTGCAGCATCCCCACCGGTCGCGGCGGGACCATCATCGAGCAGCCATGCGGTGTCTTCTGCTGGCGCCTCTGCAACATCCCCACCGGTGCCAGCGGCGGCCGGGGCGGCTTCCTCTGCAGCATCCCCACCGGTCGCGGCGGGACCATCATCGAGCAGCCATGCGGTGTCTTCTGCTGGCGCCTCTGCAGTATTCCCACCGGTGCCGGCGGCGGCCGGAGCAGCTTCCTCTGCAACATCCCCACCTATGCTGGAGTCGCCCTCGAGGAGCCAGGGTGGCGTGTCATCTGCTGGCGACTCTGCATCATCCCCACCGGCGCCATGGGCGTCAGCACGGGGCGCTTCTGCAACATCACCACTGCCAGCTGCCCACGAGGAGAACAGACTGATCTCGCACACCTCGGCCGCGAGGATGCCAGAGCCGGCGGTAGCGCGTTCTACGCGCTTCCCGCTGCCCTGGGTAGGGGACACCCCCGCCTTGCCCTTCTTGCGCCCTTGGGGGCCGAGAACCGTGACCTCATAAGCAGTTGGCTTGGGGTACAGGCCGTGGTGCTCCTCCGGCAGCTCGACGGCCATCATCCCCCTGAACTCGATGATCCCAGACTGCACCCGCCAGAGAGCGCGATCAGCCGGCAGTGACCAGCTGGTGGCCTCGGCTTCCTCCGATGGCTTGCCCTCCAGCTCCGTCACCAGCCACCCCCGCTTTTCCAGCGCCTTCAGCAGCACTTGGGTGAACTGGCCCGCTCCCCCCTCGGGCGCGGTAATCGCCACCCAGGGCGGCGGCCACATCATCATCCACCTTGGCAAGGGCGGCTTCCCGGACATGGTGCTCGGACAGGTACAGTCGATCCCCAACCCGGAATCCAGCTGCCTTGATGCCCTTGGCCAACCCCTTCACCTGATAGGGCACCTGGGGGATGACGCGCAGGAAGGTCTCGATGGCCAGTTCCTCGACATCGATATTCTCCAGCACCTTGGACTTCTCCCCTTTGGTGGCCAGGCCATCGATCTCCCTGAGCTGTTGCAGCAGCTTGCCCGCCCGCCGCACATCATCGCTTTCGAGCCCCGGGAAGGTCTTGGGCATGAGGTTTGGCGAGTGCTCGTATTTCACGGCGAGTAACAGAACCGACCGCTCCACCTCTGGAAGATCCCACCACGCCGAGAACTTCGGAAGGAGCCGGCCGCCGGCTTTGTCGTGGTACTCCTTCATGACCCACTGGCCATTTTGTTTCGCATGCGAAACTGTCTTGCCGATGTCATGGGCGGCAGCCGCCAGGGGGAGGAGGGGATCGGCACCCTCGTACTCAAAGGCTTGATCAATCACGCCAAGGTGGTGATCCAAGAGCGTCGTGCTGTGGCCATCGCCGCAGAACGCATCCGGGTGAGCCTGTAGGTAGCCCAGCAGCTGCTCAATGAGCGGCAAGTGATGCTTGGGCACCTCGCCGGCCAGCTCCGCGGTCACCGGCTTGCTGCACACGCCATCCGGCTCAGGAATCGTGGTGATGGTCAGCGACATCCCCCGGTACTCCCCACGGGACACCTCTCTGACCTTCCGGCGAGCCAGCCCATAAGCCACGAGCAGCATCACAATGGCGGTGCCCAGTACCATGCCACCCAGCAGCCATGGCCAAACGGCGTCTGCACGCGCCAGCACCACCCCCGTTGCCACGCCGGCCGCATTGATCGGCGTGATCTTGCCATCTTCATCGGGCGACCACAGCCCACGTGCTTCCAGCCAGCCTGCAGGGTGTCCGGTCCCAGGGCATAGAACGCGATCACCGAGCCCCCACCGTAGAACAGGGTGAGAGCGATAACCGACCCCAGGAGAGTAGAGCGATAGCCCATCAAGCTCATGTCATGCGCTCCAGACGCTGAATCCGCCGATAGGTCGGCGGGTGAGTAGCAAACAGGCCCCAGTGGGGCTCCAGGCCTCCCGGGAGACGACTTAGCAGCCGGCAACCGGCTGCAGGCGAGGTAGCCCTCGCGGCGTCACGATCGGCCCGGTACTCCATCATGCGACCAAGGTGGCGATCGAAGGCCTTGAAGAGCCAGAGCGCCAGCCGTAAGCCCACCACCGCCAGGCGGTAGTACAGCCGGCACAGCCAGCTCACCACGGGGATTGGTCGCAGCAGGGTGTAGAGCACCCGCGCCAGCCCCAACGCGAGCCGCAGGATGCTGTGCTGGGTCCACCACCACAGGTTGGCCGAGGCGTCCCCGCGGCGCAGGTGTGAGCGCTCATGGGCCACCAGCCATCGCAGCTCGTCTTCTGGCAGGTTCAGGGCTGCACGGGTCAGCAGCACAACCCCACCCGTGGGGCTCGGCAGGGCGTAGGCCTGCAAGGCAGGGACTCGTAGACCCAGACGCGACGGCCAATCTCGCGTGCGCCCGGGAAGAGACGGCTCATGCGTAGGCTGGCTGGCGCCAGCCGCATCCTAACCAGGAGAGAATGGCCATTCCGCCGCCCACCAGGAACGCGTCTGAGCCACGAGTTCACCATGGAGAGGTCGCCCGGGGTGCCGTCAGCTGTAGGGGAGCCGATGAAGACCACTGCCGGCAGCACCACCATGATGGTGTAGCCGAGCGCCCCGGCGACACAGGCCGCCAGGGCGACATCAGCGCCAGCACGCCTAGCCCTTACCTTCCGCCAGCATGCGGATGGCTTCCTGTTTGCTGTGACCCGCCTCGGTGAGCTTGGTCAGGCGGCCTGATCCTTCGGGTTGGTCGAGTACAGGAAGTAGGAGTATTTTCGACCACGAAGCGGAAGAGGCACCACCGCTCTCGTGCTTGACGAACACCTCCGAGTAGCCGGCACCGGGCTTCACCCCGCGCAGCATGTCGAACAAGAACTCGTCCTGACCGCCCAGCTTGCCGTGCTTCTCGGCGTAGTCGAGCGACGGGCCAGACTGCTTGAGCACGAAGGTCCACGGGCGTTGTCGAAGGCCGCCTGGGCGGCCGGTGACAGGTCGGTGTCCTTGAAGCCCTGGGTGATGAAGCCGGCCGAGCCGTAGTATTTCCTGATCCGGCGGAACGCGGTCTCGATGAACTTGCCGCTCTTGGGGTCGGCCAGCAGATCCCAGGCCTCATCGATCAGCATCATCTTCGGGACGTTACGCGGGCGCAGGTACATGTCGCGGGTGGTCCGGGCCATCAGCAGCGTCATGACGACATTGCGCAGCTCCCGATCGACGTTCAGCTCCTCCAGCTCGAGGATGGTGAACTCGTTGGAGAGATCCAGCTGGGGCGCCCCGTTGAACCAGGAGGCGTGGCGACCCACGGCATAGGGCTCGAGCTGCAGGGCGATGTTCTTGGCCACCGGGTCCACGTCAGAGCGCTTCTGCAGCCACTCATAGACATGGCGCGTCTCCAGCACCTCGCCGAGTTCATGGTGACTCTCGAGGATGGCCTTCTCGATCAGCTGGTACTCATAGTTGTTCGGCTCCCGAGGGGGAAGGCCATCTGCGAGATAGCGTCCTTGAGCACCGGGATCATCTCGGCAATCTCACTGCCGCCGTCATCGTCCTCGAAACGCTGCCGCCCCTTGATCCCCCAGAAGGGATTGAGGCTGACCGGGTGGTTAGGGTCGAATCGCAGCTCCTGGCCGCCCAGCAGCTCACACAGCTCCTTGTAGGAGCCGCCCACGTCGATGATCCGCACCACGCCGTCACGACAGCGCATATCGGTCACGAACTCGTTGGCCAGGAACGACTTGCCGCGCCAGAGGTCGCGATCACTGAAAAGTTGTAGCTGGTCGCTGAGTCGAAGATGTCGATGCAGGCCAGCTGGCCACGGCGCGAGATCAACAGCAGGCCATTAGCGTAGAGTAAGGGTTGCCTTCAGGGTCTTTGCGCACCACGGGGCCGTTGCCGCCCCAGTCGCCCTGGCAGATCGCCGTACACGAGGCGTTGAGGCTCGAGACCATCTGCGCCCGTTGCAGGCCCGCGGTCGGCTTGTCCATGCGCGGGTTGTAGCCCCAGGGCAGCGAGGCCATCCAGATTGGCAGGGAGATGTAGCGCTCACGCGAGGCCCGGAACCCGGCCTTCCGCCCAGCGAGGCCACATAGTCCGCATCCGAGGCCGCTCGCTCCGATTCGGTGACGATGTTGATCCCGTCCACATCCGCACCGGGCAGTATTTCGAGCGAGTGTCGTTGAGCAGGCGCTGGTGTCGTTCCGCCGCGTAAACAGTGCGGCATCATCCCTTTGTACCACTCGGAATCACTCATGCATTGCTTGGAATCATGCCCATACGTATGGCAACGTCGTTTTGTGCCTTCTCGGTGGCGGCTTATGGATCGTGGTGTGCATCCAGTAGGCCGGTGCGATGCGATCGGACGCCGATTTCAGCTCGCCGAGCAAGTCGCCGGACATGTAGAGCCGCAGGAGGTCGGGGTAGGAATCGACCGTGAGGGCACTACCTCCACGCTGCGCTGGTCGTCGCTGAACTCTACAGAGCCCGTGGACTTCACCCGCAGCCGAGTACGCTTGTCGAACACGCTGTCAGCGAAAGCCCCCTCCCCGGTCTCCAGGCTGTCCAGCTCTCCCGGGATCATCTGCGGATTCGCCACCCGGCGCAGAATCTTCCTCGCGCCGTGCTCATTGATCAGCGCAGGCCCCAGTCCCATGGAGCTGAAGGCCCCCAGCACGGACTGGCGGAACTCATCGCACGTATGTCGCCATGAACGGATTTCCCCGGGATGCTCCGGGTCTCCATCATAGGTCAGTGTGAAAAATGCGAAGTAATGCACCTCACGCGGGTACAGGCGCTCATTAGGCAGCAGGCTCTCGTTGTTTTGCGCTGCATTGAGCATGTGCTGGCTACGACGCTGCACCAACTCCTGAAGCATCGGGTCTTTGCAATAGCGCAGCCGGCGAGCCTGCCAGGTGGCCACGCGATCCTCGATCGCAGGCGAGCTATGCGCCACGAACTGGATCACGGTATCGGCCGGCGCCCGAGTGATCAGCGCCTCAATCTGCTCCTCGATGTCCTTGCCCGCGACCATCAGCGGTGAGAACTGGAGCCCGAAGCCAATCTGCGGGCGCTGGCCATCGTCACGGACGCAATAGCCGTCCTCGAAGTCCAGGTAGGGCAGGAGGTCGCGGGGATTCTCGCGCTCCACCAGCGCCTCGGCCGCCTGGACCGGGAGGGCCTTGTCGCCATAGTCCGGTGCCCCCTGCTGGATCATCCGGCGCAGCTGGTGGCGCATCCGCGTCATCGCAGTGATCTTCATGTCATTCCTCCGGGATCATGCGCATGCGCGGCTGGACGCGATTCGGGTTGGGCTGATACTGCGGGGCCGGGCGCACTTCCTGGCCGCCGAACGAGGGGCCAATCATGCCGGCGCCGATCCCATCGGCCCGCAGCTCGCCGTAGCTCCATTCATCCGGCAGGGTCACGTACAGGTACTCCCCCGAACGCAGGATGCCGTCTGAGCCACGCCAGGGCGCGACCCAGATCCGCACCGGCTTGCCCGGCCGATACACCGGTTGGTCAGTAAGGCCGCCCCCGTCATAGGGACGCCACTGCTCAACGATCTCCTCTTGCGCCCCGGCGACACGCATCGCAGCACCGGCCATCACACTCTCGGAATTGCCCTGGTTGGCCACCGCCGCCTGATACACATCGGTGGTGCCGACACACTCCTCGCCCAGCTGGCATTCGTGCTGGACGGTTGCGCAGCCACTCAGCAGCAAGAGGACCGCCAGCGGAGAAAATTGCTTCAAAGTCATCGTGGTTACTCCTGGGTCGGCATGGCTTCCGCCAGCTCATAGGCTTCCCATTCGAGGCGCTGGCCTTCCTGGACTACGAAGGTGCCGCGGCGACCAGAGGGGATCTCAATCACGGGAACATGGACTCGGCCTCGGCGATGTACTGCTCGGCCAGGATCTCCATGGCGCGGCCGGCGCCGCCGTACAGGCCTACTTCGCCCCACGCGAGGGGTCGACGGACGTGACGACGCCGCTTCCCGTCACGGTCTGCTGGGTGCCCTGGGCGGCCACGGACGCCAGGCTGCTGGCGCCTTCGGCAAAGCCGGCGAGCATGGCCTTGCCCAGCAGGGCACCAGAGCGCCGCTCGACGTTGCCACGCAGGCCCAGGCGACCATCCGAGTCCACGATGTAGCCGTTTATGGAAGCCTCGAGCATCATGCCTGTCTGAGTATCCACACAGCTGATGCGGGTGACGTTGATATGCGCCCGCTCGCTGGAGAGGTCGCCATATCCGCCGCCCATGCCGAAACAGTCGGAGAGGCGGTAGCGGGCACTCCCCGGCAGGAACGCATCGTTCTGGATGCGGAACAGCACCGGCTGGGGGTTGTTGCGGGTACGCTCGGCCGCACCGAAGTCAGCGCCGGTCAGCATGGCGATGTCGGAGAACGAACCCATGGGCAGGAACCCGGCCTTGGGCGGCCCTTCCTGATCACCATCGTCATCGCTTGAGGCATCCTCGTTGCGCAGGATGCGAGCGTTGCTCTCCCCACCAGAACCGGTCAGCACGATCGGGTCACGTGGCTGCTCAGGCTCCTGGATGTAGGGCACCTGGGGCGGGATGGTGCTACTGCCGCCTGAGGTTGATTGCTGGCGCGGCGGCAATGAGCCACGCGCCGGGGAATCATCCCTGGCCAGGGGCGGGGGTGGGACCACGCCACGGTCTTCGCCCCGAGGCGGACGTAGGTAGTCGGCCGGGTCGCTGGCGCCATTGCGGTCACGACTGGGGCCACCGGTGCCAAAGCTGACGCCTGAGGCGCCAGCACCCTCGCCACGCGCCTCGGACAGGCGATCCTCGAGGGAGCTGATCGTGGTGCGCATCTGCTCGCGGTCTTCACGCATGTTGGATTGCAGCTCCTCGAGCTGTCGCATGAAGGCCTCATCACGCTCCTGCTGGCGCTCGCGCTGCTCGGCCATCGCCTCATTGGCATCCTGGAGCTGGCGCTGGAGCCTGGCGATCGTGATCTCCTCGCCGCGGGAGGTATCAGGCGAGGTATCCACGAACTCCGGGGGGTGGCGTCGTGTTGGGGCGGGTGCGCTCGCTGACCGCCTTGCTGGCCACCAGCCAGATCACCAAACAGGCCGCGCCACCATAGAGCAGCCATTTCCGGGTCTGGGCCTTCTCCAGCAGGCGCTGGGTCTTGATCTTGGACTTCGGCTTGACCTTGCTGGTCTTGCCCTCGGCCGAGGCCGGGGCGCCCGTGTGCTTCTCTTGCTCATCAGCCACGATCCACCTCCACCACGATCATCCGGGGGCGGTCGCCTTCACTCACGGTATCTCCCTCCAGGGAGATGGCCACCACGCCTTGCCGGTAGAAATCTCGGGGCTCTACCTCCACCGCCACATCCGAGGACAGGCGATAGACGTTCACCACATGGCCAGAGCCGCGGTACTGGGTCTCTGCTGTCAGGCGCAGGGTGCCACCGTTGGGCATCGTCAGCCGCGCACTGGGCGGGGCGCCAGCCGGCTCAAAGCCGTTCGGGCGTTCACCCTGGAACGCCGACAGGATAGTGTCGGCAATCCAGCGATCCTGGGGCCGGCGCTCTTGCTCCGGCTCCCGGGAGAGATCCGGGGCATTCCGGTAGCGGAACACCTGGGCATCAATGCCGCTCTTGGGTTGCACTCTCACCGTGAAGGCCTCGCCGCTGCGCAGCTGGACGAACACGGAGAACGGGTCGGCCTCGTCGGCCGGACGCATCAACAGACCCCGCTTGCCATCGGTGGGCACGGGGTTATCCCGCAGCTCGGCCTCCGGGGGGATGACGATCTGCGAGTAGGGCTCGGGGAACACGAGCCGGTTGTAGGCATCAGTGGACATTTCCACCGTCTGGACTTCATCGCTGGCGCCAGCAAGGGGAGCAACCGCCAGGGCCGCCACCGCTACCAGCCGCAGCATCTTGGGCTTGTTCATTGTTCCTCCACAGAGAAGGCTGCCAGGTACGGGATGCCATTGCTGAAGCTGTAGCGAACGCGATAGACGATCGGATCGTCTTCCACGAGGTCACTGCCGTGCCACACACGCAGGCGGCCATAGACGCGAACTGTGTCATCCCGCGCTTCTGAGCGCTCCACGAACAACGCCTGTGAGCGCTCGGAGTCTTCGAGGTCAGGCACCCGCGCCTGAAGGTCGGTGCCTGCCCTCGCGTAGAGGGCAGGGTCATCCGGTTCTGGAAGCGACCGTACTGGCTGGCCACGTTCGCCGGGGTCCAGCTGCTGTGCAGCTGGACATCCGCGATGGCGATCTGGCTCAGATACTCCCCATCGGTGTGGCTGGCGCGGGCACCCACTTCCACCGGGCCTTCCAACACATGGAGGTCATAAGGGACCAGCCGAGTCGGCATGTTGCCGCCAGCTGGACGTAGCTCGTCATCATGTAGAACAGCATCCCTGCGAGAAGCAGAGAACTGAACATCCAGCTCCTCGCAACGATCCATTGATTTCGCAATGCGTTGAGGTATTTCATCAGCGCATGTACTCCAATCGCATCGGGCGAGGCCCAAATCTGGCCAGAAGCGGGTCAAGCCGGAGCCCCATGCGCCAAAGCATATGCTGTACCTGGCCGCGCTTCTGCCCCGCCCGCATTTTCTTAGCCATCATCATCATGAAGATGGCTACGACTAGGCCTGGCACGAACAGGCGCATAATAATGGCTACCCCTAACACCATGATCGCCACCACCACCTCAGTGATCTCCCAGGCGAAGATCGGGATGGGGGCATCAATGTCCTTGGGGATTCGGTAGGACTCGTTGGACATGACCCGTCCCTCTTAGATGTCGGCGAACCAGCTGAAAATCATCTCGATCATGTAAGGCCCCACCGCGAAGGCGCCGGCAATGCCCAGCCCGAGGAAGGCCGGTGCCGCGGACTGACGCGCCAGCCCGAACAGGCAGCCCATGATCAAGGCGAGGATCGAGATACCGATACCGAACGGGCCGTGAGCCAGGTCTTTCACCTTGTCGGCAAAGTCCTGGAACTCATCGGCCATCACCGGCGAGGACACCATGAGCATGGCCATCAGGAAGAGCCCCTGGTTGGTCAGCTGGTCCTTCTTGGTCACGAGATTCTGGCGGAAGGTAGCGAGCTTGCCCGGCTTGGCCGCAGACTCACGCATATTGATGGACGTTTTCATTGGTACTGATCTCCTAGTATTGAGAGGACTTGCGATGCGTAGCGCTGCCCAACAGGCAGTGTCGGGTTGCCAGCGTTATAGGCGGCCAAGGCCGCTTCCCAGTCGCCAAAGCGCGTGATGTTCTCGTAGAGAATCCACGTGCCTACGGCGATGTTCGTACACTCGTTTTCCAGCAGCTCCTGCTCGGTGATCCCCCACTGCTGGAGGTAATTCCGGTTGGTCTGCTGGTCGAGCCACCATGTATTGATTTGCATGGCTCCCAGGTCATAGGTGCCATTGCTGTTCGGCCCCACGCGGCCTACCGCCTGTCCCCGGCTGCCGCTCTCCTGCTGGCGCACGGCGGCGACGATCTCGATGGGCACTTGGTAGTAGTCCGCGATCTCGATGGCACAATCAGGTAGGGCGAACACTGACCACCTCCTAGTTCTGCTGCTCAGTGGTAGCGGTAGCGGGCGGCGCCTTGGCCTCCTCGCTCGCCTGCTCGGTCTCGGGAGCCGAAGGCGCCTGCTCCGCGGCCGGCTTGGGCGGCTGGAAGGGCGTCAGCATGCGCTCGGCCACCATGGCGGTCGGGCTCACTCGATCCATCACGAGCCCCACCTCCAGACTCTCCTCGAACCCACCCTCAGCCCCTGGCTTGGGGATCTTGCGCAGCAGGCCGGTCACGCGGCCTTCCACATGCAGCGGCATGCCCGCCTCGTACTTGGCGAGGCGATCCACGACACGGCCGTAAGCGGCCAGGCCAATGACGCCGGTGTGCTGGAACGAGCGGCCGAGGTCGGGACGATCCGGGCCGATTTGCAGGTAGGCGGTGCTCGGCGGCCCCTCTTTCTCGGGCGACTTCACGCCACGCAGCAGGCCGATGGCGATAAAGCGGTTGAAGAGGTGCTTCTCGACGTTGCCCTCGAGGACTGGGGCGGCGGCCTGGATGTTGTTCGCCACCAACTCAGCGCCGAGGTGCTGCTCGCCGCTGAGGTGAGAGCGGCGCACGATGCCGCCGACATGGCCGAAAATTTCGATGTAGGAGTTCACCTCGAGCTTCGCGGCCCGGTCGGAGAGGTGGCCGGGGATGCGCACGATGATCTGGTTCACCGACTGGATCAGCGCCTCGGTGGTCTTCTTGTTCTTCCCCACCTTCAGCACCATCAAGCCAGAGCGTCCGCGCTCCTTCGGGGGTTCCTTCCTCAGAATCTGCGCATGGGCGATAAAGACGTTCATTGGTCAGCCTCCAGGTGAAAAATCTCGACGCGGCGGTTGGCCGCTCGCGCTGCATCGGTCGTGTCGTTGACGAGCTTGGGGTAGGTGCCATTGCCTTCCGTCAGGAAGCGCACGTTCGGCCACGCCTGGCGCAGACGTTGCGCGATCGCCTCGGCACGACGCTGGGAAAGGGGGACGTTGTAGCTCTCGGGGCCGATGTGATCGGTGTACCCGACCACCAGGACGCTGCCGCTCAGGGCCTCCCCTTCCAGGAAGGATGCGAGCTGGCGCTGGGCCTCCGGCGTCAGAGCAGTGGAGTCGAACTCGAAGTTGAAGCGTGCCAGCGGCAGCGAGTCCATGGCGTCCCGGTGTGACTGCGGTAGTGAGGCATACCGCTCTTGCCAGTAGCGCTCGTCATAGACCCGGCCGCCCGTGGCATAGCGGGTCAGGCCCTTGCCGGCGCCGTAGTACCAGTTGTAGGTGTGGGTGGCGTAGGTGCCCTGCTGGGTGTAGGGGGGCACGTAGACATAGCGACTGGTGAGGGTGTTGTAGGCCTCGGGCAGCTCAGTACGGCGCTCCGGCTCGGGGGGTGTCGCGACACAGCCCGCCAGGACGGCCGCGATCGCCACGGCCAGCGCAGGGTTACGGATCGGCATCAAAGAGTCTCCAGATAGTCGATGACCGCCTGCGCCTTCGCGTCCACGTCCGCCGGCAGGCTCAGCAGCTCCACGCCAGAACGCGACACCACGGCAAAGGACGGGAAGGAGCGCAGTCCGGCTCGCCGCGCCAGCTCGACGCCACGCTCCAGAGCCTCCTGGGAGCCCGGTGCGTCGATATGGTCCTCAGCAAAGTCGTTCCAACGGACCTGGGGCAGGTGCAGCTCCAGGTGCGCCAGCACGGCGTCCAGCTCGTTGAGCGGCACGTTGGTGGCGCCAGCGGCCAGGAAGGCACGCCTTGCCTCATCGGCAATGCCCGGGATGGTCCGGGAGGCGTAATAGGCGCGTTCACGCCACGCTTCTGCGAGGCGGGTGTGAGAGGGAAGGGGGACATAGCGATAGTCGAGCCCGGCGCTGTCTACCGCGGCCTCGATGCTGTGATGATGCTGCCCCATCTGCTGGCAGAACTGACAGTCAAAGCTGGCGAACTCGACCAATGCAATGGGCTGATCACTGGCGGTCGCCGCTCCGGCGCTCAGGCCAGCGGTGATGACCATCGCCGTCAGGGTGCGGCGGAAAGCGGTAATGATGCGGAGAGCGGGCATTAGCGGCCCTCCTCATCCAGCGCGTCACCGTCGACTTCGCGCTGATACTCCTGCCAGCTCTCCTCGTGCAGCAGGCGCCACAGGGTAAAGCGACAGGCATAGTCCGTGGACAGGAAGAACTCGTGAACAGAGTCCTGATACTGCGAAACTGTCAGCTGAGTCAGCGAGGTCACGACATTGCCCGCCCACAACACTGGCTGGCAGCCGCGCTCAATTCTCTCCTGGGAGTTTGTCGCCAGAACGATCCAGGCAACCCAGACCAACATCGCTACGCCGATCAGCGTGCTACCACGCATCGCAAACATTGATTCCGCCTCCAGCGGTGCTCTCTCATCAGTTGCCCGATTGGGCCTCACTGACGGATAGGGGCGGCACTGACGCTAAAGGGCACGATCGGCGAAAAAAGTTTGCCAGGGCGCGTTTTTTCGCATGCGAAACAAGGATGGTGGGTTCAGGTGCGAGGGGAGTGTCACACGATGATGCAGGCCAGGGCTGGCGCTGGCGCTGGCACTAGAAGAGGGTGAGCTGGGCCTCGGCTGCGAGAGACGTTTCTGGTGGGATCAGCACGCTTGGAGCGCTTTCGACGTAATGCCCCGAGGCATCATCGGCCCCCGCGAGCCAGGCCATGTCCTCGGCTGTCCAGGCACGGAAGGGTGACGGCTGGTAGTGGCCGTAGGTGCGGTACAGCTCCTGGGACAGTCGATAGGCCTCTTGGCAGGTACGGCTCATGCGATCTCCACTCATGGGCATGCTCCTGGCGATGCTACCGATCGGGAACGGCTGGCGCGAGAGGGTGCCCAGCGCCAGCCATAGGCTCAACCACTCGGCCGGTCAGCCACCAACAGCGTCACGGTGACCCCTGTGCCGGCGAACTCGCCCTGCCGCGGCTCTGACCAGGACATCGACCACCCGGGCAGCAGGTCTTTGCCACGCAGGGAGCCCGGCAACACGGCCACCAGCCGCCCGCCCGGGGCGACACATCCCGCTGCTGCGGCAAGGTGCAGGTTGGCCCGGCCCTGGCTGAACGGTGGGTTCATCACCACCTTGGTGAAGGCGCCAGCCACCCGCGGAGATGCCGCCCAGGCCAGAAAGTCACCCTGCTCGCAGGCAAACCCCTTAGCCTCAAGTACCCGGCAATGCAGGTCGGCCAGTTCGACGCAGACGGTCTGTGCCTTGGGGAGATGGTCGGCCAGGTGCCCCTGGCCGGCGCTGGGCTCCAGAATGCTGTCCTCTGGGGTGATCCCCGCCAGCGCCACCAGCTCCTCGGCCAGGGTGCCGGGGGTCGGGTAATACTGGTGCGAGCGCTGTTCCGGCAGGCAACCGTTCATCACCACCAGCGCCAGCGCATCCTCGGGCTCATAGTCGAAGGCATAGGTCGCGGTGTCCTGTTTGACGGCACCGAGGCCCACCAGGGTCTCCTCCACGAGCTGCCGGACGTGCTTGGGCTGCTGATCGAGGCTGTGCCATGACAGTCGAAGGATGCCCCCTTCGAGGCGGCCATCCGCGATCAGGCTGATGACCGGCGAGGGCAGCGGGGTCTGGAGAGCTGCAAAGCGCTTCTCGCTGGCGCGTGACGCCGGGCGGCGACGGAATGAGGCCGGGATGGCAGAAGGGTAGCGACTGGCGAGGACTGCATTCAGGCGGTAAGCCAGATCCGGGTGAACCTCGACGTGACAGGTTCCCTTCTTGTACAGCTTGAGCCTGATGGCCCCGCCATCGAGGTCATGCCACACCCCGAGACGACGCTTAACCAAGTCCAGGGCCTTGAGGGTGGTGTCGCACAACGGCTCCTCGCGGCCCATGAACCGCGCCAGCACATCGCGCAGGTCATGCAGATAGCCGCTGCGCCGGGTGTCGATGAAGTCGAATACATCGAGCAGTCCGCCAAAGATCATCTTCTTGCTGAAGCCTTCCGGCCGGTTGGTGACGTGCTCCCCCGAAAGCGCCCGGAACACCCCGTCCACCTTCTCCGCGAAGAACTCAGCCCGCTGGCGCAGTAGCTGCTCCAGGGTGGCCCGAACGCTCTGCTCCTCGAAGGCAGGCACCTGATGGCGCTGGATGGCGTCGTGCCACTCATTGCGGCGAGCGGCCGGCATCACGTCGAGCACATCGGTCATATTGAGCGTCTGCTGCCACATGTCCGCATCCAGGGCCGCGATCGCCTTCTCCACGTTGAACAGCCGAGACACCTGGCTGCCGCCGTACCGGGAAAGGTCGTGGTTGGCATCCAGAAAGAGGGCCATGGCCCCTTGGTATCCCTCGCCAAGCACGAGGTCAGCCAGCGCCTCGACCTCCGCTTTCCGCGCCTCGCGCTTACCCACGAGGTTGTCGATCATGTCGGCCGCCACCGGGGCGAAGAACTCTCCGGGGTCGCTTAGGTACTCAGTGCTGGCGCGGTTCTCGATGGGCTCGTGGATCATGGTCAGGCTCCCGTCTTTCTGTGGTGGTCATGCGCCAGCGCAGCGCCGCAGTAGTCCGCGATCAGGGCGTTGATGCGGTCGATGTGATCCTCTCGCTTCAGCCAGAGGTGCAGGTTCCCGTTAGCAAACCAGCGACAGCGCAGCCAGTCCGTCTCAAGCTCCCCTGTGCGCTCACCTCGGCCAACAGGGCGGCCTTGCGGCTCTCCTCCAGGCGGTAGCTCAGGCGCTCGCCGTGGGGCACCTGTGAGGGCTCTGGCCCTCCAGCACCAGCAAGATCCGCTCCAGGTCATCCACCCGCTCTCTGGCGCTGCTGAAGCTCGCCCAGCCGCCGTATTGGCTGAACGCGCCATTCAGAACGAGCCGGCGTTGGATCTTGAACGCGCTGTGGCTGCGGTACTGCTTGCAGAGCCCGGAACAGCTCAACGACGCCGCGGCGGAAACCTCATGGCGCTTCTCGAACAGCGCCACGAACGTCCCCTGGATAGCCTCACGGCTCAGCGGCATGGGGTCGCTGTGGAGCTGGCGCTCGATGGCCCTCTTGTCGTCAGCGGTCATCAGGTCGCCCAGGCCCGACGAGTCGAGGAGCCAGCGCCAGCCATTGCCGTCATAGGCCGCTGGGTGGCCTGCATCACTTCCTGCTGAAACCCCTCCGGGCGGGTGTCGAGACTGAACCAGGACTGCTGGCGCAGGGCACTGGTGAACTCGGTGCCGCGGATGGGCATGAGGGTGGTGGCCTCCACCAGTTGCGCCATGGCCGACGCCACCAGCGCCAGCGCCTTCTCCCGACGCGCCAGCAACTCATCCATCGCGCCCATGGCGGGCGATGGCACCTGCATCTGTGGTTCCAGCATTGGTGTTCCTCCTCGGCGAGCTGGGGTAGCATGTAAACACTTTACGTCACTATAGCTATTTACATCAAGAGAAAAGGTGTTCTTTGAACACTTTTAAGGAGTGGACCATGGATCAGCCAAGCGTGACACCAGGGCAGCTATACGCTGCTCTGGCGAGGCTCAGAATGAAGGGGAGGGCGTGCGACGCCGCGACGGACGTTCTGACGGGAGTGTGCGATAGATTGAGCGAGGCCGGGGAACGCCACGGCATCAGTCGGGCGGCGGTATCCCAGGCGGTGAAGCGGATACAGGCCGAGCTGGATAGGGAGTTTGTCACGGTGGCGGTGAGGCTCCCCAAGGACAGGCTAGGGGAGCTTGAGGCGTGGCTTGACGCTAAAGGCGGCAGCCTATCTGCCGAGTGAATAAATCACACCACGCTGGGTTTATTAGGGGTATCCGGAATAGCTGGTTGATCTCCCCAAATCAGCAGGTTGGGGCGAGAGGTAAGCTGGGAGACTGGGCCTGGCCCCGCCTCCCCGGCTGACGATGGTGTTATGGGCAGACGGCTAGGCGTATCTCAGCCTCGGCGACCGCGTCTTCGGGCGCGCGTCCGGCGAGCACGGCCAGAATGTTGTCCGCAGCCGGTGTTCTATGGCGCGTCGGGCACTGTGTACAGCCGAACCCAAATGGGGAGTGAACAGGGGTTTTCGGCCAGCAACAAAGCGTCCGGAATTTTTCGCAAACGCTCCAGATAAGCCCAATCTTCGCAACTGAACACGTCGGCGGCGTAGCCCCCCAGGCGGCCTTCCGCTAGCACGTCGGCTACCGCCAATTCATCCACCACAGAGCCGCGTCCCACATTGATCAGCAGTTGGCCCGGCTTACAGGCACGCAAGTGCGCGGCATCCAGAAGGTGCCAGGTTTCTTCGGACAACGGCAACAAAGAAAACACAAAGTCCGCTTGCGCCAGCGCGTCCTGAAGCGAGCAATTCACCACCCCCGGTAAGCTGGCGTGAGTGTCCACACCCAGTATTCGGGCGCACCCAAACCCCTGCAAGCGCTCCACCAGGGCGCTGCCCAAACGGCCAAGCCCCAGTACGGCGACGGTGGAATTGTGCAATCCGTAGCCGTAAAAGTGCGGACGCCAACCACGGTAATTGCCTTGCCGGACAAAGGCATCACCTGCGCGCACATGACGGGCGAGACCCAGCGCCAGCGCCACGGCCAGTTCAGCCGTGGGGGCGGTGAGCAGGTCCGGCACAATGCTGAGCCACACCCCGGCTTGGGCGCAGGCCTCGGCATCGTAGTTGTCGTAGCCTTTCAGCGCGCAGGCGATGATTTTTAACCGCGGTGCGTTGGTCAGTAATTCGGTGTCCACTCGGTCCGTCATAAAAACCCATGATGGCGGTAGCGTCGGCGCGCGGCGGCACACTTCAGCGTAGGGCCAGGGTTCCAGATCGGGGTTCATGTCCACCTCGGCTACGGCAGCCAATCGGTGGTATACATCCTCGTGTACCGGGTGGGTGATCAAAATCTTGTCTGTCATAGTTATCGAAGCCTTTTTCGCAAAGCGGCACCTATGCCGTCTACCACAACAACGCAGGCCAGAATTGCCAGCAATATGGCCGATACTTCGGCGTAGTTAATCAGGCGCAGAGCGGCCATTAATTCAAAACCGATACCACCGGCACCGACGATGCCCAACACCGCCGAGGCACGGAAGTGATATTCCCAGCGGTAGATGGTGATGTCCGCCAATTGCGGTAGCACTTGGGGCATTACCGAGTGGGTAATCACCTGCATGCGGCTAGCCCCGGCGGCACTGGCCGCCTCCAGGGGTTTGGGGTCTACATGCTCTATGGCTTCGGCGTAGAACTTGCCCACCATGCCCACCGAGTGCAGCGCCAGAGCCAGCACACCGGGCAATGCGCCAAAACCCACCGCAGCCACGAACAGTATGCCCAATATGATTTCGGGTACGGAGCGCAGCGCCGCCAACAGCGTTCGTGCACTGTGGTACACCCAGGGGTTGGGCGAGGTGTTCGCCGCCGCCAGCAATGCCAGTGGCAGTGACAACAGCACCGCCAGCACCGTGCCCGCAATGGACATGGCTAAAGTATCCAATAGCGGTTTAAGCCAGTGCTGCCAACGGCTAAAGTTGGGTGGCACCATTTCCGAAGCCAGCTGTGCGATGGCCGGGCCGCCCTCAATGAAGCGCGCCGGGTCAAAAAAGCCGGTGATTGCGAGAGCCGCCAGACATACCGCCAAAATCACGGCCACCAAACGTGCCTTGCGCACCGCTTGGGTCCGGGCTTGGCCCAGGAGGTGGTCGTAGGATGGTGTTGCCACCGAGCTCATTACATTTCTCCCAGGTTTATGTTCAGAATGCGGGCGGTATCACGCAGCACGTCATAGGCCGAATCGTCGGTGGCGGCAAAGCCTTCAACCCGAAACGCCGCCAGTACTTCGGGGCTCGACATGTTCAAAAACGCATCGCGAATGGACTGCTTCAGCGCCGGAGCCAAGTCGCCCTGCATGACAATGGGATAGTTGGGAATCGGTGCAGTTAGCTCCAGCTCTACCAATTTGCTGGCGTCCACCGTACCGCGAGCCACCAACATATCGTAGATGGGTTTGGACAGAGCGCCGGCCGGAATCTGCCCCGCCTGAACCGCCCGGGCTACCGCATCGTGAGTCCCCAGGTGTACCGGTCGATAGTCTTTATCGCCATCCAGTCCGACTTGGTTGAACAGGTGTGCTCTCGGAACCAAATGACTGGAAGTGGACGCTTGGTCACCATAACCAAAAGACTGACCGCGTACATCCGCCAAAGATTTCACCGGGCCGGCGGCGTTGGCGATGATGACGGAGTGGTAGGTGGGAGTACCGTCTTCAACGCCTACAGCGAACGGCTCCAGACCGGGCGCGAGGGACTTGGCTAACACATAGGACAAGGGGCCAAAGTAAGCCACTTCAATACGGCCGAAACGCATGGCTTCAATCATGGAGGAGTAATCCGTGGTGACCACAATTTCGATGCGTTTGCCCAGGGTTTTTTCCAAATATTGTTTTAGTGGCTGAGCGTTTTGAATCAGAGTGGAGGCGTTTTCATCGGGAAGCAGGGCGACACGCAGGCGCGAAGGGTCTTTCCCTTCGGCAAATGCCGGTGTGCAAACCAGGGTCAATAAGCTTAAGCAGGCAACAAATAGCCAATGCAGTTTCATAATAATCTCCGAGAGTAATTTACAGGGCTGAAGGAAGTGGAGCATCGCGGAATGGCTCATTCCGCAAGGCCTGTGAGGTTGTTCTTGCGTGGATTTGGCTTTGTCCGGTCGTTGATAAAGTCCATGGGCGGCGGCCTCGGTGAGCGCGCCGGGCAGGCCGTCGAATACCACGGCACCGCTACGCAGACCGACAATGCGGTCGGCAAAACGCCGGGCGAAATTCACTTGGTGCAAACTGACGATAGCGGTCAGTCCATCGCTCTTACAGATGCTGTGAATCAGGGTCAGCAGTGCTCCGCCGTGGCGGGGTCGAGACTGGCCACAGGTTCGTCGGCCAGCAAAATGGAAGGCTGCTGAATCAGCGCCCGGGCCACACCAACACGCTGCTGTTGCCCGCCGGACAATTGGTCGGCCCGCTGCAGGGCATAGTCCAACAGACCCACACGATCAATGGCCGCCAGCGCCATGCGCTTCTCATCTTTGGACCAGGGCAACAGGGTGCGCCAGCTGTTGTGGTAGCCAATACGCCCAAGCAACACATTGTCCAAAACGGACAGCCGCCCAATCAGGTGATGTTGCTGAAAAATCATGCCCGTTTGGCGGCGGTGGGCTCGCCGTGCTTCGGCCGTAGCGATATCCCCACAAGCCGAAGACAGGACTTTGCCTTGTGAAGGCTTTACGAGCCCGTTCAAACAACGCAGCAACGTGGACTTACCGGCACCGGAAGCGCCCAATAGAACCACAAACTCGCCTTGCGCAAAGGCCAGGGAGTTGGGCTGTAACGCTTGATGACCGTTGCTGTAGGTCACACTCAATTGTTCGGTTTGAAGTTGTGCCGGTTGGCTCGGGGATGCAGTATCCCGGGCGGCGGCCTCGGTGTTGGTGCTCGACATAATCTTGGCTCCTCTCCAGGGGTTGGAGCCGACAGTATGCCGAGCCTTGATGACGTGCCTATTAATTAAATCGACATATTTACCGCTTAGGGTATAGGTGGAGTCTATAGTCTCGCGGAGTGAGTAATGACAAATTCATCCAGCGCCGAACTTCGAGCCTTCGAAGCGGTTGCCCGCTGTGGCAGCCTGTCCGCCGCCGCCCGCTTTTTGGGATTGCGCCAGCCTACGGTTTCCGCCCACTTGAGCCGCCTGGAAACCCGCTACGGTGTGGAGTTATTGCACCGCACGCCGCGCGGTGCCGAGCTGACGGACTTTGGCAAACTGCTGCACGAAACCACCAGCCGCCTTTATCAGACCGAACAGCAAGCCATGTTGCTACTGCTCAGTGCCCGTTGCCAGTATCAGGGCCATTTGAAAGTCGGGGCCATAGGGCCCTACAACGTGACGCCGATGATCAAACGATTCCGCGAGCAGTACCCGCAGGTGCGAGTGTCTGTCTGCATGGGCGATTCGCGCCTGATCACCCGACGCGTCCTGGATCAGGAAGATGATGTGGGTGTGGTGTTGCATCACGTGGATGACCCCAATGTGTGGTGTATGCCGTTCAAGCGGCAACTGTTGGTCGTGTTCGCCGCCGTGGGCCATCCGCTGGCCCGTAAAAGTTCATTGACTCTGCATGACCTGCAGGATCAGGAATTTGTGATGCGCGAAGATGGTTCACGCACGCGCACCGTGTTCGAGCTCGGCCTGGCCGCCGCGGGGGTGAGAGTGCGCACATCCGTGGAGATGGGCAGCCGGGAAGCCGTTCGCGAAGCTGTGGCTCAGGGCTTGGGGTTGGGCGTCGTCGCGCAAACGGCTTTTACGCCCAGTAAGCGATTGGTGGCCTTACCCGTGGCAGGGTTGGAGCTCTATACACACGCGCACGTCATCTGTCTCAAGGACCGGGCAGAAGCCTCATTAATCAGTAAGTTTTTGGCCGTGGCGGAGGCGTCACGAGTTGGAGGGTGAAGGTGCCCCATCAACCATTAAATCCGTATACCCTTTATTAGAAGGGAGTGCATCAGTGAATGAGCGTAATAAACGCCGATCGCGCAAGGTGTTAAAGGCAATCGGCGCTGCATGTTTGGCGATCCCGCTGGTGGCTCATGCACAGTCATCGCCAAGCGCACAGACCATAGACGATCAACGTGCCCTGGATGAGCGAATCCGTGAAATTGTCCGCCAAGAGCTAGACGATCGAGAGCGACAGGCCCATCAAGAGCGAAGGCAGTACGAGGCTAGACGTAAC
Organism: Halomonas sp. PA16-9; assembly: GCF_009728585.1. NCBI lineage: Bacteria > Pseudomonadati > Pseudomonadota > Gammaproteobacteria > Oceanospirillales > Halomonadaceae > Halomonas > Halomonas sp. PA16-9. Next base: position 129,567 of record NZ_CP040453.1, on the reverse strand, counting down.
GCCGAAGCGGCACGCCAATCGCAAGAGGCAGCCAACAGTTTTATCAATCTTGTCCGAAGATCGACAGAGGCCGCATGGGTGAGGCCGCCCGAGGCTAATTCACCTCACGCTGCGACTGTTCAAGTCCAGCTCACTGAGAGCGGGGATCTGTGGCAAGCCACCATTGAGAGCACCAGTGGCGATTCAGCATTTGATAGGTCAGTCCTTGAGGCTGTCGAAAAAGCAGCCCCCTTCCCCGAGCTACGCCAACTGCCCCCTGAGCAAGCCGCCGACCTTAGGCAGTTCAATTTGCGCTTCTCCCCTGGCGATACTCGCTAGAGGCGTTAATCGAACCTCATCACGAAACACTCAGGGGGCCATCATAGGCCCCCTGAGCAGGTCAGCGTATCCAGCGGTGGGCGCGTCACCGAGCGGCAACCCCTGTCTCCTCCGAGGCGGGCTGATACCGCGCCAGCACATCGGAGAGGTCGTCTGGGATTTCGAGGCAGGATCTCAGCCCAGTCGGCGCATGGATCAGAAGCGCCAGCTTCGGCACATAGGCCGGCAGGCCCAGGTGCCCGATGTACTCCTCCGCGACGGGGCCTACCAGGAACTCGGCCGCCGAGAACCGATGACCAGCCGTGCCATTCTTCAGATCGTCTATGGCCTTCAGGAAAACTTGAACGAGGAGCTGGCGCTCCGGCATCAGCTCCTCGATGCCTTGCAGGTCGCCGGATTCAACCGGCGCATTCCCCAGCAGCAGATCCACACTCATCATGGCCATTCACTCCCCTGATGCCTCAGCCTGCCCTGTCTGGCGCTGGGCATGCTGGTTGATCACGTCCATGACCTTCATCGGATGGGCCACGCGATCGAACCGGGCCTCACTGGTGCTGGTGCCCGCTGCGGACATTTCCACGGTGCCAAAGCCCAGCAGCCGCCCGAGGATCGACTGGTTCACCTCGGTAGAGCGAATATGGGAGATATAGAGCGGGGTGACACGGCGAGCGATGATGCCGTGGCGCTCGATGATGCGCTCCGGCTCCACCACATACAGGTGCGCCAGGCGCTGATAGGCGGCATTGAGTAGGCCCCAGGCCGCCAACCCCATCCCTATCCAGGTGAGGGCGCTCAGCATGGCCGGGTGGGCTGTCTCGCTCGCGGTGCCGAAAAAGGCACCAGGGACGAAGTAGAGGGCCGCCCCGAGGGGGATCAGTAGCCAGTAGCCCAGCAAGGCGCGGTGGCTTACCCGGTAGGTCGTAGTGTCGCTCATCTCAAGTCATGCTCCGGCTGCGGCCACCCTCGCTTGTTGCAGCCGGTGGCTCAGTTGCGTCTCTGCTGTCTCGACGTGAAACAGCTCCTGGGTATCGTCAGGCCAACGGATCAGAAGGAACCCGTCGCGCAGAAGAGTGCTTATTGGGCTTGGGCCTGTGATAACAGGGGCGGGGGTGCGATCCAGCGTGACCAGCTCCCAGCGCCGTGTGGCACTGCTGACGATGAGCCCGGCATTATCCGGGCCACCCGGCCACTCCAGATCGCAATCGCGCTTCAGGCGCTTGATCAGCAGTTGGGCGCTGCGGGTGCTACGAGGACCGCTCATAGACGACCTCCAGCCCCCAGGTGAGCTTCACGGCTTGTTCGATCTCCTGGCGCACACGGCCCATCGTCAGAAGGCGTGCGCTATCGGGGTCGATGGTCAGCACCAGTTTCCCGTCCTTTTCACGCATGTCCGCTCGATCTACCACCATGCGCGATAGCAGCGACAGCTCCCCACTTGCCTCCTGGATCAGCATTCCCGAGTCCATCAATAAGCCTTATCTATACTAAACGATGTTTTTCAGTACAGCCAACGAAACGGGTAGCCACTGGCCTGTGCGCCTACCCCCGCCGCGCTGACTCCGCCATTTACGAGCCACAGGCTTGTTCCGCATGCGAAACAAGGCGAGCATCTGTAGCTTAACCGTCCATTCATTGTTGCGCTGCTGGTTGAACTGTAATTTGTCGTCTAGTATAATTACATGTATGCCACTGGCATAAGAACCAACAAGGAGAGAAGCCATGAATCGCACCATCAAGACCATCGCCGCCACCTCCCTGCTCCTGCTGGCAACTGGGTGTGCCGTCCCCCAGGGCGCAGGCAGCCTGCAAGGCAGCGCCGCCAACGCCATCACCGGGGTAGCCGACCGCATGAGTGGTCGCGACAGCGGTGCCAGCAACGCAGGGGCCAACGCCGCCCACAACATGCGTGGCGTGCAAGGAATGATGAACGGGGGCTCTGCCGGCCTGGCAGGCACCGCTTACGGCGCGGCTGGCGCTGGCGTGCTGGGTGTGGCCGACCAAGGGCTGCGTAGCGCCTTCACCGCCATGCAGGGCGAATCCGAGGTAGGCTATGAGGATGTGGCCAACATGCAGCAGAACATCGAGCAGAGCGAGCCGTATGTGAACGCCGAGGGCAACACCTGCATCGACTACCATGTGTCGGTCAGCGGTGGCCCCGAGGATGCCGCGAACAGTGTCACCGCCTGCCAGAACGAGCGAGGCGAGTGGGAGCAGATGTAACCCCAGATGGCCACCCTCGCGGGTGGCCGCTGCGCTTTAGGAGGTAGCCATGCCGAACATGTACGACGAGCCAGACCTGAACACCTCGCGCTTTGACCTTCCTGCCCTGGAAATGACGCGCCTGGAAGCCTTCACCATGGTGGCCATGCACGCGATCCTGCTTGGCGAGGGGGGTGGGCTCTTGTCACCCGAGGAGGTCGGTGAGAATGCAGCGGCCATGGCCGAAGCCTCCCTGTCCTCTGCCTCGGACACGCTGGCCGAGGACACCAGCAAGACCTGACCCTGGTGCCTCACAGCACCGCCACCGGGCAGCCACCTACGGGTGAGCTGCCCGGTGTGCGTTTGGGCATTCTGTTTCGCATGCGAAACAAAACGGGAGTGACGGTCGCGCCCCTATCCCTTGGAGAAATTGTGGTATATCCCTTTGCTGGCGCAGGCTTCGCGCTGGCATAGTCCTAGATATAGGACTATAATAAAGGGGTGTTCCACAGCGAGAGAGAGGCCAGACCATGACCACCCCATTAGCCACCGCACAGATTCGCCAGCAGGAAAGCATGGTTGTCCTGATGACCGGCCACTTGCCGGAAATCGAGGCGGATACCGTGGCAACCCTGATGGAAAGCCGTGAGATCAACGGGGCCAATTCTCACCGCGAATGGTTCGTGGTGTTGGCAGGCTTTGTCGAGGATGACCAGGAGTACAACCCCCTGGGCAAGCACGCCGACGCCCTGCCGGTGCTCAACAGCCTGGCGAGTGATGCCCGCAAGCTGGGTGTCCGCTGGCTCATGTTCGATGCCGATGTATCGCCCACGGACGGTCTGGCCGTCTACGACTGGTAAACCCTGTTGGCCGGCAGCGCGATCGCAGCCGGCCTGCTGCTCAACGGAAGGAGACTCAGGAATGGAGCAGAAGCCCACCCCCAGCCTTCGCGCCTTGCTGGCGCACCAGCGCCACCGCAAGGCGGACGAACACCCGCTATTCCCGCGCCGGGACTGGAAGCTCGAACGCGACAACGGCGACACCTCCCTCAGCTACTGGGAGTGGGTTGAGCGTGTTCGTCAGGAAACGGGGAACCTGCGCCTCCATGCCTTCCAGTAACGCTCTCCTCGCGGCAGACGCCGACACGGTTGACCAGCCACGCACCTCCCTTCGCACCCTGCTCGAAGAACTCTCACGACGAGGGATCGGGACGATAGACGGGGACAGGATCACCGGGATCACAGTGGGCAGCCCCGAGGCCGAACACCGCCCGGTCACCTTCAGCGAGCTGCTGGCGCTGCTGGAGTGCCAGGCCCAAGCCACGCTCACCTTCCAGGTGGACGCCGACACCTTGGCCTGGCTGACGGTGATCCCCGGCCAGCGCCAGCCAGTCGCAGAAATGAAAGCCACCCGATCGAGCGCCCTGGTGGCCATTGCCGATGCCTGGGAAACCTGCTGCTGGCCTGGCGCATAGCGTTTCCACGCTTTCCACGCCGGCTCGCGGCGTTGGACACACCATCCCTGGCGAGGGGAAAGGCCATGGCACCCCTCGCTGGAAATCACCACCAACCACAGAGGAAATTGAGATGACCATCAAGACCGATGCCGCCAGGCGCGAACTCGCCAAGGAAACCCTGTTCCGCTACCTGCCCGCGGGCAAACAAGAACAAGCCTTGGCGCAGCTCGCGGCGGGGGCGGATTGGGACACGGTAGCCGAGCGGGTCAACCAGTGGGTCGAGGAGGGCGACTGGGAGCGCCACGCCACCGAGAGTGCTGCTCGGGAGCGGGACAGCACTGCTGATGCTGCCACGCCTTGAGGATAGCCCCATGTCACGACATCGCTTCAGCAAAGTGCTCACAGATGAAAGGACGGGTGATGATCGCCTGATCGACCGTCTCGGGCATTCTCTGGCTGAGTGGCGGGAGCATGGCGTCATCGGCCATGACAGGCCTCTCGGCACGTACTTCTTCAACCTCGAGGGGAGCTGGATCTTCGGGACAATGCCCCGCGAGATCACCACGATTGGCGAACTCCAGGCTGTCATCGGTGCCATCTTCCCCGGCAGGGCTGTGCCTTTCGATCCTGGCGGGCTCCGGGAGATCGCCCAGGGGGTCGAGGACACCCCGCATGTGCTCCACGGTGCCGAAGTCGCGGCCCGCGCATCGGCCATCACCGAGGAATACCTCAGCCGCCAGATCGACATGGCCCGCATGTTCGAGGAGGAAAGCAATGCCGTTTGACCCCGCCTGGGAGCGGCCGGCGCCAGGGCGGCTTCGCAAATGGATCATCAACGCACCGCGATTGATCGACTGCCTGTTCAGCGCTGCCGCGGTGCTGATGGTCTACTCCCTGGTGCTGCCCATGCTCCTGATGCCACCCTGGCCTCAGCTCCTGGGCGGGCTGCTGATCGCCTTCATCGGCATGGCCCTGGTATTCGACATGATGCCCGAGATCATCTCGTGGCTAGTCCTCCCAAGGCTGTTTCGCACTGGGGACGCCGTGCTTGTCCCCGCCACGGTGGCCGCGGCTGGCCCCTTCAAACTGGCCAACAGCCCCCTTGCCAAGGGCAGGGTGATTGGGATCGAGACGGCGGCGGCCTACTTGCGGGTCGGCTTTCCGAATGGGGACACCGCACTCATTCCGGTCACCCGGGCTCGCCTCGCGTAGCGGGGCGATTGCCAAACCAACGATTTCGCTTACTCTGGGCTGGACCTACTAGGAGCTTGACCAATGATGGGACGCAAGATGCGACTTAGCGCCGTTGCGGCGGCCGGACTTTTCACGAGCGGCCTCGCGGCGGCAGACGACTACCACTGCATGAGAGCGGGTGCTGAGAACGTCGCGTTTGCGTTCAACGTCCTCGAGTGGAGTGAGAGCACCCGGGAAGTGGACATGCGCGGAATCAATGGCACCCACTACCAAGGCGTGGTCAAGTCGATAGACAGTATCCCCGAGGGGAAGAACGTGACCCTACACTTCAGCGACCTGGACGGTTACCTCGGGGTGGAGGAGATCGATTTCAGGCTGGTCATCCATCCCACTGAGTTCAGCACCGCGATCGGAGCCGGGTTTATCGTTCAGGATGGCGAGCGCCGCCTGGAGTTCGTGATGTCACCGGCCATGACGCTCTGCGTTGCGCCTTGACCGCATGCACGCCTGCCCACCACCAACAGAGCCGAGATCCTATGGAGCGCCCTTCGAACCTCGTGGAGTGCTGGCTACAGGCCGCCACACCCAACGGCGAACGACACGCTGACGCCCTGGCGCAGCTGAACGATGCCTTGGGCACGCGGCACCGCCTCAACCGGCTGTACGAATGGCGTGCCGGCACCTACCCGGTGCCGGCGCCTGTGCAGGTCTACATGCTGCGGGCCACCTTGGTCGACTCCATCCGTGCCGAAGGCGGTACTGTGCCAGGGAGTGCTGCTGCTTTCACCGACCGGCTGCTGCCACGGCTTCTTCCACCCCCCAGGGTGAAGCCGACCAAGACTCGTTAGCCAAGCCTTCACAGGTGGTCAACAGACCCAGCGCGGCCGATCCGGGCTGGTGTAAGGAGAATCATTGATGGCGATGACAGGAGCGGAATACGACGCCCTGGTGAAGCTGATGCGCGGAAGCCCTGAGTCCGCGGCTAACCGAGCAGCTAGGCGAGTATTGGTGGATGGGCTGTCTCAGGCCGAGGCAAGCCGGGAGACAGGTGCTACGCGCTCGACGGTGAGTGATGCGGTGGCCCGGTATGAGGAAGCCGACCGCCTGATTCGGGCCGCCTACAGAATGGCTGCTAGAAGATGAAGACGCTTGCATGTACGCCCTAGAGGCGTACATTTAGACCATCAACATTCTCTCGGGGGAAACGCCCAATGACCATGACCGCCAGGAAGTTCCGCAAGCTCCGTGTTAAGGCAGCAATACAGCAACTTCACGGTATCGCCGCTTTCGACGCCGAGGTAAACCAGGAAGCACTCGAATGGTTCAAGCGGGATGGCCAGACAGTCGACATGCTCGCATTGAGGCTTTCCCCTTTCACCCCAGATGCAAAGAGCCGCCTGCGGGCTTACCCACTCAGATAACTGGTCGGGATAAAGCACATGCCCAAGCTGCCCCACATCCAGAAGCCCTGCCGAGACTGCCCGTTTCGCAAGGACACCCTGAAGGGGTGGCTCGGCAAGCAACGGATGGTTGAGATCCTGGCTGCTGAATCGTTCGTCTGCCACAAAAAGACCGACATGCAGTGTGCCGGCCACATGCTGCTGAAAGGGGGCGAGAACGCCTTTGTTCAGCTTGCCGGACGGCTGAACATCCCCCTGGATCTCTCCGGCGCCGATCTCGTGTTTGACACCGAGACTGCCTGCATCACGCACCACGCCAACTGACCGAGGGCACGATATGCTGGCTGAGATCCAACTGGATATGTTTTCAAACGCCCAGGCGGATGGGAACGGTAACGAGCTGATCCTCATGCGCACCCAGCGGATGAAGGCACATGGCGGGCCTCGTGATATGGAGCTGGCGCTGGCGCGAATCCAGCTTGAGCCGCATGACGGACAGTGGATGTGGTCGGTGTCGATCAACTCCTCGAACGGCAGCGGCTGCGGCTACCGTGCGCTTCCGAAGTGGGGCAAGTTCGACTCGACTCGCCACGGCGCGCTCATCAAGGCTGCCGATGAACTCCGAGCCCTGCTTGACCGGCTGACTGAACAGGAGCGGATGCACGTGACCAACTGGTTGGGCGGCATCCTGGCGACCCACAACCCGTAATAGGCCCCCCCATGCGCATCATCAGGCTCATCGTGGCAATCTATTTTGGGTATCCGGATTATCTGGTTGGTATGCGAGAGCGAAAGGTGGCCGACAAACTCAACCCACAACGGATTAGCTGGTTGATGGCTCGCTGAGTACGCTCACTTGCTAGAGAGCAGATACTTCACCAAACAGGCGATGCCCAGGACCAGTAGCAATAGTAGGGCAATTCCGATCACTGGCATTATCCAGCCCATCGCCCCCATCATCCCGCAATCTGGTAGTGTCGTGTTCATCGTGACAGGGCTCCCTGTGGTGTCCATGCCCAAAACCCGTGGTGCCGCCGCCCAGTGGCACCACGGTCGCGCTCATATCGTTCACCCGGCACAGCAGGACAACTGCGTCACATCCTTGGTGAAAGTCTGGGCACAGAGCTTGAGCCCTTCCACCATGGTCAGGTAGGGAAATAGCTCATTGGCGATGTCGTGTACGGTCATGCGTGCGCGTAGCGCCATCACCGCCGTCTGGATCAGCTCACCGGCTTCCCCCGCCACCGCCTGCACCCCCAGCAACCGGCCCGAGTCGCGTTCGGCCACCAGCTTGATGAAACCACCGGTGTCGAAATTCACCAGCGCACGCGGCACGTTTTCCAGGTCCAGCTCACGGGTATCGACGCTGAAGCCTTGCTCGATGGCCTCGGCTTCCGTCAGGCCGACGGTGGCCACCTGGGGGTCGGTGAAGATCACCGCCGGCATGGCGCTCAGGTCCAGGGTGGCTTCGCCCCCGGTCATGTTGACGGCAGCCCGGCTGCCCCCGGCGGCGGCGACATAGACGAACTCCGGCTGATCGGTGCAGTCACCGGCGGCATAGAGCCCCGGCACCGTGGTGTGCAGATGCTCATCGACCAGAATAGCCCCATGTGCGGTTTCCACGCCGAGGCTCGCCAGGTTCAGGGCCTCGGTATTGGGTGTCCGTCCGGTGGCCACCAGCAGTTGATCCGCCCGCAAGGTGCCGGCGTTGGTGTCGACAATGAATTCATTGTCGGTGTAGTCCACACGGCTCGCCTGGGTCTGCTTGAGGACCTCGATGCCCTCGCGGCGAAACGCCGCCTCCACCGCATCCCCTACCGCCGGGTCTTCCTGGGAGAGCAGGCGGCTGCGGGCCAGCACCGTGACCCGGCTGCCCAGCCTGGCGAAGGCCTGGGCCAGTTCCAGGGCCACCACCGAGGCGCCGATCACAATCAGCCGCTCGGGAAGAGTGTCCAGGGCCAGAGCACTGGTAGAGGTCAGGTAGGGGGTGTCGGCAAGACCCGGGATCGGCGGTACTGCCGGTCGGGCGCCAGTACCGATGAAGGCGCGGTCGAAGTGGACGACCTGCTCGCCGCCCTCGTTCAGCTTGACCATCAGGCTATGGGCATCGATAAACCGGGCCTCGCCGTGCAGGACAGTGATGGCCGGGTGGTCGCGCAGAATCCCCTCGTACTTGGCGTCACGCAGTTCCTCGACACGTCGCTGCTGCTGCTCGAGCAGCTTGGCCCGATCCACCACCGGCGCCTGGGCGCTCAGGCCTGCATCGAAGGGACTTTCCGTACGCAAGTGGGCAATATGGGCCGCGCGAATCATGATCTTCGAAGGCACACAGCCTGTATTGACACAGGTACCGCCGACGGTGCCGCGTTCGATCAGGGTGATCCGGGCGCCGCGCTCGGCGGCCTTCAGGGCCGCCGCCATGGCGGCGCCGCCGCTGCCGATCACGCTCACGCGCAGCAGGGTCTTGGGATTCTTCATGATCACTCTCGATCCGCTTGCGAGGATGTCGGGGTTGATGGATACCCAGCGTTGGTGGTGGCCTCGGTCAATGCCTCCACCGACGTTCGGGCGTCGTCAAAGGTGACCACGGCCTCGAGATCCGCGTAGCTCACGTCGACTTGCGAGACGCCGTCCACCTTGTTGAGGGCGGCCTTGACGGTGATCGGGCAGGCGGCACAGGTCATGCCCGGCACCGACAGCTTCACGGTCTGCAAGGCCGCTAAGGCGGGCGTGCTGAGCAGGGCGAGTAGCGCGATGAAGGCGAAACGAGCTTTCATGGTAGATCTCCTTTTAATAGAACAAGGGCAAGACGTAGGGGAATACCAGGGCGATTAGCACCAGCAGCGATACGAGCCAGAAGATCGCCTTGTAGCCCGTCCTGACCCGTGGCACGGCACACACCTCTCCCGGCTGGCACTTTTCCACTGGCCGAAAGACGCGACGCCAGGCGAAGAACATCGCCACCAGCGCGACGCCGATAAAGAGCGGGCGATAGGGCTCCAGCGACGCCAGATTGCTGATCCAGGCGCCGGAAACGCCCAGCGTGATCAGAACCAGCGGGCCGAGGCAACACGCCGAGGCCAGGAGGGCCGCGACTCCTCCGGCGGCCAGGGGCCCTCGCCCCGTTTTAGGTGTCCGCATTGACGATTCTCCTTTCGGGATGGGGGGAGCTACGATAAGGTTACTTCCGTAGCTTGGTACGGAGTCAAGCATCATGAAGAGACATGCAGATAAAGTGGCGGACACCATGACCATTGGCGGCCTGGCCAAGGCGGCCGGCGTCAATGTCGAGACAATCCGCTATTACCAGCGACGAGGGCTATTATCGGAGCCCGAACGACCTCCCGGAGGTATTCGACGCTATAGTGCCGCCGATATCGACAGGTTGACGTTCGTGAAAACGGCGCAGCAGCTGGGCTTTAGTCTGGATGAGATCAGTGACCTACTTCGGCTGGAAGATGGCGCCCACTGTCAAGAAGCCAGTGCTCTCGCAGAGCACAAGTTAGGGGACGTTCGCGAGAAGATCGACAGGCTTGAAAGAATTGAGAAGGTGCTGAGCGAAATGGTCGACCGATGCCATGCACAACAAGGCAATATCACTTGCCCGCTAATTGCGTCATTGCATGAAGGGCTCAGAGAAGCAGAAGACCCAAGGGAGTAAATCACCTTCAGTTCGTAGAAAACAACGCGGTCAAAGAGTCGCAATCATCTATGGACCATGTCGACAAGGAAAGTTTGCATGACCAGCTTGCCTGACAACATCCTGCACCTTCCCGAGTACCACGTCCTAGCCACCAAGATGGAAGAGCATGATCTCCACTACCAGGTCGAAGCTCCTGAGCCTCTAGCTTGCGAGGAATGCGGCGTTGAGAGTGAGTTTGTCAGGTTCGGCAAGCGCGATGTGGCCTATCGCGACCTACCCATCCACGGAAGGCGGGTCACCCTCTGGGTGGTCCGTCGCCGCTACACCTGCCGGGCGTGTGGAAGGACGTTCCGGCCAGCTCTTCCGGAAATGGTAGACGATCACCGCATGACGCGGAGGCTTTACAACCACGTCGAGAAGGAAGCCTTCAATCACCCCTACGCCTACGTGGCTGATACCACGGGCCTCGACGAGAAGACTGTCCGCGAGATATTCAAGAAGAAGGCTGAGTTCCTGGCAGCCTGGCATCGCTTCGAGACACCCCGCTGCCTGGGGATCGACGAGCTGTACCTGAACCGCCGCTACCGCTGCATCCTGACCAACCTGGAGGAGCGTACCCTACTGGACCTGCTGCCCGGTCGCCAGCAGGACGCGGTGACGAGGCGCCTCATGAGCATGACCGAGCGCCACCAGGTCGAGATCGTCAGCATGGATATGTGGAAACCCTACCGCCGTGCTGTCCAGGCGGTGCTGCCGCAGGCTCGCATTGTGGTCGATAAGTTCCACGTCGTGCGAATGGCCAACGAGGCCTTGGAAAAGGTCCGCAAGGGGCTCAGGAAAAAGCTGACGTCCAACCAGCGCCGAACCCTCAAGGGTGACCGGAAGATCCTGCTGAAGCGCGCTCACGATGTCTCAGATCGCGAACGGCTCATCATGGAGACCTGGACAGGGGCATTCCCCCAGCTCTTGGCGGCCTACGAGCACAAGGAGCGGTTCTTCCACATCTGGGACGCCACAACCCGGCGTGACGCCGAGAAGGCGCTGACTGCCTGGATTGACGACATCCCACAGGGGCAAAAGGAGGTCTGGAAAGATCTCGTCAGTGCTATCAGTGGCTGGCATGAGGAGATGCTGACCTACTTCGAGACCGACACCCGATCACCAACGCCTTCACGGAGTCGATTAACCGGTTAGCCAAGGACAAAAACCGCGATGGGCGAGGCTATTCATTCGAGGTGATGCGAGCCCGGATGCTATACACCACCAAGCACAAGAAAAGGGCACCGCAGACCAAGGAATCCCCATTCCTAGGCAAGGCCACCATGACCTACAGCATGGGGCTCCCAGAGCCAGAGAAGAACTTCGGCGTCGATCTATCAACCTTCTGGGAGGATTAAGGTATTGATGGAGCAGCAGGGATCGTCAACCACTTCATCCGGATACCCAAATCTTTCAGCTGTTGCTTTCGCTATTTCTGTTGTGCTCTCTTTCCCGAACCGAGCATGGGGCACCGCCTCAATCAATCGGCGGGTATAGGTATGACGTGGGCTGTTGAGTACGCTATTGGTTGGCCCGGTCTCGACGATCTTGCCTTGATACATGACCGCGATGCGGTGGCTGACGCGCTCGACAACTGCAATATCATGGCTGATAAACAGAAACGCCAAGCCCATTGAGCGTTGCAGCTGTTGCATCAGTTCGGTCACTTGCCTGGCGATGGAGACATCCAGTGCTGAGACCGGCTCATCGGCAATGATTAACTTGGGCTGTACCGACAGGGCCCGGGCGATCGATAGCCGCTGGCGCTGCCCGCCCGAGAATTGATGCGGGTAACGCTGTAGATGTTCGGGGCCTAGCGCGACCTTTTCGAACAGGCTGATGGCTAGCTGGCGTCGCTCTCGCTCGCTGACAAGCCCGTGGATCAAGGCGGGCTCAGTGACCAGGCGCCAGGCCGGCAGGCGTGGGTTGAGCGAGGCGAAGGGGTCCTGGAAGATCATCTGCACCGCGCGGCGCATGGGCACCAATTCGCGCCCTTTTAGCTGGCTGATCTCGTTGCCATCAAGGCGAATCGAGCCGCTGCGAATTGCCGCCAGCCGCAAAATCGAGCGGGCCAGGCTTGACTTGCCACAGCCTGATTCGCCGACCAGCCCCAGGGTTTCGCCCGCGCCGACATGCAGGCTGACGCCATCGACTGCACGGACTTCACTACGCGGGGCGAAAGGGTGGCGGCGGCGTCCGGCATAGGCGGTCACCAGGTTCTGTACTTCGAGCAGTGGTTTGCTGGGCGGTGGCGCTGGCGGCGCGCCGGCCCCCAGGCGTGGTGCGGCATCCAGCAGCAACCGGGTATAGGCTTCACGGGGCTGGCGAAACAGCCTGCGGGTGGGGGCTTCTTCCACCTTGTCACCGTGGCGCAGCAGTACCACCCGGTCGGCCATCTCGGCAACGACGCCCATGTCGTGAGTGATGAACAGTATGCTCATGCCGGTGCTGGCCTGAAGGCGCCGTAATAGCGAGAGGATCTGCGCTTGGGTGGTGACATCCAGGGCGGTGGATGGCTCGTCGGCGATCAGCAACTGAGGCCGACAGGCCAGCGCTATGGCGATCATGACACGCTGGCGCTGGCCGCCGGAGAGTTCATGGGGATACTGCCTGAACTTGAGGGCCGGGGTGGGCAGTTGCACCTCCTCGAGTGCGGCGATGGCACGTTGCCGCGCTGCGCCGCGTGACAGCGGCTGGTGGCGTTCGATGGCCTCGAGCAGCTGGCGGCCGATGGTCATCAAGGGGTTGAGGGCCGTCATGGGTTCCTGAAAGATCATCGAGATCAAGCGCCCACGCACTGCCTGCATCGCTTTGTCACTCAGTGAGGAGAGTTCCAAGGGTGGCTGGCCATGCAGGCGAATGCGCCCGGCGGTGATTTCGCCACCTTCGCGTTCGATCAGGCGCAGGATGGCCAGGGCCGTGGTGGATTTTCCGGAACCCGACTCGCCGACAAGCGCCACGGTCTCGTTACGCTGCACCGTGAAGCTGAGCCCTTTCACCACTGGTGTATCGGCGAAGCGGATATGCAGATCCTCGACCTCGAGCAAGGGCTGGTTCATGAGACGGCCTCCGAGGGTTGAGGAGCCAGCCGCTGCAGCGGCGGCATCCAGCGTGCGGCGGGGGGTGTGAAGCGCACGCGCAGTGGGTCGTTACCCAACACCTCCCAGTCGACATGCTCACCAAGCTCGATCACCCCCCATGCGGCGGCGGGGTCGCCCTGGGTGGTGAAGCCCTCAGTGAGCGACTGCTGGCTGAGATAGAAGACTCCGCTCGCCTGGGTGACGGTATTCCAGTGGACATGCCCCGACAGATAGACGACCGGTACCTTGGCGTTCGCCAGGACGTCGCGCACGGCGGGCGCCTGGGGGTAGGCGGCGAGATGTGCCGCACGCTCGAAATAGTAGTGGGCGACCGGCACATTGGGTGATACGGGAATATGGCTGACGACTAGCTGGGGGCGCTCGGCGCACTCAAGGGTGCGTTGCAGCCAGGCCAGGTCATCTGCCGGAAGCTGTAGGTAGCGCCCTTCAGCTTGCTGATGAATCCGTGCGTCGGCATGCCATAGCACCAGATCCCAGTCGCCGAGCCTGACGACTCGATGGTGGAGTGGTTGGCCAAGAATTGCGGCGTTCTCCGCTACCGAGAGGTACTCAAGGTCATGGTTGCCATTGATGTGGTAGCGCGGGCACTGAATGCCTGCCAGCACCTCGGCGACCTCGGTGGCGTGACGGTGGTCGGTGGCGGCATCGACATCCGAGATACGGTCGCCCAGCTCGATTACCGCGTCCGGTTTGGTGGTGTTGACATAGTCGACGAACTGACGGGTGAGGCTGAGCGCTGCATGGCCGCATTTGGTCCAGACGTCCGGCCCATGGTGGATATCGGTGATGATCGCGAGTCGTACACTCATGGTGTTCCTTCCTGTAGGGTGTTCCTACCTATACAAGAGAGGCGTGCCCCGCCAGGGCAAAGGCACGCTCGATAACGCGGCTGGCAGCGGTTGCCTGAGCCAGTGGCTCAGTCAGCCGATACAGCGATGCGGCCGGCGCGGAAGTCGAGTACATAGGGAATATGCGTCTCCAGCGGCGTCCAGTCGATCTCGTCACGCATGCCCCACGCTTCATAGGGCCGATAGAGCGGCAGTACCGGTGGGTCGAGCTCGATACGCTCCATCAGTTCGGCGTAGGCAGTGCGTCGCTCTTCAAGCGTGGGGGAGAAGCGGAAGCGATCCCAGATCTCGGCATACGCCTCGTCGGTGTTGAAGCGGCCACAGCTCTCGGAAGGGCCATCCGGCCCCCACATCACACCAAAGGAACCAAAGGGGTCGGCGAAGTACATCGGGTTCGACCAGTTACGGGCCATCAGCTCCGGCGAGCAGCCGTTCCAGGACTCCGTTACATTGAGCGTGACGTTGAGGCCGACGGCACCCCACATCTCTTTCATGGCCTGAGCAGCCAGCAGCTCATTGGTGTAATAGGAGGAGTAGGTGTCGTAGATGATCTCGGTGCCGTCGTAGCCGGCGTCGTCGAGCAGGCGCCGGGCTTCGTCGGGGGCGTAGCGGAAGGTGTCGAGTTCGGGCATATAAAACTCGCCGAACTCGGCCATGGTGTGCGAGGAGGGAACCTCGGCCATGCCCAGCCACAGGGCTTCGTTGAGTAGGTCACGATCAAGCGCGAGGCTCATGGCGCGGCGGATGCGAGGGTCTTCAAGCCGTGGATGGTTGACGTTCATGATCATGACGTGGAACAGCGGCGTGATGGAGCCGGCAGTCTTGAGGTTAGGGTCGCCATCAACGAGTTCGAGCTGGTCTGGAGCGAGGTTGGTGATCATATCCACCTCACCTGAGCGCAGTGCAGTAACGCGGCTGACCGTTTCGGGGATACGTGTGACAGTAACCCGTTCAAAGGGTGCCGGTTCGCCCCAGAAGTCATCGAAGCGATCGTAGACGATGCGCTCACCCGGCACGAACTTAGCGATCCGGTACGGGCCGGTACCTACCGGTGCCAGACCGAATGCTTCATAGTCTGTCACCTCGTCCACTTCGGCATGGCCGCTGAGGCCCATGAGATACCCTTTAGGCACGATCATGGTCTGCTGCATCGACAGCAGTGTCTCGAAGAGCGGTTCAGAACGAGCGGTATAGACGCGGACCTTGCCATCTTCCGTGGCTTCGGCACGGGTAAAGTTGTTCAGCCGGTCACGCTTGCGTACCAGGTACGGAGGATAGGTGGGCGAGAACATGCGGTTCAGCGAGAACACCACATCGTCGGCGGTCATCTCAGAGCCATCGTGAAAGCGCACGCCTTCGCGCAGGGTGAACTCGATCATCTGTGGTGAGACGATCTCCCACGAGGTCGCCAGGCCGGGGATAAACTCGCCGCTGCCGCCATGGTCGCGGTCGATCAGGGTGTCAAGCTGTTGTAGTAGTACTGGGAGCCGGCGTTGGAGTGGTCGCTGCCGGGATCGAGATAGTTGTTCATGTTCTGGACGCCGACACGTAGCTCTTGTGCCAGGGCTGGTTCTAGCGCCAGCGTCGCGGCGGTAATGGCAAGGGTACCAAGTAGCAGTTGCTTCATGATGCTCTCCAGTGGAGCGGCCTGGGCCATTTTGGCTTGGCCTGCACGGGTGTTGCGGGTTGCGTTATCTGCGGCGTAGCTTGATATCGGCACGATCACGTAGGAAATCGCCGATAACTGGACGACCAGTGTCAGTAGCAGAATCAGTAACGACGGTACGATGACCAGCCAGGGGGCACTCGGCATGTAGTCACGGCCCTGTCCGACCATGCTGCCAAGGGTTGCCGTGGGCGGGCGCACCCCTAGCCCAAGGAACGACAAGGTGGATTCAAGCAGCACGATTTGCGAGAAGTTCAAGGCGAACATCACCACCAGCGGTGACATCAAGTTGGGCAGTAGGTGACGCGTGGCGATGCGCCATGCTGAAGCACCGCTGGCATGGGCTGCTTCGATGAACGGCTGGCCGCGCATCTTGATCACTTCACCGCGCACCACGCGGGCAAATGTTTCCCAGCCGGAGATGCCCAGCACAGCGATCAGCACCAGTAAATCGCCGCCGAAGATGGCCACGGCAAGCAGGGCAATGAGAGTGAAGGGCACAGCGATCTGCATATCGACGATGCCGGCGATGATGTCGTCGACCACACCGCCCTTGAGTCCTGCCATTAAGCCTAGCGTCAGCCCTAACAGCATGCCGATGGTCGCACCGGCCAGGGCGATGCCTAGGGTGATGCGCAGGGCGTGAAGCGTGCGGGAGAGGATGTCGCGTCCGAGTTCATCGGTGCCCAGCCAATGGCCCGCTATGCCACGTTCGAAACCGACAGGGGGGCGGAGACGGGCCAGCAGGCTCTGCTGATTGGGATCGAAGGGGGCGAGCCAGGGGGCCAGTAGAGAGGCGGCCAGCAGTGCCAGGCCAAGGATGATGGCGAGACGCACCAAGGGGCCGGCGTCATACCAGATACCCAGCCACTGGCGGCGCGATGAGATGAGCAGTGCAGGATGATTCATGCGGCGCGTGCTCCCAAGCGTACACGCGGATCGATCAGTGCATAAGCGATGTCGATCAGGGTGTTAAGAGTGATGACCGCAGCGGCAACTGCCAGCACACCGAACTGCAGCACCGGGTAGTCGCGACGGATCGCAGCGTTAACCAGCAGGTCGCCGATACCGCGCCACGAGAAGATGCTCTCGATGACCACGGCACCCGACGATACCAACCCCGTCACCATCAGCCCGGTGACTGACAGCACGGTGATCAGGGTGTTGCGTAACACGTGATAAAAGATCACCTCGCGCTCCGATACTCCCTTGGCGCGTGCCGTGCGCAGGAAGTCCTGGCCGAGCACATCCAGGGTGGCATTGCGGGTATAACGAAGCAGGGAGGCGATATAGGTCAGCGACAGCGCGGTCACCGGCATCAGGTAGTGCAGCCAGGTGGAGTTGCCAGCACTGGGCAGGATCTGTAGCCAGTAGGAGAAGACCAGCAGTAGCAGCGTGGCCAAAACGAAGTTAGGCGTGGCATAGCCGATAAAGGCGGCTGTCATCATGCCTTTGGCCGAGGCATGCTGGCGCCGTACGGCAGCATAGATGCCCGCCGGAATGGCGACCACTAGCGTCAGCAGAATGGCCCCACCGATCAACTGCAGGGTCGGCACCACACGCTCACGGAACATGGTGGTGACCGGGCGCCGCTCGATCAGGGAGATGCCGAATTCGCCCTGAGCGATGCTGTGCAGGTAGCGCCAGTATTGGGTGACGATATCTTCTTGCAGGCCATAGTAGGTGATCAGCTCGCTACGGCTCTGGGCATCGAGCCCCTCGCCGGCGATGAAGTCGATGGCATCACCGGAGAGCCGCGTGGCGAAGAACACCACCGTAATGATCAGAAACAGTGTCAGGGCCATCTTGCACAAGCTTTTGATTAAGAAGGTCAGCACGGGGAGCCTCCTGTGAGGTGCGGGAAGCCGGCATTGGGTACGACGCTGGCATAGGCAATACCCAAGCCATGGGCGCCGGCACCATCGGTGCTAGCGTTATCACCGATCATCAATGCCTCGCGTGCCGTTACCCCGGCACGTGCTAATGCCAGTTCGAAGAGAAAAGGCTGGGGTTTGCCGATGATGCGCAGAGGGGGGTCCGGTACAACCGCCCGTACAGCGGCCAGCAAGGCCCCTGTCTCGGGTACCGGGGGGCCGAGTAGGCTGGGGTGTGAGGTGTCGGGGTTGGCGACGATCAGCTCGGTGCCGCGCTGGAGATGGCCGACGAGATGAGTCAACGCCGCATAGTCGAAATGCACATCGCGGCATAGCAGTACCGTGTCGGGACACTCGCGGACGATTTGCAGGCCATGGTCCTCGGCGTAGTCATGGAGCCGCTGGCTGGCGAAGAGCGCTACCCTGGCTCCCGGGCGGCGGCGAGCGAGGTCGGTAATCGCCTCGGCACCTGCTAGCAGCACACGGCTCGGCGCTACACAAAGGCCCATGCCGGCGAGGCGGGCTGTCAAGCTCTGGGGGGTGTCAGTGGAGTTGTTGGAGACGATCCATAGCCGGTCATGTACCTGACGAGTGAAGACCTGCACGCCGGACAAGAGCGTATCACCGCTGATCAGGCAGCCATCCAGATCGCATAGGATGGCACGCCAGGTGGTGTCGGTAATGGTGCCAAGCGGTAGAGGGCGCTCGACATTGGTGTTCACGGACAGGGTGGGCAAGGTTCGGCTCCAGTTGGCAGCGTTGATTGACTGCAGACTAAAGAAGGGCTTTGTCACTTTTGTTTCAAACAAAAGGGTTACTTTTGGTGCCTGCAACCTGTGCTTGGAGAAGGCATTGATGAAATTATCGATCGCCGCGCGCCGCGCTCTGCATGCGGTGGTAGCCACTGGATCGTTTGCAGCGGCAGCCCGGCACACGGGGGTGAGCCAGCCGGCTATCGCTCAGCAGATCAAGGAGTTGGAGCGCCATTGTGGGGTGCCGTTATTTGAGCGCCGCAACGCTCAGTGGATGCCGACCACTTTTTGCGAAGAGCTGACCGAGGTCACTGCGCAGATCGACTCTCTGGAGGAGCAGGCGGCACGTATCCTGGCGCGTCGCCACTCCATCCACTCTGGCCAGCTGCGCATTGGCCTGGGCAACTCTATGCCGGGTATGGCGCTACTCGCCGCTTTTCAGCGCGACTATCCGGGGGTAACGCTAACGGTGGCGCTCAACGACTTCGCGCATATCATCAAGGGGGTGCTGGACGGGCAGCTGGATATTGGTGTGCTACCCAATGTGCCATCAGATAAACGCTTCGTGCGTGAGACGCTGCTTAACCAGGAGGTGGTGGCCATCGCTCATCCCGAAGATCCGGTGGCACGCTTCGAGTACCTCAATTGCGAGCAGTTGATGCACGTGCCGCTGATCTTTCGCAGCCGTGGCTCCTCGACCCAGCATATTGTCGATGCGGCGTTTCGTCGGGCGGGACTTAGCCCCACCGCGCGGCTGGCACTGGACACCCGAGATGGCGTCTATGAGGCAGTGGCCAATGGCCTCGGGGTAGGCTTTATGTGGCGCCACGGCACTGGACGGACCGATGCGATCCGGCGCATTCCGGTGCGTGATATGGGGCCACCCTGTCCTGAGTCGGTATTCCGCCTAGCTGAGACTCAGGACCCCGTCGTGAAAGCCTTCTTTGTTTCGGCACGCAATTTTCGGCGCAGCTTCGAGACCGCTGCCAACGCTTGACGTGCTGGGTTACCACTCAACGCATAAGGCCCAGCGGGGGATGGCGCTGCGGGTTGCTCAGCGCTTGCCCTGCAGGTTGGGGTCGAGCTTGTCGCGTAGCCAGTCGCCGAGCAGGCTGATGGCAAGCGTGGTGAGAAAAATAACCACGCCGGCGGGGACGCCGATCCACCAGGCGGTGGCAAGATAGTTGCGGCCTTCACCCAGTAGCAGCCCCAGGCTGGTTCCCGGGGGCTGCACGCCAAGACCGAGGAAGGATAGCGAAGTTTCCAGCAGGATGATCTCGGGGAAATTCAGGGTGACCTGGACCATGATAATACCCAGCATGTTGGGCACCACATGACGCCAGTAAACCTTGGCCGGATGCACACCCAGGGTGCGAATGGCAAAGGCGTAGCCCTGGCTACTGGTGGAGAGGACCAGGCCACGGGCGATACGGGCATAGCCGTCCCAGCCGAACAAGCCGATTAGTACCACCAGCAAGATGAAGTTGTTGCCGAAAAACGCCAGCACGGCGAGGGCCACGATCAGGAAGGGAATCGAGGCCTGAAAATCGACCAGCAGCATGATCAGATCATCGACCCAACCACGGAAGTGGGCGGCCACAATGCCTAGCAAGGTGCCTACGGTGGCGCCGATAAGCGTGCTCATCAAGGCGATCAAAATGCTGGTGCGCATGGCGTAGATCACGCGGCTCAACACGTCGCGGCCGAGATTGTCGGTGCCGAGCCAGTATTCGGCTGTGCCGCCCAGAACAGCGGGCGGTTGGAGGCGATTGAGCAAGTTCTGCTGTGCATAGCCGTAAGGCGCCAGGAGTTCGGCACCCAGCGCCGCCACCACGATCAGTACCAGCCAGCCAACGCATAGGCCGATCACCAGCGGCGGGCGGGTTTTCCAAAGGCGGGTGAGCCAGCCAGGGCGCCGCCGGGCCAGCATCATCGGGGTGACTGCATCGTGGCGACTCATGCCTTTGCCTTACGCTTGGTATGCAGCTCGACGCGCGGGTCGAGCCAGCCATAGGTGAGATCGACGATCAGGTTGACCGTGACCATGGTCAGTGCGATCAGCAGGACGATCCCTGGACGATCGCCAAGTCGCGCTGGTTGACGGCGTTGACCAGCAGCAGGCCGACGCCGGGCCAGGCGAATACGGTCTCGATGGTGACCGCACCGCCGATCAGCCCGCCGATACGCATGCCGACGACCGTGACCACGGGGATGGCCGCGTTGGGCAGCGCATGGCCGATGACCCGGCGGCGATGGGGGATGCCCTTGGCCTTGGCGGTTCGCATAAAGGGCTGATGCAGCACATTGAGCATGGAGGAGCGAGTAAAGCGCGCCACGGTAGCCGACGCCGCCGTGCCCAGGGTGATGGCCGGCATCAGCAGGTGCCAGAAGCTCCCCGTCCCGGAGCTGGGTAACCAGCGCAGGGTGATGGAGAACAGCAAAATCAGCAGAATACCGAGAAAAAAGTTGGGAATGCTGTGGCCGAGTATGGTGAAGGACATGGTGGCCTGGTCGACCCAACTGCCATGCTTGAGTGCGGCGATGATGCCGGCGGGAATACCCAGCGCAAGCGTAATCAGCAGGGCCGAGACTCCCAGCTCCAGGGTGGCCGGCAGGCGCTCGGCGATGACCGTCAGGGCCGGGCGTCCATCGCGAAATGAGGTGCCGAAATCACCTTGCAGGATGGCGGCGAGATAGGTCAGGTACTGGTGAAATATCGAGCGGTCGAGCCCCCAGCGTTCGCGGAAGGCGGCGATGGCATCAGCGGAGGCGTCGTCTGCCAGCATCATCTGTGCCGGGTCGCCGGAGGCGCGCAGCACGATGAAAACGAAGGTGACGGCGAGCAGCAGGGTGAGCAGCCCGCGCACCAGCTTGGTCATCAAGAACGCTAGGTTCATGGGTGCCACCCTCCACTGCCGGCGGTCCAGCCACAGTCGACGATGGTCTGGCCGTCGATCACCCATTGGCGCAGATACTGTTCATGGCCTCGGTGGGTGGCACTGAGTAGGCGTGTCTCAACATCAGGCACCCGGCCTGCGCCTGCGCTTACGCCGGTCAGCGCCTCGACCAGCGGACGCCCGGCGGTACCGTCGAGCGCCAACCCCATGGTGGTGAGGATGGTCGGCGCAATATCGGGTAACCAGCACGGAGTCTCGGAGGCGAAAGCGCCACGATAGTCGCGCCCCTGTGCCGCCAGAACGGTCGACAGCTCGCCTTTGTTGAGCCCCCCATGCATTCCGCCGCCCACGGGAATGCCGCTAGCGAACAGGCACTTATCGAGGTCGGGCCCGTACTGCTGTGAGGAGTCTGAGGCGCGCAGGGTGAAGCCGACATCGGCGTTGCGAGGATGCGCGTTACGCACCGCCGACCAGGGCAGTGCGCCCGGAATCGCGGCTCCGTCGTCACTGCTGGCAAATACCAGACCGCAGAAATCTTGTTGAACGAGCCAGTCCACGACCTTGGCTTTGTGGCTAGCGGAGCGGTGATGAAGATAGATGCCGCTGAAGGCACCAATGGAGGCGTGGCCGAACTCGGCCGGGACGATATCCAGGGTGGCGAGCTGGCGTTGGCCGGTGATCTGCCCGTGGTCCGACATGACGATGATGTTTTGCGGTCCATTGCCGGCGTGCCACCACTCGAGGATGCGTGCGAAGTTGTCGTCGCAGGCGCGCTGGGCAAGCTCGGTCTCGGCTGCGGTGACCCCAAAGCGATGAGAGGTGATATCGGGGTCGTTCATCCACAACACGCACAGGTCCGGTGCATAGCGGGGATAGATGACCTTGAGCAGCGCATCGGTGGCGTAGGTCATGCGTTTGCTGTTGGGTGCCGCCGGTTCGGGAATGGCGCCCAGGGTCGAGGTGACCTGCTCGTGCAGCTGCTGACTGGACACCGGTAGACCGTGCATCGAAAACACCGGCTGGCCCAACGCATGGGCCCTGGCGTTCATCATCCGCGATGCCCCTGGTGAGGCGGTGCTCAAGACCACCATGCTGCGCCCGGCCTCGGCCATGCGCTGGCCCAGGGTCAGCCGATCGACAAGCTGTCCGGCTTGGGCGGCGGTTTCCAGGTGGTCCCACTCAGCGGTCTTGAACAGCGCGCCGGGCTTCACCGGATGGATGAACTGGTTGGCCACCAGGCCGTGATCGCCAGGCGGGCAGCCGGTCATTGTCGAGGTAACGGCGACGCGAGTTTCACTAGGGAAGACCGAGCGTGAGTTGAGAAAGTCAGTGCCTTCGGCCATGAACCGGGCCAGGTTCGGCATCAGTGCGGTGGTTGCCCGGTCGCGGCGTAGTCCATCGAAGGTGACGATCAGGGTCGAGCCGCGGCTCATTGCAGTGCCTCCAAAAGGGTATTGACCAGGGGAACATCGTTGACGAGCACACCCTCGACACCGGCGCGGTGCAGGGCGGCAAGGCTTTGCTGGTCAGTGTCACCGACCCGCCGGCCGGTTGGCTCTCCGCCGGTGGTGACCCAGACCTGCGCGCCCAGCGCTTGCAGCTGTTCCACAAGTAGTGAGGTGACGTCGCGTTCCCAGAGACGAATAGTGGTGGCGCCGGCCTGGAAGACCTCGGCAGCGACGTCGGGGGTGGGGATCAACCCAAGGATGGTGACGCCGCCGCGTGCAGCAAAATACTCCACTGCCGCAAGGCTATGGCAGCCGACAACAATCAGTGGGCGCCGATCATGGGGAACGCGTTGATCGATGGCCTGCCAGACGCCCTCAAGTGCTGCGGGGCTTTCTTCCTTGAGGTCGAGTACAACGCTTTGCCCCTTACGTACATAGGCCAGCACATCGGTGTAGAGGCTGATGGTCTCACCCTGCGCACCGGCTAGCGAGGCGAGTTCGGCATAGCTCAGCTCGGCGGTGCGTTCATCACGCTTGAACAAGCGCTGCAGGGCGGGGTCGTGGGCGCAGATGCCGACCCCGTCGGCAGAAAAGCGAATATCGGCTTCGATCGCATGAGCGCGGTGTGCAAACGCCGAGTCCCAGCCGGCCGGGGTGTTTTCGGGGTAGTGTGCGCTGTTGCCACGGTGAGCGATGACCTTCATGGGCCTGCCTTGGCATTCGAAACAGGGTGCGGCGTCTGGAGCGAGGCAGCATCGCGGATCTTGCGGCTACGCTTGCGCTGCGGGGTGTCGGTGGGAATGGCCGCGAGTAGCTGGCGGGAGTATTCGTGCTGAGGGGACTCGAACAGGCGCGCGGCGTCGCCGACCTCCAGCAGTTTGCCGCGATGCATTACCCCGACGCGGTGACTGATATGGCGGACCACCGACATGTCGTGGGAGATGAACATCATCGAGAGCCTGAAGCGCTCGCGCAATTCGAGCAGCAGGTTGATGATCTGTGCCTGCACTGACACGTCGAGCGCACTGACGGCTTCATCGCAGACCACCAGCTTTGGCCGTAGGATCAGGGCGCGGGCAATGACGGCGCGCTGCAATTGACCACCGGATAGCTGGTGGGGGAGCCGCTTGCCCATGCTGCCAAGCCCCACCAGGCTGAGCATCTCCTGGGTGCGGTCGTCAGCCTCAGAGCGGGCTAAGGTCTCGTGCGTGGTCAGCGCCTCGCGGACTTGCGCATGGATGTTCCAGCGCGGGTCGACAACCGCGGCGGGGTTTTGAAACACCACCTGAACATCGCGGCGCTGCCGGCGCCAGAGTGGCGTATCGATAGGGGCATAAGCGCTACCCCAGAATGAGACATGGCCGCTGCTAGGGGCTTCGATACCGGCGACCATGCGTCCCAGGGTCGATTTGCCGCTGCCGCTTTCACCGACAATGCCCAGGGTTTCGCCCTCGGCGAGATGAAAGCTCACCTTGTTGACGGCCTGGAACATCGTGGGCTTGGCAAACAGTCGCCGTCCGACCGGGTAGGCCTGGACAAGCTCGGTGGCCTTGACGCCGGTGTGGAGCTGTTGGGTCATCAGGCGCTCCTCCAGAGATGCTGCTGGGCTAAATGACAGGCGGCCAGGGTGCTGCCAGCGGGAGCAAGCGCAGGGCGGGTGGAGCAAATGTCCTGAGCGAGCGCGCAGCGCGGGGCAAAGGCGCAGCCGGCCGGGCGAGCCGTGGGAGCCGGAACCGTCCCGCTAATCGACTCCAGTGGTGTGCCGGGCACTCGGGCGAAGCCGATACGGCTGTTCATCAGGGCCCGGGTATAGGGGTGGGCGGGGCGTGCGAACAGCGCCTCGGCCGAGCCGGTCTCGACGACCCGGCCGGCGTACATGACGGCAACCCGGTCAGCGATCTCGGCCACCACGCCCAGGTCATGGGTGACAAACACCACGGCCAGGTCGAGCTCTTTCTGCAGCGCCTGGATCAGACCCAGAATCTGCGCTTGAATGGTGACATCAAGCGCAGTGGTGGGCTCGTCGGCAATCAGCAGTTGTGGCCGGCAAGCGAGCGCCATGGCGATCATCACGCGCTGGCACATACCGCCGGACAGCTGGTGGGGGTAACTTTTCTTGCTGCGCTTGATGTCGGGGATGCCCACCTGGTCGAGTAGCTCTTCCATGCGCTGTTCGGCTGCCTGGCCGCGTAACGCGGTGTGCTGCTTGATGGCCTCCACGATCTGGCTGCCGACCCGCCTGATGGATTGAGCGCCGACATCGGGTTCTGAAAGATCATGGCGATGCGGTTACCGCGCAAACGGTTCAACACGCTATCCGGAGCGCCCACCGTTTCGGTACCGAAGAGCTTGACGAGCCACTGGCCTTGAGGCCCTCATCGAGCAACCCTAGTGCCGACATGCAGTGAGGCTCTTGCCGCAGCCGCTCTCACCCACCAGGCACAGCGTCTCGCCGGCATTGACGACAGGCTGACCTCTTTCCACCAGCGGGTCGTGCGGCGCTGACCACCAGGTTGTTAATGTCGAGGACGGGGCCGTTATGCAGGGGCAAGGGCGCCACTGTTGGGGCAAGGGAGGCGCTAAGCCTCCCTCTGAGTGTTGCTAGCACAGCCATTACGGGCATCGCTTTCGAAGCTGAGGTTATAGTCCCAGGTCCATGTAGTAGAAGGTGTAGGGCTGCCACTGCACGTCCTTGGCGACGCCGTAGGTTTCAAGCGGCTGGTAGAGGATGGTACCGGGAGCATCGTCTTTCCAGATTTCCAGCATTTCCCAGGCCGCTTCCTGGCGCACCGCAGGTCAACCGAGGTCTCGAGTGTCTTGCCCAGCTCGTTGAAGCGTGCGACGCCTTCGGTATCTACCCATGATTTGTGCAGGCGTTGCGGGTTGCCGTATGGCCCCCAGGTTCCACAGACCGCCGACCGGGTCAGGGTAGCGCGTGAGTTTGACCAGGTTCTGACCTGGATGTCGGCACTGTCGATACCGGCGAAACTCTCCACGACATTGAGTTCGACGTTGAGCCGATTTCCTTCCACATCTCGACGATGACCTGCGCGGCATTGAGCGCATTGAGATAGTAGTACGGCTGGTAGAGTAACGGATCAGTTCACCCGCGTAGTCAGACTCGGCGAGCAATGCCTTGGCGCGCTCTACATCATATTCAAGGCCGACATGATCAGGGTTATACATGTCGCCGAACTCGATATATTGGTGGCCGTTAGGCACCACGGCTTCTCCCCCACAGTGCTTGTTGAGCAGCTCACGGTCGATCGCCAGGTTCATTGCCTGACGAATGCGCGGGTCATCAAGCACCGGGTCGGTGACGTTATAAACTAGCACATGCGAGTTGGCGAGAACCACTGAACGGTCTCGATATCGTCGTAGCTATTGATCTGCTCGATCTGGTCGGGGGCGACGTTGGTGATGATATCGAACTCACCCGAAATCAGACCGGCGACACGGGTCGAGGGCTCGGGGACTTCGCGGAAGGTCACGCTTGCTGCGGTAGGCTGGCCGCCGAAATAGTCATCATTGGCCAGCAGGTGGATCGCCTCGTCGGCCCGGTAGGTGTCGAGCTGGTAGGGGCCGGTACCGACCGGAAACATCGGTACGCCACCATCGGTTTCCGCTTTAGCCAGCCAGTCTTCCTTATTGATGATCCACGATGCCCATGAAGCCAGACGCTGCTCCAGCAGCGGGTCCGGCGCCTTGGTAATGAAGTGCAGCGTGGTCGGGTCGATGACCTTGACCTCGTCGAGGACGGAGAAATAGGCCGGCCCCTCGGGCAATAGCGCGTTTTCACCACTCAAGCGTTCGGGTGAGAAGGTGAAGGCCACGTCTTCGGCTGTCAGCGGCGCACCATTATGAAAGGTGACGCCTCACGCAGCGTGACTTCGAGTGTCAGGTCGTCGAGACGTTGCCAGGAGGTGGCCAGGGATGGCACGAGTTCGGAACCGCCGCCGCCTTCCGCGGAGAGGAAGTCACGGGATGAGGGTATCGAAATACTATAATTGACCCGGGTGCCGACATTGGATAGTTCTTTGCCAGGCTCAAGGGTTGCCGGCAGATCAGCACACCAATAATCAGCTCTGGACGATCCTGGGCAATGGCCAAGGCGGAGAGCGAGGTAAGGGCGGCAGCGCTCAGCAAAGGGAGAGTCAGGCGACGCGATAGGATTGAGTTCAGCATAGGGCTTCCCGGGTTGGTCGAATGCGACAAGCCTACGCATCCCCCATGACGCGGGTGACATCTGTGCAACAGTTCGGTTAATTGGAAGCGCGGTGCAAGACCTGCTATCTCGGTGGATTAGCCCGGTGCTTGGCAGGAAAAAGCCTTTATAAGGCGGCGGCGATTGACTGAATTTTGCGGATTGCCAGCCTCGGTAGTGAACGAATCTGCAGTGAACGGTGTTGGCTACACAGGCTGATTGTCCAGCCGGCATGTTGCCACTGCCAGGCGTGAATATCCCCCTCGGGAGAGAGCCGGGCTAGGCGAGTCGCCAGCACATGGTCAGGCGGTGAGCCACATAGGCTATCAAGCTTGAACAGGGCTTCGTGACGTGTCCAGGCTTGATAGAACGCCTGCAAAGGGTTGCTCGACTCGAGGATGGCATGGCGAACAGCGGCTTCGGGCAGCAATGCCACCAGTTCGGCTAGCCGCTTGTTATGTCGAGGGCGGGTATGCTCGATATCGATGCCGACCGGTACGGTGGCGAGCCCGGCGACAACCCGGCGGCCACGGTGGGTGAGACAGGCCTGCCAGGGAGAAGGCAGCGCCGGGTGGTGTGGCGCACCTCGGCCTCTGGGCGACCAAGCGCTTACCGGGCAGTCGTAACCGTGGTAGGCGGCTAGCCGAGAGAGTGATTCCTCCCCAGTCGAGACAGACAAGCCCCGCTGCTGCCAGCGGGCGCTTGTACCAAGAGCATATCGAGGCGCGGCGTCACCTGTTCAACGCAGGGTAACGACATCGCCGCGTAGGGCTACACCAGCGATGACCGCGCCGGCATGGCACTCGTATTCACTGCTCGATGCCATGGGCTGACGCTTGTAGAAGCTCTCGATATTGATGACGGCATTGCCGCCTTCAGCCTTGACGCGGTCTGCAGGCTGAGCAGGCGGAGAGCATTACCCACTTGCAGGCTTCTTCATCGCTCTTGTTGAAGGCGTTGGTTTTCTTATTGGTGACGAAATTGCCATGCTCGGCAATGACCTCGCCGTGCGGCGTATCAGCGAAGAAGAAACCAATGTTTGGATCCAGGCGCTCCCTTGCGGCGGGAGTACTCATGGCCTCTTCGATGGACAGCATGTGCGTGGTATCGCGTGCATGACTGGTCGTGGTAAATAGCAGTGCACCAAGCAGTATACCTGAATCCGTGATGCCGGCGTCGACACTTTCCCTATCGCCGTCAGCGAGCATTTTTGACCTCCGATTCCGTCTCAACCGCCGAATGCATCTCTGCCATGGCCAACCATAGCGGCATCGGCCGGCGACGATGACCCGTTTGCTCATGCATTGCTACCCGCCGGGTACGGTGATGCTGGCTGCCGATGACCGTCAGCTCTCTGCGTGGTGCCTTTGTCCGACAGACGATCAGCATGGCGTGCTTCGGGGATAGCGCAGGCGGCTTCGCAAGGTGTTCAATACCGTCATGCGTCCGATGTCCTGCCCGAAGTCGAGGATGATCTGCCGTGCCTTGTGAATCACGAGAGCCGCACGGTGCACCAGCTCTTGTAGCACGGTGCGCAGCCGGCGCCGCTTGGCCGGGTGGCGAACCGGGCTCAGCTCGCCGGTCATGCCCAGCTGTCCCATCAGGCGCAGGATGTTGTAGGCCAACTGGGCGAGATGCAGGATCAGATCGTTGGTGGCGAACTTGCCGGACGGCAAGCGCTCCAGGTCGAGATCGGTCTTGATCTCGCTGTGAAACTGCTCATGGGTGGCATGCGCCTGGTAGCGCTTGATCACCGCCTCCGGCGCCTCGTCCAGGCTGGTCCACCAGCCTTCCAACTCATAGTCCGGTTCGAGCAGCAACTGGCCATCGCGATCGGCGGTGCGCTCTACCAGGCGCATCACGCGTTGGACGACGTATTCGGTCTTGTTGTCGTCGTGGATCGAGACGGTCTGCGGCCACAGCGCCTGGCGCTTGCCAGGACGCAGCTCTTCCCAGTAGTCCGCCGCCACAGCCAACCAGGTATCCTGATCGGCCGTGGCCGAGCCGCGCGGGTTCCATTTGACGACATAGTCGAGCCGGCGCCCCTCGTCGGCAAAGACCTGGCGCTGCTGTTCGAGAAGCGCCAGGTGCGCCTGGCTGTCGAAGCCGCTGTCCTCGCGTAACAGGATCGGTTGCTCGGTCAGGCCTTGGGCGCGAGGCAGTACCCGCTCCAGGAAGGCGTTGCTCTCCTTCATGGTGTGCTGCTTGCCAGGACGCAGTTCCAGACCCAGGCACCATCCTTCGTTGCCCAGATAGGCGGCGATCGGGGTGTAGCCATCGACCTTCTGGTAGGTCCGCGAGACGCCTTCCTTCTTCGAGTTGCTGTTGTCCATGACGAAGGTGTCGATGTCCAGGCAGACGTGCGTCGTCTCGGCGGTGATCGGTGCTTCGATCAGTGACAGCAGGGTCGTGGACCAGGTGGCGGTGCGCGCCTGCAGGTCGTTGGCGGCAAGTTTCTCCAGCCGCTGTCGCAGCGTCGCCGCGCTCGGCACCTTCTGCAGGGTCAGCAGTTGTTGGAAGGGCTTGTCGCGGCGGAAGTTCTCGACAGCGTCATAGTCGCTCATGCCCAGACACAGCAGGCCCAGGTAGCTCTTGATCACGTCACTGGTGCGCATGCCCAGCGTGGTGGGGAAGCGGCTGTCGATGCTGTCAACGCCAGCGATCTCGAAGCACTGCCCGATGATGGACAGCCCGGCGTGGCTGGTGAGGGTGCGGCGACTGGCGCGGAACTTGACGTTGGGCATGGCACTGTCTGGGTGAATGGCGATATTCGCTATATTGCCATGCAGTTCAGTAGGTTAGAAGCATTCCTGGGGGCCGGTCTCACGGATTCAGGAGTATGACAACCTGCTGGACGTCGCTGAAAAAGGGCAGTTCACGCCCAACGTCACACACTTCACCTTTGATCTGGATGCGTTCAACCAAGATCCGGATGGCTATGCACGTCGCGTAAAGGAGGCACTGTATGAGCATTGAAGTCATCAAGCCGGGCCTAGCGTCATCAATCCAGGATAAAGGACGTCAGGGATACTACCACCTTGGAATTCCACCGTCCGGAGGGATGGATCAGCGGTCATTGGTCGCAGCCAACCTGTTGCTGGGCAACCCTGAAGGCGCGGCGGTCATTGAATGTGCATTGATGGGCCCTGAATTGCGCTTTACCGACACCCATAAGGTGGCGGCCTGTGGTGCGGAAATGCTGCCGCGTGTTGATGGTGAGCCGCAACCGCTGAATGAAGTGTTCGAGGTGCCTGCCGGTGCAACGCTGAGTTTTGATTTTGTCAAAGCAGGGGCGCGGCTCTACCTGGCCATTGAGGGAGGCATTGATGTGCCCGAAAGGCTCGGCAGCCGCAGTACTTATGCCTTGGGCTCGCTGGGGGGCTTGCAAGGGCGCACCCTGCAACCGGGCGACACTCTGGGTGTGTTGCCTGCCCACGAGCTAGCCAAGACAGGACGACGCCTGCCTGAAAATCTGGTTCCTGCGTTTTACAAACGCTATGAGCTGCGTGTTATACCTGGACTTTATGCGCACCGTCTGGAACCGGACAGTGCCGAGCGATTTTATCATGAGGACTGGACCGCCGCTTCTGAAGCCGACCGCATCGGTTACCGCATGAAAGGTGGAACCAAGCTGGACTTTATCAAGCGTGAGCCACCCTTCGGGGCCGGTGATGATCCGTCCAATATCGTGGATGCCTGTTACCCGATCGGATCTATTCAGGTTCCCAGTGGCAGCGAGCCCATCATTCTGCACAGGGATGCGGTTTCCGGGGGTGGCTACGCCATGATCGGGACTGTGATCAGTTCCGACATGGACACCGTAGGCCAAATCCAGCCCCACCAGAAGGTGCGCTTTGTTCAGGTGACCCTTGAACAAGCGATGGACGCACGTGCCCGGTATCAGCACGTGTTGGAGCAGCTGCGTAACATGCCTTAATTCGGGGGGAACTCCTTCCGGCTTTGCATGCAGTGCACGTCAGGCTAAATGACAGTGCGCTGCAGGCCAAACATCCCGCAGTGGTTAGCGCTATGGTTGAAGCGTGCTAACGCCTTCTCGCAAGATAATTACAACAACCTTGATGGCAGCCGGATGTTTAAAGCCTGATGAATGGGCTTTAAGAGGAGTTGACGGCTGCTGTTTTGAAATAAGTCAAACAAGAAGAGAGAAGAGAAATGAGTAATCATCAGAATGAAGCACAGGATCTGGACTTTTCAGAACGCCCTGTTCCTCCAGAAGGACGAATGCCTAAGGTAAATCTTATGATGGCCTGGTGGGCTGTCTGTAGTGCTATCTTCTATATGGTGGTGGCAGCGGCCATGGCGCGTGCATATGGAACAACCAATGCACTGATCGGTATTGTTCTAACCATGATTGCCTATGGCATCATAAATGGTGTTATCAGTCGCTACTCTATGAAAACCGGTTTAACCGTTGCGCTTTTTTCCAAAGTGCTGTTCGGACACTTCGGGGCCGTAGTGGCAACGCTGATCTTCTTTGCAACAGCACTTTATTACGCCGTGTTTGAAGGCTATGTCATGGCGCTGGTGCTCTCAGAGTGGAGTGGCGTAATTCCGATGGGGATCTCAACGGCCATTGTGGCGGCCTTGGGGGTGGCATTGATTTTCGGCAGTGTTCAGCACTGGCTGGACAAGTTCAATGGCGTCCTCCTTCCGGTATATGTCGTTGGTATGCTGATCGCCGTGGGCATGGCGGTAGCGGAGTTCGGTTACCCCAGCGGTTGGCTGACCCGTGTACCTGAAGGCGGAGCATCTCCTTGGGGCTGGTTGCAGACCTTTGCCTACTACATGGGAGTCTGGGCGCTGATGATGTTCACCTTTGACTACGCCCGGTTTGGTCGTCAGGAAGATAGCAAGTTCCATACCAGAGTAACTTTCGGTATTCCCTTTTATGCTATGACCTTCCTGTTCAGCGGCATTGTCGGCATCCTGCTGGATTCCATGATCCCGACCGACGGTCTGTCGGAAGCCTCAGTGGTACTGGGTCTGCTTGAATTGATGGGTTTTGGTGGCCTGCTACTGGTATGGGTGACCCAGAGCCGTATTAACACCGCCAATTTCTATCTGGCGACTGTCAATTTCGAGTCCTTCATTCGCAAGGTCACCGGTATCCAGATGTCCAAGATAGTGGCCGGGTGTGTGATTGGCGTCATTGCCTATGTGCTGATGATGGCGGATGTCTTCTCCTATATTCTTCAGGCACTGGCGTATCAGGGGGTCTTTGTGGTTGCCTGGGTCGGCGTCGCCCTGGCGCATATTCTCTCGCGTACATACCAAGACCGCTTCAACGGCCATGTCGAACTGGATAATGCCTACATTCCTGCCTTTAACCCCTGTGGCCTCGTGGCCTGGTGCGGTGCCACCCTGACCGGAATCATCATCATGAACGTGCCTGCTATTGCCGGATTCTCGGCGCCGGCCACCTTCATGTTCGCCTTTATCGTCTACGAACTGGGGCTGAGGTTTGCGCGGGAAGAGTGGTACGTCGCCAGCCTTAAATAAGAGAGAGGGAGGTTTGAAGCAAGAAGCGGCCTAAGTTAATAAGCAAAATATTTAAATAAATATCATCTAACTAGATAACAATGAGGTGACATATGCCTGATTTGAGAGTGGCGGTAGACGCGGGTGGAACCTTTACCGATGTGTGTATTTATAATTCATCAACCCAGGAGTTTCGTGTCACCAAGGTTCCGTCCACGCCAAACAACCCCATGCAGGCCGTAATTAACGGGGTCAAGCGGGGAGAGATCAAGTTATCGGATGTCGACCTTTTCTTCCATGGTACAACTGTTGCCACCAATGCCTTGATTACTCGGCGTTTTCCCAAGGCATCTCTGGTAACCACCAAGGGGTTTCGTGATGTGATCGAAATCCGCGATGGCACCAAGGATAACCTCTGGGACGCCTACGCGGATGTTAGCGGACCTTACATTCGCCGCCGGGACCGTTTCGAGGTTAGTGAACGGGTTGACTACGCTGGCAATGTAGTCACCCCGCTGGATGAAGGCGAGGCCCGTGCCCTGGCGCGCAAGCTTAAGCGTCGCGGCACCACGACCATTGCCGTCTGCTTCATGAACTCCTACGCCAATGCAAATAACGAGCAGCGCATGCGGGAGATTCTCGAAGAAGAAATGCCGGAGGCCAATGTTTCGACCTCTTCTGATATCCTGCCGGAGATATTTGAGCACGACCGCTTCAATACCGCGGTGGCGAATACGGTGCTGGGCCCACTGGTGTCGGACTACGTCAAGCAGCTCGATGATGAGTTGAGTGCGGGTGGCTACGACAACGACCTGCTATTGCTTCACTCTGGTGGCGGCTCTATGACCCCGGCCATGGCGAAGCACTTCCCTGTTCGTCTGGCAGCATCCGGTATCGCCGCTGGGGCGATCGCCGCCAAGCATATCGCCGAGCAGTGCGGTTATCAGAATGCTGTCGGACTTGATATGGGGGGTACTTCTACCGATATCTCGCTGATCCATGATGGTGAGTTGCGCGTTACCAAGCAGTGGGGAGTGGAGTATGGTCACCCCATCGTATTCCCGAGTATCGAGGTGCTAACCGTTGGTGCCGGAGGCGGCTCCTTGGCGCATATTGATATCGCTGGTGCCTTGCGCAATGGGCCGCAGTCCGCGGGTGCTGATCCAGGCCCAGCCTGCTACGAGCGCGGCGGCTCGGAGCCTACCAATACGGATGCCAACCTGGCGCTGAACCGTCTGGGTACCGTCCTTGCCGGCGGCGCACTCGAGCTGAACCGGGAAAAGGCGATCCAGGTTATAGAAGAGCGTGTTGGCAAGCCGCTGTCGCTAGGTACTGCAGAGGCGGCACATGCGGTCATCAAGGTGGCGAATGCTAACATGGCCGATGCGGTGCGGCTGGTGTCGATCCGCCGTGGCCTGGACCCACGTGATTTCGCCCTGATCGCATTTGGCGGTGCCGGCGCCCTACACGGTGCAGAGGTGGCCAAGGAGCTGGGTATTCCGGCGGTGATTGTGCCCCCCAACCCCGGGGTGACTTCGGCTATGGGGTGTCTGTTGGTGGATATCCAGCACGACCTCTCGATGATGTACACCGCGGCGGCGGATAGTGCCGATCTGGAAGATCTCGATCGCCAGTTCCGGTCACTGGAAGACGAAGCGGTGGACCGGCTGCGCCATGAGGGCGTCGCTGACGCCGATGTGGTCCTGCAGCGTGGCATCTCCATGCGTTATCAGGGGCAGTGGCGCTCTCTACAGGTGGCGATGGGCAGCGGCGACGCGTCACTCGAGGATGCCATCGAGATGTTCCACAAGGAGCATGAGCGGCAGTTCTCCTTTCGTCAGAATTCGCTTCCGGTCGAGATCTACCAGCTTCATCTTCGTGCCGTTGGCAAGACGCCCAAGCCGGCATTTCCGCGCAGCGAGCGTCAGCCTGGTGCTCAGGCAGAACCGCATGCCTACCGCGAGGTGTACTTCGAGGGGCAATGGCACCAGACACCGGTCTACGACCGAGCAACTCTGCCGATAGGGTTTGAATTCACTGGGCCCGCCATCATCGATCAGCTGGACTCCACCACTGTGGTACCGCCTGATACGGTGGCGTCGATCGATGAGTGGAAGAATATTCGCATTCAACTGATTCAGTCGGGAGAGGAGGCATGATCATGGCACATACAAACAAGGACAATGCTCTCGATCCGGTCACATTTGAAGTCCTCAAGAATGCATTCGCCACGAGCGTCGACTTGATGAGCGAGCAGATCCTGCGAACCTGCTACTCGTTCGTCATCTATTCACGAGACTTCTCCTCCGCGCTATGCGATGCTGAGGGCAACACGGTCATGCAGGGCAGTGGCGATATTGCGGTACACGTCGGCACCCTGCACTTCCAGTGTAAGGCGGTTCTCGAGGAGTTTTCGGGTGACATTCACCCCGGTGATGTCTTTGCTATCAACGACCCCTATCGTGGCGGTACGCACCTTAACGACGTCAGCTTTATTCGGCCGATATTTTCCGAAGGAGAGATTATCGGCTTTGCCCAGAACAAGGGACACTGGGCGGATATCGGCGGCAGCGTTCCGGGTTCCTTCGACGTCAATGCCAGCACCCACTTCAGTGAGGGGCTGCGTATCACGCCGGTGCGTGTCTGGCGCGCAGGCGTTTTCCTGCATGATGTTGCCCAGCTGCTGGTTTCCAATACCCGTGCGCCGGCTCAGGCCCTGGGGGATCTGCAGGCCCAGGCAGAGGCTACGGCGGTTTGTGAGCGTGAGGTTCTTCGCCTGGTCGATAAGTACTCCAAGGCCACTGTCGTGGCCGCTATGCAGGAGACCCAGGACTATGTTGAGCGGGTCGTGCTCAAGAGTCTGGCCGGAATGCCGAAGGGTGAGTGGGAGACGGTTGATTATATCGATGGGGACCCTGCCCTGGGCGAAGGGATGGTTCCCATTCGCATCAAGCTGACGCTGGATGGCAATGGAATTCACTATGATTTGTCAGGTTCGGCACCTGCTGTCTCCACCTTTCTCAACTCCTGCTACGGGACGACCCACTCCGCCATCTACGCGGGCACCAAGACCTTCTTCCCCGACGTTCCGCTAAACTCTGGCTTCTATCGCGCGGTGACGGCCAATATCGGTGAGGAGGGTAGCGTGGTGAACGCAGGCTGGCCCCATGCGGTTTCCGGTTTCTGCGCCGGCCCCTACGAGAAGGTCATGAACGGGATCTTCGAGCTTTGGAGCGGGGTCATGCCGGAGCGTGCCATGGCCTGTGCGTTCAACCTCGAGTACCTGCTGATCGGGGGCAATGATAGGCGCACCGGCAGCGGCGACTACTTCATGTGGTATGACTGGATGGCTGGCGGCTGGGGTGGGCGTCAGACCAAGGACGGTTCGTCCGCCACCTCGCCAGTATTCGGCACCGGGCTGGCGGTTCAGCCGGTGGAAGGGCAGGAGCGGCTGAACCCCGTGCTGACGATGTGCCACGAAATCATCATAGATTCAGCCGGGCCAGGCCGCTTTCGTGGCGGTTGCGGTGTCGAGAAGGGGGGCAAGCTGACCCAGGTCGACAAGACGGTGATGAGCTACTGCTGTGACCGCGGCCGTTCGGTGACCTGGGGAATAAATGGTGGACTGCCCTCCGTGCCGCACGGAGTGTGGCTCAACAAGGGAACGCCGGATGAGAAATACCTGGGTGTCACCTTCTCGAATGTGACGGTACGCTCCGGAGATACCTTCACGCGCCCCTCGGCGGGTGGCGGTGGCTTCGGTGACCCGTTGGAGCGCGATGAGGAAGCGGTGCTGGAGGATGTGATCGATGGCTATGTGTCTGTCGAGCGCGCCGAGCGTGACTATGGCGTGGTGATCCAGGTAAATGATCCTGATATCGATGACTATGAGATCAACGCCGAGCGCACCGCCAAGGCTCGTGAGTGGATCCGGACAAATCGGCGGGAGTGGCTGCAGACACCCCCTGAAGACGTCGCCAAGCAGTATCGAGATGGTGAGCTGAATGTCCTGGATGTGATTCGTCGCTACGGTGTGGTGCTGGACTGGGGCACCGGCGAGCTGTTGGAGAAGTCCACTCGACAGTATCGTGACTCTCTGGACAAGCGATCATCCAGTTTCTGGACCTGATATTGCGATTGCTAACGAGAACGGCGAGACTTCGTAGGACCCTGGCCCGATCAGGTCGGGCCGGGCCTCAGGAATCTCGCCTTCGTTGCGATACGCTCATATGCGGCGCGTGTACAGACAGAGAGGAATGGCATGAATACAACTACGACAATGCCAGGAGCCACTGAGCTGCCAGAAGTCGCTAGGCTGACAAGGGATGGTGGAGGCACAAGTCCCGACACACGGTTAATCTCAAACTCGCAGGATCGCTGGACTCAGATAATTTCCGATACTTACTTTCCATTGACGATAAATTACGGCGGCCATAAGGAAGATGCTTTCCAAGGGACGCTGAGGCTTTGGAAAGCAGAGGGAAGTAACTTCTCTCTATCGCGACTCACTTCTGACAGGGCTAAATACTCCCGGTCGCGTTCGCAGATTGTTGAGGATAGCCAAGCTTCGTTTTTGGTGACGATACCGTTACAGGCAAAGGTGTTCTTTTCCCAGCATGGAAGAAGCTTGAACTGCCCCCCGGGCCACTTCATCGTCGAACAGGGCGATGCCCCCTATCAGTTCGGCTATACGACACCGAATGACATGTGGGTGTTCAAGGTGCCCGAGGGGCCGATGAAGTCCCGCATTCGGCGGCCGGAGCGCTATTCGCAGCACTGCTTCTCCGCCCAGGAAGGCATCGGCTGTGCCTTCGTCGACTTCCTGAAGATCTGCTCGCAACATGTGAATGATTGCAGGGTGGAGGATCAGAGTCGCTTGTTCGAGCAGACCCTGAGCATGCTTTCGATGGTGTTAGAGCAAGACGAGCGGGTGCTGAATAGTGACCAGTCACATATGAAAACTGCGCACCTCATGCGAATCGAGCGCTAT
The DNA here is from genome assembly GCF_009728585.1 of Halomonas sp. PA16-9. Taxonomy (NCBI): domain Bacteria; kingdom Pseudomonadati; phylum Pseudomonadota; class Gammaproteobacteria; order Oceanospirillales; family Halomonadaceae; genus Halomonas; species Halomonas sp. PA16-9. The sequence continues at coordinate 92,039 of NZ_CP040453.1, read as the reverse complement.
ATCTCGGCCAACCTGGGCGATCCCGAACTTTCGCCCGCTCGAATCGCCAGTTTTTGCGGTATTTCCTTGCGTTATTTGCACAAGCTTTTTGCTGGATCGGGGTATACGGTTGGAGAATGGATACGCGCGCAGCGGCTGGAGGCTGCGCATCGTGAGTTAGAGACGCTGCCTGCGGGGGTCAATATCGGTGAGGTGGCCTACCGCTGGGGATTCACGGAGCAGGCACAGTTCAGCCGCGTGTTTCGTAGACGATTCGGCTATTCCGCTAGCGAACTACGGGATCGCCAGATGTGAGTGGCAGCAATGTGATTCGAAGACGGAAGCCAATTGTTCATCGTTGAAATAAATAAGGAGAATATCACTATGAAGAGAGTGCAGGCCGTGAGCCAAGTTCAAATTGACGATAATCAGGTGATCGTGACTCTCTGGAATTTCCCTCCCGGCTCGGAAACGGGCTGGCATCGACATGCCCATGACTACGTGATTGTCCCCGTTCAAGATGGTCATATGTTGCTTGAAACACCTGACGGCGAGAAAGAAGTTAGGCTGAAAGCCGGGGAGTGTTACAAGCGTGGAGAAGGAGTTGAGCATAATGTGATTAACATTGGGGAGGGGCCATTCTCTTTTGTTGAGTTGGACTTTGACCGTTTAGACTCAATTCGCAATGAAATGGAGGCGTACCCGACCGTTCCAGGCATGCTTGAGCGTGCTAGTCGGTCGAGGTTCGTCCCCGTTCGCGCACGCGGTTCGTGCGCCACCTCTGACCACTGGATCCTTCCATGACCAAACCCATCTCTCCGTTTCACCTGCTCAAAGACACCATGCTCCTGCGGACCGGCGCACTGATCAACGGCCAGTGGCTTGAAGGCGCGCGGCAGTTCGCGGTCACGGATCCGAGCACCGGCGCAAAGCTTGCCGACGTCGCGAACATGGGCGCAGAGGAAGCGGAGGTCGCGATTGCCGCCGCAGATGCCGCGCTGGGACCCTGGAAGGCTAAAACGGCCAAGGAGCGCAGCAACATCCTGCGCCGTTGGTTCGACCTGTTGATGGCCAATGTCGACGACCTCGCTCGCATCCTGACGGCCGAGCAGGGAAAACCGCTGGCCGAGGCGAAGGGAGAAGTCGCGTACGGGGCCAGCTTCGTCGAGTGGTACGCCGAGGAGGCCAAGCGGGTGGCTGGCGAGACCTTGCCCCAGTTCGACAACAACCGGCGGTTGTCGGTCCTGCGCCAACCCATCGGCGTCTGCGCCGCGATCACGCCATGGAACTTCCCCCTCGCCATGATCACCCGCAAGGTGGCTCCTGCATTGGCTGCAGGCTGCACCGTCGTCATCAAGCCTGCCGAGTTCACACCGCTGACGGCTCTTGCTGCGGCTGAACTGGCAGTGCGCGCTGGCATTCCGCCTGGCGTGCTGAACGTGCTGACAGCCGACAGCGACAACAGCGTGCAGGCCGGCAAGGTCTTCTGCTCCAGCGACAAGGTTCGCCACATCAGTTTCACCGGATCCACCGAGGTTGGCCGCATCCTGATGGCCCAAAGTGCGCCCACGGTCAAAAAGCTCGCGTTGGAACTGGGCGGCAATGCACCCTTCATCGTGTTTGACGATGCCGATCTCGTCTCGGCTGTTGAAGGCGCCATCGCCAGCAAGTACCGCAATGCTGGCCAGACCTGTGTGTGCGCCAACCGCATCTACGTGCAAGAGGCCGTGTACGACGCCTTTATCGACAAGTTCACCGCCAAGGTGAAGACGTTGAAGGTCGGCAATGGCTTTGACGAAGGCGTGGTGCAGGGGCCGCTGATCGAGCCCGCGGCGGTGGAGAAGGTGCAGCGTCACGTGGATGACGCAAAGGCCAAAGGCGCGCGGATTCTGGCCGGTGGCGCGAAGCTGCATGGCCAATTCTTCCAGCCCACCGTGGTGGCCGATGCGACCGCCGACATGCTCTGCGCGACGGAGGAAACGTTCGGTCCGCTGGCCCCGATCTTCAAGTTCAAGCACGAGGACGACGCCATCGCTGCAGCGAACAGTACGGAGTTCGGCTTGGCCAGCTACTTCTACAGCCGCGACATCGGTCGCATCACGCGCGTGTCCGAAGCCCTGGAATGCGGGATTCTTGGCGTGAATGCTGGCGTGATCGCGGCGGAGCACGTTCCTTTCGGCGGCGTGAAGCAGTCCGGGCTGGGCCGCGAAGGCTCGCGCCACGGCATGGAGGAGTACCTGGAGATGAAATACATCTGCATCGGTGATGTGCTGCGCTGACCGCAATTCCTGAAGAACCCATCAACTATCAAGTGAGAACCAAATGAACAGCAGCATCGCAAACAAGGATGTCGCAGCCCACCTGCACTCCTACACCAACCTGGCCCAATCGGGCCAGGTCGAGCCCCTGGTCATCGTCCAGGGCGACGGCATCCACGTCATCGATGAGAAGGGCCGGCGCTTCATCGAAGGCATGTCGGGCCTGTGGTGCGCATCCCTGGGGTTCAGCCACCCCAGGCTGATCGCGGCCGCGACCAAAGCGATGCAGACACTCCCCTACTACCACACGTTCTACCACCGCACCAACAGCGCCGTGGCACAGTTGGCCGAGCGGCTGCTGGAAGTTGCACCAGTGCCGATGGGCAAGGTGTTCTTCGCGAGCTCTGGATCGGAGGCCAACGACAGTGCCGCCAAGATGGTCTGGTACTACCACAACGCCATTGGTAAGCCCCTGAAGAAGAAGATCATCGCCCGCCGCAATGCCTACCACGGCGTGACCGCGGTGGCCGCGAGCATGGGTGGTCTGGCCAGCAACCACAACGACTTCGACCTGCCGATTGCTCCACGCTTCCTGCACACGGACTGTCCGCACCACTACCGCTATGGTTTGGCTGGCGAATCAGAAGAAGCGTTCGCAACGCGTCTGGCGCAGGTGCTGGAGGAGCAGATCCTGGCCGAGGGCCCGGACACTGTCGCGGCGTTCATCGCTGAGCCCGTCATGGGGGCAGGCGGCGTCATCGTGCCGCCCGCGGGCTACTTCGAGAAGGTCCAGGCCGTTCTGCGCAAGTACGACATCTTGATGATCGCCGACGAGGTCATCTGCGGCTTTGGCCGCACCGGCAACATGTTTGGTTCGACAACCTTCAACATCCAGCCGGACATCCTGACCTGTGCGAAAGGCTTGTCATCCGCATACATGCCGATCTCCGCCGTCATGGTCAGCGCCAAGGTCTACGAGGCGATCGCCGCCAACAGCGGACGCCATGGGACTTTCGGCCACGGCTACACCTACTCTGGCCACCCGGTTGCAGCGGCCGTGGCGCTGGAAGTATTGAAGGTTTACGAAGACGACAACATTCTGGCGCGCTGCCGGGATCTTGCGCCCCGCTTCAGTGGCGCACTTCGCAGCCTCGTGGAGCGCCGCTTTGTGGGCGAAGCACGAACCGTGGGTCTGGTCGGCGCTATCGAACTGGTGCAAGACAAGGTGTCGCGGGCGAGCTTTGCGCCGGATCGCAAAGCTGGCGTCAAGCTTGCGCAGTATGCGTTGGAAGAAGGCTTGATCGTGCGACCGCTCGGCGACACGATTGCGCTGTGCCCGCCGCTGATCATCGATGCTGGTCAGATCGACGAAATGTTCTCCCGCCTCAATCGCGCACTGGACCGACTGGAGCCAGAGCTGTCCTGAGAAAAGCGGCACGGCTCGCTCGCCGTGCCGCATCGCGCGCGTGGACTGCGGGCGTCGGCCGCCTGCAGGCCGCCTGATCAGTGGTGCGTGCGCGAAATCGCGCCGCTCGCGATCTCAATGCCTGCCACCGGCACTCGCCCAGCACCCCGAGCCATCTTAGGCGCGCGCAGTTCGCTCGGTGCCTGCCCAAACTTCTTGCGGAAAGCATTGGAAAACTGCGCGTGGTCGCTGAACCCCACCGCATAGGCAATTTGAGCGATGGAAGTTTGCGGCGCAGCTTTCTGCAGCATCTCGTAAGCGGACTGCAGTCGCTTCTCGCGAATCCACTGACAAACAGAAGCTTCGGCATCCTTGAATAGAAGGTGCAGATACCGCAGGGAAATTCCGCATGCTTGGGCAATGCTGTCCGGCGCCAGATCGGGATCGCACAGGTTCTTGCGCACGTATTCCTCAATCCGGGCCAAGTGTGCGTCGCGAACGGCGGACTGAGAGGACTGGAGTGCGTCAGGATGGCCCTGAAGACTTAGCGCGAGCAGATCCACGAAATGCGCGCCCATCAAGGCACGAACGTTCGCGTCATAGGCCATTTCACGGTGACGCATCGTGAGGCGGAAGTAGTCTCCAAGCAATCCGCCTACCCCTTCCTGTGCATCGTAGGAGCGCGCGCAGAAGCGCTTGGGTTCCCCAATGCGGGCACGCAACGAAGAAACTGGGATCTTCAATACCCACATTTCGTTGTGGCGGCTGTGTCCAAAAACGAACGGTTCTTCGCTCAGTTCCAATAAAAACTGGCCTGGGTCGCATCGGGTCGTGCGACCCAATTGGCTGAACTCAATCTCACTTTGGACTGGAAGAGTGACCAGCACTTGGCGCTCATTCGTGCTGCAGTCCTTCTGCACGCGCTTGTAGATGGCGCCATCGGAGGTCATGCAAGAGAGCTGGACAACCGACAAATCCCACGCTTCGAGAACTCCGTTGAAATGCTCTGAATTCTGATAAGACAGATGCATATCGAAATACGTGTCCGCAACCGCACGGTTCCAGTAGCCAAAACTTGAATTGCTGCGCTGTTCCAGTGTTGAAAATGTCTTGTCCATGCTTGCCTCTTCGATGCATGGGTCGCTGCGATGCAGCTGAACCACATGTGATTTTCACAGTTATGCATGGTTCATGCCTGCGGCGGGCCTTGGTATATACCCCTAGCTGGTGCGTTTGCAGGGGGCAGCGGGACCTCTTGCTCCAGATCGGTGCATCGAAGAGCTTATGAGTGCAGACGGATTTCTTATCAATCAGTCTGCAGTTATGTGTCAGGCGACACGACAAACTGCCCCCCTGACGACACGAGGAATTGACCCCCTTCGTGGAAGGAGGTCGAAGTGCAAGAGATGGTCAAGCAAGCTCCCCGGTCCAAGTGGATCGAAGGGAGGCAGGCGATGCAAGCGCCTGAGGACGTTCAAACGATGCTCAAGCTGGCATCGCTAGGCTGGGGCGCCAAGCGCATCAGCCGCGAGTTGGGTTGCAGCCGCAACACGGTGCGCAGCTACCTGCGCCAGGGAGGCTGGCAGCCATACCGGTCACCGCAGCGCCCTGGCCGGCTGACGCCCTACAGCGAGTGGCTGACCGAGCGGTTCCGCCAGCACCGCGGCAACTGCGATGTCGTGCGCCAGGAGTTGGAGCGCGAACACGGCGTGACGGTGAGCCTGCGCACCGTCGAGCGCGCCGTGGCGCACCTGCGGCGCGAAGTGCTTGCCCAGACGGCGGCGACAGTGCGCTTCGAGACGCCGCCAGGCCATCAGTTGCAGATCGACTTTGGCACCGTGCGTGTGCCCATCGACGACGAGCAGATCAAGGTTCACCTCTTCGTGGCAACGCTGGGCTACTCGCGCCGCACCTACGTGGCCATGTTCCTGCACGAGCGCCAGTCGGCTTGGCTACAGGGTCTGGAAGGCGCGTTCCGACACTTCGGCGGCACCACCCGCGAGGTGTTGATCGACAACGCCCGAGCGCTCGTTGTCAATGGCCATCAAAACTGACCCACCAGCGGTCAACAAAATTGAGTGCGCCAGGCAAAGCCTGGTCATCCGGGAAACCGAGGAGGTGGAAAGGATGAATTGAAACCCAGTGGGTGCAAGTCCCACCCGGCCAAGGCTAGCCACCAGCCGGTAGCGAGTGTTGCGTGGTGTCGGGTAACCGCCACTGCGAAGCGTACACAGCGAGTGGATAGGCCGTGTGATTGAGCCTCGAAATGTTGATCTTTGTGGTCGCCGACATCCTTCAATTGATGGAAGGCAACATGATCCTGCCGTACGGCTTGGCAGGGAAGGGCCGCCGGGGTCGAAGAGCAGGGCATGTCCACACAGGGGTTTCCCAGGAACCTGGGAGGCCCGCCTTTCTCCCCTGAGAGGTAATGAATCAGGCGCGGGGCTGCCTGTCTCGAAAGCTCCCGGTCCGGTGCTGTGGTGCCTGACGGTAGCGGAAGCAAACAGCAGGCACTTAGGGGGTACGGCCAGGCGACCATAAGGAGCCAGCCGGAGGGAAGGGCGGGAGTCGGAGTTGCTCATAGTACCGAAGAAGGCGGGGAACCGACTCGACGGGACCCGTTGGAGGGAAGGGGCGACCAATCATCAGAACTGCACGAGGGCAACATGACAGGTGCACAGGAACCTGAGGTCATGTCCACGAAACAAGTGCGGATAGCAGCGCTGGCAGAGCGCTTCCCGCAGCGTGCCTTCACGTCACTGGCGCACTACATTGACGCCCAGTGGCTGAAGACGGCCTACCTGATGACGCGCCGGGATGGCGCCGTCGGGATCGATGGCCAGACGGCGGACGACTTCGCGCGCGGCTTCGAGGCCAACGTCCAGCGACTGCTGGAAGCGGCCAAGAGCGGCCGCTACCGAGCGCCGCCGGTACGGCGTGTCCATATCCCCAAGGGAGATGGGCGCACCACACGGCCGATCGGTATCCCCACCTTCGAAGACAAGGTCCTGCAGCGTGCCGTGGTGGCCCTGCTGGAGCCGCTCTACGAGCATGACTTTCTGGACGGCTCGTACGGCTTCCGGCCGGGACGCTCGGCACACCAGGCTGTCGAGACGGTGAGGAACAGTCTGATGTCGATGGGAGGCGCCTGGGTCATCGACCTGGACATCAGGGCCTTCTTCGACACGATCGACCATCAGCACCTGCGAGCGTTTCTGCAGCAACGAGTGAAGGACGGGGTGATCCTCCGCCTGATCGGCAAGTGGCTCAAGGCCGGGGTATTGGAGGCCGGGCAGTGGCAGAAGGGAGAGATCGGTAGCCCGCAGGGCGGGGTGATTTCCCCCTTGTTGGCGAATGTCTACCTCCACTATGTGCTGGACGAGTGGTTTGAGAAGGACGTCAAGCCGCGTCTGCGAGGACGAGCGTTCTCGGTGAGGTTCGCCGATGACGCCATCCTGGCATTCAGCAATGAAGCCGATGCCCGCAAGGTGCTGGAAGTGCTACCCAAGCGCTTCGCGCGCTTCGGCCTCACTCTGCACCCGACCAAGACTCGGCTGGTGCGGTTCCGACCGCATCGGGAGCGGCGTGCCGAGACCTTCGACTTCCTGGGCTTCACCTTCTACTGGGGCAGGTCCAGACGCGGTCGCCTGATCATCAAGCAGAAAACGGCCAAGGATCGGTACAAGCGCGGCCTCAAGCGAATCTCGCTATGGTGCCGAGCCAACCGTCACCGGCCGCTGCGAGAACAGCACCGTCAACTCTGTCGGAAGGTCACTGGGCATTACGCGTACTACGGGATCACGAACAACATCGAAGCTCTGCAGCGCTTCGTCAACGCGGTCCGGCGTATCTGGATCAAGTGGCTCCGGAGGCGCTCGCAGAAGGGATGGTTCTCGTGGGAAAAGGCAGCGCAGCTGCTGTCGATTCTCCCGTTACCGTGCGCCAGGATCATTCACCGTTTTACCTGGTAGCGAAACTGATGGTTGAGGAGCCGGATGCGTCAATCGCGCACGTCCGGATCTGAGGGGGGCCGGGACGAGCAATCGCCCGGTCTACCCGACCCCACCCGTGATCGTCAGCTGAGCGTCTTCTGCTTCAGCCGGTAGCTCTCCCCGCCCAGCAGGTAGAGGTGCGAGTGGTGGATGATCCGGTCGACGATAGGCACCGCCACGTTGTCGTCGTGGAAGAACTCCCCCCAACTGGTGAAGTCCTTGTTGGTGGTGATGATCAGCGAGCGGTGCTCATAGAACCGGTTGATCAGCTGGAACAGCGCGTAGCGTGCCTGCCGGCTCATCGGCAGGTAGCCCAGCTCATCGATGACTAGGGCGTCGACCTTGGCGAGCTTGTGCAGCATCTTCTTCAGTTCGCCCTTCATCTCGGCCAGCTCCAGCTCCTCGACCAGGTCCAAGGCGTTGCGGAACAGCACCCGGTAGCCGGCTTCGATGGCCTTCTGCCCGATACCGATGCTCAGATGGGTCTTGCCCACCCCGGCGGGCCGATGAACACCAGGTTCTCGCGGTTATCGAGGAAGGCGAAGTCCAGCAGGGCGTTGATCTGGCGCTTGGTGAGGCGTTCCAGGAGGTTGCGCGACTTGGTGCGCTTGGCCCGGCCTCGCGTTCCAGGTGGCGGTTTCATCGGCGGGGGGCACTCGGCGTCCCCTTTCGCTAGGCAATCTCGATAGCGCTGCCGCCAGGCTCGGGTCTCATCGGCCGAGAGGCAGCCGTCGGCCACCTCCACGGCGCGATGCATCTCCAACAACAGGTCATGCAAGGCCTTGGCCCATGCCTGGCCATCGTTCTCCCAGGCCGCTGTCAGCTCCCGAAGGTGGTGCGCATTACAGAGCGCGTGCCGGCAATCCGGATAGCGGTAGTAGGGCTTCCAGTGATCATGCACCAGCACGCCACGCACGAAGGGCAATACGCCGATGGCGTCCATCGCTTCCTGGCCGCGCTTGGGGTGCGGGGCCAACCAGGTCAGGGCCTCGTTGGAGGCGCTGTGTAGCCAGTAGCGTTTGCCACCGACCTGCATTCCGGTTTCATCGGCATGGACGGTGGCTGCTTCACGTAGCGCCGGGATCACCCACTCGGCGAACGCCTCGGCCCGCTGGTAGGCCTCCTGGTTGAAGGCGAACAGGGTGCCGGTGCTCAGCGACAGGCCGCACTGCGAGGTGAGCAACTCGCGGATACGCGCATAGGGCAACAGCTGATACTGGGAGAGATAGACGACATGCGCCTTGAGGCGAGGGCCATACTGGATGGGGCGAGTCACGCCCTCGGGGAATGGCGCCACGTAGCGTTGCCCCTGATCATCTTCGAGGACCTCAGCCTGATATTCGGTGACCACGGCCTGGATTACGATGTCCTGCACTTGGCGCGTTTCGACGCCGACCGGGCGGTAAGAACGCCCCTTGGGGAGTTGCCGACGATCGACACGGAGCTTGACCACCTCGTCGGGGTCCGTCACCGGCGCCAACGTCTTACCCTCATGCCCTGGCTGTCCGCCGGGGCGCCGCTCGCCTTTGGCGCGCGTGCGGCGCTGGCGGTTGGGGTCCTGGGACGGTGGCTTGCTGCTGTTGCGGCTGCTGGTGGCCAGTCGGTCGGCCATCAGCTTGACCAGCAGCATCAGGACATCGATGGCCGCACGCAGCGACGGCGAGACCGTCTGGTCTTCCTTGAGCTGCTGCCGGACCCGCTCCAGGGCCTCGTCGACGTTGATATCGCTGATGGTCATATCACCGCATAGGTGTGCCGAATGATGCTGTACACTATGCCAGAAAAATCAGCTGGTTGGCGATACCCCATTCGCAGCCACCTGAATAGTTACAATGCGATGAACCTAATAAATGCGCCACTCAACATGTGCGCAATTGCCAGCACCACAATACCTGCAAGCAGGTGACTAGTCCATTTGGTTGTAACCAGATCTCTTCCAAAAAATTTCACCGGCAATCAGCCTCCCTGGCAACAGGAGAGCCGGCCTCAAATGGTGGCCGGCTCGATTCCCTTACGCACCGGTCGATCCCACCGACCGGTGCAATATCACGGGCACTATGCCCTTGGCATCATGTACTGGACTCATCTACGCTTCGTTTCGGTTCTTTGCGTGCCGTAATGAAGCGATAGATGGCCAGCGAAATGGAGCCGACCGTTAGGGCAATAAAGAACCAAGTGATCGGACCGCGCACAAAGATCGACAGGTCATTGGAGCCAATCAGCAGTGAGCGTCGCAGATTATCTTCGAACATCGGACCCAGGATAAAGCCAATCAAGAAGGGAGCTGCTGGTATCCCGGTACGATTGAACACATAGCCGAGCAGCCCAAAGGCCAGCATCAACCACACATCGAAGGTATCATTATTGACCGCATATGCCCCATACACACAGAACATCAGCACGATCGGAAAAAGAATCGCCTTGGGAATATCAGCAATCAGCGAAAAATAGCGAATTGCTGCGTTACCAACGAACAGCAAGATCACTGAACTCAGCATGATTCCCAGGAACAGCGCATAGATCAGAGGGAGATTTTCCTGGAACAGGATCGGTCCCGGCGTCAAGCCATGGACCATGAAGGCACCCAAGATAATGGCCGTAATGACGTCACCGGGAATACCCAGCGACAGCAGCGGAATCATGGTGGCACCAGCCACGCCGTTGTTCCCCGCCTCTGAGGCGGCAACACCTTCCACCTCTCCCTTCCCAAACTTATCGCGATTGGGGGAACGCCGCTTGGCATCACTGTAAGAGATGAACGCTGCCGCGGTAGCGCCTGTCCCAGGAATAGCGCCAATCACCACGCCAATCAGGCTACCACGAACAATGCTCTTGATGCTTCGCTTAAACTCAGCCATTGTCACCCCGACGCCGCTCGCCTTCGCGCGCAGGTGCGGGACCACTTTCTTTCGGTAGAATTCGATAATCTCAGGAATCGCAAAAAGCCCAATCAACAGCGGAATGAACGAGATACTGTCCATCAGGTTATAATTATTAAAGGTCAGCCGCTGAGAGCCAAACACTGAATCCAACCCTACCAATGAGAGCAGGATGCCCAGCAGGGCCGCAATCAGCCCCTTGATCATGGAGCCACTGGCCAGCGATATAATGATGGTCAGTGAGAAGCAAATCAGCCAGAAAAACTCTGGGGCACCAAAGTTGAGCGCTATCTTGGCCAGATAGGCGGCAAAGAAGATGAGCGCAATATTAGAGATAAAGTCTGCAATGACGGAGGAGTAGAGCGCCATCTTCAGCGCTTTTTTCGCATTACCCTGCTGTGCAAGCGGATAGCCATCCAGCAGTGTACAGGCCGATGCCGGCGAACCCGGCGTACGGATCAGAATCGCGGTAATCGAACCGCCATACATGCCCCCCTTATAAATCCCCACAAGCAACAGGATGGCGGCCACCGGCTCCATGGAGAATGTAAAGGGTAGTGCCAGGGCCACCGCCATGGTGGCGGTAAGACCGGGGATCGAGCCGACGGTGACACCGACCACCACCCCTACGGCTATCGCGATAAAGTTCTCTGTCGCAAGGAATAACTGGAGTACTTCAGTAATATTATCCATATCTCACCAGATCTTGAGGATGGCCATCGAGTCAGAACGGCAGCATCGGAAGCGGAACGTTCATGACCTCGGTAAACAACAGCGATACGCCTACCGGGAAGGCAACGGCCAGACTATAGACCCACAAGGTGCGCACAGGGTGGGCGACAAACAGGATCAGAGTGGCGAGAATCCCGCTGATGATGGCGCCCAACATCTCGAACAAGCCAACATATACCACTAGTGCCAACACCATCAGCGCAAAACGTAACCATGGACCACGCTCGAAGCGACGCCCGCTATCCTCACCATCGTCAGCGACAAATACCCCTTGGATAATCATGAGGGCTGAAAATACCACGAGCAACCACCCCACGATGGTCGGCAGCCAGCGCGGCGACATCATCGGATTCTGCAGAATGGGCGGCTCTCCAATGTAGTTTGGAATTAAATACAATAAAAGCAGTAGCGAAAAGCACAGCAGCAGCACTCCAGCGACCACATCCAGAGGATCTTTGACCAGCATGCGGTGGGAAGGGTGAGACTTCGTCATCGGGAAAAACCCTTTCACGTGTAAAAACTCCGCATGGAAACCACTGAGGCGAGGGCAACGTGCCCTCGCCCCACCATGCCGTGACAGAAAAGTGACTTACTCCTGGCGAATACCAGCCTCCGCCGCCACTCCATCCCAGCGGGTCACTTCATCAGCGACAAAGGCCTTGAAATCGTCGCCAGCAACAGTCCCCTTCTCCCCTCCCAGCTGCTCTACGAAGCTGGTGAACTCCTCACGCTCCATCACTTTTTGGAGAGCTTCCTGCATCGTGGCGAAAGCCTCGTCAGGGAAGGAGCTGTGAGCGATCAGACCAAACCAGGCGGTGGTGACAAACTGATCAAGATTATACTCGCCGATCTCTTTCAAAGTCGGCACATCGGGGAGATACTCCGAACGCTCTTCGGAGGTCACAGCCAGTGCCCTGAGGTCACCTGACTGGATGTGAGAGAATACCGTGGGCATGTTCTCGAAGGAGACATTGACGTCCCCACCGAGCAGAGCCGGCAACGCCGCGCCACTGCCAGCAAATGGCACGTTTGTCATATTCGAGCCTGTCAGCGTCTTGAACAGCTCACCAGACATATGCACAGAACTGCCTACACCGGGACTGCTGAATGACATGTTCTGGTCTTGAGCGGCCTCGATGAACTCCACCACGCTCTCGTACGGGCTGTTGGCCGGAACCACCATGACATTTGGGATATCCAGCATGTTCTGGATAAACACAAAGTCCTCAACCGGGTCGTAGGCCAGGTTGGGATAGATGGCAGCACCAATGGTGTGGCCGGGTGAAGCCATCAGGATAGTGTGAGCAGCATCACGACCACCGCGGGCAAGTCGGCCGGTGGCCACAGTAGAGCCAGCACCCGGACGATTTTCTACTACCACATTCGCACCAATCTCATCCTTCAGCAGGTCCGCCACTCGTCGCGACAGAACGTCGGTAGTGCCGCCGGGCCCATAGGGCACCACCAAGCGGACGTCACCAGTAGGCCATTCCGATGCTTGAGCGCTGGAGACGGCCAGCGTCAGCGCCACTGCGCCGCCACAGGTTGCCACGCAGAGTGCGTTGAGCAGCTTATTCATATTTTGCTCCTTCACAATTGAAATGACCGCTATGCGGACTTTTTATTCGCATTTAGTCCGTAGACTACTTTGCTATGCCGAAGGCCAGGTATGCGACTTTAGTCGCAACCCCCGACCCACCCCTTCCCTGACTTAAGGTTTTTTGCTTTGACATTCATGGGGTCACGGCTCGCTCCACCTTCGTGACCAAGCTCATCAGACCCATTCGCTTGTAGTGGCCAACAACACATGACCCCAGCAGAATGCTAGGACGGGTCCTCAAACCCTCTCGATCAAGGTCGCAATGCCCTGACCCACGCCCACACACATGGTGCACAGGGCGTATCGCTTGCCGCTCTTCTGCAGCTCGTGGGCCGCGGTCAGCAGCAGGCGGGCCCCGGACATGCCCAGCGGGTGGCCCAGCGCGATGGCGCCGCCGTTGGGGTTGACCCGCGGGTCGTCGTCGGCGATCCCCAGCTCGCGCAGGCAGGCGAGCGCCTGGGCGGCGAAGGCCTCGTTGAGCTCGATCACGTCGATCTCGTCCAGCGACACGCCGGTGCGCGCGAGCAGCTTCTGCACCGCGGGCACCGGGCCGATGCCCATGATGCGCGGCTCGACGCCGGCGGTGGCCATGCCGAGGATCTTCGCCATGGGGGTGAGGCCGTGCTGCTCCACCGCGGCGGCACTGGCCACCAGCATGGCGGCGGCGCCGTCGTTGACCCCGGAGGCGTTGCCGGCGGTGACGCTGCCACCTTCCCGGAACGGCGTCGGTAGCCCGGCGAGCTTCTCGAGCGTCGTCGCACGCAGGTGCTCGTCCTGGTCGAAGCGCAGCGGTTCCTGCTTGCGGCGCGGAATCTCGATGGCGGTGATCTCCAGCGCGAAGCGGCCGGCATTTTGTGCGGCAGCGGCCTTCTGCTGGGAGCGCAGGGCGAAGGCGTCCTGGTCCTCGCGGGAGATCTTGAACTGTTCGGCCACGTTCTCGGCGGTCTCCGGCATCGAGTCGACGCCGTAGGCCTTCTGCATCAGCGGGTTGATGAAACGCCAGCCGATGGTGGTGTCCTCGATCTGCTGGCCCCGGGAGAAGGCACCGTCGGCCTTGCCCATCACGTAGGGCGCCCGGGACATCGACTCCACGCCACCGGCCAGCGCCAGGTCCATCTCGCCGGCCTTGATGGCGCGAAAGGCGGTGCCCACCGCGTCCATGCCGGAGCCGCACAGGCGGTTCAGGGTGGTGCCGGGGATGGATACCGGCATGCCCGCCAGCAGCAGCGACATGCGCGCCACGCTGCGGTTGTCCTCGCCGGCCTGGTTGGCGCAGCCCATGAAGACCTCTTCGATGGCGGCAGGGTCGAGATTCGGCGTCTCGGCCAGCACCGCCTTGAAGATGGTGGCCGCCAGGTCGTCGGGGCGCACGCTGGAAAGGGTGCCGCCGAAGCGGCCCACGGCGCTGCGCCGCGGATGGCAGAGGAATACGTCGCTCATAACATGCTCCATATTAGAAACTTAGGTTCACATATTGGGATAGTTGGGCCCGCCGCCGCCCTCGGGCGCCACCCAGGTGATGTTCTGGGCCGGGTCCTTGATGTCGCAGGTCTTGCAGTGCACGCAGTTCTGGAAGTTGATCTGGAACTGCGGCTTGCCGTCGTCCCCCTCGATCACTTCGTAGACCCCGGCCGGGCAGTAGCGCTGGGCGGGCTCGGCGTAGGTCGGCAGGTTGTCGCGGATCGGCAGCGCCGGGTCCGCCAGGCGCAGGTGGCAGGGCTGGTCCTCCTCATGGTTGGTGTTCGACAGGAACACCGAGGAGAGCTTGTCGAAGGAGAGCTTGCCGTCGGGCTTGGGGTAGTCGATCTTCTCGAATTCGCCGGCGGGCTTCAGCGCCGCGTGGTCCGGCGTGGTGTCGTGGACGTTGGGCAGCCTGCCGCCTAGCAGCTGGTTGACGAAGTTGTAGGCGCCGCCGCCCACGGTGCCGTACTTGTGGATCGCCGGGCCGAAGCTGGCGCTCTCCTTGAGCTCGGCGTAGGCCCAGCTCGCCTCCCACTTCTCGGTAAACGCGGTCAGCTCCTGTCCCCCTTCATCACCGCCGGCGATGGCCTCGAAGACCGCCTCGGCGGCCACCAGGCCCGACTTCATGGCGGTGTGCAGCCCCTTGATCTTGGCGAAGTTCAAGGTGCCGGCGTCGCAGCCGATCAAGAGGCCACCCGGGAAGGTCATCTTCGGCAGGCAGTTGAGGCCGCCCTTGGTGATGGCGCGGGCGCCGTAGGCGATGCGCTTGCCGCCCGCGAGGTGCTTGGCCAGCACCGGATGGTGCTTCATGCGCTGGAACTCGTCGAAGGGCGACAGCCAGGGGTTGCGATAGGAGAGGTCCATGATCAGGCCCACCACCACCTGCTGGTTCTCGGCGTGGTAGAGGAACCAGCCGCCGTGGGTGGACTTGTCCAGCGGCCAGCCGGAGCCGTGCAGCACCAGGCCGGACTCGTGCTGCTCGGCGGGGATGTCCCACAGCTCCTTCAGGCCGATGCCGTAGTGCTGGGGGTCGCGGCCGGCCGCCAGGTCATACTGCTGGATCAGGCGCTTGCCGATATGGCCGCGGGCGCCCTCGGCGAAGAGGGTGTACTTGGCGCGCAGCTCCATGCCCGGCATGTAGCTGTCCTTGGGCTCGCCGTCGGCGCCTACGCCCATGTCGCCGATCAGGATGCCCTTGACCACCCCCTCCTCGACGATCGCCTCCTGGGCGGCGAAGCCCGGGAAGATTTCTACGCCCAGGCCCTCGGCCTGCTCGGCCAGCCAGCGGCAGAGGTTGCCGGCGCTGATCACGTAGCGGGGCATGTCGCCGCCGGTGTTATGCATGGACTTGGGCACCAGGGCGTTGGGCAGCGTCAACGCCTTCTCGGCATCCTTGAGCAGGTAGAGCTCGTCGCGGATCGCCGGGGTGGTCAGCGGCGCGCCGCGCTCCTCCCAGTCGGGGAAGAGCTCGGCCAGGGCGCGGGGCTCGAAGACGGCGCCGGAGAGGATATGGGCGCCCACCTCGGAGCCCTTCTCTACCACGCAGACGCTGAGCTCCTGCTCGGCGGCATTGGCCTGCTGCATCAGCCGGCACGCCGCGGCCAGCCCCGAAGGCCCGGCGCCGACGATGACCACATCGAAGTCCATCGAATCGCGTTCGGTTACCGATGTCATGAAAAGTTCCACTGTCGAAGAATAAAGCCGACGGGTCAGAGTTCGACTCCTTCCCGCCGGCAAGCCGAGAGAGCTTTTGGCCTCGGCGTCATGATGATCAGGGGTTGCGGGAGGGTTAGAGACGCCCCTCAAGCTCCGGCAGCGCCTGGAAGAGGTCGGCGACCAAGCCATAGTCGGCCACCTGGAAGATCGGCGCCTCCTCGTCCTTGTTGATGGCGACGATCACCTTGGAGTCCTTCATGCCGGCCAGGTGCTGGATGGCACCCGAGATACCCACGGCGATGTAGAGCTCAGGCGCGACGATCTTGCCGGTCTGGCCCACCTGCATGTCGTTGGGCACGAAGCCGGCGTCCACCGCGGCGCGCGAGGCACCGATGGCCGCGCCCAGCTTGTCGGCGATGCCGTCGAGCAGCTTGAAGTTCTCGCCATTGCCCATGCCGCGGCCACCGGAGATCACCACCCGGGCGGCACCCAGCTCGGGGCGGTCGGACTTGGCCAGCTCCTCCTTGAGGAAGGTGGACTGGGCGTTGCCGGCCACGAAGTCCACCGCCTCGACGGCGGCACTGCCACTCTCGGTCCCTCTATCAGGGCAGGCATCGAAGCCGGTGGTGCGCACGGTGATCACCTTGAGGGCGTCCTCGCTCTGCACGGTGGCGATGGCGTTGCCGGCGTAGATCGGGCGCTTGAAGGTGTCCGGGGACGCCACCGCGATGATCTCGGAGATCTGGGCGACGTCGCGCAGGGCGGCGACGCGGGGCAGCACGTTCTTGCCGGTGGTGGAGGCGGCCGCCAGCAGGTGGGTGTAATCGCCGGCCAGCTCGTTGAGCAGCGCCGCGGTGGGCTCGGCCAGCAGGTGGGCGTAGGCGGCGTGGTCGGCCACGCGGACGCGGGAGACGCCGTCCAGCTTGGCGGCGGCCTCGGCGATGGCGGCGACGCCTTCGCCTGCCACCAGCACGTCGATATCACCGCCAATGGCCTTGGCAGCGGCGACCACATGGGCGGTGGCGCCGGCCAGGGCGCCGTCGTGATGTTCTGCGAGTACCAGAATGCTCATGAGATCCGCTCCTATCAAAGCACTTTGGCTTCGTTCTTGAGTTTATCGACCAGCTCATCCACGGAGCCCACCTTGACGCCGCCCTGGCGCTCGGCCGGCGGCTCGACCTTGAGCAGCTTGACCTTGGAGCCACCTCGACGCCGAGATCCGCCGGGGTCTTGACGTCCAGCGGCTTCTTCTTGGCCTTCATGATGTCCGGCAGCTTGGCATAGCGCGGCTCGTTCAGGCGCAGGTCGGTGGTGACGATGGCGGGCAGGCTCAGCTCGACGGTCTGCAGGCCGCCGTCGACCTCGCGGGTCACCTGGAGCTTCTCCCCCTCGACCTTCACCTCGGAGGCGAAAGTGCCTTGAGGCAGGCCGGTGAGGGCCGCCAGCATCTGGCCGGTCTGGTTGTTGTCGGTGTCGATGGCCTGCTTGCCGAGGATCACCAGGCCCGGCTGCTCCTCCTCGGCCACCTTGGCCAGCGCCTTGGCGGCGCCCAGCGACTCGACCCGCTCGTAGGTCTCGACGTGAATGGCGCGGTCGGCGCCCAGCGCGAGCGCGGTGCGCAGCTGCTCCTGGGCGGCCTTGGGGCCGACGGTGACGGCGACCACCTCGGTGGCGACGCCCTTTTCCTTCAGGCGCACCGCCTCTTCCACGGCGATCTCGCAGAAGGGGTTCATGGCCATCTTGACGTTGGTGAGGTCGACGTCGGAGAGGTCGGGCTTGACCCGAATCTTCACGTTGTAATCGATGACACGTTTGACAGCGACGAGGACTTTCATCAGCACTCCTCAGTAATGCTCAAGACTCTTGGAAAAATTAACCCACCACACCGTCGCCTTTGAGTTGCGACAACTGCTCTGGGGAGAGATTCAGGTATTCGGCCAGCACATCATCAGTATCCTGCCCAAGAAGTGGCGCAGGCCTCTTGTACTCCACCGGAGTATCAGACATATGAATCGGGCTGCCGACCATCTTGAAATCAGGATTCATGGAATGGGGTATGTTAACCAACATACCACGTGCATCCACCTGAGGTTCGGCAAGCGCATCGGCAATATCATTAATGACTCCAACCGGCACCTTGGCCTTGCTAATTTTTTCTACCCACACTTCAGCGGCATCACGTTTAAAATGATCCGAAAGAATCTGGGTGATGGCATCCCGATTTCTGATGCGATTTTCGTTTGTCGAGAACCGAGGGTCAGTGGACAGCTCCGGCAATCCAATGGCGTCACATAAAGACGAAAACTGTGAATCATTGCCACAGGCGATGATGAAGTCCTTGTCGCTCGCATGAAAGGAGTTATAAGGAACGATATTGGCATGCGCATTACCATACCGCCCCGGTGAAACACCGGTGCTGAGATAGTTCTGACTCTGGTTTCCGAGTGCGGCCACCTGCACATCCAGCAACGCCATATCGCAATACTGACCACGGCCAGTCTTCTCGCGTGCCAGCAGCGCGGCCTGAATGGCAACGACCGAGTACAGCCCCGTCATCACGTCGGTGACCGCCACGCCCACCTTCTGCGGGCCACCACCAGGGACGCCATCACGCTCCCCGGTGATGCTCATCAACCCTCCCATGCCCTGGATGATGAAATCATAGCCGGGCTCCTGCGCGCGAGGCCCCGTCTGGCCGAACCCTGTAATGGAGCAATACACCAGCCTGGGGTTGAGCTTGGAAATTGATTCATAATCAAGCCCATACTTCTTCAATGATCCTGCCTTGAAGTTTTCGATGAGTACATCGCTCTCTGCGGCCAACGCACGGATAACTTCTTGGCCTTTCTTGGTGGCAATATCAATAGCCACAGAGCGCTTGTTTCGGTTAGTGGACTGGTAGTATGAGGCTTCCTGCGTCTCGTTCCCTTGAGCATCCTTCATATAGGGAGGGCCCCAAGCTCGAGTATCATCCCCTCTGCCAACACGTTCTACCTTGACGACATCCGCACCAAGATCAGCCAGCACCTGGCTGCACCAGGGGCCAGCCAGCACACGACTCAAGTCTAGTACCCTAATTCCCGTTAGTGCACCCATAGCACTCTCTCCACTTCTACCAACATGATGTGTCTCCAATGTCATCGGCCACTTGGCGCTACGTGCAACAGTGAAACCCCAAGGGTGGCGCGACGGCGCAACCAAAGGCTTGGCCGATAACGTGGATCACCCGTTAAGGCGTAGATACGTTCCAATATACAAAGCACGCGCTTCGAGCCCAGCGCATCCCCCCATGCCAACGGGCCATGGGGGTAGTTGAGTCCCAGCCTGACGGCATTATCGATATCGACAGGAGTAGCGATTTCACGCTGAGCAATTTCGCAGGCCAAATTGACCACTGACGCCAGCACACGCTGCGAGACAAATCCAGCACTGTCACGAATGACCGTCACTCCGCTACCATCCGATGCCAGCAGCGCATGAGCCGCGTCACGCATCTCCGGTCGAGTGACTGGCGTCATCATCAGGGTGCGATGACGCTCAAGCCCAAGAAGGACATCGAGGCAGAGTGTGCGTTCGGGGTCGACGCCGAAGTGCTGACTCGCACTCACGGCATCATCACCCAAGGGGAGCAACAAGCAGAGCGCCTGTTCAGAGGGTGAGTCTGTGGGCTCCACTCGCCCGCCGAGTGACTCCAGCAGCGTCGCAACGTCTGCACGCAGGTCGGCATCCTCACACCCCACCCAGACCGGCGGTAGCTCGCTGACACACGGCACCGGCTGTGGCGTCAATGCCTCAATTTTCCTGCCTGCCTCATAACGATAGAAGCCAACCCCTGTCTTGCGTCCCAGTCGCTTACCCTTAAGCATCTGCCGAGAGATAGAGGAAGGTCGATAACGCGGATCGTGATAGAACTGTTCGAAGATCGACTCCATCGCAGGATGCGAGACATCCAAGCCGGTCAGATCAAAAAGCTCGAGCGGGCCCATCCGGAACCCGGCCTCCTCGCGAAGAATCCGATCGATATCCTCCGGTGGCGCTACCCGCTCCTCAAGAATCTTCAACCCTTCGGTGCTGTAAGCGCGTCCTGCATGGTTGACGATGAAACCAGGGGTATCCTGGGCACGCACGCCAGTGTGCCCGAGCCGGTCTGCCAAATTCAGCAGGGTGTCGATAACGGTCTCGTCGGTATCGATCCCCCCGATCACCTCGATGACCTTCATCAGCGGCACGGGGTTGAAGAAGTGGAAGCCGGCAAGCCGGTCGGGGCAGGCCAGATCCGCGCCAATAGCCGTGACCGAAAGCGACGAGGTATTGGTCACCAGAATGCAATCGCGGGCCACGATTGCCTCCAGCTCGGAGAACAGGGCCTGCTTGATGCCAAGATCCTCGACGATTGCCTCGATGACCAGGTCGCAATCCGCCAGGGCCGTCATCGACTCGACGACGGAAAGATGGGCCAAGGCCTCCTCGGCAGACTCACGAGAGAGCTTGCCCTTGCTCACCAGTTTGTCGAATGTCGCCTGCAGGCCATCACGTGCGGCGCTGGCAGCCCCGTCACGCTTGTCGAACAGCGCGACCTCGAGACCGGCCTGAGCTGCTATCTGAGCGATCCCTGCGCCCATCACACCAGTGCCGACGATCCCCAGCCGATTCACTTGTCCTGCCATCATGACCCCCGATAGGTCGGTTTGCGCTTCTCGATGAAGGCGGCAGCCCCTTCCTTCTGATCCTTGGTGTCGAACAGCATCTGGAAGGCCTTCCGCTCGAGGACTAGCGCACTCTCAAGCGGCAGGTCGGCACCGGCGAGTACGGTCTCCTTGATCTGCTCCACGGCCAAGGCCGGCAGATGGGCAATTTCCTGAGCCAATGCCTTGGCACGCTCGAGCGTCTGCTCATCGGGGACGACCTCGCTGACTAGCCCCATACGCAGTGCATCAGGCGCCGGTACCATGCAGCCGGTCATCAGCATGCGCATCGCCTGGAACTTACCCACCGCGCGTACCAGGCGTTGGGTCCCTCCAGCGCCGGGCATCAGGCCAAGTTTGACTTCAGGTTGCCCGAACCGGGCGGACTCGCCGGCCACGATGATGTCGCAGTGCATGGCAAGCTCACAGCCGCCGCCCAGAGCGAAGCCATTGACCGCAGCAATGACCGGCTTGGGGCAGTGCGCAATGGGCTCCCAGAACCGCTCGTTGTGGCGCAAATGCATCTCGGTGGGCGACGCCGTGGCAAACTCCTTGACGTCAGCACCGGCCACAAACACCTGCTCCCCTCCCGTCAGCACGATAGCCCGCACGTCATCACGCCGGGCCAGGGACGAGAACAGTTCGGCGAGCTGACGCCTAACGGCGCCGTTGAGGGCATTCTTGGCGGATGGTCGATCGATGCGAACCACCGCCACCCCTTCGTCGAGCGAGGCGAGATATACCTCGGCGGGCTGCTGCTTGTCGTTCATGCACCACCTCACAGTAAAATGATCGTTATGCGGACATTTATTTTGCTATACTCGTTAACCTACACAGGTTGGCAGAAAGCTGTCAACGACATCGCTGCGCGCGCTTTACGCCGCCTTGTGGTTTTGGGGAGGGCTTGAGAAACAGCGAGGATGTCGACCCGATGGACATGACAGCCCTTATAGATGTCCGCCAAGCGGTCTTTTAGATTGCAGAGTTGACATCACAGAGACAGTGCGCGCAAACTTTCATGACTGCTATCCGCCACGGGAGCGAGGATTCAGTGAAGAAAAAAGACAGCCAGAGCGACTTCCAGATCGTGCTAGACCCTACCCATGCGATGGAAGAGCAGGAGAAGGATCGACAGTTCGTGACATCGCTGGCACGGGGGTTGGAGCTGCTACGCTGCTTCACCCCACGGGATAGCATGCTCAGCAACCTCGATCTGGCTAGAAAGACAGGGCTGCCACGCCCCACAGTGAGCCGGCTGACCCACACCCTCGCCAGGCTCGGCTATCTTCGTCCGCTGCCGCGCGGGAAGTATCAACTGGACGTAGGCGTGATGTCCTTCGGCTACTCCATGATCTCCAATCTCCCGATTCGCTCGGTTGCCCAGCCCTTGATGGTGAACCTCGCCGATGAAGTCGGCGCCACCGTGGCGATGTCGGCACGTGACCGTTTAGACATGGTCTACCTGGACGTTGTCCAGAGCGCCCTACGCTCCACCATTCGCCGCCAGATCGGAACACGCCTCCCGATTCACCAAAGCTCGGCCGGTCGCGCCTGCCTGGCCGCTATGCCTCAAGAAGAAGCCGAGGTGATCATGGAGCATATACAGCAGAGCCATCCCGACGAATGGCCAGACATTCGCAGAGCACTGGATGGCGCCTTCAAAGAGTACGCAGAATATGGCTACTGCCTGTCGATGGGCGATTGGCAGAAAAAAGTCAATGCGGTTGCGGTTCCCTTGAACCACCCGCAGCTAGGGGTGCTCGCGTTCAACTGCGGAGGCCCCGAATTCCAGGTTTCTCGCGAGAAACTTGAAGAATTTATTGGACCCCGGCTGGTACAGATGGTGAATGATATCAATACCCAAATCTCGTAAACAGCGAGATAAAAACTGACCAGCAACCACTATATCAGCGAGATGAGATCATGATTCGCGACCAGGAAACAATGCAGATTCTTCTTGACTCTATTCGTAGCTTTGTCAACGAAGAGCTTATTCCACGAGAGGAAGAAGTCGCCGAAACTGACCAAATTCCTGACGACATCGTAGCGCAAATGCGCGATATGGGAATGTTTGGGCTTACTATTCCCGAGGAGTTTGGTGGCCTCGGAGTCACAATGGAGGAAGAAGTCAACATTGCCTTCGAGCTTGGCAGAACCTCCCCTGCTTTCCGCTCCTTCATCGGGACCAACAACGGTATCGGTTCAATTGGCATTCTTCTCGACGGCACAGACGAGCAGAAATCCCGCTACCTGCCACGCCTGGCCAGCGGTGAGATTCTCAGCTCTTTCTGCCTGACTGAACCGGATTCGGGGTCCGATGCGGCATCATTAAGGACGACTGCTGTAAAGGATGGGAATGAATACATTATCAATGGCACAAAGCGCTACATCACCAACGCGCCGCATGCCGGCATCTTCACCGTCATGGCGCGCACCAACCCGGACATCAAAGGTGCCAAAGGTATCAGCGCCTTCATCGTAGATGCCAACACATCGGGCATCACGATTGGGAAGTGCGATAAGAAGATGGGCCAGAAGGGGGCTCACACTGCAGATGTCATCTTTGACAATGTCCGGGTTCCGGAAAGCGCTCTGATTGGCGAGCAGGAAGGTGTCGGCTTCAAGACTGCAATGAAAGTGCTGGATAAGGGCGCCTGCATATTGCCGCCATCGCGGTGGGCGCAGCCGAGCGTGTTCTGGAGGACTCCCTTCGCTTCGCTATGGAACGCAAGCAATTCGGCAAGCCCATCGCTGAATTCCAGCTGATCCAGGGAATGCTGGCAGACTCCAAGGCTGAGATCTATGCCGCCAAGTGCATGGTGCTGGATGCCGCACGCAAGCGGGATGAAGGCCAGAACGTCAGCACCGAGGCCTCCTGTGCCAAAATGTTCGCCACTGAAATGTGCAGCCGCGTAGCAGATCGTGGGGTACAGATTCATGGCGGAGCCGGCTATATCAGCGAATACGCCGTTGAGCGATTCTATCGCGATGTACGCCTTTTCCGACTCTATGAAGGCACCACCCAAATCCAACAGGTGATCATCTCTCGCAACATGATTCGAGAAGCCCAGAGTTAAGCCACCTCCGCATTAAGCCCCCTTGCCTAACATCGCCCCAATCTCAGGCAAGGGGGTGTTTCTCTCGCATCAGCAATTAATAACAATTATTCCTGACAGCCTTAATTCTCTTTCATCATTGACAGGAGGCGTACAAGCAACTCTCTCTCCTGACGATCGTAGTTCTCCCCACTTCCTGCAGGCCACTCATAGAAGCCGTTACCACTCTTACGACCGAGATATCCCTTCTCCACCAACGCCTCAAGCAGAGGGGATGGCGTGGTGCGATTATCCAAGCTCTCATATAGGTAGCTCGATATATTAAGATGGGTGTCCAGCCCATTTAGATCCCGCTGGCGTAGCGGCCCGTTGATAGCAAGACGAATACCAATTGAGTAGCGCACGATATCGTCTAATGTCTCGGCGTCTACAATGCCTTGTTCCAAAATCGAGAGACATTCACGCATTAATGCATGCTGAATACGGTTCGCCACGAAACCCGGCACACTTTGCTTCAGCACGGCAGGACGCTTTCCGAGCTCGCGGAGCAAATCAACTGCGTGATCGACGAAGGTATCCAAAGTAAATCGCCCAGGGATCACCTCGACAGTTGGTATGAGATCTGCAGGATTAAAGAAATGAGCTCCCACGAACCGTTCCGGGCGAGCCAGCACATCAGAAAGTTCATCAATAGAAAGTCCTGAAGTATTGGTCAGGATCAGTGTCGCGTCACCAACGTGAGCCTCCACATCCTTCAGCACTCGCTGCTTGAGCGTAAGGTCTTCAGTGACGCTCTCAAGAACGACATCACACTCCCCCACCTGCAACCAATCGCTGACAAAGTGAGCCTGTACCTTGCTAGCAGAATCAGATTCCAGGGCCTGACGACAACGCTCCAACACATTGGGGTTGATATCCAGCACCGTCACCGTCATGCCGTTACCAAGCATTAGCTTGGCAAGGTTCATCCCCATGGTGCCTGCCCCGACCACCAGCCCATTTTTAAAAGACCGCATACATGACTCCTATACGATTTGCGCACTGCCCACGGTGGCACAAGTGGCCTAGTGCCCAACAGACGAAAGAGGGATATAAAGTATATACCCTGAATCCGTGAGACCGGCCCCCGGAAGCACTTCTAACCCACTGAGCTGCATGGCAATATAGCCATTATCGCCATTCACCCAGACAGTGCCATGCCCAACATAAAGTTCCGCGCCAGTCGCCGCACCCTCACCAGCCATGCCGGGCTGTCCATCATCGGGCAGTGCTTCGAGATCGCCGGCGTCGACAGCATCGACGGCCGCTTCCCCATCACGCTGGGTATGCGCACCAGCGACGTGGTCAAGAGCTACCTGGGTCTGCTGTGTCTGGGCATGAGCGACTATGATGCCATCGAAAACTTCCGCCGCGACAAACCCTTCCAGCAACTGCTGACCCTGCAGAAGGTGCCGAGCACGGCGACGCTGCGACAGCGGCTGGAGAAACTTGCCGCCAATGACCTGCAGGCGCGCACCGCCAGCTGGTCGACGACCCTGCTGTCACTGATCGAAGCACCGATCACCGCCGAGACGACGCACGTCTGCCTGGACATCGACACCTTCGTCATGGACAACAGCAACTCGAAGAAGGAAGGCGTCTCGCGGACCTACCAGAAGGTCGATGGCTACACCCCGATCGCCGCCTATCTGAGCAACGAAGGGTGGTGCCTGGGTCTGGAACTGCGGCCTGGCAAGCAGCACACCATGAAGGAGAGCAACGCCTTCCTGGAGCGGGTACTGCCTCGCGCCCAAGGCCTGACCAAGCAACCGATCCTGTTACGCGAGGACAGCGGCTTCGACAGCCAGGCGCACCTGGCGCTTCTCGAACAGCAGCGCCAGGTCTTTGCCGACGAGGGGCGCCGGCTCGACTATGTCGTCAAATGGAACCCGCGCAGCTCGGCCACGGCTGATCGAGATACCTGGCTGGCGGTGGCGGCGGACTACTGGGAAGAGCTGCGTCCTGGCAAGCGCCAGGCGCTGTGGCCGCAGACCGTCTCGATCCACGACGACAACAAGACCGAATACGTCGTCCAACGCGTGATGCGCCTGGTAGAGCGCACCGCCGATCGCGATGGCCAGTTGCTGCTCGAACCGGACTATGAGTTGGAAGGCTGGTGGACCAGCCTGGACGAGGCGCCGGAGGCGGTGATCAAGCGCTACCAGGCGCATGCCACCCATGAGCAGTTTCACAGCGAGATCAAGACCGATCTCGACCTGGAGCGCTTGCCGTCCGGCAAGTTCGCCACCAACGATCTGATCCTGCATCTCGCCCAGTTGGCCTACAACATCCTGCGCCTGATGGGACAGCTGGGCATGACCGGCGAGCTG
The DNA here is from genome assembly GCF_009728585.1 of Halomonas sp. PA16-9. Lineage (NCBI taxonomy): Bacteria > Pseudomonadati > Pseudomonadota > Gammaproteobacteria > Oceanospirillales > Halomonadaceae > Halomonas > Halomonas sp. PA16-9. Next base: position 65,967 of record NZ_CP040453.1, on the reverse strand, counting down.
AGCCCGGTTCGCCACCCGGCCAAGCGGCGCCGGCTGCGCACCGTGCTACAAGAGCTGGTGCACCGTGCGGCTCTCGTGATTCACAAGGCACGGCAGATCATCCTCGACTTCGGGCGGGATATCGGGCGCATGACGGTGCTCAAGACGCTGCGGAGCCGACTGCGTTATCCACGAGGAACGCCATGCTGACCGTCAATCGGCGACACTCTATCCACAAGCAGTTCCAAGCGACACGCGATCGCCAGATATGTCGTGCCTGGCGGGTGGAAAGGCATGACAAAACGGGCCGTCAGCACCGATCAGCACGGTGGGTTTTGGCAATAACGGGCTTGCGAAAGCCAACTTGCACGGGGCGAATGATCAAAAAGTGCTCGCTGGCGGTGATAGGGAAAGTGTCGGCGCCGGCTTCACGGATTCAGGTTTTTCCCATGGATAGGTGGCTAGGACACGCTTTACTTCAGAGGATGAGCCATAACAGCGAGCAAAATATTCAATACAAGGAACCAGTAAGCGCTTGCCATCTGCGATATTAAATTCTATTAAGAACGTCTCATGCCGATTGTTTTCTGGCAAATAACTAGCCCCGATGAATTCAGTATTTAGGCTGCGCCCTGATTTTTCTAGGTCGCCCAAGGAAAGAATTTGCCATCCGCCTTCTGAAAACGAAACTTCGAACAGCCTCTTTTCGTAGACAATGCGATTTTTACTAACACCCTCATGCCAAACTGAGCCAATGCACAGTAGCCCTAAATGCGTCAATGCTGCAGTACGTGAGATAAACCTACCCAAGTTATTATGATCATCGAGTGTGCGTAAAAATATGTAAATCTTTGGGACACTGTTCGGCTGACTATTTTTGATCACCGGACCGTACCACCACACTACGAGACGCTCATCTGAATCCTTGAGGGTTTCATCAGGAAGGCTGAATGTCCTGCATGATCTCAGGGTAAGCTTCACTAGGCCGAGCTCCATGTCGGGGTGACTCGCCTACTGTCGCAGCAATTCCTAAAATGTCGCAACAATTGCTGAAAATGACAATTACCAGCGACGAGGGCTATTATCGGAGCCCGAACGACCTCCCGGAGGTATTCGACGCTATAGTGCCGCCGATATCGACAGGTTGACGTTCGTGAAAACGGCGCAGCAGCTGGGCTTTAGTCTGGATGAGATCAGTGACCTACTTCGGCTGGAAGATGGCGCCCACTGTCAAGAAGCCAGTGCTCTCGCAGAGCACAAGTTAGGGGACGTTCGCGAGAAGATCGACAGGCTTGAAAGAATTGAGAAGGTGCTGAGCGAAATGGTCGACCGATGCCATGCACAACAAGGCAATATCACTTGCCCGCTAATTGCGTCATTGCATGAAGGGCTCAGAGAAGCAGAAGACCCAAGGGAGTAAATCACCTTCAGTTCGTAGAAAACAACGCGGTCAAAGAGTCGCAATCATCTATGGACCATGTCGACAAGGAAAGTTTGCATGACCAGCTTGCCTGACAACATCCTGCACCTTCCCGAGTACCACGTCCTAGCCACCAAGATGGAAGAGCATGATCTCCACTACCAGGTCGAAGCTCCTGAGCCTCTAGCTTGCGAGGAATGCGGCGTTGAGAGTGAGTTTGTCAGGTTCGGCAAGCGCGATGTGGCCTATCGCGACCTACCCATCCACGGAAGGCGGGTCACCCTCTGGGTGGTCCGTCGCCGCTACACCTGCCGGGCGTGTGGAAGGACGTTCCGGCCAGCTCTTCCGGAAATGGTAGACGATCACCGCATGACGCGGAGGCTTTACAACCACGTCGAGAAGGAAGCCTTCAATCACCCCTACGCCTACGTGGCTGATACCACGGGCCTCGACGAGAAGACTGTCCGCGAGATATTCAAGAAGAAGGCTGAGTTCCTGGCAGCCTGGCATCGCTTCGAGACACCCCGCTGCCTGGGGATCGACGAGCTGTACCTGAACCGCCGCTACCGCTGCATCCTGACCAACCTGGAGGAGCGTACCCTACTGGACCTGCTGCCCGGTCGCCAGCAGGACGCGGTGACGAGGCGCCTCATGAGCATGACCGAGCGCCACCAGGTCGAGATCGTCAGCATGGATATGTGGAAACCCTACCGCCGTGCTGTCCAGGCGGTGCTGCCGCAGGCTCGCATTGTGGTCGATAAGTTCCACGTCGTGCGAATGGCCAACGAGGCCTTGGAAAAGGTCCGCAAGGGGCTCAGGAAAAAGCTGACGTCCAACCAGCGCCGAACCCTCAAGGGTGACCGGAAGATCCTGCTGAAGCGCGCTCACGATGTCTCAGATCGCGAACGGCTCATCATGGAGACCTGGACAGGGGCATTCCCCCAGCTCTTGGCGGCCTACGAGCACAAGGAGCGGTTCTTCCACATCTGGGACGCCACAACCCGGCGTGACGCCGAGAAGGCGCTGACTGCCTGGATTGACGACATCCCACAGGGGCAAAAGGAGGTCTGGAAGATCTCGTCAGTGCTATCAGTGGCTGGCATGAGGAGATGCTGACCTACTTCGAGACCGACATCCCGATCACCAACGCCTTCACGGAGTCAATCAACCGGCTGGCCAAGGATAAGAACCGCGATGGCCGTGGCTACTCATTCGAGTGATGCGGGCCCGGATGCTCTACACCACCAAGCACAAGAAGAAGGTGCCGCAGACCAAGGAATCCCCCTTCCTGGGCAAGGCCACCATGACCTACAGCATGGGTCTTCCCGAGCCTGAGAAAAACTACGGCGTCGATCTATCAACCTTCTGGAAGAGTTAAGGGTTCGAAGGAGCAAGGGGCTCCATCTACCACTTAATCCGGATACCCTCTATTTTCTGATCTCCCTCAGAGCCCTCGGCCAAGAGGTATTCGATGGCACCGCCACGCTCCTGACATACGCACAGATCGTGCTCGCAGTGACGATTATCGGGGGCTGCATCGCCTACCCGAGGTTGCTCAAAGCCGCTTCCCCCAAGCAGTAAGCCTGTCGCGTCTTGATCACCTGAGACCGACCCAGCGCCAGCAAGCCCTCACCCCACAGGATACCGTGACCATGGCTACCATCCAGATCCGCCACGATCGTGACCACTTCATGAGCATGTTGAGCTACGCCGTCAGCCGCGAAAACCTCTGGGGCAACGTCGATGTGCTGACCCGAGACCGGGAACCCGGCATGCTGCTGGTCCTCCGAGATCAAGTAAACCTGGGGCATCTCGTGTCCACCGAATCTGTCCATGCCAGCTACGAGGAAGCTCTCGCCGAGCTGGGAAGCCTCCTGGATGACATCAACCCCGACCAGCGCCCCCTGAGCCACCTGTGAGGCCCGCAGGCGCCCGGGTGGCCTCACCCCATCCTGATCACCGGCAACTCGTCCCACGAGGTCAGGAAGCGAGGTGTCGGCCGCTGAGTCCTCTGGCGCCAGCTCTGCTGGGGCCTTTCCCCGCCCAAGGACAGCGTTCCTCGCCCGAACTCCCGGTTGACCGCATCCATCACCTTCATCAGCTGCGCCGATTGCTGGCGCTGGGTCTCAGGCTCCTGGGCCTCCAGCCAATCCAGCTGCAAGCCCTCGCGATCGGCGAGGTCGATCAGCATCACGCCCGCTTTCGCATATTGGTAGCCCGGCCGGTAGATCATGGCGAGCGCCCGTTGCGCCGTGGCCACGATCAGGCGGCTGTCATCGGTGGGGCGGGGCAGGGGGAGCGTCACACTCGGGTAGTCCTGAGGCAGGTCACTGCGAAACCGAGGGGTCGACAGGAACACCATCACGGCCCTGGCCACAGACTGCTGGCGCCTGGCCTTCGCCGCGCCCGCTTGAGCATGGGTTCTCACGGCCTCCTGGAGGTCCGCCAGGTCGCCGGTCGCCTGGCCAAAGGTCCGGCTGGTCATGATGTTCTGCCGCTTCTGATCGATGTCGTCCGGCTGGATCACATCCAAGCCGCGCAGCTCCCAGAGCGTCCGCTCGAGGACCACGCCAAAGCGCTGACGGATCGCCTTGGGGTCGGCCTCTCTGAGCGCCAGCGCTGTCCTGATACCCAGCCTCGCCAGCTTCTCGCCCGTTCGTGAGGCCACCCCCCAGAGATCGGTGGCCGGCATCTTCCCGAGGTGGGCCAGGGTCGCTGGATGATCGGCCTCGAGAACACAGACACCCCTGAAGGCGGGCTGCTTCTTGGCGATGCCGGTGGCCACTTTGGCAAGCGTGCGCGAGGCCGCTACGCCGATCGAGACAGGGAGGCCGGTGTTGCGTTGGACGGTGTGACGCAGCTGCTCGGCATGGGCTTGCAGGGCCTCGCAGGAGAGGCCAGAGGCGTCAGCGAAAAGTTCATCGCAACTGTATACCTGAACTCTACCAGTCGACGCTCGCACGGTGGCCACTACACGGCGCGACATCTCCCCGAACAGGGCGTAGGCCGAACTCAGCAGCACTGTCTGCCGGCGTACCTCCGGCGCCAGCTGGAACACCGGGATGCCGTTGGGCACCCCCAGCGCCTTCAGCTCGTTCGATCGGGCAACCAGGCAGCCGTCTCCCGATGAGAGCACTCCCACCGGGCGCCCTTCCAGCCACGGCATGAATACTCTGTAGGCGCTGCAATAAAAGTTGTTTATATCCAGATGTAATATCACCGCCGACCCCGGCCGCGGTGGGCATGGATGTTGTGTGTCACCACGCCCCAGACCTCACATTCCACGCCGCCCAGGGCAATGGGCGGGTAGGCCGGGTTGCCCGATAACAGAGCTGGCTGGCCATGCCAGCGCCCCAGCTGCTTGCAGGTCAGCTCGCCGTCCAGGGCCACCACGATGATGTCGCCCGTCACCGGTGTCAGCGACCGGTCTATGATCAACAGGTCTGAATCATAGAGGCCAAACCCCACCATGCTGTCGCCCTTGGCACGGCAGAAATAGCTGGCGCTGGGGTGCGGGATCAGGTGCTCGGTGAGGTCCAGAACGCGATCCAGCTCCGCATCAGCGTGGATAGGAAAGCCCGCCCGCACCTCGCCGCTCATCAGCGGCAGGGTATGGCGAGACTGGCCTGCGGACTGGCCCAGGATGTCGATATGGCTGCTTGACTGCTCGCTCGAGCATGAAGCGCCAGCAGGATATGGGGTCAGCATGACGGTCTCCTTCTACTGTACATGCAGACAGTATCGGGGAGGCGGCAGGCTTGCTGCAAGCCAGGCAACAGGCGGGAGGCTTACACCTTCCCCTATCCAGGGAGGGGATGGCTACAGGCGCCTATCCGGGGAGAAATCGACCTCTTTGGCGCTATCCACCATCGCCTGGAAGTCGGGGTGCTCAGGGTTGAGGAGGTAGTTCATTTCCCTGGGCGCGACGACGCTCGGAACCGCCAGCGCCAGGCTCGACCGCCCCTCAAGCCAGTCGTCACCGATCTCGGCAGTGGAGGGCGGCGCCGGCTCAGCTCGCCAGTCAGCAGGCAACACGTCCTCCGGGAGCTGCATCAGCACCTCTTCCGGGAACGTCACCTCCAGGAGCGCATACTCCTTCAGCAGCTGGTTGTCTTCCAGGTGAACCATCACCTCGAGCATGGCCAGGGATTCAGCGCTAGCAAGGTACACACAGGCCTTACCCTTGCTATTCCACCGGCCGCCGTACAGGCGGGCGCCCTCACCATCGAAGGCCGCCTGAAGCCACTTCCGCTTGACGAGCCGATAGCCGCGCACCGTGCTCACGCGAAGACGCCGTGCTCAAGTCGACCGATCAGGTCCAGGACAGCTTCAGCGCCAGCAGTTGTTGCTACCATCTCCACCGGGCGGCGGCCGCCCAGCCCACGCACTGGGCTGAGGAGCCATTCCTTCGCCTTTGCCTTGTCGCCCTCGAACAGGTCCACCGCACTCTTGTAGACCTCAGCGAAACGGTACAGCCGATCACCCTCGGCCGGCTTGAAGTAGCCAGTGACAGCACGGCGCTTCAGGGTTGCCGGGGGGATGACCACATACCGCGCCAGCTCCTTACTCTCGAGGCCAGAGGCTTCGGTGAGCTTGATGTAGACCTTGTATGAGACGCCCTCACTCAGCGCCTCATGCAGCTTGGCGCCACGCTGGGGAAGGCCAAGGGCCTTCCAGAAGTCGTCCTTTCGGCGCTTCACCTTCGGCCGATACTCTTTGATCGCGGCTTCCATAACCCCTCCTCGTATCATTTGATACGCAATCAGTGTATCAAATGACAACCAGCCTGCCAGTGAGGTTGCATGCGCCGTGGATGACAAGGGCGGGTGAATGTGATGCCTGGGCCTATCGCTTATCCACTAACCTTGACGAGGGGAGGGCGCAGCAGGCGCCGGCATAGCTGTAGCCCGTCTGGAGCACTTCCGTCACCACCCCTTTCCCGAGGCCAGTGTTGTGGTCGATGCCCACCGCCTCATGACGCTCAGGGTCAAACCGCTGGCGCTCGGCGGGGATCACCTCAACGCCGTGCTGAGCCAGGGCCTCCCGCTGCATCTGGATGATCATTTCGAGCCCCTGTCGGTGGGCGGCGTCTCCCGGCCCGGTCATGCTGCCGATCGCCTTCTCGAGCCCATCGATCGCCGGCAGCAGGTCTGTCGTCAGAGCCTTGATTGTCTCGTCCCGCGCCTGGCGGACCTCTTCCTCTCGGCCCGACTCAAGCTCCTGGATGCGCTCAGCGGCCAGCTTCTCCAGGTCGCTACCTACCAGCTTAACGTCATAGCGGATGTTGCCCCGATTGGGGTCACCGTGGGTGTAACCGCCCCGACCCCGGAAAAAGAGCGGGGCGCCAGGCGTGTAGTTGTCGATGAAGGGGTAGCGCTTTATGCCCTCGAGGGTCGGGTAATCCACCTCAACCGGTAGCACCATGGCCAGGTAAGGCACCTCCACCGGCGCCCTGAGATGCTTCCCGTCCACCTTGAATCCGCGAGGCGCCTTCACCTCGACCTCAATGTGAAGGGCACCATTCTCCCCACCATTCAGGCCTTCGCTACCACGGCCCTTCACCTTAATGACGAACCTTGAGCTATCGATGTGAGGTGGCCGTACTGCCACTTTGATGCGCTCCCGCTGGTCCACCAGGCCCTGCCCGTCGCATTTGGAGCAATGCTCCGTGGTGTATGGCTTAAAACCCTCTATGCCCGTCCCCCCGCAGGCGCGACACGATGGGTCACCCGCCATGGGCGCTGTCTGGGAGAGGTAGGGGGCACGGCACGTTCGGCAGATCGACTTGACGCAGGCCTGGCACCGGACCCTGCGCCGGTATTCGGCCCGAATGAGGTTGTCCTCCACGACATCCCGGAACCGAGCCGTCATGGTGATCCGCACATCCTTCCCTGGGACTGTCCTCGGGTAGTCCTTCAGGCGTTCATGGAATCCGATCTCAGACACGTCACCCTCCAGATTCAAACGCTCGGCCGCAGCTGCTCGATTTCATCCAAGGCAGCTTCCCGCTCTCGGAACCAGTGGTCACGCCGCGCCTCAGCCAAGGCCTTCTCGCCCTCAAGCCGTGCGACACACCTAGCGAGGCGGATGCACTCTCGCCGCAACGCTTCCTCTGGCATGGACCGGTACTGCGCGATCGCCGCTCCCATGATGTCGACTCCTTTGCTCATGCTCTTGCCCGATGGCTGCGTCGGGCTCAGTCCTTCGGCTTGGGGATTTTCACCCCCTCTAGGTTGTAGTGCTCACCCAGCTCGATGGCCCGGCGCACAGACTCCAGCACCGGCTTGCGAACCATGCGGAAGCGGGTCGACTGCGGGGCGGCGAACCATCCCTTCACGGTCTCCACGCTGTAGCCGGTAAGAGTTGCCACGTGCTCCTGCTTCAGGCCATGGCGCTCCATCAGCTGGCGCAGGGCCTCGTTATTGGATGTGTCGGGTTGGCTCATTCGTGTCTCTCGCATCAAGCCGCCAGCCTAGCCAGCGGTGAATCCAATGGGGATCGGCGACGACCGCCGCCGCGCTGATCGGTTAGGCCTCGAGGCCCCACCTCGCACGCGCCCGCTCGAGAGCACTGAGGGGCTGCTCCGGCGCCAGTGGAGCATTGAAAAACGCCTCCAGCTCGGCAAACAGCGCACGGTCTTTGAGGTCCAGCTCCAGGTCAAGCAAGTGCGCCACCGCTTGATGGATTTCCACCGCGCACCAGGGCTCCAGCTGGGCCACCTCTTCATTGTCGCGGATCAGGCGCTGAATCTCGGCATGGCCTCTGATCTCTGCCAGCTGGCGCTCGCGCTTCGTGTCGTTCGACATATCTCCTCCCATCGCGGGGTCAGTCATGTGAATCATCATAATGTGCAATGCACACCATTTCAAGATGACCAGTAAGCCAGAAAGGTCCATTTATCATATTTGGAGCCACCCATAACCCCAGGGGATGAGTAATAAAAAAGTGTGCGCTGCTCTTGATAAAGTGTGCAATGCACACTAGAATGGTAGTCATCAGGTGGAGGGGCCTCCACCACAGGAACCCAGCACAGGAAGACATCAGATGACGACTTACTTCATCCCCCTGTTCTCCCTCCCGGCCATCGTGAATGAGCCCGGCGAATACCTCACTCGAGGCGGCGAGCGGGTCATCGTTGAGCGGATCTCAGCCCGGCATGACTTCAACTGTGTCGGCCAGTACGCCAGCTCCGGCATCGCCGAGCGGTGGCACAAGACAGGTCGGATCATGGCCACGTCCGAGACAGCCAACGACATCGTGAAGCGCCTTTAACCCCTAGACGACCACCACCAGCACGAGGCACCCGCCATGACCCTGAACATCATGCACCCGCTCTATGTCGTCGCCGGCTTCTCCATCCACAGCGAGCCGGGCAGCCAATGGATGCCCATCAGCACCCAGACCTATCCGGTCAAGGAACGCGCCGAGATCGAAGCCGAGAAAATGGCCAAGCGGCTCACAGCTGGCGAGAAGTGCGGAGTCATCGAGTACACCGCCGAGGGCGCCCAGCTGGTCGGGCAAGTCTTTGAAGGCCCCCAGGCCTAACAGAACAACGAGCGACAAGGGGAAGCGAACCATGAACCTGGCGATCAACCTGCACACCGAGTCAGCCACTCCGACCGCCCTCGAGGCAGCGGCACAGCCGCTGCCCGAGCGGGTCCGTCACGCGATCGATCAACTCAAGGCGATCGTCATGGAGCAACCGACCTCCCTCTTGGTCGCCTATTCAGGTGGCAAGGACTCAACCGTGGTGGCCAGCCTGGCACTGGCAGCCCTGGCCGAGCTGGCGCAGGAAGGCCGCCTGCCGGCCGATGTCGAGCACCTTGTCGCCACCTCCAACACCGGCATCGAAAACCCCGTGATCGAGCGCCACGTGGGCCAGCACCTGGGCGCCATGCGTGCCTTCGGCAGGGCGCATGCGATCCCGCTCCAGGCGAAGTGGGCGATGCCGAGCCTGGCTGAGAGCTGGCAGGTCAGCGTGCTGGGTGGGCGCCGGCAAATGGCCTGGCCCAGCGAAGGGCAGAGCCAATACTGCTCCGTGGACTGGAAGATCAAGCCGATCGACACGCTCAAGCGCCAGCACGCCAAGTCCCTTCCCAAGGAAGTGCGGCAGGTCACTCTGCTCGGCAGCCGATTCGAGGAGTCCGCTCGTCGTGCCGCCAACATGCAGGACCAGGGCGCCGCCAGCAGCGTGGTTGAGCACCAGGGTCGCCTCCTGGCCTACCCGATCGCCGACTGGACCACCAGCGATGTCTGGGACTACATCCTGTTCGCCCAGCCCCTTGGACAGGGAGGGCCTTTCCCCAGCTACGCCGCCACCCTGGCGGATGTGCTCGAGGTCTACAACAGCGCCAACGGTGAGTGCTCTATCGTGGGCGACAGCGGCAAGCGGACCCCGTGTGGGGCACGCACCGGCTGCTGGACGTGTCCTTACGCCGGGAAGTCCGACGAGAGCCTGACCAACATGGCCAAGGACCATCCCGAGATGGAGCCGCTGCTGGCGCTGCGCCAGTACATCGTCACCCTGCGTCATGACGTGGGCGCCCGGAACTTCATCGGCACCGACATCAAGGATGGCGGCGCCATCAACATCAGCGCGGCCGGCTACAGCGGTGAGGCGCTGCTGAACCTGCTGCGGGCCTGCCTGACCATCGACGCCGAGGAGATGGAGCGCTCCGAGGCACCGGCCTTCCAGATCATCACCCCTCAGGAGCTGGTGGCCATCGAGTGGTCCTGGGCGATCCGCGGGCTCCAGCTGCGCCCCTGGGAGGCCACCCGCGCCTGGGTTGAGGTGCATCACCAGGGCAAGCGCTACCCGATCCCCAGCGCCAGCACCGCGCAACCGGTTCAGGCCGGCGGCCAGTCCCTGCACCCCCTGGAAGGGGAGACCTTGGGCTCTCTGGTGACCCCGCTCATGGCCAACGCCGGCATCAGCGGCAGCGCCAGCCCCCGCCTCGAGGTCGACCCCGAGGGCGCCATGGAGATGCTGAGCATCGAGGGCGACCAGCTGGCAGGACGTGTCGAGGGCTCCCCGGAAGCCGTGGCCAATTCACTGCTCATCCGCGGGGTCGTCAGCATCCCGGCGACTCGTCGGGCTGAGCTGGACCGCCGCCTCACCGCCGTGGCCCGGCTGCGAGAGGAAGGCATCATGCAGTGGGCCTACCACGGCGGCCGACCCGAGCTGGCCAGCAATGAGTTCCAGCTGGAGATGGTGGGCTAGGCCCACCCAGACAGGCCCCGGGGAGCCGGGGCCTTTGTTCCGCATTCGAAACAACATCCATCATCCATCGCGCTGTAGCAGCCATGACGGCACGTGCTTTCACCTGCACCGGGCACGTACTTCCACGGACGCCAGGCCCGTGGTTTCAGGGATGCCACCTCACGGGCACGTGCTTTCACCTGCACCGGGCACGTACTTCCACGGACGCCAGGCCCGTGGTTTCAGGGATGCCACCTCACGGGCACGTGCTTTCACCTGCACCGGGCACGTACCTCCACGGACGCCGGGCTCGTGGTTTCAGGGATGCCACCTCACGGGCACGTGCTTTCACCTGCACCAAGCACGTACCTCCACGGACGCCGGGCTCGTGGTTTCAGGGATGCCACCTCACGGGCACGTGCTTTCACCTGCACCAGGCACGTACCTCCACGGACGCCAGGCTCACAGGGGCATAACCAGCCCCTGGCAAGGGGGAACCTTGTTTCGCATGCGAAACATGCGCGAGAGAGTCGAAGCCCCCGGCTACAGGGTTACCCATACTTACCAAAAGCCCCTTTCACCCCCGTCACCTCTCGATAAGCTGCAGGTGACACGACACGGAGAGCCAATAGTGACATTGCCAAGCGACACCATCCCCGTAGACATCCAGGCCCGTCTGTACAGCCTCGGAGCGTGCGATGGATCGGAACTCTGCCCCGGGCATCCCGATCTTCCTCAGGCAGTTCCAGCGCTGGCGCATCAAGCTGTACTGGAGATAGCGGGGCTCTGGGCGCCAGAGCCAAAACCGTCCCCGACACAGGTGATGCTCCAACTGCTCGAGCAGGCAGGCCTCTCGACACCAGACACCCGGGCAGTCGCCTGGCTGCTGCCAGCGATTGAGCAAACCGCGGTAACCGGGGAGGACATCCGGCGGCTGTTCGGCGATGCGATCGCGGATCTGGTCCTCGCCGCGGCCCCCGGCGAGGCGAAAGGGGAGGTAGACAGCATCGAGGAGATGCTGGCGCAGGAGAGGGCAGCTGTGGCCCAGACCAGCTCGCTCGGCCAGACTCTGACCGTATGCGCCATCATCGCCGACCTTGAGACTGACCCTGACGGTGCCGTGGATCTGGTCGACAACTACGCTGCCTGGCTCGAGGGCGCCACCAAGGCCCAGCCATTTCTCCGCAATCGCGCCCGGCGAAGTATCGAAAGCGCCCTGGCAGAGAATGGCCAGTGATCCAGAAACGGCAAGGCCCCCGATGACGGGGGCCTTGTTGGCTCACGGGGTCGAGAGGTAGGCCTTACCAGCCCCAGGGGCTCTGGGCCTCGTTGATCGCCATCAGCAGGCCTTTGAGCCCATCCACACGGTCCTCGAGAGCAATGTGGAACGAGATCCGCTGGTTCAGCTCGATCGTGTCGTCCACCTCGCCATCGGTGTAGAGGTCAATGCGGGTATCGCTCAGGCGGTACTCACCATCGTTGTGGAACCACTCAATGGCATGGATCGCACCGCTCATCAACGACAGCTCATCCGGCTCAAGGCCACTCTCAGCAGCAAACTCGTCGTTGAAATCGTCCACCCCCTTCAGGTCGCACTCATAGCGGACCACCTCACGGCCCCGGTTGTCCTCGTTCACCTCCCAGCTAGTGCTGGCGCAGACGGCACGGCGATCCAGGGCCTGCTCATAGGTCAGGCTCGAGTCCGCCGGGAACGCCTGTTCCTTGAGGTTAGAGACCACGGCACTGTCACCACCACAGCCGGCAAGAGTCAGCATCGCCGCGGCCGGCAGGATGGCAATCAGGTTCCGCTTCTGCATAGTGTTATCCCTTCAGTTCTGGTTGTGAGGGCGCCATCCGACGCCCGAGGTCATCGGGGCCTGTGGCCCCAGGTCAGCCTGAGCAGCGCTCAGGCGAAGTCAGGGCGCCTCGTCAGAAAGGCGCCCTCTGGAGCGGGTAGACCTCCACCGGGCACCAGGCCTCCCGCTCACCGGCATGGGCTCTCGACACCATCAGGCGCCCTCCACCACCAACGGGCGACCGGTGCCTATCAGGCGCTGCATCGCCGCCTGCATGCGCTGGACGCCATAGCCCGCTACAGCACGGCGCACCACCTCCGGCGCCAGCCGCCAAGCTCCCATCACCTCGCTCGGCAACACTCCGAAGATCCAGGCCTCCTTCACCCGGTCCTCATCGAGGCGGAAGCCCACGATCGAGAGGTGCTGCTCGGTGCCGGCCAGCACCAGGCTGCGGTAGTAGGCCTCCGGCGTGGCCAGTGGATCTTCGCTTTTGTGCGCATCCCAGGGCTGGTGATAGAGCACGTCGCGCTGTGGCGGAGTCTCGGACCACGTGCGCATGATCTCCTCAGGGCCAGACCACTCCACAACCAGGGCGGCGCCGGTGCCCTCCATCAGCTGCCTGTCCGGTGCATGCGTGATGGGCTCGCCCCGAACGGATGTGGCGAACAGGTTGAGGCAGGCGTCCGTGTTCATCGGGTCAACGGACAAGGGGGCGTAGCGGCCACTGGCCGCGATCCGGTAGGCCTGCGTCGGCCCAGTGACATGAAACAAGCAGGTTGCCATTCAGGGGGTCTCGCTCTGGTGGGGTGGTCAGTTAAAGGGTCACAGCATGTCGGCCTGCAGCTCGCGCAGTAGGTCGCTCTCGGACTCAGCTGCCGCACGTAGGCTGTCGTCATCGAAGGCGTAGCCGCGTTGCCCAGCCGCCAAGCGCAACGCCTCGCGGTCGTCGGGGTTCGCCAGGGCATCGCACCAGCCACGCAGCTGGTCGACCACACGGGCGTGGAACAGCTCGTAGTGCTGCCCGCTGCCGGGAGTCGCCAGCGCTTCGGCCTGCTCGATCAGCCGCCGCGGGGTGATCAGACAGCCGGGCTGGCCAAGCCTGGGGTTGGTGATAAAGCCGTCACGGGTCATCGGGGCACCTCAGTCGTTGTCCTGCTGAGCCTGGAGAAGCGCAGCGATCTCCCGCTCCACCGAGGCCACGGCTGGCGCCAGCGAAGCATCCACCTCATCCCTTCCCAAGCGGGCGATCTCTTTCCAGCGCTCGAGGGTGTCTCGGGACACGAGGTAGGTCCGCGCACAGTCGCCCTCGGGCACCTGCATCTGCAGCGACTCCAGCAGCTCGAGGTCACGCATGGAGAACACCTGGACGGCCGGCACCAGTAGCCCAGCTTCCTCGGCCTGCCGACCCAGCGAGGCCTTGTTCCAATCACGCACGGCATCCTCGTAGCTCGTGTGGGTGGCGGTCTGGTAACCGCAGCGCTGGCAGGCCAGCCAATGCGAGTGAAACCACTCGGTCTGACGGCTCAGGTAATCAGGGGTCTGGTCGCTGGCGCACATGGGGCAGGGACTGCGCTGGGACATCTGGCCTCCCGGTCTCGCTTGCACAGTGGGGTGGGCACCAATGGCGTTCATGCGGACCTCTGCTGAAGCTGCTCGAGGGTGTTCGCTCGGGCATCGGCCGACTCGCGCACAAGGTCAGGCGAGAACCCGGCCCCACAGTGAACCTCGTGGATCATCACCAGCTGCACGTAGCCGCGGCTGATCAGGTAGTGCCCGAACCCCTGGGCTGAGGCATCCCGGTGGTTGTAGATCCCCTGGGCCTCGAGGAGGGTGATCTCCTCGATCGAGAGCAGCCCCTTGTTGAGGGCTTGCAGAGTCCGATCCCGGTAAGCGGCCTGGCGGCAATACTGCTCGGCCAGGTCGCCCAGGCTGAGGTCATTCAGCACGCGGTAGAGCCCGCTGCATTCGTAGGAGCTGGCGCCGCCGCTGGACAACGCCAGCAGCTCACCCCTGCGGTGACTGATTTTCGGCATCTCGCTGCCTCCGGTGGTGTTCTTGTTTGCCCTGGGCGAGCCCGGCGTGTGCCATGCGGTGGGCGCTGAGCATGCAGGCATAGGCGGACTGCATGGCGTCCTCGATGATGCGGTCAGCCAGGTCCAGGGGCGCGGTGTTGGTGATGCCGGCCTGCTTGAGGTCGCGCTCAATGACAGCCCGGTGGCGGTAGTAGGCGTCCAGCCGGCTCTTCAGCGACTCACTCGTTGCCGGCGGCTGTGACGGATTCACGGTCTGCAGTCTGGTGGCCATCGCCATCCCTCCTACGTTGCGACTCGCCCCGCGGCGGTGTCCCGGAGAGTCCGGGCCAGCCGCTCCAGTGCGGTGGCTGAGATCGTTCGCTCCCCCGCGCTACAGCGCTCCTCATGGCGTTGCAGCAGCGAGAGATCCCGAGGCGAGATGCCATGGCCGCGGCAGAAGGCTGCCTGCGTGATCTCGCGCTCCTCGAGCAGCTGGTTCAGGGCGCCACGCAGCTCGACAATATCGGCATACGTGAAGTGGCCCTTGGCCATCGCCAGCTCGTCGTCATCGTTCATCTCACTCATGCCGGGCGCACCCAGCTCGGCATCGAGGTTGCACGGCGCCTCATCGGTGGCCAGGGGGGACGCCATGGCACCGCCCATCCCCATGTCCTGAGGTGCAACGCACACCTGTCTGCTCGTAGGGGTAGGGGAGGCACTGACACTTCCGAGATCGGCCGGCACCGGCTGGCGCCGCCGGGCCAGTGAGGTGACCGCGAGCACGGCCGCCAGTTGGAAGATCACCAGCGCCAGCGCCTGCATCACCACCAGCGCTTGCTGGCGCCAGGACAGGGCCTGGGCGGACGGCTCGGCCACGAGGCCCGCCAGCTCATGGTCGACCTCCTGAAGGCGGGCCTGGGCCACCTGGATGGGCTCGAGCCAGCCAGCACGGGCCTCGCTGTTGGCCCGGAACGTCGCGATAGTCTCCTCGAGGCGGGCCGCCTCCCGCTGCAGCTGTTCGATGCGCAGCTCACGGCCGGCGTCACGGCTGCCCGCGGACTGCCACTCCTCGACCAGGGGCTCACACACCGCATAGAGAGGCCCGGCCAGCGCCAGCAGGCTCGTCACCAGCGCCAGCATGCGGCGCAGGGCCTGCCGCTGAGACCAGAGCCACACGGCCACGCCCTCCAGGAGCACCGCCCAGGCCCAGCCCATAGGGCCGACGAACTCCATCCAGAACTGAATGGCATGCACCTGGAGCAATGTGATCGCCCCCAGCAGCACGGCCAGCGCCGGCAGTCGGTGGCTCCAGTGGGCTCGAGTTGTCGTGGTCATCACCTGCAGTCCCTCATCATCTCGTCACCGCGACCCCCACCTTCCCCCTGTCCAGGACGAACCGAGGTCGCTCGCGCTTACATCGAATAGGTCACCGGCCGAGGGATCACGATCCCCGAGGCCAGCTCATCGGACAGCACCGGGGCTGGCGCCGGTGTCGGCTCGGGCGCCGGTTCTTCTCGCGGCCCCCACATGTGGATCACCGTGGAGACCACGAGCAAGGCGGCCCACAGCCACATCCAGTGCTTCACGAATTTGCGATCGCGCCAGCTGCGCTTTCCCAGCACCAGCAGGGCCACCATGTAGAGGCCGGTGGTGAGCAAGCCCAGCCACAGCGCCAGCAGTAGAAGGGTCAAGCCGGGCATACGGCCTCCTCGAGGTTGTCCTGGCCGCGACGGAACGCGCCGATGGGGTGTCCTGCTGCCTTGTGCTGGCGCAGATCGGCCGCCAGCGCCAGCCCGCGCTCACTGAGATGCAGGGTCTCCCCGGGCTGCACGCGATCGGGGCCGGCGGTAAACAGGCCCTCGGCCGCCATGTCCTGAACACAGCACCAGTCGTCATGCGCCGGATCGGGCTGCGAGCCATCGGCCAGCCGGGTGGCGTACTCGGGCTGCATGACCAGGCCGGGGCGGGGCGGGTGGTTCGGGCGCCGCGGACGCGGGCAGTGGTCGGCCAGGATGCGGAAGTGCCGGCGGTTGGCTGTCATGCGCGGGTCGGCACCCACCTGGAAGCCGGCCATCTCCACGGCCACGGCCTCCACATAGGCCAGGCACCGCCAATGGTCACGGCCCCAGCGGGCCATCGGGATATAGGTTTCAGCCATCAGGCCTCTCCTGCTTGGTAAGGGTCATGGGTTGTCGTGGCTGCCGGTGGTTGGCGCAGCCACAGCGGCAGCGAGGTTTGCCGGCGCCGGCCGGTGACATGCCGGGCCGCCCGGTTGATCGCCGAGCGGTGGCCGACCAGCACCACCAGCTGCTTGCCCCGGGTGATGCTGGTGTAGAGCCACTGGCGCTCCAGCATGTGCCAGTGCGATCGCGCCAGCGGCAGGATCACCACCGGGAACTCCGAGCCCTGGGCCTTGTGGCCAGTCATGGCATAGGCGAGCTGGAGCTTCCCAAGGGCATCGCTGGTGAACAGCACCTCGCGCCCCTCGAACTGGCCCGCCACGGTCTTCTCCTCAGGGTCCGCGTCGGTGACGTAGCCCAGGTCGCCGTTGAACACCTCGCGCTGATAGTCGTTCTCCGTCTGCACCACCTTGTCCCCTTGCGCCCAGCGCCGGCCGTTGATGGTCACCGAGCCGCGGCCATTGGGGATGTGGAACTCGCGCAACGCCTCATTGAGCGCCCGGGTGCCGACTGGGCCACCGTGCATTGGGGTCAGCACCTGCACGTCATGCAGGGGATCAAAGCCCAGCGCCGGCACCTCCTGGGTGGCCACACGGAAGGCCTCCTGCAGCACCCGCTCAGCGCCGCCATCCTCCGGCACCTCGACCACCAGGAAGTCACTGCCCGGCACCGACTCCGGCGGTTGTCCGCGGTTGACGGCATGCGCCTGGACGATGATCTGGGAGCCTTCCCCCTGACGGCGGATCTGGGTCAACCGGGCGACCGGCACTCGCTCCGAGGCGATCACATCGCGCAGCACGTTCCCCGGGCCAACCGAGGCCAGCTGATCCTGATCCCCGATGATGTACAGCCGACAGCGCTCAGGCAGGGCCACGACGAGCGCACAGAACAGCACCACATCCACCATCGACGCCTCATCGATGATCACCACGTCCGCTTCGATCGGGTTCTCGGCGTTGCGCCCGAAGCCATTGGCGCCAGCTTCCAAGAGACGATGAATGGTGGAGGCCTCCCGCCCGGTGGCCTCAGCCATGCGCCGTGCCGCCCGCCCGGTCGGGGCGCACAGCGCCAGCGAGTAGCCCGCATCGTCCAGGGACTGCGCCAGCACCTGAGTCACTGTTGTCTTGCCGACCCCCGGCCCCCCGGTGAGTACCGCCACCCCGTAGGCGAGGCAGGTCACCAGGGCCTCACGTTGCTCTTCACTCAGCACGCGGCCATCCGACAGCTGCCCGTCCACCTGCGCCAGCCGCGTATCGTCCCAGGGTTCCGCCCGCGCCAGCAGGGCCTCAGCCAGCCGCTGCTCGGCTCGGAGTAGGGCAGGCAACCCCACCAGCCCGCCGTCCACACGCTGCAGTTTGTCGTGCGCCAGCAGCATTCCCACCACCGAGGCCACCCGGTCCACGGGCACCTCGAGGAGCGCGGCCCCCTCTGAGGCCAGCACCTCCTCCGAGGCCAGGGTATGTCCCGAGGCGGATCGTGCATCGACCACATGGCGCAGCCCGGCGCTGATCCGGTCACGGTGGGTCGGCTCGAAGCCGAGTGATAGGGCGAGGGTGTCGGCGATGCGAAAGCCGATACCACGGATGGTGAGGAGGGTCCGGTAGGGGTTGGCGGTGACCTTGGCGATGGTCTCCTCCCCCAGCTTGCGGAAGACGGCCATGGCCCGGGACGCACCCAGGCCATGCCCCTGAAGGAAGATCAGTGCCTCCCGTGCCTCTTGATACTCGTTCCAGCTGGTGGCGATCCGCGCCGCCCTCTTCTTGCCGATGCCGGACACCTGCTGCAGCACCTGAGGGTCACCGAGGGCATCGCGCAGCGCGTCACCGAAGTGCCGGGCAAGCCGGGCGGCGAACTTGGGGCCGATGCCATCCACCTTCCCGCTAGCCAGGTACGCCTGCAGGGCCTTGGCCTCCTGGGGCACCCGGGTCACGAGGCGATCGGCCTTGAACTGACGGCCGAACCGCGGATGGGTCGTCCACTGGCCGGTGGCCTCGACGCACTCGCCTTCATGCAGCGGCTGGCAGACCGCAACCAGGACCACCTCCTGCTCCTGGGCATCGCGCACCGTCAGGATCTGGAACCCCTCGTCGCCGGTATAGCGCACGGCCGCCACCGTCCCGCTCAAGGTCTCGTTGTTCTCCATCACGCCTCCACGCCAAAAAAAACGCCCGGTGGGGAACCGGGCGAAGCATTAAGGGCAAGGAAGAACAGACTCATCCATGACGGCGTGGCCTGTCAGCACGCCCGGGCCACGCCCGACTGCATAGCGCTGATCCGCTACGGGAGAGCCCACTGAGGTGAGAGTGAGAGAGAAGCCATGAGGCTCCCAGTGGACTCTCCGGTAGCCCCGCCGAAACGGGACGACTAGGCGGCTTATGCGCATCCCCGAAGCCGCGCCAGGGGAGAGAGAGGAGCTTGCGGGCGCACTCCGCTGAATCTGGTGGGGCGCTACCTGTCGCCCCGTCATGTGTTACTATACTAGACGACACTTTCTAGCTTTGCAACACCCCGAGTAATGGAAAGCCGCCGTATCGTCATCAGTCGATACCACGGGCGCCACAACCGGCGCTGGCCAACCACCAACACCAGAAGAAACGCATGACGACACAAGCACTCATTCTGTGTGAAAAGCACAGCGATCAAGCGGACAAGATAGCCCCCGCGTTGGGGCTGAAGCGTGACGGGAACCGCTACACGGGCCATTGGAACGGGACGGCCATCACTCTGGTCTGGGCGGCAGGGCACCTGCTGGCGCCTGAAGAGCCCGCCACCCTGACGCCCGAGGCGAATTGGCGCGATCCGCGCAGCCTGCTGCCGCTGCCGACCGTCTTCCCGCACACGCCGACCGACCGAGGCCGCAAGTACCTGGGCAACCTGAAACAGGCCCTCTCCCAGGCCAAGGAAGTGTGGTTGGCGACGGACCCCGACCGCGAAGGGGAGGCCATTGGCTACGAGATCCTGGAGTACGCCAAGTACCGGGGTAGCGTGAAGCGGATGTGGCTCACCGGCTCGATGGAGGCGGGCGACATTCAGGCCGCCGCCAAGCGCCTGCGTGAGGGTCACGAGACCATCACCTTCTGGCGAGCCCAGCAGGCCAGAGCGAACGCTGACGGGCTCTGGCAGTACCTTGTCCGGGCCTACACCGCCGCGGCGCGTGCCGGCTTGATGGGGGACGACCTGGCGAAGGGGAAAGGCAAGGCCGGGGTGGTGTCGGCCGGGCGCGTGCAGTCAGCCACGCTGGGGCTGATTGTCGCCCGTGACCGCACCATTGAAGGATTCGTTCCGGTCGACCACTACCAGGCCAAGATCACCCTGGGCGGGGGCGAGCTGACCTATGCGCCAGCTCCACCGTTCGAGGGTGCCAAGGGCCTCCGGCTCCAGGAGGAAGGCAAGCCGCTGTTCCTGGACCGGGACGCCATGCAGGCCTTCGCACAGCGCCTGGAGAGCGCCAGCACAGCACAGATCCTCGAGGCCGAGACCAAGACCACCGCCAAGCATCCGCCGCTGCCCTACAGTCTCACGGCGCTGCAGCGGGACATGGCCAAACAGCACGGGCTGACCGCCTCGCAGACGCTCAAGGCCGCCGACGCCATGCGTACAGCGGGCTACCTGACCTACCCCCGAACCGAGCATGGCGAACTACCCGCCAGCCTGTTCAATCGCCGCGACCTGCTGGGCATCCTGGGTGGCGCCGCCAAGGCCGATGACAGCCTGATGCCGGCCGCCCGGGTCGCCGGCCGCCGGCACTGCCTGGAGGACTCCAACGCCCCTCGGCCACGCTGCTTCACCGACAAGCCGATGAACCACCACGGCATCATCCCCACCACCAAGACACCGGACCTGTCCGCCCACTCCCAGGCAGAGCAACTGGTCTACCTGGCGTGCGCCCGACAGTTCATACAGGCCCTGCTGCCCCCGGCCTCCATCGAGGCCATGAAGGTTGCCGCGAGCGTCGAGGTCGAGGACGTTCTCCAACGCCAGCCCGCCCTGTTCAGCGGCACCTTCAAGCGCACGATCGACCCGGGCTGGATGAGCGCCTTTGGCGACCCCAAGGCCCCCAAAGACCTGCCCCGCTGGTCACCGGCGCCAGCACGCCCATCGAGGCAGTACGCTTCCACGAGTCCCGCACAGAGCCCCCGAAACACTACACAGTCGACACGCTTCTGAACGCCATGCTCCACGCCGGTCGGCACGCTGAAGGCGAGGATGCCGAGCTGCTGCGCAAGGCCGAGGGCATCGGTACTCCCGCCACCCGGGACACGGTGATCCAGACCCTGTTTGACCGCGAGTACATCGCCACCCAGCGCCAGGGGAAACAGCAGCTGATCGTCTCCACCCCGCGAGGCCGTGCATTCATCGACAACACGCCCAGCATGCTATCCGAGGTCAGAGTGACTGCCCGCTGGGAGCGTGAACTCGATGCGATCCAGAACGCCGCCAACGACACCGAGGCCAGGCAGCGCCGAGACGCTTTCATCAATGCTCAGCGAGCGTTCATCACGCAGCGGATCGAGGAGGTCATCGAGGATGTCGAGGACGCCCCAGAGGCCATCACTGACACGCGCAATGGACCGACCGAGAACATGCTGACCGCCGCCAGGAAAATCGCCGCCTCGCGCAATCTGACCCTGCCTGAAGGCATCGAAACCAGCTTTGACGTATGCCGCACCTTCCTGGATGAAGCGATGCAGCATCCGGCCCCGCCCACCGACAAGATGAAGGCACTGGCGCTGCGCCTCGCCGACGAGCACGGCGTCACCCTGAATGGTGAGCTGACCACCTTTCAGGCGTGCAAGGCATTCATCGACAAACACATGGGGAGCAAGGCCCCGACCCCCAAGATGATCGCCGCTGCCGAAGCCGCAGCAAAGCGCTACCGGGTGAAGCTCCCTGACGACTGCCGGACACTGGTGGCGGCCTGCCGACAGTTCCTCAACGAGCACCCGCAGTAGCACGCCGCCGAGGCCCCGCCGGGCACCCCCTGGACGGGGCAAGAACACAAGTCAGACGATCACCAATGACACACGAAAAGGACGATTTCCCCCTGCCCAAGGACGGGCTCACAAACTCGCTAGACGGGCATCTGACGTGCTAACCGATGACACCGGTTGAGCCGCATTGGAGGGCCACGAGAACGTGACGCGGGTATGAGGATGAAGCAGGCCATGGACCACGAGACAAGCACAGCAGAGTACGTCAGCAAGAGCCGTTCCCGGCGCAAGGTAGACCGCGCTGAACTGGCCGTAGAAGCCGATGCCATGGTGGGGGCGCTGACCGATGACATACAAGCCATCATGAAGGAGTACAACCAGCAGTTGATCGACTTGGGCGAGCGTATCCGGGAAGCACAGCCACGCGCTCACGGGGCGGTGCTACTAGACCTGAATCGGTGTGGGTATGGATGTCTGGGATGTCCGCATCCGGTATGGCAGAAGTGGGTCAACCGACAACAGCATAGCCGTACCTCGGCGTCGACATGGCACGCGGCCCGGGTTCAGCGCCCGGGGGTCGCTGCAAGAGCCAAAACCGTCCCTCAGGAAGCTCGCGATCTGATCGCAGAAGCGTTGGTATTGATCGAGCGCAGAGCCCGTTTCATCGAACACCTGAAGCGCATCAACAAGGCCATCGGCACAGCTCGCCACTACCGCCCAGAGTTGGGCTACCACCACGATGAAAGCGGTCCATAAGGTGCGTTACTGACTGACCATGGGAGTGGTCATAGGGAGGGGTTTCAGGGGGCTCGGGATCATGCATCCGAGCCTTTTTTTGTGCCTGTACGGGGAGCGGGGAAGTGCTACTGGGCATAGGCAGACAGGGCGATGTGAAGGGTAGGTGTGGAAGCTGGGTTAGGGGGGATCAAGACACCCACGGGTGGGGCTCTGGGTGTTGCCCGCGAGTGGTACGAATGGATGCTCTAGTATGCGTAGGGATGAGTACCTGAAGCGTTCGTGCCTCTGGCTAGCGTCTTGTCTTGTCACCATGCGTCTGCGGCCGCTTTCTAGGCACGCGCAGCCCCGTGGAAGTGTGTGCCGTTCGGGGTGTGGGGAAGTCCATGCCACCGCAGCCATGCTGGCGCTTTCGAGGCACGCGCAGCCCCGTGGAAGTGTGTGCCGTTCGGGGTGTGGGGAAGTCCATGCCACCGCAGCCATGCTGGCGCTTTCGAGGCACGCGCAGCGTGATGGAACGAAGTCAATTTGGGCCAGTTGGCGAGATCGGCATAGGCAATGGCTAGGCATGTCGAGGCTCGTCCCTTTTCAGGCCGCGGAGCGGCCCATGTGTTTCTCGATGACAGAGTGATGCAACACCCCTTACCAACCCAACGAAGTCAAATCGGGCCAGTTGGCGGACCTCCATTAGGCCATCGCTAGGCATGTCGTGGCCCGTCCCTTTTCAGGCCGCGGAGCGGCCCATGTGCTTTCGTGAAATGTTCTTCTTGAAGTGAAACGGTGCGGTCACCCAAGTCCACCAGAATGAATGCACCACCCGTCTCTAGCGGCACGCTCGGAAGCATCTATCCGGCACGGAAAACCGCAAGAAAAACGGTCACATAAGGCAGCTATGAATCACCCAATGGGTGAGGGAGGAGAGGATAAGGGGGTATTCGGCGGCGACTACACGGCGCCTAACTCGAACGGTTCCCGTATTTATAATCAAATCAGGGCTGTTGCGTGATGGATCACGTATGGCGGGCTGCCGCCTGTCTCCCCAGCCTGGGGAGTGCCACTCCCGGAAACGGCGTCATGGCACTTACCTGGACAGGGAAGCCCAACCCCATCAATGGCTGGCCGGGTGCTCTGCCCTGAAATCTTCCATGGCCTTGAGCAGGTCCAGGTAGTCGATTCCGCCGGGAATCAACCGTGTCTTGGTGGCACGCTCATACATCCAAACCGCCCACAGCTTCATGTGAGTTGAGGCCCCCACGAGATCCTTGGGCATCATCCCGCCCCATTCGGGGTCATCTGCCATGAAGGTCAAGGCACGCTCGATAGCACGATCTAGGTCATTACGTGGGGAGTAGAAGTCCTCAAGCTGGACCTGCTCCGCGAGGATCAACACAGCCAGCACAGGATAGTTCAACCACTCTGCTAGTTTTTCAACGACCTCACGGCCGAGAGAGCTAGCGAGGCGCCGCCCTGTCTTGAGATGGCTCAGGGTACTGGCCGCTATCCCGAGATGCTCCGCAAGTTCCGACAGCGAGACGCCCTTGCTGACGGCATGCTCAAAAACCACCTGGACGAGCTTGTAGCCCGGAGTGTCGGGTGTGATCTGGAGATAGTCCGATCGAGGCCCCTTGACCGTCCCGCGCTGGCCGCCTTTAGGCCCAGACCCCTTCTTGCGCTGCCCTGCATCCAGAACCTTCTTCAGGTCGTTCTCGTTATCGCTGCCTTCCATGCTCTCTCCCCATGCGCCTTATGTTCGGCGCTTCTCAAATGTAACTATACCGGACAACAGATTTCGGCTTTCTTGGCTATCGGCCATCAATCCATTACTGGCAAGATTGCCTCGCCCACATGATACCCCAGGAGGCACTAATGCTCATTGGCCGCGTCGAACACGACCCCAAGAAATCGCTGCAAGCTCAGCTTCGCGAATCCACCCTGATCCGTTTGGAACAGTACAGGGAACTATACCAATTCACATTTGACGAGAAGGTTTCGACCAGCGATCTGGTCGACCTCATGCTGAACAACCTCATGGACAGAGACCGCTCATTCAAGAAATTTTTGAGAGAACAGGCGAAACAGCCGAAGGAGGAGAAACAGGGCGCGGATCAAAATGCCGCTACTGGTGCTGAGGAGGGGGCTCAAGGGCCAGTATCAGGCAATGGTAACCCTGGGCAGCATAGTGGCCCAGGGCAACAGCCCCGCCAAGCCTAAGGGTGATCCTGGTGGGACTTCATGACCTCACGCATCTGATCCACCAATGGAACCACCCGGTTCCATTTGGTGCGCAGAACCCTATGCTTTCCGGTTGCCCAGCTTCGGATGGTGGTCACTGCCTCATCCGCGGCGACCGCAATCTGGCGCGGGGTCATGACTTCCATCCAGCGATCCACTGTGGCTTTGACCTCCTCAGCGGCGACCCAGGCGCCACCCTCGACGGCTTGATATTCATCAGCGATTTCCCCCAGGACCTGGATGAGCCGTTCCTCAGGCACCATCCGGGGGATAGCGCCCTTCTCCCAAGCGTTGAGGGTGGCCATGGAAACACTGGTTTTCAGCTTTGGCCTGAGAAGCTGGGTGATCTCCTTCAGCGTCAGGCCGTGGTTATTTCTCAGTTCACCTATTTGGCGTCCCAGGTCAGTCGTCGCCTTCCGGCGGGCGCCTCGGCCCCGGGTGGCCGGCAGGCTGATTTTGATCTCACACCCGTGTCGCTCAAGCGTGTTGATCAGGTCATTCAGGAGTGCGTCTCGCATGGCAAACCTCTTTGAATACTTGGCAAAGCAGCCACCGTCTGAGATGGAGCGGCTAGTCGGGTGGACCGCCTCCCGTCTGCACATCCCTCGCCAGTGGCTTGATGACATGAAGCAGGAGGTGTATCTGGCATGGCTGGCGAAGGAATACGATCCCAGCTATGCCCATGATGCCATCATGAAGTATGCAGGGGAGGCGGCGTTCCTGGCAGTCAGCACATGGCGGCGCCATACCATCCTCCCTGTCACAGTCCACAAGGCAGGGCAGGCCGACAGTGAACCTCGTGCTGAGCAGTACGAGCTACTGGCTGAGAAGATCCCGGATCTCATTGACGAACTCCATGAAGAGGACGACGCAGAACCTGAAGTCTTCCTGGAGGCTGACAGCACAGCGTCCGCTCACCTCATCGACCTACCCAAGCGCTCCCCCCGTTCCGGCCTGACGCATGAGAACCTGCTGGCTCTCCATTGCGAAGGGCTGTCGGCAGCTGAGATCGCCGCGGCGGCAAACATCTCGGAGCGTAGCGTCTACCGCAGATTGGAACGGCTCAAGAAATGGAAAACGTAGTACAGTATAGTAAAAATACGGTTTGCGTGATAGCGCTTGCCGTCATGCTCCCCATGACTGCCATGGCAGATACCCAAGACCTTGGGATACTCGGACCAACGTGGGAGATCGAGGAGCCTGACATGCGCCTTGCGATGGTGGCTGAAGCCCATGGCGTCGACTGGGCATCCATCAATGACGGTCTTGCTGATCAGGCCCGCCACCATACCCGCGACATTCCCGACTGGTATTTGCCCATAGCGGAGCATACCGAAACCCGCCACGTGGACCCCTCCTACACCCTCGAAGAGGACATTGAGGCGCTGTTGCGTCAACCCGATGGCTCCTATCAATGGGGGGTGCTCTACGAGGCGGGTACACGAGTCAATCCACTCGAACACGTCAGGCCCGATAACTGGCTACTGGTGGTTGACCTCAGGGTGGACGATCAACGGCAACTCGCCATGGCACTCAAGGAGCGCCACCCCATCAATCTCACCATCATCGCCACTGCCGGAGATCCCGGTGAGCTGGCCACTGACATCGGCCGCGCCGTCTACTTCGCCGAAGAATGGCATTTCAGGCGGCTGGGGATCACGCATACCCCATCGCTCGCCGGGGTCAGAGACGACAATCCTCACGCGGTTGAGGTGACTCACTTCGCCTATCCCTACGCCGTTGAAACCCTGGAGGAGTACCTGCCATGAAGCGGTTTCTCATGTCCGCCTGTATCGCTCTTGGGCTGGCCACCAGCCATGGCGCCACGGCCTCCCCCCTCTCTGGCTCAGCCGCATGCCAGGGGACTGTCTTCAACCCCATCAATGACGTGAACTGGAACAACATGTTCCCCGTCACGATCGCTGGAATTTCCATGGGGGGCGGCTCCAACCCTTCCCTGATGAACATGGACCCCATCTGCCTTTGCCCTGGGCCATTCGGCATTCCCTTCCCAGGCATAGGCATGACGTACTGGGAGCCGACGTACCTTGCCGAGGTGGCCCGCACCCCAGGGTGCATGTCGACGCTCGGTGGCACACAGGTATTGACGGGGTATGACGAGCAGACCTCTAACCAGTCCTACGGGTCAGGCCGAGACACCGGCAGCGTCACGCGCATGCAGGTGCATTGGTACATCTACCCGCTGTTCAGTGCGCTCAACATGATGAGCAGCCTGGGCTGCATGAACACCTCAGGGTTCAACCTGGCGGACCTGACAGAGGTGGATTACACGTGGCAGGACGACACATGGACCTCGATCGCCTTCCCTGAATCTGCTCTGTTCGCCAATCCCGTTGGGGCGCTCTCTTGCATGCCCGATGCCATTGCCTCAGCCGCAGGAAGGCCCCTCGACATGATGTTCTGGTGCCAGGGCTCACAAGGCGTGACTTACCCTCTGACCGGCTCCAGCCCGACTCACAGCTCCCCCCAGGGCGGCAATCTCCACGTCCTTGGCAAGTACATGCAGCGGAAGACCCGCATGGCCGGGCTGCTCTCAACGATCGGCCCGTGGGCTGAGTGCCAGTCGGTCTACATGCCGAACATGATCCGCAGCCAGTACCGCATCGACCCTGTAGCGCCGGTGGCCAGTAACCAGACCGCCGTACTCGGCATGTCTGAGTTCCGCTGGGGGATGATGCCGCCAGCCAATACCGCCGTCCGAACCGACTCCGCTTACATGATCTGGGTAGGGAAGCAATGCTGCGCACTGTAATCGCCATCACCGCCGCACTGACTGCATCTCATGCACTGGCTCAGCCGACACCCGATCAGGCCGCCAGCAACGCCTTCAGTCACCTGCAGTCACTGACTCAGCCCTCCATGGGCCAGGGCTTCAGGGAGCCGTTGACGACATGCTGGGCAACGCTGGGACCACAGCCGAGCCGGGTGCCCAGGCGGCCCAGCAGATGATTCAAAACGTCCGCGAGCCAGGGACAACGGGCGGCATCGCCGATCCGGCAATGGCAGCCGAGTGGCAGGCATTGCGGGAGAGCCTGGAGCTGGGCGACCAGGACCGCCTGTACTTCTTCGTCTCGTTCTCCATGCCTGAGAGTTTGATCCGGGCCTATGCCCTCGACGCAGCGCGGGCAGGAGGTGAGCTGGTGCTGCGCGGCGTAGAGCCGGGCAAGAATCTTCGCGATTTCGCCATGGAGCGCGTGCTCGAGGTTCTTCAGCCCGGAGGTATGACTGCGCCAATTCAGATCGACCCTCGCCTGTTCGACGCCTACGCCGTCGATGCCGTGCCCACCATCGTCCTGGCAAGGGAGGACATCCGCGGAGTTTGCCTTCAGCCGGAGGCTCGGGACGGACTCTACGCGAACCGGACCTTCTCGTATCAGGCCTGCCCAGAGGAAGACCCAGACAGCTACTGGAAAGCGCAAGGGTCAGTGACCGCCCTATATGCATTAGAGGAGTTCCAGAAACGGGGGGCTCCTAATGCGGATGCCTATATCGCCGCGCTGCGAAGCGAGGGTGCAGAAGCGAGCACCGAGCAGGCCGCGATCAGCGATGCGCATTGGGAGTCGGTCGCCTCAGAGCTGGCTGAGCGAAATGCTGAGCGGCTTCGAGAGCGGTACTCAGGGACCGCTCAAGAGGTCTATGACACACCCCTTGGACCCGCGGTTGGCCCCGCTGGACAGGAAATCGATCACCTTTGGGAGGAATGACATGGCCTGGCGAACAGGATCAGCTTTGATGGCGACGGCATTGTTGGCCGTCGCATGGGTAGCGCCAACGACAACCTTGGCTGACCCTGGCCAGGCGGGAAGGATTGCCGGGGGTATTGGAGCACAAGGCTTTGATCCTAGTGCCAGCTATAGGACAGCTACTCAAGCGCTGGGCCTACAAGACGCTCGCACCTCGGGTGAGCTTGGCGGGGAGGTCGGCATCCAGGTGACTCAGCAGCAGCAGCGATCGTTCAGGTGCCGTGATGGGGCCAGAATCACGGCGGGAGGCGTTCGCGTCTCCATTGAGTCCTGCGAACAAAGCCAGAACGGCTCCCTGTCTACCCTCAGCGTTTCTGTTTGCGATGCCCTGACCCAGGGGATCGGTTGCACGGATGAGCGGTACACGGCCGTTCAGCAGGTTCCACCGGGGGGGGGCGACATTCACCGGGGGGCTTCTGACGGGCACCTACCGGGTCTCTGCAGACTGCAACAGCAATGAGTGCGAGATGACAATGCACCAGCTGCATGGCGATGCCTGGGGTGGCCATGACATGCGGAACCAAGCGAGCCAGCGTGTCGATGCCACGGATGGACATCCTATCAATGCGATCCGTGATGTTCGGAACGACCCAGTGTTTGGAGCAGGGGAAAACTTTGCGAACAACAGAGCACACTGTTTAGGGGGACAGTTTGATCAGCTTTTTACCGAAGGTGACATACCCGTATCTTGCAACCCCGATGATCCACGTTCGATTGATTTCCTTGATATTGATGGAAACGGACAGTGTGAACCAGATGTTTTAGAAACTGACCTTTGCATAGTAAATATTCCAACTCAGATAGTCACGTGTGAGCCTGATTCCCGGGAGTGCGATGTACAGCGTGAGACAGCTGAATTTGTCTGTGAAAGAAAGCGTGAAGTACAAGTAGTTGGAACTGAGCTTGAATGCACGCCGTTCTCGGCGCCCTGCGTTCCAGGTGCATCAAGTTGCTGCTCCTTTCGCCTGACCTGCAACAATGCTCAATCTGCTGACATACGT
Source organism: Halomonas sp. PA16-9 (assembly GCF_009728585.1). Classification (NCBI taxonomy): domain Bacteria; kingdom Pseudomonadati; phylum Pseudomonadota; class Gammaproteobacteria; order Oceanospirillales; family Halomonadaceae; genus Halomonas; species Halomonas sp. PA16-9. Next base: position 36,718 of record NZ_CP040453.1, on the reverse strand, counting down.
TATGAAGGCTGCGTTACAGGCGTTGTATGGAATAGAAATGTCACACTCGCAAACCTTGCCCAAGGCGTAAATTACAATGCAAATCCCGGCAGCATTATACGTTGCAACAGCAATGGGCACTGCAGCATTGACTGGGGGAATGTTAATGGAAACCACCAACCTATAGGCGATGTTCGATACAACGTACACAGCTTCACTCTAAGAAATAAAAATGTTTATGAAGATTTCTGGATAGATAGCTGCGGTGACTTTGAAGAAAGAATGCCGGACGTGGGTTAAAGAAATGAGGATAAATAAAGACATACCAAGCATATCAGGACTTGCGCTAATAGCCATCTTGAGCGCGGGCCATGACAGAGCCCAGGCAAATCTTAATCAGTTTGCCGAGTGCTATGAGGTCGACCGTTGGTGTGTGGACACTGCCCCGCGGGTTATTGGTGGAGAAACAGTCAATCGTGACTGCTGGGAATATGCCAGAAAATTCTTATGCTATGGACTACCGTATAGCAATTCATGTGACCTCGGTGCGTTAGAGCGCGATAGTAAGTGGGAGCTTGTAAATCGAAGAAATGAGCAATACCCATCCACTTATACTGAATATGACACAGTATTACCGTATGCGTGGATCGAGGAGTGGCAAACAACTGAGGCTTCTTGTGATGGCATAACCTCATACGGATGTGGCCCAGAAATAAGCCGAGAAGACATAGTTGATGGCAGCGGTAATGTAGTCGGGCAATCTATAAGTAAGCGATGCTATATCGGAGAGACACCGCGCTGCAATAATGATCCAAATTGCAGTATAACCGAATACACCTGCACAGAAGAACTTGATGGGCTGTGTGTAGAGCAGCAGCAAACCTACCTGTGTCGAGAATCAGGGAAGTGTGACCCCTCCCAATGGGAAATAATGCCTGAGCTGCCAGACGATGAAGGCGCATTCTCTGATGCTGTAGCAGCCGCAGGCATCATGGATATGATTGCTCAAGAAGCCAGCTTCGACGGTGGTTTCAGCATTTTCCCTGGAGTGGAAAAAGAGTGCCGTGCAATTACAGGTGACTTCCGTCGAATGATCGAGTTCAACGCGACAGTAGGTACAGCTCTCGCCGCATACTTTGGTGGCCCGTTAGGTGCTGTACTTGCCGGCGCGGCCGGCGCGGATATGATAAATGCGGTACAGAACATGCAGTGTTGCCAGGACAATCCTGAGGATGTGGTGTTGACCAGCTCCCTGATCTCCATGGCTACAGGGGTCGGTGCAGACTATTGCGACATGGAAGACATAGAGCTTGCAGCGGCACGCCTGGCTGGTCGTGCGGTACAAGTCACCCCTGGATTTGTTCAGACCAATAACACACTCTGCACACTTGCAGATTATGTATATAACGCGCCCGCCGCAGGGGACATGGCGTATGCGCGACAAATTTGCTCACACTGGACAAGGCCGTGGTCCATAGCCAATACGCAGACTCAAGTGGATCGCTACCAGCGGTGGTGTGAATTTGACTCGATGCTAGCTCGCCTCATTCAGGAGCAGGGGAGACAGCAACTTGCTGAGTTAGCGAGCCAAAACGCAGGTGGCGCACTGACCCGCAGCATAGAGTTCAATTACTACAGAAATAGCGGTGGTTGGACAAACCAACTGAATGCCAATGGCAACATTGTCAGGTTTTGGCAATGGAATGAAGAGTGCCATGACGAGGCTTATTACGCAGATTCAATGGTGACTGGATTGGACTGCCCTTCAAATACAGACATCTACGCTGCAATTTGCTCTGCAGAATCATGCCAAGAGCCCCCGGGCCACCCGATATTTGGGTACTCACCAGGATGGCAGATACACCAACTTAGGGCGGAAGATCACCACATTCGCGCCCTGAATCGCTATACCGTTGTTGGTGGTGGGTGTTATGAGGATGGAACATGTGCTTACGATGTGCATGCTTGGCCTGTTTCACAAGGCGGTCAAATGAACATTCCTCTTGATATGAATTGGCCAACCAACTTCCCTACAGAAGGATGGGGAGAATTTTCTTGGAGCCATAATAACGTCCACTTTGAGGCCTATACACACGGTCAGAATGTTGACAACCCGACCCCCCGCTTGAGGATGTGCGTCAACTCAAATTTCAGCTGTCAAACAGGCGATTGGACCGAAATAGATATTTCAAACGGAATAGATAACATTGACCACTACATAAATTCTAGCCCGCCGATTTCTCTGACGGGAGGATGCTCCAGCGGCGAATGCGATTTCCGGGCTAACATAGAAGTCACCTTGACAGCTAAGCCATGGTCGACTTACTCAGAGCAAACCTACGATACCTGTATGCTTCGTGTGCTTGGGAGCTGCGTCACACGTGCTTCAACGACATACGATCGTCAGTATCACCCGGATTGCTCTGGCTTCACGCTGGACGAGTTCCTAGCGCTGGATCTCGGGAAAATGGATTTCTCGAAATACATCGAAACACTTTCCGAGCAAGCCAAAGCGGAGTTTAGCAAAACATGGCTAGATTGATGGCTGCACTCATTATCACTGTAACCGCGGGGGCTGCTGCAGCCCCTAGCATTATCGAAGCTAGTCCTGTTGATCGCATTCAAGATCAGGCAAGAGCACTGGCGAATGGGGCTGCCTCGAGCAATTCTCTAGTTCTGGATTCAGGAAGGCCCGCTTTTAGATTATCGCCCAACAATGGCTATGTCGGCCTTGAAACCGAGATGATCATAGCGCCTTCCTATGTTTCTTATCAGAATGGAGGCCAAGTAACAGAAGCCATTGTTGAGGCCCATATCGACTGGGGGGATGGAAATATAAGCACGACCCCTGGAAATAGCAGTGTTTCCCACACCTATGGACATCGAGCGGATAGCGGAGCCATCACACCTAACCGATCAAGGGTCTTCAACGGACAAATAACCTTCGTTGTTTCTAATGGCAGGCGTTATACCGAGGCATTCACCTACAGCATGTGGAATGATCGGTTTAATGCACAGCGCCAAGGTGGGAGAGACCTGCCTATATACATGCTTCCCAACGTCGACGGAGTTGGTGGGGGGTCTCTCCCAGGTGGCTTCTATAACAGAAATAACAGGTGATATATGAAAAGAACGCTTGCCGCCATATTGCTTTCTACTCTGGTAACGCCAAGTATTGCCGACAATTTAGAAGTCAACGAGGATTATTTTCTTTACGGTGGCCCGAGTGCGCTTGTCGATACAGGTAGAACCTCTATCACTACAGCTCAGCGGGACTGGAGCAATGATTGGGAAACCACGTTAGGTGGTGAACCCCCGTAGAGCTTGAGCCAGGACAGACAGGCCTGATGGTGGTCTCTCCCTACCCAGGGCACTGGGTCTCGCTCTTAGTCACGTCAGCGGGCGTCTCGTGGACCGTGCGCTGTGAGTTCCATCCCCTGCCTCAGCGTACAGCCCATGTCGCTCCCTCGGCTTGGGCAGCCGGCATCTTCAACACTGAGAGCTTGATACTGGAGAACTGCCCATGATCGCTGGGAGAAGAGATGCCTTGGCTCTAACCGCGATCGCAGCCGGTGTGGCTACAGCGTCGCCATGGGCTGCAGGAGCGTTGGCTGCCTGGCCTGCCGGGGTGCTTGGCTCGCTGGGGATGGCTCAGCTCACCTGGAGCCAGGCCCTGTCAATGATCAGGCGGGTTGATGAAGTCTCGCGGGAAGGCTTTGTGCTGCCGTCAGACGAGCCCATGGATGCAGAGGGCAGCAGCCTTCACATTGGCCTTACAACAGACCAGAACAGGCGGATCAACCTTCCCGACGACCTCGGGAAGCGGCATACTGCCATTGTCGGCCAATCGGGCGTCGGTAAAACCACGATTGGCGAGTACATCCTGTGGCAGCAAACCGCCCGCGGAAAGGGATGGCTGTTCATCGATGCCAAAATTGATCGTGATACTCGTGATCATCTCGCCTACATGGCCAAGGTGACCGGCAGAGAGGATGAGCTGTACATCATCGATGTGTCCGATCCTGACAATGCCAATACCTACAACCCGATTTTGCATGGCGACCCCGATGAGGTTGCCTCTCGCTTGATGAACCTGATTCCATCGGCAGAGAACAACCCTGGAGCAGATCACTACCGTCAATCAGCGAACCATGCTCTTACCGTGATCATTGCCGCTCTGCAGGCATCGGGTCAGCTTTACCACTTTGGGGATCTCTCGATCCTGATGCAGTCGGACAAAGCCCTGGAAAACCTCGAGCGAATGACACCTCAAGGGCCAGAGCGTAGAGCCCTGTCTATCTTCCTTGACCAATTCAGATCCCGTACCAAGGAGGGGACTAAGATTGATCTCAACCGGATGAAGCAGACGCTGGGCGGTATGGCTGGCCGGATCGCGCTGTTTGCCCAGGGTAAGTTCGGGAAGGTATTTAATGTCTACGCCCCCGAGATTGTATTGACGGAGATTATCAGAAAAGGGCACATGCTCTACGTGTCCTTGCCCACCATGGGCAAGGATACTGCCGCACTCAACCTCGGCAAGATGATCGTTTCTGACATACGATCCGCCGTAGCACACATCCAGGACTTGTCGAAAGATCAGCGGCCAGACCACTTCATTGCTCTCCTCGATGAGATGGGCGCCTACGTTATGGAAGGGGTGGGCAGGCTTTTCGAGCAAGCCCGTTCCGCCAACATAGCTCTAATCCCGGCATTTCAGTCATTCAGCCAGCTCAATCGCGTGTCGCCTGATTTTGCTGACATTGTGATCCAAAACACCTGGAACAAAATCTTCTTCAAGTTCGGGTCAAAGGACAGCCCCGAGGAAGCAGCTGAGATCCTGGGCAAGACCAAACGGTTCCAGAGGACTGTCTCAGTATCCGCGAGCCAAGGGGAGAGCGCACAATACCTTCGGACGACACCTCAATCTAGCATGTCGGATGGGGCGGAATGGGAGAAAGCTGGCGTGAAATGGAGGAGTTCAGGGTAACGCCTGACCAACTTCGTGCCATGGACAAGGGGCAATGCGTGATGATGATGGGGGCTAGGATGTACCATCTCCGTACACCCATGATCAAGTACCCAAAGAACACGCCACCATTCAAGGCAGTCAAACGCAACATGAGGCTGCCCGCTGGGAAGCAACCGCTTCATTTTGAAGAAAGGCTTAACGAATTTCTTACCGAGGTCGTTTAAGGAACGCAAACATGATAACCGTATGGTTCTGGCTTACGATCGCTATTTTTTCAATGATTCTCCTTGGCTCGTTGCCTGGCGTCCGAGAAGTCTTTAGGCCGCTGATGGACATGTTATCCAAGGGGTTTGTCGAGCTTTTCAAGTTCTCAGGTGGCTATATCCTATGGTTTATTAAGACCATCATTCGAGCGCACCTTGACCTGGCATCGCATCTTGTCCATAAAAAGTCCTATTACGACCCGACAGAAAACATGCGCGAATGACCTTGACTTCTTGACCTGAAAAGTGTCGTCTAGTATAATTACATCACAAAAGGCCACCACCGGAGACGGAAATGGCAAAGCATATCAAACGACTACGCCGAGAAAGGGCTCTTGAGGCAAGGCAGCACGCCTCCCGGAAACAGCCCGAGTCGCTAATTGCAAATGAGCTTGGTCAGCTGATAGGGGCTGATAAGTCCGATGTTGTTGAAATGGCCAAGTGGCGTGCTAAGGCGAACTTCTGGTTCTTCCTGATTGGTTTTCCTGCCGTCATACTACTTTTCGTCGTTTCAACCTATCAATACCGGGACAAGATTGGGCTAGACACCATGTTTATTTTTTGGGGCTTGGTGTCTTTCCTTTCATTCTTCCTGCTGCGCGATGTAATTAAATATAGAAAGCTAATCCGAAAGTCTCGCTAAAAAAAGCCGGGGATTCCCCCGGCTTTTTACTAAGGCCTTGTTCTCAAGTCTTCCGTGGGTCTGATTCACCATTTGCATTTTCTCCTTGGGAAGGGTCAGTACCCCCCGCAGTTTGTTCACCATCTGATGGGTTAGATGTGTTGGTCGATGACCCCCTCTGGCTCTCAATGGCTCGAGCATGGGCCATAGGGCCACGTGATACTGGTGGCTCATCTTCCGCTGTGTTCGGCGTTGGCTGTTCTCGCGATGGCGCTGAATCCCCCTCTTGGTACGGCTCAGTGATTTGTACCCGCTCCATTGAGGCAGGGGAAACCTCGGCATCGAGGCTACTTCCCTGCCTTGAATCGATTGCTGCTTGAGTTGGCACGTGCTCCATTGATACAGGCTCAAAGCTGCCATCGCCGCCATACCTGTAGTAAGAATGCCCGCCCTCGCGCTCAACGGCATAAATAGCGTGGCCACTCCCGGGTTCGTCAGGGTTTTCTGAATACATAACAGGAACGAACGTATCATCCCCGACCCTGAGGCTGTTGGTCTCCTCGCCTAGCAATAGCCCTCGCGTGTTTTGATTGTCAGCTGCTTCTATCTGCCGTCTGTCCACGACTGCCAACTGCTCTCCCGAATCAACCATGTGATAGCGATCCGGCGTTTCTACATCGCCCTGAGCGCCAGCTTGCCTGGCTGACAGTCCTGCAGCAACGGCAACGCTCAAGCCGGGCACACCGTTATCTCGAACAGGCGCGGTGTCATTCTCGGCTCTCGCGGTGCGCCCACCATTGTCAGCATTCGCGGCTCCCACAGCGCCAGTAATATCGCCCCGCTCACCCTCCACGTAGGCCAAGTCCTCTGCTCGCTGTCCAGATACCAACCCCCGGATTTCATCATTGGTTGAACGCATCTCATCAACATGGCGAGGTGAAACCGGAGTGGGCACAGATCCTGTACGACTCGCCACAAGTTCCTCAGCGGCCCTCTCTTGAATCTGCCTAGCCTCTTGGTAATCCCGCGATGCAGCGAACAGGGATGAAGCTCGATCATCGCCCGCTCGAGCTTGGAGTACCTTCTGAGACTCACTATCTGTCAATCGCTCAGAATAGCGCTCACCGTCCCCCGTCACACTAACTTGCCCATTTTCACCAAATGTGAGTCTACCCGATGTTGCCTGTTGGACATCATTACTCTCTCGAGAAGAGCCTCGTTCAGAGCTTGCATCACGTGTTCCAAAATCACGTGAGTGCGATGCGCTGCCGTATACAGATACACCAGACTGCAGGCTAAACCCTTTGCGGCCATCCACCCCGACTTCTACACCTGTGTTAGTGGAGCTTTGGCGTGTCACCTCATCAATTTCTTCCCTGGAGAATCCAGCAGATTCCATCTGCTGCCAAACCGCGCCTACTTCCTGAGCATATTGTTGTCCCTTCTGGTCTTGCATCATCCGCGACCAGTCCACTGAGCCATCTCGAACAAAACCTTGGTCTTGGGCATATTGAGTTGCCGAGCTGAGAGAGTCAGTCAGCATCCTCTGCGACTGTTGTGTAAAGGCCTCCTTAGCCTCCATCGTCCTGCTTGTCGCTTCACTATACGCCTGTGAAGCAGAACTGCTTTCGCGGAAATCTGCCTGCCGCAGACCCACATTCATATCCTGGCCACTCATGTTGGTCACCATGGAGCTGGCCACACCCACATGATGGGCGGAAACTTCGTTGCCGGAGGTATAGCGATGCGAGGTCTGGTGAGCGTTCATGTTGGCATTGTTCATGCTCACCTGGCCCGCAGTCGCTGCCCCCGTCGAGATGCTGCTCGCGGCCGTTGCTGCATGCTGTGCGCCCGAAGCCCTATCCAGGACAGACGTGAAGGCCATGCCGCTACCAGAAACCAGCCCCCACATGATGGCTGGGACAAGCGTAGCCATGAAGCCCGAGGCCATCACCATCTTGTCTGACATCTCGGTGACCGCACCCATGTTGGCCATGGTGAGCCCATCAGAGATATAGCCAGTCGTCTGACCCTGGAAGTAGAGCATCATGATGTAATTAACGATGGCCAGGCCGGGCCACCATAGAATTAGCCACGTCATGACCTGGGCATAGGAGACACCCATTTTCCGACCAAGGCCAGGCACCAGGATGGCCGCAAAGACGATCGGCGCCAGGCCGATGACGAACGCCTGCAGGATCGCAAAGAAGTACCCCGACATATCCCGGAACAGAATCGCGGTGCTATACCAGCCCGATTGCTGCGCTCGCCTGGCCTGCTCGATATTGAGCGCTGAGATTAGCTCGCTAGAGCCTGTGGCCATCGCAGCGTACTCATACGTGCCCGAGTACATTTCAGCTATCGCCGCTTGTGTAGCGAGTCCTGTGGCGTCCTGGACGACACTGCCACCAGACGCCCAGCGGAACGAGTCCTCGAGGGCTGCCTGGGAAAGCGTTGTATCGCCGGCCGCCTGCTGGAGCCAGAAGGGAGAAACCTCCCCCATGCCGCTCACCAAAGCCGGTGCAGTGGCCTGCAGGCGGCTGTCGATACTGGCATAGGCCTCATCGCAGGCATACATCTCGCCGCGGGGCTCAGCGGTTGAGTAGACGGCCGTATACACAGCCTCATTCAGGTTATTTCCCAGAACCCCCACGCATTAGTGGAAGTGATTAGGGTCACCGGAGAAATCTGTCCATTAAAGATATTCGGCAGTGCGCAGTCGTTGATGAAGCTCTGGATACTCGACCGGAGGTAAGGGTCACTCAACCGGATATTCCGCATATCATTGAGCATGCTTGCGGCCATCCCGACTGGGGCGCCTTCAGAAATCCTCAAGTTTTGATAATCAGGCGTCGTGAAGTTTGTTTCTATCCCTCTGGTTGCCCACATGCCAATCTCAGATATAACCACGGCTGGCAAGCCAATGGCGGCCGGCACACCCTGTACCTGCTGGCTAAACTGGGGGACACCAGCACCATCCCATACCATGTCCTCGACATAGATATTGATTTTCAAGCTGAATAGCAGATAGATGGTCAGCAACATGCCGCCAAAATAGAACGCTATTTTATGAAAAGCGCCTGAAATTATCCCCGTAAAACTGAGCGTCAAAAAACCCACCAGGGCCAGCACCATCGTCAGGTTCCTGAATCCCGGGTTCGAGGCTGGATCGGTCATCCGCTTGATTGCCTCGAGAATCTGCGCCAGCGCGTACCCATTCCCATAGCCGTAGAAGGTCCAGGTATCTGCACCTCCTCCTGGCGTCAGGACATTATCGGCAATGGCCAGGCCCGGCATCGCCAGCAGTGCAACGCCCAGGCAGAGTGTGATCCAGCGAGCCATCAGTTCACCTCCCGTGCCATGTCACGCGCAAACTGCATGCCGGAAAGCCCCATGGCATGGAGGTTGCGGAGGGTAGAGCGATTGATGCGATCGACCTGGGACATGATGTTCTCCTGAACCTCGGCCATGATGTTGATCTGCTGGGCCTTCTCGGAGGTGAGAACGATCAAGTCGTTCTGGGCTTCACGGAACTCACGCAGAACCTCCGCGGGCACTGCTGTGTTCATCGACGTGCTTGCCGTGGCTTGCACGGCATGCCGGATATACTCCACGGAGATCATGTACGCCAGGATCATCGCGTTCCCAACTACGAGGTCATAAGCGAGATCCGGGTACGTTGCCGCGACATTGACCGCCTGGTAAAGCGGGAAGGGCGCCGCGGCAATGATCGCCCGCTGAGAGTCCGTCAGACGCTGCCCTGAGGAGACGTTCGCGACGGCCCCCTCCAGTTCCTGAACCACGGTGGCCAGAAATCCCTGTCCAAGGGTGAGGTTGTTCACTGGGGTTCGTTGTGGCTCCCAGCAATCCTTAATATCTGAGCCGTTGCAGGTGTAAATCTCGATCACGCCGCTATCGGCCCCATCCCACACCTTGTCCTCGCAGTAATCGTTGATGAAGTCGGCATACTGGAGGCTGGCCGGCGCTTGCTGACTGCCACACAGGAAGATGTCGAGCATCGCGTCGGGAGTCTCGATGGTGGACGGATAGGTATTGGAATCCCCTGAGCCCCCGCGGTTGCGAACTTCCGTGCCGATCCAGCTCATCAGCAGCTCGGCGAAGATTTTGTTCTCGGCGCCCATGTTGTTGTTGCCACCGCGGCCGGGGGCAATGCCCGCTTCTTGCAGGCCCAGCCAGGTCCGGTTGCCGTCAATACTCATCGCCAGGGCACGGTCCCCCTCGTTGTTATCGAGGTGGCCTCGGATCTCAGACCCTGCGCTCTGGCGGGTCTCACAGGTATCCTGCTGAGCGGCGATCCAGTCGCTCTCGATGCCCTCGAACATACCCACGGAGCTACACCAGAGGTTCCCCACCTCCTGGGAGTAGTCGGGGAAGCCATCCACCAGCGCATTAGCGACTGCACAGCTGTCCTGGGACATCTTCGCGGCGGCCTGAGCCATTCGCTGCGCAAACTCGAGGACATCACCACAGATCGGGCACAGCTGCTTCAGCGCCAGCTGGAAGGCCAGGGCCACCACCCCCTGCGCGATCTGCTCGAGCATCTGCTGGATTTGCTGGCTGTCGATGTACGAGAAGCCCCCGAAGTGGGAATCTATCCCGTTACAGCCGACCTCCAGCCGCGGCGGATCGATATTCACCAGCGAGTAGCGATTCTGCGAGAAGCGCATGGTCATCCCGCCGGCCGTGTACCCATGGCGTGTCCGCGTCCTGAAGGAAGTGGCGTCTGTGGTGCTGCTGAAGGCGCCCCCGGCGCTCGAGAGGCGCCCAAAGGCATCCTGCAAGGCATTCGCCTCGGCCTGTTCGATGGAGACCGTCATGGTCGCACCGCTGAGCACGGCAGCCCCACCAAGGTGGCTAATTTCGTTTTTCGGAACATCAGTCATCTCCCTGGGGAATGCCGGCGCCGAGAGCGCCAGCAGAGCGTTCAAGCATGTCGGGCACACTGAAGTCGACGGCCGGCGTCGAACCGTCTGTGGCGGCATTCAGCCCCTGTTCAGCGGCCCTCTGGATGGCACCAAAAAACCTCTATCCGCGAGGTGATGCGCTGGGTGGACTCGACGCCGCTGGACACCCGGAACCACAGGTCGTCCTGGGGCAGGTGAAGCCACAGGTCGGGCACGGCTTCGATACCCAGGTGACGAGCGGCCTCGATGGTCTGGCCTGAGGCCTCACAGGAGTCCTCGAAGGCCGGCATGCAGGTGTAATCAAGCGGGGCGTTGTAGATCGTCAGTCCTGTGCGCGTGGCCAGCTGGGACATCACGGGCTGCATGTCATGACAGAATTGGCAACTGGCGCGGGAACCAGACAAGGAAGCCACCTTGTTCATCGATCTCCCTCATAACGGCATTCCTGCGCCCATCGCGTGCTCGGGACGCGGCTCGTAGGCCGAAGGACGATACCGGGCTATGCACCAAAGGGTTGAGATCCTGATTCTGGATCTGATTCCATTCCCACATGCGCGACATGGTGATTGCCTGATCTACCGCCCACCGCATGTATCGCTGAAACCGCTCAACAGACTCGGGGTTGTTCGGGTTCATGACAGACTCATTGAGCAGGGCATCGCGCTGCTTTGCTTGGAAATCGAAGTCCCCGCTGGGATCAACAAACCCGCACGCCGGAATCCACTGCTCAGGGTCGGAGCAATCTCTCTCTGGCTCCTCCTCTTCCATGGCCGGCATCTCAGGAATTGCCTCCTCTTCATCCTCGAGCTTGTCCTCATCCTCCTCGTCCAGATACCCCCAGAACCAACCACATTCGCCGGGGTTATTTCTGTCCAGGCAGGCCATGGCTGAGGAGCGGTCGGCATGCGCATTAAGCGCTAACCCAGCGGTCATTAGCGCCACGAATGACGGCGCCAGCAGCGTTCGCGCAAAGCGATATGTCATAGAACTAGACTCCGAAAGAGCAATACCGCGATCACCCAGGCCACCAACACTGGCCAGACCTCGGAGGATCGTGAATCCCACAGCTTGAGCGAGTGGCGCTTTCCGGGGTGCCAAACAGGCACCCCCGAGGGTGTACCGGCATCTCCCAGCACGTGTGATAAGGCGCCGAGGCTGAACCCCATCAAGACCGCCGCACCAAGCGGAGAGTAGGGGAGCCAGGCGATGCTGATTGCCAGCAGCACCAGCCACGGCGCCGGCCAATGTGTGATCGTCCGGTGGGGTATCAGCGTGAAGTCACCTCGCCGAATCTCCATCCAGTCGGGGGCGGTCGCGCCCGGGTAGGAGGCGGCCGTTACCGCGACACCCGCGGGCACGCCATACAGCGGTGTCACGATGGCGGCTGCCGACACCCCGAAAGCCAGGCCAAAGAGCCGATGTGCATTGCCTGTCACGTCCCCTCCCGATGATGGATGCAAGCAAGAAAGCCCCTGATCCAGAAGGAAAAGGGGCGTTGAAGGTCATGCGTGTTGTGCCTGGGAGCGCGCCAGCAGGCGACGACGCTGCGCGATCGCTCCTTTCAGGCGAGCTTCCAGGTGAGCATCCAAGTGAGCCGAGTTGACCCAGCGTTCCGCTGCGTTCAGTCGCTCGAGGTCCGAATGCTCTATTTCCGCCAGGATCGTCTCTGGGGAAGCCAGGCGCTGAGGCCTGCGGGCTTCAGGGTCACACTGGCCAGGATCTCCTGTTGGGAGAAGCTGAGCGGTGTTCACCCTGGACCGCTGTGCGGCATTGCCATCATCATCCGGCCCTTGCGCCAACCCCATGAGGGACAGCAGGCCATAACGCCGGGCATAGGTCTGTGCAGAAGCCACACCATGGCTGTCCCGGGAGTCGACTGGCATCTCACAATGAGAGCCAATAAACTCGCCGGAGGGACCATGAATCAGCATGGTTTCCATCACCACAGCATCCACCGTTCCCGGCACAGCCGCTTGAACCAGCGCCATTTCATGCCGATTCAAGACGCCGCGGATGCTGACGATAATGGCATTCAGGCTGGCGTAGCTGTTGTCGTACATTGGATTCGTGGAATCCGACGCTACCACACCACCCAGCTCAGCCTGGGCTGCTGCCAGAGCCCTACCGATATTGGCAATCGAGTCACTACGAATCATGTCGCTCTCCTCTCATCCCCCAACGAGGGGTCTCATGAGAGGTAGGGGGCGAGGTGACGTTAGAAGCAGGCGGGAAGAAAAATAACGATGTATCCCTTTGTAGCACCATGAAACGCAATAACACGCGGAGGACTGATGTTTTATGCGAGGGAACTTGAAGTACAGCGCGGGGCAGCCGAGGTCGGACTCGCTACCCATATAACCAACGAGAATAAACGCGACGAAAGCGCAGCGAGCCTTCATCATCACGACCCGGTGATGGACGCCCTGCAAAGTTCTGCTCCACCAGGCCTACTCAGCGTGCTGAGAGATACCGCAAGGGCATCCACATGGAGAAGGAGTTGAACAGAGATCGATGACTCTCTTCAGACAGCACTCAGGCGACCTGTAACGCCATGACAGAAGAATAAAAAAAGCCCTCCAAACATACGTTTAGGAGGGCTTGTCAATTTAAGCGGCCTGAGTTTCCTTCGTCATGCCAGAAAACTGACCACTCACGTACACATCAGCCAGTCGACACTCTTATCTTCGCCTGTGCTGGGTGCATTGGGGATGCGGACAGATGCCTTGACCCCTTTCTCCCATAGCCGAGCCTGGAGCGCTTTCGCAGCATCCTGGCCCGCCTTGCGGCCTTTCCGATCAGGCAAATCACGATCGGCCCAGATCACCACCTCCTGCAGGCCTTCTGGTGGCTCGAACGTGCCCATCAGCGAAGCCGACAGAACCGGCCACACCACCATGCCAGTCGCTGCCCGAACGGCAAGCGCGGTCTCGATGCCTTCCGCAATCCCCAGAACGCCACCAGAGGGCGCACCAAGACGAATGGCACCACCGCTGACCTCACCACCGTTCACCACAGGAAATAGCTTCTTGGCCTTGGCTACCGGCGCTTTCTGCACGATGCCATCAGCGCCCCGCACCAGATAGGTACGATGCACCGTGACCGGCTTGCCCTCGGCATCCCTGACCAGGGTGAGCAGAGTGGGGTAGCGGCCGACCACTTTGCCTTGCTCGAGGTAGGGGAGGTTCGGATGTACCCGGGCCTCACCTTCCAGCAGCGCCAGCATCGGTTTCACCGGCAACCCGCGGAACTGCAGGTAGCTCGCCATGATGAACCGGCCTTCTCCTCGGTTCAGCGGCAGAGCCTCCTGCCACCGCTTGCGAAGCGTTGGCCGAATGTCCCGCTTCTCCGCGTCGGGTCGCGCCGGCTGGGCCACCTTGGTCGGCGCCAGCGGCTCAACGGCACGTTCACCAAGCGCCCCCATGATCTGCTCCAGGATCTCCGGGAGGGTCCAGCCATTCAGCTCTTTGAGCAGGCTGAATCCATCCCAGTTGCCACAGGTGCAGATCGCCGTGCCACGCTTCTTGAAACCACGATCCAGGCGGAAGTCCTCTTTGCCGCCATGGATCGGGCAGTCCACGTGATGGCCAGGGCATGCCAGAGCCGCCTCGAGTTGCGGGCAGAGCGCCTGGAACACCGTGTCCCAGCGTCCCTCTGTGGCACGCTTCACGTCAGCGATCTCATACTTGTTGCTATTGCGCATGATACTCTCCTCTCTCATTTCCGGTCGCCCGGATCTCTCAAGGAGGTAGGGCCACCTGTGACGCTTACCTGGAGATAGGGGAGGCACTGCCATACGCAGTGGCTGTTTCGCATGCGAAACAAACCAGGAAGGAAAAAGCCCCTTCCGAGGAAGGGCTGAAGGGGAGGAAGGGCTCGTTCCGGCTACGCCGCTAGGCGGGGAGCTTGGGAGACAAGGCCACCCTTGAGGTGCTGCTCACGAAGTCGCTGTAAGCAGTCGCCGAGGAGGCGGCCAACTGCGCGGAATGCACAGTGGACGACCCCTTGGCCCAGAATTTCATGGCTGACAGTCTCAGACAGGCCATGAATGAGCATTTCAGGGACGGTCTTGACCCTGGCATGCTCCTCCTTGGTCAGCAGCCTCGAGAGGCCGCTGTCCTCGGGGTGACGGACAAACGGTTCTGTTGATCTGGCTTTGGCATAGCCGCGTCCGATCGTGCCAACCCCATCTTCCGTGCCATCCAGCAGCTGCCGGCGGAACCCCTTACCCGATGAGAGATCACGCGCCTCCTTGGCGGCGAGATAGTCATAGGTCTTGTATCGGGCCTCCACAGCCTCATGGGGCTCCAGCACCGCCGCGAGAGACGACTCGCGCTGACGTGCTGGCTGCAATGCCTCGAGGTCCACCTCGATTCCCTTGCTGACAGCCACCATGCAGAGCCGATCACGGCGTTCCAGGGCACCCAGGGCATGGCCATCTAGGATGGTCTCCTGAACGTCATACCCGATCCCGGTGAGGACGTGTCGAATCACCATCATGCTGGTGGTCGACTGGTACGGCGGCACGTTCTCCAGCAGCACCATCGCCGGCCTCAACGTCTGAATCGCATTGAGGAAGGCCACGAACAGGCTGCCGGCCGTTTCATGGGCCTCAGCGCGGTCCAGGCCGTTCTTGGCCCTACCCGACAAGCTGGCCCCTGTGCAGGGCAGTCCCGCGCAGAGTAGGTGGATCGGGGGGAGCTTGTGCCACTCCACCCCCTCCATCGGCCCCTCGATGGCAATGCTGTCGTCATCCCAGACCGGGTTGTTGGCCAGCGATGCCTCGAGATATGCGCCTTCCAGCTCATTGGCAAAAGCCAGCCGGGAGGGTATCCCTGCATCCGCCAGGCCAGTATGGATCGCATGATCCAGGATGCCGCCACCATGGGCGATTGAGCCGATTTCCAAGGGCTTCCCCTGGGTCAGGGACTGCAACAGCCGCCCCATCCGATCGGACTCTGCCAGGTCATGATGGTGAATCGTGATGTCGACGCGGTTGCCCCGCACCACGACCCGCACCCGCTCCACGCGACCCAGCGCCTGCGCCAGCTCACCCGCGGTGATGTCGATCACCGGCAGGACGGCCTCACCACGCTTGCGCCGTGACACCTTGTAGGTGCCCTCATCGGTGAAGTGCAGCGTCAGGCTCTTCTTGCCGGCCACGAGGTTGAAGCGCTGCCCCGGGGAGATCCCGGTTCGCGCCAGGCGATTGCCCTCCAGCCACAGACGCTTCTTGCCACGATGGTCACCAATCTTGGTGTAGATCACAGTGCTCTTGCTCATTGCGATTGCTCCTCTCTCATACCTGCAGGCGTGCAGGCCTCAAGGGGAGATAGGGAGTCCGGTGACCTATGCCGGCCGGCAGGGGCCACACCTAGCAGCAGGAGCCGCGGTGCTCTTCAATCGAGGCCTCTTCCTCGAGGCGATCGGCGGTTTGATGAAGGTCGGCCACGAGGCCTGGGCGGGCACCTTTGGCTTGAGCTTCCGCCGCCTGTGCGCGTAGCTCGGCGGCTCGCTGCCTGGCGAGGTAGGGCGGGAAGGCATGGATAGCAGGGCAGGCTGGCACAAACGTCATGCCCGGGGGAGAGAAAACGAGGCGAGACACCGCTCGGCCGTAGTTGTCGAACACGGTGGCACCTTCCAGATAGCGGGGATCATCACCGCCGACTTCCCAGGCCTCGAGCAGCTGACGTGAAGCATGCTGCTCGACGTGCGCGAGTGTCGTGGCCAGGTCGACGTGATGGTGGTGGGGCTTGAGGTAGCTTGCCATGTGGGGCAGCCATGGGCATATCGGCTCTCTGCGCTTACCCACCAGCCGCACGCGAGCAACGTAGGCCGGCTTGGGAAGTGAGACCAGGGCATTGAGCATCGAGCGCTCTCTCGCGCAATCCAGGCCCAGCGCTTTCTTGTGAGCGATCGCCTTGGACAGAATGGAATGCTCGACGCGATACCAGGCCGCGAACTGCATGGCATCGGCTAACCGTGGATGGCGCTTCCCCAGTAACCGTAGTGGCAGGGAGCGAAGCTCGGCCGTCATGGCTGTACTCAGTATGAAAAAGACCCCACGGAGTGGGGTCTGTTGAATAAGCTCAGGCAGCTGCCTTGATGGCCTGCACAAGCTGGATGCCTCGGGCTAAGGCTTCCTGCGCCAGCTGAGCGGCATGCTCATCAAGATGGCTGTTGGTGTCGGTGATGTTGACCTCGACACCTCCAAGGGACGCAGCACAGTCATCCAAAACCACTGTCTGACCGGCGACATCCACGCTCACCTTTGCGCGAAGGATTCCGAAAAACCACTCATCATCGCGCCACCGCTGCCGGGTCTTGTCGCAGTAGCAGTCGGAATGATCCGGCGTGATGTCAGGGTCTCGGTCCAGGAGCACGGTTACCGTGAAGTCACCGTGGCTGCCCTCAACCGTGTCGGAGCAAATGGCAAAGTTGTCGAATTTCGTGAGTTCCATGGTCTCTCTCCTCTCTCATTCCTGCGGATGCAGGTCTCAGAGGGAGATAGGGGAGGGGGTGACACTCGGCCCGGCACTTGGCCAGCGAAGGAAAAAGCCCCCTCATGGAGGGGGCAGGAATGCGAGCCAGAAAGGCCTACCACGCCATATCTCGCGAGGCGACGGCTTTCCTGTAAGTTTCATCAGCCAGCAGGGCCGCCAGCTGATCAAGGGCTTCATTGCCAGGGGCATCATTGACCAGGACGCCACGGCGTTCAGATCGCGCTTCCGGGAAGGACAACAGCATACGGCCTGAAGCCGCTGCCGCCTCTGCCTCGAGGTGCGCGATGAAGCTCGGCATGTCGTCATCTTCGTCCACACACCACAGGTGCCGTGAGGGCGCCTCGTAATCGAGGCTGACACGCACAGTGACCTTGAAGCCGCCGACAAACGCCGTCACGGTATCGCCGGCATCACACAACCGCCAAAACTACCAATATCCATCTCTGTCTCTCATCCATTCCTACGGGGTAGGTCTCGGGAGGAGATAGGGCAGTCCATGACGCTGGTGGTCAGCTGGGAAGAGAAAGCCCCCTCGAGGAGGGGGCTAGGAAGGGCATCAGGCAGCTTCAGCGAAGGAACCTGCCATGTGCATCGCCTTGCTGAGCGCGGACTGCGCCAGCACGGTGGCAGCCTCATCCAGGTGCTGATTGGATGGGTCGTTGACGATCATGCCATGCCGGATCACTCGAGCCTCAGGCACCCGGATCTGGTAGCCATTCACCGCGATCCAGACCTCAGCTTCGAGCTGGGCAATGAAGCTGAAGCGGTCTGGGATCGCCATGACACGCAGCATCTCGTCGGTAGGTGCCTCGAAATCGACCCGGGCTGACACCTTCACGGTAAAGGCGCCAACAGTGGCTTGAACGCTGTCACCTAGCATCACATCGTTGCCGAACGTGGTGAGTTGCATCGTCGTCTCCTCTCATTCCTGCGGGATTGCAGGTCTCGAGGAGAGGTAGGGAGCCGACTGACCTTGGTAAGGCAGTGAGACACCATGGAGTGGTGAGGCTAGGGCGCACCGGCCAGCAGGGACGCAACGTGGGGATTGGCATCACGACCGTCACCTTCCACCCCTTTCACAGAACACCCCAGGGTTTGGCCTGCCCAAAGAGCCACCGCCGCAGAGCGGCTTACCCCTGCATTGCAGTGGATCAGCAACTTCACCCCTGTGGCGACTGACGCCACCTCCCGATCCAGGCACTAATTTCCTTTGCCTGCTCGTCTGTCATCGGCTCCTCGCACCCGAAGCCCTCCCCGGGCACGACATCATCAAATGTCATGGGGAGCACATCAGCCCACCCCCGTGGTAGGCGGGGCTCCCGCTCATCAACCCCGCGGATGGAGAGCAGCACTGTGCGTGAACAGGCCACTCGGCGCTCCACGTCACGTCGACTGGTGTACTCGATACTTTCGATCATGGCTGTCTCCTGCGTCAGGCGCCCATGGTGGTGGGCAAAGGGATGCCGAAAAGAAGCGGCTCTTCAGGGTAGGGGGCGCACTGCCGGTAGGAACAAGAAAGCCCCAACTAGCAGAGCTAGAAGGGGCTTGAAGGGTACTGCTAAGAATCTGATCAGCGTTGAGCTGCAGATTTGCTGCGGAGCAGCTTACCTTGGGGCTGAGGAGCCACAAGGATGCCTCGAAGGGGCTGGCAGGCATGCTGACGTAAGCGCCCTAACGTGGAAGCCGAACAGCCAGCGGGCCTTGTCCAAGCATCCTGACAACCAAACCAGCGAGGTGTGGGAGAAGCACTCATAGCGCTCTCTCTCATCCCGTTCATCGAACGGTCTCGCCAATAAGATAGGGGCAGGGGTGACGCTCGCAAAGCCGTAGATGAAAATAAACCGTAAATAAAGTAGTGTTTCAGCCCTCGGGAGGGCTGATGGGAAGGATCAGGTCAGCGCTGTCCGCGGCGGTGCTGTTGACGGCCTGGCTGACCGGCTGGATGGCCAGGCTCGCGATCGGCACCGGGCGTAGGCGTTGCTTCAGCGTCTCCCGGTCATGGATCTCAGTGCTCAGCCAGTCCTCGGCGCCAGCTCCCACCACCACAGGCATTCGACTGTGGATGTCCTTGGCGAGGCCCTGGGCCGGCTGTGTGACGATCGCACAGCCAAGCTGGCCGTCCGCCAGTGTCGTGAACACCCCCGCCAGCAACAGCAGGCGCTGCGAGGCACCGTGGAAGAAGAACGGGAGCTTGGCATCGCCGTCATGCCGCCATTCGTACCAGCCGTTGACCGGGATCAGGCAGCGGTGGCGGGCGAAAGCACCTTTCCAGAAACGGCTCGAGGCCAGGCTCTCCGCTCTGGCCACATGGGTGCGTGGCGCGTCTTCCGGCGCCCAGCGCGGCTTGAAGGTCCACTGCAGGGAAGTGACTTCAGGCTCGCTGTCAGTGGCCGCAATAGCGACGATAGGCCCACCCGGCGCGATGTTGTAGCTGGCTGGTGGGAAGGCTGCCCTGGCGAGGGGATAGCCTAGCTGGCTGGCCACCGCTTGGGGCTCATCGAAAAAGGCAATGCGTCCACACATGGCTGGGCGTCACTTCGGCTGTCGTGTTGGATGTCCGATAGGTCATGAAAAACCCCCATGAGCATGGGGGCAAAGGGAATCCCGCTCTAGGTCGGGGTCACTGTTAGCTTAGACAGTAGCCGAATGATGGCACAGTCGCTGATATGCCAAGTCTGTGGTGTCCAGAAAGAGTGAATCACCATGCTCTTGGATCTCGTTCACTTGATACACCCCATAGAAAATATACGCCTCATTCTTCTTCCACGGCTCAGGCCCGTCGCCTCGACATGGAACATGGAAGTATCGGTCGTGATGGCTAAGCTCAATGCAGTCCAAGGCAAATATCGGCCAGCCCAATGTGCGAGCCTCCTTGGTCAAGGCCAATCGTCCTGAACAGATGTCCAGGTTCGCCGTCACCCACCGCAGATCGTCACCACCAATGAACATCTCGTCAGGGTCTACAACCTGTACGCATACCGTGACACGTGTGGGACCGCTGCTGGGGCGAGTTTGACTCGTATGCTGATAGCTCATCTATTTTTCCTCCTCTCATTCCTGCAGGCATCACAGGTCTCGACAAGAGGTAGGGCGCCCGCTGACCTAACGGCCAGCATCATGATCGGTCGCTTGGGCCATGTCGTAGCTGGCAGACGGGGGAGCGTCACTCATGCTGGCGCGGCGAGGCCGCATTTTGTTCCGCATGCGAAACAAAATCTGCCGGCGCCAGCTCGATGAAATTGAGCAGGAGGCAGTCCATCGCCCGGCGTGCCGGCATGCCGTCGCTGGGATCACCCGGACGGTCGGGATGAACCGCCTGACGCAAGGCATCGGGTATCTGCCTGGGAAGGGTCATCGCATCGATGTCCACCACGGCATTGCGCGTCACGCCGCCGACCTCATACACCACAAAATACGTCCGCTTCATCCTCTCCACCAATAGAGAGCCCCCCAGGCATGGCCATGGGGGGCGGAAGGGTTATGCAATTCGCCAGACACCGCGCTCGACCGGGGCAAACCAGTCATTCACGTAAAGCGTCTGGCGCACTTTCTCACGCCAGTGCTGGCGCCCGGCCAGCCGTTCAGGCGCGTTCTCTGCCACCGCCTCATAGAGGCGTGACAGCGATGCCTCACCTCCAAGGGACACCAGAGCTTGGCGTACCACCGCCTTCCAGGTGCCTCGCAGTCGCCGTTGCTGAGCATGCGCCAGGCTGGAAAGGGTCGACAGCATCGCCACCGCTCGAGTGGGGCGCTCCCACAGCAGGATGTACTCGTGGGCTACCCGAGGCATCCGAAGGCCCGCGTAGCGCCGCGAATCGCTTTGGACGTTATGCTGCGCCTTGATCAGCACTGCCCTCAGCTCATCCGGCGGCATCCTGGCGATCGCATCCGCCTGGAAAGACCAGTATTGGCCCCCGCGGCGCAAGTCCCCAATGATGGTGCCGTAGAACCCACCCCCGCTGACCGCTTCGCGCTGATTCAGCAGAGTCTGCTGGAGCTTGTCCATGAACTCCTCCGGGTCGGCGCACCGGGACAGGTCATCAGGATGCTCCCCGGGGTACACGTTGCCGCTGTACACGATCATGTCGTGGTACGGGGGGTGAGACAGGCAGAGATCCACCGGCTTACCCACGGCCCCAAGAATCGAATCCCGGAGCACGTTGAAGCCGGAGTGAAGATCCAGGCCATAGGCCTCGATCCCCATCTCGGCCGCCACCTCAACGGAGGTGCCGCTCCCCACCATGGGATCGCAGAACGTCCTGGGCGCCAGCTGCTGGAAGATGTCTCGGTAGACATAGCCCGAACAGTTGCCGCGCCAGCTCGCCTTGCCCCACTTCCCCCGGTCCAGGTGAGAAATCACTGAAGTGCTCATCATGTTGCTCCTCTCTCATACCTGCGGAATGCAGGCCTCGATAAGAGGTAGGGCGCCAGCTGACCTCACGGCCCATGCCATGACGGAGGAACAGCGCGGGCGATAGAATGCCAACGCCACCCATCGCATGGACTGACCACGAGGGGAACAGCAATGGCTACCGTCACCATGGACTCGACTACGCGCCAAGCACTCGAGCGGTTGATCGCCGTTGCGCTGCGAGACACCGGGCAATCGCGGCGCTGTGCCGACTTCCTGCTCGCCTGGCACAACGCCGGAGAGAATGGGGGGCTCGACCTCACCACGCTCTGGGGAATGGACGAGGAGCTGGCGAGCGCCTGCGGCGTGGTGTTCCTGTGGATCGCCAGCCATCGCGCCTACCCCGAGGATCTTGGCTATGGCGATGACCTGCAGCGGATCTGGGCGCTCTGGCGATCGGGCGAGTGACCGTGGCACAGGCATGAAAAAAGCCCCTTCAGCGAGTGCTGAGAGGGGCTTGTTGAAGCGGAAGATCAGACTTCCGTACTGCCAACCCACCGGGAGCCGAGATAGGCATCAACGCCTTGCTCGATCTCAGTGGCCAGCATTTGCTCAATACCCCGCCCGGTTTCCACCAGGGCGTCGTGGGTCCACGGTCCTGACGGGAGTACCCGCAACAGTACCTGGGAGCTTCCGAGTGGCCGTATCAGCAGCGGCTGGAGCTGAACCCCTTGCAGGATGTCCGGCTCCCCCGGGCTCTGATCGGTCACGAAGGTGATGCACGACATCGCAGCCTCCTTATGGCGCATGGTTGGAACGGCCTGGCTCACCCGTTCACCCAGTCCTGGATTTTCCGAGACAGCTGTTCTGCTTGATCCCAGCTCCAGAACTTGGCGCTCACCAGGGGCACAGTGATCAATCCGGCACGATGGAGGCGCCGCACAAGATATGCCGTGCAGATGTAGCCTTCGTTATTGCCGCGCCGGGCTTCCGTCATGATGCTGAGGTTCGAGGCGTTCGAGGGGCACTGACACAGCGCCACCACCTCCTCGTCACCGCTTTTGAACTCCAGCAGATCGGAAACCCACTCATGCTCAGCGAGCATCACGTTGCAATAGCGCTTGGCGCGATCATGCAGATGCCCCGAGATTTCTCGGATCTGCTTGGCGCCCAGGTCATGAACCGTGGGCAGCTCAATCAGCCTGTCCTCGAGCATCACGACCACATCGCCCAGCAGCGACTGGGAGTAAGTCTGCAGCCGGGCACACCAGTCGTCATCGTTGTGATGGGTCTCGGTGATCACCAGCTTGGCGACCTTCTCCTCGAGCACCAGCTTCACCAGCTTGGTGTCAGCACCTTCGGCAAGATAGATCCGTTCGCGGTCCACCAGGCTTCGGCGCGAGATGACGTTCTCGATACCCAGCCCCCGCACGATTGGCTTCTCCAGCGCCAGCCAGGTTTTGCCAGAGGTGGCGTCGTGGTGGGCAATAGCGTCGATGGTCTTCATGGCTTCTCTCCTCTCATTCCTGCGGTATTGCAGGTCTCAAGGGGAGATAGGGGGTCGGATGACGCTCACCGCGGTGTCTGCTGCTGGGAGGGGTAGAGAAAACCCCCTCCGTGGAGGGGGTGAAGGGTGCCGCCGGGTGGTGGCGGTCAGGTTGGGATCATTCGAGGTGGGAGTCGTCCCACATCGCGATCGTGACGTTGCCCTCGGCGAGGCCCATGCAGACGATGCCGCTGATGTCGAGCGGGGAGTCGTCGTCCTCGTTGAGGTATCGGTCCCAATCGTGGGCACACGCATAGCGGGCCTGTGTGGCAGCATCCTGCAGCTCACTATCGCGGTCGCTCTGAGCATCGACCTCTACCGGGCTGATCCAGACAGTTCCGTGGCCGTTGCTCTCCTGACAGAAGGCCGTGTACACCCGGGTCGCTGGCTCATCCGAGGCGGCCTGGGTCACTTGGGAGGCAAGGCTGGCGCTGGCGTCACTGCTGGCCAGGCGATCCAGCTCCTGCAGCTCCTCGGCGGTGTAGCCATCCTTGTCGGCGTGAGGCCGATAGTTGGCTAGGTCATCCTTGCCACGCTCCACCAGGGCCAGAATGTCGGCCCACTGTGATGCGGTCAGCTCGGCGGTTTGTTTGCACATGATCTCTCTCCTCTCATTCCTGCGGGATTGCAGGTCTCAAGAGGAGATAGGGGGAAGGGTGACACGAGACGGGGAGGTTCGGCTGGCGCCGAGGGGAAGCTGGGGCGGGGGTGTCCGTGAGGATCACCACCCAGCCCATCAAAGCACTCACGCGAAGTGCGGGTTATGCAGAACAATCGAAATAGGCCTCATCCAGCATGGCAGCTTCAACGCCACCCTCGAACAGGCCAATGCAGACGATCGTGCTGGGGTCCGGCTCTGACATGCAGGGAGCGTACTCCACCACACGCTCCCATGCGGATGCGCAGAGCCTCCTGGCTTCATCCATGGCCATTTGGTGTTCCACTGCGCGATCGGCTTGTGGTGTCACCTGGACGTACTCGATGCGGAGCGGGAACTCCTCCAGCGAGTCCTTGCAGATCGCTGTGTAGACCTTCGGCCGTGCCGCCCAAAGCCGGTCAAGGATGTCGTCATGTTTGCTCATAGATGGCTCCTCTCACATTCCTGCGGGATTGCAGGTCTCGTGGGAGGGTAGGGGCAGAGCTGACGCTCAATGCGCCCTGAGGTCGCACAGCAGGCCGCTCTCGCGGATGTCGGCCAGTCGGGAAGGGCCTATGCCCGGGATGCTCGTTAGCGCCTCCACAGAGCCCCAGGGGCGCTCCTCGATGATCGCCGTGGCTCGAGCAGGACCGATGTGCGGCAGCTGCTCGAGGTGATCCGCGCCACTACCGTTGAGGTCAACGCATGGATCATAGCCCGGGTCATTAGCGGCTGGCGCCGAGTCGACCACCACCGCGCCCTGGAATGGCGTCAGCGCCAGCTTAGCACTGCCCAGGCCAATGAAGACAGGGGCATGGTCACTCACGACATCCCTGGCCCGCTGGAAGTCGATGCCCAGCAACGCTGGGAAGTCGATGATGCCTCGATCTGAGACGACGAACGCCCCATCCTCCTTCCAGAGGTTGTCGTAGAGATTGACGAATTGCTGGCGCGTCGTGCTGAGGGTAGTGGCGCCTTCGGTGATCGCCGGCACCGCACCCTGCTGGCGCAGGCTATCCCAGGCGGCGTGGCCCGGCGCCAGGTTGAAGTCGCCAGCAATGATCCGCGGCACGCCGGGGTAGATGTCAGCCATCCAGTCCCATATTCCCACCAACGCCTCGATTTCGGGCAGGCGATCCCGGATGCTGTTGCCATAGAGCACATGGATATTGGCCAGCGCCAGCTCCTGCCCGGTCAATCGGCTCCTGAACTTGGCCAGGAACGGCTCCCGAGCAAACCGGTCACGGTCATCGATGTAGACCACAGCGCCGCCACTGTACTCGACGCGGCTTTCCCGCCAGGTGAAGAGATAGCGCTCCCGTAGCTGCCCCGGCCGATCGCATGACTCACCATGTACCCCCAGCGCTCGCCGGAAGCGGTCTCCAGCTCGTGGACCAGCGCCTCCACCGCTTCCTCGGTCATCACCTCCTGCCACGCGATGAGATCCAGGTGGTGGGCAATATGCGCCAGCTTCTCCAGGTTCTTGCCGTTATCCCAGCCCAGTTGGAGCGCATTGAACGAGCCCACCAGGATGCCCGCCATGGCCACCGGGCTCAGCAGGCCGAGCGTCAGTGCCACCAGGACGCTGCGAAACCATCGCGTCATGCCTTGCCTCCCTGGCGGCGGATAAGGTCGGCGCAGTCCATCACATCGCCGGCTCGGAAATACATCTGGGTGGCGCTGGTGCCCAGGAAGCCGATCGGGGTGGGAGGCTCCACGCCGCGCAGCGGGCTCTCTGTTCTGACCGCCTCCTTCAACTCGGTCACGCTCACCCCCAGCAGGCGAGCGGCATTCGTCACCCCAACGCGGGTATCGCGAAAATCGCTCATTGGATATGGCTCCTTGATGTGAATCGGTGATTACTGGTCCGGCTTGGCCTGGGAGAGCTGCTGGCGCAGTTCCTGCTCGCGAGCCTGGCAGGCAGCAAGCTCGGCTCGGGCTTCGTGTAGGTGCTGCTCTGCGGCCTTCAGCTCCTCGAGACGGCGGGTGGTCGACTTCAGCTCGCTCTTTGCCTCGCTCAACTGAGAGCGAACCTGCTCACCGTTGGTGCGCAGGACTATGCTCTCCTCAGTAAGCTCTTCAACCCGTCGCGCAGCAGCTGCGTGCTCAGCTTTCAAGGCAGCGTGCGCCTGCTGGAGAGATGACAGCTCTTCTCGATGGTCAGCCAGCGCTTGTTCGGATCGCTCCAGCCCTGCTTGAGCCGTCTCGAGGTCTCGGGTTCGAGTGAAGAGGTCGTTCTCGACGGAAACCACCTGGAAGTCCAACCGGGACTTCTCTTCGCGCAGCTGCTCGATGACATCCTGTTGCGCCTTGAGGTTGGTATTGGCATCGTCCAGCCTCTGGCCTTGCTGTGTCAGCTGGGCCTGAAGATCCTTCACACGCTCGCTGGCGCCCTCAGCCTTTTGGTTGGCCGCGGCGATCTCAGCTTTGTGGTCGTGACACGCGGCCTCAAGCTCTGCGATCCGTGCTTGATCCGCTTCCCTGTCCAAGCGCTGGGCGCCCAGGGCGGCCTCCAGGCGCTCGACTTCGCGCAGGGCTTCATCACGCTCTGCTGTGGCTGCATTCTCGCGCTCTCGGCACTCTGTTTGGGCCTTCTCAACGTCCGCGTCAGCCAGTTGGCTGGCAACCCGCCACAGCTCCCCGCCGATCCGCTCTATCGCGGCGCGAATCTCTTTCGGCATATCCCTGACCGCGACCGCGGCGACCTTCTGGTTTTCCCGCCACTCGCGCATCACCGGAGAGATGTGCGACAGCGAACCGCCGCCCATGCGCTCTCTGACCTGTTCATTGGTTGGCAGCTCGATGCCTTCGGCGACCAGTTGATCAGCGGCGCTGACGATTCGCTGACGGATCTCGGGTTTGATGACCATGGCGGGTTCCTTGCATGTGTATGTATTGTATGTACGTATTGTACATACAATACATACGTACACGCAACACAGGAGAGAGACATCATGACATTGCATGATTCCCCACCATCTCGCATCCATGAAAAAAGCCTCCCAGGGGAGGGAGGCTTGAAGGGGTAGATCACGCGGCTGAAGCAGCAGCGGTTGATCCAGTGTCCTCACCGAGAAGGCCGCTTTGCTTTGCCAGCTCCTCGATGTAGGTGACCGCTGCCTGGGCATCAGCCAGTGCGCGGTCCAGCTCCTTCGTCTGATCACCAGTGAGCCGTGAGGCCCAGCCAGCGAGGTAAGACGCGGAGTTCTCCGGGGTCGCCGGGAGACCGAATCGCATGGCAGCGAGCCAGGCGCCAGCCTCAGCAACGACTTCCTCTCGAGCACGATCGCTCTTGTCCCGGTTCAGCCGTGAGGGCGCCCCTGTGGCATGGATCAGCTCATGCAGGCCCGTTGCAGCAACTTCACGGGTCTCATGGAACTGCTCCGGCCGAGGCAGCCTGATACCGTCCGTGGAAGGGCGGTAGTAGGCCTTGTCGCCTCCCCAGCTCAGCACCACGCCAGAGGCCTCGATCAGCTTCGCCACGAACTGAACGGGCTCCGGCTGCGCCTCCATCACGGGTGGCTTGCCAGCGTCCGTCAGCGGCTCTGCCAACTGCTCCTCGTTGAAGACGTAGAAGATCCGGCACATCGGGATCACCTTCTCCTCGATGAGGTTGCCGTTCTCGTCCTTCTCGCGCTTCTTCAGGAACTTCCAGAACTCCACTGGGGTTCCCTTCTCCCCCTTGCGAGGGTGGGTGCCACGCTCCTTGGCTTGCTTGAACGTGACCCAGGCAGGGCTGGTGTAGCCCGCCTGCTCAGCGGCGTACCAGAGGCTCACGATGTTCGACCAACCCGTGTAGGCGCGACCAGAGGCCGCGTTGTAGGGCTGGCTGACATCCTGTTGGCCAGGCACCCAGGGCTTCTGCCAGGGCGCCGTCCCTTCCATCAACCCCTTGATCAGCGCTTCACGGATGTTGTCGATCGCACGCTTGGTCTGCTTCGGGCTCTTGCTCTTGCTCATGGTCTCTCTCCTCTCTCATTCCTGCGGGTGCAGGTCTCAAGGGGAGATAGGGCGCCGGGTGACGCTAAGGGTCAGTGTTCGCCCTACCTCTCACTGAGAGCCCGGTGACGGGTATGAGAGAGAGGAGAGTGAGATGGAAAAGCGTGCCCAGTTTGATCTGTTCGGCATCAATGAAGCTGCGAAGGTCTACACCCTGCCTGGTAAGGGGGAGGTTGATCTTCAGAAAGCCCACGAGGACCGTGAGAATCGGGTGATTCAGGAGGCGATCGAAATCCTGGAGAGGCGGTTCAAGGAGCAGCGCCCTGACGGTGACGTGAAGCTAACGACGCCTGTGCGAGTGGCTGACTACCTGAGGCTGAAGTATGGGGAGCTGCCCTACGAGGTATTCTCCATCACCTGGCTGGACAACCAGCATGCGGTGCTTCAGCACGAGGAGCTGTTTCGAGGAACGCTAGATTCAGCATCAGTGTATCCGCTGAGGTAGTTCGACGTGCGATCGAGATGAATGCTGGCGCCTGCATCTTGAGCCACAACCACCCATCGGGAGAAGTGGAGCCAAGCCAGGCGGACAGAAAGATCACATCGAGGATTGTGGACACCCTTGGGTTGATCGATGTGAAAGTGCTGGACCACTTTGTAGTGAGCGGCACGAGCTACATGAGCTTCGCTGAGCGCGGGATCATTTAGCATCCGAGGCAACCTGCCTGTTCAAGCCTCTCTGGCGTCTGCTAGAGAGGCTTTTTTCATAGCAGGCGAACTACCTAATACAGAGACCGTGGATACGAAGTAAAGGGTTATAGGGTTCTGGCGGGGTTAAAACAGGGATACGGAGGTTGAAAAATACCTTAATTACCTGATACCAAAGGCAATTCTACGGAAAGCCGCTGCAACATCCCCACCGAAAGCGCTGCAACATCCCCACCGAAAGCGCTGCAACATCCCCACCTATGGCTTCGAGTTATCCTTGAGTTCTCCACAGAAAACAGCGTTTTATCCACATTTCGGGTTAGATGAGGGCCAACTATGCAGCATTCCCACCTATCGAAAGGCCGCCCTAGCCTATTGACAAACGCCCATAGCTACGCATCGATACGGCCTCTGCAACATCCCCACCTATCAGGAGGGCTTAATGGCTGGTCATATTTTAACCGCTGCAACATCCCCACCGAAACTATGCAACATCCCCACCTATCAGGAGGCGGTTACCCACAGCCTTATGCACAAGAAATGTGGATACGACTGCTCGTTCAACAAGGACTTATACCGTTAACATTTGAAGCGTAGCATTTTTGAGCGCCGATTTCTTTCTCCAGCCGCCACAGAGCCGGCCAGTCCCCTGTCCAGGAGCGGCTAGTAGCGATCCGTTCTGGGCTCCTCTGCAACATCCCCACCTATGTCGGCAGCGGCCGGCGGCGAGGTCTCTGCAACATTCCCACCGGTGCTGGCGGTGCCCAGGACAGGGCCTCTGCAGCACCCCCACCGGTGCCGGCAGCGCCCAGGGCAGGGCCTCTGCAGCATCCCCACCGGTGCCGGCAGCGCCGGGGCAGGGCCTCTGCAACATCCCCACCTAAGCCAGGGGTGCCTGGCGGCGCGGCCTCTGCGACATTCCCACCGGTGACGGCAGTGCCCAGGGCAGGGCCTCTGCAACATTCCCACCTACCGCGGCAGCAGCCGGCAGCGGGGCCTCTGCAACATCCCCACCTAAGCCAGGGGTGCCTGGCGGCGCGGCCTCTGCGACATTCCCACCGGAGACGGCAGTGCCCAGGGCAGGGCCTCTGCAGCATCCCCACCGGTGCCGGCGGTGCCCGGGGCAGGGCTCCTCTGCAACATCCCCACCTATGCCAGGGGTGCCTGGCGGCGCGGCCTCTGCGACATTCCCACCGGTGACGGCAGTGCCCAGGGCAGGGCTCCTCTGCAACATCCCCACCTATGCCAGGGGTGCCTGGCGGCGCGGCCTCTGCGACATTCCCACCGGTGACGGCAGTGCCCAGGGCAGGGCCTCTGCAACATTCCCACCTACCGCGGCAGCAGCCGGCAGCGGGGCCTCTGCAACATCCCCACCTAAGCCAGGGGTGCCTGGCGGCGCGGCCTCTGCGACATTCCCACCGGAGACGGCAGTGCCCAGGGCAGGGCCTCTGCAGCATCCCCACCGGTGCCGGCGGTGCCCGGGGCAGGGCTCCTCTGCAACATCCCCACCTATGCCAGGGGTGCCTGGCGGCGCGGCCTCTGCGACATTCCCACCGGTGACGGCAGTGCCCAGGGCAGGGCTCCTCTGCAACATCCCCACCTATGCCAGGGGTGCCTGGCGGCGCGGCCTCTGCGACATTCCCACCGGTGACGGCAGTGCCCAGGGCAGGGCCTCTGCAGCATCCCCACCGGTGCCGGCGGCGCCCGGGGCAGGGCTCCTCTGCAACATCCCCACCTATGCCAGGGGTGCCTGGCGGCGCGGCCTCTGCGACATTCCCACCGGAGACGGCAGTGCCCAGGGCAGGGCCTCTGCAGCATCCCCACCGGTGCCGGCGGTGCCCGGGGCAGGGGCTCTGCAGCACCCCCATCGAGCGCCCGTAGCGATCCAGGACGACTGGCTCTGCCGCGTCACTGACGTGGACGCACTGGGGATGAACAGCTGATTACCCCTGGGAGGGGAGAGAAAAAAGGGGGAGGGCGCTGCATCAATTTATATTATGCAGCACCTTGCCATAAGAGAGTTACTGGTCCT
Organism: Halomonas sp. PA16-9; assembly: GCF_009728585.1. Lineage (NCBI taxonomy): Bacteria > Pseudomonadati > Pseudomonadota > Gammaproteobacteria > Oceanospirillales > Halomonadaceae > Halomonas > Halomonas sp. PA16-9. The sequence continues at coordinate 6,247 of NZ_CP040453.1, read as the reverse complement.
GATCAGGCAGAAGTGCATTTTTTGTTGCGACGATCTGGCTTTTGTAGTTCGCCTTTTTAATGACTTTTACGAACTTATCAGTAGGGTAAATCTTGTATTTTATATCAAGAAGTTTAGGGCCTTGCATTATCCGCTCAGAGGCATCGTACTTCTCGACAACTTCATGCTTAATAAGCGTATCAAGTGCGGTCTTCATAGCCCTGACGTTGTTGGCCATCTCCCGGGATAGCCCCCTTGGGCTGCCATTCAAGAACGAAACCAAGCGCGGTGTGTACGGGTGCTTTGATGATGCCTGGCTCCAATGATGGCTCATGCGCTTATGTATGTAGCGAGCCAATGGGCTTTTGATGGCCATCGACGTTCTGTAGTCATAGAGCCTAAAGGTTTGCTTTTTAATGCTGTCGGTTACTAGGGGGTTAAACTGAACGTAGCATTTAGTATCACCTTCACGCAGCTGAATATCTTTCCGAGTGGTTAAGCCCACCATTGGGAAAAAACTAGAAGATATAACCGTGTCTTCATTATCTGATATGGTTTCCAGCTGCGCACCTCGGCAGACAAGAATCGCCTCTTTTATTTCGCTTAGTTTGAACTCATGTTTGTTTTTCCTAAGCTCATTGCGCAGCTGATAGAAAGTAAAAAGCACACCTACTTTACCATCTATCATGGCTATCCCGCCATTTACCGCAAGTTTGCGAAGGGCGTCTTCAATTATCTCCTCCCGCTCACCAGGAAATACAAGCTCGGGTTTTCCAGGTTCAGTTTCAATGAGAGCTGGACGCACCCTCACCCTTATTATTTGGTCGCCAATTCGGCATTCTCTTTCTTTTGCAGCGGCTTGGGCTATATCAGTAAACCGCCGTCTCTTTTCAAGGGAATACTTTGGGAGAGCATCATAAATATCGATGCTGTTGCTATAATGCTTATCCCTAGAATCCAGCAAGCTGAAGAGATCCAGCTGAGGCGTGTTGTGAACAGCAATTTCCTGTATGTCCTTGTCATTGCGCTTCTTTTTAGACATTGCCAACCTCGTTCAGCCTGCTGATTATTGCTTAGCGTTCTTCAGCCAACCAGGATTCAACCACTTCAGAACCATGATCCTCTTTCCATAGCTTGAGGGTTTTATGGTTGCCGCCACGAGTCTCTACAACTTCATTGGTGATGGGGTTCCTGTATACTTTTAACTTGCGCTTCCTTCTTCTGTTTTCGGTCGCTGTTGAATTGAGGCTTTTAGGGGATAACTGGTTAATGACATCCTGTGGCGTTCTGCCGAACTCCTCAATTAAGCCTTGCAGCTTTTCCAGGAACTCCTTTTCCTTCTTAAAGTCGCTTCTCTCTTGCAAAATCTCCATTTGTTTCTGAAGTTCTTTTGCTTGTTGTTCGAGCTGAGCATACTGCTGAAGAAGGCTCATCCATTATCCTCATGGCGTGCTATTTAAGTGTGCAAAGCACATATTGCCCACCTGAGCATGCTGTGTCAATGCCGCAATCGGAACCGGCCTGAGTCACCCAGCGCTTCTCTGAGGCCAGTCGTCGCAACGATCATCGGGTGCCAATGGCCCTGGAGGTAGGCCGGTTTTCAGGGGCCGTACCGCAAAATCTAGCGGGCATACCCCCAGAGACTCGCCCAGATTTCGCGTATGAGCCCCGAAGCTATCGTTAAAAAACGATAAAAGACACGTGAAAACAATAAGATAGAATCATAAATGGGGTGTTCGAGTGATCTTGCCAAGCCACAAAAAGTGTAGCTTGGGCTGGCGTCTTGATTCTCTACTTATTAAAATGATCGTTTAAGAAAGTAGAGAAGGGCAAGAGGGTCCGCTAGGCTGACCTGGAGCCACAGGAACAGGACGCAGAGGAATGAATTTACAGGCCATCTTCAAGATCGCGACGGTCACCGACACGCTTGTGCTCATCCTTGATCAGGACGGGCCGCGATCCATCACCAACGATGCTCAGGGCGTCATCGATCGGCTGGCCGCCGAGCTGGGTGGCTTGGGGCTCCGGCGCATCTTCTATCGCGACACCATGGGGCGATTCGATGAGCTGAAGGTCGAGCAAGGCCGGTTCGTCGGCTTCGCCCCCTGCAGCCCCCATCAGCAGGAGGCCTTCCTGCACTGGTGTGAGGAAGCATGACCTGGCCTCCATTGCAGAACGCAGGCTCCCTTCCCAGGGCGGCCGGCACATCAGTCATTCGTAGAGGAGACGGCGCATGGATTATCACGCAGCAATGCCCCCCAGGGCGGAATATGGGGTCCAGCTGGTCAATGACATGATGGTGATCCTTCAGGACGGGGGCGGCGTCGTCAGCGTCATCGAGGATGCTGACTCCGTGCTCGAGCACCTGAGTCTCACGTTGCCCAGGCGCCTCACGCGCCAGCGGGTCTATGTCGAGGAACATGGAGAGCGGGGCCAGTTTCACGAGCTGTGCCATCGACACGGGGATCTCGAGTCCGTGGCACCATGCTCAACTGCCCAGGGTTCGCAGCTGAAGGAGATGCTGGCGGTCATGCCGGGAGCAGCCCGTGGATAATAGCCTCGCGATCGTATCCAACTCGTCGGCCCTGTCAGCCGGCACCGGCGGTCAGCTCGCCGAGGCCAAGGGCAACCCCGGACTTTCGTACCTGCTCAATCTCAACTCCCGGCGCAGCCGGATCACCATGCGCTCGCACCTGAAGTACATCGCCAACATCAGCGGTGGCTACAGCATCCGTGAATGCCCCTGGGAGCTTCTGCGGCGCGATCACGTTCGCTCCCTCGTGGAGATGATGACCGAGCTGGGCAAGGCGCCAGCTACGGTCAACGCGGCCCTGTCGGCAATGAAGGGCGTGGCCCGCGAGGCGTGGATCATGGGCCTGATGGACAGCGAGAGCTACCAGCAGATCAGGGATCTCAAGGGCGTGGCAGGCACCCGGTTGGCGAAAGGGGTGTTCCTCGAGCCCGCGGCCGTCGAGGCAATCTGTTTCGCATGCGAAACAGACGAGAGCCCCAAGGGGGCACGAGACGCGGCCTTGATCCACCTGCTGGTGGCCACCGGGCTCCGGCGTTCGGAGAGCGTGGCGATTGACCTGGAGAGCATCGAGCCGGGGCGCCAGGCCATCAAGATCCTTGGCAAGGGGAACAAGGAGCGCCTGGTGTTCGTGCCCCGTAATGCCTACCAGAAGGTCCAAGCGTGGCATGCCTGCCTCGGCCGAGACACCGGCCCGCTGTTCACCCGCGTCCGCCGACACGGGGTTGTCAGCGATGCCAGGCTGACCGATCAGGCGGTCTACTTCATCATCAAGGAGCGAGCTGCCCAGGCAGGCCTCGTGGAGTGCTCGCCCCACGATTTCCGGCGAACCTTCGCCACCAACATGCTGGATCGCGGCATCGATGTGCTCACCGTGCAGTACGCCCTGGGTCACTCGAACCTAGCCACGACGCAGCGCTACGATCGCAGTGCCGAGCGGCGCCTGGAAGAGGCGATGAAGGGCCTATGACGAACCAGTGCTTAACACCAGAAGAGGTCATCAACCGGCTGGCCGCGGAAGGCATCGGCTTCACGGCAAGCCACGATGGGCCGGCGGGAAAGGTGACCGTCCACCTGAGCCCCTACCAAGCCGTGAGGTACTGGAATGACCCGCCAGCGGCCTTGGCCGAGGCTCACGGCGTTACCCGTGCCCAGTATCTCGCCTGGCAGGGCGCCGGCTATGTGGTGCAGTGCGCGGCCCGCACAGCAAGAGGCCGGCAATGCCGCAATCCCGTTCATGGCGGGCACCTTGTCGAATCACCGGCGCAGTGGGTCTCACTCCAAGGGGGTTACTGCCTGATCCATGGAGAAGGCCTGGAATGAGAAAGGGAGGCCCAAAGGCCTCCCCATAAGTCGTGTCTGCTGGATGATCATCCTCCGAAGTGGCGAAGAAAGGCATCGCGATCCAGGATGCCCCAGCCCTCCAGGGCATAGTAGCCGTTGGCACCTTCCGGCGTGCCAGGGTCTCGAATGAAGAGGATCTTCACCTTGAACTCCTGGCGAATCGAGGTCAGCTGACGCTTAACCGAGCCTGCCGGAATCCCGGTCTCCCCGGCAATATCCTGGAGCGTAGGCCGCTCCAGGGTATCGATTGCGCGGATGATGGCGTACTTCCTCTCCGTGTCTCTGGGAAGGGTCGACATTGCCTCTACTCCTCGCCTTCGACGCCGAGCAGCTTCACCTCAGAGACAGTGACGCGGACAGGCTCCGACTCCTTTCCATCGAGCTGCACCCAGCAGAACCCCGGCTCCGCGTCGACACGATCGAGCAATAGCACGCCGCTGCGCTGCTGGCCCCGAACCTGGATGCTCACGACAATCCGAGCACGAACGGACACCGCGGGGGTCCAGCTGGCAGCCGGCTGCTTGGCTGGCGTCCCCTCTTGGGGCTTCTGCGTCTTGGCTGCAGGTTGTTGTTCCGGTTTCTCGGCAGGCGGCTCCTGACCCTTCCCCTGTCCAGGGGCGGGCTCTTCTGCAGCATTCCCACCGGTGCCCTGGCCGCCAGCAGGTGCCGATGCAGCATCCCCACCACTGCTGTCGCCACCCTCGAAGAGCCACGAGGTATCGAGGTCGCCATCCCCGCCGCTCTCCTGGGTGCCCTCCAGGCCCTTGAGGGAAGGCTGGTCCTCATGCTTGCCAGCGCCAGCGCTCGAGGAGGGAGGTGCCACCTCGCCGTTGACATCCGGTGAGTCCGGCAATTGACCACTCTTCGCCAGCTTGAGCAGTGACCGGCAGGCCTTGCGGGTGATTCCTTCCTCCATGGCCTTCTCGCAGGCCGTGGCGGTTTTCTCCGGCTCCAACTCATAGAGCTGCCTCAGGCTGTTCAAGGCCTCAGTGTCGGTGGTGATCCCCTCGTCGTAGAGGCGCTTCACGCACTCCGGGAGCTTGAGCAACGCCAGGTGCTGTGACACATAGCTCCGAGACTTTCCCAACCGCTTGGCCACATCGATCGCCTTCCAGTCGGCATCGATGAACTTTTGCAGGCCGAGGGCAATCTCCATCGGTGTCAGGTCTTCGCGCTGGATGTTCTCGATCAGCTCGCCAGCCGTTTCCTCGAGGTCAGTCATCTCCTTCTTGCTCACGATGGCCTCGATGGTGAGCCCGGCCAGCTTGCAGGCCCGCCAGCGGCGCTCACCTTTCTGGATTCGATACTTCCCATCATCGCCCTTGGGATAGACGATGATTGGCTGCTCCTGCCCGTTGACCTTGATGGACTCGGCCAGCTCCTCGATGCCATTGAAGGCCTGACGAACCTGACCCTCCTTCGGGATCACTTCGTCGGTATTCAGGACCAGCACCTCCTTTGCGCCCTTGGACCGCCGGGAGAGGCTTTGCAGGTTGTTCAGGTTTCCCAGTGCCATGTCAGCCTACCTTTTTCATCAGTTCTTCAATGACCGCACGGATCTCTTTCGCGGCTTCACGCGCCGAGGTCTTCTTGATACTCCACACCGGCACGCCGTTCAGGTTCGCCACGTCGAGCTGTCCCCTGACCCCTACCTCAGCCTCATACACCAGATCCGGGACCGCCTTACGCAGTTGGTCGCGGGTGTTCATGTCCTCCTCGAAGCCACGCTTGAGGTTGTTGATCACCATGCCGGTGTTCTCCAAGTCGGGGTTCAGCTCTTCCTGGACACTGATGATGGTGTTCAGCAGACCTTCTACGCCGTCCAGGGCGAAGCCGCTTACCTGCACGGGGCAGATCACATGCGTCGACATCGTGAGGGCGGCCACCAGCTTGCGGCCGAGGCTGGGCGGGCAGTCGATCAGCACATAGTCGTAGTGCTCGAGGATGCCGCTGGCCTTCAGGTTCGCGATCGGGTGCCGCACACAACTCAGCGGGAGCGATTCGATCTCCGATAGCTCTGGGTCATTCTTCATGGTCCAGATCAGGTCCATTCCGCGCTCACAGCGCATGGGCTGGATCTCATTCAGCCCTTCATCGAAGAGCCTGACGGAAGGCGTCCCGGAATAGGCGCCTTCATCACCCTGACTGAGGCGGCTGGAGGTGTTGCCCTGGGGGTCCAGGTCAATCGCCAGGACACGATAACCGGCCTCCTGGAGGTAGAACACGGTCTGCAGGCAGATCGTAGATTTGCCTACGCCACCTTTCTGGTTGGCGAAGCTGATGATCTTGGTCATGGTTTCCTCGTTACCCGACCAGCAAAGACTGGTGGATGAATGGCCTGGCGGCGCCATGTCACGCAATGGCCATCGCCGGTGAAATTTCGCATGCGAAACA
>NZ_CP040452.1:0-1833961 GCF_009728585.1 Halomonas sp. PA16-9 | reverse complement strand
TTCCCTCGATATGACCTTTATCGGCGGCGGCGAAATCTGATCACAATCAGGGCTATACCCGCGACCACTAAGCCGCCGCCCACTAGTTTATGCACGCCTAGGCTGTCGCCCATTAACAGCGCGCCTAGGCCGACTGCCAATACCGGTACGAGTAGCGTCATGGGTACCACGCGATTAACCGGGTGACGGCGTAAAAGCGCATACCAAATCCCGTAAGCGACAATCGACGACATTACGGCGGTGTAAATCATCGCCCCCCAGCCTAACCAAGTTGCTTGCTGCATCGCCTGCCACTGACCGCTCTCAAATAGCCATGACCCCAACCCTACCTGAGGCACCGCGAACAGCGCCACCCAGCCTGCCAACGCCATCGGCGCAATGGGCGGGCCACGCTTGATCAACAGCTGCGACACCGCCCAGCCCATGGCACTGCACAACAGAATCGCCAGTGGTAAAGGAGAGGGCAGCGTTGGCCCACCGGCCAGTACGACTACCCCAGCAAAAGAGAGTAGCAGCCCGACAATCCGTTTGGGGCCTAGCTTCTCTTTTAGAAAGATGACCGCTAGCAATGTGGCAAAGGGCGTGCCCATCTGTACTAAAAGCGCGCCGGTACCTGCTTCTGCATGCTCCAAACCAATAAACAGAAGAGCGAAGTGGAGGCTGCCGAAGGTGATGGATAACAGTAGCAAAAACGGCAATTGCACTCGCGCCACCGGGTAGAAGGGCACCAGCAGAACTGCGACCAGCATAAAACGTAGGGTGGTCATCAATAGCGGCGGTAGCTCCGCTACACCGACCTTGATAACAATGATATTCAGCGCCCAAATGGCGATAACAAAGAGGCCGAGCAGCAGGTCGCGTAGTGGCACGTTGATGTCCGTTGGTGGATGGAAACGATAGCCATTGTATCAGCTTGGGAGACGGCAAAAATAATAGTGAAATGAGTTGCAGGTAAGCGCCGCTACTGCTTGATACCAAAGTATTAGGTTTTTCTTTAATAGTCTATATGTTGTTGATAAACAATTGGTTGTTAACTGACTTGTGTGGGTGTTAAGTCCTTTTTGTCCCCTTTAAAGCGGTGAAAAAAGTTGCTGACTTGCACATTTAACTGAGATGTTCTAAATAAATGTAACCGATTACATTTTTGCGTCGGCGCTTTCACAACCTATAACAATCCAACAACAATGAGGTGGATATGGATACCCCACTACGCCCAAAACGTTTGAGTTCACAGGCTCTGCTGGCTGCTAGTGCAGTGGCGCTGTCAGTGCTGAGTGTGCCTGGCGTTGTTCAAGCTCAACAAAGCAGCACAGCAGAATTACCCATTGCTGTTCAAATGTATACGCTGCGTGATTTTGGCAATTTGGAGGAGCAGTTAGCCGCCGTAAATCGGGCGGGAGTCTCTGCCATTGAGACGGTGGGCACCCAGCAAGTGACAGCCGAAGAACTCAATGCTTTGTTAGAAGAGCACGCGCTTGAAGTGATCTCAAGTCATGTGCAGCTAGACGATTTGCGCAATCGCTTAGATGAAACGGTGGCTTTTAATCAGGCGGTGGGTAACGACACTTTAACAATGCCTTATCTAGCCGAGGACGCACGCCCTAGTGATGCACAAGGATGGCAGGCGTTGGGTGAAGAGCTAGGTGATATTGCCGCTGAGCTCGATGCCGAAGGTGTCCGGTTGGCGTACCACAACCATGATTTCGAGATGGAAGTGTATGACGGTAAAACCGCGTTAGAGCATCTGTTTGATGCTGCTGGATCTGATCTGCTGGCGGAATTGGATATCGCCTGGGTGGCACGTGGCGGGTTTGACCCGGTTGAGTATGTCTCGCGTTTTGATGGGCAACTGTTTGCTGTTCACGCCAAAGATAATGCTCCAGAAGGCACCGCCGAAGAAGAGGGCGGTTTCGCCACACTCGGGGAAGGTGTACTGGATTGGGATGCAATCTTGCCTGCCATCGAGGCCGCTGGTGTTGAGTGGTACATCATCGAACACGATATGCCACTCGACGCAGAAGCGGTGATTACCGAGGGCAACAGCTTCTTACAGGAAAAACTGACAGCGCTTCGAGAAGAGTAATGCACGCCTAGGCCATCTCATTTAGATGACGAACGCGAGGATGCTTTATGAAGCGCTACCTTATTGATCGGCGTAGCCTGCTGCGCCACAGCGTTACCGGTGCTATTGGTCTGGCGGCGCTATCTCAGCTTGGCTCTCGAGCCCTAGCTGACGATATGCCTTCTCAGCGGGCACTAAAAGGCAATATCCATCATTCAGTCGCTCGTTGGACATTCGATTTTCTGTCTCTGGAAGAGCTTTGCCAGCTTTCAACTGAGTTGGGCATTACGGCGATTGATCTGGTGGGGCCAGAAGAGTGGCCTGTGCTTCAGCGGTATGGGCTCGACTCTTCCATGTGTAATGGCGCTGAGTTGAGCCTTGAGGATGGCTGGGGCGATACCCGCTTTCACTCAGAGCTGATTGAGCGATACCTTCAGCATATCGATCTGGTCAGCCAGGCGGGCTACACCAATCTCATTTGTTTTAGCGGCAATGCCCGGGGTATGAGCCCTGAACAGGGTTTGCAAAATGCCGAAACGGGGCTGAAGGAGATTCTTGCCCAGGCAGAGGCAAAAGGCGTGGTGCTACAGATGGAGCTGTTCAACAGCAAAATCGACCACCCCGATTATCTTTGTGACAACTCGGCTTGGGGCATTGAGCTTTGCCGTCGCCTCGATTCGCCCAACTTCAAGCTGCTCTATGACATCTATCACATGCAGATTAGTGAGGGCGATGTCATTCGCACTATCAGTGAAAACCATCGCTTTTTCGGCCATTACCATACTGCCGGTGTGCCTGGGCGCCATGAAATAGACGACACCCAAGAGCTCAACTACCCCGCGATTTGCCGCGCTATTCGAGATACCGGCTTTCAGGGCTATATCGCCCAAGAATTTCTCCCTGACCGTACTAGCCAACAGGCAAAAATAGAATCACTGCAGGCAGCTATTCAGCGCTGCGATGTGTGATTCGACTCGAACAACAACACAATAAGGAAGATGACCATGCCAGATAATCACTACGATGCCATCGTGGTTGGCTCAGGCATTAGCGGTGGCTGGGCCGCTAAAGAGCTCACTGAAAAAGGTTTGAAGGTTTTACTGCTTGAGCGTGGGCGCAACATTGAACACGTGAAGGATTACCACAATGCCAATAAAGAGGCGTGGGATTATCCCCACCGTAATGAGCCGACCCAGGAGATGATCGCTAAACACCCCGTGCTCAGGCGCGACTACCCCCTTAATGAAGCCACCATGGGCATGTGGGCGGATGAGCAGGCCAATCCCTACGTGGAAGAGAAGCGCTTTGACTGGTTTCGCGGCTATCATGTAGGGGGGCGCTCACTGCTTTGGGGGCGGCAAAGCTATCGGCTCAGCCCTATGGACTTCGAGGCCAACCAGCGTGAAGGCATCGCCATTGATTGGCCGATTCGCTATGAAGATATCGCCCCGTGGTATGACTATGTGGAGCGCTTTGCCGGTATTGCAGGTACTCAGGAAGGGCTAGATATTCTTCCCGATGGCGAGTTTCTGCCGCCAATACCGCTTAACTGCGTGGAAAAAGATGCCGCCAAGCGTATTAAAGAGGCCTTTGGTGGGCAGCGCCATCTTATCCACAGCCGAGTCGCCAATATTACCCAGCCAAAGCCGGAACAAAATCGCGTCAACTGCCAATACCGCAATAAATGCTGGCTGGGTTGCCCTTATGGTGCCTATTTCAGCACCCAGTCCGCCACGCTTCCCGCGGCGGTGGCCACAGGTAATCTAACGTTACGGCCATTCTCGATTGTCAGCCAGGTGCTGTACGACAAAGACCGTCAGCGGGCGCGGGGCGTTGAGGTGATTGACGCTGAGACCCATGAAGTCCATGAGTACACCGCTGATGTCATCTTCCTCAATGCGTCTACGTTCAACACTACCTGGATTTTGATGAACTCCGCCACCGATGTCTGGGAAGGGGGCTGGGCAGTAGCAGCGGCGAACTGGGTCACAACGTGATGGATCACCACTTCCGCTGCGGTGCCAGTGGCGAAGTGGAAGGCTATCTCGACAAATACTACTTCGGACGCCGTCCTGCGGGCTTTTACATTCCGCGCTTTCGCAACGTAGGCGATGAGCAGCGAAGCTACGTGCGCGGGTTTGGTTATCAAGGCGCGGCGAGCCGCGAGGGCTGGGATCGCGAAATTGCTGAGCTCAATATCGGCGCTGATTTAAAGCAAGCACTTAGCCAGCCAGGCGGTTGGACGATCGGTATGACAGGCTTCGGCGAAATGCTGCCCGATCACGATAACCGCATCTCCCTTGACCACAGCGTTCGCGATAAATGGGGGCTGCCTGTGCTGTCGATCAACGTTGAGCTCAAGCAAAACGAGCGCGATATGCGTCGGGACATGGTTCAAGATGCGGTCGACTTACTTGAGGCCGCGGGCGTGAAGAACGTCACAGGTGACGTAGGCGATTACGCGCCAGGCATGGGGATCCATGAGATGGGCACCGCGCGTATGGGCCGTGACCCGAAAACTTCAGTGCTCAATAGCCACAACCAGGTGTGGGATGCGCCCAATGTGTTTGTTACGGATGGCGCCTGCATGACGTCATCCTCTTGTGTAAATCCTTCTCTAACCTATATGGCGCTTACCGCTCGGGCGGTGGACTATGCGGTGGAAGAGCTGAAGCGGGGGAACTTGTCATGAATCGTCGCGAATTACTCAAAATGATCGCCCTGACGACCGGTACAGCGATGATTGGAGGCAAATCCCTATTTGCCTTTAGCGATGCTGGCCAGTCAGGCCATCCCTTTAGCAGCCGTGATGTAGAGCGGCTGGACGAGCTTGCCGAAACCATTCTGCCGAGAACCGATACCCCAGGTGCTAAAGACGCTGGCGTCGGGGAGTTTATGGCCCTGTTCGTCAGCGACTGCTATACGCCCTCAGAAAGAGAGGTGTTCTATTTTGGTTTAGCGCAGCTTGAAGCGCGTAGCCGAGCGGCCTACGAACGCGATTTTATAGCGCTGAGTGGCGAGCAGCGGTTAGAGCTCATAACCGAGTTGGATCGCGAAGCGATGGCGCACGCCCAGCAACAGGCTCGTAGAGAGCAGCCAACCCCTGCTGAGGCACTGACCGCAGAGACCCAGACTGCGCAAAATCAAACGGCGGAAACCCAGTCATCCCAGGAGCACGCGGATAGCGAGGAAACGCTTCCACACTACTTCACCATGATGAAGCAGTTAACGCTGTTCGGCTTCTTCACCTCAGAAGTTGGCGCGACGGAAGTCTTGCGCTACGAAGCGGTGCCAGGCCGCTACGAGGGCTGCGCGCCTTATAACGGCGAGCCTGCTTGGGCCACTTAATGGAAAGGAGAGCATTGATGAACTATCAATACACCCAGGCACTCTGCTTATTGGCTTGTGGCAGTTTGTTGGCATTCGACAGTGCGGCTCAGGAGGGCGGCTCGGATAAGTCGCTGACACCCGAGCAGCAATCCACTAAAACCGAAGTGTGGGAGCCTGTACCCCCTTCGGTTTCGGTGCCTGAGACGGGCGTTCCTTCCGATGCGATCGTGTTATTCGATGGCACCGACTTAGACGCGTGGGAGGCCGAAGAAGGCGGGCAGGCCGAGTGGCACATGGAAGACGGTGTGATGACGGTGAATCGCGGCGCGGGAGGAATACGCACACGCCAGGATTTCTGCGATGTGCAGCTCTACTTGGAGTGGCGGTCGCCGGCCGATATTGATGGCATGGAGGGCCAAGATCGTGGCAATAGCGGCGTCTTCCTGCAGGAGCGTTATGAAGTGCAAGTGCTGGACTCCTATGACAACCCGACCTATCCCAACGGCCAGGCGGCATCTATCTACAAACAGCATCTTCCGTTAGTCAACGCATCCCGCCCGCCCGGTGAGTGGCAGAGCTATAACATCCTCTACACCGCGCCACGTTTTGATGATGAAGGCGCCCTTGAATCGCCTGCCTACATCACCGTTCTGCATAACGGTGTAGTGGTTCAGCACCATGCTGAAGGTGCAAGGCACCACCGAGTGGATTGGCGAACCCAACTACGACGAAGCCCACGGCTGCGCGCCCATTTACCTGCAGGATCACGATGCAGACGTTAGCTTTCGAAACATTTGGGTAAGAGAGTTATAGCAGAGCGCTTTTAAGCACCCTAAGCGAGCAAGCCAGTCTTCTGATGCTAGATAGTATCGGGGGCTGGGCTTTTTGGCAGGCCTCGAACTTTTTTCATCACGGGTTAGTGTTTTGTACGTTGCTTTTCCATACAATATTATTAGGTAAAATTAACTGTTCTCATCATTCAATAATTAGATGCGCGGTATAATCACGGTTATAACTTGGGAAAAGCATGGAAGTGTTATGACTCTTTACAACGTGGCAGGAACTATCAGCTCGCTTCTCTTTCTTGGGTGCCTGGTAGGTTTGGTTGTTCAGATTAGAAAGATACGGCAACGGAAAATTGCCGACCCAAGAGGAGCTGAGCTCGGCTACGCGACCCAGTCACTTTCGGTGAATGGTTTCTTTTCAAGCTTCATCGCGTTCTATTCATTTTTGCTTTATTCGATAATGCTAGAAGATATTGATTATTATATCTTCTTTACTCGATTGATTGCTTCACTGGCCACATGGATCGTACTGTTTGAGATCTTCCTGGATCGGTCGCCTCTATCGCAAAGGGCGCCATTTTTAACCGCTTCAGTTGCTTTGCTAGCAGCGTTCGGAGCTTTATTTTTTCGGGAGGAAGTAAGCCATCTGGTGAAGTGGCAGCAGAGTCCCTTGCTGTTTTCGCAACACTGATCATTCTTCAGGGCGGTATTCAGCAAATAAGGAAAATATGGCAAGCGAAATGCACTGGAGCTCTCTCGCTTCCCATGACATTGGTTTTCTTTGCCAAGGACGTTTCGAACGTATTTTTTGGAATTGTGCTCGGACTTGAGCTTGGTTGGCCTTTGATACTAATGGGGGCTGTCAGCGGTATCTTAAAACTCGGTGTAACCATTACCTTCCTACTATATCCAGAGAAGCTGGAGACAGAGGCCAGAGTCGGCTATCACTAAGTATGAGCGGGTTCGAAAGATGCTACAACAAGGCCTGCTACGGCGATGGTCACTGCACTATTCCCCAGCCGTGCGTGATGCTGGGTACGAGATTAAATTTTTGCAGCAATCTCATTGACTATGCTGTAATACATTGTAGTCATCGGGGTTGAGGGTATAAATATGGGTGTCACTACAGTTCGTCTTCAGGCGGATGTTGAACAGCATCTGGAAGCTATCGCAGGCAGGCTCCACCGGAGCAAAGGCTGGGTGATCAACCAGGCGTTGTCGGAATACATCGAGAAGCAACAGCTTGAGCAAGAGCGTTGGAGGCAAACGCTGGAGGCAATGGAGTCTGCCGCACAGGGGAAGGTGGTTGATAGCAGCGAGGTTCATCGTTGGCTCAATAGCTGGGGAACGGAAAATGAGCAGGATGCGCCGAGGTCGGATAGGTGAAACTGGTTTACACGAATGAAGCCATTGAAGATTTGCAGCGCCTTAGAGAGTTCATCGCCATCCATAATCCATCAGCAGCCGGCCGGATAGCAGCTGAGCTGGTCGGCAAAATCGACTTACTGCCAGACTTCCCCAAAATGGGAACGCCGGTTGAAATGGCACCGGATTCTGTTCGTGACATGGTCTTTGGTAAGTACGTTATCCGCTATTCAGTACATCCGAGCGTCATCATTATTCTGCGCGTATGGCACGAACTGGAAGGTGAGCGTTAGCCATTAAGCCAGCTGCAATTCCCGGCTATGGCAAAATAGAAGTGAAAAGAAAGCGGATTTGGTTATGTATTTACGTTTAACCGAAAGGGAGTTTTATGGACGGCTTTTTTGAAGAGATAGGCAGGGGGTTTTTTAGGGGAATAGGTTACATACTGGCAGAGGTATTCTTTAGAACAATTTGTTACTGGGTTGGTTGGCCAATCTGTAAACTAGTTACTTTGGGGAAATATCCTTCGGCTTCTAAAGTGATATATCTCGATGAGCATAGCAGTCGAGCCGACGGCGCCTGGTGTGCAGTAGTGGGCTTGATTGCATTGGTTGTGTTGGCTCTGTATTTGCTCGGACAGTTTTAGATTTCGGCTGTGCCATTCATTTAGGTGAGTTTAATTCTATCGTCAGGAGGCAAAGGAGTGGCGGCTAGAAAACAAAGGTCATTGAAGATCAAGACGCTAAACTCAGTTTGTGCAAGTGCGTTAATCGGGGCGCTACTTTATATTGTGATCATGGGGTTTGAGGTGGTGGCGCTTGGCGCGATGGGAGTTGCTCTCACTGGTGTCTCAACACCCGTGATTGTCAACAGTGAGGGATTGTTAGAGGTACTGCTAGAAATCGTCATGTCGATAGCTGAAGGCATCATGACTATTGTTGAAGTTGTCGTAGGCGCAATATCGGGGCTTTTTAGCCTGTGAGCAATAAGACGTCATGACTGAGACGATGTGCCCATTAAGTACTTTAAAAGTTTATAAGATAGTTAGCCGGGCGCTGCCAAAGCGCCCGGCATGTTTCATGTTCCAGACTCTTACAGTTCAGGCTTAGCCGTTACGCTTTTATCGTTTTTAAAGGTGAGGTAGAACAACACCAGCACCGCGATAGCAAATGCTGCTGGGAACATCCAGATGCCTTGCCAGTCGTGCGCGCCGTTGGTGGAGAAGTGATCGGTAATCTGACCGGCTACCCAGAAGCCTATTAGCATGCCTACCCCGTAAGTGGCCAGCGTGATCATGCCCTGGGCAGAGCTTTTAAACTTCTCCCCTGCGCGGGCATCGGTGTAGATTTGGCCGGTCACGAAGAAGAAGTCGTAGCACACGCCATGCAGGGCAATACCAATCAAGAGCATAAACACCATCTCATCGGCGTTACCGAACGCAAACAGCGCATAGCGTAGCGCCCACGCCAGCATACCGATCAGCAAGGTTTTCTTGATACCAAAGCGATGAATAAAGACCGGTAGCAACAGCATAAACAGCACTTCCGATACCTGGCCCAGGGTCATTTTACCGGTTGGATTGGTCACGCCGATCTCGGCGAGAAAGGGGTTGGCGTTTTGGTAATAAAACGCTAACGGAATACAAATCAGAATAGAAGCGATAAAGAAGATGGCGTAGTTGCGGTCTTTTAGCAGGGCCAGTGCATCTAGCCCTAGTACTTCTTTTAAGCCAACCGGGCCGTTTGCTTTAGGCGGCGTCGCAGGGAGGCTAAAGCTATACAGGCCAAGGGCTAAAGACGCGATGGCGCACATCAAGAAGGTGTTACGCAGCATGCCGTCGGCGATGCCTTGGGAGGAGTCCCAGGCGAATAAGTAGCTGATCCCCAAGCCCGCGATAATCCAACCGATGGTTCCCCACACGCGGATTTTAGCGAACTCCTGGCCTGGGTCGCTCATTTGGCGGAAGGAGACCGAGTTAACCAGCGCCAGTGTCGGCATATAGATAATCATATACATCAACACTAACGGGTAAAACGTACTGAAGTCGCTGGCGACATACAGGCCGTACATTAACGCAGCGCCCGCTAAGTGCAGAACACCGAGAATACGCTCGGCGTTGAAATAACGGTCAGCGATCAAGCCAATAATGAAGGGGGCAATAATGGCACCCAGGATTGGGTAGAGAACGCCATGCCAATCTGGCCACCGCTGGCGTTGAGGTTGTTGGCCAGGAAGGTGCCCAGGGTGACAAACCAGCCGCCCCAGATAAAGAACTGCAAAAACATCATGATACTGAGTCGTGTGCGTATCATAGCCATGACGTGATCCTTTGTTGTGGTTGTGTGGTTGTGATTAAAAAAAACCGTCAATTAGCGGTGTGAAGGAAGGCCAAGAATTCGGCGGTTGCGCGAAACACTGGTAGTGACACCGGCAAAATCATCAAAAGCGCGACCGGCGGGCTGAATCAGATGGGCCTCGATAAAGGGAGCGCCCTCTGCAGCGCCCTGGCGGCGTCTTTAATGCAGCACTCCCACTCAAGTACCGCCCAGCCATCAAATCCGTACTGCGTCAGGCGGCTAAAATCCCGCTGAAATCAATCTGTCCATCGCCTAATGAACGGAAGCGCCCAGGGCGTTCTACCCAGCCTTGGTAACCGCCATAAACGCCGCTGCGGCCATTGGGGTTAAATTCAGCGTCTTTAACGTGGAGCATGCCGATACGCTCGTGGTAGCGGTCGATAAACTCGATATAATCCAACTGCTGCAGCAGTAAGTGGCTGGGGTCATAAAGAATTTTCGCCCGAGGATGGTTTTCCACTGCCACCAGGAACCGCTCGAAAGACGCACCGTCGTGAAGATCCTCGCCAGGGTGAATCTCAAAGCACAGATCAACACCTGCCTCATCAAAGGCATCCAGAATTGGCCGCCACCGCCGGGCCAGCTCGTTGAACCCTTCTTCGACTAGCCCATCAGGACGTTGGGGCCAGGGGTAAACAAAGGGCCATAGCAGCGCCCCGGAAAACGTCGCGTGAGCCGTTAAACCAAGCCGTTGGCTAGCTTTGGCAGCCAGCTTTAGCTGCTCAATGGCCCACTCGGTACGCTCCTGGGGCTTGCCGTGTAGCTCAGCAGGTGCGAAATCATCGAATAAGTCGTCGCAAGCGGGATGCACGGCGACCAGTTGGCCCTGTAAGTGGGTAGAGAGTTCGCTGATCACAACGCCGGCTTTTTCACAGCGGGCGTTTAACTCATCACAGTAACTTTGGTTTTCAGCGGCCTTGTGCAGGTCGATAAAACGACTGTCTGCAGTGGGTAGCTGAATGGCTTGATAGCCCTGTTCGGCCGCCCAGCGAGCGATTCCGTCGAGGCTATCGAAAGGCGCTTCGTCGCCGATAAACTGGGCCAGGAAAATGGCGGGCCCGCGGATGCCTTTGTGGGTGTTTGGCATGATTAGGCTCCCGTTAGTTGAGTGGCAGGCAGTGGTGTCCATTTCTGTTCGCTTTTGGCGCTGGTGGTGACGGCCTCGATAAACGCCATGCCACGTAGCCCGGAGGCCATGCCGGGAACGCCCTCAACGTCGCCTTGCTTGCCTTCATGAATGGCGTGGGCAAAGTCGCGGTAAAGGTTGCCGAGTGCTTCCAGATACCCCTCAGGGTGGCCGCCAGGTAGGCGCAAGCGCTGCATCGCGCTGGGGAAAAGGTCGGGTTGGTCAATGCCCGCACGGAGGGTGCGCATCGGGGCTTGAAACGGGCGGTAGAGCAGGCTGTTGGGCTCCATTTGATGCCACTCCAACGCCCCTTTATCACCGTAAATGCGAATTTTAAGTGCGTTTTCTTCCCCGCTGCAGACCTGGCTGGCAATGAGGGTTCCGCTGGCGCCTTGATCGGTGCGCAGCAGTACATCGCCATCATCGTCCAGTTGACGACCATCGGCGTGGCTGGCAAGCGAGGCACACAGCTCGCTAACACGATGCCCGGAAATAAACTCAGCGAGGCCAAAAGCGTGGGTGCCAATGTCGGCCATGCAGCCGCTGATACCTGCGAGCGAAGGGTCGGTGCGCCAGGCGGCCTGCTTATTACCCTGCTGTTCTAAACGCTCGCCTAACCAGCCCTGGGGATACTCCACATGAATTTTGCGAATGCTACCTATTTGGCCCTCGCTCACCATTTCCCGGCTTGCCATACCATGGGGTAGCCTAAGTAGGTGTGCGCCAAGCCATACAGGCAGCCGCTGGCATACCAGCTTGCTGCTAAGCGCTGAGCTTCTTGGAGCGATACTGCCGCCGGCTTTTCGCAGAACACATGAAAACCTACCTGCATGGCCGCTTCCGCGATCGGCACGTGAAGATGATTAGGCGTTACGATCACCAATAACTGCATGCGTTGTTCGGCGGGAAGTTGCTGCTCGCCTTCCAGTAATTGCTGCCAGTCAGCGTAAATACGCTCGTCGGGGAGGTGGCACGCTTCGCCAGTCAGTTGGTTGTTATCCGCCGAGCGGCTAAAGGCGCCACATACCAGCTCGCAGGTATCGTCGAGGCGAGCAGCTAAGCGGTGAACTTGGCCGATAAACGCCCCTTGTCCGCCGCCGATCATGCCTAAGCGGATACGGGGTTGATTGGGTCGCGGCATAGAGAGGCTCCTGCTTTAATAAAACTTATGAATTTTCAGGTGGCGCTTGTCCTGACTGCGTTTGCATAGATGGCTATGTAACCGGTTACATTTGGTTTGAAATTAGGGCTTCACGCTATAAGCGTCAATGCGACAAAGGTCTATCGGTATTTGAGAAGGTTGGGAAATCACGCGCTGAGTTTAACGCTGGGATACGTTAAGCTGAGATGAATAATGCCGCGCAACCATCTGCTTACGGCGATTACCTAGTGATAAGGGAGGCCATGACCAATATACGTAAGGTCGCCGAGTTGGCGGGGGTGTCGGTAGCGACCGTATCACGCGCGTTAAAGTCGCCGGATATCGTCTCACCCACCACCCGGGAAAAAGTGCTGAAGGCTGTTGATCAAGCGGGCTACAAACCTAACTTGATGGCGGTTCAGTTTCGCTCGCAGCGCACTTATAACTTGGTGGTTTTAGTACCCACTATCGCAAATACCTTTTTTGCGCGGGTAATCAGCGGTATTCAGGAAGCAGCCCAAGAACGCGGCTATGGCGTTCTGCTGTGTAATACGCTCGGTAATGAGGCGATGGAAACCCAATACGCCAGTTTAGTCATACCCGCCAGGCGGATGGCGTGATTCAGCTGCGTGCTTTTAACCCTTTTTCTGAAAAGGCGTTTCCTGCTGGGGCGGTATTGCCCATGATCAATGCCTGCGAGGTGCTGGACGATGCGCCCTGTCCCACCGTCAAACTCGATAACCGGCGGCAGCACGGGAGGCCACCGAACACTTGATCTCCCTGGGGCATCGGCGAATCGGCATGATTAAAGGGCCTCGTCGCAGCCCCTTGACCCGTGACCGCCAACAAGGCTATCAGGATGCGTTGAGCGCAGCGGGCATTCCGTTAGATGAGTGCCTGCTTTGTCCTGGCGATTTCACGCCACGTTCTGGTTATCAGGCGGCTGAAACGCTTATTGCTTTAGCGGAGCGCCCCTCCGCCATTTTTGTGAAAGCGATGAAATGGCCATAGGCGCTATAAGCCGTATCAAAGAAGCGGGCCTGCGGGTGCCGGAGGATATTTCGGTGGCAGGCTTTGATGATATTGCGTTTGCTTCTTACAGCGACCCGCCGCTGACGACGATTGCCCAACCGGCGGAAGCCTTCGGACGCGAAGCTGTTGCGATGTTGATCGAGGTGCTGGAAGGGCGGCAAGTAGACAATTTGGTGTTGCCTTATACCCTGGTCTCAAGGGCCAGTACTGCCACATGCCGACCTTAGGCGACTTCCTTTCGCGCCCTAAGTGCATACAATAAGTGGGGCTTTCTCGAAAAGCTTCACAACTGCTGTCCACGCACACCACTAAACGCACATCATAAAAATAGCTAAAAAAGGATCTACCATGACGCTGACACGCCCAATGGCTCGTTTAACCGCTGGCTTGGCCGGTGCGGCTCTGCTGACCGCCTCCCTTTCTGCACAAGCACGCGAACTCTCGGTTTCTACGGTTTTGTCTGACGCTTTCCCCTGGGGGCAGGCGGCTGAGAAGTGGGCCGAACTAGTTGAGGAGCGTAGCGACGGCGAGTTAACGCTGCGCGTTTACCCCAACTCTCAACTGGTTTCCGGTGACCAAACCCGCGAATTTTCCGCCATGCGCTCCGGGTTGATTGATGCCGCTGTGGCTCGACCATCAACTGGTCGCCCCAGGTGCCGGAACTTAATCTCTTCTCTTTGCCGTTCTTCATTCCCGATGAAGCCGCCGTTGATGCGGTTACCGGTGGTGAAGCAGGGGAGTTGGTTTTTGAAGCAATCGAATCTCGTGGCGTTATCCCGTTAGCCTGGGTGAAAACGGTTTCCGCCAGGTTTCCAATTCTCGCGGGCCGATTAGCCAACCAGACGACTTGGACGGCCTGAAAATCCGCGTTGTTGGCTCGCCGCTGTTCCAGGATACCTTCTCGGCATTGGCGCCGACCCCACCCAAATGAGCTGGACAGACGCTCAGCCTGCGCTGACCACCGCGCCGTTGATGGCCAGGAAAACCCACTCTCTGTGTTTGACGTCGCGCGCATTGATCAAGTCGGCCAGGAGCATTTGACACTCTGGAACTACATGAATGACCCACTGATTTTTGCGGTCAATCAGCAGGTATGGCAAACATTGAGCGAAGAGCAGCAAACCCTGCTGCGCGAAACCGCGGTAGAAGCGGTGAGTGGAAATCGCCATGACCCGTGAAGAAGAGGGCGAGCGGCTTGCGGCGATTCAAGAGCGCGCGTCACAGTAACCGAGCTTTCCGATGAGCAGTACCAGGCGTTTGTCGATGCCACCCAGTCCGTTTACGAAAAATGGGCGCCGCGGATTGGTGAAGAGGTGGTAGAGGCCGCACAAGCCGCTATCGACGCGCGTTAATTACTTTTGATGTTCAAACTCCCGGCCTTGAAGGCTGGGAGTTTTTTGCTGTGAGGCTGCCATGAAAGGCTTTCCTGATGCGCGCCCTGAACGTTGGCTGGGCGCGCTGGCATTAATCATTATCTCATTGATTAGTCTTGGTAATGTGATTACTCGCTACTTAACCGGCGGCTCTTTTTCATTTACCGAAGAGTTTTCTGTGTTTTGTTGGTAGTGCTGACCTTTGCCGGTGCCTCGGTGGCGCTGCGGCGTAACCGCCATATTCGTATTGGCTTTTTGGAACGGGCATTGCCGCTCAAGTACCGTCGTGCACTGATCCTTTTTCAAGCGCTTTGCGGTGCCACCGTGCTGGGTTTGATCACTTGGTATGGCGGCAAGATGGCTGGCAAGAGTATCAGTGGGAGTCGCTGTCACCAGGGCTTGGCTTGCCTCAGTGGTGGTATTTAGTCTGGCTGCCCGTGCTTTCTGCGGCCATGGTGTGGCGCTTATGCCAGCAAACCGCCGACCGTTTAACGGGGAGGCTCACCGATGAGCCCTGATGTGTGGATGATACTGGCGTTTGCGGGGCTGCTGATAGCGGGGGTGCCGGTAGCGTTTTCGCTGGCGCTCTCCGGGGCCGTTGGCATCGTGCTGGGTTTGTCACCGGACATGCTCGCAACGATGGGTACCAATACCTATAACAGTATTGCCAAGTACCCTTTGATTGCGATTCCGCTGTTTATCTTAACCGGGCTTATTTTTGAACGTTCCGGTGTAGCGCTGCGTTTAGTGCGTTTTGCCCAGGCTTTGATTGGCCCGCGCCACGGTGGCTTGGCCTTGGTGGCGGTGCTGGTGTGTATGATTATGGGCGGAATGAGTGGCTCAGGCCCTGCTGATGCCGCGGCGGTTGCGATGGTGATGCTGCCGAGTATGACCAAAGCGGGCTACCCCAAGCCGTTTTCCGCCACGCTGATTGCCGCCTCTGCCTCGACGGCGATTCTCATTCCCCTTCAGTGGCGCTGATTCTTTACTCGATCGTGGTGCCGGGCGTCGATTTACGCGCACTTTTCGCAGCAGGTTTATTTCCCGGTATTCTGGCGGGGCTGGCGCTACTGGTGCCCGCTATGCTCGTTTCCAAACGCTACGGTTGGGAGGGCGGCACACCCATAGAGGGGGCTGAAAGGCTAAGTGTGCGCTCCACTTTTAAACAGGCGATACCGGCGCTGTTTGCCCCGGTGCTGATTCTGGGTGGTTTGCGTTCAGGGCTGTTTACACCCACCGAAGCGGCCGTGGTAGCCGTTGCTTATGGTGCGATTGTCGGTCTTTTTCTAACCCGCGAGCTGTCGCTGCGTGATTTATGGGAGCTATTGGGTGAGGCGGCGATTATTTCCGGCGTGGTGATGCTGATTATCGCTCTGGCGGGGATTTTTGCCTGGGCAGGCACCATGCTGGGCACCTTCCGCCACTTGGCGGAATGGATTATTAGCCTGACCGATAACGGCGTTTTGCTGCTAATCCTGGTGATGTTAGCAGTGTTGGTCGCTGGGATGCTGTTGGATGCGATCTCGATTTATTTGATCATGATGCCGATTTTGATCCCCGTGATGCAGCATTTTGAGTGGAACCCGGTGTGGTTTGGGATTCTGTTGGCGATGAATATTGCCATTGGCCAATTTACCCCGCCGGTGGCGGTGAATTTGATGGTGACCACCGAAGTGGCCAAAATTCGCTTGGAGCAGACCATCGGATGGGCGCTGCTGTTTGTCGTTGCAATGGGCTGTGCGCTAGCGCTAGTGGCAATCTTCCCCGCTATCGCGCTTTGGCTACCGCGCGTTTTGGGCTATAACGTTGACTAATTTGGCTTACCCTTTTGCGTACCTTATGCAAAGGCGGTATAGCAGTTAACGTTCCCTAAACGATGAAGACCGCTACACTGAGTATTAGACGACAGCGAAATTCATTATTTAGCGTATTACATTTCGCTAATTAGGTTTTTTTCGCTAAAGTAATGCTAGCAGGCAGCTTATGGGTCGCCTGTAACCGTTTGTCTTGAAAATAGAATGTCTTGAAAACGTTTTGGAACAAGGGCACCTGAGGGAACGGTTCATCAGGTGAGACCAAAGCGTGCGATGCTCGTAACATCAAATACGCTCACAACATCAATACAAAGAGGTGTGTTCATGAAACGCCATGTATTTTCCACTACTGCTTTCTCCGGTGCGCTACTTGCCGCCGCTGCTTTCGCCTCACCGGCAATGGCACAGGATGACGAGCAATTCATCACCATTGGCACCGGTGGCCAAACCGGCGTTTACTACGTCGTGGGTCAGTCGATCTGTCGTTTGGTTAATCGTCTCGAAGACGCCGATATTAAGTGTAATGCACCTTCCACCGGTGGTTCTGTCGCCAATATCAATGGCATCAAGTCCGGCGAATTGGACATGGGTGTCGCTCAATCCGATGTTCAGTATCAAGCCTACAACGGCACTGGGAATTTCGAAGGCGAGCCCTACGAAGAGCTGCGTGCGGTGTTCCGTGTCCACGGTGAGCCGTTGACGCTGCTTGCGCGGGCTGATTCTGGCATCGAGACGCTCGATGACTTGGAAGGCAAGCGTGTCAACATTGGTAATCCAGGTTCGGGCCAGCGCAACACCATGGAAGTGGTGATGGAAGCCAAGGGCTGGACTGAAGACACCTTCTCGTTGGCATCTCAGCTTGATGCTGCCGAGCAAGCGGCGGCACTCGCTGATAATAACGTCGATGCCATGGTATACGTGGTTGGCCACCCCAATGGCTCCATCCAGGAAGCCACCACCACCGTTGATGCTCGTCTGATTCCGTTGAACGACGAAGACATTCAAGGCATCGTCGATGAATATCCTTACTACGCCGCATCGGTAATTCCGGGTGGTCTGTATCGCGGCAATGACGAAGATGTCGAAACCTTCGGCGTGGCAGCGACCTTTGTCACCACAGCTGAGGCTGACGAAGAAGTGATCTATCAGACCGTCAAGGCGGTTTTTGACAACTTCGATCGTTTCAAGCGTCTGCATCCGGCCTTCGAAAATCTTGATCCAGAAGAGATGGTGAGTGAAGGGCTTTCCGCACCGTTGCACGATGGGGCAGCGCGTTACTACCGTGAACAAGGCTGGATTGAGTAATCCAGACGCCTAAGGTGATACTACCTTAGTAAGAAATGCGCGGTTACCTCAGGGTGCCGCGCATTTTGGTTTAGAATGTTGATAGGGCGTTTAAAATGTTGATAGGGCATTTCGATATGGCAATGATGCGTCAATCGACTCGGAGCGGGGCAGGCAGATGACAGACGATAAGAACAGGCCTTCGGGAGCCGGAGTAGACTTGGAGGATATGGTCGCCTCTAGCGACACAGGAGCCCGCAAGCCAGCCGGCATGCCCGGAAAGCTTTTGGTAAGCATTGCGGCAGTGTGGTCTCTTTTTCAATTGTGGATCGCTTCGCCAGTGCCCTTCGTCCTTGGGTTTGGTGTATTTAGTGCCACTGAGGCGCGTTCTATTCACTTGGCCTTTGCGCTTTTTTGGCGTATATGGCTTATCCGGCACTCAAGCGCTCCCCGCGCGACCGTGTTCCGATTCAGGATTGGGTGCTTGCAGCAGCGGCGGCCTTCTGTGGCGCTTACATGTTTATGTTTTACGAGCAGTTATCCCAGCGCCCCGGCGCACCGATACTGCAGGACGTTATTATTGGCATCGCAGGGATACTGCTGCTGCTCGAGGCGACGCGTCGAGCGCTTGGCCCGCCGTTAATGATTGTAGCGTCGGTTTTTCTTCTCTATAGCCTGGCTGGCCCTTGGATGCCGGGTATTCTTTCCCATGGTGGGGTGAGCCTCTTTGGCTTGATTAATCACCAGTGGTTGACTACGCAGGGGGTCTTCGGTATCGCTCTGGGGTATCAACCAGCTTCGTGTTTCTGTTTGTGTTATTCGGTGCTCTGCTCGATAAGGCGGGTGCTGGCAATTACTTTATCAAGGTGGCGTTCTCACTATTGGGCCACTATCGCGGCGGACCAGCGAAAGCTGCCGTGGTGGCCTCGGCCATGACCGGTCTGATTTCCGGCTCCTCGATTGCCAATGTGGTGACCACCGGCACCTTTACCGTGCCGATGATGAAACGTGTCGGATTTTCCGCGGAAAAGGCGGGCGCTGTTGAAGTGGCGTCATCGGTCAATGGACAGATTATGCCTCCGGTAATGGGGGCGGCCGCTTTCTTGATGGTCGAGTATGTGGGCATCTCTTATGTCGAGGTGATCAAGCATGCCTTCCTTCCCGCGCTGATCTCCTATATTGCGCTGGTCTACATCGTTCACCTTGAGGCCCTCAAGGCCAACATGAAGGGGCTGCAAAGCAGTAACCCACCTAAGCCGCTGGTCAATAAAGTGATTGGCTTTCTCGGTGGTTTGCTACTGATGATGGGCACCGCCCTGGCTGTTTATTACGGCCTTGGCTGGCTCAAGCCGGTACTGGGGGATGCGACCCCCTGGGTGGTAGCCGTTGGACTTACGGTCATTTATATTGCCCTGCTCAAACTGGCGGCCGGTTACCCAGAACTCGAGCTCGATGACCCTAACCAACCGATCTTTACACTGCCCCAGACCAAACCGACGGTGCTGGTTGGCTTGCAGTACATCCTGCCGGTTATTGTGCTGGTGTGGTGTCTGATGGTGGAACGTTTATCGCCAGGACTGTCGGCTTTCTGGGCCACCGTTTTCATGATTTTCATTATTCTGACCCAGCGCCCCATTACGTCAATCTTTCGCGGACGCAGCGATATGAGGGCGGATCTGCGTGAAGGCGCGATGGATCTTTGGAATGGCCTGGTCACCGGTGCCCGCAACATGATCGGCATTGGCATTGCCACGGCCACCGCCGGTATCATCGTCGGTGCCGTCTCCCAGACCGGGGTGGGTCTGGTGCTAGCCGAAGTGGTGGAAACGCTGGCCATGGGCAACTTGATGCTAATCTTGCTGCTTACCGCTGTGCTTAGCTTGATCCTCGGCATGGGGCTGCCTACGACAGCAAACTACATCGTCGTATCGGCACTACTGGCACCGGTCATCGTCAACCTGGGCGCTCAAAATGGCTTGCTGGTACCATTGATTGCGGTACACCTGTTCGTGTTCTACTTCGGCATCATGGCCGACGTTACCCCACCGGTGGGGCTGGCCTCCTTTGCGGCGGCGGCAGTATCCGGTGGCGCGATCCCATTCGAACCGGTTTCCAGGCGTTCTATTACAGCCTTCGTACCGCGGCGCTGCCGTTTCTGTTTATCTTCAATACCGATCTGCTACTCATCGATGTGACCTTCCTTCAGGGGGTGTTGATCTTTGTGGTGTCGACCATCGCTATGTTGATCTTCGCTGCCGCGACCCAGGGCTTTATGATTACGCGCAACCGCTGGTATGAGTCTATCGTGCTGCTGCTGATTGCGTTCACGCTGTTCCGGCCTGGTTTCTGGATGGACATGATTCATGATCCCTACGAATCCATCCCACCCGCGCAATTCGTCGAAGCGCTGGGTGATGTGGATGAAGACTCCTCTTTGCGTTTGCAGATTGCGGGTCTTGATGATTATGGCGATCCCATGACCATTACATGACATTACCGGTACCTGAAGGCGAAACAGGTCAGGAGCGGCTCAATAACCTGGGCATGGAGCTATTTATTGAGGATGGCACGGCAACCGTTGATATGGTGACCTACGGCAGCCAAGCGGCAGAGCTCGGTTTCGACTTCGATCAAGAAATCATCGAAGTTCTGGCCCCCGTCGACCGCTGGACTAAGGAGCTAATGTGGATTCCTGCCTTCTTGGTCTTTGGGTTGATCGTATTGATGCAGCGTCGGCGTCGCGATAACACGCAAGCTGCCGCCACCGCATGAAGGAGAGTGCCATGTATAGCAAGATCATGTTGCCGGTGGATTTGAACGAGGAGTCTTCCTGGTCGAAGGCGCTGCCTACAGCCCTGACGCTATGTCGAACTTTTGGCGCCTCGCTTCATGTGGTGACGGTACTGCCGGACTATCGTATGCCCATGGTGGGCTCCTACTTCCCCAAGGACTTCTCCAAAAAAGCGCATACAGCGATCACCGATGCGCTCCATGACTTTATCAAGACGAATGTGCCCGACGACATTCAGGTACAAAGTGTCATTGTGGATGGCTCACCTTGGGAGGCCATTATTAAAGCCGGTAAGAAACTGGACGTCGATCTAATCGTCATGGCTTCCCACAATAAGCGTAAGTTTGTCGATTATGTGCTCGGCCCCAATGCAGAGCACGTTGTGCACCATGCCAAAATGTCGGTAATGATTGTGCGCTAGACATTCAGAGCGTCACGTACGGAAAACCCAAAACTCCGGGCAGTTGCTCGGAGTTTTTTATGGCCGTCCGTCGCGCGTCTTGACTATATCGGTTTTTACTAACGCAGCAATTTAATTGGCGGTTGACAGCTGTTTCGTGGATTTTTTGTACGCGCATCTCAAAGCGTCACCCCAAACAGCGTTGGTCAGCTACATTAAGAGGGTATTAACAAATAATGTTAAGCCATTAATTTAGTGTTAATACCGTCAACGGGTAATGAGTGTTGATGCCTTAGAGGTAAATCCTGAATCCAGGGTCTATATCAGGAACAACAGGAGTGATGCCATGAATGCGGCTACAACAAAAACAAACCACCATGCGGATCAACCCAGCGTTAAAATCACTATTAACAAGGTTGGATTGGATCGACCCAGGGCGTGGTTGGCTGCTGGCGTAGAGGATTTTCGTCGGGCAACGGTAGTGAGCCTCTCTTATGGCATGTTTTGGGTGGGGTTGAGTATTGCCATTACTCTTGGCGCCTTCACCATGGGCTACTGGTACTGGCTGCTGCCCATGATTGCCGGGTTTATGTTTATTGGCCCGCTGGTGGCAGTAGGCTCTTATGGTATTAGCCGAGCGTTGGAACGTGGACAAGTACCTAACCTAGGTGATGCGTTTGGAAGCTGGAAGCCCCATGCTGGTCAGCTGGCGATGATGGGCGTCATGATGATGATCTTCTTCCTCGCTTGGATTCGTTTGGCCACGCTGCTGTTCGCACTATTTTTCGGTTTTGAAGTGCCTAGTCCCGCGTCGCTCTATACTGCGCTGCTGACCACCTCAGAGGGCCTGGGCATGTTGGCAGTGGGCACAGTTGCAGGCGGGATTTTAGCCTTTGGCGCCTTCGCCATAAGCGTTGTAGCGATTCCTACCTTGATGGATCAAGACCTAACCTTTATGGAGGGGATAGAAGCTAGCGTACGCTGTGTCGCGCGTAACTTTCGCGTGATGCTGTTATGGGCGGTGATTCTTACCCTGTGCGTTCTGGTTGGCGTTATGACGTTTTACATTGGTCTTGCACTTATTTTGCCTGTGCTAGGACATGCCAGTTGGCACGCCTACGAAGATTTGGTGCGCTTTGAACCCTTCGAGAAAATCAAATCGTAACCCTAGTGTGAACAGTAAATAACGTTTCAGTGACGAAAAAAACAGTATTTGCCCTGACCTGCTTAAGGAGATGGCGTAACCTTTACGCTGTCTTCTTTTATTGTTCCTGGGAGCTATAACCAGCGGGCAACCTTGCGTGAGGTGTTTACTGTGAAAGCGTGGTTAATGGGGTGGGCCGTGCTGATGTTCAGCGCTCCCCTGGTGGGGCTTGCTGATTCAGTCGATGAACTAGACGTGCCTAACGGGCCCGTTATTTTGACCGTCAGTGGTAACATAGACCTTACCAATGTGGGGAGTGAAGCGCAGTTTGACCGGGCCATGTTAGCGGCTTTACCACAGTATGAATTTGATACCAGCACGCCGTGGACAGAGGGCCGCAGCCACTATAGTGGCCCTTTAATGCGTGATCTTTTGGCGCTATTAAGCTCCGACAGTGATGCGGTTCACGTTTCCGCGCTGAACGGTTACGAAGCCGAAATACCGGTCAGTGATTTTATTGAGCACGATGTCATCTTAGCCATCGAAAAAAACGGTGAGGCGATTCCGATTCGCGAATATGGCCCTTTGTGGGTGCTCTACCCCTTTGATCAAGATGAAGTGCTGTTAAGCGAAAAAATCCGCTTTAGAGCGGTATGGCAGGTTATGCATATTAATGTTCTCTAGCGCTCCTAGTGCGCAGGCTTCCAACCTACTGCGTTATCCTCGCCGTTTTAAGCTCGTTGCCATTGTCGCGGTGTTACTGTTCGCTGCGGCGTTGGTCGTCGCTACCTTGGCCGCTTGGCGGCAGGAAAATCTAACCCAAAGCCTGAGGGAAGATACCGCCTGGGTTGTTTATAAGCTGGATCGTGATGCGGTACAGCTACTTAATCATTTATTGGCGGCAACCCGCGAGCCGATAACTCCGACGGCTCACGAGGAGCTAAATCTTCGCTTTGAGCTACTTTATAGCCGTATAACGCTGCTTAACGACGGCGAAGTCAGCAACTTGTTGCAGCAGATCGATACCGCCCGTGAGCTACTGGAAGAAATTCAGCAGCAGCTTGATGTGCTGGATATCATATTCGAACCCTACGGCGTGTTTGATCAACTGCCGATAGCAGCGCTGGAAGATGAGCTACAGGTACTAACGCAACTGACTGAACGCCTGGTTATTGCTATTAACGGCTATTTAGCCGAATCGGCGACGGAGGAGCGTGCCCAGCTCAGCCTGCTTTACAAGTTGCTGATGAGCCTGATTATTGGCATGAGCTTAGCGGCGTTTCTGGTGATTGCTTTTTTGGTGCGTGAAATGCGTGAGAGTGCGGCGATAAGGCGGAGCCAGGAGCAGCTTGGTCGGCAGCTGGAAGTCACCGCCAAACAGGCTCAGGCGGCGAATCAGGCAAAGTCAGACTTTTTAGCCATGGTCAGCCATGAAATTCGCACGCCGCTGAACGGTGTTATCGGCATGAGTGAGCTGCTGCGTGAATCCGCCAGCCCCGCTCAGGTAGAAGATTACGCTCATACGATCCACGACAGCGCCAACCAATTGCTGGCGATGATCAATGAAATTCTCGATTTCTCAAAAATCGAAGCAGGGCACTTAACCCTTGAAACATCGCCTACGGAACTCAAGCCGCTGGTCGATAGTGTTGTCGTGCTATTTGCGCCCCGAGCAAAAATGAAAGGGTTAACGCTATCGGTCAATGTCGATGCACTGGTGCCTGCCTGGGTGCTTGTCGATGCAGGTCGGCTGAGGCAAATTTTGCTTAACCTAATTGCCAATGCGATTAAATTCACTGATCACGGTGATGTCAGCGTACGAGTCTCTTCGACGGTGGAGCAGTTACTGTTTGAGGTCAGTGATACGGGCTGTGGTCTAAGCGAACAGCAACAGCAGCGTCTATTTGAGCCTTTTCAGCAGGCGGATGAGTCGGTGGCACGTCGATTTGGTGGTACCGGGTTAGGTCTGGCAATTTGCAAACGGTTAAGCGAAGCCATGCAGGGGCGATTAGGGGTAAAAAGCCAATTAGGCCAAGGTAGCACTTTCTGGTGTGAGTTGCCCTTGATCGCCGCTGACCCCGTATCCAGAACGCTGCCCCCATCCCCCAAACGGGACTTTACCGGCACAACACTGCTGCTGGTAGAGGATAATGCCGTTAATCGCAAAGTCGCGATGGGCTTGTTGGCGCGCTTAGGTTGCGATGTCGTCTGGGCCGAGAACGGCCATGATGCCTTGGCCATGGCCGAATCCCAACAAGTGCATTTGATCTTTATGGATATTCAACTGCCCGATATGGATGGCCTGGCAGTCACCCAGCGTTTGCGGGAACAGGGTGGCTGGCTGGCCAGTGTGCCGATTGTTGCCATGACGGCCGGGGGGGCTGAAGATGACCGTAAACGCTGCCTGGCGGCGGGCATGGATGATTACATCACTAAGCCACTGTCGCTTGCGGCGTTAAGTAACGTGTTGGCATTACAACTTTTTGCAACCCCAGACGCAACGCCTTTACAGGCATTAGCGGTCTCTCCTCCGTTAACCAAGCAGCAATCACTCCTTAACAGCGATACCCTTGGCATGCTGAAAACGACGCTAGGGGAGGCGAGCGTTACACAACTGATCATGCTATATCATCAGCAAGTAAGCGATTACTCCGCTCAGTTGGCTGCGTGTTTGGCCGCTACTCCCCTAACGTCAGAGCAGACACAGCAGGTTGAGCGGCTTGCCCACCAACTGCGCGGCGAGTCATTGAGTATGGGCGCCGACCAGCTTGCCGAATTGGCGAAGCAGCTTGAAAAATTAGCTGAAACGCAACATGCGACATCCAAGCAGCTTGATGATGCGTTCTGCGCGTTAAGACTTGCAGCGGCGCATACATATGCCGCACTAGAGAGGTGGTGCCGTGACCACTTATCAGGTTGAGCAGGGTATTCTTACTGCGGCCAGTCAGCAGGCTAATGCTTGCCAGGCAGCGGCGGAGTTAGCCGACGCTTTACAGCACGAACACTTGGGGTTCGTGCTGTTCTTCTGCAGCGCGGAGTATGATTTAGCTGCCCTAGCAGACGCGCTGGAAAGTAGTTTTCCCACCACGCCGCTAAGTGGCTGTACGACGGCTGGGGAAATAACCCCTGGAGGCTATGACCGCGGTTCCATCGTGGCGATTGGGTTTGATCGCCGACTGTTTGCCATTGAAACGGCGCTGATCGACGACCTGGAGCATTTTGAACTAGCCAACGCTCAACCGCTGGTCGATACGCTGTTGGAGCAGTGCCGCCAACAAACCATCGCGCCGATTAACGAACAGCTTTGCGCTGACGCTATTGGATGGCTTATCCAGCCGTGAAGAGCAGGTGCTCGCTACCTTAGATGCCGCCCTAGGCCGTATCCCCAGTTTTGGCGGCTCGGCGGGTGACGACAATCACCTTAGCCATACCCATGTGTATACCGCTGGGCGCTTTTATACCCGTGCAGCAGTGGTGGTGATGATCAACACCCGGTTGCCTTTTGAAGTATTTTCAACCCACCACTTAATACCATTGGCCCACAAACTCGTAGTGACCGAGGCTGACCGCGAACAGCGGCGGGTGATAGAACTCAACGGGTTGCCTGCCGCCCAGGTATATGCCGAACTGGTAGGTAGTGCGCCTGCGCAGCTCAACGCTGGCATTTTTGCCCGTCATCCATTAGCCGTACGCATCGGCGGCCAGCACTACGTGCGCTCTATTCAGCGTGTTAATAGCGACAGTAGTTTGAGCTTTTACTGCGCGGTGGAAAACGGCATTGTACTGACCGCCATGCAGCCCACGCCGCTACTGGATAATCTCAGCGTGATGCTTGCTGGAGTAGGTGCCCGCCTAGGCGCGCCGAGCATGATTATTGGCTGCGACTGTTTTCTACGCAGGATGGAGCTCGAGGCGTTACAACAGTTGGATCAGGCATCGCAGTTGCTGCGCCAGGCAGGCGTAGTGGGGTTCAATACGTACGGTGAACAGCATCATGGTATGCATGTGAATCAAACGTTTACGGGGGTGGCGTTTGGATCTCTTCCAACTAACCACAAACACTGACGCGGCGGATGTCGCGGCGCTGCGGGAAGAGAACCGTCGCTTGCGTAAAGTGTGCCAAGCGCTGATGGAGCGGGTGGAAACGGGGAGCGGTGCCGACCCCGCGCCCTATGCCGCGTTTGAACGCTCAGTGTTACTTGCCGAACAGGTGCGTGAGCGCACTGATGCGCTGCACCGCACCTTAGACGAACTGAGCCAGGTCAATACGCGCCTACTGGCCGCGAAAGCCGAAGCCGAAGCCGCTAATCTCTCCAAAACGAAATTTCTGGCGGCGGTCAGTCACGATTTGCTTCAGCCACTCAATGCCGCCCGGCTGTTTGCCAGTGCGTTAGAAACCCACTCGCTTCCTGATACCTCACAAGCTCTGGTCGGCCATATTGGCCGTTCGCTGAAAGATGTTGAAGGCTTGATAGGAACGCTAGTGGATATCTCGCGTTTGGACGCAGGCGTACTCCACGCCGATAAAGCGCCCTTCGCGGTGAGCACGCTGCTAGATGCGCTGGCAGAGGAGTATCGCCAAGTGGCCGGGGTGCGGGGGCTGACACTGCACTACGTGCCTTCCAGTGCGGTGGTCGAGTCGGATCTAGCGTTGCTGGCGCGAGTGATCCGCAACTTCTTAAGCAACGCGGTGCGCTATACCGAGCAGGGGCGCGTGCTGCTGGGCTGTCGGCGGAGACGAGATGGCCTGGAAATTATGGTGGGCGATACCGGCCCCGGGATCCCTGAGCAGCAGCGGGAAGCGATCTTTCTGGAGTTTCGCCGCGCTAATCAGCCCAATAGCTCCCACAGCCGCGGTTTGGGGTTGGGTCTAGCCATCGTTGACCGGATCAGCGCCATGCTGGGACAACCGATCTCGCTCGCCTCTAGCCCTGGCGCGGGTGCGCTATTTTCGATCACCGTACCCTACGCGACGGCCGCGCCGCCTGCAGTGGCGAGCACTCATTATACGCCGCTGCCTGACGTTGCAGAGGATCCGCTAAGCGGCTGTGTCATTTGGGTGATTGATGATGACCTGGCGATTATAGAAGGTATGCAGGCGCTGCTAGGCAGTTGGGGGGGCCGAGTGCGCGCCGCTGCCACGGTGAGTGCGTTAGAGGCTGCCAGCGACGGTGAGCGACCGTCAGTATTGCTGGTGGATTATCATTTGGGCGATCACCGCGAAACCGGCATTGAGTTGGCCGCGCGACTGCAGCGCCGTTATCCAGGCTTGGCAGCGGTGGTGATTACTGCCAATCACGAGGCGGAGATTAAGCGTGCGACCCGCGAAGCGGGCATGTACTGCTTGCTCAAACCGTTAAAGCCCCTGCGGCTGCGCATGCTGCTAGCCACACTGCTCAATAAAGCCTAACGGATGCCGCCTAACGCGTGCGGTTGGCCCGGTGAAAGCTTAGATCCTCCTCGCCTGCGATCACAATGGCGTGAACCCGGCTCGTGGCATTCAGCTTGCGCAGAATCGCCGAGACATGGGTTTTGACGGTCGTTTC
The DNA here is from genome assembly GCF_009728585.1 of Halomonas sp. PA16-9. Lineage (NCBI taxonomy): Bacteria > Pseudomonadati > Pseudomonadota > Gammaproteobacteria > Oceanospirillales > Halomonadaceae > Halomonas > Halomonas sp. PA16-9. Next base: position 1,806,411 of record NZ_CP040452.1, on the reverse strand, counting down.
GGCAATCAACAACTCCCGGGCAATATGCTTGTTCGACATGCCTGTCGTCATGCACGCCAACACCTCTAACTGCTTATCGGTTAAACGCGCCAACCGCTCGCTGGTCGATGAAGCATTTGCAATGGGTGGCACCGCAGAAGTGCGCGGTGCTGGGCGACGCATGATATCGGGCGGCAGGTAGAGCTGGCCTTCAAGAATCTGCGTTAACGCCGCCAGCAGCGCTTCCCGGGGTGTGGATTTGGGAATATAGCCCACCGCGCCGAGGGTTATGGCATCGAGTACCAACTGGCGCTCTTGATGTGCAGAAACAATCGCCACCGGCAACCAGGGAAATGCCTCTCGCAGTGCTGTCAGCCCCTCTAAGCCTTCCGCATCCGGAAGGCTTAAATCCAGCAGCAATAGATCTAGCTCTGTTTGCGCTTCAATCAGCGTTATTGCATCAGCAAGGCTCTCTGCTTCCAATAGCAGGCTGCCTGCCAAGCCCCCGCTAATCACGGTTTGTAGCGCGTCTCGGAACAGCGGATGGTCATCCGCCACCAACAGGGAATACATGGCGTCTCCTACCAAGGGATGAGGGCTAATCCTGCCATCGGGCTATATCGCCATTTGCTTTAGTGAACAACACTGTCAATGCACCTTTAATAATCATAATACTCAGGAGCAATACAATGATCTACGCCAACCCTGGTGATACCGGTTCTGTGGTGTCATTTGAAAAACGCTATGGCAACTATATCGGCGGCGAATTTGTTGCCCCGGTGAAAGGCCAATACTTCGATAATATTAGCCCCGTCAATGGCCATGTCTTCTGCGAAATCCCCCGCTCAACGGCAGAGGATATCGATAAAGCGCTGGATGCGGCCCACAAAGCGGCACCTGCCTGGGGGAAAACATCCGCCCAAGAGCGCAGCAATATCCTGCTGAAAATCGCTGACCGCATTGAACAGAACCTGGAAATGCTTGCCGTTGCCGAAACCTGGGACAACGGCAAAGCCGTGCGTGAAACACTGAACGCCGATCTGCCGCTGGCGGTTGACCACTTCCGCTACTTTGCCGGCTGCATACGCTCGCAGGAAGGCACGGCGGCGGATATCGATGCCAACACGGTTTCTTATCACTTCCACGAGCCGCTTGGCGTAGTGGGCCAGATTATCCCCTGGAACTTCCCGATTCTAATGGCGGTTTGGAAGCTGGCGCCTGCACTGGCGGCGGGTAACTGCGTGGTGCTCAAACCTGCCGAGCAAACCCCAGCATCGATATTAAAAGTCGTCGAATTGATTGGCGACCTGCTACCTCCGGGCGTCCTTAATATCGTCAATGGCTTTGGCGCCGAGGCAGGGCAGGCGTTGGCAAGCAGCAAGCGCATTGCCAAGATCGCCTTTACCGGCTCTACCCCTGTTGGCTCGCATATCTTGAAATGCGCGGCGGAAAACATCATTCCCTCTACCGTGGAGCTAGGCGGCAAATCCCCCAACATCTACTTTGCCGACATCATGAACGCCGAACCGACCTTTATTGATAAAGCAGTCGAAGGCTTGGTGCTGGCGTTCTTTAACCAGGGTGAAGTGTGTACTTGCCCGTCACGTGCGCTGATCCAAGAGAGCATGTACGAGGAGTTCATGGCCAAGGTCATCGAGCGTACCAAAACCATCAAACGCGGCAATCCACTGGATACCGACGTGCAGGTGGGGGCTCAGGCCTCTCAAGAGCAGTTCGATAAAATCATGTCCTATATGGATATCGCCCGAGATGAAGGCGCGGAATTCCTCACCGGCGGTAACAAAGAGACCATGGACGACAGCATCAACGATGGTTACTACATCCAGCCCACGCTGCTGAAGGGTAACAATCAGATGCGCGTCTTCCAGGAAGAAATCTTTGGCCCGGTGGTGGCAGTCACTACCTTCAAGGATGAAGAAGAAGCGTTGGCGATTGCCAACGACACCGAGTTTGGTTTGGGCGCAGGCGTGTGGAGCCGCGATATCAACGTCGCCTTCCGCATGGGCCGAGGCATTCAAGCCGGACGTGTATGGACCAACTGCTACCACCAGTATCCCGCCCATGCGGCCTTCGGTGGCTATAAAAAATCCGGCGTTGGCCGTGAAACTCACAAGGTGGCGCTTGAGCACTACCAGCAAACCAAAAACCTGCTGGTCAGCTACGACATCAATCCGCTGGGCTTCTTCTAACCCGCCACGTTTTTCTATGTATAGCTAACCCACACCGTCCGGCATCAGCCGGGCGGTAATTGTCAGTCCCCTGACGCTGACTCTACTGATAAGAGCAGTGCTTAAACTGCCGTATCGAAAACTATTAGGAGTTGCATCATGGATAGCACAATGCGCGCGGCGGTCGTTCGTGAGTTTGGCCAGCCGTTGGTCATAGAAGAAGTTGATGTACCTCGCCCCAAGCAGGGCGAAGTGTTGATGAAAGTGGCGGCCTCTGGGGTTTGCCATACCGATTTACACGCCGCCCACGGCGATTGGCCGGTGAAACCCTCGCCACCGTTTATTCCCGGCCATGAAGGCGTTGGGCATATCGTGGCGGTGGGTGCAGGTGTCACCCATGTCAAAGAGGGTGATCGTATTGGTGTGCCCTGGCTCTACTCGGCCTGCGGCTACTGCGAGCACTGTTTAGGCGGTTGGGAGACGCTGTGCGAGTCCCAGCAGAATACCGGCTACAGCGTTAACGGCGGGTTCGCGGACTACACCTTAGCGGATGCAGGCTATGTAGGGCGCTTGCCGGATGCCGTTGATTTTATCGAAATAGCCCCGGTGCTGTGTGCCGGTGTAACGGTTTATAAAGGCTTGAAAATGACCGATACCCGCCCCGGTCAGTGGGTGGTGATTTCGGGGATAGGTGGGCTTGGCCATATGGCGGTGCAGTACGCCAAAGCGATGGGGCTGAACGTGGCGGCTGTCGATATCGATGACGGTAAGCTAGCCCTGGCTGAGCGTTTAGGCGCCACGGTAACCGTTAACGCCATGAAAACCGACCCAGCGGCGTACCTGAAGAAAACCATTGGTGGTGCTCACGGGGCCTTGGTGACAGCGGTGTCGCCGAAGGCGTTTGATCAAGCGCAGAATATGCTACGCCGCGGCGGAACACTGGTGCTCAATGGCCTACCACCCGGCGACTTCCCGCTGCCAATCTTTAGCACAGTGCTCAATGGCATTACCATACGTGGCTCTATCGTTGGTACGCGCAGCGATCTGCAGGAAGCGCTGGATTTCGCTGCCGAAGGCAAGGTTAAGGCCACGGTCGCAACCGATACGCTGGACAATATCAACGATGTCTTCCAGCGCATGATCGACGGCAAAATCGAGGGTCGTATCGTGTTGGATATGGCGAGCTGACATCGTTCTAGTGTCGTATCTCAGGGGGAGGCAACTCCCCTTTTTAATTTCGGCAGTGTCACTGCTCAGGCACGATTTAATCCCCGCCGTTCCCCTGTTGGCCCAACCAACGGCGCGCCATTCGCTCTGCGTGGGCAAGGTTACTGACAACCGCTAACTGACCTGCTTCGCGCTTAATGCCCGCGCGTTTGAGTTTCAGCGCCATGCGCGGTGACAACCCTACAAATATTACCCCCACCCCATGCTCGCCCAGCTCGCGTCGCAGCGTATCCAGCGCCACCATGGCGGTGGTATCCAGGCTGGGTACATCGCGCATATCCAGAACGACGATTTTTACGCTGTGGTCAATCACTCTGAGTGTGGCAATGGCCTTTTCTGCTGCGCCAAAAAACAGCGGTCCGCTTATCTTATAAAGGGCTACTTCCGGCGGGAAGTGTTCGCTGGTGTTGGGTGCCGCCAAGCGTTGGGTATGAGTCAGCTGTGCCATTCGGCGAATAAACAGCGCGGCGGCTAGGCCAATACCCACGGCCACGGCAACCACCATGTCGAAAACAACCGTGAGTACGAAACAGATCACCAACACCCAAACATCGCTGGCGGGGGCGCTTTTCAGCGTATGCATAAAGTGGTGCGCCTCGCTCATGTTCCAGGCGATGATGAAGAGCAGGGCAGCCAGAGCGGCCATGGGTACATATCCCAGTACTCCCGCGAGCATGACCACGGCAAGTAGCACTACGACTGAGTGCACCACTGCAGCGATAGGTGAAAAGGCACCGCTTTTGATATTGGTCGCGGTGCGGGCAAGGGCCGCCGTGCGGTAATGCCGCCGAAGAAGGGCACCACCATATTGCCCAGCCCCTGGCCAATTAGCTCGGCATTAGGATCATGGCGGGTGCGAGTTAAGCCATCTGCTACCACGGCACACAGTAGCGACTCAATGGCCGCCAGCAGTGCAATCGCCAGTGCCGGGCCAAGCAGAGCCTGAATCAGCGCAAAGTCGATCTCAAGCGGCGTGCCATCGGCACCAGGGAAATGCCACGGTGCGATAAAGCCAGGCGCGAAGGGAGGAATGCCACTGCCGCTTTCGCCCTGATACTCCCAGCTAAAGCGCGAGGCGATAGTATCGACCTCGACACCACCCACCAGCAGCAGGGCGGCAACCAGGGTACCCACCGCCAAGCCAACCAGCGGGGCAGGAACTGGCGTATTCAGGCGGGGCCAGATTAACAGCGTTGCCAAGGTCACAAGCCCGACGCTGATTTCAGCCAGTGACAGAGTGGGCAGTGCTCGACCAATCAGCATGAGGTTACGCAGAGTACTATCGCCGAGCTCAACCCCGGCCAAACCGAGAAAATCGGGCAGTTGCAGCAGCGCAATGACGACGCCAATGCCCGCTGTGAAGCCAAGAATGACCGGGTAGGGGACGTACTGAATCAGACTGCCCAGCCGCGACAGCCCCAGCGCGACCAAAATGGCGCCTGCCATAAAGGTAGCAATCAGCAGCCCGCCCAAACCATGATTGGCCACAATGGGGAATAGGATCACCACAAAGGCGGCGGTAGGGCCAGAGATATTAAACCGCGAACCGCCGGTCAAGGCGATCACCGCGCCTGCCACGATGGCAGTGTATAGCCCGTGCTGAGGTGGCACGCCAGTAGCGATGGCCAGCGCCATGGAGAGCGGTACCGCCACCACACCAATCGTCAGACCCGCCATTACATCCCGCTTGAATTTGGCCAGCGTATACCCTTCACGCCAGGCGTTTACTAACGCGCGGCCAGGCATCGGGAAAACGTATCCCGAAGATTGATGGACACGGGACATAGAGTCAGCCTCCTAAAAATAGGGAAAACAAGCCATTACGCTACGCCTGCGGTGAAATTTGCACAACAAGTCGTTAGTCGCGGAGTCGTTCGCGCACAAAAAATCCCAGCCGCTTGGCTGGGATTTTTTTAGGCTAAGCGCAGATGCTTACTTATATCTGCGAGTCTTCAGGCGGTTCGCCGATGGTGCCAGGCATTGCCTGAACATGACCCATCTGCTCACCGGCCAAGGTGAGGAAGTGTAAGTGGCGCTCATACTCAGCCACCAAATCACCAATCACCTGACCACGGGTATAACCGTTAAGGTCTTTATCTTGTCCACCTTCCGCCAGGTAGACATCCAGACGTACATAGAAGTCATCATCGGCAGGGATGAAGCTTGGTGTGCGCATACGGTGCGGACACACTTGGTAGACAAAGCTGGTGGCGTCACCGAAGTCGACCTGGAGCGTCAGGTTCGGTAGCGACTCGCCCTCGACATGCTCTTCGGTCACATTGGCGGTTTGACCACGGCTTTCAAGCTCCTGAGCAAACTGGGTCATCGCTGGGCGAATGGAGTGCTCGATCGTCGCAGCGGCACCCGCACGATTAGAGGTATCCAGGGCGCGATCCAGGCGCTCTCGCCAGTCACCACCGGGGGCACCACCAGCAATCATGCGGCGTGCATCGGCTTTGCTACCTTCAAGTTTCAGCGCTTTATACATGCCCACCATTACCGCGAAAATCACCACTGAGAAGGGCAGTGCGGTTATAACGACGGCACTCTGTAGTGCGTTCAAGCCTCCGGCCATCAGCAGAGCAATGGTGATCAACCCTATCGTCGCAGACCAGAAAATACGCAGTTTCACCGGCGCATCGTGGTTCACGTCGCTCAAAATAGAGGTGAAGTTGGCCAGTACCAGTGCACCGGAGTCCGCTGAGGTAATAAAGAACACGATACCCAGCACGGTGACAACCGCCGCAGTTAGGCCGACATAGGGGTAGTACTCAAGCAGCGTGTAGAGCGTTGTTTGTGGGGTGTTCAGAGCCTGTTCACCCAGTTCGACAACGCCCTGGTTGGCCACCAGCTCAATGCCGCTGTTACCAAATACCGACATCCACACCATCATAAAGGCCAGCGGAATAAACAAGGCGCCTGCGACAAATTCACGAATGGTGCGGCCGCGGGAGATACGTGCCAGGAACAGACCCACAAACGGTGTCCAGGCAATCCACCAGCCCCAGAAGAAGATCGTCCACCACATCTTCCACTCTTGGGCGCCTTCATCGGCAAAGGCGTAGGTGTCAAAGCTTGCAGCGACAAAACCGGATAGATAATCACCGGCGTTATTGACCACCTTATCCAGCAGTACCAGGGTGTCGCCTGAAAAGAGCACAAACAGCATCAGCGCCAATGCCAGCAGCATATTGAACTCAGAGAGGCGGCGAATGCCTTTCTCAACGCCGGTCACCACAGAAATCGTTGCTAATACCACCACCAGTACAATCAAAATCACCTGCACGGTGAGCGTTTCCGGCACGCCGAACATATAGGTGAGGCCGTAGTTGAGCTGCATCACCCCGATACCCAGGCTGGTAGCAATGCCGAACACGGTAGAAATAACCGCGGTAATGTCCACTGCGTTGCCAATGGGGCCGTGGATACGCTTCCCTAGAATTGGGTAGAGCGCGCTGCGGATCGCTAGCGGCAGGCGATGGCGGTAGCTAAAGTAGGCCAGCGCCATACCCATCAACACGTACAGCCCCCAGCCGGAGAGCCCCAGTGCAGATAGGTTTGGACGACGGCGTTACGCATCGCAGCTTGGCTCTCCGGGGTTAAATCCGGCGGTGCCAAATAGTGGGCCACTGGCTCGGCAACGCTGAAAAACAGCAGGTCGATCCCGATACCCGCGGCAAACAGCATGGCTGACCATGAGAGCAGCGAAAACTCGGGCCGGGAGTGGTCGGGCCCTAGGCGAATACTGCCAAAGCGTGACATGCCAATAGCAACCACAAAGACCAGGTAGGCAACAATCGCCAGCATGTAGTACCAGCCAAAGGTTTTGCTGACCCAGGCAAGCCCGGCATCAAAAAAAGCACCGGCTTGCTCGGTGAACAGCATGGTGAGTACTAAAAAGATAACGATACCCGCCACACTGCCGTGGAAAACCACGGGATTGAGGCGGTCGCGGGAGGGGAGGATGGGGTTGTCTTTCGCCATGCAGGCGGACTCCTGTTGTTGAAAGATGAATTTTTATTTTGAATGAACGTTCAAATAAAATACGCGATTAAGTGTCCCCCTTCAAGTTAACCTTCCTATTTGGGTTGAATTAGCGTGGAGTTATCAGCGTGCTGATGAAAGCGCAGACACAAAAACGCCCGGAAAACCGGGCGTTGGATCAAGGTTTGAGGCTTGGCCTGCGTTTATTCGCTGTCGGCGTTTTCGTCACTATTACCATCGTGATGGCCACGTTTGCCGTGCTTGCCACGATACTCTTCATGGGCTTCTTGCATGGCGTTGCGCAGTGCTTGCTGCTCTTCTTCTGTGAGAATTTCAGCTACCCGTTCGTGATGCTCTTCACGCAGTGCCTGCATGGCTTCGCGATGTTCAGCGTGTGCTTCGTTAAGCTCTGCCTGTTTCTCTGCTGAGATATCTGCACGCTCGTACACTTCCTGGCGACGCTCCTCCATGCGCTCTTCCATGCGTTCGCGATCAGGGCCTTGCCCTTCATGGTCACCGTGGCTATTTGCTTGAGCGGTAAACGCTAATGGAGCAATGGCGATAGCCAGCAGGGCGGGGGCGAACAGTTGGCGAATTGACATTTTCCTAGCACTTGAAACGTTCATAAGTACTCTCCTGATGAGTTGACGATGACAGTATCGCTAGGTGACGTGCAAACCGTTTGCAGATAGTGTGCAACAATCATGATCTTATTGGCTTGTTGCAGGTCGTAGTTGCTAGGTGAGGGTCACCTACTTTTCAAGGAGAAGCATCATGTCGCGAACCGAGCAACTTCGCGTATGGCAGCAGCGTTGCGCGTTTACCTCTCTCCGCCGCGTGACTGGCCTGGGGGCCATTGCCTTAATGCTGAGTGCTTGTAGCGCTGCCCAACACGTTAGCCAGGGTGAGCCTGCGATTGAGAGCAATGCGCTGCGCGAACCCCAGCCTTTTACGCGCTTGTCACCTGCCACTTATACGCCTGAAGAGTGGCTCCAGGCGTTAACAGCTGATGTTTATCTACCCGACGACTCGCTCGGTGGGTTGCGACCTGCTGCCTTAGTTGTGCATGGAGGCGGCTGGCGTAATCGCACACCGGAAGATATGCAGGGCATCGCTGAGCGCTTAGCAGGGCAAGGCTATGTGGCGGTTAATATTGAGCACCGCTTTGCGCCGGAGTATCGCTTCCCCAGCCAACTGCACGACTTGCAACAGGCGATGGCCTGGATTCACGCCAATGCCGATAGGTGGCAGGTGGATACGAGCCGTATTGTCGGGGTGGGGTTTTCATCGGGGGCGCATTTAGTGAGTTTGCTGGCAGTGGCGGGAGTAGAGGGGCCGCTGGCTGAACCTTACGGCGGTGAGCAGAGCCGTTTGGCTGCAGTATTGGCAGGAGGACTACCTAGTGATTTGCTTAAGTTTGACGATGGACGCTTAGTCGTCGACTTTATCGGCGGTACCCGCGCTGAAGAAAACGAAGCGTATCGCCTAGCCTCTCCCGCACGGCAAATTACTCCGCAGACGCCGCCATTTTTTCTGTTCCACGGCAAGTGGGATCAACTGGTGCCGGTGGATCACGCCACGGACTTCTATCAAGCCCTGCAGGACAATAACATCGAGAGCGAGCTGTATCTGCAGCGCTGGCGCGGCCACTTCGCCAGCTTTCTATTCCGTGGCGGCGCCATTGATGCAGGCATTGCGTTTCTTAATCGGCAGGTCAATCCTTAACGGTTATACGTCATCAAGACATGGCCAATGACATCATTTCGATAACAGCGCCATCATCAAGACCCATCTGAGTGACGAGTTTGCTTAGTTGGCTCATAGCCTCTTGAAGCGAATTATTGAGGCTACTGATTTCCTGTTGCAGGGCGTCGAGTTTTGCTTGGCGTTGTTCATCGTTTAGGGACTTGTCGCGCATAACATCTTCAAGTTCCTGCTGTTTCTCCTTTAACTTTTCTCTATATTCAACAATTCGCTTTAGTAGTTCTTTAATCTCCTGCGGGAGATCGCTTTCATCGATTTTGGTGTTCTTCGCTTCCTGTGTGTTACCAGCCTTTTCTGAAGCTGAGGCGATGCCTCTAGCCACGGGCGAAAGATCCAAATGAATGCTGGTGTTGGCTTCTTCCTGGGCGGCGTTAGAAGTGACCGGTGTAGTTGTTACCTTCTCGGCATTTAACGGCTCACTACGTAAAGGATGTGCGTCTAAAGAAGCACTTCCGGTAGGTAAAGAGATGGTCATGGCAATCTCTCGTTAGTGTTAAGGGCTATTTTAAGCAGGCGCGACCGCGGCTACACAGGCTTGCTTAGAGAAATAGGTTCAAAGCAGGCTAATAGTGTTATCGACAGCCCGAGACAATACTTTAGCTTACGCTAAGGAACACCCAGGTGACCTGGAAGTCAGTGCAATAGGGATAGCCATCATTGCTGCATGACCATTGATGCAGGCATCACGTTTCTTAATCGGCAGGTAGTTAGCAGGGGTTAGACTTTAGTTGCGTTCTTACTTTATGCAAGGTTGGTGACAGTTTCGTGGGGTAGCGTCTTAAGCACACAAGGTAAGATCTGTGTCGAAAACCAAACAAACCTATAAAAAGAGCCACGCTATGCTTAACACTTCCAGTGCTTCCTTATCGTTTAATATCAAATCGATACTGGTAGGGGCAACGGCCGCCATTGCCTCTTTATCAATGGCGCTTCCTGCTGTAGCTGACGACTTTCCCTCTCGACCGCTCAATATGGTAGTAGGTTTTGGCACCGGCGGAAGCGCGGATCGTATGACCCGCATGATGTCAGGGCCTATTTCCGAAGAGCTAGGTGTACCGGTACAAGTAACTAATCGCCCCGGTGCGGGCACTCAGGTTGCTTCTAATTACGTTCTTAACGTGCCTGATGATGGTTATACCGTCTATGCCTCGACGTTTGCTCCCTACTTAACCAACTCGATCCTTACTGGTGATGCAGAGTTTAGTGTCGACGACTTTTCTTATATCAACTTCCAGTGGTTTGATTTGGATCTAATCGCTGCAAATAAAGACAGCGGCTATGAAGACCTGCCAAGCCTGCTTGAAGCGATCCGCGAAGAAGAGGGTCAAGTACGCGGTGCGGTGGTTCAAGGTTCTGCTGGTCACTTAATGGTGCGCTTGCTGCTTGATGAGGCAGGTATTCCCAAGATAACCTCAACTTGGTGACCTATAATAGCGGCGGTGAAGCCCGTTCAGCGGTAGCGGGTGGGCAGGTGGATTTCGTCTCTATTAGTGCCCAGGGCAGTGAGGGAATCCGTGAGTTCTTAACCCCGTTGGCGATCGTAAGTGATGAGCGCATTGAACAGTGGGATGCACTCCCGATCAATGAAGCGCTGGCGCCGATGAATCTTGAGGTGCCCGTTCTTCAGGGCTCAATGCGCGGCTTTGCAGTGACCAGTGAAATGGAGCGTCAGCATCCTGAGCGTTTTGAGAAGATCTCCTCGGCTATTCAAAGTGCGCTTGCCCGCAAGGATGTTCAAGAGCAGCTTGAGCGCAACGAAATGGGCGGCGTTTGGGTAGGCCCAGAGCGCTCCAACGAGCTGATGCGCGAAAACTATCAGGTGTTTGAAAAGTACGCTCACCTGCTTAACTAGTTTTCACGACCAGGTTTTTCCGAACAGCTTTTCCGAACGAATCCTTCCATGATAGCTGGCCCCTCACATTAATGAGGGGCCAGTATGGGGTTTTACCATGTCTGAATGTAAACGTGACTATGGGGACTTTATCGTTCTCATGGGTCTGGCTGGCTTTACACTATGGTATTTATTAGATGCCATTCGCGTATCCGCCACACCGCAAAACCTGCTGCTTATACTGCCACTTGCCGTTATCGTGTTAGCGATTATTGCACTCGAGTTGATCCTGCGTATTAAACACGGCTCGCTGTTTCGCTCCTCTGAAGAAGAACCGCTGCATAAAACATTACCTGTTGTGGGCCTCTTCGCCGCCTATGTAATGTCGCTTGAAGCGATAGGCTTTGATATTGCCACCGTAGCGTTTCTGGCGCTTTTCCTGATCCTTAAGGGGGAGCGCAATTGGTTGTTGGTAGGTGGTTATAGCGTCGTTTTTGGGCTGAGTGTCGCGTTCTTTTTCTCGCAGATGCTGCCGTACCCGATGACACTGCTGCTGCTTCCAAGCTGAGGAGATACCATGATTGATTTTGGCGCAGTAGGGCAGAGTTTTGATCTGCTTTTTTCTAATTTTGGCCCTTGGTTGGTGGTAGTGCCAGGTATCGTGCTGGGGCTTATTTTTGGCGCAACGCCAGGCCTGCAGATATCAATGGCTATGGCCATTTTCCTGCCAATGACCATGTACATGGACTTTATTCAAGCCATGTTGTTCCTTACCGCTATTTTTACTGGCGGCTCATTTGGTGCCGGTATCCCAGCCATTCTGATGAATATTCCGGGAACCTCTTCGGCAATCGCTACCGCGTTTGATGGTTACCCCATGGCGCGAAAGGGGCAGCATAACCAGGCGTTAGGTGTCGCGTTAGCCTCCTCGGTGATTGGCGCGCTGATGGGCTACGTGGTGCTGTTCTTTATGATACAGCCGCTTTCCTACATGGTGCTGAGATTGGGACCAGCAGAGATGTTTGTAGTGATTCTCTGGGGGATGACGCTGATTGCGAGCTTAAAAGGCGAACAGGTGCTTAAAGGCTTGATTGCAGGATTTGTTGGCCTGTTAGTGGGGACGATTGGGTTTAGCGAAATTGGTTTAGCACGCGGGACGATGGGGCAAACTTACCTGTTGGACGGCGTCCCCGTCATTCCGGCCATGATGGGCATGTTTGCTGCTTCAGAGCTATTTAAGCTAGCTAATAAAGGCTTCATCGTTGAATCTGCCGATGCCCGCAAGGTCAAGGTGAGTGAGATCTTCGAAGGCTGCAGAATGGCGATGCGTTACCCTGTTGTGATGATTCGGGGTGGTTTGATTGGGGTGTTGGTAGGGGCGGTTCCTGGTGTGGGTTCCTCCGTGTCTAACCTGCTCTCTTACATAGAAACTAAGCGCCGTGATCGGGATCCCGATTCATTTGGGACAGGCAATCCGAAAGGGGTCGTGGCCTCTGAGGCGGCTAACAGCAGCTCCGAAGGGGGCTCGATGGCAACACTGCTGGCACTAGGAATTCCCGGCGGTGGCGCTACAGCAGTAATGTTAGCGGCTTTTGCTATGCATAACATCACTGGCGGCCCGCAGTTTATTCGCCAGCAAACGGATGTGGTTTACGCGATTATCTTCGCTAACTTTGCCCAGGTGTTTCTACTGGTGATCATCGGCTTACTGTTTATTCCTCTCTTGGCCAATATCGTCAAAGTGCCCATGCGCTACTTGATTCCTTCTGTGTTGGTGCTGGCGGTAATGGGATCCTTCGGGCTAACCGGCAATATGACTGGGCCCGCTACGGTGCTGGTGTTTGCGGTGATCGGTTGGATATTTCGCCACTACGGCTACTCCGTACCCGCCGCTGTGATCGGCATGCTATTAGGATCGTTGGCTGAAAAATCACTACTTCACTCCTATCAAATCAGTGGTGGCGACATTACGTACGTTTTTGAGCGCCCAGTAACGCTGGCTATTTTTGCCTTACTGCTGATCTCACTATTTAGCCAGCCTGTAATGAAGCGGCTTAAAGCGCGTCAAGAGGCTGCTCAACTATGATTCTTGAATTCAGAATTTGAAATGTTGAAAAGAACTGTCATTACCGTTGGCTTGGGTTTTATGGGTGGCTGGTTTGCCACCCTTTTTTCATTGCCCTTGGCTTGGATGCTTGGGTCTCTGTTTATGGTGATGGGCTTATCACTGATGGGGTGAAAACAGGTGTCGATAAGCGCGTACACCGCACTGCCATAGCACTGCTAGGGCTATTTATCGGGAGTCGAATCCAAGCAGATGAACTCGTAGGATTGGTTTTGTGGTACCCCAGTGTGCTGGCAATGCTGGTTTATATGGGACTAATGCTGATCGGCGGATTCTGGATTTTTAACCGAGCGAGTGTAGGGCGGATGAATGCTATTTTTTGCTCGTACCCAGGGAGTATGAATTCAGCGCTGGTGCTGGCTGAACGTGCAAATGGAGATTTACGCTGGATCGCCATCTCTCACTCGCTACGCTTAGTCACCGTGGTCTCGGGTGCGGCTTTCGTGGCGAGTTTTTTTGTTGATGATGTAGCGCTTGCCAGTTCACCATCAGCGCTAGCCTTAGTCGATATCTTGCCTCTGTTATTGGCACCACTGTGTTGGTGGTTAGCGCGCTTATTAAGAATTCCCCTGCCTGAGTTTTTAGGGCCCATGGCCGCAGGGGCCATTATTGCTAACCTTGGATTTGATTACTCCCTGCCGACCGGGGTAGTGCTTGCTGCATTTCTGGTGTTGGGGGCTTCTGTAGGCTCGCGTTTTTCAGGAACTCAGTGGTCGCAGGTGGTCAGCATGGGGCGCTATGGGATTACTTTTGCACTATTTGCGTTGGTGGTAGCGGCGCTAATAGCGTGGTTGGTTTCAAGTTTTACCCAACTAGCCTTCGTTGCCGTCCTGCTTGCGTTAATTCCTGGTGGAGTAGGAGAAATGGCGGTGATCGCCATGGTGATGGGTATCGACCCAGTCTATGTTGTTTCTCACCACATACTGCGCCTACTGCTATTGATCTTTATGACCCCGCTAATGCTGCGGATAGTCAATCAGCCGCTTAAATAGCGGGGAAAGTCACCGAGACCTCAAAGCCGCCCTGGGGCCGATTCGTTAACGCCAGTCGGGCAGAGTGCGTCGTTGCAATTTGTTCCACAATGGCCAGCCCTAATCCGCTTCCAGGCGTATGTTTGTTGTGGCGGAAAAAGCGTTCCGTCAATTTGGAAAGCTGCGCTTCCTCCACGCCGGTACCCTCATCGCTAACCGTTAAGGTTACTTGGCGCGTGTCAGCCGTTAGTGCAACGGTTATAACGCCTCTATAGGCCATGCTGCCACCCGCATGCACGCTGGCATTTTCGATGAGATTGGTCACCAACCAGCGCAGCATAATGGGGTCGCCCAAAATGTTAGGTATTGCTTTATGTTGATCAAAGGCGAGTTCTTGGTTCTGTTTATAAATATTAGGGGCAGTCTGAGCACAGGCGTCATGGCAAATGGCGATTAAATCGACGCTTTCGAGGTGAGACGTATCGACTAATTCGCTGCGTGTTTTGGCGTATTTAAGCAGTTGCTTAACGGTATGGCTAGCATGTTCAGCGATGCGTTGAATCTCTCGCAGGCTAGTATGAGCGGGTGAGTGCGAGGGGTCTTTAAGCGACATTTCCGTTAAAGCGCGAATCTCTGAGACAGGCGTTCTAAGCTGATGCGAGACATCAGCATTGAGCTGCTGAGTGCTTTCAATACTGCGCCGCATACGCTGCATTAAATGATTAATGCTCTGGATTAGCGGCAAGATCTCTTTTGGGGCTGCATCATCCAATGCATGCAAGTCATTCGGTGAACGTTGTCGCAAGGCTTGGCTAACCGCGTTAAGAGGTGCTAACCCAAGGTGAATGGCTAAAAGTGCAATTGAAATTGCTAGTAATCCTGTAACGACCATTAATCCTGTGAGCGTTATCATGAAGTCGTTGGTAAGGGTGTGGCGGGCTTCCTTTGATTCGGCGACGACGACTTCAATGTCTACCGGTTCGCCTCCGCGCCGGAACGGAAGGGTGAGCGCAACAGCTCTTAAAGCATTGCCCGCATAATCTACATCATAAAAAATTGGCTCATGCGACGTTTGGGGTGGATCTGTCAAACCGCTAAAGCCTGCGATTATGTCCCCGTCATTTTCTTTAATGCGATAGAAAATTTTTCCTTCACCTCTGCTGCCAAGTGTACTGATGCTGAAATAGTGCATATTGATGCGTAGCTCACCATCCGCTGTGTAAATTCGACGCTCCAGTCTCTGAGCTGCATTAAGTAGCAGGTCATCAAAGGTGGCATTAATTTGGCGAGACAGCAGCAGGTGACTAGAGATCAATGCCAAGATCGCGAGGGCGGTGAAAGGCAGTCCAATCCATAAAAGCAGCCGACTGCGGATCGATTGGCGTTTATTCATAGCCAGGGGCTTTCACGTCTTTAGGTTCGTAGTCTTTAGATTCCAGGTAATAGCCCAGGCCGCGTACCGTTTTTAAGCCGAAATCGTAGCCAATTTTTTTACGAACCCGGGAGATGTAAGTTTCCACCGCAGCGTAGCTGACCGACTCATCTGAGGTAGATAGTCGGTCGATAATTTGATCCTTATTAACGAGGCGATTTTGGTTTATCAGCAGGTACTCCATGACTTCTAACTCGCGGCGATGCAACAGCAAGGGTTTGCCGTCAAGCCGAAGCTCCATGGCATCGGGTAAAAACTCTAAGCGCCCACACTGCAGCGTTTCTCCGCCAAAGTGCTTGGCACGCCGCACTAACGCACGGGCACGTGCAGTAACTTCTTCCAACGAAAAAGGCTTGCATAGATAGTCGTCTGCGCCCACTTCAAGACCATGTATGCGCTGATCCAGGCTGTCGCGTGCCGAAATAATCAAGACAGGGATCGTATCCTGCTGATGGCGTAATCTGCGTAGTAGGGAGATGCCATCCAATTCAGGCAGGCCAAGATCCAACACCAACAGGTCGTATCCACCCTGTTCAAGCATATGGAGTGCTTTTCTGCCATCGTCGGCGACATCAATGCTAAAGGCAGCCTCGCTAAGTGTGGCTGCAATAGAGTTGGCTAAATTAACGTTGTCTTCTACTACAAGCGCCTTCATAAGCAGTCCTGTTGTTATCCCTCCGGCTGGTACTTATACCCTACGCCATAGACAGAACGGATGATCTCCAGCTCCGGAAGCGCTTCGTGGATCTTCTTGCGCAGCTTTTTGATGTGGCTGTCTACGGTGCGCTCCGAGACGATGCGGTTGTCGCGATACATGTGATCCATCAGCTGTTCGCGGCTGAAGATACGTCCTGGCGCCTGCATCATCACCCGCAGCAGTTGAAACTCCACCGCCGTTAGGCCTAAATCCTGCCCGTGGGCGAGCGCTTGCCAGCCGTCTTCGTTTAATACCACGGGGGCGTTTTGCACCTTGGTTGGGGCATCGGCGACTGCTTGGCTGCGGCGCAGCACCGCCTTCACCCGGGCGACTACTTCCCGGGGGCTGAATGGCTTGCAGATGTAGTCATCGGCACCCAGCTCTAGCCCCAGCAAGCGATCCACCTCTTCTACCTTGGCGGTGACCATAATGATCGCAATGGTCGGCCACTTTTGACGTATTTCCCGGCTGAGGGTGAGGCCATCTTTGCCTGGCAGCATGATATCGAGGAGTACCAACGCAGGGGAGTGCTGCTCCAGCCACGGTATCACCTCATCGCCATGGCCCAGGGTGGTTACCTCAAAACCGTGGGTGGTTAAGTAGTCCGCCATTAGGCGGGCAATCTTCGGTTCGTCCTCGACAATCAGTAAAGAGGCAGCATGGGACATAAAGGTAGACTCGCTTAACAGTGAACGTGAAAGCATGGCTTAACGGTTCTTGTAATATCGGCTTTGGAGATATTAATCCCGGAAATACTAATCAGCAGCCAACAGAGGAAAACGCAGCGTCCAACGTAGCCCCCCTAGCGTTGAGATAGAGGGCGTTAGCGTTGCACCATGGGCATTGACCAGGGCGCTGGCAATGGAGAGTCCCAAGCCGCTGCCGCCGCTGGCACGGCTGCGCGAGCCTTCCACACGATAGAGCCGCTCGGTCAAGCGTGCTAGTTCTTCCTCCGGCACGCCCGGCGTGCTGTCTTCCCAGGTGACTACTGCCATCCCCTGTTGGGCGGTGAGCGTGACACGCAGCTCGCCCGGTGGTTGGGTGTAGGCGCAGCTGTTATCCAATAGGTTGTTCCACAGCTGGCGCAGGCGTTGGGCATCGCCACGAATCATAATGCCAGGCTCGATCTGGTCGGTCAGCGTTAAACCGCTTTCGACTAACCAGCGGTCGGCGTCGGTCAGGCGGCTGGCAAGGCAGTCGCTAAGATCCATCGGCGCCAACTGAATATCCAGCGCGCCAGCATCGCTTTGCGATAGCAAGCGTAAATCCGCCACTAAACGCTCTAGCTGCCCCACTTCCTGGGCGAGGGAGCTAAGGTTCTCCTGATTCAATGGACGAATCCCATCCTGCATGGCTTCGATTTCGCCGCGCAGCACCGCCAGCGGCGTGCGCAGCTCGTGGGCGGTATCAGAAACCCAGCGGGCGCGGGCATCGCGGCTGGCCTCCAGCGTTGCTGCCAATACGTTGAAGTCGCGTGCCAGGCGCGATAGCTCATCGCGACCGCGTTCAGGCAGTCGAGTGCGATAGTCGCCCTCGGTAAGCCGCAGCGTGGCGCCCGCCAGTGCCCGAGTGCGTCGCCCCAGCCACCAGGAGAGCCCGCCTGCCAGTAGCAGTGAGGCAACGCAGAGTGATATCACGATAAGCACCAAGTTACGCTGTTGGCGCTCAAGGAAGCGGCTCTCCATACGCTCCATCATTTCTCGGGGCGGCCGAAAACCCAGCGAGCCGATATCGGTATCGCCGCTGCGAAGGGTTAGCCAATGCCAACTGCCCGAACCTTCGCGCCCGCTCCTGGGGAGCACCACAAAACGGCCATCCGCTGCGCGCAGGGTGAAGTCCCGCGCCTCACCGAGTGGCGAAGGGCGGTCACTATGCTCCTGACCCAGTTCAAAGCGGACAATATACGGCCAGCGTTCCGGTGACTGCTCCAGCCATCCCCAGCTCTGCTGGGTTTCCCAGCGAGTCACGAGGCCGTCAGCCAGCAGTGTGGCACGGCGTTCCTGGGCCTGGTTGAGGTAGTCGAGAAAGCCGCGGTCAATACTGTACGAGACAGCAAGAAACATACTCGCTGAGATCGCTACATTGACGCTGAGAATAATCACGAACAGCTTGAGCCCCAGCCGAGAGGGGCGCCATTGACGTATGGCTGTGAGCAAGGCCATCAGTGGGCTCCTTCTTTTTGGCTAGGGTTTTTATCTAGTGTCGGTTGGCGTGGCGCGCTGAGCCGCTCGCGAACATTCTCCATGCCTAAATAGAGGCAGGGCACCAGGATCAGCAGTATCACTGTGGCGAAAAGCATACCGAAGCCGAGCGAGATCGCCATGGGGATCATAAAGCGCGCCTGTCTGGACGTTTCCAAGATCATCGGTGCCAGACCTAGAAAGGTCGTCAGCGTGGTCATCATTATCGGGCGTAAGCGGCGGGTGGCTGCTGCCACAATGGCTTCCCGGGCGGCCATGCCCTCACGGCGTTTGCGGTTGGCGTAATCAATCAGCACCAAGGCGTCGTTAATGACCACGCCTGAGAGCGCCAGCATACCCAGCAGGCTAATGATGGATAGCCCGAAGCCCATGATCATATGTCCAGCGACGGCACCAACAATGCCAAAGGGGATCGCGGCCAGCACCAGCAGTGGTTGTAGGTAGCTTCTAAACGGGATCGCCAGCAGTGCATAGAGCGCGGCAATCATTAACCACATGGAAGTTCTTAGCGTGGCTAAATTGTCGGCGGTATCCTGCTGACGGCCACCCATGCTGACTTCCAACCCCGGCCAGGTCGCTTCCAGACTGGGAAACTCCTCTTCCTGGAGCGTGGCGAGCACTTGATTGATGGCCACATCGCTTTCCGAGTCAGCGGTAACGGTAATAATCCGCCGCCCGTTAATGCGTTCAAGGCTGCTAGAGGCTTGGCTGATGGTAATGTCGGCCACTCGCGATAGCGGTACACTCAGCCCATCAGGTGTGCGCACCGGCATGCGGTAGAGCTCATTCAAACTGTCGCGGTTGTCGGTGGGTAAACGTACCTCAACGCTGATTTCGCTGCGCCCCACGTACTGTTCAAGCGCGGTGGCGCCCTGGAGTGGCCCGCGCAGGGCTTGGGCTAGATTATTACCCGTGAGCCCCAAGGCGCGGCCTTCGGCAGAAAGACGCATTTCTAACTGCGGTTTACCGTCACCAAGGCCGCTGTCGATATCTGTGAGGCCATAGCCGCCCAGCGTTTCCGCTAAGCGTTCGGCGGCGGCTTCCAGCACCTGAGTATCCGGGTGCGAAAGACGTAGGCTGAGTGCCGCGCCGCTACCGGGCCCGCCGACATCGGCTTCAAAACGAACCGACTGGGCGCCGAGTAAATCGCCGGTGAGATCACGCCACTCCCGGGCGATACGCGAGGGTGGCCACGCTTCCAGGCTCTCGCTGGCAATATCCAAACGCACTTCCAAACTTTCGCCATCTAAGCGGCTGCGTGAGCTGCTGAAGCTAAGTGTCTCTTCGCGCTCGCTGAGGGCATCGGCGGCGTCGAGCAACTGTTGGCTAAGCTCGCGGCTAACGTTGATATTGCTACCAATGGGCAGGGTGACCGTGGCCTGCACCTGATCCGATTCGACCCGTGGCATCAGGGAAAAGCCCAAACGCCCACTCATCGCCCAGGAGAGCGCGATCAACAGAATCGCGATGCCCAGCGAAACACTGAGCAGGCGCTGATTGAGGGCGCGTTGCAGGAACGGTTCGAACTGGTGATAAGTAAAGTGGTGCAGGCCCCCTGAAGGCGCTGGCGCAGTGCTTCAAGGGGACGCTGCCACGCCGGGGTTTGGCGCGGTTTGCGACTATGCGCCAGGTGAGCGGGTAGAATCACCAAGGCTTCCAGCCAGGAAATCAAGAATACCGTCACCACCACTACCGGCACGGTGGCAAAAATCAGCCCCAAAAAGCCGGGTAAAAATAGCAGCGGCAGGAAGGCGACGATATTGGACAGAATCGCAAAGGTTAGCGGCGTGGCAATTTCGCTAGCACCTTTGACCGCCGCATCGCGCAGTGAGTAACCCTCTTCCCGGTAGCTGTAGATATTCTCACCAACGATAATGGCGTCATCTACCACGATCCCCAGGGCGATAATAAAGGCGAACATCGACATCATATTGAGCGAGACGCCGATCCAGGGCAGAAACAGCATGGCACCCAGGAACGCCGTTGGAATGCCCAGGGTGACCCAGAACGCCAACCGCGCTTCCAAAAATAGCGCCATGAGTACCAATACCAGCGCTAGCCCCATCCAGGCGTTTTTTAACAGCAGGCTAAGACGATCTTCGTAAACTTCTGAGCTGTCGCGGGAAATATCCAGGCTGACGCCTTCTGGCATACCTGCGCGTAGGCGCTCAAGCTCACCGTTGACCGCTTCCGAAATACTGGTCGGGGTTTGATCACCAATCTGGTAAACATCCACAGAGAGACCGGGCTGGCCGTTATAAAACTCCTCTCGGTCGGTTTCGGCAAAGCCATCGCTGACTCTGGCGATCTCGCCCAGGGTAATCGGCGCCCCCTGGGTGCTGGTCAGAATCGGCAGCTCGGCAAAGGCCTCGGCGCTGTTACGCCGCCCCTGATAGCGAATCAGCCACTCACCTTCTTCCGTTGTGAGCTGGCCACTAGCGAGGTCAAGGGCTTCTTCGGCAATGCGGTTGGCAAGTTCCTGGTGATCAAGGCCATAGCGCTCGATGGCCTCTTCGTCCAAGTGGACTTGAATCTCTCGCTCGCGGTTGCCGGATAGCTCCGCACGGGAGATGCCGGGAGTGGCTTGCAGTTCACCGCGCACGTCTTCGGCCGCGTTGTGCAGTGCTTCCAGACCGACTTGGCCGTAAACCTGTAGGCTCAACACGCTGCGGGAGCGCCCCGCGAGGGTAAAGTGCGGTGGATCGGCAGCGCTAGGGAGAGTTGTGATGGCGTTCACCGCCTGCTGGATATCCTGATAGGCGCGCATCACATCCACACCATCAATCAGCGTTGCGTTGACGCTGGCACTGCCTTCGCTGGCCGTCGCGGTCAGCTCGTCGATGCCCTCTACATCGGCAATCGCGGCTTCCACCGGTAGCAGCAGGCTCTGTTCCACATCCTCCGGCGTGGCGCCAGGGTAGCTGATAGTGACTTGCACGACTTCGATGTCGAATTCAGGGAACACTTCCTTCTTAATCGCTAGCGACGCCATTAGGCCGCCGACGATAAACAGCACCATCAATAAGTTGGGGGCTACCCCGTGATCTACCATCCAAGCCAATGGGCCGCGTGGTACCTTCATGATTCATCTCCCGGTCCATCTCCTGCTTGAGCCGGGGTGTCGTTGGGGTGACGAATGCGCACTAGCTGGCCTTCTCTGGGCTGGGCCAAGCCCGCGGTGACGACCTGCTGGCCGGTTTCCAAGCCGCCACGAATCAAAGCATCATCTTCCCCGCGATAAGCCAGGGTGACCGGCGTTCGGCGTAAACGATTCTCTTCATCTACCCGCCACGCTACGTCACCCGGGCGGAGAGCCGCAGAAGGTAGTGAAATAAGCTGCTCCTGAATAGCCGGTTGAAAAGAGCGCGCAGGACATCGCCCAGGCGCAGGGCAGGGCCGTCGGTCTCTAGGGCGAGCGGGTCGTTAACCGCAATCAACAGCTGTGCCTGCAGGCCATTCTCTTCAAGGCTGGGTAGCATTGAGACCAGGAGTCCTTCGCGTGTGGCGCCTTCGGGCCAGCCGCGGCTGGTTAACGTAACGCTGCTACCCGCTTCCAGCCACTCCGTCCACTCGCTGGAAGCGAGGCGCGCACCCAAAACTGCTCAACGCCCACCAAGTGGACTACTTCTGTACCCTGACTGAGCAGGCTGCCGGCGCCGACCAGGCGCTCTTGCACCATGGCCCGCCAGGGAGCAGTGAGAGTGGCGCGTTCCACATTCAGAGCCGCTTGGTCGCGGGCCACTCGTGCTTGGGTGACTTGGGCCTGTGCTTGGCGCAGCTGCGGTTCGCGTAGTACCAGTGACCGCCGCTCTGCTGAGAGCTGACGACCAAAAGATTCGTACTCGCTGCGGGCGCGTTGCTGCTCCGCCTGCTCTAGCGCCAGCTGCGCTTGAGCATTGGCTAGTTGCGCCTCAGCATCTTCAAGGCTCAGTGCCAGGTCGGCTTGATCAATATAGGCCACAGGGGCTTGCTGCTCGACCACCTGACCGGGCACAACGTTATCAGCAAAACGCTCCAATTGGCCCGCTACACGGCTGGCCAGCATCGTCTCCTGCTCTGCTTCAACACGCCCAAAAGCGTACAGGTTGGGTGCCTGGGAACTAGCGCTCACCGTGACGACGTCTACCACACTAGGCAGAGGCTCAGGCGGTGGGGTACGCTCTATACGCGGTGGTTGAGTAATGATCCACCAAGCAAGGGCCAATGTGGTAATAAGAATCAATAATGCGACCACAGCACCCAAACGAATGCGGCCATGTTGATTCGTAGCGTAATAGCGAGAAAGAGTCATTACCGCGCGTCATCCATTGGGAGCGAAAATTCCAGAAAAATAAGCGTATGATGCTAGGGTTTGTACGAAAAGTCGCCGAGCGAAGGCTAGATAAGGCAAAAATCAACGAAAAAAGGATCGGATTCGCGTGCGAATTTACGGGTGTAAATGAGCATTTTGATCGGACTCGCGCACGAGTTGATTTTTAACGCCGTATTGGCGAGCGCAGTCAGTTTTCGTACAAAGCCCAGCATCGCGCATTGTTAAGCAGCCATTAGTCAAAAAATGTGCAAATAACATGCAACTGCCACTTAACCAGGCTTTCTTACAGCTAGATTTTCTTACAATTGGGTTCTCTTACAAATTGGCTTTCATTCACTTGGCTTTCTCTCACTTGAAAGCAATAGACTGACTGGTCTACTTTAGGCATATGAAAAATACTGCAACGCGCGACAAATTAATCGATAGCGGCGCCCAGCTGATTAGTCAGCAAGGCTACAACGCAACGGGCATTAATGCCGTTTTAAAAACCTGCGGTGTGCCTAAAGGCTCTTTCTATCACTACTTTTCCAGCAAAGAAGATTTCGGGTTGGCGGTGATCGAGCGTTTTGCCGCCAGCTATGATGAAACGTTGATGGCGCTGCTGGAAGATAATGACACGCCGCCGCTTGAGCGTCTAAAACGTTACTTCGCGGCTGGCCGTGAGCATATGCACGAGTGCGACCACGCCACGGGCTGTTTGATTGGCAACCTTGGCCAAGAGCTTTCGGGGCAGAGCGATACCTTCCGCGATGCGCTAAATCTAGTCTTTCAGCGCTGGGAGCAGCGTTTTGTGCGCTGCCTGGAAGATGCCCAGACGCGGGGAGATATTGCCACCCATTCGCCCCCAGAAGCGCTCGCCAGCTTTATTCTTACCGGCTGGGAAGGCGCTATTCTACGCGCGCCAAGACGTTGAAATCCGTCGAGCCCATGGAACACTTTGAAAAGATTCTGTTCCAGCAAGTGCTGGTGCCTTCCTCTTAACGCTTACACACTTAAACATCCGTGCTCTAGTGACGAGCTCTGAAGTGATGCTCATCAGCGGCCACATCGTTTCGAGTGGCGGCTATTAGAGCGTCATCAAGTGAAGGGTCGTCCAGTGTTATTAAACCGCACTGTGCCAGCGCTTCGCGCAGGCTGACCTGTTCATCCAGGCGTTGATACACCACCCGCACACAGCAGGGCATGCGTTCACTGTTATCCGCCACGCCTATTTTTAAGCCGGTCAAACGCGTCACTTGGCTCTGAAAACTCGGAAACAGAATCGTCTGAGTGATTTCATGGCCGTTAAGGGTTTCGTGGTCGACCAAAAGAGTCGATCCGCAAGCTTAACCGCGGTACCTACATAACGATTGTGACACGGTCGAGAGCCGGGCGTGGTCTGCATCCGCTCGGTGCGCTGATAGACCACGCCACCTTCCCGTGCTTCCAGGCACACCAAAGTTCGCATTAACTGCCCCGGTCGCGACATTGAGTGATAAAGCTCAAAGTAACGGCCAATATAGCGCTCCATGCCTTCGCTGCCGCGCTGAACCAGCGCGTTAGGCCAAGGCAGCGTTGCTGGGGTTGCTTCTCTATTGAGCTGGCCGGTTTGTACCAGAGCACGAAAATCATGATGGGGTAGCGCGATATCCTCAGTGGTGACGCCGAAAAAGTGGCAAATGCGCTGAAGAGCGGCGTGGCTGGGCGGTAGCGCCCACTCAGGTAGCGGTTAAACTGAGCACGGTTGATCGTTAAACGCCGACAAACCTCTGCAATAGACGGGTAGTAGCTGCAGAGCAGGCGCAGGTTGGCCACAAAATCGTCATGCATGGGGTGACTCGATTCTCTTGGTGTCGTGGCTGCCTAATGTGATGGTTCACGCCTCAGAGTGCAACGGCCTTGTGCCAGGGCCGTCGCGCCCATTAAGCAATTTTTTGTTTAAAAACCTTCCAAGACCAGTTTGCCGATCGTGCGGTTGCTCTCAATAAGGGCGTGCGCGCGTTTTAGATTCTCAGCATTAATGGGGCCTAACACCTCGCCTAAGGTGGTTGTTAGCCTTCCATCATCGACCATGGCCGCCACTTCTGTGAGCAGATCGTGCTGCTTGGCAAGATCGTCGGTGGTGAATAACGGGCGGGTAAACATCAGCTCCCAATGCAGCGAAAGGCTTTTCACTTTGAGCTTCCGCACATCGATCAGTTCCGGGTCATCAATCAGTGCCAATTTGCCCTGAGGCTTAAGGCTTCAACAATGGCCTCAAAGTGGTGATCGGTTTGGTTAAGGCTGATCACCATATCCACCCCGTCAAAGCCTGCCACTTTAAGCGTCTGATCAAGTGGTTGGTGGTGGTCAATCACTGCGTCCGCGCCTAGCGACTTCACCCAGGATTGGCTTTCGGGCCGAGACGCCGTACCAATAACAGTAATATCGGTGAGCTGTTTGGCAAGTTGCACAAGGATTGAGCCCACGCCCCCCGCTGCGCCAATCACCAACAGGCTTTTGCCTTGGGTATCGCGCATGCCCAGCTCTAGCCGGTCAAACAGCAGTTCCCAAGCGGTAATGGCGGTTAATGGAAGCGCAGCGACTTCAGTGTCAGAAAGGCTTTTTGGCGCTAGGCTGGCGATGCGCTCATCGACCAGTTGAAACTCGGCGTTAGAGCCTTGGCGAGCAACGTTACCCGCATACCACACCCGGTCACCTGGCTGAAAACGCGTAACGGCGCTGCCAACGGCATCCACAATGCCTACAGCATCGTACCCAAGTACGCGCGGCTCGCCGGTTTTCGGCAAGGCGCTGTTGCGCACTTTGGCATCAACGGGGTTTACGGAAATGGCGCTAACCGCAACACGAATATCGTGGGCTTCTGGTGTTGGGATCGGTAACTCAATCTCTTGAAGTGCATCAGGATGATCAATAGGCAGACTTTGGGTAAAGGCAATCGCTTTCATAATGGGGAGTCTCGTGAGTTGTCGTTGCGCCATCATGCCTGGATGTTGTTTTGCTAAAAAGAGGGGTAATCTTGCTAACAGTTTCTAATAAATTTTGAAGATAGCAGGCGCCAGGGGGGCTAATGCGTGTCGATGATCTAAAAGTGCTGACCTATGCCGCCGAGTACGGCAGCCTTTCTGCCGCTGCGCGGGAGTTAGCGATTACTCCAGCGGTGGCCAGTGTGGCCATCAAACGTTTGGAAGACGCGCTAGGCACACGGCTATTGGTGCGCTCTACCCGCAGTTTGCGGCTAACCACCGCGGGCGCACACTACCTTGTGCACGCTAAAGCGGCGCTCAATGCTCTCAACCAAGGCGAGAAAGAACTTCACCGCGAGCGCCAAGAGATCGCTGGAGAGCTCAGTCTTGCCATGCCTTCCGACCTGGGTCGCAATGTGCTGCTGGGCTGGTTGGACACCTTTATGGCCCAGCACCGCGTTGCATTTACGCCTGCGAGTAAGTGACCGCGTGAGTGACCTGTTCCGCCAACCGTAGAAATCGCCCTGCGATACGGCGTTCCGGAAGACTCCAGCCTCGTCGCATTGCCGCTTAAAAGCGATAACTATCGCGTGGTATGTGCCTCTCCAGACTATATTACGCGTCATGGCAGTCCTGCTTACCCGACGATTTACACCAGCACAAACTGTCTGTGTTTCGTGCTTGGCGAACGTGTTATAACCAGTGGAAGTTCGGGAGTGACAACATCAACGTAAAAGGCAATCGGGTGAGCGACGATGCCGATTGTGTGCGGCGCTGGGCATGGCTGGCGAGGGCATTGCTTACAAGTCACGGCTAGACGTTGAAGAAGATCTTCGAAATGGTCGCCTAGTGGCAATGCTGGAGGAGTTTCCCTGCGAGCCAACGCCGCTTTACTTGTGTGCCCTCATCGCCTTTCATTGACGCCTGCCGTGATAGCGTTAAAAGACTTCTTATTCAGCAGTTAAAAGGTTACAGCCGCTAGCGACTGAGGTCAGGGTTTAACATCAACTTGTATTGCGAATCACTGATATAGGCGTTTATAAAAGGGTTACGCGATTACGTTGTGTTAGTTACATTGCCAGCAGACCAGGAGACACCATGTTTCATGGGTTTGAAAAACAAAACACGCCACGTTAATGGCGTCGAGATCGCTTTTCGAATGGGTGGCAGAGGCCCGGCACTGCTACTGCTTCATGGCCACCTCAGACCCACGTGATTTGGCACAAAGTGGCAGAAGAACTTGCCCCATATTTCACCATTATCGCCGCGGATCTGCGCGGATACGGTGACAGCAGTAAACCCGACGATGATCCTGAGCATCTAAATTACTCCAAGCGCGCTATGGCGCAGGATATGGCTGAGCTAATGAGCGCGCTGGGTTTCGAGCGTTTAAAGTGCTGGCCCATGATCGCGGCGCGCGGGTCGCCCACCGTTTAGGTGTTGACCACGCTGAACGCGTAGAGCGCATGGTGCTATTGGATATCGCCCCGACGCTTGCCAGTATCGCGGCACCAACGAGGCCTTTGCACGCAGTTACTGGCACTGGTTCTTCTTGATTCGGCCTCAGCCGCTGCCGGAAATGCTGATCCAGAGCGATCCCGCCCAATATCTGAAAAGCGTAATGGGTGCCCGCAGTGCCGGTATGGCGCCTTTCTCCTCAGAAGCCCTGGCCGAATATGAGCGCTGCTTGTCGCTCCCCGGTACCGCCACCGGCATTTGCGGCGACTACCGCGCCAGCGCCACGATTGATTTAGCGCACGATCAGGCAGATATCGACGCGGGTGTAAAACTCACCTGCCCGATAAAAGTGATGTGGGGCGCTGAAGGCGCTATTGAAGCCTGCTTCGATGCTTTAAGCGAGTGGCAAAAAGTCGCCACCGATGTAGACGGCAAAGCGCTGCCTTGCGGCCACTACATCGCTGAGGAAGTTCCCAAAATGCTGCTTGAGGAAGCGCTGTCGTTTCTATGCAAGAAAGGATGACAATAGTGTTTAGATAAACCGATCATAGCCTGGCGGCAGATCGGTTTATTTATTTCCGTCTTTAACGCTCGATACTGCTAACAATAAGCGCCGCATTGACGCCACCAAAACCGAATCCGTTGCACAATACATGCTTAGTGATGTGCTTATGATGAGTCGCCGTGACGAAGGTTAAATCCTGCATATCATCATCGCAGTGCTCAAGATTGATGGTGGGCGGAAGTTGCTGCGTATTGGCTGCCAATACAGAGAAAATACTCTCTATGCCCCTGCTGCGCCTAAGAGATGGCCTGTGGCGGCTTTCGTTGCCGAAATAGGAATGGCGGGCAAGCGCTCACCGAATACATTACGCAATGAGGCAATTTCAGCCCGGTCGCCAACGGGTGTCGAGGTGGCGTGGGCATTGATGTGGTCAATAGCATCAGTAGATAGGTTCGCCATGCCTAGCGCCGCTTGAATCGCTGCCGCTGCGCCGGCCCCATCCTTTGGGCCTGCCGTTAGATGATAGGCATCTGCGCTGGTGCCGTAGCCGCTAATCACCGCTAACGGCGTTGCACCCCGCGCGACCGCATGCTCAAGCGTTTCGATCACCATAACGCCAGCGCCTTCTCCCATCACAAAACCGTTACGGGCTTTATCAAAGGGTCTGGACGCGCGTTCAGGGTTGTCTGCTTCTGTGGAAACGGCCTTTAGAGCGTTAAAGCTGGCCAGTGAAAGCGGGTCAATACATGCCTCGGCGCCGCCGACGAGGGCTACATCGGCTTCTCCATTGCGTATGATGCGCATACCGTCGCCAATGGCCTGTAGACCTGCCGCGCAAGCCGTTACTGGGCACCCAGTGGGCCTTGAAAACCATAGCGAATGGACAGATTGCCCGCAGCCAAATTGGCTAGAAAGGCGGGCACCGTGAAGGGGGAAAGTTTGCGATAGCCGCGCTCAGAAAGGGTTTTTTGAGCTTGTGTAATGGTAGGGAAGCCGCCAATGCCAGAACCGATAATGGTGGCCGTTCTGCGTTTCTGAGCCTGCTCAACGGGAAACCAGTTGGCCTGTGACAGTGCCTCTTTGGCTGCCGCCAATGCGTAGAGGCTGAACAAGTCCATTTTGCGCTGCTCTTTGGGGTCGGCTATCTCATCCAGGTCAATACCGCCGCTGGGGTCGTGGTTAATGCTCGGCACCACCCCGGCAATTTTGATCGGGATATTGCTGGTGTCAAAGCGGTCAATGGTGCTGATGCCAGACTGGCCGTCAACCAGTCGCTGCCAACTTTTATTGACGCTGTTGCCTAGCGGGCTGACCATACCCATGCCGGTAATCACGATAGGTGAGTGCATAGTGGCTCCTAATTTATTGATATGGTCACCCTAGCAATGGGCACTATATGATCAAGATAATATTTAGCTGACGAGGTAGATATGCCTTATCCCAAGAGCCATAAATCGAAAACCAAAGAGCGCATTTTGGCTTCGGCGACAGAGCTATTCAGCCGCAATGGGTTTCAAAAGGTATCGATTGGCCAGATCATGAAGCTAGCCAAGATGACGCATGGCGCTTTTTATGCACATTTCGCTTCCAAAGAGGCCCTTTACAATGAGTCTGTTCGCCTAACCATTGATAACAGCCGGGCGGCCAGGCTGGTAAAAGGCCCACTTTCGTTACAACATCTAACCGAATTAGTCGCCAACTACTGCAATCTCCAAGAGTTGGAAGCTAAGCATAAGCCGGGGCCTGAAGCGGTACTGTTCAACGAAATAGGCAGTGAAAAAGCCGAAATCCGCACCCTGTTTGAAGCGTCATATATGAGTATGAAAAAGATGCTTGAAACGCGATTGATAGCGCTGAGTAAGCTGAAACAACTTCCCTTTGCCGATGACCGCAAAGCGATTGCTGATAAATCCCGGGTCATATTGGCCTCCCTGGTAGGGGCCGTCGCCATTGCCAAAAGTTTGCCGGGGGAGGTGGAGCGAAAGCAGGTGTTGGTAGCCACACAACGCCAGATTTTGCTGATGCTCGGGGTCAGCGAAGCTGAGGCGGAGCGTATGATGCAAGCTCAATAGTTCGTGAAGAGAACCCCGAGTTGCTGCTGTAGTAAGAACAACCATTTTTGCACGACATGTGGTAGATGATTTGGGAGACTGACCAAGACGAAGCGGGTAAAAAACTGGATAATGGGCCGCAATTCGCCTACTGCCTACTGCTAGGCAAACTCATTGCTCCGGATGCCCGCTCATGGAAATCAAAGTTAACTATCTCGACAACCTCCGCTTGGAGGCTAAGTTCGACGATTTTACGGTTATCTCCGACCAGCCGATTCGCTACAAAGGTGACGGCTCGGCACCGGGGCCGTTTGACTACTTTCTGGCATCGTCTGCCATGTGTGCGGCCTACTTTGTAAAGGTGTACTGCAACGCCCGCGATATTCCTACCGAAAATATTCGCCTGTCACAAAACAACATCGTCGACCCGGAAGATCGCTATAAACAGATTTTCAAAATCCAGGTCGAGCTGCCTGAAGATATTTCTGAAAAAGACCGCCAGGGCATTCTGCGCTCCATTGACCGCTGCACGGTCAAGAAAGTGGTACAAACTGGCCCTGATTTCCAAATCGAGACGGTAGAAAACATTGATGAGGACGCCCAGGCGCTGCTGATGGGCGCACCGGAAGGCGGCAGTACCTACATCGAGGGTAAAGACCTGCCGCTGGAGCAGACCATTGCCAATATGAGCGCGATCCTTGCTGACCTGGGCATGAAGATCGAAATCGCCTCCTGGCGTAATATCGTGCCTCATGTTTGGTCACTGCATATTCGCGATGCGGCCTCCCCCATGTGCTTTACCAACGGCAAAGGCGCGACCAAAGAGAGTGCGCTGTGTTCGGCGTTGGGCGAGTTTATCGAACGTCTGAGCTGCAACTTCTTCTATAACGACCAGTTCTTTGGCGAAGAGATGGCGGGCAGCGCCTTTGTTCACTACCCCAATGAGAAGTGGTTCAAGCCAGGGCCGAATGACGAGCTCCCCGAAGGGATTCTCGATGAACACTGCCTTGATATCTACAACCCCGAAGGCGAGCTGTGCGGCTCGAATCTGATTGATACCAACTCTGGCCGCGAAGACCGGGGCATTGTCTCACTGCCGTTTGTGCGCCAAAGCGACGGTGAAACGATCTATTTCCCCTCCAATTTGATCGAAAACCTGTTCCTGAGTAACGGCATGAGTGCGGGCAACACTCTGGTGGAAGCCCAGGTGCAGTGTCTGTCGGAAATTTTCGAACGGGCAGTGAAGCGTGAAATCCTTGAGCAGGAGCTAACCCTGCCGGATGTACCGCAGGAAGTGTTAGCAAAGTACCCAAGCATAGTAGAGGGTATTAACGCTCTGGAAGCCCAGGGGTTCCCAGTGTTGGTCAAAGATGCCTCCATGGGCGGGCAGTTCCCGGTGATGTGCGTCACCTTGATGAACCCGCGCACCGGCGGCGTGTTTGCCTCCTTTGGTGCCCACCCAAGCTTTGAAGTGGCGCTGGAACGCAGCTTGACCGAGCTGCTACAAGGCCGAAGTTTCGAAGGCCTGAACGATCTGCCGCTGCCCACTTTTAACTCACAGACGGTTTCCGAGCCCAACAACTTCGTTGAGCACTTTATCGACTCGGTGGGCGTGGTCTCCTGGCGCTTCTTTAGCGCCAAGCCCGATTTTGAATTCAGCGAGTGGGACTTCTCCGGCAGCAACGAGGAAGAAGCCGAGACACTGTTTGGTATCTTTGAAGAGCTGGGTGCCGAAGTGTATATGGCGGTACACGAAGACCTGGGCGCGCCGGTGTGCCGAATTCTGGTGCCGGGCTACTCGGAGGTATATCCCATCGAAGATCTGATCTGGGATAACACCAATAAGGCGCTGGATTACCGCGAGGATATTCTTAATCTGCATCGCCTCGACGATGATCAACTGA
This sequence comes from Halomonas sp. PA16-9, assembly GCF_009728585.1. Lineage (NCBI taxonomy): Bacteria > Pseudomonadati > Pseudomonadota > Gammaproteobacteria > Oceanospirillales > Halomonadaceae > Halomonas > Halomonas sp. PA16-9. The sequence continues at coordinate 1,774,836 of NZ_CP040452.1, read as the reverse complement.
CTGACCTGGTCGAGCGGCTGGAAGAGAGCCAGATGGATGACCACACCGATATCATCACGCTGATCGGTATCGAGTTTGATGAAAACACCGAGTGGGGCCAACTGACGATTTTGGAACTGAAGCTATTAGTCTACCTGGCGCTTGGCCGTCACGAAGAAGCGCTGGACTGTGTGCAGATGTTCCTGCAGTACAACGACAACACCGTCGAGCGCGGCCTGTTCTATCAAGCAGTGAACGCGGTGCTGGAAATTGTGCTGGATGATGAGCTGGAGCTTGAAGATTATCTGCATAACTTCCAGCGCATGTTCGGCGAAGCCACCATGGTGGCGGTGGTTGGTTCAGTGAGTGGCGAGGTACGTTTCCACGGCCTAACGCCCACTAACATGCAGTTAGAAGGCCTAGAGCGCCACCAGCGCTTGATTGAAAGCTATAAAAAGCTCCACGCTGCTCGGGCGGCAAAAGCGGGCATCTAAGCATTATCCAAAAATGATGGTCGTTAACTGCTGGCGTTACGGCGCCAGTAGAGAAGCCAGTTTGCTCCGTACAGTCGGTCTAATCAGCAGAGTGGAACCAGGATTGGTGACTGAGGAATTCGATTAACTCGCTGCGAAACAGCTTGGCCCGCGCTGAAAGGCTTCGCCGGTAGGGCCATACCAGGAAAATTTCCCTGTTGAGCCCCTGCCACTCAGGCAGTACTCGGATTAACTCCCCCGTTTGTAGGCTGTTGGCCACCATGCTGGTAGGCATCAAGGAAACGCCGGCGCCCGATTGGGTGAGATTCAGCACAATACTCATGTCGTTACTGATGTGAAAATGGCTTTTGCGGCAAGTGTACTGACTGCCTTCCCTGTGCGTGAGATGCCAGTCGCTAAACATTTTGGCGGCCACGCTGGGGCACGCTTCTAACTCATCAATCTTACTGGGAAGAGGATGCATCATGGTGGGTGATGCCACCAATATGAGCTCTATATAGCCCAGGTATTTCTGGATCAGCGTATCGTCTTTTTGTGGCCCAGAGCGTAGTGCAATATCCGCTTGTTGGCCGCGAATGTCGGCTACGTTGTTGTCCAGCTCGATGGTCAGCGAAATCTCAGGGTAGCGATGGATAAAGTGACGCCAAAATGCATCTAGCGGTCCGCTGCCCAAATTGACCGGCGCCATAATTTTCAACGGCCCGCTTAGGCTATGCAGCGTTTGATCCAGATCCAAAATGCGCTGATCTAGTGCGAGCACCAATTCCTCACATTCGCGGTAGTAGGATTCGCCGTGAGGCGTCAACGTCAACCCCTTGGTTGAGCGATAGAGCAACTCAACGCCTAGCGTGGCTTCTAATGCGCTTATACGCCTCGACACGGTGGCAATAGTCATCTTCAACGATGCCGCCGCAGCCGTGAGACTGCGTTGATTAGCGGCCACGATAAAGATATTTAGGTCATCTAACGAGGGTTTTCGCATTTTGCAATTCTGTAAAATTGATTCTCATATATTGGCATATATTACCGTTATAGATGTTTGTTAATCTACCTGCACTTATACATCATCCTTAGGTACTCTCATGAAACATAGAATTATCTTCGCTATTCTCATGTCGTTTACGCTATCGCTAATTATGTCTGCCTGGGTGACCTACGTGAATATCGGCATGCATGCTGATTTTGTTGGCATCTGGATGCACGCTTGGTTTCTTGCCTGGCCAGCCGCTGGGATCATTGCGTTTATCAGCGGCCCCTTTATCCATAAGTTAGCCCACCGCATTGCCGAGAAGGTCTGACGGCTTGCCTGATGCACTATGGTGCACCCACTGATGCAGCGAGTGCACACAACTGCACCGCTGCGCCAAATTTAATCCTGCCCCACACTTGGTAAAACGTTCTCCGCGGCGCGAATTCCACAAGCGCGATAACAAACGACGCGAATTCAAACATAACGCTAATACAAAAACGCGGAGAGAATCACATGCTCGATATGCTCAATGACCTCCTGTGGGGGAAGGTTCTACTAGTGCTGCTGGTGGGCGTTGGCATCGGTTTTACCGTTGCGTCCCGCTTTGTGCAGTTTCGTTATTTCGGTGAGATGTTTCGCATCCTCGGTTCCGGCCAAGCCTTTAAGCGCAATAAACACGGCCATTTAAGCTCGTTTCAGGCGCTGGTGCTCTCAGTGGCTGGGCGCGTTGGTGGTGGCAACATCGCCGGCGTAGCGGTTGCGATTACCTTGGGTGGCCCAGGGGCGATTTTTTGGATGTGGTTGGTGGGCTTAATGGGTATGGCCACCAGCTTTTTGGAATGCACCCTGGCACAGACCTATAAAGAAGCCGAAGGTGACGGCACCTATCGCGGCGGCCCCGCGTACTACATTGTTAAAGGGCTGGGTAAGCAGTGGCGCTGGCTGGCAGCGTTCTACTCGGTACTGCTGCTGTTGACCTTCGGTTTTGCCTTTACCGCACTGCAATCCTATGCGGTGGCAACCTCTTTCGGCGATGCTTTTGGCGTACCGGTGTTGTATAGCGGCATTGCTCTGGCGATGTTGGTAGGGCTGATTATTTTCGGCGGTATTAAGCGTATTGCACGTATTTCCGAGGTTTTGGTGCCCTTTATGGCGGTGAGCTATATCGCCATTGCGCTGCTGGTCATCGCCATGAATATTACGGAAATACCTGGCGTGATTGTGCTGATTGTAAAGAGCGCTTTCGGCCTTGAACCACTGATTGGTGGCGGTATTGGCGCGGCAATTATGATGGGCCTGAAGCGTGGCCTGTTCTCTAATGAAGCGGGCTTGGGTAGTGCGCCAAACGTCGCGGCGGTGGCCTATGTGCCGCACCCTGCCAACCAGGGCATCGTGCAGGCGTTTTCGGTATTTATCGATACCGTGATTATCTGTTCCGCCACGGCGTTTGTGATTCTGCTCAGCGGTGCTTATGACCCGACCGTAGGTGCTGGTGTTGAAGGCATCGCCCTGACCCAGGCAGCGCTGGCCGACCATGTGGGCGAATGGGGCCGCACTTTTGTCAGTTTGGCACTGTTGCTGTTTGCGTTTAGCACCATTCTCTACAACTACTACTTGGGTGAGAACAGCCTCAACTTCTTTAGCCGCGACAACCAGAACCTGTTTAACGCCTTCCGCGTTGCCATCGTGCTGTTGGTTTGCTGGGGTGCGACGACTGATTTGGGCACCGTGTTCGGCTTTGCTGATGTCACCATGGGGCTGCTCGCCGTGGTCAACCTGATTGCGCTGATCATGCTGTTCAAGTGCGGCCTGCGCATTTTGAAAGACTTCGATGGTCAGCGTCGGCAGGGCATCAAACAGCCGATTTTTGACGCTAACCAACACCCAGATCTTGACCTGGATCCAAAAGCCTGGGAGCTAGAGCCTGAAGAGGCCGAAGCGTTAAAGCAGCGCCTGGAAGGCGTGCCTGCGAAGTAAGTATTTATTTAGACGACTGTACTGATTAGGAAAGGAGTGGCCATGCCCCGCGTACTGATGCTCTATACCGGTGGGACTATTGGTATGCAGCCATCGTCACAGGGTTATATACCTTGCGCGGGGCTGGCCGAACGCCTAGCGGCGCATTTGGCATTGGACGATCTTTACCGGCTGCCAGCGTTTGATGTGCTGGAAATGCAGCCGTTGATTGATAGCGCCGAGCTAATGCCAGAGGCCTGGAACCGTTTGGTGGCACAGCTGGAAATCCACTGGTCGTGCTATGAAGCGTTTGTGATACTCCATGGCACCGATACCATGGCGTACAGCGCCGCGGCGCTTTCGTTTATGCTCGGTGCGTTGAATAAGCCGGTGATCTTCACCGGCTCCCAAATTCCCCTGGGTGAGCCAAGAAGCGATGCGCTGAATAATGTGTTCAGCGCGCTGCAGCTTGCGGTTCACCCCGCAACACCTTGTGAAGTAAGCCTGGTGTTTCACGACCGGCTGTTGCGCGGTAACCGAGCCCGCAAGGTGCGCACTCAAGGCTTGGATGCCTTCGACTCACCCAACTTCCCCTGGCTTGCCGAGCTTGGCATTGGTATAAACTTCCCTCAGCCCTCGGCGCTGCTAAGCGGTAAACCGAATTTTGCACCTATTGAGGTGGACGACGAGGCGGTGGCGGTACTGCCGCTGCATCCAGGAATGTCGCTGCGCCGCGCAAAGGCGTTGCTGGCGGATAAAACGCTAAAAGGGCTGGTGCTTTATAGCTACGGGGTTGGCAACCCGCTTAGCTTTGAAGGCGAGCTGCTTGACGCCTTGAAGGCGGCCAGCGAGAGAGGCGTAGCGCTGCTTAACGTCACCCAGTGTGCCCAAGGCGAGGTAGTGCAGGGGGCCTACGCCACCGGTGCCGCACTCAATCAAGCGGGCGTGATTGCCGGAAGTGATATTACCCTGGAAGCCGCTATCGCGAAACTAACCGTACTCATTGGGCAAGGGCTGGTGGGGTCAATGCTGAGCAAGGCATTGAGTGCGCCCATGCGCGGTGAGTGTAGCCGTTAAGCTTATCAGCGGGAAGAAACGCTCAGCGCGGTGACGGTTAGCAAGATGATCCCCATACCGACCATTTGAATAACGCCCAGGCTTTCGTTTAACACCGCTACACCAAACAGGGTGGCGGTAATCGGCTCGACCATGGCAACCATGGAGGCTAGCGCAGGTGCCGCATGCTTGATACCTACCACGTACAGCAGAAAAGATAGTCCAGCGCCGAGAATGCCCAGCGCCACAAACAGCGGCAGCTCCGGAGCGCTGATAACGCTGACAGCCTGGTTAATGTCCGTTGGAAACAGCAGTGCGATGGCTAGCACGGTGAAGGCGACCGAAAGAATTGCCTGAGGACTGCCATGGGGCGCGGCATACTTGAAACCAAAAATGAACGCTGCATAAGAGAGCCCGGCAAGCAGCCCGGTGCCTACGCCAATTAACGAGAGACCACTGGCGCTGATGGCATACAGCTTGGTTAACAGCACAATACCCACCATGACCAGCGCAATGGCCAGCCACTTGGCAGCGGTGGGGCGCTCTAGTTTGAGGGAAAATGAGACGAGGTAGACAAAAACAGGGGCGCAGTACATCAGGGTGGCAGCGACCGCAACGTTGCCATACTCAATACTAAGAAAATAGAACGTAAAATTGCCAGCGACGCCCAGGCCTGCAACCACTGACCAGAACCAAAGCCGCTTGCTGTTTAGGCCGCTATGCCGACGTTGAAGCAGCAGCCACCCAAGTGCGAAGAGAAGCCCTATAAACCCTCGATAAAATGACACGACGGCTGCATCCCAGCCGTCGTCTAACAAAATGCCTGCGATTCCCCCAGATATCCCCCAGCAGAAGGCCGCCAGCGCTATCAATAAACTGCTTGCGCCTGCCATATTTCACCTATCGTCCTTGAGCGGTAAACACTCGGGAGCAACGAATGTTTAAACGCATTTCTACTGCTTAGCGATGGCTCCTGATCTACTGCCTGTAGACCTTAATGCGGCTCCCCTGAAAGGTAGACGCTGAGCCCAGTGAACGAAAGCCAGCTAACACCAGCTATCCAAAAAACCAGTAACACACCGCAATCGCAGTGGTTACTCCCGCCACATCGGCGACCAACGCACAGCCCAACCCGTGGCGAATGCGAGTGATACCCACGGCGCCAAAGTAGACAGCCAGCACATAGAAGGTGGTTTCAGTGCTACCTTGCATAGTGGCCGCGAGTAGCCCGGCGAAGCTGTCTACGCCGAAAGTATCCATGGTTTCGATCATCATGGCGCGGGCGCCGCTGCCAGAAAGCGGTTTCACAAAGGCGGTGGGGAGAGCATCGACAAAGCGGGTGTCCCAGCCAAAGCCTTCTACTATCCAGCGGATACCGCCTAAGCCAGCGTCTAAAACGCCGCTGGCGCGCAGTACGCCGACCGCCACCAGCATGGCGATCAAGTAAGGCAGCAACGTGATGGTAAAGCTCAGCCCCTCTTTTGCGCCTTCAATAAAGGCGTCGTACACCCTCACCCCACGTAACGCCCCGACCACTAAAAACATCATCACGATGCTAAATAGCGTCAGGTTACCGACTAGCGTAGAGGCCGCGGCTAGCGCCTGGGCGGACATGCCTGCCAGCGTGGTTATCAGTAGCCCCAACGCAAGTGCAGCAATCGCTAAATAGGCTAGCACCACGGGCTGCCAGAGTTTTAAGCGCTGCATCAGTGCCACCGCCAAAAGCCCTGCAAGGCTGGAGGCGGTTGTCGCTAGTAAAATAGGTAAAAAGACCAGAGTGGGGTCGGCGGCGCCTTGCTGGGCGCGATACATAAAAATCGTTACCGGCAATAGCGTGAGAGAAGAGGTATTGAGCACCAGAAACAGAATTTGTGCGTTGCTGGCGGTCTCACTGCTGGGGTTAAGGCTCTGCAGCGAGTGCATCGCCTTGATACCAATCGGTGTGGCGGCGTTATCCAGACCCAGGATATTCGCCGCGAAGTTCATGCTGATCAGCCCCATAGCAGGGTGGCCGCGGGGAACCTCTGGCATCAAGCGGCAGAACAGCGGGTCGAGCACCCGTCCAAGCAGGCGAATCAAGCCTGCCTTTTCGGCAATCGAAAGAAACCCCAGCCACAGCGTCATGGTGCCCAGCAGCACCAGGATAATATCAACGCTCACTTCCGCCATGTCGAACAGTGACTGCACCAAGCGGGCAAATACCTCGCTATCGCCGCCAACCAACCACTGCCAGAGTGAGGCCGCGAAAGGCAGCGATAAAGAAGCTTAACCAAATTCCGTTGAGCATGGGTAGTGGGCATCCTGGGGGTTAAGAGTTTTTATATCTCCAGCAATGCCACTTATCCTAACCAATGAGCGCCCGTCACCGCTAACCCGACAGCGAAAGAAAGAACAGAATTAGCGGCGGGGAGAGCAGTGAAAGGATAAACCCGCTGACCACGGCAATGGGTACGCAGGCCACACCGCCGTGCTGCTGAATGACGGGCAGGGTGAAATCCATGGAGGTGGCGCCGCCGTAACCAATCGCCAGTGCGGTATGGCGGTGAATCACCAGTGGAATCAATATAAACGCCAGCAGCTCCCGGGTCAGGTCGTTGAAGAACGCCACACCGCCCATCAGTGGGCCTAGCTGGTCGCCGATCAAGATGGCCGAAAGAGAGTACCAGCCAAAGCCTGACGCCATCGCCAGGCCTTCGTTCCAGCTTAATGAGAGCAGCGGGGCGGCAGCCAAGCCTGCCAGCAGCGAACTTATTGCTAGCGTCACCGCAATCGCCAGCCCCATGCGGTTAAGTAAGATCTGCCTGAGTGGCATGCCGGAGTTACGCAGCTGGCAGCCAATCAGTGCCAGCAGCAGGTAGAGTACCCATTCGGCCAGTAAATCTGCGCTGTTGAAAAGCCTATCACCCAGGAGTGGCCCCAGCAGCAGGCCAGCGATAACGCCCCCTGCCACCACTGCGACCAATAAAAGCGAACCCTGCATGGCCGCCAGCTTACTGGTCGGAGCATTTTTCACCACCGGTGAGCTACCGGCCTTAAGCGTTAAACGGCGCGATAGCCACCATAGTGCTGCTAAGTTAAATAGCGTGGTAATGCTAAATAACAGCAAGGCGTTGCCACCCAGGCGCGAAAGCTGGCTAGTCAGGTTTTCAAGCCCGGCAAGGCTTATGCCCATGAATAGCAGAATCAGGTAAACCGAGCCATTAACCGCTCGGTTGATCAGATTCTGTAACTGTATGGAACGGACGCGAACCAGATAGCCAAGAAAAAGCGGTAGTAGAACAATCAATAAACCGGAAAACATTTAGGGCGTCGCGCCACCGTTTGGGTTGAAGTTAGTTAATGTCAGCTGCGTTTCGCGGCGACCCTCTTTTCGATACACCGCAGAAAGAATCAGCCCGGGCCAGTCAGGGTGAAAGCTAATGGTTAGCAGGCGGTCGGGCTTCTCGATATCGATGAGCGATACGTTCAGTGCTTCAAACTCTCCTGCGGGAACCTCAATGCTGCCTGGGGCGGTAACATAATATTGAAAGTGCTCATCGCGGCCTTTTTGATCGACAAACTCAATCGCGCAGGGCGTACTCTGTGTACAGTTTTCGTGTCCCGCCCGGCGGGAGAGATCAAATAGCGCCGCTTGGCGATCTAAAGTGGGGATCTCACCTTCGTTCAGTTGATAGCTATCACCCACGCCCAGCACCGAATAGCTGCTGCTAAAGAGCAGAGCGTTGGTGTCATTGCCATTGAGCGAAAAACGGCTGAACTCCTGGCCGCGCGCCACGGTGATTGAAAAGCGCATATCGCTTAACCAGTGATTCCCTTCGTTAGAGAGGCGATGGGTAATGGTAGCCCCAGGCCAACCGCGAACTTCAAGCCGGTACTGTGCTTCAAAGGGCCGAGGGGCTTCAAAAGGCTGCGGCTCTTTGAACGTCTCAGTTGCTAATGCCATTCCACTTGAGCAGGAAATAGCAAAACCCAACCCCAACCCCACACACCTGAGCGCGCGGCCAGGTAGTCGTGCAAAAACATTGACCAAGGGCCTTTCCTCCATAAAGGGTATCTTCCTAAGAGCCTTTAGCCACTGCTTGGTTCCTAGTGCGCCAGTATAGCCTGGGTGGGGGGCGTCAGTAACCTGCCTCCGGGTTGATGGTGGAGAGTTTTTCACCCGATTCAAAGGCATGCAAGTAGGCGATCACTTGGTCGATGGCATCATTCAGCGGAGTAGGTGCCGCCATATGGGGTGTGACGACTACCTTAGGATGCTGCCAGAGCGGGTTGTCAGCGGGCAGCGGCTCTTCCTGGAATACATCCAATAGCGCACCCCGCAGGTGCCCCGGCTGGTGACCGCTACCCAGTGCTTCCAATAGCGCCTGCTCATCAATCAAACTACCCCGGCCAGGATTAATCACACTAGCCCCTTGGGGCAGCTGGGCCAGCCGCTCGGCGTTGAGAATATGTTGAGTGGCGGCCGTATCGGGCAAAATGGTGATCAGGCTCTGCACTTGGCCGAGCAGTTCGCTTAATCCATCGTCGCCATGAAAGCAGTGCACACCACGGATCTGCTTGGGGGAGCGGCTCCAACCCAGTACTGGGAAACCTGCTTGCTCCAAGGCGCTGGCCACAAAGCTGCCAATAGCGCCCAGGCCTAATACACCCACCGGCCACTGGGATTTTTCCACCACCTCTTGCGGCTCCCAAGTGGCGCTTTGCTGCTGCTCTGAGTAACGATCCATGCTGCGGTAAAAGTGCAGTACGCCATAGAGGGCGTAATCGGCCATCAGCTCGCCCATGCCAGCATCGCGTAATTTTACAATTGGCACGTCGCTGGGTAGGCCTGGGGTTTTCAGCAGATAATCCACCCCTGCGCCTAAATTGATGATGCCTTTGAGCTGGGTCTGCTCTTGCAGTAAATGGGCGGGGGCTTTCCAGATGGCGAGATAGTCAGCATCTTTACGCTCATCCGCTGGTGCCTCGCTGGTGAGTACGGTGGCTTGGGGCAACGCTTCCGCAAGCGCCGCTTGCCACTGTGCCGCCTCATCAATATGCACGACAATTTTCATTTCGTTTCCTCTCGCTAAACGTGTTTCCAATGCAGGTTATCATGGTGAGCGATAGGGGCCGTTGCAAGCTCGCATAGTGCAAATAACGATGCCGTATGCACTTTTTGTCATAAAGCCTTTGACCGCTAACCAAGGGTCGGTGCTAGTATCGGCTTAAGACGACATTGGCGGGCCTGCTGCAAGCGCGGCAGATGCAACCCGACGCCTGATCGGTGGTGGCCAGGTCGATCCTGTGGCCCAGCGTTGCGTGCCTAATAGTAGGCAGTGCGCTGGTTCTTGGTGATCTTTAATGGCGAGTTGCCCGATGACTCAGGTTTCCCTGCCTTTCACGCGCGAAGAGTACGCTAACCGCCTGTGGAAAGTGCGTGCTGAAATGGCCAGTCGTGGTATTGACGTACTGATCGTCAGTGACCCTTCCAATATGGCTTGGCTGACCGGCTACGACGGCTGGTCGTTTTATGTGCATCAGTGTGTGCTGGTGGGCCTTGAAGGCGAGCCGGTATGGTTCGGGCGGCGCATGGATGCCAACGGTGCTCTGCTCACCTGTTGGATCGATCCCGAAAACATTACCTACTATCCGGATTACTACGTACAGAATCCGGACATGCACCCGATGGAGTATCTGGCTCAGTCGATCATGCCGGATCGCGGCTGGCATCTGGGGTGGTGGGTATGGAGATGGATAACTACTACTTCTCCGCCAAGGCCTATCTAAGCCTACTGCGCGAACTCCCCCATGCGCGTTTTATGGATGCCAATGCGCTGGTTAACTGGTGCCGGGCGATCAAATCGCCGCAAGAAGTGGCCTATATGCGCATTGCCGCCAAGATTGTGGAAGGTATGCATACGCGTATTCTTGAAGTGATTGAGCCTGGCTTGCCCAAGAGCAAGCTGGTGTCAGAGATTTACCGCGTTGGCATCGAAGGTTTTGTGGATGAGAACGGCAAAGTATTTGGCGGCGACTATCCCGCCATAGTGCCCATGCTGCCTACTGGTAAAGACGCCGCCGCGCCACACCTAACCTGGGACGACACGCCGTTCCGCAAAGGTGAAGGTACTTTCTTTGAGATTGCCGGGGTGTTTAAACGCTATCATGCGCCGATGTCGCGCACCGTATTTCTGGGCACACCGCCGACGGATTTTATTCGCGCGGAATCAGCTCTGCTAGAAGGCATCGAAAATGGTTTGGCAGTGGCCAAACCTGGTAACCGTACGGCGGATATCGCCATGGCACTGGGTGCGGCGATGGATAAATACGGTTTTGACCGTGGCGGCGCCCGCTGTGGTTACCCTATCGGTATCTCCTATCCGCCCGACTGGGGCGAGCGCACCATGAGTCTGCGCCCCTCGGATGAAACCATTCTCCAGCCAGGCATGACGTTCCACTTCATGCCTGGGCTATGGGTCGATGACTGGGGTCTGGAAATTACCGAAAGCATTCTGATTACCGACGATGGCTGTGAGACGCTGGCCAATTTCCCGCGCCAGCTGTTTGTGAAGTAGTGCTGATATAGCTGCCCGTAACATAAAGGAATTTTTCATGACGACGATGCGACCAAGTCCCATTTCCGCCACCGTTGATTTTGATGCCGATGGCGTGCAGCACGGCTTTTTAAAGCTACCGATCTCTACCGATGAGTCTGCCTGGGGCGCGGTGATGATTCCTGTGACCGTGGTAAAAAACGGCGAAGGCCCCACGGCACTGCTGACCGGCGGCAACCACGGCGATGAATATGAGGGCATCACCTCGCTACTGAAACTCTCTTCAACGCTGAAGGCAGAGGACGTGACAGGGCGGGTGATTATCGTGCCGTGCATGAATACTCCAGCGGTTATGGCAGGCAAGCGTACCTCTCCGATGGACAAGGGCAACCTCAACCGCAGCTTTCCCGGCGACCCCAATGGCAGCGTCACACCGCAAATTGCCGACTACTTCACCCGTGTGTTGGTACCCATGGCGGACGTGGTGCTCGACCTTCACTCGGGCGGCCGCACGCTGGATATTCTGCCCTTCGGCGCGTCTCACGTGCTGGATAATAAAGAGCAGCAGCAGGCCGCTCTGGAAGGTGCCAAAGCGTTCGGCGCCCCCTATGCCATGGTGATGTTTGAGTTGGATGCGGAAAAACTCTTCGACACTGCCTGCGAGCGCCAGGGCAAAGTCTTTGTGGCCACCGAGCTTGGCGGCGGCGGTACTTCCACCCCACAAAGCATTGCCATTGCCGAGCGCGGCGTGCGCAATTTCCTGATTCACTACGGCCTTGTAGAAGGCGAAGTGGAAATGCCCACAGGTGGGCAGCTGTATCTCGATATGCCCGACGCCAGTTGCTACGTGCAGAGCCAGCACTCCGGCGTGTTAGAGCTATTGGTGGCCCTGGGTGATGAAGTGAAAAAAGGCCAAACCATCGCCTACGTGTACGACATGACCCGCAGCGGCACCGATCCGGTTGCCTATAAAGCAGAGCGCGACGGCATTCTAATGGCTCGCCGTGCCCCCTCACTGATCAATATGGGGGATACCCTGGCGGTGATTGCCGATGTTGTTGAACGCCTGGAGGCGTAATCCTCGGCATGATGAAACTTGACCGTTACGATCTGAAAATTCTCGATATCCTCTCCCGCGATGGGCGAATCACCAAGTCGAAGCTAGCCGAGGCGATCAATCTCTCGGTCAGCCCCTGCTGGGAGCGGGTAAAGCGCCTGGAAAAGGCTGGCATCATTGAAGGGTATACCGCGCGCATCAACGCGGACGTGTTGGTGCCGCGCAATCCTGTCTGGGTGCAGATTGAGCTCAAGCAGCACAACGCCGAAAGCTTCACTCGTTTTGAAGCGCTAGTGATGCAAACCCCGGAAGTTACCGAGTGTGTGGCGGTGGGCGGTGGGGTGGATTACTTAGTGAAGTTTGAAGCGCGCACCATCGATAGCTACCAGCGTTTGATGGATAAGTGGCTGGTCTCTGAAGCCGGTATCGAGCGCTACTTCACCTATATCGTGACCAAAACCGTCAAACGCGTTCCTATAGGCATTGATACCGACGACATTCTTTAATGTAGTTTTTGGCCCCCTATCGTAAGCCCACCAAAAAAAAGCACTGCCAAACGCTCTCTGACAAAAAAAGTCGCGTGATAAGTCTCGGTTTTCAAAAACACTTCGTGGCTCCTCTCCGTTAACCTGTGGGCATTCGACGGCAAGGCTAATCAGCGCTTGCTGACAATGCCACACAGTGACTGCAGCGCTCGGTTAGCCAGACTGCATTTGAGGGGGAGGTTCCATGACCACACTATCGACCACGCTCGCCAAGCGCCTGGAAGATCCGCGTCTGTTCCGGCAGTACGCCTACGTGAACGGTAAGTGGACTCACGGGGAAGGCGGTCGCGAAGAGGCTGTCTATGACCCCGCTACCAATGAAGCCATTGGTCATATCCCGTTGCTGGAAGCCGAGCAGATAACCGCCGCTGTAGATGCCGCTGAAGCCGCTTTTGTACAGTGGCGGGCGCTACGCGCCGATGAGCGCTGCGAGCGCCTGCTGGCCTGGTATGACCTGATTCAAGCCAACCGTGAAGACCTTGCGACCATCATGACGCTGGAGCAGGGTAAGCCGCTGCCCGATGCCCGTGGGGAGGTGCAGTACGGTGCCAGTTTCGTGCGCTGGTTCGCCGAAGAGGGTAAGCGTACCTATGGCGAAACCATCCCCAGCCATATTCCCAACGCATCACTTGGTACCATTAAAGAGCCGGTGGGAATCGCGGCGATGATTACGCCATGGAACTTTCCGTTGGCGATGATTACCCGCAAAGCTGCGGCGGCGCTGGCAGCGGGCTGCCCGGTGATCGTCAAACCCGCCAATGAAACGCCCTTCTCGGCGTTGGCGCTGGCGGAGCTGGCCGAGCGTGCTGGGATTCCCGCGGGGATTTTCAATGTGGTGCTGGGCGATCCTGCGGAAGTCTCAAAGATTCTCTGCGCCGAATCGCGTATTCGGGCGTTGTCGTTCACCGGTTCCACCCGCGTGGGCCGTCTGCTGATTGAGCAGAGCGCTAATACCGTCAAGCGGCTCTCCCTGGAGTTGGGGGGCAATGCGCCGTTTATTGTTGGGCCCGATATGGATCCCAAAGAGGCGGCCTTTGCGGCCATTGACGCCAAGTTCCAAACCGCTGGGCAGGACTGTCTGGCTGCCAATCGCATTCTGGTGCATGAATCTATCCACGATGAATTCGTAGAGCATTTCAGCGAGCGTATGGCGGCGCTTACCGTGGGCAATGGCCTCCACAGTGAGATAGACCTTGGCCCGTTGATTCACCGTCAGGCGGTAGAAAAGGCGGCCGCGATTGTCGATGACGCCATTTCCAAAGGCGCCAAGATGGTGGGTGGTGATCAAAGCCAGGCACCGGGGGAAAATTTCTTTATGCCGGTGATGCTGACCGGCGTGACGGCGCAGATGAAAGTGTGGCGGGAAGAGAACTTCGCGCCTGTGGCCGGGATCACCGCCTATAGCACCGACGACGAAGTGATTGAAATGGCCAACGACACTGAGTACGGCCTGGCGGCGTATATCTATACCCACGATATTCGCCGCATCTGGAAGCTGATGCGCGCCCTGGAGTACGGCATGGTCAGCGTTAACTCGGTTAAGATGACCGGCCCGCCGGTTCCCTTTGGTGGCGTGAAGCAGTCTGGCCTTGGCCGTGAAGGCGGTGCCACGGGTATCGATGAATACCTGGAAACGAAGTATTACTGCCTGGGCGCGCTGGGCTCAGTATCGGGTAGTTAAGTCCGGGAACTTGAGTTGGCCTTGTGGGAGGCCGGCTCGGCCGGGCGAAGGCACCGTTAGGTGCCTAAAAATAAGTTCATCATTAATGAATAAAGCACCTCCCCGCTGACTGGGGAGGTTTACCGTACAGAGAGAACACTATGAGCTTGCATCAGGATTTGATCGAACGCGACCGTAAAGTCACTTTCCACGCCTCTACCCACTTGCGCGATTTCGCCCATGGCGATGCGCCGGGCCGCGTGATTACCGGCGGCAAAGGCATCAATATCGTGGATAAGGACGGCCGCGAATTTATCGACGGCTTTGCCGGGCTTTACTGCGTCAACATCGGCTACGGGCGCACCGAAGTCGCCGAGGCGATCTATAAGCAGGCACTTGAACTCTCTTACTACCATACCTACGTAGGTCACTCCAACGAGCCGCAGATCGAGCTTTCCGAGCGTATTCTAAAAATCGCCGGGATGAATATGTCCAAGGTTTACTACGGCATGTCGGGTTCTGATGCCAACGAAACCCAGCTCAAGATCGTACGCTACTACAACAACGTGCTGGGCCGTCCGCAGAAGAAAAAGGTTATCTCACGTATGCGTGGTTACCATGGTTCGGGCATTGCCTCGGGCTCGCTGACCGGCCTGAAAGCATTCCACGACCACTTCGATCTGCCCATCGATACCATTCGCCATACCGAAGCGCCGCATTACTACCTGCGTGCCGCCGAACAGCACGGCATGACCGAGCTGGAGTTCTCTGCGTATTGCGCTGAGAAACTGGAAGCGATGATTCTGGAAGAAGGCCCGGATACCGTGGCCGCCTTTATCGGTGAGCCGGTACTGGGTACTGGCGGTATCGTACCGCCGCCGGAAGGCTACTGGGATGCCATTCAAAGCGTGCTGGCGAAGTATGACGTGCTGCTGATTGCCGATGAAGTGGTCTGTGGCTTTGGCCGTACCGGCTCTGACTTCGGTAGCCACCACTACAATATGAAGCCTGACCTGGTCACCATCGCCAAGGGCTTAACTAGCGCCTACCAGCCGCTCTCCGGCGTGATTGTTGGCGAGAAGGTGTGGCAGGTGCTGGAGCAGGGCACCGGTGAGTATGGCCCCATCGGCCACGGCTGGACCTACTCTGGCCACGCTCTGGGCTGTGCGGCAGGGCTTGCCAACCTGGATATCATCGAGCGTGAAAACCTGGTGGGTAACGCGTCGGAAACCGGTGCTTACTTCCAGCAGCAGCTAAAAGCCAATTTCGAAGGTCATCCGCTGCTGGGCGACGTTCGTGGTGTAGGCCTGATGGCGGCACTGGAGTTCTCTCCGGATGCCAAGCAGCGCCTGCACTTCGACCCGGCGCTTAAAGTCGGCCCTCGCGTGGCGGCTGCCGCCATGGAAGAGAACCTGATTGCCCGGGCCATGCCGCAAGGCGATATTCTCGGCTTTGCGCCGCCGCTGACCATTAATCGTGGTGAAGTGGACGAGATGATTGGCCGCGCCAAGCGCGCCATTGACCGGGTTACCGATGAGCTTACGCGCTCTGGCGACCTGAAAAGCGGTGAAAAAGAGGCCGCGTTTACGGTCTGACCGAGTGTCGTAGTCTTCTGAGCGCCGCTGCCTGTGCAGCGGCGCTTTTGTTATTGAAGGTGTCGTCTATGCTAAAGATATAAGCTGAACTCAGGTCACAATCAATTGAAAGTTAAGGAGTAGCCAACGATGCAACCGGTCTTAGCCTTCGATGTATACGGTACGCTGATCGATACCCAAGGCGTTACCGTTGAGCTCGAACATCGCCTAACGGATGCTTCCAAAGCTGGCGAATTTGCTCGCCGCTGGCGCGATAAGCAGCTTGAGTACAGCTTTCGCCACGGCCTGATGGGGGCTTACGTGCCGTTCTCGGAGTGCACCCGCGAAGCGCTGGTTTTTATTGACCGTGCACTGCAAACCGGGCTTTCGGATAATGACCAAGATCATCTGATGACGGTGTATGCTGAGCTGCCCGCGTTTGACGATGTAGTGCCTGCGCTCGATCAGCTTCGCGAAGCGGGCATACGCTGCGTGGCGTTTTCGAACGGCACAGCAGATGCCGTGTCCAAGTTACTCACTCGAGCAGGCGTTGAGAGCCATATGGACGATGTAATCAGCGCCGATGAGGTAAAACGCTTTAAGCCAGACCCCGCAGTGTACGCGCATTTGCGTAGCCGCTTAGAGACACGCCCCGAGCACACATGGTTGGTTTCCAGTAACCCTTTTGATGTGATTGGCGCCACCCACGCAGGCCTACGCAGTGCCTGGATACGGCGCAGTTCCGACGCCCCTTTCGACCCTTGGGGTGTCGAGCCGGATATGACGGTTACCGATCTAGAAGCATTGGCAGAGCGCATAATCCGCTAGGTTGTTAACCTACGTCGACAAGCCGCATAATGACGTACGCTTAACGACTTAGGAGATGACCATGTCAGAAAAAATTTACTGTGTTGCCGGTTTTAGGCCCAAACCTGGCAAAGAAGAAGCGGTATTCAAAGCGCTTCAGTCGTTAGAGCCGAACACCCACCGGGAAGATGCGTGCATTCACTACACCGTAACCCGGCAGATTGATAACCCCTTCGCCCAGGGCACCAGTTATCCGATTGTTTTTCATGAAATCTGGGCCAGTCGCGAAGAGTTTGAAGCCCATTGTCAGCGCAAAGAGATTCAAGACTTCTTTGCCAAGCACGTTGAAGCGCCGGATGGCGATATCGAAGATGCCAACGTGTGTGTTTATACCGACGAACCATGGAATTTTGACGCGCCCAAGGTTTAAGCGAATCAAGGTTTCAGTGATAAAGGAGCCAACATGACCGATAAAAAGATGAACGTCGAGAGCTTTAACCTTGATCACACCAAGGTAAAAGCCCCGTACGTTCGGTTAGCCGATATTAAAGAAGGCCAGAACGGCGACCGTATTCATAAATATGACTTGCGTATCTGCCAGCCCAATAAAGAGCATATGGAGATGCCGGCGCTGCACTCCCTTGAGCACTTGATGGCTGAGCTGTCGCGCAATCACACCGATAAAGTGGTCGATATCAGCCCCATGGGCTGCCAAACCGGCTTCTACATCGCAATGATTAACCACGACGACTACGACGGTGTGATCACTATCATCGAACAAACCCTGAACGATGTGCTAGAAGCCACCGAAGTACCTGCCTGCAACGAGATGCAGTGCGGCTGGGCCGCCAGCCACAGCCTGGAAGGCGCTAAAGAATTGGCCAAAGGCCTACTGGCCAAGCGTAGTGAGTGGACTGAAGTGTTCGCCTAAGCGCTATGTGGCAGCAAAAGGTCGTTAGACGGCGCCTCCCCCTTGTTACATATAGCAAAGGGGAGGCGTTTTTATTGAGCGTGCTTTAACGAATGGAAAACGCCGACCAACAGTGACATGCTGGCGCATTGAAAGCATTTTTTCATGGGGGAGGCGTTACTATGCTGTTGGACACGTGGCTTTTATACCTAATCGCCTGCCTTGGCCTTTCGCTTTCGCCTGGGCCAAACGGCCTGCTGGCGCTGACCCACGGCGCGCTACATGGCAGCCGTAGAACCCTGTTTACCATCGTAGGCGGCGCCACAGGATTTATGCTGATTATTGCCCTGTGCATGTTTGGCATTGGTGCGCTGCTTAAGTCGTCGGTGGTGTGGTTAACAGTGCTGAAATGGGTCGGTGGGGGGTATCTTATTTGGCTGGGCATCCAGGTATGGCGCTCGCCGCCGATTACGGGCGAGGTGGATGTGAGCGCAAGCCAAGCGAGCGGGTGGCATCTGTACCGCCAGGGGGTGCTGGCATCGGTTACCAACCCCAAGGTACTGTTATTTTTTAGCGCTTTTCTACCTCAGTTTATCGACCCACAGCGCAGTTTGATGCTGCAATATTTCGTGCTGGCAGGCACCTTTGTGGCTATTGAATGTATGGTTGAAGGCCTGCTCGCCAATATGGCTAACCGCATTCGCCACTGGCTGAAGCGTGTTGGCCGCGGCTTCAATCGCACTTGCGGCGGCATCTTCGTTGCCATCGGGGCTGCGTTGCCGCTGCGCCCATGAATGCGGCTTTGCGTGGTGGCGAGCGCACGATAGAGAACCATTGACTTCCGCTTATGATGCCCCTATAAACTGGGTACAACCCATCACTCTAGGCCCTCATGTTCCTCCTAATCACGATTGCTACCCTTTCAATCGCGTTCTCGTTTTTATGTTCCATCCTTGAAGCGGCGCTTCTTTCAATTACACCCAGCTATATTGCTAAGCAGAAAGAAGACAACCCCAAGCTGCACGCCTCGCTTACGCGCCTGAAGGCTAATATCGACCGGTCCCTAGCCGCTATTTTGACGCTCAATACGATTGCCCATACTGTGGGTGCAACTGCTGTGGGGGCTCAAGCGGCGGTCGTGTTTGGCGAAGCCTCTATTGCCATCGTTTCGGCAGTAATGACAATGGCGATTTTAATACTGTCGGAAATTATTCCTAAAACCATAGGCGCGACGTACTGGCGCGGCTTGTCACCGTATTTGCCACGCCTGTTAAACCCGATGATCATTGGCTTGCTGCCTTTTATCTGGATGTCGGAGCAGATCACCCGCCGGCTAGGTAAGTCAGAGCATGACGTCGATCTGCGTGATGAAATTAAAGTACTTGCCCGCGTCGGCCTGGAAGAGAAGGTTCTGGACGAGGACGAGTCGCGCACCATTATCAATATGCTCAACTTGCACGATATCGTCGTCAGCAAAGCGATGACGCCGCGCACGGTGTGTGAAACCGTTTTGCCTGACATGACCGTGAAAACGTTCGATGAGCAGTATGGCAAAGCACCGTTTACGCGCTTCCCAGTGATGGACAACGGTGAGCAGGCCTTTGGTTATGTGCATAAAGCAGATATGTACCACGCTGACGATGCCAAAACGATGCGCGAGTTGATGCATCCGATTGGCAGCGTGGACGTCTCACATAACATCGAGCAGGTATTCACCTCTATGCTAAAAGATCACCTGCACATGCGGGTTGTCTACGACGAGCATGGCACTTTTGTAGGTTTAATCACGTTAGAAGACATTATCGAAACCATTCTGGGGCAAGATATTGTCGATGAGACCGACAATGTGGCCAATCTACGCCACTATGCTAAACAGCAGTGGATCAAGCGGGTTAAACGGGAAGATAAAGCTGCCAAAGCAGCCGAGTAATCCCAAAGAAGGTGCTCTCTGTTGTTGATTTAAAGCGGCGCCTTGGGGCGCCGTTCTGCTTTTACAGGCATTTATATTCAGGCTTTTACACCGTTAGACTACGCTTGGCAGAGCGAGGGAACGTTGTACTACGACTCGCTGTCTTAGCGCTAAATGATCTATAGTGAAGGTGTTGAAAGTCAAATAAGCTATTAGGGCGTCTAACGCCCATTAAGGAGGAAAGCATGTCATTACGTATTAATGCAGTCGTGCCCGATTTCGAAGCGGAGACGAGCCAAGGGCCGATTCGTTTTCATGACTGGATTGGCGACAGCTGGGCGATCCTGTTTTCGCATCCTAAAGACTTTACCCCGGTTTGCACGACAGAATTCGGTGCCGTCGCGCAGCTGAGCGCAGAGTGGAAGAAACGTGGCACCAAAGTAATCGGTGTTTCCGTGGATGGTGTTGAAGACCACAAACGCTGGGGCAATGACATCCAAACCGTCAGCGGCAGCGAAGTCGATTTTCCGATCATCGCCGACGACGGTCTTACGGTGTCAAAGCTGTATGACATGCTGCCGGAAGATGCCTACCTGCCCGATGGCCGCACGCCAGCAGACAGCGCAACGGTGCGCTCGGTGTTTATTATCGGGCCGGATAAGCAGTTGAAGCTTTCCATGACCTATCCAATGACCGTAGGGCGTAACTTTGCGGAAATCCTACGCGCCCTGGATGCATTGCAAACCACGACGAAACACGGCGTTGCCACCCCAGCTGATTGGACGATAGGTCAGGACGTGATTATTCCGCCTAGCGTTTCTGACGCCGATGCCAAGCAGAAGTATGGCGAGTATGAAACGGTTCTGCCTTACCTGCGTAAGACGCCACTGCGTTAATTGCGTTAGTAGAATAGTGTAAAAAGCGAAAAGCCAGCGCCTATGCGCTGGCTTTTGCATGGGCCATCAAGTGGACTCTATACAATGTTTTTGTCGGGCGTACGTAGGAGTTCGCTGACGGAGAAGCGAAGCAGGAGAGAGTAGTGGTTTGCAGCACTTAGCCGAAAAAGCTAATCGTCTAGCGTTTTGCGGGAAGAGATTCGCGAGGCGGGGTGGTGGTCGCTAATGTTGTGCAACAGATCAAATTGGCGGGCGCAGTGACGGCAATCCCGGCACATCGACAGGTGAAGACGAAGAGCCATCTTTTCACGCAATGTTAATATTTTGTCCTGTTTTAAAGACATCAACCTCGTGGCTTCGCGGCACATAAGCATATCAGGTTCCCCTCAGCTAATTTAACCAACCATGATCCAAGCACTCTCTTAGCCGTAAACGCGCACGGTGTAAGATGACCCAGCAGTTGGTTTCAGTAATGCCGGTTTCCTTACAGATCTCTGTGGTGGAGAGCCCCATGAGTTCACGCAAGGTAAATACGCGTGCGATATTCTCCGGTAAGGCTATCAAGCAGGCATCAAATACTTGCCAAAAACGCTGGTTTTCTAACACCTGCTCAGGCTCTCCCCAGTGGCTGGGGCGGGCAGCGCTTTGCCAGTGACCATTCTGTTGAAATAGACGGTCAAGGGTGTCGTCATCTAAGTCCAGGCCTAACGGTTGCCAAGTACCTTGACGGCGCTGTTGACGCAGTTGATCCAGAATTTTGTATTTTAATATGCCAAATACCCAGGTCTCGAACTCGGAGCGCCCTTCAAAGGTGGCGCTTTTCTCAAAGGCGGTGAGCAGGGTCTCCTGTACAGCATCTTCAGCGGCGGTAGAGTCGCGTAACTGCAGGCGCGCAAAGGCCACTAAGCGGGGTCGTAGCTTGGTAAAGTGGGCGGCGGCGAACGTAGCGGAATGAGGCACGAGAATCCCCTTTTAATGTTCCCAAGGCGCACTACTGACATCGCGCTAATGAAAACCATCGTTATTTATTCATTAGGCATTAATGCGTTAAAGTACGTGTTGATACCACGTTAGACAACAACGTGTCGTTCTCTTTGATGCCTTTCTGAATGCCAACCGAGTTTATGCTGTCCATGGAAAATACGTTGTTATTAGGGTTTTTGGGCAGCTTAATTGCTGGATTGTTGACGGCGGTAGGTGCGCTACCGGTGCTGCTAGGTAAAACGCCTAGCCGTGGCTTTCGTGATTTGGCGTTAGGTTTTGCGGCGGGGGTAATGCTGGCAGCGTCATTCTTTTCGCTGATTATTCCAGCGCTTGAAGCTGCGGAAATCTATTATCCCGGTGGCCCCGTGCCTGCCGCGATTGTTTGTGCGGCTATTTTGTTAGGAATGGGCGCGATTGCGCTGCTTAACGAGCATCTGCCCCATGAGCATTTTGCCCAGGGCCGTGAAGGGCCGGAGGCTGCATCGCTTCGCCGGGTGTGGCTGTTTGTGTTTGCGATTACTATCCACAACCTGCCGGAAGGCATGGCAGTGGGCGTTGGCTTTGGGGCCAATGGGTTAGAGGGCGGTATGCCCCTGGCGATCGGTATTGGCTTACAGAACATGCCAGAAGGACTCGCCGTTGCGGTCGCCTTAATGGGCGAGGGCTACTCAAAGTGGCGCTCCTGGTCGATTGCTGCGCTAACCGGCCTAATCGAGCCCGTTGGCGGGCTATTTGGTGCCAGTATTGTCAGCGTTTCCCAAATACTGCTGCCCTGGGGCCTGGCCTTTGCCGCCGGCGCGATGCTGTACGTGATCAGCCACGAAATCATCCCCGAAACCCACCGCTGCGGGCACCAGAAAAAAGCCACCTTTGGCTTGGCGATGGGGCTGGTGATTATGCTGTTCTTGGATGTGTGGCTGGGTTAATTGCGCGTTAACCTATGACATCCGCGCCACCGTGAGGCCCCGTTTGATGGCACAACCGGTGGTCGCTGAGTACGTCAATAATATGGCACTGGCCAACATTGCCCCCCGCACATTGATTGATCATGCGTTTGAGCTCATCGCGTACCGAGGTGAGTCGTGCAAGTCGTGCCTCGACCTCGGCTAGGTGACGCTTCGCTAGCGTGTCTACCTCTTCGCAGGGCATAGTGGGGTAATCCGCCATTTGTAACAGCTCCCGGACTGCCTCCACCGAAAAGCCAAAATCCCGCGCATGGCGAATAAACGTCAAACGGCGGATAGCAGCAGTAGTGTAGCGCCGCTGATTGCCTTCGTTGCGCGGTGCTGAAGGCAGTAGCCCAATCTGTTCGTAGTAGCGCACCGTTTCTGGCTTGCAGCCGGACTCGCGTGCCAGCTCACCAATGCCGATATAACGCTCAGTGGCAGTTGGCTCAGGGGTTTGATCTTTCATTACTTGAACCTCTAGTGACTACAGGTATTACGCTGCTCCTAAGATAGACTAACTTGGAGCAAAGAGCGATGAGTACGACCACACCGGCTAAAACCTCTGCAGTTTCTCCGTCGCCGACCACCCTGCGCGTGCAAGGTATGGACTGCGGTGGCTGCGAACGTAAAGTTGAGGCGGCGCTAAATCGTTTAAACCATGTTGAACATGTTTCCGCGAGTTCTGTCACCGGCTCGGTGCGATTAACCGCACCGCCCGGTAAGACCCTGCCACATTCCGATATTGAGTCAACGATCACGGCTCTGGGCTACCAGGTAATCGATGAGTCGGTGAACACAACTGAATCGGAAAAGTCGTCCTCATGGTGGCAGTCGCCTAAAGGGCGTTTGGTGATTGTCAGTGGTGTATTGCTGGCGCTTGCCTGGGGGCTTAAATTCGCCTGGCCCACCCTGGGCAGTTGGCCGTTCATCGCCGCAACGGTCGTTGGTCTTGTGCCGGTTATTCAGCGTGCTTGGCAGGCGCTTAAGATGGGTAACCCTTTCACCATTGAAATGCTGATGAGCATCGCAGCCCTAGGGGCACTGGCGATAAACGCCGCCGCTGAAGCGGCAGTGGTGGTGTTTCTATTTGCAGTGGGGGAGATGCTGGAAGGCGTTGCCGCCGCTCAGGCGCGCCGCAGTATTTCGGCGCTTTCCAAGCTGACTCCCTCTACTGCGCGGTTGATGGAGCAGGGCGAAGCTCGGGAAGTTGCTGCCGCGTCTCTGGTGCCGGGGCAACGAGTGCAGGTACGCCCTGGCGACCGTCTGCCCTGTGACGGGCAAATTATTGCCGGTCACTCCTCGATTGATGAATCGCCTGTGAATGGTGAGTCGGTGCCACGGGAGCGTAGCGAAGGCGAGTCAGTATTTGCTGGCACCGTCAATCTGGATGGCGTGCTTGAAGTTGAGGTAACCCGCAGCGCTGAAAACAACACCATCGCCCGAGTGATTAAGCTCGTGGAGGAGGCTCAGGCGGCCAAAGCACCGGTGGCGCGTTTTATTGACCGCTTTGCGTTTTACTATATGCCTGCGGTCGTCGGGGTGGCGCTGCTGGTCGCTATCGTACCGCCGCTGGTATCGACGATGCTGTGGTCGGAATCCATCTATCGCGCCCTAGCGCTACTGCTTATTGCTTGCCCCTGTGCGCTGGTGATTTCGACGCCCGCGGCCATTGCAGCCGGGTTATCGGTGGGCGCTCGCAACGGTCTGCTGATGAAAGGCGGTGCGGTATTAGAGCAGTTAGGCAAACTCAAGCGGGTCGCGCTGGATAAAACCGGCACGCTAACCGCGGGCAAACCCACCGTGACGGATGTAGAGAGCCTTGAAGCTGGTAGCCGTCTTGATAAAAGCCGTTGCGCTGAGATAGTGCGTCTTGCTGCCGCTCTGGAGCAGGGCTCGAGCCACCCCCTCGCTGTGGCGATCAGTGACTATTATGACCGGCAGGAGGGGGCTTCGGTACCTACTGTGCAAGGTGCTCGTGCGCTAGCAGGGCAGGGCGTTGCCGGACATGTCGAAGGACGTGAGTTAATGCTGGTGAGCCCGCGCTATTTACAATCTTTCACCCAGCACACCGGTGAGATAAAAGCCCGTATTGCGGCGTTGGAAGCGCAGGGCAAAAGCCTGGCCGTACTGATAGAAAGAGGGATAGAAGGAGAGGACGGGATAGAAAGTGAGCGCCTATTAGGACTAATCGCTCTGCGTGATGAACCCCGTGAAGATGCTCGCGAAGGTCTTCAAGCGTTAGAGCGCCTAGGTGTGCAAGCCGTGATGCTCAGCGGTGATAATGCCCGCACCGTGGCGGCCATTGGTGAACAGTTGGGCATTGAAGCAGAAGGCGAGCTGATGCCGGAAGATAAAGCCCAGCGCGTGCGCGAGTGGCAGGCGCAAGGGCTTGGGCCAGTGGGTAAAGTGGGCGATGGTATTAACGATGCACCAGCACTCGCAGCGGCAGAAGTGGGTATTGCCATGGGTAGCGGTACCGATGTGGCGCTTGAAACCGCCGACGCCGCGCTGCTTAAAAACCGCGTAGGTGGGATAGCCGAGATGATCGCACTTTCCCGGGCGACCATGCGCAATGTAAAAACCAACGTGGCCTTGGCGCTTGGCTTCAAGGCGCTGTTTTTGGTCTCTACGGTGCTGGGGATTACAGGGATGTGGGTCGCGGTAATGGCTGACACTGGGGCGACCGTGCTGGTCACCCTCAATGCATTGTACTTATTGCGTTACCGCTTTAATGAAATTGGCTAGAAAGCGATCAGCTAGAAAGAGTCGACTAGTGGCTCTGTACGTACTCAACCAACGCCTGGGCGAAGGAGTCGGTAGAGCCAGTGCCGCCCATATCGGGGGTGACCATATCGCGGCGGGTTTCCAGCACGGTACGGATACCCTGGCGGATGGCGGTGCCTTTCTCTGTCATGCCCAGGTGATCAAGCATTTGTGCTGCGGCGAGCAGCAAGGCGCAGGGGTTAGCGATGTTTTTGCCTTCGATATCCGGCGCTGAGCCATGCACAGCTTCAAAGATCGCTGCTTTTTCGCCGATGTTCGCCCCTGGAGCCAAACCCAAACCGCCGACTAAGCCAGCGCAAAGGTCAGAGAGAATATCGCCAAACAGGTTGGTAGTGACCACCACATCAAACTGATGTGGGTTCATTACCAGCTGCATGCAGGCGTTATCGACGATCATCTCTTGGAATTCGATCTCGGGGTACTCTTTGGCAATCTCCCGCGCTACGTCCAGAAATAAACCCGAGCTGGTTTTGATAATGTTGGCTTTGTGTACCGCGGTGACTTTTTTGCGACCGTTGTTTTTGGCCAGCTCAAAGGCGTAGCGCACAATGCGCTCGGAGCCTTTGCGAGTTACTTTGATCACCGAAATGCCAGTATCGCCGTCGTCTATCATCTCCTGGCCGTCGGAAAGATACGCGCCTTCGGTGTTTTCGCGCACGGTGATCATATCAATATCGTCGTAGCGCGAGCGGGTACCGGGGAAGCTAATCGCCGGGCGCACATTGGCATAAAGGTCAAAGTGACGACGTAGCTGCACGTTAATTGAGGAGAAGCCTTTGCCAATCGGCGTGGTCAGCGGGCCCTTCAGCGCAATGCCGTATTTCTCGATGGCATCCAACGACTCCTGGGGAATCAGCGTCCCATGCTTTTCCAGGGCGCCTAAGCCAGCGTCGATGTGCTGGTAGATTAAGCCACAATCTAAGGCGTCGAGTACTCGCAACGTGGCCTCCATAATTTCGGGACCGATACCGTCGCCCTTGATGACTGCAATAGATTGGCTCATGTGCTGCTCCTCTTTGAGCGACAAGTGTGTTGCGTATGCCGCTTCAACGTAAATAGTTGGGACTTGATAAGACATCATTTTCGAGTGCAATGGTACGCCAAATTGAATCTAGAGGGCACCCTGCAAAGGGTGTAGCGCGGGTGCAAAGAGCGCTAATTGCTGCTAGAATGCCGCGGCTTATAGCGCCACGCTTTAACTTTGCGTTCTTCTTACAGCAAGGCATAACGGTAATGATCTTTTCACGTTTATTCCAGAAACTACCTATTTCAGGGCTGATGACTCCGCCCTAGGTTTTCCCCCTCCTCAAGAAAACGTCTGGCCTCGTTAATTGCGTTGTCATGGCGTTGCAGCATGCTACTGTCGGCCGCACCCTAGGTTGCTCCAGCACTGACTCATTGGTTTGACGCCGCACGTCTTGTGTGTGCTGATGCGCCGCGTCGAGAGTTTGTAAAATCTTAACCTCCAGCCATGGACTTCCTGAATGTCTCTCTATACCAAGCAAGAGTGGTTTTCCAACATTAAAGGCGACACGCTCTCGGGAATCGTTGTCGCCCTTGCACTGATTCCCGAAGCGATTGCTTTTTCAATCATTGCAGGCGTTGACCCTAAAGTTGGTCTTTACGCTTCCTTCTGTATCGCTGTGGTCATTGCGTTCACTGGTGGCCGCACCGGCATGATTTCGGCAGCGACGGGGGCTATGGCGTTACTGATGGTGACGCTGGTGAGAGAGCATGGGCTTGAATATCTGCTGGCGGCAACACTGCTTACCGGGGTGTTTCAGATTGTCGCCGGGTATATGCGCATGGCCGAGCTGATGCGCTTCGTGTCGCGCTCGGTGGTGACGGGCTTTGTCAACGCCCTGGCGATTCTGATCTTCATGGCCCAGCTGCCGGAGCTGACCAACGTCACCTGGCACGTATACGCCATAACGGCGGCTGGACTAGGCGTCATATATGGTGCCCCGTGGCTAAGTAGAATTACCTTCCGGGCGTTGGAGTTTATCTTCTGGTCTTGGGTTTTGCATTGGCAGTTGGTGGTTTTGATTTCCGCTGGGGGTATGGTGTAGCCATCATCGGGATCGCTTGTGCAAGTGTTTTTTCGCGCTGGGTGCGTAACCTTGAGATCCCGTCGCCTCTATTGTGTATCGTTTTAATGACTGGCGTTGCTTCAGCTTTTGGCATGGATATTCGCACCGTGGGCGATATGGGCGAGCTTCCGGATACGCTACCGGTATTCCTCTGGCCCAATGTACCGCTGAATCTCGATACGCTAATGATCATTCTGCCTTATGCGCTGATGCTGTGTGTGGTGGGCCTTCTGGAGTCCATGATGACCGCGACCATCGTGGATGACTTGACCGGTACTCCCAGTGACAAGAACCGCGAGTGCAAGGGCCAGGGCGTGGCCAACATCGGCTCGGGCCTTATGGGGGGCATGGCAGGGTGCGCGATGATCGGTCAATCGGTAATCAACATTAAATCGGGTGGCCGTACGCGCCTTTCAACGCTGATAGCGGGTGTCGTACTACTGATGATGGTGGTCTTTTTAGCCGATTGGGTTTCGCAAATTCCAATGGCGGCGCTGGTGGCGGTAATGATTATGGTGTCGATCGGTACCTTTAGCTGGGAGTCGATTCGTGATCTTAAAAAGCATCCGATAAGCACCAATATTGTCATGCTGGCAACAGTTGCAGTTACCGTCAGTACACATAACTTAGCGATTGGTGTTTTTGTAGGCGTGCTGCTAGCAGCGCTATTCTTTGCTAATAAAGTGGGCAACATTCTCTACGTTGGTTCAAAAGAAGTGGAAGTCGGTAAGCAGCGTGAATATCAGGTGGTCGGCCAAGTGTTCTTCGCCTCTTCTGAGCGTTTCACGGCCGCTTTTGATCTTAAGGAAAGTATCGAGAAAGTGACGATTGATCTTTCTCGTGCGCATTTTTGGGATGTGACGGCCGTGCAGGCGCTGGATCGCGTGGTGATTAAATTCCGCCGTGAAGGTACCGAGGTAGAGCTTGTGGGCTTGAGCGAGGCCAGTGCGACGGTCGTGGATCGCTATGCGGTACACAACGACCCCGAAGCGGTTGAAAAGCTGATGGGCGGCCACTAACCAACGCAAGGAGAGCGACATGACAGATCAAGTATTAGCCGCTATTGACGGCTCCCAGTTTTCTGAAGGCGTCTGCGATTATGCTGCCTGGGCAAGCTTGGCTATGGATGCACCGTTAACCTTTGTGCATGTGGTCGACAACCACTCAGCAGTACCCGAAGAGCAGAACCTTTCCGGCAACCTGCGTTTCGGTGCCCGCGAAAGGCTGATGAAAGAGCTGTCCGAGCTTGATGAGCAGCGCGCTAAAGTGAATCGCGAGCATGGCAAGCTCATGCTGGAAGCAGCTAAAGAGCGCGCTATCGATGATGGAGTCAGCAACCCCACCACGCGCCAACGCAATGGCACCCTGGTGGAAAGCTTGTTAGAGCTTGAGGAAGACATACGGTTGCTGGTGGTGGGTAAGCGCGGTGAAACCGCCCACCAGGCCAGTGGCCACCTTGGCTCTAACCTTGAACGGGTGGCGCGTGAATTGCACCGTCCGATCCTGATGGTGCCGAAAACCTTCAAGCGACCTGAAAAGATATTGATGGCCTTTGACGGCAGCAAAACCGCCCGTAAAGGCGTCGAGATGCTGGCTCGTTCGCCGCTTTTTGCTGGCACTGAGTGCCATGTGCTGATCGTGGGTGCGGAAACGGCTGAACGCCGTTCCGAGCTTGAGTGGGCGTTAGGCATATTGCGCGATGCGGGCCACCAAGCCGAAGGCGCCATTCGTGCAGGCGAGGTAGATGAAGCCCTGCAAGCTTACGAAAAAGAGCATGGTATTGACCTGCTGGTGATGGGCGCTTATGGGCACTCGCGTATTCGCCACTTGCTGGTAGGTAGCACCACAACGGCTATGCTACGTGGTAGCCGCATACCGGTGCTGATTTTGCGCTAGGGCTCAATAAGCTAAAACTCAAAAAAGCAGCAGCGCATAACCGTTTAGCTCGCTTTGCGTATTACCTTCGCAGCCGGCCCTCTTTCTTGAGTGAGCCGGCTTTTTAGTCTCTGCAGTGCATAAATGATCTCCATCAAATGATGCTAATGTTGCCATGCGCTTCTATGCTAGTAGTCAGGTTGTAACCTATTCACCCACTGGAATAGCGTAAGGAGCCTGCTGTGAACATGCCTATGTTGGAAAAAAAGCCTGTTGGCTTCGACGAAGCCTCTACTTCCCACCGTTTTGTTGCTGAGCTACTGGCCCAAGCCGATATTCATTTCGACGGGCACCGCCCCTGGGATATCCAATTGAATGCCCCCGGCGTTATTGATAGCGCTCTTTCGCGAGGCAATCTTGGGTTTGGCGAAAGCTACATGAAGGGGGACTGGAACGCCGATCGGCTTGATGAGCTGTTTTACCGCTTAATGCGTGCCCAGCTCGGGCAGCGTATCAAG
Source organism: Halomonas sp. PA16-9 (assembly GCF_009728585.1). NCBI lineage: Bacteria > Pseudomonadati > Pseudomonadota > Gammaproteobacteria > Oceanospirillales > Halomonadaceae > Halomonas > Halomonas sp. PA16-9. Next base: position 1,745,289 of record NZ_CP040452.1, on the reverse strand, counting down.
CCCACTCAATTGATTTATCACTCTCTGCGTTCGCGCCTGCTGAATCGGCAAACGGTGAAGCGTGCCTGGGAAGTGGGCGAAAAGCATTACGATCTGGGTAATGACTTCTACGCGGCCATGCTCGATCAGCGCATGACCTACACCTGCGGCTACTGGAAAGATGCCAAAACCCTGGACGAGGCCCAGGAAGCCAAGCTCGATCTCGTCTGCCGTAAATTGCAATTAAAGCCAGGCATGCGCGTGCTGGATATTGGCTGCGGCTGGGGAAGCTTCATGGCCTACGCGGCTGAGCACTATGGTGTTGAGTGCGTGGGCCTGACTATCTCCAAAGAGCAAGCGGAGTTTGGGCAACGATTGATCAAAAAGGGCTTGCCGGTAGAGTTTCGACTGCAGGATTACCGCAATGAAAGCGAGCAGTTTGACCGTATTGTCAGCATCGGCATGTTTGAGCATGTGGGGCATAAAAATTATCGCGAGTATATGAACGTGGTTAACCGCTGCTTAAAGGATGACGGCCTGTTTTTGCTACATACCATCGGCAAAAACTTGAGCAACACGGTGACTGACCCCTGGATTGATAAATATATTTTCCCCAATGGCGAACTGCCCACCTTGGGGCAAATAGCTGATGCCGCCGAAGCACTGTTTGTGGTGGAGGATGTGCATAACTTTGGGGCTGATTACGACCGTACTCTGATGGCATGGCACAATAATTTCGAGAGGCACTGGCCCACATTCGAAAGCCAGTATGGCGAGCGTTTCTATCGCATGTGGCGCTACTACCTGCTGAGTTGCGCCGGTGCTTTCCGAGCCAGAGAAATTCATCTTTGGCAACTGGTGATGAGTAAGCAGGGGGTACTGGGCGGTTATTCCCGCGTTAGCTAATCGCTATCTAACACAAACTAGGGATCTGGCAGTAGCTTATTGGGCACCCAGCGTAAGAGTGTCACCATACCAAATAGCTCTACCAGTGATTGAAACACCACCACCACAACCGCCGCCTGCCAAGCGCTGGGTAGCGTCAGGGCGATGGGCAACATCATAAAAGAGTTACGTGTACCAAAGCTAAACGCTAGCGTTCTAGCGCTGGCGGTGGGTAGCTTAAACAACTTGCCAAGCCCCTTACCCAATAGAGCTGCAAAGAGTAAAAAACCAATAAAAATAAACACCACCTGAACCAACACTTGGCTAAGGCCGAACACAGTGTTGACCTGGGAAGCGGCGATCATAAACACCACTAAGGCCAGTAAGGGCACTGGCAGTATTCCCAGGTAATACACGGTGCGTTTAACTGCCTTGTGACGCTGGGCTATGTACTCGGTTAACCAGGCGAGTGCTAAAGGCGTGAGAATAAGCCCTGCAAAAGCGCTCAATAGTTCTTTAGAGAGCGTTAGCTGAAACCACTCACTGCCCAGGAACAGCCACAAATAAATGGGTAACGCGACTAACTGCACCAGCAGCAGTAGTGGGGCGGCGGCAACGGCCCGAGCGCTATCGCCCTTGCCTAAATGCGTGAAGGTGATAAACCAATCGGTGCAGGGCACCAGCAGTACCAGTAAAACGCCTGCCAGCACGGCGGGGGAGAGTGGTAGCCAAATAACGGTAAGGGCTAAAAAGGCTGGAATGGCAATAAAGTTACCGACCATCAACGCGGCCATAAAGCGTGTGTCAGCGAAGCTTCGGGCAATATGCAGCAAAGGAATTTGCGTAAAGGTGGCGTAAAGCAGCACCGCTAACAGCGGCCATAAAAAATGCGCTAGCGGCTCAGCGAATTGCGGTGCTCTGATGCCTAACGTTAGGCCTAAGCCAATGAAAATCAGGTAGAGCCAAGACTGATGCTTTTCCATCTGATCGCGCATGCTGGCACATCCTGTCGCTAACGGTTTTGCAATCGGGGCTGTTTTGCTAACGAAAAAGCGCCATGCGCTCACCACCACGGCAGCGCCCAGCCAAAGGGGAAGGCTAACCACAATGTAAACCAGCGCAATCCCCGGGCGGCCTAACTGCACCAGATGTAGCGTCTCTAAGCTAAATAGCGAAAAGGTGGTAAAACCGCCGCAAAAACCGGCCACCAATAATGGCTGAAAACGCGCTAGCTGGCTGTGGGGGGAGCGCGAGAGGGTGGCGGCCAACCAACCGATTAAGCACGAACCCAGTACGTTAACAATGAGTGTTCCCCAGGGGAAATAGCCCCCTAGTGCTGCCTGGGATAATAGCGAAACGCCGTAGCGCAGCGCGCTGCCCACGCCGCTACCGACACCTACCGCAAGGTAAGCCTTCCAGGCGCTCATAAGGTCGCTCCTGACAGAGAAGCCCCTGATAACAACCAGCCCAGGGTGACCATGACTAAACCAAGCAGCAGCGTGGTGCCCACATTAATGCCTGCGCGGAGTTGCTGGCCGCCCTGCCATAGCTCAATGGTCTGCAAGCTAAAAGAGGAGACAGTGGTGTAGCCACCTAACACACCTCCGACGGTGAACAGCCATACAGAAGAGGGGGCGCTAGCGATACCTAGGCTGCCGAGCAGCCAGCCCGCTAGAAAGGCTCCGCTGGCGTTAACCGCCAGGGTTCCCCAGGGGAAGGCCTTGCCGAGATAGCGGGCAAGTAGATTTGAAACCGCAAATCGTCCCATCCCGCCCAGCGCGCCGCCTAGTGCGACTAACAGTACGCTTGTTAAGCCATGCCCCATGCTTTCCTCCGAGTCGCCAACTTCAATAGGCCGCTAAGTTTAGCATGTGCGTTTTATAGCGTCCGAAGCACGTAAGAACGTTTTAGGGTTTGTACGAAAAGTCGGCGAGCGAAGGCTAGACAAGGCAAAAATCAACGAAAAAAGGATCGGATTCGCGTGCGAATTTACGGGGTGTAAATGAGCATTTTGAGATGATTTTTAACGCCGTATAGGCGAGCGTAGGCAGTTTTCGAACAAAGCCTAGGGTGTCGCGGGTCAATGAGTTCGTGTAGAAAAGGGTGAGAATATAAAAATAATGTTGATGCTCAAGGAGAAGTACCTCATGTCAGATCGCGTGTTGGCAGCTATTGATAGTTCTCAGTTTTCAGAAGGCGTGTGTGATTATGCGGCTTGGGCCGCCCAAGCCCTGGATGCTCCGCTCAGTTTTATTCATACCGTGGATAACCATGCCCAAGTAGCTGAGCCGGATTTAACCGGTAACCTGGGACTAGGTACTAGAGAGCACCTGCTGGAAAAGCTGTCAGCTATTGAAGAGCAGCATGCCAAAGTCTCCCGCGAGCGGGGCCGCCTGCTACTCGACGCCGCCAAGGAGCGCGCGACCAACGCCGGTATTGCCGACCCGCAGTGTTTGCAGCGCAACGGCACTCTGGTGGAAACCCTGGTCGAGAATGAAAAAGATGTAAGGCTGTTAGTGGTGGGCAAGCGGGGCGAGACGGCGCACCAAGCCAGTGGTCATTTAGGTTCCAACCTAGAGCGCGTGGTGCGGGAAATGCATCGCCCGATTCTCATGGTGCCGAAAGAGTTTACTCAACCGCACAATGTGATGATGGCGTTTGACGGCAGTAAAACGGCCCGTAAAGGCGTGGAAATGCTGGCCAAAAGTCCGCTGTTTGAGGGCGCTACCTGCCACGTGGTGATTGTGGGCGCGGAAACCGCTGAAAACCGCTCGCAACTGAACTGGGCGCTGGAAACCTTACGCGAGGCCGGGCACACCGCCGAAGGGGCGATACGCGCGGGCGAGGTGGAAGAGACGCTGCGTAGCTATAAGCAAGAGCATGATATCGACATGCTGGTGATGGGCGCCTACGGCCACTCGCGGATCCGTCATCTGCTGGTCGGCAGTACTACCACCACAATGTTGCGTAATGCCCAGTTGCCGGTGCTGATTTTGCGCTGATTGCTGCACTTTTATGGCTCAGCCGGGATGAGAGTTGCAGATGAATCACCCTGAGGTGGATATAGTCGTTATCCGTGAGAAATTACTTGCTCTTGACGCCACGCTCCGCGAGGAGAGCGCCAGCAGTGAAGAGTCCCGGGATACGGTGATGCTGGATCAAACGTCGGTAGGTCGGCTGTCGCGTATGGATGCAATGCAAGGGCAAGCGATGGCCAAAGCAGGCGAGCAGCGACGTCAGCTAAAGCTGAAGCAGATTGCCGCTGCCCTGCAACGCATTGAGAGTGAAAGCTTTGGTGAGTGTATAGAGTGCGGCGAATGGATTGGGGCCAAACGCCTCACCTGGGACCCATTAGTGCTGAAGTGTATTGAGTGTGCTGATTAGACCCTGCTCCTTAGAGCCAAGCCGTTTACGCTTCGGCGGCAGCTTCTTGCTGCTGCTCAGTTGTCTGACCAGGATTAATCGTTGCGTTAATACCTGACAACAGTGCCTTGAGCGATGCACTCACGGTGTCGCTATCTTCGGCCACTGCGCAAAGCCGTTGGCCATCGATATTGAGCTGAACGAAGGCGATGGCATTGGCTTCACTGCTGGCACCCAGCGAATGCTCGCTGTAATCGATAATCCCTACACTGCTGCCGGAGTGGCGTTGCCACGCATCGGTAAATGCCGACATCGCGCCGTTGCCCTTGCCAGAAAGGCGCAGCGTTTCGTCACCCTGTTTCAGCGTCAGCTCAATGCCTTCCTGCTGGCCTTTGGAGAGCTGATAATCCACAAGAGATAGGGGCGCTTCCTGGGTGAAATTGTCGAACATCACCTGGCGAATCATTTCACTGGAGAGTTCGCTGGCGCGCCGCTCGCTCTCTTGCTGAACAAAGGGGGCCAAAGCCAGCATCATCCAGCGCGGCAGGTTAATGCCGTAATCCCGCTCAAGCAGGAAAGCCATACCGCCCTTGCCGGACTGACTATTGACGCGAATTACCGCCTGATAATCGCGGCCGATATCATGGGGGTCGATGGGCAGATAAGCCACTTGCCAAGGCTCGTCGGGTTTTTGGTGCTTGAGGGATTTACGAATCGCATCCTGGTGGCTGCCCGAGAAAGCGGTGTAGACCATCTCGCCCACCCAGGGGTGACGCGGGTGTATAGCGATACCGGTGCACTCGTTGACCACCTGAATGATTTCATCAGGGTTGGATAGATCCAGTTCAGGATCGATGCCCTGGCTGTAGAGATTCATCGCCAGGGTGACGATATCCATATTGCCCGTGCGCTCGCCATTGCCCAGCAGGGTGCCTTCTACCCGCTCGGCGCCGGCCAGCAGGGCGAGTTCAGCAGAGGCTACCGCACCACCGCGGTCATTGTGGGTGTGCACCGAGATAATCACGCTGTCGCGGCGGCTAATGTGCTGGCAAAAGTACTCAATCTGATCGGCGTGATGGTGCGGCCCGGCCACTTCCACCGTGGTGGGCAGGTTGAGAATGCATTTATTCTCTGGCGTCGGCTGCCACACATCCATCACCGCTTCGCAGATTTCCAGCGAAAAATCGATCTCGGTGCTGGAGAAACTTTCCGGGGTGTACTCGAAACACCACTCAATATCGGGGTATTGGTCGGCGTAGGTTTTGACCCAGGTGGCCCCTTGTACCGCAATATCGACAATCCCGGCACGATCCATCTCAAACACCCGCTCGCGCTGAATGGTGGAGGTGGAATTATATAGGTGAACAATGGCGCGCTTGGCACCCACCAGCGAGGCAAAGGTCTTCTCAATCAGGTGTTCACGGCACTGCACTAGTACCGCTATGGTGACGTCATCGGGAATTTGATTCTCTTCGATCAGCCAACGCACGAAGTCGTAGTCGGGCTGGCTGGCCGAAGGAAAGCCTACCATGACTTCTTTAATGCCCACTTTAACGATCTGCTGCCAGAAGCGTTGCTTTTGCTCAACGGTCATCGGCTCAAGCAGCGCCTGATTGCCGTCGCGTAGGTCTTCGCTCACCCAGATCGGGGCATGATCCAGGTCACGATCTGGCCATTGGCGATTGAAGGCAGGTACGCGGGGCGCAGGGCGATATTTGCGATGATCAAAAGCAGACATGGTGAGTTTCCTAAAGGCGGTGAGTTGTTAAAAGCGGCCGCTTGTGGCGTATGCCGCATTGCTGCAGTGCCAGGGTGAGGCACTTTAAGGGGCTGCTTGTGGCAACGACTCTTGTGGTACTGAGCTATCTCTTACTGGACTATCTTTTACTAGCTATCTCGTACTTGACATAGTGTATGCGGAGAGCGACGAAAGGTTATTGCGAAAATGTAGTGTTATCGCCAATAATTGACATTAAATATCGCATAATTCTCTTTTATTGGTAGGAGCTGCTTTCTATGGCCGTAATGCCGCTGTCGCTTGATCGATTTGATCGCCATATTCTGGATATTGTGCAGCAGGAGGGGCGCATCAGTAATCAGGAGTTGGCTGATCGAATCGGGCTTTCGCCTTCGCCCTGCTTGCGCCGGGTGCGGGCTCTGGAGGAGCACGGCCTAATACTGCGCTACCGTGCGGAGGTCGATTCCCGCCAACTGGGCTATCAGTTAATGGCGCTGCTGCATATTTCCATGGATCAGCATACGCCGGAGCGCTTCGATAATTTTGAGCGCCATATTCGTGAGATACCCAACGTTATCGAGTGCCTGATCATTACCGGTCAGGCGGCGGATTTTCAGCTCAAAATCCTGGTGCGGGACATGGATGACTACCAACACCTGCTGTTGCATGTGATTAACCGCATCGAGGGTGTTACCGGCGCGCATACCAGCTTTGTGCTGCGGCGGGTCTTTGAGCATCGGCCGGTACCTACGGATCGGCTTTGATAAGAAGGCATAGTCAAGGATAAGCCAAGCGGTTTAGACTGCTTTTCTTAAACCCACTAGGAGTTTTCCCTATGACCATTCAACGCCACGATACAAAAGCCCGCATGAGCCGTGCGGTGATTCACCAGGGCGTGGCCTATTTGTGCGGCCAAGTGGCTGGCTCGGAGGCCCGCGAGGGCGACATTACTGCCCAAACGGAAAGTATGCTGGCGCGGGTGGATGCGCTACTGAAAGAGATTGGTTCAAGCCGTGAGCAGCTGCTTAGCGCGACGATCTACCTGAAAGAGGGCAGTGACTTTGCCGCTATGAACGGGGTATGGGATGCCTGGATGCCCGCAGGCTACGCACCGGCGCGCACCTGCGTCTGCGCGCCCATGCCCGCCGATGAGCTTAAAGTGGAAATTACGGTGACTGCCGCAGTGAGCTAACTGCTTTCTATTCGCTACTCACCATTCACCCCTCACTATTTTCCATTCACTTGCTATTTATCATTCACTTACCGGGCTTTTCTACCGGAAAGCGGGTGTCGCGCAGGCTGTCTTTGATTTTCTTGAGGTGGGGTAAGAAGTCTTCACCACGCCTCAAGGTTACCCCAGTGGCCAGCGCATCAATCAGCGTTAATTGAATTACCCGCGAGGTCATCGGCATGTAGTGGTCGGTGTCTTCGGGGGTAGCGACGTCCAGGGTGGCGGTGCATTCGTTGGCCAGTGGCGAGTTGGGCGCGGTTATACCAAGAACGACGGCCCCTGCATCCCTCGCCAAACGGGCGATATCCACCAGCTCCCGGGTGCGCCCGGTGTAGGAGATAATCACCACCACATCCCCCGTATGGCAAGCGGCGGCGACCATACGCTGCATCAGCACATCAATGTAGGCCATCACCGGCAGGTTGAAGCGGAAGAACTTGTGCTGGGCATCCTGGGCCACCGCGCCAGAGGCACCCAAGCCAAAAATATGGATCTGCTTGGCCTGGGTAAGGTAGTCGACCATGCGCTCGACAGCACCCATATCGATGTCGCGTTGGGCTTCATCGAGGGCAGCGATGGTGGCGCCAAAGATTTTGTGGGTGTATTGGGTGGCGGAGTCGCCAGGCTCCACTGCGCGGGTCACATAGGGTGTGCCGCCAGCTAAGCTCTGGGCCAATTTGATTTTAAAATCGGGATAGCCCTTGGCGCCAAAGTTACGGCAAAACCGGTTAACCGTGGGTTCGCTGACGCTAGCTGCCTGGGCCAGGCTGGCAATGCTTAGGCTGGTGGCGACCGTTGGGTCTTCAAGAATTACATTGGCGACTTTACGCTCCGATCGGTTGAGTTCTTCTAAACGTTCGCGTAAGCGGTCAAGTAAGTCATGAGCCATTAACGGTCTCCGTGTCGTGTATGGAAAGCAGCAAATTTCCTATGCTTACAAAAGTTTTCCCACGAGTTTCAGTAAGCTGTTGCAAATGCTCAGGGCAGTTTCTGCTGTGCTTACGTGGGCTTTGTAGATAATTCCAACGTAGAGCGTATGTGAAATATATCATAAGGGCATTGTGAAAATTTGTTATTAGCAAACGATCATCAGTTCTTAAGCTTTAACCGACTCCTAACAATTTCATTAACCAGCGCCGATAAGGTGGATAAAGCAAGTGGCTCGAGGTGCGTTTTGATTGATAAAAAACGCTGCGTAAGTGGCTAAAACGCTCAAAGCCGTGACGGCCATGGTAGGCGCCCATGCCACTCTCGCCGACGCCGCCAAAGGGCAGTGAAGGAACGGCGTGATGAAGCAGCGTGGCATTAAACACCAGTGCGCCAGAGCGTGTCGTTTGCAGCAACTGCTGCTGTAAGCCCTTATCATGTGTGAAGGCATACAGTGCCAGCGGGTGAGGGCGGGCATTCACATAACGTATTGCAGCCGACATATCGCTAATGCCAATTATCGGTAGGCAGCGGCCAAAAATCTCTTCGCGCATCACCTGTAGCCCCTGGTGGGGGTCGATAATCAGCGCTGGGGCATGAGTGCCGTGATCGATGACTCTGCAGCCGTGGTCTTGGGCTTCTTGCAGCATGGCATCTAGCCGCTGCTGGTGGGCCGCGTTAATCGCGTGGGTGGCCGCATGATCGTCGGGGCGCTGCCGTTGGATAGCCTCGCTCAACGCTTTAACCAAGGCATTAATATGGCGGCTCTCAACCAGCACGTAGTCGGGGGCGATACAGGTTTGCCCGCCGTTCATGCCTTTTCCAAAAATAATATCTGCTGCCGCTTTGTCGAAATCCGCATCGCCTGCCACGATGGCGGGCGACTTGCCGCCCAGTTCAAGCGTCGTTGGGGTCAAATTCGCCGCGGCTGCTTGGGCCACTTGCCGACCTACCGCGCTGGAGCCGGTGAACACTAGGTGATCGAACGGCAAACTGCTAAAACGACGCGCCACCTCTACATCGCCTTCTACTACCTTGAGTTCTTCAGGGGTGAAGTATTGCGGCACCAGTCGCTGCAGTAGGGCGCTGGTAGCGGGGGAGTGCTCGCTGGGTTTAAGCATCACCACATTGCCCGCAGCAAATGCATCCACTATCGGCATTAGCGCCAAACTCCAGGGGTAATTCCAGGGTGACATCACGCCGACAACGCCCAGCGGCTGCGGCGCGATGCGTGCCCGGGCAGGCATCAATCGCCACGGCATGCTGACCGACCAAGGGCGCATCCAGCGCCATAGATGCAGTCTGGCATGGCGAATGGCGTGGAGCACCGCGCTGATTTCAGCCATGCGTATTTCCACCTCGCTGCGCTGACCAAAATCCGTTTGAATCGCGCGGATAATCTCAAGCTGGTGATGCTTGGTCATACGCGCGAGGCGGGCCAGCCGGTCACGACGCACCGTTAGCGTCGGGTAGGGCATTTGATCGACAGCGTGGCGCTGCGTTTGAAAGTCACCCGTCATATCGCGCGTCATGGACTCTCCTCATATGCCGTTACCGGCGTGGCGTTAACGTTAAATACTGCAGTTCAATAGCCGTATCTGCTTTCGTTGGCATAGCCCGATGGCATAGCTCGTTGATTTAGCCAGTTGATTTAGACATCGATGTAGGTGGTTAGTGTAAACGGTTTATATAAACAGTTAGTGTAAAGTGACCTTTTAGCCCCCACACGTTCGGGAAGGTGCTATGCCGTTACCCCCACTATCGATCACCATTCTACCCACCATTGAGGCCGTTACGGCAAGCCAGTGGGATTCGCTGGTCGATAATGATCAGCCCTTTTTGCGTCACGCGTTTTTACACGCCCTGGAGGCAAGCGGCTCGGTCAGTGAGGCCACGGGCTGGGAACCGTGCCATCTGAGTGTATGGCAAGGCGAGCAGTTGGTAGCGGCGCTGCCGATGTACCGCAAGCACCACTCTTACGGTGAGTATGTGTTTGATTGGGGTTGGGCGGAAGCGCTAGAGCGTTCCGGTGGTCGCTACTATCCAAAAGCCCTCAGTGCGGTACCGTTTACGCCAGTGCCTGGCGCGCGCACGTTAATCGCCAGGCATGTCGATGCCCGCGCCGTCCGTGGGCTGCTGGCCGGCGCCTGGCGCGAGCAGTGTGAAAGTCTCGGTCTGTCTAGCTGGCACTTGCTATTTGCCGACGAGGCCGATGTCACCGCCTGGCAGGCGCAGTGTCCTGAGCTTATTACGCGTGAAGGCGTACAGTTTCAGTGGCGTGATCGCGGCTTCGGCGATTTTGAGGGCTTTCTAGCCAGCATGACATCGAAACGGCGCAAGATGATCAAGCGCGAGCGTCGCTTGGTCGCCGAGCAGGGGCTACAGGTAGCGCACCTTGAGGGTGATGCAATTACATCAGCGGACATGGTGCATTTCTATCGCTGCTATGCAATTACCTACCATGAGCGCGGCAGGCCGCCTTACTTAAACTATGACTTTTTTGAGCGCCTGCGCCAAACCATGCCAGAGGCGCTGGTGCTGGTGCAGGCTTACGTTGAAGGGCGCCCGGTGGCGTCAGCACTCTATTTTCGTGGCAGTAGCACGCTCTATGGGCGCTACTGGGGGAGTGAAGTCGTCGCCGATTGCCTGCATTTTGAGGCATGTTACTACCAGGGTATCGAGTACTGTTTGCAGCGCGGCTTAACGCTGTTTGATCCGGGCACCCAGGGCGAGCACAAGCTGGTACGCGGGTTTGCGCCCCAGCGTGTGCGTTCGCTGCACTATATTAGCCACCCTGGGCTTGCCGCAGGTGTTGCCCAGTTTTGTCATGAAGAGGGCGAGCATGTCAGCGCCTACCGCGATGCGGCCCATCAAGCGCTGCCATTTAAGTAGTTATTTAAGCTGTCATTATAACGACGTGCGGCTCGCTGGTGCTGCCCCTTAATGGCATAATGCGCGCCGATAAGCACTCTTTAGTGTATCAACGCCGCTTTTGATCAAACCAGGGCTTTGAATAAAATCCAGCCGATATTTCCAAGGAGTGCCGTGATGCGTAAATGGTTAGTGATGACATTGCTCGCTGTCTTGGCGCTGCTTCAGTACGAGCTGTGGTTAGGCAACGGTGGCTGGCACGATTTGCAGCAAGTGGAGCAGCGGGTCGCGGTGCAAGAGGCGGCCAATGTGCCCATGCGCGAGCGCAATGCGCGGCTGGCGGCCGAAGTGACGGATTTAAAAAACGGTTTAGACGCCATTGAGGAGCGGGCACGTAGCGATATGGGCATGGTGCGCACCGACGAGCAGTTCTTCTGGGTGCCTGGTGTAGCGATTGAGAAGGAGCTTATCGGTATTAATGCAGGTCTGGTCGCTCCCCAGGAGCCGCCACAGTGAGCCAAACCTGGTTAATTGTGCCCGCGGCGGGTCAAGGGCGCCGTATGGGGGCCGATAAGCCCAAACAGTACTTAACCTTGGCCGATGAGCAGCCGGTGTTGGCGCATACTTTGGCACGCCTTCATAGCGCCTTTCCTAGCGCTCGCTTGGTGCTCTGTTTAGATGCCGACGACCGCTGGTTCTCGCCCCGCTGGGTGCCTTTTACTGTCTGGCAGCGCGTGACCGGGGGCGATGAGCGAATGGACAGCGTCTTAAATGCCCTGCACGCGATGGCCGCCGATGATAATGACGTAGTGATGGTGCATGATGTGGCCCGCCCCTGTATTACCGTGAGCGATCTCCAGGCGCTGTACCAAGCCGCCGCGACCCACCCCGCAGGCGCGCTTTTGGCGATGCCGGTGGCGGATACCATGAAGCGTGCCGATGATCAGTGCCAAAGCGCGCGAACCGAACCGCGGGATGACTTGTGGCACGCGCTAACGCCCCAAGGGTTTCGCTATGCGCTACTTCGGCGAGCCTTAGAAACCGCCCGCCAGCAACGAACCTTGGTAACCGATGAAGCCTCGGCGGTTGAAGCCTTGGGCGAATGCCCACAGTTGGTAAGCGGACGGCGCGACAACCTGAAAATTACCCACCCGGATGACTTGGCGCTGGCAGCCGCGATTATGGCGGCACAAACCGTTAACACGCCTGACAGGCTTTAATCACTAGGAGCTTATAATGCGTATCGGCCACGGATTTGATGTACACCGTTTCGGCCCCGGCGATCATTTAATGATCGGCGGCGTTAAGCTGCCGTTTGAACACGGCTTTGTGGCCCACTCCGACGGCGATGTGCTGCTTCACGCGATTAGTGATGCACTGTTGGGCGCCTGTGCGCTGGGCGATATTGGCCGCCACTTCCCCGATACTGACCCGGCGTGGGCGGGGGCTGATAGTCGCGAGCTGCTGCGTCATGTAGTCACGCTGACTCAAGGTCAAGGCTATGGGGTGGTCAATATCGACGCCACGCTAATGGCTCAAGCACCTAAAATGGCACCGCATATCGAGGCAATGCGAGAAGTCATTGCTGCCGATCTAGGCGTCGCGCTTGGTCAAGTCAACGTTAAAGCCACCACCACCGAACGATTAGGTTTCACCGGGCGCGGTGAAGGTATCGCCGCGGAGGCGGTGGTGCTGCTTAACCGTGCTGAGGCGCTTAATGATTAATATGCCTGAGTGGCAGCGCTGTCTCGATGCTCAATTTGGCTCTCCCAAACCGGGCCAGTACCGTGCCCAGCCGGAAGATTTTTGGGTCGATGAGCAGCTGGATTTCACCCTGAAGCACACGGGGAACATTTGTGGCTGCGAGTTGAAAAGCGCAATCAAACCACGTTAGATGTCGTCAATACATTAAGTCGGCTTTGTGGCGTAACGCCCCGTGATATCGGTTACTCTGGCATGAAAGACCGCATTGCCGTCACGCGCCAGTGGCTGAGCGTGCATCTGCCCGGCCGCGACGCGCCCACGGAGCTTGAGCAGTCGCTTAATGCGCTGGGGATCACTGTCGTTGAGCAGGCGCGCCACCCACGTAAGCTGAAGCGTGGCGTTCACCGCACTAACCGTTTTGTATTGCGCCTTAGCGGTGAGGCCATTGAAAGCGAAGATTTTGTCAGCCGCTGGGAAGCCCTTTGTCAGCATGGCGTGCCTAACTATTTTGGCCCCCAGCGCTTTGGGCCCGAAGGACGTAATCTTCAGCGTGCCGAAGCATTACTTAACCGAGGTTGGCGAAAACGCGACGATCGCCAGGGTATGATGCTCTCCACTGCGCGCAGTTTTTTGTTTAACGAACTGCTCAGCGCGCGCATTGCGGATGGCACCTGGTCGCAGCCGCTGGCGGGAGACACATTGATGCTGGACGGCACCCAAAGTGTGTTTCGTATCGACGCCTCCGACCATACGCTTCAGGCCCGCGCCGCTGAACTGGATGTGCATCCCACTGGGGTGCTTTGGGGCGTTGGTGAAGCTGACCAGGGCGACGCCGCTGGCTATGAAGCCCGTTTGCTGGAGCACTACCCTGGGCTATGCAGTGGCTTACAACGCAGCGGAGTAAAGCAGGCACGCCGTGCACTTCGTATGCGGCTGCTGGAACCCCAGTATGCTTGGGAGTCAGGTGCTGTCCGGCTTTCGTTTTCGCTGCCGCGGGGCAGCTTTGCCACCGCTGTGCTGGGTGAGCTGATGTTAGCGAACTGATTTAGCTATTAGATTTGAGATTAGCATACAGAAAAGTTAGTAAAAGAGAGGGATATGAGCGGCCGCGTTTCGTGCATATGCTTTTGCGCTCACGTCTCTTGTGGCTATCACTCTTGGCTTACGACTCTTGTGCTTATAACTTTTGTGGTTAAGAACAGGGAGACCCACTATGCGGCGACTGCTGCTTTCCAATGATGATGGTGTGTACGCGCCCGGACTGCGTGCGTTGCACGATGCGCTGTTGGCCCATGCCAATATTCGCGTAGTGGCGCCTGATCGAGACCGCAGTGGTGCTAGCAACTCACTTACTCTGTCACGGCCTCTCTCGTTGACGCCTCTGGATAACGGCTTTTATAGCGTCGATGGTACTCCCGCGGACTGCGTTTATTTGGGCGTTCACGGCGTATGGGATGAAAAACCCGATTTAGTCATCCCGGCATCAATCACGGCAGTAATCTGGGCGATGACGTGCTCTATTCAGGCACTGTCGCGGCGGCGATGGAGGGGCGTAATTTAGGTATGACGGCGATTGCCATGTCGCTGTGTGGCGAGCGTCATTTCGCCACCGCTGCCAGGGTCGCTGCCACTTTGATTGGTGCTGCTGATCAGCTCTCTCTGCCGCCGAGAACGCTGCTGAATGTCAATGTGCCCGATGTGCCCTGGGAGGAGGTTAAAGGCGTAAAAGTGACTCGCTTAGGCTATCGTGGGCCAGCCGAGAAACCGTTAGCGGTAAAAGACCCGCGGGGGCGTACGCGCTACTGGATTGCGCCGGTAGCGGCCAATGCCGATGACGGTGATGATACCGATTTTGCTGCCGTCGAGGCGGGCTATGTGTCGATTACTCCCTTACAAACAGACCTAACGCGGCACCCCGCGCTTAACGATGTGCAGGAATGGTTGGATGTTTTTGCCTGATATCTCTCCAGGAGAGCTGCGCGGTCGCGGCATGACCTCCCAGCGTACTCGTGACCGCATGGTCGAGCGCCTCATGCAGCAGGGCATCAGCGATGCCCGGGTGCTGGAAGTCATGGCCAGAGAGCCGCGTCATCTATTTGTTGATGAAGCGCTGGCCCATCGCGCTTACGAAGATACCGCGCTACCGATTGGCTTTAGCCAAACGCTGTCGCAGCCGTTCATCGTGGCGCGCATGACGGAGCTTGTGTTGCGCGCCGAGCCGCGCAGGGTATTGGAACTGGGGACAGGGTCTGGCTATCAGACGTTAATACTGTCGCGCTTGGTCGAAGAGCTCTACTCCATTGAGCGCATCAGTGCGCTACACGAGCGTGCGGCGGAGCGGTTAAGACGGCTAGCAGCACCTGCCAGACTGGCGGTGGCGGACGGCGGCTATGGTTGGCCAGACGTTGCGCCGTTTGACGTTATTTTGCTAACCGCCTGTGCCCAGACGCTACCCACACCGCTACTAGAGCAATTGAGCCACGACGGGGTGCTGATTGCTCCGTTGGAAGAGCCCGATGGCAACCAGTGGCTTACTCAAGTAAAGCGCATTGGCAGTGCCTTTGAAAAACGTCGGCTTGAGCCCGTGCGTTTTGTACCCTTACTGCAAGGAGTAGTGGATTGAAGCGGCAACCCTTGGGAATATTTTTACGAGGCGCAGGGATGGGCGCCGCCGACGCAGTGCCTGGCGTGTCGGGAGGAACGATTGCATTTATTAGCGGTATCTATGAAGAGCTGATCAATACGATCAAACAGTTTGGCCCCGGTGCCATCGGCGCTTGGCACCGCGGTGGCTGGCGGGCTCTTAGCAACCATTTGAATCTCGCCTTTCTGGTGCCGCTATTGGCGGGGGTTGCGGTTAGCCTGTTTAGCGTAGCGCATTTAGCGCTCTGGTTGATGGAAGCGCACCCGTTGCTGCTGGATGGCTTCTTTTTTGGCCTGGTGGCAGCCTCTGCTCTGGTGGTCGGGCAGGCGAGTAGCGGCTGGAAGCTTTGGTATCTATTGCCGCTACTGGTGGGGCTAGTGCTCGCCCAGGCGTTACCGGGCATGATGCCGCTGGTGTTATTAATTGGTAATGAAGCGCTGGTAGTCATGGTGGCAGGCTGCATCGCGATTAGCGCCATGCTGTTACCGGGCGTGTCAGGTAGCTTTCTATTGCTGACTATGGGCCTCTACGGCACCATTATGGGTGCAATTCGCAGTTTGGATCTGGGCATTATCGTGCTGTTTGGCATGGGCTGCGTAGTCGGCTTAGCGCTGTTTTCACGACTTCTGTCCTGGCTGTTACGGCGTCACCATACCCCAACGATGCAACTGCTATTGGGGTTTATTGCCGGTTCGCTGCCGGTTCTCTGGCCATGGCGCGAGCTGTTACGCTACCAAATCGGGCCAGAAGGGCAAATGATTCCTCTGGAGTACCGCTATTTATTGCCCGCTGACTATGCCGTATTGACCGGCGCTTCGGCACAAGTGGCCGGTGTTGTTGCGCTAATGGCCGTGGGTGCCCTCATTGTCGTGTTACTCAACCGACATGCAGATCGTCGGCCAATCGATACCCAGCTTGGCGCTGAAAAGGAGTAGGTTTGAATGCGTAAAGGTCATATACCTAAAGTACTCATGATGTCGGCGCTGGCATTAGCCATTGCTGGCTGTGCCAGCCAGCAAGGCGGAAGCCCCCAGGTGCGCGATTTAAGCCAAGCACGCCAGGCGGTGGAAAACTCGCCCCAGTACACGGTGAAAGCGGGTGATACTTTGTATGGCATTGCTTGGCAGCACAATTTGGATTATCGCCAGCTCGCGGCAATCAATAACATTGATCCGCCCTACCAAATTCGGCCAGGGCAAACGATTGCCCTGCGTGAAGGCGCTGGGTCGGCATCAACGGCCAGTAACCAGCCCACGACGAATACCTCAAGTGGCGCAGTGGCGACCGGGCTGAGCCCACAGACGGCCTCAGTGGCCAGCGACGACCAGGAGTTGGATTGGCTACTGCCCGATGAATCCGCGATTCAACGCAACCAGCGCCTTACCGCTGAACGCAATGCAGCAGAGCAAGAGGCTGATGAATCGTCCTCAACACCTCAGCCTGAAGTCGTCGCGGCGGCTGAGCCTGAGCCCGCCGAGCAACCTGAACCACAGCCATCATCAGAACCCGAACAAGCTGAGCCACAGCAAGCGCCGGCACCGCAGCCCGAATCTGAGCCCGAACCACAGCCTGAAGCAGCGTCTGCCACACAAAGTGCCAGCGTAGACCGTTCATCGCGTACCTATACGCCCGCCGAAAACATCGACTGGCAGTGGCCTGCCGATGGTAATGTGGTCGGGGCATTTGGTCAGGGTGATAGCATCACCGCCGGGATTGATATCGCTGGTGAAAAGGGGCAACCTGTTAAAGCAGCAGGCCCCGGCATTGTGGTTTATGCGGGCAGTGGCGTCAGGGGGTACGGCAACCTCATCCTTCTCAAGCACAACGATCAGTTCCTGAGCGCGTATGCTCATAACGACAGCTTACGGGTCAGTGAAAATGACGTAGTAGAGGCTGGTGAGGTGATTGCCACAATGGGAGATAGCGATGCTGAAAACGTCAGATTACACTTTGAAGTTCGCCGTGATGGGCAGCCGCAAGATCCCATGGACTTCCTGCCTTCTCGCTAATGCACTCACCGGGATAGTGAGCAGTCAGCGCATAACTTGGACGTTGCCCGAATCGCAGCATTCGAGCGTCATATAACAATCGTCACATAACAATATGGTGTGCGTCTTAGAACGCACCCTTTGACTTTCTAAATGGCGGGTAGGCGACAAACGAGGGTAAGGCCATGAGTATGTTGGAGAAAGATCTACAGGAGGTTGACCTGGACGCTGCTGAGGAGGCACTTGATGATACCGATGACGATGTCACGATAGAAGAAGATGCCTTTGAGAAAGCGCTAGGGCGTGAGGATCGTCAATCGACCCAAAGCTTGGATGCGACGCAAATCTACCTCAACGAAATCGGCTTTTCGCCACTGTTAACGCCAGAAGAGGAAGTTTACTACGGCCGCTTAGCGCGTAAAGGCGACCCCTTGGGTCGCTCACGAATGATTGAATCCAACCTGCGGCTGGTAGTGAAAATTGCCCGCCGCTACCTAAACCGTGGCTTGACGTTGCTGGATTTGATCGAAGAGGGCAATTTAGGTTTGATTCGCGCGGTAGAGAAGTTTGACCCCGAACGGGGCTTTCGTTTCTCGACCTACGCCACCTGGTGGATTCGTCAAACCATTGAGCGGGCGCTGATGAACCAGACGCGGACGATCCGCTTGCCCATTCACGTGGTCAAAGAGCTCAATATTTACCTGCGTGCGGCGCGTGAATTGACTCAAAAGTTTGACCATGAAGCCACCGCCGAAGAGATCGCTGATCACCTTGATAAACCGGTCGATGTGGTCAAAAAGATGCTCGGTCTTAATGAGCGCGTATCATCTGTCGATTACCCCATGGGTGGTGAAAGTGATAAACCGCTGATCGATACATTGGCTGACGATGAAGTGCAGGGGCCTGAGGCGCGGCTAGTGGATGGCGACGTTAAAGAGCATGTGGATCTTTGGTTGGATGAGCTGAGCGAAAAACAGCGCGAAGTGGTGGTGCGCCGTTTTGGTTTGCGCGGTCACGAATCGGCCACCTTGGAAGAGGTGGGCGCCGAAATCGGTTTAACCCGCGAGCGAGTTCGCCAGATTCAGGTCGAAGCACTCAAGAAACTACGCCGTGCATTGGAAAAACAGGGCCTTTCTTTAGAGGCGCTGTTTGAAACCTGAGTGATCGGGAGCTTTTGCCACTGAACGCTGAGTTAACTCTTCTAGTCGGCTAAATGCACCAGTGGGAGGCAGCTTTAGCTCGCGACCGCTTATGTGGTTGGGAAAGGTGTGCCACCTCTCTAAGCCGGGCGAGCGTTATTAAGCGCTTACTCGGCTTTTTATTGCTGGCATTTTTATTAACAAACTTTTATTGCTAAATCAGGTAAGTGAGAAAGCACATGCGCCCCCTTGTGGCCGATATTGATCTGGACGCGCTGCGTCACAACTATCAATTGGCGTGCCGCTGCGCGCCGCAAAGCCGCTCAGTGGCAGTTATCAAAGCCGATGGGTATGGGCATGGCGCGCTGGCCTGCGCTCAGGCGCTGGAAGGCCAGGCTCCCGCGTTTGCCGTTGCCTGTATCGAAGAGGCGCTTACCCTGCGCCAGGGCGGCATTACCCAACCCATCATCCTGTTGGAAGGTATCTTCAGCGCCGACGAGCTGGAGCTGGTGGATTCCCACGGCTTCTGGATTGCGGTACACAGCCAATGGCAGGTCGATGCCCTGCTAGCCGCTTCACCTATAAAGCCAATTCCTGTCTGGTTGAAAGTTGACTCCGGCATGCACCGCCTGGGCTTTGCCATCGACGAGGCCGCCGCTATCTGGCGTCAGCTAAGTGCCGCGCCAAGCGTGGCCTCGCTCCACCTTATGAGTCATTTTGCCAGCGCCGATTCCCGCGATAACCGCTATTTCAACCAGCAAATGACCCGGCTGCAAGGTCTTGCTAGCGAGCTAGAAGCGCCGCTGTGCCTGGCCAACTCACCGGCTACCCTGGCGTGGCCGGTGGCCCATGGTGACTGGAACCGGCCAGGTGTGATGCTCTACGGCAGCGACCCCTTGGAAGTTGCCAACGAAATCACTCAGCAACTGCAGCCGGTGATGACCCTACGCTCAGAAATAATTGCCCTGAGGGAGCTGGAAGAGGGCGAGCCCGTGGGCTATAGCGGGCGCTGGCGCGCACCGCGGCGTTCACGCATTGCCGTGGTCGCCTGCGGCTACGGTGATGGCTATGACCGTCATGCCCGCGATGGCACGCCGGTACTGGTCAACGGCCAGCGCTGTGCGATTGCCGGAAAAGTCTCCATGGATATGTTGACCGTTGATGTGACGGACGTACCCGACGCCGCGATTGGCAGCGACGTTGTATTGTGGGGCAGGGCCAGCAACGGCGAGGTGCTGTCGGTGGATGAAGTGGCCCGCTACTGCGATACCATCAGCTATACGCTGCTAACAGGGGTACTGCCTCGGGCGCCGCGGCGTTATCATGGGCGTTCTGCTTAAACGGTTGTTTGCATGTCGAAATCACGTTACCCGCGCTCATTCGCCCACCCGCGTTACTGGCCCACATGGCTGGCTATTGGTGCCATGTATATCGCTGCCTGGTTGCCTTGGCGATTAAAAATGGCCATTGGCAAAGGGCTTGGACTGCTCGCCTGGCGCTTTGCCAAACGGCGGCGCCATATTACCGAAACCAATATAGCGCTCTGTTTTCCCGAAAAGAGTCCCCAGCAACAGTATCAGCTCGTTAAAGATACCTTTATTGCCAATGGTATTGGTCTGATTGAAACCGCAACCGGCTGGTGTCGGGATGGCGAAAGCCTACGCCACCGGGTCGCTTACATCGGCGAAGAGCATATGGCCCGCGCCGAGGCCCGGGGTAAAGGCGTGATCATTGTGGGGGTTCACTTCTCTTCCCTCGATTTAGGGGGTGCCCTGCACGCGCTGTTTTTCTCTGCCGATGCGGTCTATCGACCGCATAATAACCCGCTGTTTGAGCGTTTTATGACCCGCGCCCGCGGGCGCAATTTTGGTGTTGCCCTCGACCGTTATGACTTGCGTGGCGCGGTGCGTCAGCTCAAGGATGGACGTATGGTGTGGTACTCACCGGATCAGGATTTTGGCCGCGATGTGAGCGTATTTGCGCCGCTATTTGGTCAGCAGGCCGCGACTATTCGCTTAACGGCCAAGCTTGCGCGTATGACCGGCGCGTCAGTGGTGCCGATGATGTTTCACCGCAACCCGGATAACGCCACCTATACCATTGAAAGCCTGCCTGCCCTGGAAGGTTTTCCCAGCGGCGATGAAGTTGCCGATGCCACACGAATCAATCAGTTTATTGAACTGGCCATTCGCAAGCATCCCGAGCAGTACCTCTGGCTACACCGACGTTTTAAGACTCGCCCTGAAGGCGAGCCAAGCGTTTATTAAACGGCGATAGCCCTTCCTGTCATCGCGAGCGAAGCGCGGCGATCTCGGCTTGAGTGCCCACCGTAGGTAGAGATTGCTTCGTCGCAGGCTCCTCGCAATGACAGATAAGCCAGGCTCCTAATGCCCTTCCTGTCATCGCGAGCGAAGCGCGGCGATCTCGACTTGAGTGCCACCGCGGGTAGAGATTGCTTCGTCGCAGGCTCCTCGCAATGACAGGATAAGCCAGTATATTTAGTTGATATGAAAAAAAGCCAGCGTTCGCTGGCTTTTTGGTGTTTCGGTGCTGCGTTGAGACCCGTTTGGGGGCTTAATCCAGATTGCGGGAGTAGAAAATTTCCAGCATCTCTTTACGCAAACGGCCCTCGATATCCCGGGCTTCTTCAAAGGTAATATCGCGACGCGACGTGCCGAACAGGTAGTTATCCAGTTCGAAGTCTTTGAGCAGCATCTTGGTGTGGAACATATTCTCCTGATACACGTTGACGTCCATCATCTGATACGCATTCTTGGTGTCTTCAGCGAGGTAGTCTTGAATGGAAGTAATACCGTGATCGATAAACAGTTTTTTGCCATCCACATCGCGAGTAAAGCCACGCACCCGGTAATCCATGGTGACGATATCGGAGTCGAAGCTGTGGATCAGGTAGTTCAGCGCTTTTAATGGGCTGATATGACCACAGGTGGAGACATCAATATCCAGGCGGAAGGTGCTAATACCGTTGTCGGGGTGCGACTCGGGGTAGCTGTGCACCGTCACGTGGCTTTTATCCAGGTGGCCAACCACCGTCTCCGGTAGCGGGCCGGGACCTGGCTCAATTTGTTCAGGCGCCGCCTCATCAAGCTCATGTTCGGCAATCAAAATCGTCACGCTCGCGCCGTGGGGCTCGTAGTCCTGGCGGGCGATATTGAGCACATGGGCGCCGATGATATTGGTGACGTCTTTAAGAATCTGCGTCAAACGTTCGGCGTTATACAGCTCATCGATATAGTCGATGTAAGCCGCCGTCTGCTCTTCGGTTTTGGCATAACAGATATCGTAAATGTTGAAGCTCAGCGAGCTAGTCAGGTTGTTAAACCCGTGGAGTCGGAGATTGTCTGTCACGTCCGAGCCTCCTCCATAATCTCAAAGGAATGGGTGATCTCAACGCCGCCGTTAACGAGCATGATCGAGGCACTGCAGTATTTTTCAGCGGAGAGCTCAACCGCGCGGGCCACCTGCTTCTCTTTCAGCGCGCGACCGGTCACCACGAAATGGACGTGGATCTTGGTAAAAACGGCGGGCACTTCATCGGCGCGTTCGGCGTCTAGCTCAGCAACGCAGTCGGTCACATTGGCACGCGCTTTATCAAGAATATTCAAGATATCAAAAGCGGTGCAGCTGCCCATGCCCATTAGCAGCATTTCCATTGGGCGAGGCCCTGTGTTGCGACCACCGTGGTCGGGCGGGCCGTCGATCACAACGCTGTGCCCGCTACCGGATTCCGCCACGAATTGGCGGCCTTCTGTCCATTTTACCCGTGCTTTCACGTTGCTCTCCTCATCTAGGCGACGAAAGGTAAGTCGCGCAGCATAACATTTCTTGGCCTGCGCGCCTCTTCTCAGCGCCGCTGTTGAACATTGCTAATGTTCGGCATGCGCCAGCCACTCTCATAAATAGCTGTTTTACCTGTCACACTCGGATTGTAAAGATACACCCAGGCGAGACCAAAACAGGTGGTTATCTGCTGGCGGTCATACTCACCCTCTGACGGCGCATCGATGCGGTAGTCCTCTAACCAGTCTAGCTGGGCCAGATGGTCAATACTGATCTGATAGACTTCAATCGTCACCCCTTTTGACCGCTGCCATTTGGCACCGGGGTAGGGGCCAATATCGTAAAGCGTGAGCGCTTTAGTAACGTCGCTCCCGAGCAGAGTGGCTCCGTTTAGCCAGTGGGCATTGTTGAAACCTTGCTTGAGCGTGCCGTAGACCGCTACCCGTGGAGTGTTGGCGATTGCCTCACGTAAGTGGTGCGGATGCATAGGCTAACCCCTTTCGCTCTGTAGCTGGCGTTCCAGCGCCGACAGTCGTTCAGGGGTTCCAACGTCGACCCAATGCCCTTTATAGTGCTCGCCGCTTACCCGGTTGTTATCGATAGCAGTTCTCAGCAGTGGCGCCAAGGCAAAGGCGCCCTGGGGTTGTCCGGCGAGCAGCCCTGGGTGAATCACGCTGATACCTGAGTAGGTCAAACGCTCAGTGCTGGTTTGATTCACGCGCCCTCCTGCTAGTCCAAAATCCCCACTGGCGTGATGAGAAGGGTTTTCCACCAGCATCAGGTGAGCCAGATCATTGCCTTGCAGCGCGTGCTGGGTGGGGAGCGCTGCGCACCAAACATCGCCGTTAATCAACAGAAACGGCGCCTCGCCAAGCATCGGCAGCGCTTGCTGAATACCGCCTCCGGTTTCCAACGGTTCGGTTTCGCGACTCCAGTGAATGTGCAGTCCATAGGCGTCACCATCGCCGAGCGCTGCGATAATCTGCTCTGCACGGTAGCTGACATTGATGACGACCTCATGAATACCTGCCTGGCGAAGACGCGCCAGGTGGTGCACGATTAGCGGCTTGCCCGCCACGGGCAGCAGCGGCTTGGGGCAGTGGTCGGTGAGCGGACGCATTCGCTTGCCTAGGCCTGCGGCTAAAATCATCGCTTTCATGACGGTATTTCCGCTAGTCGTTTCATAATGGCAGGTCTTAAGGTGAGTTGGAGCCACTCAGCGAACTCAGCCTGCTCGGTCAGAAACGAAAAGCTATCTTCCAGATGATCCAGAAAGTGGGGTAAGCGCTCGAGATAGCCACTTTTTTGATCGCGCAGGGTTAAGCGGCAGAAAATCCCCAGCACTTTTAGTGAGCGCTGGGCAGCCATCGCGTGGCACTGGAGCAGAAAAGTGGCAAAATCGACACTGCTGGGCAGTCGACCATCATGGCGGGCCTGGTGATAAAAAGCCTCGACAAAGCCAGCGAACTGCTCATTGCTAAAGCGGCAGTATCGCCCCCGTAACAGCGAGATCACATCGTAGCTGAGCGGGCCAGCCACGGCGTCCTGAAAGTCGATCATAAACAGACGCTGATCGTGCAGCATCAGGTTCATGGCATCAAAATCACGGTGCACAGTCACTACCGGCTGCGCTAAGGCATGCTGGATAAGCTGCTCACGAACAACGTGCCAGCTCTCTGGCGATGGCAGCGTTAACCAAGCGCTGAGACACCACTCGGGAAACAGGTCGAGTTCGCGGCCCAACAACGCCGTATCATACACGGGCAGCGAGTCAGGGCCTGCGCGATTTTGCAGCTCGGCGATCAGCGTGAGAGCCTGCTGATGGTAAGCCTGTATGCTAGCGTCGTCGCTAAACAAACACTGTAGGGGGGTGTTACCCAAGTCTTCAAGCAGCAGAAAGCCGTCCGCCAGGTTGGTGGCGTGCACCTGGGTACCGGCAGTCCGGCGCTTCGCCAGCGCTTGGCAATGGTTACAAACGGCTGGGAGTCCTCTTGCTCAGGCGGGGCATCCATGACCACCTGGGTGGTGCCGTCGGGTAGTGTTAGGCGAAAATAGCGCCGAAAACTCGCATCGCCCACGGCGGATGAAAGCGAAATATCGGTCTCAGAGAGACCGTTTTGTTGGGCGGCCCACATGGTGAGGGCGTTAATCCGATATGAGGACATGCAAGCTCCTTGCTGGTCGGGCATCATGCGGGCTGTATAATACCGATTCTGGATGCCAAGGATAACGAACATGGGCAAGCGATTTTCGCGCACGTTGCCGGTTGCGCATACGCTGATGGGCAGTTTGCTTGCTGGCGCCTCGTTTACAGCGGTGGCTCAGGGTCAAACCATGTCCGCTGAAGCGTTGGATTGGCAACCCTGGGGGGAAGAGGAAGCGGCTAACCAACTGTGCCGGGGCCGCTATGTAATGCCCAGCTACCGCTTGCCAGCGGAAGATAACCGGAAACCGTCTCGTTGGAGGCCCGGGAAGTCGATTACGCTGCCGATGGCGAAGCATTGCTACGCGGTGATGTGGTACTGCGCCGCGGCAATGAAGAAGTGGAAGCGGAGCGTATCTTTTTACCCGCTGACCGTCAGCAGGTCGACGCAGAAGGTAATATCGCCATCCGCGATGGGCGCGCTTTGGTGCGTGGCGAACAGGCGATGCTCCGCTAAACGAAGATCGGGCCACCCTGGGTGACAGCCACTATGTGCTCTACGAGCAGCATCTGCGCGGTCAGGCTAGTCAGCTAGAGCAGACCGGGGAGGGCGAGTACCGCCTGCAAGACGCAAGCTTCACCACCTGTGATCCAGGCGCCAATAGCTGGCAACTGGTCAGCAGCGATATTCGTTTGAACCAAGCCGAAGGCTTTGGCACAGCGCGTCATGCGCGCCTGGAAGTGAAAGATGTGCCGGTATTTTACTGGCCATGGCTGCGCTTTCCCATCGACGATCGCCGCCATACAGGCTTGCTGTCTCCGTCGATTGGCTTTTCAACGGACGGTTTTGACTACGCCCAGCCGTTTTATTGGAATATTGCCGCAAACCACGATGCGACGATCACGCCGCGCTGGATGAGTGACCGCGGGCTGTTGATGAACGGTGAATACCGCTACCTGTTTGAGGAGAGCTCGGGCATCGTTGAAGGCGGCTATTTAAACAGTGATAACGGTGGCTCTGGCGGCGGAGAAAATCGCTTTGAGGGTGATGATCGCTGGTATGTGGATGCCCGCCATGCGGGGCGGGTAAATGAGCGCAGTAATTATCGGCTGCGCTACGGGGCCGCCAGCGACGGTCGCTATTTCGATGACTTCGGCGGTGAGTTGGCGAGAGCGAGCGCGCCAGTATGGAGCGTTTGGCCCAGGTCGATTACCGCGGCCAGCGCTGGC
The DNA here is from genome assembly GCF_009728585.1 of Halomonas sp. PA16-9. Lineage (NCBI taxonomy): Bacteria > Pseudomonadati > Pseudomonadota > Gammaproteobacteria > Oceanospirillales > Halomonadaceae > Halomonas > Halomonas sp. PA16-9. Next base: position 1,719,646 of record NZ_CP040452.1, on the reverse strand, counting down.
AGTTGGATGCCCGCGCCCAGGGTTTCCAGCGCTTGGAAGACCCGCTTAGCGATAGCGATAAACCTTTTTATCAACTGCCGAGCCTGAGCGCGAATGCCAACTGGCAGTTCGACAACGGGCTATACCCAGTGGCGATCAAACGCGACCTATTTTGGCGCGACGTGGATGAGCGCCGCGTGCCGGAGCGCGAAGCGGCCACCGTAGCCGTTTGCACCTAATGCCTGCGGTTGGCTGGCGTTTCGAGCGCCCTTGGGGCTACCTGGAGCCGCGTACCGAGCTATGGAACACTGCTTACGAGCTGGATTACGGCGAGCGCGATACACAGCGTAGCGACTCACCCAGCCGCAGTGTTGTGCTGACCCTCCATCGACAGTGGGCTCGTCTTTGAACGTGAGCTTGCACTGGGTGGGCGGGACTACCGCCAAACCCTAGAGCCGCGTTTGAACTACGCCTATGTGCCGCGCACCGATCAGAGCGAACTGCCCGACTTTGACAGCCGCGAACGCGCTTTCTCCTGGGATCAGCTTTGGTCAGCGCAGCGCTTTTCCGGTACTGACCGCGTTGGCGATCTAAACGGCTCTCTTACGGCGTGCAGTCACGCTTATTGGAGATGCCTCCGGTCGTGACCGGCTCTCGTTTGGGGTAGGTCAGAGCGTTTACTTTGATGACCGCCGTATCGATAGCGAGGGCGATGCCGATACGCTGCCGGATCGGCCGGAAGACAACCCAAGCGTCAATCCGGAAAGCCGCTATCAGGCCACCCGAGATCGTTCGCCGCTGGTTACCCGCCTTGACTGCAGATTAATGATGCTGGAGCAGCGAGCAGAATGGCTCTACGATGACCACCGGGAACGCACCGAACGATCAAGTGTTGATGTTAGTTACCGGCATCCCGAAGGGCACGTAGTGAACCTTGGCTACCGTTGGGAGATCGAAGGGTTCGATCCAGGCGTATGCCGGGCGATAACGGCTTTCGCGACTATAACCGCGAAGAGTGGGATCTCTCATTTGCCTGGAAAGCCAGCACCAACATTGATTTGATTGGCCGCTACCTGCACGATCAAACCAATGAACGCTCACTGGAGCAATTGGCAGGCGTGCAGTGGAACAACTGCTGTTACGGTCTGCAGTTGGTGTGGCGCGAATGGGTAGATGACAATGACACCGCACCCATTAATGATGACTTTAATGATCGCGGGCTATTTTTACGCTTCGTATTCCGTGGCTTAGGCGGCGTTGGCCAGGATGCGGATAGCTATTTTGAACAGACCATTCCTGGCTATCGTCCGACTGCCCTGTAAATGACTTCCATCGAATGGCTAATGAAAGAGACGTTTGTTATGAAAATGAGAAAGCCCCTGCTAGGCCGTATGAAACAGCTATCGGCTGGTAGCCTGCTCGCTTTGTGTGTAGGCGCAGGCCTTGCATTGGCCCCGCTAGCCCTTCAGGCGCAGAACTTCCAGTCCACCCAGCGCCAAGTGCTGGACAGCGTCGTGGCCGTGGTCAATAACGATGTGATTATGCGCAGCGAGTTAGATGATCGCATGACGCAAATCGAGCAGCAGGCGCAGGCCCAGGGTGGTAATCTCCCTCCGCGCTCCCAATTGGAGCGTCAGGTGCTTGAGCGCATGGTAATGGAAGAGATTCAACTGCAGATGGCGAAAGATGCCAACTTGAGCGTCGATGATACCGAGCTCAATGGGCAAGTGCGCTCGATTGCCGAATCCAATGGCATGACGCTTGACCAGTTTGCCGATGCCGTGGAAGCTGATGGTATGACGCTGGCCAGCGTGCGCGAAGATATTCGCCGCGAAATGCTGATGCGTCAGGTGCAGCAGCGCCAAATTAGCAACCGCGTATCGGTCAGCGATCGCGACGTTGAGCGCTTTCTAAACCAGCAGCCCGGCCAGTCCGGCGAGCAGAACTTTATTGAAGAGACCCGTGCCCGCCACGTGCTGATTGCACTGACCCCTAATCGCGATGAAAACCAGGCCCGCGCGCGAGCAGAAGAGGTACGTCAGCGCCTTTCACAAGGCGAGGATTTTGCTTCGGTGGCGCGTGAGATGAGCGACGACAGTGGCACTGCCCTCAACGGCGGCGAGCTGGGCTGGGTTCGCCCAGGGCAAACCGTACCCGCCTTTGAAGAGGCGATGCGCGACCTGGATGTTAACCAGATATCTCAGCCGGTTCGCTCTCAGTTTGGCTACCACGTGATTGAGGTGGAAGAGCGCCGTCGTCAAAACGTTACCCAAGAGAGCCAGCGTGAGCAGGTGCGCCAGGCGATCTTCCAGCGTCGCGCGAACGAAGAGTTAGAGACATGGCAACAAGAGATTCGCTCCCAGGCCTTTGTTGATATTCGACTCTAATGGTAGTGGGAATGGTAGCGGGCACTTTATCTTCCGATAGCGAGCTGCCGGTAGTAGTGACCACCGGCGAGCCGGCGGGCATTGGCCCCGAGCTAATGCTGTTGCTAGCGGCCCAGGGCATCCTCCCCGCGGGTACAGTAGCGATTGGCGACCCGGATATGCTGCGCCAGCGTGCAGCAGCGCTGGGACTAGGTGTCACGGTGATTGAGTGTTCGCCTGGCGAGTACCCAAGTAGCCCCCATGGTTTGCCGGTCTGGCCGGTTGCGCTGAACCAACCGGCCACGCCGGGCGTTCTCAATCCGGCCAACGCTGACTATGTGCTGGCTACCTTGGCGCTGGCGGTGGATGCCTGCCAAAAAGGTCAGGCGGCCGCTATGGTTACGGCGCCACTTCATAAAGGCGTCATCATCGAAGGTGGTCACCCAGCCTTTACCGGCCACACTGAGTGGTTGCGCGATGCCTGCGGCGTCGATGAGGTGGTAATGATGCTCGCCACCGATACGGCGCTGCATGCTGCGTCACCAAGCTGGCAGGGTGGCGGCGATCTGCGTGTGGCGCTGGTGACCACCCATTTGCCGCTGCGCAATGTTGCCGACGCCATCACCTTTGAGCGGGTAACCCGTATTAGCCGACTGCTTGCGGCTGATTTACAGCGCCAGTTTGGGATTGCCCAGCCACGTATTGCGGTATGTGGCTTGAATCCCCACGCCGGTGAAGATGGTCACCTGGGGCGCGAGGAGCTGGATGTTATTATTCCCGCCCTTGATGCACTGCGCGCTGAGGGAATGGATATACTTGGCCCCTTGCCCGCCGACACACTGTTTACCCCCAGGCATTTGGCTGGTGTCGATGCGGTGCTGGCGATGTACCACGACCAGGGTTTAGCGGTGTTAAAATACGCAGGCTTTGGTCAGGCCGCTAACATTACTCTGGGCTTGCCATTGGTACGCACTTCGGTCGACCATGGCACCGCGCTGGATCTGGCAGGCAAAGGCGTGGCAGATCCCGGCAGCCTAAACGTCGCTATCGCCCTTGCGCGCCGTTTAGCCGCAAGGCGGCTGTCTGCGGCTGAAATTTAATCCGGTGCCAGGGTAGGTTGCAGCGAGGGTCTTTTTCCAGGGCCGGAAAATGTTCCTGACAATTCCGGCATTTCCGCCATCCATGGCGGTCAGATGGGAAAAGTAGCGCCCAAGGACGGGTTCACAGCGCCCTCGCGGAAACCTACTCTGGTACTGATGCAAGCAGACGACCAGTTGCAACAGTGCTGGCTACTACATACTCCCGATTGAATCCGCACCCCAAGGAACACCGTTTGATGTCTACTGTGCCCCAACACCGCGCTCGTAAACGCTTTGGTCAGAATTTTTTACGCGACCTTGGCATTATCTCGCGGATCGTTCGCGCCGTTGGCCCGCGCTCGACGGATCGCCTCGTCGAAATTGGCCCAGGCCAGGGGGCGCTGACCGAGCCGTTGCTGGAAGCCGCGGGGCACTTGGAGGTGATCGAACTCGACCGCGATCTGATTCCCGGTTTGCGGGTACAGTTTTTCAACTATCCCGATTTTGTGATTCATGAAGGCGACGCACTGAAGTTCGATTTTGCTGCGCTGAAAGGCGATGGGCCCGCGCTACGCGTGGTAGGCAACCTACCCTACAACATCTCCACACCACTGATAATACATCTGCTGGCTGCAGGAAGTGCCATACAAGATATGCACTTTATGCTGCAAAAAGAGGTGGTTGAACGCTTAGCCGCAGAACCCGGCGGTGCTGATTGGGGGCGTCTGTCGGTTATGGCTCAGTACTACTGCCAGGTCGAACAGCTGTTTATCGTGCCGCCGGAAGCCTTTGTGCCACGACCCAAAGTCGACTCCGCCATTGTGCGCTTAACCCCCCATGAAACGCTGCCCCATACGGCGGATGACCCAGCGATGCTGTTTGAGCTGGTGAAGCTCGCCTTTGGTCAGCGGCGCAAAACGCTGCGCAATAACTTCAAAGGGCGGGTGAGTGCCGACACCCTGGAAGATCTGGGCATTGACCCCATCCGCCGTCCGCAAACGTTGACCGTGGCGGAGTACGTGGCGATTGCCAACCGTGTCGCCGCCGATGAGCAGGCAAGCGGTGAGCGGGGCAGCCAAACGTGAGTGGCCTAGCAATCAAAGTGAGCGTCGTCCCTAGCTATCGCGCTGATGAGTCTAACGATGGAGAGTCGCGCTATGTGTTTAGCTACACCGTGACTGTCCACAATCAGAGCCCCCATAGCGTTCAGCTGATGGCGCGCTACTGAAAATCACCCAGGGCAGCGGCGACTGCCAGGAAGTCCGCGGCAAGGCGTCGTCGGCCAACAGCCGCTAATTGGCCCCGGCCAGAGTTTTCGTTACACCAGTCGCGCCATTCTGCAAACCCGGTGGGGGTGATGGAGGGTGCCTATACGCTGTTGGATACCTCTACTCAGCGTGTTTTTGAGGTAGCCATTACTCTTTTAGGTTAGCCGTACCGCTTCAGCTCCATTAGACAGTTTGGGTTAGCCTGCTCTCCAGGTGATCGCAAAGCCGCAGGGCCAGCTGTACTAGCGTTAACGTCGGGTTGGCGTGCCCGGCGCTGGCAAAAACGCTGGAACCCGCCACATAGAAGTTATCCTGGGCAAACAGTCGGCAGTCGGGGTTAACAATGCCTTCCTCGGCATTAAGACTCATACGCGTGCCGCCCATATGGTGACGGCCAGCCAACTCGCCCTCGGTAGGCAGTTGTACCGGCGTATCGGCCAGCCAGTCAGCCATTTGCAGCCTTCCCACCTCGTGGTCGCGCAGATACTCCCCTAATAGCAGCATGCTCTCGCGGATCGTATGGCGATCCAGCTCGGACTGCTGCCACACCAATCGGCTGCGGGGTACGTCCAGATCATCCAGCTCTTCGCTTAACTCTATGCGATTGTCAAAGCGCGGCTCTTGCTCCCAGGCGGCTCTGAGTACCGCGCCGTGTATCACCCGTCCCTGGGCCTGCCAGACACGCAGTCGTCCCGCCAGCTGGGGGCCTGATCCGCGAGCTCGTCAATCAGTTCCTGGGTGGCTTCAGCGTTCATGCGGTGCAAGCGCAGCCCACAATTCAGTATTTGGCGTGAGCTGATGGATTGAGCGGTGGGGGAGAGGAACACGTTGTAATCCTCGTCCAGCCCCAGTGCCGCTGGCTCAAAAATTAGCGCCTGACCCACCGTGGCGTGGGGGTGCTCCATCCAGTAATGCCCTAGGGTGTCGGCTTGAGGTATAAGCTGACCATTTAACTGTTGGTTGCACCACAGCAGCAAGCGCGAGTTTTCGATGCCGCCACAGGCCAGCACAAAGTAGCGCGCCTGAACCTTTCGGTAATCGCCTTGGTAGTTTTTGAAGATAGCGCCGGTGACTTTGCCATTCTGGCTTTCCAGCGCCACCAAGTTGGCCGTTAGGCAGCACTCCAACGTGTTCGATTCGCTTAGCGTGGTGGCATATTTCTCCTTCAGACGCGTCGGGTGGCCCAGTGAGAAATAGATGCGCTTGAGCCCAGAATCCGTGATCGGCTGATCAGCAGGCGTAGGCGCCAAGTCGAGCACGCTGGCCGCGGCGCGGTAGTAGGGCGATAACGCATCCCGGCCAATAGGCCAGGCCGTCTCACTGGCAGCACTTTTGGCGGTAAAGTCATAGCGATCGAGTGGTCGGCAGATGCCACCCCAGTGGTTGGTCGACCCGCCCAAATAGCGCAGGCGAGCGCCATAAAGGGGAATATAAGGGTCGCCGACGACTTCGCCCCGGTAGCACTCCTGGGAGCGTTCGCTGTAGTCCGCATCGCCACCTTCGCAGAGCAGTACGCGGTGGCCCCGCTCCGCCAGGGTAACGGCCATGGAAATGCCCGCCGCACCCGCGCCGATAATGCAGACATCCACTGCATGGCTGTGTTCGCTAATGTCCTCAAAAGCGATATACATCAGCGGTCACTGCTGCGCAGGAGCCAACCATTAACCGTCACCGCAGCGGGCGGTGGGTCAAGCTTGGGAGTGGTGGCTCGTGCGGCTGGAAGAAGCGTTGTGCCGGGGAGTATAAGTGCGCCAAGACCTGCCAGCGTTGCCGCTCGCAATAGCCCGCGTCGAGAGTAATCCATTGTCATAAGCGTACCGTTTTCCTTAACAGTTGTTGCGAGGTGGCTACTCGATTGAGTGGTTAAGCTAGCGAGAAGCTCAAGAGCGCCAAAGCGTACTTTTTATAGTGATCCAGGTTTGTACTTTTCACCAGTGCTAATCATCAACATAAGCCACCAGCGACAGGCATAGGATGTCGGTGAAGTGGTAGTATTTAGCCTACTCATTTTATTAAAAAGGCCTCGTGCATGAGCACCTATGCGATCGGCGATCTGCACGGCTGTCACGCCGAATTTGTAGCCCTTCTTGAAAAGCTTAGCTTCAACCCCGCGCGGGATACGCTATGGCTGGTGGGCGATTTGATTAATCGTGGGCCTGGTTCATTGGAGTGTCTGCGAGAAGTGCGCGCACTGGGTAGCTCGGCACGCAGCGTATTGGGCAACCACGATTTTCATTTGCTGGTCGTAGCGCGCGGGGGCGGCAAGCTGAAAAAAAACGATACCTTGAGCGATATTCTTGGCGCGCCTGATCGCGAAGCGCTGCTGGATTGGCTGCAGAGCCAACCGCTTAGCGTGTTTGAAAACAGTACGTTAATGACCCACGCGGGGCTGCTTCCCCAATGGAGCGTAGCCCAGACCGAATCTTTAGGGCGCGAAGTGCAGATGGCGCTAGGGAGTGAGGCATCCGGTGAGTTTTTAACCCAACTGTTTGGTAACCAGCCGGATAGCTGGCACGATGATTTAGACGGCATGGATCGGCTGCGCCTGACTGTCAATGTGCTGACTCGGATGCGCTTTATTGATGCCCAGGGCCGTTTGGACTTTGCGGCCAAAGAGGGATTGGACAGTGCCCCAAAGGGCTTTCTGCCCTGGTTTCAATACCCGCGTGACGATGACACCCGCCTACTCTTCGGCCACTGGGCGGCGCTGGAGGGGAATACCCCCCAGGCGCGGGTACCCGTTGAGGCGTTGGATACGGGCTGCGTGTGGGGCGGACGTCTAACCGCGCTCAATCTGGACAGCGGCGAGCGAACCAGTGTAGCTAGCCTTCAGCAGGAAAAACGACAGTGAAGACAGTGAAAGAGACAAACAGTGATCCCCGCTTAGCAGGCTTGAACGTGTATCGGGTAGGCGGCGCCGTGCGCGATGAGTTACTCGGCTGGCCGGTATATGACAATGACTGGGTCGTGGTGGGCACTACGCCAGATGCCATGCGCAAGCGCGGATTTAAGCCCGTGGGGCGCGACTTTCCAGTTTTTCTGCATCCCGAAACCGCTGAGGAATACGCCCTGGCCCGCACCGAACGCAAGTCTGGCCACGGCTATGGCGGGTTTGAAGTGCATGCCAGCCCCGATGTCAGCCTGGAAGAGGATCTATTGCGGCGTGATTTAACCATTAATGCCATTGCCCAGAGTACTGAGGGCGAATTAACCGATCCGTTTAATGGTCAAGGCGATATCGAACGGCGCGTGTTGCGGCATATCTCCGCGGCGTTTAGCGAAGACCCGCTGCGAGTGCTGCGTACCGCACGTTTTCTGGCCCGCTATGCGTCACTGGGCTTCACCATTGCCCCTGAAACCCAGGCACTAATGCGTAAGGTGAGCCACAGCGGCGAACTTGAGCACCTGGCCGCCGAGCGGGTGTGGGTCGAAACGGAAAAAGCGCTGGGTGAGCCAAGCCCGGAGGTCTATTTCACCACCCTTGAACGTTGCGATGCGCTCAACGTCTGGTGGCCAGAATTGGCGGGCGAAGCGTTAGTGAAGGGGTTGGCAGCGATGGCTCAGGTGCCTGATAGCGACATGTTCGCATTGGCTCATTGGCGCCATGCGCAGCTGGTATCGCCGCTAAGCGATGAGCAGCGCGATGTCTTGTCTGAACGGCTCAAACTGCCCAATGCCGTTGCCCAATTAGCTCGCCATACCGCGCTTACCTATTCTTTAATAAACCATTCGCTAATAAACCATGCGCTGCCTTCCGACGCATTAGAGAGCCCCGGCGTGCTACGTTGGCTGGAGCGTTTGGATGGTTGGCGTAAGCCAGAGCAGGTCGAGGGGCAACTGGCGTTAGTCAAGGTGCTGGCACCTGAGCTGATTGGCCCGCTTGAAAACGCCTGGAAAGCTGCTCGGGCGGTAAGCCCTCAAGCACTGATAGCCGAGGGGTATCAAGGGGCGGCGCTGGGTGAGGCCTTGCGAGAGCGCCGGGGGCAGGCCGTGGAGGCGGCGCTAGCCAAGTAATTTACCGGCGTGCCGCCGCCAGCAGGGGCTGTTCGTCAGCTTGGGAGATCCAGCGGCCGCGCCAGCTGAAATCCACCGCCCAAAGGCGTTGGCTACCAAGCTCAAAGGCGCTCCATAGTGCGGCATAGGGCGTGCCGCAGCGGGGGTGGCGCTGCTCGGGCAGCAACTCGGCGAGCGGCTGCAAAACAAACGCATTATGGGTAATTTCGCTGCGTGGTAAGGCGACTTCATCAATCGTGCCGCAGAGGCTGCCCACGGTGAGCAAGTCGATATCCAGTGCGCGGGGGCTAAATTTGGCAAGACCAGGCAGGCGGCCATGCTCTATTTCCAGCTGCTTCCCCCACGCCTGAAGTTCGCCGGGTGTCCAAGCGCTGTGAAACGCCACCACCAGGTTATAGAAATTGCGGCTGTCAGCGAAACCGACCGGCTCGCTTTCAAACACACGGAGATCTGCAGGGGGCCGAAGGTATCAGCAAGCGCATCCAGGCAGCAGCGAATATGCCGAGTAGGGTGAATATTGCTGCCTAAGCTGACGGTCACCAGGTTCATGCGCTGATCTCCTGGGTTGCCTCCGGCAGGTTGCCGCGGGTGATTTCCAGGCCGACGCTAACGGCGTTGGCAACCGCGCCCGGTTTACGTACCGTTAAGCGCAGCCAAGTGATGGGGAAATCTGTACGCAGGCATTCAGCGAGCCGTTCGGCAAAGGTCTCTACCAGGGCGAACTGATGGGCATCGGCAAACTGCTGAATGCGCTGGCAGATAGCAGCGTAATCCAGGGTAAGGCGCAGATCGTCAGTGGCTGCCGCCGAGCGAATGTCGGTCGCTAACACCAAGTCTAAGCTTAGCGACTGTTGAATCGAGCGCTCCCAGTCGTAGACACCAATCACGGTATCGACGCTTAACGCTTCAATCAAAATGCGATCCATCCAGCTTCCCCCTACGGTAACAAGCGGGCGATTGTACGTTAGGATGGGGCTAAACGACAGTATATCGGGCCACAAAGCGAGCATGGCGCCATGGTATGGATAGTGGTGGGTTATTTAAGTGGCAGTTGGCTGGCAGCGCTGAGCGTTTGCCGCCTGGCGGGTGTGGGACCCCCGTCAACACGGTTCATTTAATCCCGGCTTTTCCAACGTACTGCGCCTATATGGCCCCCGCTTAGCGGCAGCCACCCTGCTGTTAGACGCCTTAAAAGCCATGCCTGCTGTTTTGGGTGCCAAGCTGATGGGCTATCCGGTCTGGCTGCAGGGGCTTGTGGGATTGGCAGTATTGCTAGGCCACAGCTTTCCACTGTGGCATGGCTTTCGTGGCGGTAAAGCGGTCGCCAGTGCCTTCGGTGTGTTGTTGGTATTAGTGCCTCAGGTGGCGTTACTGAGTGCATCGATATGGGCGCTGCTAGCGTGGCGATTAAAAACAGCTGCGCTGGCGTCGCTAGTGAGTGCTCTCGTGGCGCCGCTGGCCTGCGGCTGGCTGGCGCCGGAGTACGTCATGGTGGTGGGTGGATTCAGCCTGCTGGTGCTGGCACGTCACGGGCTTAATATTCGCCGACTGCGACGCGGTGAGGAGCCACCGTTTCGTGGTTCTTAGGGTGAGACAGGCGGTATCAACTGATCGAGAGGCCAGCGGGGCGTCGCCTGCATCATGCCAGAAGTGTCGCACTCTCCCGCTGCCAGGCGTTGAGCACCCACATAGGCAATCATGGCGCCATTGTCGGTACAGAATCGCCCGCGCGGGTAGTAGGCGCGGGCTTGGCGTTTTTCGCACTCAGTCTGCAGTCGTTCGCGCAGGCGATGGTTGGCGCTGACTCCGCCCGCCACCACTAAGCGCTTCAAGCCGGTTTGATCCAGCGCTCGACGGCACTTAATCACCAGCGTATCGACAACGGCCTCTTCAAAGGCGCGGGCAACGTCGGCGCGGGCCTGGGCGTCGAATTCGTCGGCTGTTTCCAACTGGCGAATGGCCGTCATGGTGTGGGTTTTTAGGCCCGAAAAACTGAAGTCTAGCCCTGGCCGGTCGGTCATGGGGCGCGGGAAGCGAAAGCGCTTGGGGTCACCCTGTTCCGCCAGCTTGGCGACCTGAGGGCCGCCTGGGTAGGCCAGTCCGAGCATCTTGGCAGCTTTATCAAACGCTTCACCAGCCGCGTCATCCACCGATTCGCCGAGCAGTTGATAGCGACCCAGCCCCTGAACTTCGACGAGCTGGGTATGGCCGCCGGAGACCAGCAGCGCCACGAAAGGGAACTCGGGTGGCTCGTCTTCCAGCATCGGTGCCAGTAAATGGCCTTCCATATGGTGTACGCCGAGCACGGGGATGTTCAAGGCCCGTGCCATGCCATGGGCGGTACTGGCACCCACCATTAATGCGCCGACTAAGCCGGGGCCTGCGGTGTAAGTGATGCCATCCAGGTCGCGGCGCGTTAGCTTGGCGTCGCCGAGCACTTGCTCGATCAGCGGCAGCAGTTTGCGGGTGTGATCGCGAGAGGCGAGTTCGGGCACTACGCCGCCAAATTCTGCATGCATGGCGATTTGGCTATACAGCGCATCGGCAAGTAGCCCCTTGCCGCCGGTTGACGAGGTGTCGTAAAGCGCGACACCCGTTTCGTCGCAGGATGTTTCAATGCCCAGAACTCGCATAAAAAGGGCCTCTCAAAGGCTATTCAAAAGATGTAAAGGTGAAAAACACAAGAGCACTAGTCTAGCATTGTCGTCCTGGGTCAGCGTAAGCATTTGCAAAGATAGCCAACGGCGACTAAACTACTGTGCGCTGTAAAACTGGGTCGTACACCGCGTTCTAAATGTAATATCGCAGTGTACGTACTATCCGAACTCAAGACTCCTTAAGGTAGGTGAGTGCTTAATGCCTTCTGTAAAAGTACGTGATAACGAGCCGTTTGACGTCGCCCTGCGTCGCTTCAAGCGTTCTTGCGAAAAAGCCGGTGTTCTTTCTGAAGTACGCCGCCGCGAGCACTATGAGAAGCCGACTGCTGAGCGTAAACGCAAAGCGGCAGCTGCCGTAAAACGCCACGCTAAGAAAGTTCAGCGTGAGCAAAAGCGTTTCGAACGGCTCTATTGATCCGTACCCGAGGGGGCCAGAGCAGTTAGCTGGTCGTCTCAAGAGGGATGCCAAGCGGCCGCCACTAGGTGGCCGTTTGTTTTTGACTGTTGTTCTTCAAAGCTATCGTTTTTCAAGGCTGTCCTTCAAGACCGTCGTTGCTAAAGACCGTCGTTGTTTATGATGACCTGATCTGGCAATGGGTCTGATGACTTTAAGCAGTGTCTTAAAAAACTGGTTTTGAAAACAGTCTCGAAAGTTAGCGCTTTGCGCGAGGATGCCCGTAGTTCATGGCAGGCCAAATTCCACAGCGTTTCATTGATGATCTGTTAGGCCGCGTTGACGTGGTCGAGGTGGTTGGTGAGCGCGTGCAGCTTAAAAAGGCTGGCCGTAACTACTCTGGGCTGTGTCCCTTCCATCAAGAGAAAACCCCATCGTTTACCGTCAGTGCTGATAAGCAGTTTTATCACTGCTTTGGCTGCGGAGCTAATGGTAATGCACTACGCTTCTTGATGGAGTACGACAAACTACCGTTTCCTGAGGCGGTAGAGCAGTTGGCCGGTCGCCTGGGTATTGAAGTGCCGCGTGAAGGCGCTGATGACCCGCGTGCCCAGCAGCGTGAAAAGAAGCGCAAAGAGGGCGTTAACCTGCTCGAACTCGCCGCCAGTTTTTATCGCGAGCGATTAAAGATGCAGGAGGGCCAGCCTGCCCAACGCTATTTGTCGGGCCGTGGGCTCTCGGACGAGGTGATCAAGACCTATGGCATTGGCTATGCCCCGGCGGGTTGGGAGGCGCTAAAACAGCATCTCAGCGAGCGTGGTATCGGTGAACCAGTGCAGGTGGAGTATGGCCTGCTGATTCATCGTGAGGATACCGGGCGTACCTACGACCGTTTTCGTGATCGGGTAATGTTCCCCATTCGCGATTTGCGCGGTCGTACGATTGCCTTTGGTGGTCGAGTGATGGGCGATGATCAGCCCAAATATCTCAACTCGCCGGAAACGCCCGTATTCCATAAAGGTCGTGAGCTTTACGGCTTGTATGAGGCGCGCCAAGCCTCGAACAAGCTTGAGCAGTTGATCATGGTCGAAGGCTATATGGATGTGGTGGCGCTGGCGCAATACGGTATTCATAACGCTGTGGCGACGCTGGGTACCGCCACCACGGAAGACCATTTGACCCGCCTGTTTCGACTGGTGAGTCGCGTAGTGTTCTGTTTCGACGGTGATCGTGCCGGGAGGCAGGCGGCTAGCCGGGCATTGGAAACCGCACTGCCGCAAATGATTGATGGCCGTGAAGCGCGCTTTCTGTTTCTGCCCGAAGGTGATGACCCGGACACCCTGGTGCGCCGTGAAGGCACCCAGGCATTTCAGGATCGCGTGACCTGTGCCATGCCTCTGTCGGAGTTTCTATTCGAACAGGCGGCCCAAGGGCGCGACTTGAATACCGTGGAAGGGCGCGAGCGGTTTGCCAGTCAGGTGCTCGAAGCATTGAACAAAGTGCCTGAAGGCATGCTCAAATCGCTACTGCTGGAGTCATTGGCAAAGCGTAGTGGGCTGGCGCAAGAGCAGTTGAAAGTGCTGCTCGAAAAGCGTTCCCAGGCGTCGCAGCGATCCGTCACCCAAGGTGATGTTTCGCAGGAGCCGGTAGAGCAGTTGGAGTCCGAATCGGCCTCATCCGCCATGAACAACGGCGCTGTTTTGGCAGCGCCAGCCCGCTCATCGCGCTCACGTTCTCAGGCGCTCTCCCCGGTTGGGCGTATCGTGCAGCTGTTATTGCATGAGCCCAACCTGGTGGCCACGCTCCCTGATCATTTGGAGTGGTTGCCGGAAGATGACGATGCGCCGCTATGCCGCGAGCTGATTGAGTTGCTCAATGCAGGGCGCTACCGCAGCCCACAAGTGGTGTTGGCGCATTTTCAAGGCAGCCAGCAGGGGCAGGCCTTGGCGGCTTTCGCCAAGCGCGAGCTGTTGATTCCCAAGGCAGATCGGGAAGCAGAGCTGAAGGGATTGGTGGAACACTTGCAGTACGTTCAGCGCCAGCGTTCTCCTCAAGAGGAGTACACGGCGTTGCTGGCGCAGGAGCGCGCCGGGCAAAAGTTGGATAAGGAGCAGCGCCAGCGTTTGGCAAGCTTGGTAATGGAGCTTGCTCAGCGCCAATGAGGCGGTGTCTTGGGCGATGGGGGTTGAATTCCTAGCGTTTCAGCACCAGATATAGGGTCAGCCACCGAGCGTTGGCCTAACCGAACAAACTAACACACCTGAATTACCGCGCAAATACGTCGAGCTGGAAAATTTCTTGCTTTTTACGCTATACTGTACGGCTTGTTGAGTTTAATCGATTCAGCGCTCCAGGTGTTTCATTCTTCTTCGTCGAGATAGGGTTTCTATGGCTGGAAATGCGCAGCAGCAGTCGCGTCTGAAGGAGTTGATCGCTCGAGGCAAGGAACAGGGTTACCTGACCTATGCCGAGGTCAACGACCATCTACCTGAGGATATCGCCGACCCGGATCAAGTGGAAGACATCATTGGCATGATCAACGACATGGGTATAAGTGTCGCTGAAGAAGCGCCAGATGAAGACACTTTGATGATGTCGGATCAATCCACGGACGAGTCCGCTGCGGAAGAGGCCGTAGCGGCCCTTGCCGCCGTGGAAAGCGATGTAGGCCGCACCACTGACCCCGTACGCATGTATATGCGTGAAATGGGCACGGTTGAACTTTTGACCCGTGAAGGCGAAATCGAAATCGCCAAACGGATCGAAGAGGGTACCCGTGAAGTGATGTCGTCTCTGGCCTATTTGCCGGGTGCCGTCGCGTCTATTTTGGACGCCTATGATGCTACCCAGGATGAAGAAGCGCCGGGGCGTCTTTCGGATCTGTTTTCTGGTTTCATCGATCCCGATGAGGGTATCCCCGGCGTTGCCGAAGCAGAGGTGCCCGAACCGGAGCCTGAAGCCGAGATTGACGACGACGTTGAGAGCGACGGCGACGATGAGGACGAGGATTCTACGGCCAGCGAGGGCGGCCCAGATCCCGAAGAGGCGCGTGCACGTTTCGAGCAGATTCGCGAGCAGAACGCCTTGGTGGAAGAGGCGTTTGCCAAGCATGGCCGCGGCAGTGCTGAGTTAAAGGCCGAGCAAGCCCGCTTGGCGGTGCTTTTCTCGCCTATCAAGCTGGTGCCTAAGCACTTCGAGCGCTTGGTCGGTCAAGTGCGTATCAGTGTTGAGCAGGTGCGTGCCCAAGAGAAAGCGGTCATGCAGCTGTGCGTGAAAAAAGCCAAGGTGCCGCGTAAGACGTTTATCAAGTCGTTTCCTGGTAATGAGTCGAGCAAAACATGGCTGGATGAATTCCAGGCAGCGCAGAGCAAGTACGCAGACCGCCTTGAGCCGTTGCGCGCCGATATTGCTCGTGCTCAGCGCAAGATCGCCTTCGAAGAGGATATGGTGCAGCTCTCGGTTGCCGACCTTAAAGAGGTGAATCGCAAGCTCTCGATTGGTGAGGCGAAAGCTCGCCGTGCCAAGAAAGAGATGGTTGAGGCTAACCTGCGCTTGGTGATTTCGATCGCCAAGAAGTACACCAACCGTGGTTTGCAGTTCTTGGATCTCATCCAGGAAGGCAACATCGGCTTGATGAAAGCGGTCGATAAGTTCGAATACCGCCGTGGTTATAAGTTCTCGACTTACGCCACCTGGTGGATTCGTCAGGCAATTACCCGCTCGATTGCCGACCAGGCGCGCACCATCCGTATTCCGGTGCATATGATTGAGACGATCAACAAGCTCAATCGCGTCTCGCGCCAGATGTTGCAGGAAATGGGCCGTGAGCCAACGCCGGAAGAACTCGGCGAGCGTTTGGAAATGCCGGAAGATAAAGTACGCAAAGTGCTCAAAATCGCCAAAGAGCCGATCTCCATGGAGACGCCGATTGGTGACGATGATGATTCACACCTGGGTGACTTTATCGAAGACGGTACCATGCTGCTGCCCATTGATATGGCTACCGGTGAAGGTCTTATCGAAGCAACGCGCAACGTGTTAGGCGGCTTGACCGCCCGCGAAGCGAAGGTACTACGCATGCGTTTCGGTATCGATATGAACACCGACCATACGCTGGAAGAGGTGGGCAAACAGTTTGACGTAACCCGTGAGCGAATTCGTCAGATTGAAGCCAAAGCGCTGCGTAAGCTGCGTCACCCCAGCCGCTCTGAGCCGCTGCGTTCGTTCCTCGACGAGTGAATGTCGTAAGTTGTGAGTGGTAAATAGAAAGTCGTAAGTGGTGAATAGAAAGTAGTCGCCGCTAAGACCAAAAAGCCGCGCGTTCTCTGAACGGCGGGCTTTTTTATGGGGACTATTGTTGAAGACGATGTGTGCCGCGCTTAATTGGGTATCTGCCGGGCTTTATAAATGCGGCGAGCCAGTAGTAGCAATTCCAGGGTGGCGATCAGAATCAGGCTATAACCGAGTAGTTCGACGACTTCTTCAGCAACACTCTTAAAGGTTCCTGAATAGCTGTCTTCAAGAATGGCTTGCCAGAACTCTTGCCGCCCATACAGGCGCGAGAATATATAAGTGGTCAGCACGCCTGCCGTAAACAAACCAAAGGCGAAGGTGTTGCTGTAATGAGTGAACTCCGCAAGAAAGCGTTGGCGCTGCTTCACCACCCAAAAAAGCGATGGGAGAATAATCAGTGCAACGAGTACCTTCCAGGTGTTCTCAGCCACATAGTTATCTAAAAAGTGATCCTGTTCGCGTACCAAGGAGGCGGCCACAAATGCCAGCAGTAGCAGTGTAACGGTGGGCCACACTTTAAGTACATGACGAATGTAAATCAGCATTGCACAGCAGGTGGCCAGCACCAGGGTCTGGGTAAACTCGGTAAAGCCCAGCTCAGAAAACCGAACTGAGGGTAAATAGAGCGCTTCTAAATAGGCACCTTGGGTAATCGCGCCGATAAACAGCACGTACAGCACCGCACGTACTAAGATGGTTCGAAATCCGATAGGCCAGGCAGGGGGGAAGACATACCAACATCCTTTGTGGGTAAGCAGCGTAGCTACTACACAATTTTGCAATGACATGTGCATATAAAAACATGCAGGGTTGAATGTTCATTATATCGTCACAGTTATGTGTTGGCACGTCGATATTGCGGTTAATCACTCGACGTTTGGTCATCGGCGCTGCAAAGTGTCCCATAGGCAGGTAATAACAGTGTTGTGAGGCGTAATAGACATGGCTATTAGTGTGTTTGATCTTTTCCGAATTGGCATCGGGCCATCGAGTTCCCATACTGTGGGCCCGATGCGCGCGTCGCGAGATTTTGCCTTGGCGCTTGGCGATACCCGCGTTACCCGGCTGGTGGTAAGGCTTCATGGGTCACTTGCCGCCACCGGGGTGGGCCACGGTACCGATCAAGCCGTCATCATGGGGCTGATGGGCGAAGCACCAGAAAGTATCGATCCAGACACGATTACGTCGCGGTTAAAACAACTTGCCGAAGGCGAGCCGCTGTTGTTGGCCAATGGCCAACAGATCGCTTTTGACGCTCATAACGATGTCGAATGGGATGAGGCCTGTTTGCCGTTCCATCCCAATGCCATGGTGCTGAGCGCCTATTGTGATGACGCGCTAGTGGCGACCAATACGTTTTACTCCCTCGGCGGCGGTTTTTATGTCGATCAAGCGAAGGCAGATCAAGGCGAGGTCGGTGAAGATGCTACTGAACTGACTTACCCCTTCAATACGGCAGCCGAACTACTCGCACTATGCCGGCAGCATCAACTGCGTATTAGCCAGCTTATGCTAGAAAACGAGAAAGCCTGGCGTAGCGAATCGACCATTCGTGAAGAGCTGCTGACCATCTGGCACGCTATGAGCGATAGCATTGAGAATGGCCTGCGTGCGACAGGCCATTTGCCCGGTGGATTAAATGTGCGCCGCCGTGCGCAACTGCTCCACCAGCAGTTGCTTCATCCACCGGAAAATCAGCGTCTGATCGTGTCGAGTTTTACCGTAATGGATTGGGTTAACGTGTTTGCGTTGGCAGTAAATGAAGAGAACGCCGCCGGGCGGCGGATGGTCACTGCGCCGACCAACGGCGCAGCAGGCATCGTGCCCGCCGTATTAGCGTACTACTTGAAGTTTGAACCCGACGCTAGCGAAGCTGATGTGGTGGATTTTCTGCTTACCGCCGGGGCCGTAGGCATTTTATGCAAAAAGAACGCCTCCATTTCCGGTGCCGAAGTGGGCTGCCAGGGTGAAGTGGGCTCCGCTTGTGCTATGGCGGCCGCTGGGCTTGCCGAAGTGCTGGGCGGCACGCCGGGGCAAGTGGAAAATGCAGCTGAGATCGGCTTGGAACATAACCTCGGGTTGACCTGTGACCCGGTAGGCGGGCTCGTTCAAGTGCCTTGTATCGAGCGCAATGCGATTGCCTCCGTCAAAGCTATTAATGCGGCGCGTATGGCGCTGCATGGCGACGGCGAACACTTTATATCGCTGGATAAGGTGATCCGAACCATGCGTGATACCGGCCGCGATATGCAGGACAAATACAAAGAGACCTCCAAGGGCGGGCTCGCGGTCAATGCTATCGAGTGCTAGGCAAGCGGATTGCTGGGTAGCAGGGTGTCTATATTAGCGACCAGGTAGTCGACCAGTTGGCGGATTTTGGGTGACAGGTGGCGGTGGCGGGGGTAAACCGCCCAAACGGCGGTATCGTGATGCTGAAAGGGCTCAAGCACGGCCACTAGCTCGCCGCTGGCCAAGTAGGGGGCAACGTAGTAGTCCGGTAGTTGCGCAAGCCCCAGCCCCTTGCGCGCCGCGTCTAGCAGCGCTGGCCCGGAATTGCCCGACCAGCACCCCTCGACACGCACTTCACGACGTTGGCCGTTGACTTCAAACAGCCAGTTGGGCCGTGAGCCAATCAGGCAGCGGTGCTGACTAAGTTCCGCCAAGGTGTGGGGGCGCGGCGCCTGGCGGAAGTAGCTCTGTGAGCCGACGATATACTCACGGCGGTCACATAGGCGTCTGGCGATCAGGCTTGAATCCTTTAATACGCCCATCCGAATGGCAATATCGTAGCCCTCTTCAATGAGTTCTACTGGTCGGTTAGTGAAGTGCATATGAACGTCCAGCTGCGGATGCAAACACTGAAAGTCATTAACCAGCGGTGCGATAAAACGCTCGCCAAAGGTGGTGGCCGAGGTAAGTTTAAGCAGCCCATTGGGGGTAGCCTGAAGTTCGCTAAGCGCCTGCTCGGCATCGCGTAGCCCATCAAATAGATGGCGGCAGTGTTCCACGTAGATAGTGCCCGCATCGGTTAAGCGGATCTGGCGGGTGGTACGATAGAGCAACTGCACGCCCAGCTGGTTTTCGAGCTGGCTGACCAAACGGCTGATATGCGAGGTCGATACCTTCAGGTGGCGGGCCGCAGCAGAGAACGTGCCTAAACGCACCACCTCAACAAAGGCTTCGATACGGCTCCAGTGCTGCATGCTAACTCCCTGGGTTGATAGCGATTGTTGCTGTGTGGCAATAATTTTATGAGTGTATCCCGGTTTATCAAGAACGCCTAGCTGGCCTACACTGCTAGCATCGCTAGCCTATGACTGGAGTCTTTTGCTTATGTCTATATCTTTATCTCAGTGGTCTCGCGGTGCGCTAGCAGTGGCCGTGAGCGCTGGCTGGGCAGTCAGTGCCCAGGCAGAGCTGCCCGCCCAGCAGCAGGAGCAGGCGCCAGGTTGGTTTCGCATGATGGTTGGGGAGTATGAGGTAACCGCGCTATACGATGGCCATACGGCTATTGATACCTCCTTGCTAAAAGGCATGGAGCAAGAAGAGATTCTCCGCCACTTGGATGCGCTATTTATCGATGCAGAGAGTGGCATGCAAACTGCGGTCAATGCCTTTCTTATTCACACTGGCGAGAACCTTGTGCTGGTCGATGCCGGCTCGGCTGCTTGCTTTGGCCCCTCATTAGGTCAGGTGGAGAGTAACCTACGCGCTTCTGGCTACTCGCCGGAGGATGTCGACACGGTGTTGATGACTCATCTGCATCCTGACCACGTGTGTGGTTTGGCCAATGAGGAGGGCGAAGCGGTTTATCCCAATGCTGAACTGCGTGCCAGCCAAGCGGATGCCGATTTTTGGCTGGATGAGGAGCGTGCGGCTGCGGCGCCTGAAGCCAATCAACCCTTCTTTACCATGGCTCAAGACGCGGTAGCGCCTTATCAGGAAGCTGATCGTTTCAACCCCTTCACGGCTGGTGATGAAGTTCTGATGGGCATTGTTGCCCAAGATACACATGGCCACACCGCCGGACACTCAAGCTTTATGCTCAATAGCGATGATGACGCCATGCTGGTATGGGGGGACGTAGTACACAGCTACGGCGTTCAATTTGCTGATCCCACTGTCGCTATCGAGTTTGACTCAGACCCCGAGCAAGCCATTCGCACTCGAGAAGAAGTGCTCGAAAGCGCGGTTGAAGATAAGCACTGGGTCGCCGGTGCCCACATGCCATTTCCCGGCATTGGTCATATCGTAAAAGATGAAGAGGCTATCGCTGGCTGCCGATTGAATTTGGCCCAGTGGCAGTTGACGAGTAACGGCTTAGTGTCTGTTGTTGAAGTAATGAACATTTAGGAGTCAATATGAAATCACGCGCAGCTGTTGCACTGGAAGCGGGTAAGCCGCTTGAACTGGTTGAGATCGATGTTGAAGGCCCGAAGGCGGGGGAAGTGCTGGTTAAAATGGCCGCGACAAGCGTTTGCCATACCGATGCTTACACGCTCTCCGGTGCTGATCCCGAAGGTAACTTCCCTGCCGTGTTGGGCCATGAAGGTGCTGGCGTTGTACAGGAAGTCGGCGAGGGCGTTACCAGCCTTAAGCCAGGCGACCATGTTATTCCGCTTTACACCGCTGAGTGTGGAAAGTGTAAATTCTGTTTGTCGGGCAAAACCAACCTGTGTGGCAGCGTGCGTGCTACCCAAGGTAAAGGGGTCATGCCTGACGGTACCTCGCGTTTTTCACTCGAGGGCAAAATGCTTCATCACTATATGGGCACCTCCACGTTCAGCGAGTACACCGTGTTGCCTGAAGTCTCCCTGGCGGTGGTTTCTAAAGAAGCACCCATGGATAAAATCTGCCTACTGGGCTGCGGCGTGACCACCGGCATCGGTGCGGTGCTCAATACCGCTAAAGTAGAGCCGGGCGCCACGGTGGCAGTGTTTGGTCTCGGGGCTATCGGTTTGGCCGTCATCCAAGGCGCGGTCATGGCCAAGGCGGGGCGTATTATTGCTATCGACGTCAACGCTGATAAATTTGAGCTGGCCAAGCAGTTTGGCGCCACTGATTTTGTGAACCCCAAAGAGTATTCAGATCCAATCCAGCAGGTCATTGTCGATTTGACCGATGGCGGCGTTGACTACTCCTTTGAGTGTATCGGCAACGTCAATGTGATGCGCTCAGCGCTGGAGTGCTGCCACAAAGGCTGGGGTGAATCGATCATCATTGGTGTCGCTGGAGCCGGTGAAGAGATCTCCACACGGCCATTCCAGTTGGTCACCGGGCGGGTCTGGAAAGGCTCCGCCTTTGGTGGCGTAAAAGGACGCAGCGAGCTGCCGGGCTACGTTGATCGTTATATGAACGGCGAAATCAATATCGACGATTTCATTACCCACGATATGCCATTCGAAAAGATCAACGAAGCGTTTGAATTACTGCATGCGGGTAAGAGCATTCGTACCGTGCTGCATTACTAGGCCTAGCATTATTAAGTAGTATAGAAAGCACGTTTGAAACGCTAAAACGCGGTAGGGTAGACCTGCCGCGTTTGCTGTATTTAAAGGAACCTGCCCATGAGCATGAGTGAAACTCTAGAACTGGTGTCTGCCAACCGTAGTTTCGGGGGCTGGCATAAGCGCTACCGCCACTATTCCCGTGCGCTGGACTGCGACATGATCTTCGCCGTTTACTTGCCACCCCAGGCGGAAAACGAGCGCGTACCGCTGCTGTGGTGGCTCTCGGGGCTGACCTGTAATGACGAAAATTTCATGCAGAAAGCGGGCGCTCACCGTATTGCCGCTGAGCTGGGCGTGGCGATTGTTTGCCCTGATACCAGCCCACGGGGCACCGACTTGCCCGGCGAGCATGAAAGCTATGATTTAGGCTCTGGGGCTGGGTTTTACGTCAATGCTACCGAGTCACCCTGGAAGCCCCACTATCGCATGTATGACTATGTGATTGAGGAGCTGCCTTCCGTGGTGCGTCAGCACTTCCCGGTCAATGGGCGCGAATCTATTAGCGGACACTCGATGGGTGGGCACGGAGCATTGATCCTGGCGCTGCGTCATCCAGGTCGTTTCCGCTCTGTGTCGGCCTTCTCTCCAGTGGTCAACCCGATGAACTGCCCTTGGGGGCAGCAGGCGTTTAACGCCTACTTGGGGGACGATCAGTCCCTGGCGTCAGTACGATGCCTGTGAGCTGGTGGCCAACGGCGCATCACGCCAGCGCCTGTTTATCGACCAGGGCGAAGCGGATCAATTCCTGGAGGAGCAGCTTAAGCCAGAGCGTTTAGAAGCCGTTTGCGAAGAGCATGATCATCCGTTAACGCTGCGCCGCCAGCCGGGCTACGATCACAGTTACTTCTTCATTGCCTCGTTCATTGAGGATCATCTGCGCTATCATGCAGATCACCTCATGAAGCGTTAAGGATAACGGGATGCTCAATCGCTTGCTGCGCCGTTTTATGCGTCTGCTATGGCGGATTGTATGGCGCGGCGTTTTAGCGTTTGTACTGTTGTCGGTCGCGCTGGTCTTGCTGTTTCGAGTCGTTCCACCACCGGGGTCGATGGTGATGGTCGAGCGCAAAATTCAGAGCTGGATCCACAGCGATCCGATTCGTATACAGCGCGAGTGGCGAGGCTGGGACTCGCTCTCGGTGAACGCTAAGCTGGCAGTGATTGCCGCGGAGGATCAGCGCTTTCCACACCACGGCGGGTTTGATCTGGTCGAACTGCGCCGCGCATTGCAGGCTAGTCGGGACGGCGGACGACTGCGCGGTGCCAGTACCTTGAGCCAACAAACGGCTAAAAACGTTTTTCTGTGGACAGGTCGCAGCTGGACGCGGAAGGGGCTAGAAGCGTGGTTTACGCTACTGATCGAGATACTCTGGAGCAAGCAGCGTATTTTAGAGGTCTATCTCAATGTCGCCGAGTGGGATCGCGGTGTGTTTGGCCTAGAAGCCGCTGCTCAGCACTATTTTGGCGTCTCTTCAGCTTCGTTAACTGAGCGCCAGGCAAGTCTTCTCGCGGCTATCTTACCCAGCCCGCTGACGCGCAGCGCCGCACGCCCCGATGCCCAGGTTGAGCGGCGAAGTCAGTGGATTCGCCAGCAGATGCGTAACTTAGGTGGGGCTGATTATTTGCAACATCTATAGCTATTTTTATATAGCTATTTTTAGCCACGCTATTCGTATTTAGCGTCGTCAATTTCCGCGAGTGCTTCCAGATTGGGATAGGAGAAGTAATAGTCCTGCTACATGGGAAGACCCAAGGGCAGCAGGCCGCGTGATTCCTCACGGGTTTCAACACCTTCAGCAATTAGCTGAGTGCCCAAGGTTTTTGCTAGTGCCACCAGGCTATGCAGTATGGCTTGGTAGCACTTGTCGTTATCGCCCCCCAATTGATGATCGGTTGAAACACCATCGTGAATGCAAAAGGTACCGGAGAATTGCAACGGTTACAGTGTCCGTTCACCCTGGCACAGTGGTGTTGTGCTGACATGTTTAGCCAAGCCCTGGAATAAAATTATCGACCATTATAAAAATCGGGTCATCGCCTACTCGCCTTAGGGCCGGGTTTCCGTATCACCATCACTACCCCAGTGATGGCCACCAACATACCCACAAGCCCTAACAAGGGAAGGCGTTCGTCAAAGAGCCACCACGCCTGAAGCGCCGTGACTGGCGGCACAAGATAAAAAAGACTCGCTACACGCGAGGCTTCCCCCTTTTTAATCAAGGCCATGAGTAACAGAATAGCTGCAATTGAGAGAATCAACACCAACCAGCCCATGGTCAGCACAAAGGTGCTGCTCCATTCCACCTGGCGGGACTCAAAAAGCAGGGCTCCAACGCCCAGCAGAGCGCCCGCTGCTAAGTACTGAATCACCGCCCCTGAAAGCAGCGGCATGCTGGTGCAGTATCTTTTCTGATAGAGCGTACCCAGCGAAATCCCCATTAACGCGGCGGTGACACACAGCAGAGCACTAATCCCGAAGCCGTCAAACAGCGACTCACCCAGCTCAAGCTTACTGCCGAGGACTAAACTGATACCTATCAGGCCCAGCGCTAGCCCTGTCCATTGGCGCCAAGAGAGCTGCTCACCCAGCAGTGGGCCAGCGAAGGCGGCGGTCAGAAGCGGCTGCAGCCCCACCAGTAAGGCCGCTAAACCGGCGGGCATGCCCAGGTAAATGCCATAGAAGACGCCACCTAAGTAAGCACCATGGACTAGAAAGCCTGATATGGCGATATGTGTCCATAGCCTGGGTGATGAGGGCCAAGGTATCCGCATCACAACGACCAGCGGAGTCAGTAGCAGTAGCGTGAGTACAAAGCGAATAAACAGAAACGTAAAAGGTTCTGCGTAAGGCAGGCCGAACTTTGCACCAATAAAGCCAGTGCTCCAAAGCAGAACAAAAAGTGCGGGCATGGCGGCAAGTCCTGCTGAAGGTAAGTCGTTTTTTACGTAACTTGCTGAATATGATAGACATATTATTTCCGAGGTGGCGTGTTTAATTCGTCTTTTAGATACATTTGGTTCTTTTTGTTACTAACTTTTACATAAAAGATTGAACCTGCTTGAGCATGGCGCGTCACAGAGGGCACATACACAACGCAATATTGAGGTTTCTTCTATGCAACGTATGACTGCTCTGTTCTCCGCTGCTCTGCTCGCGACCGGTTTGATGACGGCCACCGCCCACGCCCAGGAAGAGCAACAAGGCGCTGCACAAGATCCAATGGCAACCCAGCAAGCTCCTGCCCAGGATTTTTCTGACGACCAGCTCCAGCAGTTTGCCGATGCTTCTCAAGAAATTGCGGTTATTTCTCAGGAATATACCCAGCGTCTGCAGGAAGCGGAAGATGAATCAGCGCAACAGGAAGTGCGCACCGAAGCTAACGACCGCATGATCGAAGTGGTCGAAGACAGCGGCCTAGATGTTGATACCTTCAACGCTATTGGTCAATCCATTCAGCAAGATCCGGAAATGATGCAGCGTGTGCAGGAAATGGCTAACCAGTCATAAGTCATACTGCTAAAAGTGGCTGATGTGTTTTTGCTAATTTGGTCTGGCTAATATAGCAACCTTTATTTAGCAACGTTAATATTAGTATGGTTTCGGCCACCAAAGCCCGGTGCATAACTGCACCGGGCTTTTTTTGTGAGCCGATTGGCCTACGGTTAGTTTTTTATCCTTAGTGGGGTTTACCTAACTTAGCCTTCCCGCCACACTTTAGATTATGCGTTGATTATCCAGCCTATTGACCGGCAACACCAAGGAGTCCGTATGGATGTCGAACTGTTAGAAATACGCCAACATATGGGACGGTTTCCCCCTTTTGATGGGCTGTCGGATGATCTCCTTGATGCCATTGCTGAGCAGGTGGAAGTGAGCTACTTCAAAACAGGTAGCAGCATATTAACGCTTAACGAGATGCTCAATGATCTTTGCTATATCCGCAGTGGCGCTGTGGAGGTTTATCGTAGTCAGGGCGAGCTGTATAACCGCCTGGGCGAAGGCGATATTTTCGGTCACTTCAGCCTCTTGCGTAACCATAAGGTGCGTTTCCCAGCCCAGGCGATCGAAGATACCCTGATCTATTTTATTCCCAAGGCGGTCTTCCTGCGATTGTGCGAGGAGGATGACCATTTTGCGGATTTTGTCGAGTTGGAGCGACCGCGGCTTGAGAGCGCTGCCGAGCAGCAAAAGAAGTCCAACGACATGATGGTGACGCGGATACGCAAGCTGCTAACCCGCTATCCAGTAATGGTGGAAACGTCTACCAGCGTTCAGCACGCCGCGCAGCAAATGAGCGAGGCTCAAGCCTCCGCCCTGCTGGTAATAAAAGAGGGGAGCGATAACCCTCGCTACAGTTTTAAAGATAGCGAAGGCCAAACTTGGCAGATGTGCGGTATTTTAACCGATAGTGATTTTCGTACCCGCATTGTGGCCGAGGGGCTATCGCCACAAACCTCCGTCGGTGAAGTGATTTCCTCGCGGCTAATTACTATCCAGTCTGACGCCTCTGTTTATGAAGCGATGCTGACGATGTTGCGCAGTAACGTGCATCACCTGCCTGTGCTCTATCGTCAGCGCCCTGTGGGCGTAGTGCATCTCTCCGACATTATTCGCTACGAGACCCACAGTGGTCTCTATCTGGTCAGCAATATTTTTAATCAGTCCAGCGCCCAGGGCTGGCACGCTTGGCGCCGGATGTGAGCGCGGCGTTTGTGCGTATGGTGCAAGAGGGCGCTAACTCGCAGATGGTGGGTAGCGCCCTTTCCACGATCGGACGCAGCTTTACTCGACGGTTGCTGGAAATGGCTGAAGCAGAACTTGGCCCCCCGCCGGTGCCTTATTGTTTTATGGTGAATGGCTCAATGGCCCGTAATGAGCAGAGCATCGTCACTGACCAGGATAATGCGCTGATCCTCTCCGACGAGTTTAATCCCGAAGAGCATGACGACTACTTTTACGCCCTGGCAAAAATTGTCAGCGATGGCTTAGATGCCTGCGGTTACACCTACTGCAAAGGTGACGTTATGGCGACCAACGTTCAGTGGCGTCAGCCGCTCAGCGTTTGGAAGGGGTATTTTCAGGATTGGATGGCCAATCCCACGCCTGAACGGCTGCTGCACAGCTCGATTTTCTTTGACCTGGATAGTTGCTATGGCGAAGACCTTTATGTGGAAACGCTGCAAGATTTGATTGCCGAGACAGCGCCAAAATCACCGCTGTTTTTAGCCGCCATGGCGCGCAATGCCTTAAACCGTACGCCACCGCTGGGGTTTTTCCGTACCTTTGTGATGGAGCAAGATGGTAAGCACAACAACTCGATCAACTTGAAGCGCCGGGGAACTGCGCCGATGGTGGATTTGGTGCGTATTCACGCTTTGGCCTGCGGTTCCAAAGCGCAGAACTCCTTTCAGCGCTTGAATGACATCAGTAAGACCCAACTATTGGCGACCGGCATGAGCGACAAGCTAAGTTATGCGTTTGAGTTTTTATGCATGTCGCGGATTCGCCATCAAATGATTGACCTACAAGAGGATCGCCTGCCGGATAACAATATCGAGCCCGAAAACGTGGCGGACAGCGAACGCCACACCCTGAAAGACGCTTTCCAAGTGCTTAGCAACGCGCAAAAATTCCTCAAGTTCCGCTATCCCATGCCTGCACAACGGCAGGGGCGCTAAGATGCGCGGTATACGCCCACGTCAAAAAATCGTCCAGGCCGATTGGAAGGGCTATATGGCCCAACGAGCGCAACAAGCGAAAAATCCTGCCCTTCAGCAATTCTTTGGTACGCCGTTGCCTGATCCTGAAACGCCCATTTCTGAGGTGCCCATGGTGGCGCTGGATATGGAAACCACTGGGCTGGATGAGAGGCGCCATGCGATTGTTAGTATTGGCCTCGTGCCCTTCACGTTAAATCGTATCAAATTGGCTGAGCGGCGCTATTGGGTAGTGAACCCTTCGCGGCCGCTAGCAGAAGCCTCAATTACCTACCACCACATTACCCATTCAGAGATCGCCCAGGCGCCGGACTTAGATGCGATACTGGACGAACTGCTGGCCCAGCTAGCAGGTCGCCTAGTGGTCGTTCATTTTCGCAATATTGAACGGCCTTTTTGAATGCAGCTGTCAAAGCCCGACGTGGGGAAGGAGTGCTGTTTCCGATGATTGATACCATGTCGCTGGAAGCGCGGATGCACCGCCAAACCCTATGGGCGCGGTTCCGCCGCTGGCTGGGTCGCCCACCGGTTTCCATCCGTATGCATGCGAGTCGTGAGCGCTATGGCTTGCCCCCTTATCAAGGACATCATGCCCTGGTGGATGCATTGGCCACCGCAGAGCTATTGCAGGCGCAAATAGCCACCCATTATCGACCTGAAACGCCATTGAAAGATATTTGGTGTTGATGCTTAGCTGTCGACATACCAACAAAAACGGGCAACCCATTGGTGAACTGACCCCATAAACTTGGACAGTGAAAAACTAAGCAGCCAAGGCCTGATTTCGGTACTGCACCGGACTCAGGCCTTTTAATTTGGTCTTAATCCGCTCGTGATTGTAGTAATGGATATAGTGCCGAATGCCCGCCTGTAATTGCTCAATGGTGTCAAAGCGGTTCAGGTAAAAATATTCTGACTTCAGCGTACCAAAGAAGCTCTCCATTGCGGCATTATCCAGGCAATTGCCTTTACGTGACATGCTCTGAATCACGCCATGCTCGCTGAGCTTACGCCGGTAAGCTGACATCTGATATTGCCAGCCTTGATCAGAATGCAGTAAAGGCGCGTCTTGGTCGGCCAACTTAGCCAAGGCTTTCTTGAGCATCCCCCCTACCAGCGAGTACTGCGGCTGTTTCTGCATTGAGTAGGACACGATTTCCCCGTTGTAGAGATCCATCACAGGCGACAAGTACAGCTTTTCGCCTCGGATATTAAACTCCGTGACGTCGGTTACCCACTTTTGGTTGGGTCGTTCAGCATGAAACTGGCGGGCAAGAAGATTGGGAACACTGGCCTGTTGTCCACGATAGGAGCGGTATTTCTTCGGGCGTACCAGCGACTTCAAGCCTAGATGCTGCATTAGGCGCTGGACTGTCTTATGGTTGACCTGCTCGCCCGACTGACGCAACGCTGCTGTGATTCGGCGATAACCGTAGCGGCCTTTGTGATGCTCGTAGAGGACGTGAATGCGTCGCTTCAGACCAGCATGCCGATCTTCCAACTGCTGAGCCCTTGCCTGATAATAGAACGTACTACGCGACAATTCTGCTACTTTTAGCAGCACCGCCAAAGGGTGGCCTTGCTTCAGCTCAAGGACTATCTGCGCTTTTTCTGCGCGGCTTGTTCTTTTGCCTGACGCAAGGCCCTCAACTTTTTTAGGTAGGCCACCTCAGCACGCAAGTACTCATTCTCTTGGAGCAGCTGCTCCAGCGAGCTCTTATCCGTCAGTGGAAGTGGGGGCTTTGGGGGCTCTGTTGTAGGCATCTTCGTCGGACGTCCTCGGGCTTTAGGCTCCAACGCTTGGAAGCCTCCTTCATGATACTGGCTTTCCCACTGCCGTACGACGCTCGTACCACCTCGAATATCGAACAGAGTCGTCGCTTGTAAGGCTGATAGCTCCTCTTGCCTCATCTGTTGCAACACCGCTAATTTGAACTCAGCGCTGTAGTGGGTGAACTTTTTCTGCAAGCCACTTAGACCATGCTGTTCAAAGTGTTTAACCCAACGCCTGACGGTTGTAGGGCCAAGACCGTACTGTCTGGCCAGACTCTTGTAACCCTGCTGTCCTTCTGCGTAGCGTTGCACTACTAGTAACTTGAACGCTTCATTATGTTTCGTCATGAAAAACACCCCAATCGTTGGATGAGCGTCCAACTTTTGGGGTGCAGTTCATTGGGTTGCCCGTTTACTAGCTAAATTTGAACAGTACCAGCAAGCTTTAAACTTATGATTGGTTTAAAACCATGGTCGGTTCAAAGCATCGCTAGACGGCTTTAGGTTCGCTCATCAACCCCTTGATAATGGCATAGCAGGCCACTAGCAGAATGATGGTGAACGGGAAACCGGTAGAAACAGCCATGGTTTGCAGCGCTGTCAGGCCACCGCCTAGCAGTAGCGCAATGGCAATCGCGCCTTCGATGATCGCCCAGAAAACGCGCTGTGGCGTCGGTGCATCGACCTTACCGCCAGCGGTGATGGAGTCAATCACCAACGAGCCAGAGTCAGACGACGTCACGAAGAACACGATGACTAGCACAATGGCCACGAATGAGGTGATTTGTGATAACGGCAGCTGCTCGAGCATTATGAATAGCTGCAGATCAACGCCTGCATCGCGAACGGCCTCAATGCCTTGGCTGACGTACTGATCAATGGCTGTGCCACCAAACGTGGTCATCCATAGTACTGATACAGTGGACGGCACCAGCATCACCGAGACCAGAAATTCACGCACTGTACGACCGCGGGATACCCGCGCAATAAACATACCGACATACGGAGACCAGGAGATCCACCAGGCCCAGTAGAAGGCTGTCCAGCCCTGGCTGAAGTTGGCATCTTCACGACCAAAAGGATTCGATAACGCAGGTAGATGAACCGCATAGTTCCAAAGGTTTTCAAAGAAGCCCGTGGCAATCATCAGGGTAGGGCCAACAGCAATCACAAAGAAAAGTAGCATTGCCGCAAGAATAATATTGATTTTGGAGAGCAGCTGTACGCCCTTATCAACGCCTGCCACGATTGAGCCGATGGCGATCATCGTAATACCGATGATCAACAGGATCATGGTGATATCACTTTCCGGCGCACCAAACAGGTAAGTGAGTCCTGCTGCTGCTTGGGTTGCCCCTAAACCAAGGGACGTAGCCAAACCAAATAAAGTGGCAAACACTGCCAAAATATCAATCACGTGGCCTGGCCAGCCCCATACGCGCTCACCCAAAATGGGGTAGAACACAGAACGCATGGATAGCGGCAGGCCCTTATTGAACGAAAACAGTGCCAGTGAAAGCGCCACTACAGCGTAAATTGCCCAGGGGTGCAGGCCCCAGTGGAAGATGGTTGCGGCCATAGCTAACGCTTCAGCACCGGCAGCATTGCCTTCCGCACCCGCAAGCGGCGCCCAGCTGCCACCGTCAAATGAAGTGCCAAAGTGCGTCAGCGGTTCGTTAACGCCGAAAAACATCAAGCCAATGCCCATGCCTGCGGCAAATAGCATTGAAAACCAACCCATATAGGTAAAATCAGGCTTGGCATCGGCGCCACCAATGCGGATTTTACCTAAAGGAGAGAAGATCAGACCAATGCACAAAATGACGAATATTTCGCCGCTAGAATAAAGAACCAAGACAGATTTCCGGTCAAGAAATCGAAAATGTTTTGATAAATCGGTGCGACGGTCTCTTGCAGTGCCAGAGTTAACACCACAAATAGCAGCACGATAACGGCCGATATACTGAACACCTTACCGTGCAGGTCAAGATTGAGACCCATAGTATTCGTGGTGATGTTGTCTTGGCCGATAACGTAATCGGTATCGATCAGGTTAGCCGGGCCATCTGGGGCGGGTATACCCTCAGAGACCGGCTCATCAGGCTCATTTTTCGGTGTTTTGTCCATAAGTTTACTCCCTTAATTATTTTAAAAACGAAAGGCGGTTTTATTGAGCCAGACGAATTAAGAAGACAGAGGCGTTTGTGTGGGTTGCTACTTTGCCACCATGCGAAGGCATGACAATATCCAAATGCCGCGGCAGATGAGTTGCCATCATTACTAAGTCAGCCCCTACTTCGTCAATAGCTTTCTCAAGCAGTGTGTCGATATTCGCCATAGGGTCTGTTGAGCTATATACCTTGCTGCTTACCGGTTGGCCATGAACCTTATGTCGCTCTTGCGCAAAAGCCTCGAGCTTTTGCGCATACTCCTGGGGAGTGCGGGCGACGCTTGTGGGTGTATTGGCCGTGACGCTGACATAGGTGATATGGGCGTCATATTGTTTGGCAAGGTCGGCTACAACGCTTAACGCGGGTTCAAGTGCTTCAAGGTGGGCAAGGTCTACCGGCACCATAATGTTATTAAACATGCCAAGCTCCCGAAATGACCTGTCACACTATCAAACTGCTTATAGTAGTGTGCTCATAACAATAGGTTGTACAAACTTAAGCAGTTGGGCTGGGGCTTACGAAAGCCCCAGCCCAACCATTGCTAACAAATACAACTTACCTAATCAAAATGGCATTAGCTATCGAGCCATTCTGCTACTACATCTTGGTTATCTTCAACCCACTGCTTCGCGTTCTCATAGGGGTCACTGCCATCTTCCTGGTTCATCAGCATGACCTCGCCCATCTGCTCAGGCGTCCACTCGAAAGCGTCGAGAATGGCATAGGCTCCTGGCATGTCGTCTTCCAGGCCTTGGCGAACTGCGGTGTGAATCTGCTCTGCACCGCCATAGACGTTTTCAGGGTCTTCTAGATATTTGAGATCAAAGCGGGCAAACATCCAGTGGGGCGTCCAGCCAGTAACAACGACATCTTCCTCGTTATTAATTGCACTCGACAGTGCCGCGTCATGGTGGCACCGCTGCCACTACGCAGATTCAGCTCAAGGTCATAGGTATCCACAACCTCTTCGGTGAGGCTCATTAAACCTGCACCAGGGTCAATACCGATGATCTCGCCGTTAAAGCTGTCGGCGTTATCGTTAAGGTCTGCAATCGAGTCGACGTCAGTATACTCTGGAACCACAAGGCCCAGCTTGGTGCCGTCCAGGTTGGGGCCAAGGTCTTCAATACTATCGCCCAGGCGTTCCATGTAATCGGCGTGAGTGGTTGGCAACCAAGCAGCGACGATGGCATCCGCATCGCCAGTGGAGAGCGCCTGGAACATAGCCGCCGCTGAGAGTGAGGTTAGCTCGACGTCATAGCCCGCTTGCTCAAGTACTGCAGCGACCACGTTAGTTGAAGCGACTTCGGAAGACCACTCTACGTAGGCCAGGTTAACCATGCCTTTCTCTTCTTCAGCCTGCGCCGCGCTGCTGACGGTCACACCAGCACCTGCTAGCAGTGCCAGCGAAGCAAGACGGATACGGAGGTTCAATGTGCGATGTTTCATTCACTTTCTCCCTTGTGTATTAAAATATAAATGTACTGGTTATTAACGTGCATGATGCTTAACGAGCACGGTTGCTGCAAAACACAGCATGGTAAGCAAAGAGCGACTTAGCAAGCTAATGGCTCAACGCAGCCGCTTCTGCTGTTTTACTCTATCGCGCGTTTTCGCTATTGCCGGGTTTTTCTAAGCGATTGCGTCAGGCGGTCAAGCAGCATGGCCAGGATGACCACCGCGATGCCTGCTTCAAAGCCGTCGCCAGGGCGCAAGCGTTGAATTGCGCGCCATACTTCGCTGCCCAAACCATCTGCACCAATCATGGCTGCGATGACTACCATGGAGAGAGCGAGCATTATCGTTTGGTTGATACCTGCCATTACTGTGGGCAATGACAGCGGTAGCTGTACTTTGAATAACTTCTGGCCACGGGTGGCACCGTAGGCATCGGCGGCCTCAATCAGCTCCACCGTACTTGACGAATACCCAGAGTGGTAAAACGAATAGCCGGGGGCATCGAGAAGATCACCGTGGCAAAAATCGCCGACACCGAGCCAATACCGAAAAATGGAATGGCTGGGATCAAATAGACGAACGCTGGCATGGTCTGCATAAAGTCGAGAATTGGCATAATGACCCGGTAAAGCCGGTTAGACAGCGCCGCGGCAATACCCACAGGTAACGCGATGACAACTGCCACCATGGTAGCGAACACTACCAGCGTGAGCGTTTCAATCATCGGGTTCCAGAGCCCCAGGTTCCAGATCAGTGCCAAGCCCGCAGCAGCGCCTATGGCTAGGCGAGTGCCCGCCAGCTTCCAGCAGAGCAGGGCGATCAAGCCAAGCAGCGCCCACTCGGGTAACCACATCAAGCCGTCATTTAAAACATCGATACCGGTTTGAGTGAAACGAGAGATGCCGCGGGTAACCAAAGAGTATTCGCTGGTCAACCAAGTCAGGCCGCCTTCAATCCAATCACCTAGCGGGATGCGTGGGATATCCATTATTGCTCTCCTGCTCGTGCCAGTTCGTCGAGTACTGCGCCTTTAACCACCACGCCTAGCAGTTGCTCTTGCTTATCAATAACGGCGATAGGGAAACTCTTTTCACTAAACATGGCAAACAGGTTATGCAGTGGCTCATCCATGGGGACTTTGCGGAAATCCTGGGTTAAGTAGGGAATAATCGAATCAGCACCCTCTTCAATGGCCCGGCTGGCGGCATCGGCCTCGAGTAGCCGATAAGGCGGCGGTTGCGATCAACCACATAAATAGAGTCGATAGCATGGTCGCGCATGCGGTGTAGCGCCGTGCGTGGGCCATCGCTTTCCCGAGCTGTGGAGCGCAGTGGCCGCATGGCGCTCTCGGCGGTCAAGATACGTGCCCGGTCAACGCCTTCGATAAAGCGACGCACGTAGTCATCCGCAGGCTTGGTCAGAATCTCTTCCGGCGTGCCGATCTGCACCACTTCGCCATCTTTCAGCAACACGATACGGTCGCCAATGTTGAGCGCCTCATCCAGATCGTGGGTGATGAAGACCGTGGTTTTTTGCATTTTGGATTGCAGCTGCAAAAGCTCTTGCTGCATGTCTTTGCGAATTAGCGGGTCAAGTGCTGAGAAAGCTTCATCCATTAACAGTACGGTGGCATCGTTTGCCAGAGCACGGGCGAGGCCAACGCGCTGCTGCATACCGCCGGAAAGTTGATTCGGGTAGGCGTCTTCCCAGCCCTCCAGGCCCACTTGCTTAAGCGCATCATGGGCAATTTTATGGCGCTCTGTTTTCTCTACGCCGCGAATTTCCAAAACCGAACTCGGCATTTTGCTGCACAGTGCGGTGGGGAAATAGCGCGAAATTTTGAAATACCATAGAGAAGTGACGGCGGCGGCACTCCAGTAACGCTTTCTCTTTTAGCGTCGGGATGTTTTCGCCGTCGATAATGATCTCACCTTCGGTGGTCTCAATTAGACGGTTAAGACAACGGATCAAGGTCGATTTGCCTGACCCCGAGAGACCCATGATGACCAGCAGTTCGCCTTCATAGACATCAAACGAAATATTGGATAGCCCCAGCGTCTGGCCGGATTTCTCCAGAATTTCGGGGCGCTTCATTCCTTGATCACGTAGCTCAATGGCTTTTTGTGGGTGCTTACCAAAGACTTTGCTTAATCCGCGCACTTTAATTTTGACGGGTCGTGTCTCGTCCATCGGCGATGCCTTTTTGTTGAGCTGAATGGGCGTGTGTCGTTATTGCGCCATTCATAAAGAAATAAGAGCTTGAGTCGGATAATTTATTAAAAATTATTATACATAGGTGGGGCCTGTGTGTCACAACGGCTCGCTCAACGGGGCAATTAACGCTACATGTGTCATTTTTTACCCACTCGCGCGGGTGCCTATAAGTACATAATGGCATTGCTAATGTTTTATAAGACATTGTATTAATTGTTTATATTGGTTTTTATGTTTTTGGCACGTAAAGTGATTGTAGTTTAAGTAGAGTGTTGTGAATAACTTGTATGCGTGTACGGAAAGCTGACTGTCGATTTTTCCAGTGAAATGTTTAGAAACAAGCAGCGTAAGTAATGGAGGTGGGTATTATGGATAAGCAACACGACCACATTGAGAGCAAGCAAATTTCCAATCGCCCACGCTGGTTAACGCTGTGCATGATGGCGACAGCGGCAAGTGTAATTGTGTTAGCTGGTTGCGGTGATAACGAAGAAACAGCGCCACCTGCTGAAGAGCCTTCACCATTAGAGCAGGATGCCACCACTCAGCCGGAACCGGGTATGAGTGAAGAGTCAGCGATGGAGCAGGATCCAGGCTTAAGTGAAGAGCCAGCAGCAGAAAACAGCATGACGCAATCTGAAGAAACGATGTCAGAAGATCCTATGTCAGAAGAGTCCATGCCGGATGACACCATGGACGAGCCCGCAGAGGGCACTATGAACCCTGACGACGAGCCTGGCTTTGGTGAAGGAACCGAACCTATGCCTGGCGCTGAGGAAGAGGATGAAAATTCGACCAGTAACTAGTCTTTAGCAAGTGTACCGCTCCCTACGATGGTAAATCGCCTCAGCTGTTTGTTCCCTGCGGCTGCTCACACGATTTGCCATCCTTTCCGCCCCGCGCCCGGGGGTTTTTTTGTTTGCTTTCTAGCTAGCGCATCCCGCCTTATCAGTATCCTGGTAGTTACTCTTCACTGTCTTCCAGGCGGCGATAGAGCGTCCGACGAGCAATGCCCAGCACTTCTGCGGTGCGTCGTTTGTTGCCACCCGTTGCTTCTAATACCTTGTTAATATAGCGCTTTTCAACTTCTTCTAGGCTAGGCCAGCGGATTGGCGTTGCCGAGGGCACCTGGCTCCCTGCCAGCACTTCGCCACTGACGGTAGGCACCAGTGGGTACCGCTTTCCACCGTTGATTGTTCGCGCAGCCGTTCGGGCAGATCTTTATGGCTGAGCGAGCCATCTTCGCTCAGGGTAACTGCCCGCATGATGGCGTTTTCCAGTTCGCGAACGTTACCGGGATAGGCATAGTTGAGCAGGTTGTTGAGCGCTTCTGGCTCGATTTGCTCGATCTGCTTGCCCTGGGCCTCGGAGTGCTTGTCGATAAGGGCAAAAACAAGGTGTTCAATATCGGTACCGCGCTCGCGTAGCGGGGGAATGCGCAGCGAGAACGTTTCCAAACGGTAGAACAAGTCGCTGCGGAAATTCTCCTGCTCGATTTCCTTCTCCAGGTTGCGGTGAGTTGCAGCGATGATGCGGACATCTACTGGCTCTTCGCGCTCGCCGCCCACTGGGCGCACGGTTTTCTCCTGCAAGGCCCGCAGTAGTTTAGCCTGCAGATTGATGGGCATTTCACCAATCTCATCTAAAAACAGGCTGCCGCCCTGAGCGCTTTGAAAGAGCCCTTTGCGCGCCTCATTAGCCCGGTAAAGGCGCCTTTTACATGACCAAAGAACTCACTCTCCATCAAATCTGCGGGAATGCTCGCACAGTTAACCGGCACAAAGGGTTGGTCATTGCGAGGGCTTTCCTGGTGAATGGCGCGGGCGAGTAACTCTTTGCCGGTACCGCTTTCCCCTAAGATCAAAATGGGGGCATCGCTTTTGGCAAGGCGGGAGGCGTCATGAAACAGTGTCTGCATGACCTGGCTTTTACCCACAATGCCGTGGAAATGGCTGATATCCGTGTCGTGGAAAACCGCCAGGCGTTGGCGTTCCAGCACACGAAATACGGCATCGCGGATGGCATCAAGGTCTAACGGCTTGGTTAAAAAGTCGTCAGCCCCTAGCTTAAGTGCCTCAACCGCCTGATCGATGGTACCGAAAGCGGTAATCACAATAATGCCCAGCTCACTGCCTGCTTGGCGGAGCTGCTGGAGTAGCTGAATGCCGGTCATACCCGGCAGTCGCACGTCGGTAATTACCAGTGAGACGGTGGTGTGGCTTAGTAAGGCGATCGCCTCTTCAGCGCTAGGTACGCCGAGCGTCGTGTAGCCTGCATCCTGCAGTTCTTCTTCTAATAACTCACGTATAGCGGCGTCATCTTCAACCACCAACAAAGGTAAAAGGGGATCCTGTTGGGTCACAAACGTTGTCCTCACGCGGATGCGGTTTCACTAATAGGTAGTGTGATTTCAAATCCAGCGCCGCCAAGGGCGCTGTCAAACACGCCGATCGTACCGCCGTGGTCGTTAATAATGCGATGTACCATAGAGAGTCCCAAACCGCTGCCTTGACCGACCGGTTTGGTGGTGAAAAATGGGTCGAACACTTTGTGATGATGGGCACTGGGTATCCCTGGGCCATCATCTTCCACCCACAGTATTAATTCGTGCTCTTGCTGCTGGGCGCGCACTCGAATTCTGTTCACTTCGGGGGCTTGCGCTGCATTGCGCAGCAAATTGGTCAGCACCTGCA
This sequence comes from Halomonas sp. PA16-9, assembly GCF_009728585.1. Taxonomy (NCBI): domain Bacteria; kingdom Pseudomonadati; phylum Pseudomonadota; class Gammaproteobacteria; order Oceanospirillales; family Halomonadaceae; genus Halomonas; species Halomonas sp. PA16-9. The sequence continues at coordinate 1,682,059 of NZ_CP040452.1, read as the reverse complement.
CAATTTGTTGGCCGTTGGCGAGTAAGTTGGGTGTCGGCGACGGTAATTCAATGTCTAAACGAATATTGCGTGGCTCCAGCTCGTCTTCAACCAAATCGCTGGCATTCATAATAAGCTGATCAAGCGCCAGTTCGCCTTTCTCTACGTTATGTTGGCGGCCTAATTCCATCAACTGGCGCACAATTTCAACGATGCGCTCGACTTCGCCACGAATACGCCCTAGTCGTGCGCGTTCGTCATCGCCAATCACATCGCGGCGAGCCAAACGCTGGGCCTGGCCATTGATCACCGTTAACGGCGCACCTATCTCATGGGCAACGCCGGCTGCCAATACGCCCAGTTCAGCCAGCTTTTTCGATTTGCGCAGGCGCTTTTCAAGCTCAATTTCGCGCCGTTGGCGATTTTCGATCTCTTGGTCTTTTTCGGCCATCGCATCCAGCATGCCATTCAAACCGGAGGCAAGGTGGCGATATTCGATAGGGCCGTCTTCGGTGGCGCGTTGGCTGCGGTCACCTTTTTCTACCAACTGCATTACGTGCAGCAGCCGGTTAAGCGGGCGCTCGATATGGCGGCGAAACCCCCACCAAATACTAAACACGATTCCGGCGGCGCCAATCACAAACACCAACACGGCCACAATACTGATAAAACCCGTGTAGTTCTCAATACCGGTATTTAGCCGATTAACCTGCAGTACCCCATATACAGTGCCATCTTGTGAGCGCAAGGGTGTCAATGCAGAGTAGTAATTCCATCCATCGTGTTGGCGATAGTTGCTATATAAGTCATCGCGCTCAATGATTTGTTGAATCTCTTCACGGCTGAAAATATCTTTGCCTAGGCCCAGCCCGTAAATATCGCGACCTTGGGTATCGAATACATAGGCCCCGTAAATTCGATGGAAGGAGAACGCCGACTGTAGCGCTTCTTCAAGCGGCGTGTTGCTATCTGGCGTAACCGCGTAGCTGAGCGACGAGCTCAGCGTCCGGGTAATAATCTCAACTTCCGTTTGTAGCTTTGAGCGTACGTTATCTTCGAGCGACTTGATTGCCACTAAGCTAAAAACCACCAGGATGACAAACAGCGGCACAATCACAGTCAAAATAATCAAATTGCGTAGTCGCATGGGGCATCCATGGTGGTTTTAATACGTTTTAATATCAGCCAGTGAAAGCGCTACTGGTTCGTTGGCGCTAGGCGGTACAAGCCGCCCTGGGGGGCGTCAGTGAGTAAGTAAATGGCATCATCAGGGCCTTGGCGAACATCGCGAATGCGACCCACTTCGCCTTGTAAAATCAGCTCTTCCTCGGCGACACGGCCCTCTTCCAAGCGCAGGCGCAACAGCTTCTCGCTACCTAGCCCACCGGCTAATAAGTTGCCTTGCCACTCACCAAAGGCGTCGCTAGTCACTTCGGCAAGCCCGGCGGGGGCGAAGCGGCCTTCAAATACATACACTGGGTCAACCATGCCGGGGAGCGAATCTTCGCCAATCGGCTCGTTGGTTGCATAGTCATTGCCCTGGCTGACCTTTGGCCAGCCATAATTATTGCCCGCTTCGATATGATTCAGCTCGTCGCCGGTGCGGGGGCCATGCTCTGACGCCCAGGCTTCGCCGTTACTGAGCACGGCCATGCCTTGAATATTGCGATTACCCATGGAGTAAATTTCATCCAGGGTGGTGTCATCACCAACGAAAGGGTTGTCATCGGGAACGCCACCAGTAGCGGTAAGGCGCAGGGTAGAGCCCGCGTGGTCATCGCTTGCCTGGGCGCGGGGCGGTTCACTGCCGCGATCCCCAATACTCATTAGCAGGGTACCGTCGGGCAGCCACGCCAACCGCGAGCCGTAATGGCGGCCCGGCCCAGAGGCGCGATCTTGTTCAAACAAGTGTTCGACCTCTCCTAGCTGGGCATTGTGCCATTTTATTCGCGATAATGCTGAACGGCTGTTATTGCCCTCGGGCTTGCTCCAGGTGAAATAGATCCAGTCGTTATCACCCTCGCCATTTCCGCCTTCAAAATCAGGATGTAACGCTACGTCTAGCAAACCGCCCTGGCCCTGAGTACTCACTTCGGGCATGCCTTCCAACGTACTGGCTTCACCGCTTTCGGGGTCGACAAGTTTCAGTTGCCCGCTGCGTTCGCTCACCAAGTAGCGGCCATCGGGTAAAAACGCCACCGCCCAAGGGTGCTCAAAACCATCGGCGATACGCTCAATGGAAAGGTTTAAATGGTCGGTTTCCAGCGATTCCTGGACGATTTCCGCATTTGCCGTGTTAATAGCGCCCGCCAGCACTAGTCCACTGATCCTTGCCCAAGCCCCAGGGGGCAGTGGGCGTTGGGTATGGTTGTTCATGTGAAGCATAGCGTGCCCTCTGGTGACGTTAATCATTGGCATCCTTGCCAGTAGTCTAGCAGTGACCTTTTAGTCACGTGTGGGTTCCACTATTACATGAGCAGGGCGAGTAGCACGGGTAGGTAAAACAGCGCTAACAACGTTGAGCAGAAGACCAAACTGGCGACATAAACGGGTTCGCGCTGGGCACGCTGAGCAAAGAGATAATTGAATACCGCCACCGGCATACACATTTGCAGCACTAAAATGCTCTGTGCCAGTGGCGGAAGGCCCACCCAGCCAGCGATCAACCAGGCGACCATGGCAGCGAGGGGCACGCGCACCAGGCTAAATCCGAGCCCTGAACGCAGGTTCTTCACCTGAATGCTGGCTAGCGATACGCCCAGAGTAATGAGCATGAGCGGTACCGTGAACCCTGACATTAAGTCCACCGTATTCGCCAACCAGGGCGGCAGGGAAGTGTCCGTCAGCAGCAGCGCCATGGAAATCGCAATAGCGTAAACCGTGGGCGTTTTGGCAAGCGTTTTGAGCGGGTTGCCCTGGCTATTAAGCACCGCGCCTAAGGTGAACTGAAACAGCGAGACAGTCACCATCACCGTGATGCCGTAGGCAAACCCGGCACTGCCAAAGGCGTAAAGCACCACCGGTAAGCCCATATTGCCGGTGTTGGGGTACATCATGGGGGCAAGCAGCACTCGCCAACTGCGGCGCAACAGTTTTGCCACCACAAAAGTAGCGGCCCCCATGGTGATAATCACCAGCGCGGCGGCCAACATCGTCTGGCCAAAGGTGGTGGCATCGATATCGGCACCCGCCAGGGATGCTAATACCAGTGAGGGTGTGCCAATGTTAAACACTAGCCGGGTAATGAAGTCGACCGGGTAGGGATGGCCTAGGCGTACCCACAGGTAGCCGAGCCCTGCACCCGCCAGCACGGGCGCCATGACGGCAAAAAGTTCGGCAAGCATTGGCTGTCCTTGGCAATCGTTAGCCGCCCATTGTCGTTAATAAGCGGGCTAACTGGCAAGGCAAACACTCGAATTAACCTAGACGGCGGCGGCTGACGTGCGCCACGGGGCGGGCACCTGGCTGCGTAAAAACTCTAACAGCGCGTGGGTACGGCGTGATTGATGGCCGTAGGCGTAGAGCAACGTGATGGGGAGAGGCACCGGCTCCCAGCCCGGCAGGCAGTTAACCAGTTCGCCTGGATGATGCTGTTCGCGTTTTGCAGTTAACCAGTGTGAGAGCAACCCGATCCCCTGGCTGCGCGCGATGGCATCAATATGCAGGGCAGTAAGGTCTACTCGCAGCCGGGAACGGGGCGGGTTAAAAGCGTACTGGCCATGCTCTTGATGAGTGAGCAGCAGCCCATCAGAGGCAGAACCCAACAGATCTATCCAGGCGTGCTGGTTCAGTTCGTCGGGGTGTTGAGGCGTGCCAGCCGCCGCTAAATAGTGTGGGCTGGCATAAAGCCCGCGGGTTAAATGCCCCAAGCGCTCCTGGTTTAGCCCGCACTCGTGCGTTGGCCCAAGCCAGACATGAACGCTATTGCTGTGCATTTTAGTGGGTGGTGTTTCCCTGGTGTGTAGCGTTAACTCTACCTTGGGGTGGCGGTTTAAGAAGGCATCAATCGTGCCGGGTAACCAGCTGCGTGCCAGGGCACCGTGTACCTCAAGGGTTATTTCGCCGCTAATCTCCTCACGCAGCTCTGCCAGCGCCTCCTGGCTATGGGCCGCCATTGCCAAAAGCTCGGTGCAGTAGTTGTGAAACAGTAACCCCGCCTCGGTAGGAATCAAGCGGTTGGCCTGACGGCGCAGCAGTGGCTGGTTAAGCCGGGTTTCGAGCTGGCTGATACGGCGGCTAAGGGTCGATTTGGCTAATCCGAGCTTTTGAGCGCTGCGAGTCAAACTGCCCGTGGTCATCACATCGGCAAAGGCGGTAAGTTCGTCAAAGTCATACATGGTCAGGCCCACGGAAAAGGGTGAGCGCTAATTGTGCCATTTTTCGGTGCGAATGAAAATAATAGGCATTTGTGTTCCGGTATGCTGAACGTACCGTCTCACCCCAGTGTGCAAAGAGTGTGTAAAAATATTAATGCTAATAATTCGCATTTAATAGAGCGAATGCTGACCCACATTGCTCACACACATTGAACACACTATGAAGGACGAAGTTATGTCTCCCTGTTTGCGCCGAACGCTGCTGGCCAGCGCCATCTCTTCCCTTGCCAGTAGCGCATTATGGGCACAAGAAGCACCCCGTTTAGACGATATGGTGGTCACTGCGTCGGGGTTTGAACAGCAGATTACCAATGCGCCTGCCTCTATCAGTGTGGTTTCCCGGGAAGAGTTAGAGCGGGGCCACTATCAAAGTGTCACCGATGCGCTGCGTGACGTGCCCGGTGTGATTATTACTGGCGGGGGCGCTGGGGATAACGGTCAAGATATCTCCATTCGTGGTATGCCTTCCCAGTACACGCTTATCTTGGTGGATGGGCGCCCGCAGAATTCCCGCGAGTCCCGTCCCAACGGTAGCGCCGGGTTTGAGCAAGACTGGCTACCGCCACTACAGGCCATTGAGCGTATTGAAGTAGTGCGTGGGCCAATGTCGACGCTCTACGGCTCCGATGCAATCGGCGGGGTCATTAACGTGATTACCCGCAAGGTTGCGCAGGAGTGGCACGGTAATGTGCAACTCGACACCATGCTTCAGGAAGACAGCGACTCCGGCGATAGCCGTCAGGCTAATTTTTACCTCAGTGGCCCGCTGGTAGGGGATCGTTTAGGTCTTCAGCTCTATGGTCGCGCCTCTCAGCGCGATGAAGACAATATCCTCAACGGCTATGAAGATAAAAGCCTACAAAGCCTTACCGCACGATTTAGCCTTGCCGCATCAAAAAACCACGACTTCACGTTTGAGGCCGGTATCACGGAGCAGGAGCGCGAATCGCTGGTGGGCAACTCGGCGCCATCAGAGGGCTGTCGCGGTGGTTGTGAGGATAGCTTCAACGACTATACCCATCAGCACGTTGCGCTAACCCACAGTGGCCGCTTCGATTGGGGTACCAGCGAAACCTACCTGCAGCGTGAGCGCAGCGAAAATAAATCGCGGGATATTGAAATCACCAACACCACCGCCAAAACCAGCACGGTCATTCCGCTAGGCATGCATATGGTGACGGTAGGCGCTAACTACGAGGAAGAGTCGCTTGACGATAGTACGACGAATCAATTGCCTGGTTCTGATCGCAGTGAGATTGAGAATAGCCAATGGGCACTCTTTGTTGAAGATGAGTGGATGCTTACCGATTCCTGGGCATTGACCGGCGGTTTACGTGTTGATGATGACGACAATTACGGTAGTCATTTAAGCCCGCGTCTTTACAGCGTGTGGAATATGACGCCTGATTGGACGTTGAAAGGCGGCGTTTCAACCGGTTATCGAGCGCCTAACCTGCGCGAGATTACTCCCGACTGGGGACAGGTCAGCCGTGGTGGCAATATTTACGGTAATCCTGACCTTGAGCCAGAAACCTCGCTCAATAAAGAGCTGGCGCTGTTATATGCTAATGATACCGGGTTGAGCGGCGGTATCACGCTATTCCATAATGATTTCAAAGATAAAATTACCCGTATTGCTTGCCCTATCGATATCTGTACGGATGGCGCTAACGATTATGGTAGCGACCCGACTTACCGCGTCAACGTGGATGAAGCCGTAACCCAGGGCGCCGAGGTCAGTATCACGGCGCCGCTGAACGATGCGCTAGCGCTAACGGCCAGTTACACCTTTACTGATAGCGAGCAAAAAAGCGGTGAGTATGCCGGCGAGCCGCTAACTCAACTGCCACGCCACCAAGTATCGGCCACGCTGAATTGGCAAGCCTCGGCCAAGCTCAGCCAGTGGACAAAAGTGACCTACCGCGGCGAAGAGAGCCAACCGACTACCGGCCCTTCGCAAAGCTCAATCGTGGCCCCTTCCTACACCTTTGTAGATGCAGGTATTGGCTACCAGCTAAATGAATCGACTCAACTGAACGCGGGTATCTACAACCTGTTCGACGAAGCGATTGACTACGACGAGTACGGCTATGTGGAAGATGGCCGCCGGGTTTGGCTAGGTCTCAACGTCGCCTTCTAAACGCTAGGTTCCCGTTATATACGCAATACAGCAGCGGCTATCCAGCGATAGCCGCTTTTTTGGTCGTCCGCAAAGGAGAGAGTAGTCAACAAAAAAGCCCCAGCGCATGGCCGGGGCAGAAATCAGCATTGAAACAGTAGCGAGCTGAGGTCGATTAGAATTCGTAGCGGGCGGATAGCCACAGACGGCGGCCCTCTTCGCTGTTGGCGTACACATTGCCAAAGCTGGTGCCATCGCCGTAGGCGCGGTAGTCGACAAAATCTTTATCAAACAGGTTATAGATCGTCGCGCTCAGATTAAGCTGATTGGTGACCGCATAGTTACCGCCTAAGTGAAACAGTGAATAGGCTTTAAAGTCGCCCAAATCATCAAACGAGGGGGCACCGCGGACGCTTTCGCGGTTACGGTAGCGTTCGCTGCGGTACTCAGCTGAGAGCCAAGTATCCAGCTTTGCCGTTGCCTGCCAGCGTAGGGTGGCGTTAATGGCGTGTTCCGGGGTATCTGTCAGCGGCTCGCCCTTGTTATCGCCACTCTTCTGTTCGCTATCGGTGTAGGTGTAATTGGCGTTGACGCGCCAATCGGGAGCGAACTGGTAGCCAGTAGAGAGCTCAACCCCTTGGGTGATCGCTTCATCGATATTGATATCCTGGCTATACAGGCCGTCAGGAATCAGCGGGTCGTTTTCCACCAGGATATCGCTGCCACTGGCAATCTTATCGTCAAACTGGTTGTGGAAAAGTGTGGCGCTGGCGGTAAAGCCTTGCTGGTTATCGTAATGGGCGCCGATCTCGCTGCTGGTGCTGGTTTCAGGCTCAAGATCTGGGTTACCAATGGTCAGCACGGTGCCTTGGCCGGTGACGCCGTTGATGCCATCGTGCAAGTCATTAAGCGTGGGCGTTTTATAGCCGCGGCTCACGCCGCCTTTTAATGTCCAGTTGGGCGTCGTGTTCCACACCAAGTAGCCGCGCGGGCTGAACTGGCTGCCAAAGGCGTCGTGGTGATCGTAACGGCCGCCTAGGGTCAGGGCCAAGTCGTCCCGCAGCATCCACTCATCTTCAGCAAACAGCGACCAGGTGGTTTGGGCAAAGGTCTCACCGGCCAAGCCGTCGTCAAGCTCTGCATCCCACCACTGCAGGCCCAGCGTGGTCATGTGGTTGCCCAGCGGCATGATGAATTTGCTGTCGAGCACAGTATTGGTGGTTTCCAGCTCCCGCGGCGCACCGCCGATAATGCTGGGAAAGCCTTCGTAAGCAACGCCCACATCACCAGGAATCGTGCGTCCTTTGGTTTCGGTGGTATTGCGCATCAGGCTGGATTCCAACGTACCCGAGGCAAAACGTCCGGTGTGGCCAATGGCGATTTGCTCGCGCTCAAAACGGAGTTCATTCGAATAGCCGGTGGCGCTGCCAGGGTCAGGCGCGCAGCTGCGGGTGCGGCCATCCAGGGTGCCTAGCTGGCACTCATCGTTGTTGTAGCGCTGACGATTGACTTCACCATCCAGCCACAGGTCATGGCTGTCAGAGGGCGTCCAGGTTAGCTTACCGCCGATGTTGTAGGTATCGCCTTCCACCGGGCTGGGGCCGCGCTGGCTAACCTCGATAGGATTGCCGTCACCGTCGGTGTAGGTGAGTTCAGAAGCATCGCGCTCATAAACCCGGCCACGCAGTTGAAGGCCAAGGGTATCTTCCACCAAAGGGCCGCTGGTATACAGGTTGATCTCGCGACGATCGCCAAAATCGCGATCTTCGTTAACGGTGTTTTCGACCCCGATAGAGCCAGTCCACTCGCGGCCAACCCGGCGGGTAATAATGTTGATTACCCCACCCATGGCATCAGAGCCATACAGTGTCGACATGGGGCCGCGGATAACTTCAATGCGTTCAATGCTGGAAACCGGCGGAAAGAAGCTGGTGGAGGTTTCGCCAAACCCATTGGGGGTCACGCTGCCAGCGGTATTCTGGCGGCGGCCGTCAATCAGGATCAGCGTGTAGTCGCTGGGCATGCCACGGATACTAATATTACTACCACCGGTTTTGCCCACTGAGCCGCCGACATCCACTCCCTCAACGTTGCGCAGGGCATCGGCAATACTGGTAACCCGTTGACGCGAGAGCTCTTCGCGGGAGATCACTGAAATGCTGGCGGGGGCATCGACCATCGCCTGTTCAAACCCGCTGGCCGAGACAACGATATTGTCCAGCTGTTGATCTTCTTGAGCGGTGGCTGTGCCTGAAGTAACAGCAAGCGTGACGGCGCTAGCCAGAACAGAGCGAGTAAAGCGTGGCATGTCATTCCCTCTTGGTTACGATAATTATTAGCTAATGATATTAATTATCAAATAAAGGCGGGAGTCTAAAAGAAAAGTTCCCAAACGCGAGGGGATGATTGAGGAACATTACGTTGCGTGAACTGAAACAGCGGGGTGGTGGAGAGGTTGCAAGAAATGGAACACGCCATTCGATGGAATAGTAGTGCAAGCGCTTTTGAGAATCGTTATTATCCTTGTCAAAGTACCGTATCGAGAGAAACTTATGCTGGTTCAAACGACACCAAGGGTAGCCACCCTCATTAAACGCGGGCGTTTAGGCATGATGGGCATATTGCTAAGTGCCTTAGTGGTAGGCACTGCACAAGCGCGCACGCTGGAAACCGCCTTTGGCGACGTAGACGTTGAGGGAACCCCAAAGCGGGTTGTAACACTTTACGAAGGCGCTTTGGACGCTGCCGTAGCGGCAGGTGTCAACCCGCTAGGCGCTGTGACGACGCGTGGTGGTGACAATGTGGCAAGCTACATTGAAGCGCATCTTGGTGAAAACCCGCCTGCTATTATGGGCGTGGTGCGCGAGATCAATATCGAGGCCGTGCTGGCGCAGCAGCCGGATCTGATTTTGGCGCCCGCCCAGCTTTCTGATGAGCAGTATCAACTGCTGTCACGTATTGCGCCCACGGTGGTGCCACTGACCCAGCCACTGGCACCGGATAACTGGAAAGACGAAGCCCGCCTTTACGGTGAAGCACTTAATCGCCAAGCTGCCATCGCAGAAGCGATTGAGGCCGTTGAGCAACGCGCCGTCGAGGTCGCCGAGGCAGTGGAAGAGGCCGGTGTGGGGGGAAGTGCCTTCTTGGTACGCTGGATGCCCGGTGGCCCCATGGTGATGTCGGAAAACCTTTTTTCTGCAGGTTTGTTAGCCCAAGCGGGTCTGGATGTTCAGGACGCTGGCCTGGTCGGCGAGCGCGGTGTGCATAGCGATGTACTGAGCCTGGAAAACCTTTCCCAAGTGGACGGCGACTGGCTGTTCCTGGCAACGCTCAACGAAGATGGTCAAGCGGCGGTGGACGCCGCCAAGCAGAGCAGCGCCTTTACGCGCCTAAACGTGGTGCAGCAAGACCACGTAGTGCCGGTGGATGGTCAGCTATGGACAAGCGCCAATGGCCCGCTGGCCGCTCAGGCGATTCTTGATGATATAGAGGCAGCGCTGTTGCCGTGACGGTTCCACGTTTTGCAACGCCTAACGTTAGGCGTGCTACGCCCCGAACGCTAATGCTGCTACTACTCACCGCCCTTGTGGCGGTGAGTCTCGTTAGTCTATTAATCGGTGCGGGTAGCGTTGGCCCGGGTAGGGCCCTGGCGCTACTGAGCGGTGCCCAGGACAGTGAAGCACGCTTCATCGTCTGGGAACTGCGCGCACCGCGCACCTTGATTGGTATTGTGGTGGGCATGGCACTAGGCGTCGCTGGCGCCCTGTTGCAAGCGGTCGCACGCAACCCGCTGGCTGAACCAGGGCTTTTAGGGGTTAGTGCGGGGGCGGCGTTTGCCGTGGCGCTGGCCTTAGTGCTGGGTGCCAGCGCCGCCACGTTACGCATTTCAGTCGCGCAGTTAGGTGCGCTGGTGGGCTGCGCGTGCGTATTGAGCGTGGCGCGCTTTCGCGGTGTGGGTAACGACCCCATCCGGCTCGTGCTTGCCGGGGCTGCGTTCTCTGGTCTGCTCGCTTCATTAACCTCATTGATATTGCTTTACGACCAGCGTGCCGCTGATGAAATTCGCTTCTGGGTGATTGGCAGCTTGGCCGGCCGCCGCTTGGATGACCTACTTGCCGTGCTGCCCAGTATGCTGGTCGCGTCAGTGATGGTTGCGCTGATTGCTCGGCCGTTAGCTGCCCTGGCGCTAGGCGAACGAGTGGCCTCTGGTTTGGGCCACCACCCCAATCTCATTCGTTGGTTGGTCATCGCCTGCGTGGCGCTGTTGGTGGGGGCTGCCACCGCTATCGCCGGGCCCATTGCCTTTGTTGGGTTGGTGGTGCCGTTTGTCGCACGGGCCTTTGCCGGGCCTGATATTCGTCGCACGCTATGGTTTTGTCTGCCCATCGGGCCGCTGATCGTCCTCGCGGCCGATATCATTTCTCGGGTGGTGGTCGCTCCATCGGAACTACCGTTGGGCGTCTACTCACTGCGCTGTGCGGCGCCCCCGTACTGATAGCGGTTGTTCGTGCGCGCCGCCTACCAATGCTGTGAATTCGCTAATGAAAACCACGCAGATAAAAAGCTCGTCTATGCCTTTCTCCCCGGAACACCAGTTCCGCGCGGACGGCAATAACAACGTACCGCCACCGCAAGGTTATTGGCGATTCGCCTGGCGAAGCGGGCACAGTCAGAACAGCCTTTTGTTTGAGCAGCGAGCGGTGGCCGTTAACCTGGGACTGTTTGGCGCGTTACTGCTTGCCAGCGTTATTTACCTAAGCCTGGGCAGCGTTAAGGTCGCCCCTATGGCGGTGCTGCAGGCGCTGTTTGGCAATGCAGATATGATGGCGAGCTTTGTAGTGCAGGAGCTGCGCTTGCCGCGTTTAGCCGCTGCCGCTAGTACCGGGGCGGCCTTCGCGTTAGCAGGCATACTGATGCAAACCCTGGCCCGCAATCGCTTGGCGACGCCGGGTATTATCGGCATTGATAATGGCGCGACAGCGTTTGCAGTGGCCTCCATCGTAGGCCTTGGCGTTTCCATCGCGCCGCCTGCCATGGCGTTAGCAGGGGCAACCACCGCAGCGGTACTCACCTTCGGGCTCGCCGCGGGCAACGGCACCCAGGGGTATCGCTTTATCGTGGCGGGGATTGGCGTGGGCGCGGTGTTTGGCGCGATAACGCAATTGATGCTGGCGCGAGTCGCCATTGATACCGCCAATGCTGCTTATCCATGGACGGTGGGTTCGCTCAATGCCCGCCCCAGCGGCGCACTGCAATTACTGATGCTCGGGTTGGTGTTAGGGCTGGCCACTGCCATGGCGTTAGCCCGTTCGCTAACGCTACTGCGTTTCAAGGATGCCACCGCCAGCGGGTTAGGAGTGAACGTCAAACGTCGCCGGTTGGAAGTGCTGCTGCTATCTGTCGCCTTGACGGGGTTGGCGGTGGCTGTGGCAGGTCCGGTGGGCATGGTGGGGTTGATTGGCCCGGAGATTGCCCGGTCAATGTCGAGTTCTCGTAGCGTGCCGGTTTTGGCGGCAACGCTGGCGGGGGCGCTGGTCATGGTACTCGCCGACTTGGCCGGGCGTACGCTGCTGGCGCCGATCGAGATTCCGGTGGGTATCGTTACCGCCGTGGTCGGAGGGCCCTGGTTACTTTGGATATTAATGCGTCCCCAACGGAGTTTTACATGAGCCAATTCCCAGCGTCGCCAATTCCTTCTCTGGCTACCCAGGCACTGGGCATGAGCTATGGCACCCGGCAGGTGATTGATGGCTTGGATATCACCCTGCCCAGCGGCAAAGTCACCGCCATTGTGGGCCCCAACGGGTGCGGAAAATCGACGTTGTTGGCCGGGCTTGCTCGTTTACACAAACCCGATAGCGGTGCTGTATTGCTGGATGGCGCAGATATCCAGCGCTTGCCCACCCGTCAACTCGCTACGCAACTGGCGCTACTGCCCCAGGAGGCCGTCGCACCGGAGGGGCTCACTGTGACCGAGCTGATTCGTTTTGGTCGCCAGCCCCACCAAGGCTGGCTGCGTCAGTGGTCAGCAGAAGACCAACGCGTGGTGCAGCACGCGCTAGCGGCGGCAGGGCTTGAACAACTCGCTGACAGGCCAATTGATGCGCTTTCCGGCGGCCAGCGTCAACGCGCCTGGATCGCCATGACCATCGCCCAGCAAACCCCGCTGTTGTTGCTGGATGAACCCACCTCCGCGCTGGATCTGGGCCACCAGATTGAAGTGTTCGAACTGGTGAAACATCTTGCCCACCATGGCCGTACCGTGGTGATGGTGCTCCACGATCTCGCCAGCGCCTGCCGCTACGCTGATCATCTCATCGCCATGCGCGAAGGCAAGATTGTGGCGGAAGGGCCGCCCGCTCAGGTGGTGACGCCCGATCTAGTGCGTACGCTCTATCAAGTAGAGTGCACGCTGCTGCTAGACCCCGATACCGGCAGCCCGCTGTTGGCCAATGTGCGCCGCGCCCCGGCGCCAGCTTAACTCCCCAAGCATTAACGCGTTGAGCCTGAGCATTGAATTCATTACGCTAGCGCCTACCTAGGCTTTGTACGAAAAATCGGCGAGCGAAGGTCAGGCAAGGCAAAAAACGGCGAAAAAGCGGAGTTTACGGGGTGTAAATGAGCATTTTGATCGGACTCGCGCACGAGCCGTTTTTTAACGCAGCATGGCCGAGCGCAGGCAGTTTTCGTACAAAGCCTAATTGGCCTACAACAACCTCAGTAAGGAATGCTCGTGGCTCCTTCTCCACTCCGTTCTAAGAATCAGAGCTTTCAAGCCCTGGTGCGGCTACTCCGCTACGCCAAAGGCTATCGTCGGCGCATCATTGCCGCCACCGCCTGTTCGATTATCAATAAGCTGTTTGATATTGCTCCAGAGATTCTGATTGGTGTCGCCATTGATGTGGTGGTCAACCAAGAGCAGAGTTTTGTGGCCAGCCTCGGGTTTGAAACGCCTCAACAGCAGATCACCATGCTGGCGGTGCTGACGTTTGTTATCTGGGCAGGGGAGTCGCTATTTGAGTACCTGTTTCAAATCCTATGGCGCAACTTAGCCCAACGTTTACAGGCGGATATGCGCCAGGATACCTACGAGCACGCTCAACGGCTGGATATGGCGTTCTTTGAATCAAGAAGCTCCGGCCAGCTAGTGGCCACCATGAACGACGACGTTAATCAGCTTGAGCGCTTTCTGGACGGTGGCGCCAACGCGATGGTTCAGGTAGTGGTGACGGTGGTGGTGATTGGCGCGGTATTCTTTGTGCTTTCGCCGCTGATTGCGCTGCTCGCTTTCACACCTATTCCGCTGATCATTTGGGGTGCGTTCTTCTTCCAGCGCAAAGCCGGGCCGCTCTACAGCGACGTGCGTGAAAAAGTCGGTGATTTAGCCAGCCGTTTATCCAACAATCTAAGCGGCATCGCGACGATTAAAAGCTTTACCAGCGAAGACCGCGAAGCCGAGCGACTGCGCGAGGCCAGCGAAGCCTATGTAGACGCCAACAGAAGGGCGATCAAGGTTAGCTCCGCGTTTATTCCCGTGATCCGTATGGCGATTTTGGCGGGCTTTCTGGCCACCTTTACTGTGGGCGGCATGATGGCGCTCAACGGTTCACTAAATGTGGGTGCATACGGTGTGTTGGTATTCCTGACGCAGCGGCTGCTCTGGCCGCTCACCGGCCTGGCTCAGGTGATCGACCTGTTCGAACGCGCCATGGCCAGCACTCGGCGGATTCTTGATCTACTTGAAGTGCCGATTACCGTTAAGGACGATAGCACCACCCCGCTCGCTCAGCCGGTGCGCGGTGAAGTGACCATCGACAATGTGAGCTTTCACTACGCTACCAGTGGTGTTGGCGTGGAAAACATTCATTTGCACGCACCGGCAGGCAACACTCTGGCATTAGTAGGCGCGACCGGCTCGGGCAAATCGACCCTGATCAAACTGTTACTGCGCTTTTACGACCCGGAAAACGGGCGGGTACTCATCGATGGCCAGCCGATTACCGACGTCAGCATGAACTCACTACGCCAGTCGATTGGCCTGGTCAGCCAGGATGTTTACCTGTTTGAAGGCAGCATTCGCGACAATATCGCCTACGGTAAGCCCGATGCCGACGAAGCCGCGATTATCGATGCGGCAAAAACCGCCGAGGCGTGGAGCTTTATCGAAACGCTGCCCCAAGGATTGGATACGCCGGTAGGGGAGCGGGGCGTGCGGCTTTCCGGCGGCCAACGCCAGCGGCTTTCTTTAGCGCGGGCGCTACTTAAAGACCCGCCTATTTTGGTGCTGGATGAAGCCACCAGCGCAGTGGACAACGAAACCGAAGCGGCCATTCAGCGCTCGCTTAAGCGCATCGCCCATGGCCGCACGGTGATTATGATTGCTCATCGGCTTTCGACCATCGTGCATGCCGATGAGATCGTGGTGATTGAGAAAGGCCAAGTGGCCGAGCGGGGCACCCATTCCAGTCTTTTGGCAGCTAACGGCCACTACGCTGCCCAGTGGCGGGTACAAACCGGCGAAGCCCAGGCGGGGGATGTGGAAGCAGTTAGTAGCCTTTAACGACTACCGATTAACTATTACCTATTAACCAGGAGTGCATTGAGAGTGACGGGCACATGCTCGTCAATCTCCTGGTAGCCCAGTAACGACATCACGGTGCGCACCGTGGTGTTGGCCATCAGCGCTCGGCCGTCCATCGCCATGGGCTCCGCGTGTGTCACGCGTATCTCATCCAGGCCTTCGCGGGTAAACCGCAGCGGCACGGATTCCTGTTGGTTTACCATGTCTGATTGAACGCTAAAGGTCAGCGTCTCCACCAGTGATTCGCCAATATCCAAACCGTCCAACCGCTCTGGCGGCATTTGCGCCTCTAGCGTCACCAAGGTGGTGTTCGCCAGCAAACCTATCCACGGTGGCAGCTCACCAAAGCGTTCCAACACATCCGTTTGGCTAAGTTTTAACGGCAAGCGCAGGGTGCCATCGCTGGAGATATCGCCCTGCAGATCGCGCACTTGGTGGTGATGAGTTTGCGGTGTTTCGCCGTTCAACTGAGTAATCGACGCCTGCACCCGCGACTGGCCAGGATCAAGCTGCCAATCAGCGTGTACGGGCAGCGCCAACAATAAGGGGAATAGAGCAACCAATGCTTTCACAGCGCGTCTCCGCATAAAGAACTACTCACCAGACTGCCCAATCCACATAAAGTGCCGTAATGACATCAAGATAGCGCAAAGGGGCTAGCCTCACCCGGCCACATTCGCTATGATATGCACGCTTTTCGGGCCTATAGCTCAGTTGGTTAGAGCAGGGGACTCATAATCCCTTGGTCGTAGGTTCAAGTCCTACTGGGCCCACCATTAAATCAAAGACTTACCCGCCGTAATACCCTCCCTCGTTGTACCTTTTTCCGCCAGTGTCTACAAAGCGTCTACACCCTAGAATTTTGGCCCGTATGTGACGGCTTCCGTCAGGTGGTCAGGGGCTACATGTGCATAACGCATGGTCATTTGTATGGATTGATGACCGAGTATCTTTTGCAGTGTTAATAAGTTGCCACCGTTCATTATAAAGTGGCTGGCAAATGTGTGCCTAAGTACGTGGGTTCGTTGTCCTTTAGGCAATGTAATGCCTGCTTTATTAATAGCATTGGTAAAGGCTTGGTAGGCATCACGTGGGAACAGGCGTCCGATCTGTGGGCCGTGCGCCTTGAGGCGTTGATAGAGGTCATCGGCAAGCGGCACTGACCGACTACGGCCATTCTTGGTGTCGACGTAGGTGACACGGCCATCCCTGACTAATTCAGCGCGCAGATACTGGGCTTCGCTCCAGCGGGCTCCAGTGGACAGGCATAGTGTTGCTATTAGCGAGACGTGCTTGTTACGCGACTGATCGAGTTCTTCAAATAGCGTTTTGATTTGTTCATGGGTGAGGTAGCTAAGCTCACGTTCTGGTAGCCGTATTGCTTTTATCGCGGCAAAGGGGTTGTCGCCGTGCCATTCTCCTAGCTGTATGAGGACGTTAAAAACCGCTCTGAGATAGGCGATATCGTGATTAACGGTATTGGGTGAGAGTCCTTGCTCAAGCCGAAATTGGCGGAATTTTGCAGCGCTCGCTGGGCGGATCGTGTAGGCATAGGGATTATCCATAAGGCCTACTAGTTGATGCAGCTTAGAAAGGCGTGATTGACCATCTTTGAGCGTGGCGCCGTGCATGTCGTACCAGAGCTGCACTAGCTCAAGTAAGCGCCTACGGTCTTTTTTCTTCGGTGCGTAGTCTTCCCCCTGGGCAGCTTTGGTGAGCAACTGTGCTTCAAAGCGCTTTGCTTCTCCCTGGGTGGGAAGCGTTTTCTGATGCGCTTGCCATAGCGGCCATCCGGCCATATATCGACCTTCCAACCACCTTTGACCTTTTTGATACTCACGCCGCTTTCCCTACCAATCGTCGTTCTATCAGTTTCTGCTCTACGATCTGCCTGAATTGCCCGGAGTCGACCCACGACGGCGGTAGTATTCGGCGAGGTCTTCCCACATGCCGGAGCGTTGGAGGTAACGAACGGCTTCATGGTGCGGAAGCCTTGGCGGGCATAAATGCTGATGAGGTTGCCAAACGCCAGGGTGACGTTCTTTTCATTGCCTAAGCCTGGTGTTTTGCGAGCGCGTTTGTACATGAACGCAGGCTCATGACAGTAGAAGCGGGCATCTTCCTGCATAAGTTGCCAAGCAGGGTCGATAAGGTCGCGGCTGTGGTTGAGGCGGTAGGATTGCATGGCGGTTCGCCAGAGGCCGGAGAGGTGGGGAACCACGTCAATGAATCGATTGAAGCCGTGGGAGGCGTCCAGCACTTCACCGGTATCAACGTTGCAGGGAATGCCCTGGGCGTACTCACGAAGCACCGATTGATGGAAACGCAGCTCGATACGCCAGACGGTTTTTTCAGGATCGTAGGCGGAGCTGAGGTCATCATTTACGGCGTGTTTCCAGATGCCTTCCCAGAAGTGCATTTTGTCGCGGTGTTTGGCTTCCAGCGTCTTGTTGTAAATCGAGCATTGGAGCGCTCCAGCGGTACCAAACATATAGGTTTCACCACGGCCATAGGTGGTGGCAATGGTGTTGTGGGCAAACTCCAGCTCTTCAATGCCATCGATGCGCATGATCTTTTTAGAACGGGTCACAAAGCGCTGCATGAAGTCTTTGGGAGGCTCCCAGCCTTGAACGTCTAACGCGAGGTGGATGGCACAGCCGACCGGTTCAACGTAGGCGAGCATGTGCGCGGCGATGTTGTACATGAAGTCTTGGCACTCTTGGGGGCTACGCTCCTGGATAAAGTGGGGGAGAGCTCGATTTTAAGGTGGGTACCGATGTTCTCTACCTTGGTATGCCGTGCCTGGAAGAACACGATCACGCCTAGCTCATTGTTTTGGAGACGGTAACGGAAGCCTGAACCGGCTGCGCCGGCCCTACCGACCATGTGACGTCGAACAGCTCCATGGTGGCACCTTTGCCTTCGTTATAGACCCTTATAATTTGATCAAACTGGTATAAGCAGGGTTTGCCTTGATAGAGCTGACGAACGGTATCCACGCCAGCATTCAGTAGTTTGATATCCCCTAGCTCTTTTTGGCCCTTCTGGGAAATGAACAAGGAGCCCCGTGCATCCTGTTCACCCTTGATCAATGAGTCTTGTGAATAGCGTTCCCAACGTTTCATTTTTCAAATGTTCCTTACTGTCAGGTAATGGCAGGTTTTCGACTGTTTCACCGTTATTCTGCGAGACGTGTTACAGGGAGGGTCTCGACCTGCTGCCGCCAGCCCGTCACCCCGTGCTGCGCAGGTAGTAACGGGCTGGCGGCAGCAGGTGCTTGGGTATTCACGCGCTTGGCGTCATAACGGGGTAATACCGTCGCTTGGAGCAAGACATGCAGGTTGGTGCGCTGGTTGGAGGTGGATTCGTTTTGGAATAAGCGACCGGCAACGGGGATGCTAGAGAGGCCAGGAACGCCGGAGACCTGGGTACGGTCATCCTGGGACGATAGGCCGCCGAGTAGCAGTGTTTGGCCGGAGCGGATCTGTACGGTGGTGTTGATTTGGCGCTGGTTGGTGATGATGTCGGAGGCGATCAGGGAATCCGTGAGCGAGTCGGCGGAGGTGGTGATATCCATGATGACTAAGCCGGAGGCCGTGACCACCGGCAGCACGTTTAAGCGTATGCCCACGTCACGGCGTTCGATGGTTTGAAAGGGGCTGTTAACGTCCGCTGATTCACCGGTGACGCGACCCGTGACAAAGGGCACATTTCTGGCCAATGGAGATCGTGCCCCGCTTGCCGGAGAGGGTGAGAATTTGCGGTGTGGATAACACGTTGGAGCTTGAGTCGCGCTGTAAGGCGTTGATGGCAAACGCGAGGACATCCCCGTCAAAGATCCCGAAGGTGCCGCCGGAGGAGGCTAAAGAGGTGCCGAGGTTGGCGGTGTTGAAGCCACCGGCGACACCGCTACCCGTTGCGCGACCGAGCGAGACGCCGAGATCGAAGGTATCCCCGTCGGTGGTTTCAAAGATGACCGCCTGGATGAGGAGTTGAGGGTGGGCGACGTCACTTGGGGGAGTAGCTCCTGGAGCTGTGAAAGCTGCTTTTCTGGACCCTTGGCTAGGATGGCGTTAGAGGCATGGAGTACCTGGACACGGGGCAGGCTGGAGCCGTCCTGGGCGTTCTGGGCCAGAAAGGTGGTGACCAGCGGGGCGATATCGTCTGCACGCACGTTATTAAACGAGAACAGGTGTGTGGCCTGGGGTTCAGGCGGTGGGGTGAGCGTGGGCGCGTTGGCGATCGCGGCGGCGGGATCGTGGGGTTCTTTGGGTTGAAACAAAAACCTGGTGTTTTTTGAGCTGATTGAGTGGCCGGCGCAACGGTCGGCGGATTGCCTGGGAGAATGGTGTAGCCGTGGGAACTCAAACACGCCCTGGAAGAATTCATCCAACTGGTGATCAGGCACATCGGGGGCGTAAACCGTGAGCGTGCCAGTGGCCGTGGGGTGAATGGCCAACGGGGAACCGCTTTGGTCGACGTACCAGCGTACGAAGTCGCGGATATCGGTGTCTTGCATCTGGATCGGGGTGGCACTGGCGGTGCTGGCGAACGTGACCAGGGCAAATGCGGCGGCGGTTTTAGCAGCGAATTTCAGCATGGGTGACTCCATTTTCTACGCGGACAAGACAGGCGCTCACAGGGACGATGCCAAAGCCTTGGCGGGCGAGATCGTCGGTGGTGAGGGACTGGCGGTCGCTATCAATGAGGCGGTAAGTGGTGCGGTCGCCAAACTGGCTAAAGCTGGCGATGCGGGGGTGTGCTAAAGTCGGGCAGTTCTTGCGGTGCCGCGGGGGGCGTGTCGTCTTGTGATCGAGCGCTCACACGGTCGGCGACGAGTACCGACAGGGTGATAAAGCAGCCCAGCACAAAGGAGGCCAGGGAGAGAAGCGGGCGGTTAAAGCGTTTCCAGTAGATACGGGTCATTTTCATATAGAACCTCGCGTCATGAGGCACACGAAGCATGCCGTGGGTGAGCCAGGGCGGCAGCACGGAGTAGGTGCCGTGGGGGTAGTGGTCAGAGAAGGCTTGCTTGGTGTCGTAAGCGGGTAGAGGGCGCGGCCGGTGTACGTCCAGCGTTTCTACCGTGATGCTTTGCGGGAGTCGCCGTATTTGACGATGCCTAGATGCACTTTTGGCAAGGGCATTTTGGAGCCCACAAACATCGAGTAGAGCGCGCCGACAAAGGGCACGGAGACACGATCCAGGCGGCGGCAATAGACCACGTGTTCGGCGAGGGCGACACGGGCCTGCTTGTCCATGATCGACAAGTCTTGGATCAGGAAAATAATGTCCCAGCCCAGTTTTTCTAGCGTGCAAAAACCAGTTGATCACGTCTGACGGCTTTTATCGTTCCAGGAGCGGGCGTTAAACCAGGTGCCGCATTCATCCAGCACCAACAGGCCGTTTTTGTTTTCGTCGTAATCGTCGGTACCGGTGCCGATGGACTCCAGATCAGCAAGGACAGGTTTATCAGGAATGCGGTAGCAGCGGGTTAGCTTGGCTTTTTCGCCAATCAGCTTATCCAGGTTCAAATCCAGGTTGGTGGCAACCTTGCAGCCCTGGTTCAGCTTGTCCTTGATCTTACCCACTGCAACCAGGGTTTTACCGGCGCCTAGTTTGCCGGTGACGACGTAAACGGCCATTAGAGAACGGGCCTCCCTTGCTCCCAATCAATCAGCTGTTTTTTCTGCTGGAAGACCCACATAGCCACTTTGCTGCTGTAAATAGCGGCAACACAGGCTTCAAGGTTGTCGGGCTTCACGGCACCCATTCCATTGGCGAGGTCGGAAGGGAGGGAGGCGTTGATCCCGTTGATGATCAGCGCGAAGGTTGAGGCGAGCGCTACGAGCAGCGTGATATAGAGCGTTGTCCAGATCAGGGCACCCGCTAGGCGGTTAGTAAAGCGGGCGGCAATACGGGTGATCAACCACTCCAGGACGCGAGAGACAAAACTGATAAGCGCGCCCATGCCGAGCAATGCAGGAAGTGCCATTTATGCTGTCCTCTGTTCAGAGCGAAAGAAGGTGTCGACGATGCTGACGACCGTCCAGAAGTAGATAATCCAGGTCAGCCAGAGCTTGATGGTGTTAAACGCTTGGCAGGAAATTTCCATAGGGCCGAACTGGAGAGGGACACAGCCGCCGGAAGGCAGCGAGGGAAGGCGTGAGGTAATTTGTTCGGCAATATCGGAGCTGGCACCGTCGCCAATCTCATCCATGAGGCTGTTTATTTCGTCGCCATGCTCCTGTTCTTGAAGGGCTGCCCCGTCGAGGGTGTCGTCCATGCCGGAGGAATCAAACAGGTCGTCACCGTCGCCGAGATCTTCGGTAAAGCGGGAGGCGAGCTTGTCGACCATGCGGTTGAGCAGCTTGGAGATACCGCCTAACAGGCCATCGCCTTCACCGTCTTCACCTTCTCCCTCGCCATCCCCGTCACCAGAGCCATCACCGACACTCCCCAAGTCCAAGCCTTTGAGGGCATCGGTGAAGGTGTTGCCTAGTGCGTCAAGGGAGTTGGTGATTGTTCCCGTTTGATCTTCAAGAGCGCTGGTGAGGTCGTCGGTTTGACCGTCAAGTGAGCTTGTCAGGCTATTGGTTTGATTGTTTAACGTGCTGTTGAGCGCATTGGTTTGGGCAGAGGTCGCGTTGTTTAAGTCGTTGGTCTGGTCGCTAATAGCGCCGGTAACATCGTTGGAGAGCGCGTTGATAGCGTTACGGTTGGAACGGCCAGCGGAGCCGATAGCCTCAATTATGCCGGATTCATCAAACTCGAAATCCGGTACGGTTGAGCCGCCACCGGAGCCACCGCCGCCGTTGTTATCGTCAGAATCATCATTGCCGGAATTATCACCGCCACCGGCATCACCACCTGAATTGCCGCCAGGGTCAGTGGGATCGGTTGGGTTTGTGGGGTCGGTCGGATCGCCACCACCATTGTTACCGCCACCCCCACCACTAGAAGGGTTGGAGTGAGTAGTTCCATTGGAATCGACATAGGAGAAGTAATCGGGAGCAGACTCCCAATCGACTAAATAAGAGGTATCGCCAATGGTGACGCAGCTAGACGGATCAGAGCAGCCGCCAGGGAGAGGTTCTAGATAGTCAGGGGTATTAAAGTCGACAACGGAAAACGTGCCATTACTCTCACCCCAACCACCATTTAAGCTCGAATCCTCATTAAACTCACCATACTCACCGGTAGACGTTGATTCAATGGATAAAGAACAGGTTATATTGTCATCAGTACCTGAGCAGGCAGTAACACCACCAGCACCAGTAATGGAGCAAGCACCGCCATTAGTTTTAACAGTGCCACCATTGTTTAAGTAATTAGCACCACTTGCAGAAACAGAAATAGAGTCGCCATTACTAGACTTACATTGCTCATCAGTTAATTTAGGTAATAATTCAGGATTTGAGACCAAATCATCACAATAAGTCGAACCTGAGCAATCTTTAGCTACAATTCTCTCCCAATCGCCAATAGAAGTGCATTCTAGAGGATCATAAGGGTCGGGATAGCACGTTATACTTTGACAATAAAAAACAGCAGAAGACGAAGAGAACCGAACACCAGCATAAACTCTATAATCAAATTTCGTACCAGTACGCGAATTGTGGTTTTTAACAGCAGTAGCACAAGCAGCAGCAGGGGAACCATATCTACCAGGAGCATCTGAGGAATACGATCTAAAATAAGGGTCAGAAAACGCGTAAGAGGAAAACACCATTAAAAAAGGCACTAATAAGACGGGTAAAACGGCTTTTTTAATCATGTTCCCCTCGCTATGTAAAAAGGGGCGTTTCCGCCCCTTGGTTGATCCCTGTTAAAGCGGTATTAAGAAGCGCGGTTAGCAAACTTCTTAAACAGCTTGATGCCGATTAACGCGGCGGTGATAGAAGCAGCGACAGGCCATGCGTAACCCGCCATATCAGCCCCTTGAGACTGAACCTCATTGAAAGCTGCTTCTGCACCGGCTGGGGCAGTTTGCGCAAGAGCGGTAGCAGAACTCATGACGAGAGCAGCACCGCCAGCGACTTTGCCGCGTGTGGTAGTAGCAGCTTGTTTTACGCCTTGTGCGATGGTTTTAAGTTTCATGAGACGGACTCCATAAAGCGTTTAAGGGTCAAGATGATGTGTCCAAACGCCCAACCGATGGCGTAGGACGTGAAAAGGGAACCAACAACAAACGTAAGGCTCGGATCGTTCATCGTTGGCCCCCATTTATCGCGCCGATCCCGAAAGCGAGGACGAGACCGACGCAATAAACCAGGAGCCACAGACCGGAGAGTTCACTGGTGTCCATGGCTCAGAATCCTATTTTTTGTCGCTGGCGGTAGCTTGCTGCTGGCTACCGGTGGCGTTGGGTTTGCGGGCGGCGATGACGTGAAGCACGGTTTTGCCACCGGCAGCCGCGGAGGAGGTGCGGAGTTCGATTTCCAGCTCCATGGCACAGGGCATGTGCGGGGCAGCGGCGTGGAGCTGGTCGAAAATGTCATAAGGCGCTGTCATAACGCTGACCTGATTGCCGATAGCGTTCTCGTTGTCAGCAGAGGCGGCCTGCATGATGGAAATTTTGGCGCCCTGGACGCCGTTATCCATCTTGTAGCGAGAGGCACCGATAACGTGGGCTTGAATGGTGTTGATCATGGTGATGTTTCCTTTTCGTTAGCGTTGGGTTCTGGCGGCTTGGGTTAAGCAGTAGTCCGCGAGAATGGATAGCTCAGTGGTTTCTGGTGTAACGCCGTTTTGTACCAGCGCCAGGTATTCCGCCTGGGCGTAGTAGGTGGCGGCGCGTGCATAGTCCCGGCCGTGGAGGCACCGCTGGCCCCGCTCCCTCAGAGCTCGGGAATCGAGGCAGGGGGATCCCCCTTCCCGCCCTCCGTTTGCCCTTCGGTCTTTCTGCACGGCAGCCAACATCGGCCAGCCGGTCAACCCCTGTTTAAACCCCACAAACAGGGGTTGACAGTCTGTCCGCTGCTGGCTAAGGACGCCGTGCGACCGAAGGGCGACGGATGACGGGCAGGGGGACATAGATCAAGCCTCGTTGGCATTGGGAGCGGGGGAGGCCGCACGGGAAAGGGCTTCCAGCGGTGCTTTGTCGCCGCGCTCCAGTTGGGCAAGGCCGTATTCAATCAGGCGCTCCGACAGGGCCGAGGAAGTCAGGCCGTTGGTGCCCGCCTGGATAAGGTGGCGGCTGTGGGTTTCCGGATCGAGAAAGACGCGGATGGGCTGTTTTTTACTCATGTGGATAACTCCAAAAGGGCTAAAGGCCGTTGTGGATAACGGTAGGCGCGTTAGCCGTGGGGGTGTGGATAGATGCGCCAGGAAGCAAAGGTTCAGTTTTTCTAAGGTTTTGCTTGATGGCGTGGCGTATCTGGCCGCCGACTAAACGGCCTTTTAGCTCAGCTAGGCGCTTCACTTCCTCATAGGTAGATGGCTCTACCATCATGGAAATGGTGATTTTCTTTTCCTGGGTGCGCATTGGCTCAGCGGTGTTCTGGGTGGTGCTTGTAGGGTTCTCTGGGGCGTCGGTAACGCCGTAGTTCAGTGCCAGGAAGGCAAGGGCTGCGTCGTAATCAGAAAAGCGGATGCGGTAACGCTGTCCGTCGCAATCATCCAGGCCCATCAAGTCGTCAGGGGTGACGTTTGACAGGTCGAGAGCGAGTAGGTGATCGGTTGGGACGAAGAGTTTGATGGAGCCGTCAGGGCGCACATGAAGGCTGACAGAGCCATATTGATTGATGCCGCGATAAAGGCGGTTATCGCACTCTAGAGAGGCGACGTAGAAAGTGCCTATCACGTCAAGGGTGTGCGCTTTAAAGGCACCTAACGTGTAAATAGAGCCGTTTTGAGTGGCTTTAGTAGCTAAGGCGATCATGACCATTCCTCCGCGTTAAGGCATTGGGCGTTGAGGAGGGCCACGTTGATCATGCGGTAACGACCAACCTTGATGGTGGGGAGGTAGCCGCGGCGGATGTGGCCTTGAAGGACACCTTCATCTAGGCCAGAGAGCTGCGAGAAGCGTTCGATGGTCATCGTTGGCACTGTGGCCGGAACCTGGGGCGCGTTACTCGTTTCCATGTGTCATTACCTGCACTGTAATGGGCTGTGATAGTCTTTGAATTAGAGTTCGACTTTTTGAAAATTTGGTGTATCTCATATGGAACACCATGTCTCAAATGGAATATAGCCCATATGGACAATACGTCAACCCCCATTGGGGAAAAAATTCGTGAAGTACGCGAAGTCCAGGGATTAGGAAGACAAGCGTTTTGCGATATGACAGGGGTTCCAAAGCAAACGCTGATAAATGTAGAAAACGGAAGGAATGAGCCTTCATTCAAAGTAATGAAGAAAATTGTTGATGCGTTTCCTCAGTACACGATGTGGTTAATGCATGAGCAGGTGATCGAAGAAGCAGGTCAAATCAGCCCACAAATAGAAAAAGCTCGTGCTGACCTCAAGAAAACGGGAACGGATACCAACTAGCAAAAAGGGTTGTTGATAAATGGTTCCAGGGGGGAAGGCATTGTGGATAAAGGGGCTGGGATCATGTCAAATGAAGCAAGAGAAGCTTTTCAAGAAATAATTAAGTTTGCATTGATTATGAGCATCTTTTCTGTTGTTTTTATTGTAATTCAAGCAAAAATAAGAAAATTGTTAAAAGGGAAGCGTAAATGAATATGAAAGATCTTTTTCCAGAATATTTTAAAGATAAAAAAGAAGTCGAGAAAATATGGAAAGATTGCATATTTGTTTTTGATGCCAACGTTATTATTGATTTATATAGGTACTCAGACCCTACAAAAGAAAGCTTGTTGAAATCTTTGAGGTATTTCAAAGACAGAGTGTGGATACCCCGCCAAGCAAGTGAGGAATACTTAAGGAATAGAGCTTCTGTAATAGCAAGTGAAGAAACCTACTATACTGAAACTAGTAATCAGATTAATGAATTTTTGTCGAATTTAAAAAGTGTATTTGAAAAAAGAAGACAGCATCCATTTATAAATGAAAAGTCCTCAAAAGATTTTTTTAATGCTGCCGATAAAATGAAAGAGGAGTTAAGTGCTAATGGTAAAAAATATTTGTCTAGAGTCAGTGATGATGAGATTAGAAAAGAGATAGTAGATATATTTGATGGGAGGGTTGGAGAAGGTTTAAGTGATGAAGAACTTGAAAGGGTTTTTAAGGATGGAGCCACAAGGTATAAAAATAAAATTCCTCCAGGATATGAAGACATTAAAAAATTCAAAGGAGATATAGAGCAAGATGATGTCACTGTTGAAGATAAAAAGCGTGTTTATGGTGATTTGATAATATGGAATGAAATTATTCAAAAAAGCATATCCGATAAAAAATATTGTGCTAGTTACGGGAGATGATAAAGAAGACTGGTGGAATAAAAGTAAAGGTAAAAATTTAGGGCCAAGAGTAGAGTTGATAAAAGAGTTTGAAAGTGTAACCGGTCATAAGTTTTATATGTATACGGGGCCTAATTTTCTAAGTATTTCTTCTAAAGAAATAGGCGGTTCTAGCGACAAGGCAGCAGTGGAGGAAATGAACGAAGTTAACAAGATGCTCTCTAAAAATAGTAATAATTACAAAGTAAAAGTGAGTGCAAAAGGCAAAAACAGTAAGATTGAGAATTCTAGGCTTTTTTTCAGAGATGGAAGGCTAATAAATAAGGATGAGCTAAATGAAAATAAAAGCTTGTCAATTTTAAAAGAAAAGCTACACGGTTTACAAAATAAGCTAATGTGGACTCAGCATAGAGTCAGTGAAAGTCATAAAGAAATTGAAGAGTTGAAGCATAAATATAATATATATGGCTTTGAAGGAACAGATAGTCAGATGCTTGAAAATCTACAAGACTTTATAAAATTTGCAAAAAATGATGAAGTTGATATACATAACGAAATCCTTAAAACAATGATGGAGATATCTAGACTTGAAAATGAAGATTAAAATATTCCGAATTTATTGAATGAAATATGTTAATGCCCACAATGTGTCAACACTGATGAAGAGTAGAGGCAAGTAGAGGCAGAGGAAGATTTAGTAACTGGTTGAAAAAACGACCAAAGGCGATTATTGGCACGCTATTCACACGGCTCATAATCCCTTGGTCGTAGGTTCAAGTCCTACTGGGCCCACCAATTCCCCTCTTTCTGTCAGTAAGTTATTGGCTTTTTGAAGCCTTTTATGTCGCTGCCGCAGTATAACTCCCAGCTTTACCTTCCTCTTTTAATTTTTACTCGCCTCTCTATTAGTGTCGCTATCATCGCGTTATCTTGTTGAAATTCGTGCGCGCTAATGGATTTCACAAAGCTTTCGTGCATGCTTCTGTTGAACACATAAGGAATGTCTGGCCGATGCTGGTCTATAGCTCCACTAAACAGCAATTCATCGATGCCGTACGTGCAAACGCCATTAGCGACATAATAGAGAACGAGGTGTCTCGAAAGCTGAGCCGCAACTCGCCTCGCAGTGAGGTGACATCCTGGGAGAACTCCCTTCGTTTCATGATGAGCGTTCTGCTCGACGAGGGCATTCCTGCTTCAGCTGGAGTGGCCATCGAGTACAACATTCCGCTGACCAATCGCCGCGTGGATTTTATCCTGACCGGCAAGAACCACCAGCGGGACGATGCCGCGGTCATCGTGGAACTTAAACAGTGGCAGTCCGTCGAGGTGACGAAGAAGGACGCTATCGTGCGTACCCAGTTGGGTGGCGGAGTGCGCGAGACCAACCATCCGTCGTACCAGGCGTGGTCCTATGGCGCGCTGATCGAGGACTACAACGAGACGGTTCGCTCCGAGTCGATCCGCCTGGTGCCCTGCGCCTACCTGCACAACATGAAGCAGGGGAACGCCATCAATGATCCTTTTTATGCCCACCATACGAGCCGTGCGCCGGTCTTCATCTCGCAGGACGCCTTGAAGCTCTCGAAGTTTCTGAGCCAGCACATCAAGTACGGCGACAGCAACGACATCATGTATCGCATCGAGCACGGTGTGATCAAGCCAAGCAAGAACCTGGCGGATGCTCTGGCCTCAATGATGCAGGGCACCGCCGAGTTCCTGATGATCGACGAGCAGAAGCTGGTCTATGAAACCGCGCTTGATCTTGCGCATCGGTCGGCCAACGGCAACAAGCAGTGCCTGATCGTCAAGGGAGGGCCCGGCACCGGTAAGTCAGTGGTGGCCATCAACCTGTTGGTGGAGCTGACGAAGCGCGAGATGATGACGCAGTACGTATCGCGTAACTCGGCGCCGCGCGAAGTCTTCAAGAAACGCCTGACCGGCACTCGCAAGAAAACGCATATCGATAACCTGTTCAAGGGTTCCGGAAGCTATGTCGATACGCAGGCAGACACCTTTCACGCCTTGATCGTCGACGAGGCTCACCGCCTTAACGAGAAGTCGGGTATGTACCAGAACCTGGGCGAAAGCCAGATCAAGGAGATCATCAAAGCGTCGCGGCTCTCGGTGTTCTTCATTGACGAAGCACAGCGGGTGACCCTCAAGGATGTAGGCACGGTCGAGGAGATCAAACGTCGAGCTCGCGATGCCGGTGCCGAGATTCAGGAACTGGAGCTGGCTTCACAATTTCGCTGTAACGGATCCGATGGCTATCTTGCATGGCTCGACTATGCGCTTCAGGTTCGCACGACGGCCAATACGGATCTGGAAGGCATCGATTACGACTTTCAGGTATTCGATGACCCGAGCGCGTTGAAAGCGGCCATCCTCGACAAGAATCGCAAGGCCAACAAGGCCCGGATGGTAGCGGGCTACTGCTGGCCCTGGGCGAGCAAGAAAGACAAGCAAGCCATGGATATCGTTTTTCCCGAGCATGGCTTTGCCGCCCAGTGGAACCTTGATGATGACGGCATGCTGTGGGCCATTGCCGATACCTCCGTCGAGCAGGTCGGCTGCATTCACACTTGCCAGGGGCTCGAGTTCGACTATGTGGGCGTCATCATCGGCGATGACTTCGTGATTCGTGACGGGCGCGCGGTGACCGACGCACGCGAGCGCGCAGGGCAGGACCGTTCTGTGCATGGCTACAAGAAGCTGCTCAGGGAAGAGCCCGAGCATGCACGCGCCCTGGCGGATCAGATCATCAAGAATACCTACCGTACACTGATGACGCGGGGGCAGAAGGGCTGCTACGTCTATGCCACGGATCCCGAAACCCGTGAATACTTCGCGGCTTTCGTTCAAGCGCAAGCATTGAGCGAGCAACCAGTTGAGGCAAGTAATTCAATGGGCTGGAAGGCTTGGACCTTCCCGTCGTCGTGCGCGAAGAGGCCGATCCGTTCGAGCGCCATGTGCCCGTGTACGATTTGAGCATCGCCGCCGGTGAGTTCAGCGAGATGCAAATCGCCGACGCCGAGCACTGGGTCGAGCTGCCGGACTTCATGCGCGCGAGCCCCGACCTGTTCGTCAGCCGGGTGGTTGGGGAGTCGATGAATCGGCGCATCCCCAATGGTGCCTGGTGCCTGTTTCGTGCCAACCCAGGCGGCACGCGGCAGGGCAAAGTCGTTGTGGTGCAGCATCGCGCCATCGAGGACCCGGATCATGGCGGCAGCTTTACGGTAAAGCTGTACCAGAGCGAGAAGATCGAGGAATACGGAGAGTTCGTAAACCATCGCATCGTGCTCAAGCCCCAGACCAACGCCTTCGGCTATAAGGACATCGTGCTCGAGGACGAGCTTGAAGACCTGAAGGTCATCGGCGAATTCCTTTCTGTGCTGTGAGCGAGTGGGCGGCCGGATGGTCGCCTATACCGATGCTGGCTGGATAGCGGGCGACAGAGCAGGCATACTCACCGCTATCCGATACCGCAGAACCAGGTGAGCCCAAGATGTCAGACCCGTTCAAGCAACTCCGTGACGCAATGGATCAGTTCGTCACGAGCGTGACTGGGATCAGTTCCACTCGCCCAAGAACCTGGCCATGGCGTTGACGGTGGAGGCAGCAGAGCTGCAGGAGTGCTTTCAGTGGCTGACCGAGGCGCAGTCCAGGGAGCTGGATGAGCAGCAACTGGCTGCCGTGCGCGACGAAATTGCCGATGTTCAGCTCTATCTGATTCGGCTGGCGGGCAAGCTGGACTTGGATATTGAAGCGGCATGCCGGGCGAAGATGGAGAAGAATGCGGAGAAATATCCCGCCGACCAAGTGAAGGGAAGTGCGAAAAAGTACACGCACTATCAGGGTTGACGTGATGTGTGGCCGCTTTGTCCCCTGTAGCGGCCTTCTCTGCCTGGCTTCGTCCCTCAAGCTTCCTCCCGCTAAATTTGGGCTTAAGCAGGAGCGGAGACTCAGCCTCCGGTTTAATTTCTGTCATAAAAGCGGCCTTGAATGGCGATTTTGAGCTTGAAGATAAACTAACGTGGTTTATTATTTACTCTAAAGACGGAATTTAAGGCCGCTTTTTCACGTGAAAATAAACCAATTGCTGCACAAAATCCCGTATGGCGCGGTCGTGACGACCGCTTGGCTGGCGTCACACGGCGTCACATCTGATCAGGCGCGTAAGCTGGCCAGCAGTGGCTGGCTGCAACGCGTGGGGCACGGTGCCTACTGCCAAGCGGGGGAGCCTCTTACCTGGGAGAGCGCTGTCTTCGCCCTGCAGGCGAGCGACCACACGGGCTTACCACCGCTTTGGCCGGGTGGTCAGACGGCCCTGGCACTGCATGGTTTTGCCCACTATCTACCCATGGGGGAGAGCACGACGTACCTGTATGGCAAGGAGGCCGCTCGGCTGCCCCGGTGGTTGAATGATGCCGAGTGGGCAGGGCGGATGGTGCTCCACTCTGAAAAGGGCCTGCCAGCGCAGCTTCCCGGCAGCTTTACGGACTACGCGCCGGATGGCAGGGCCTTCAGCTTGCAGGTATCGACCCCAGAGCGAGCCGTCCTGGAGTGGATCGCCGTTACGTCGAATGAGTTGCTGTTCAGTAGTGAGCTGGTCGACACCTTCGTCGGGCTCAATACGCTGCGTCCGCGCCGGCTGCAGGCATTGCTGGAGGGGTGCCGTTCGGTGAGAACCAAGCGGGCCTTCCTGGTGCTGGCTCGACACGCTGGGCATGCCTGGTACGGTCGCCTGGAACCTCGCCGACTAGATCTCGGCAAAGGTAAGCGGCAACTTTGCCAAGGCGGCAAGCTGGACATGGAGTATCAGGTAACGGTGCCGGAGGCGTTCCAGCATGTCGATTGACGCTCGCTACCACGAACAGGTCAGCCTGTTGGTATCACTGCTGCCTTTTCTCAATGACGAGCCGTGCTTTGCCCTGAAGGGCGGTACGGCCATCAACCTCTTCGTACAGCCATTACCCCGTTTATCGGTCGATATCGACTTGGCCTACCTGCCGCTGGAGCCCCGTGACGAGGCATTGCGACGCTGCCGCGAGGCGCTGCAGCGCCTCGCACAGGCCTTCAGCGCTCGGCTGCCAGACGTGCGGGCCGAACTTCAGGATAACCGCCGAGACGAGCTGAGGATCCTGGTGCGCCGAGGGCGTAGCCAGGTGAAGGTGGAAGTATCGCCGGTACTGCGAGGCACCCTGCACCCGCCTCAGGAGCGCGATGTAGTTGAAGCAGTAGAGGACGATTACGGCTTCGCTGCGGTGCGGGTGGTGTCACTGCCGGATCTCTATGGCGGCAAGATCTGCGCCGCGCTGGATCGCCAGCACCCCCGTGACCTTTTCGATGTGAAGCTGCTTCTGAACCAGGGCGGCTTGGATCGCAGCGTGTTTGAAGGCTTCCTGGTCTATCTGCTGGGGCATCCCAGGCCCTTGAACGAAGTGATTAATCCTAGGCTGAAACCACTGGATGACGTTTACCGGCAGGAGTTTGTCGGGATGGCCAGGGGTGACCTGCCATTGCAGGAACTGGAGAGCGCCCGCGATGAGCTACTGTCGCGGCTGGGTCAGCTGATGACGGATGAAGACGTTCGCTTCCTGCTGTCTTTTAAGCAGGGAGCGCCTGATTGGGCGCTGCTCCCGCTGCCGGGCGTCGAACGGCTGCCTGCTGTGCGCTGGAAGCTCGCCAATATCCTGAAGATGGGGGCTGACAAGCACCGTCAGTCACTAGAGCTGTTGGAGCTGGCCTTGGGCAGGCTTCGACAATGATGCGGTGTGCCCTGGCGGATTAACAGCCTAATAGACTTCTCCTTATATCCTTGCAGCGCTAGGCTGTTACGCATAATTACGCTACGCGTAGGGGGCATGGTGGACAGCTGGAAGCTCAGTTCCAGCGGGACATTATCGAGGCCATGACGGCCTATGGTCGAAGGGCCAGCATGGCCGGCGGCTACGACCTTAAGGTAGGGGCCGTCAGCGAGGTGGGCTCAGGTAAGCCCCATGACCCGAGAAGCAGCGCTTGGCCGAGATAATCGTTCGGCTCAACGACCTCTGCGGCGCCGAGGCCGGTGACGACGACAAGCTGCAATTCGCCAACGGCATCGCCGATCGCAACGAGCGTGACGAGGCAATGATGGCCCAGGTTGGCAGCCACAGCGAAGACCTGTGACGCACGGCCTATTCCCGAAGAGGGGTACCACGCCGTGCTCGGCGATCTCAGCCACTACGAGAAACTCAGCATACCGTTGCTAGAGGATAAGGAAACGGGTAGGCAGTTTTCGCTGTTGATACTCAAGTTGCTGTTGGAGAGGTCGAATCGAGATGGATTTCCGCAAAATCTATATGTTGGATGAATAAATATCATGGCTGCTTTCTATCTAAACAGATGTGGTTATCCTACTAAGATGTCAATCTGTCGTTATGCTATTCACTATGATTTTAATGTGTGGGGAGACGTTTGATGTCTGGGCATGAATTAGTCCGACCGAGCCGGGATGGCGATCAATTTCATTACCACTGGGCTGCTCGTCAATGTCTTAAACTCCTCCCCGGGCAGACTGATCTCGTTGCTATAACCATTGAGGGTGCTTCGGCGAAAGAGGACGAAAGTGACGAGATTGAAGCTGGTGAACAGCTTATTGATGTTGGTTTGTATTTTGGTGCAGAAAGTCTTCATAAAGCTCGGCTTATCCGTTATATCCAACTCAAACATTCCACGCGAGCTGCTAATGAGCCTTGGACGGCAAGCGGACTGAAAAAAACAATTAAGGGCTTCGCTGAACGTTACGTGCAGCTTGTGGAGCGCTTTAATGATGCAGATGTGATACAGCGGTTTCGGTTTGAGTTCATAACAAATCGCCCGATCGAAACCAAGGTCAGGGAAGCCTTAGCAGACCTCGCGTCAGGGAATGCAGCTCAACATCCGAATCTACATAAAGTGCTTATCGAATACGCTGGGATCGATAAAACTCAGGCAGCGCAATTTTTCAAACTTTTCTTCACGAAGGGTGGCGAGGGAGCTCTCTGGGAACAGCGTCATTTATTAGCCTATGATATCAGCGCTTACCTGCCAGATGCGGACTATGACGCTCCAATCCAGTTGAAAGATCTCATCACTCGCAAGGCAACAACAGAGTTTGAATCAGATCCATCGATCCACCGCCACGATGTCCTGCGCGCGCTAAAGGCATCCGAGGAACAGTTACAACCTGCGCCTTGCCTAATCTCAGACCAGGCGGGTACCTTGCCTCGTGAACAGGAGCAGGAGATTCTTCAGGCTCTTCTTGCTGCCGAGCATCCCATCGTTATCCATGCAGATGGCGGCGTGGGAAAATCTGTGCTTGCCGCTCGATTGGTGGCATCGATGCCGATTGGCTCTGAGGCCGTTCTCTATGATTGCTTCGGCGATGGTCTATATCGCAGCTCAATTAATTTTCGGCATCGACACCGTGATGCTCTAGTACAGATAGCTAATGAACTAGCTGCTCAGGGTCTGTGTCATCCGCTGATACCGACCGCCTATGCCGACACAAAGCAGTATATGCGTGCTTTCTTGCACCGCCTAAAACAAGCAGTTGAGCTGTTGCGGGCGAGCGCTCCCGAAGCACTCCTTTGCTTGATTATTGATGCCGCCGATAATGCAGAAATGGCTGCTGAGGAACAAGGAGAGCCATCAAGCTTTGTTAGAGACCTTATTCGGATTCCGCTGCCAGATGGGATTCGTCTGGCATTTACTTGCCGGACACATCGTCGTTCGCGTCTTGGTGCATCGCCTGAAGCGCATGAGATAGAGCTTCGTCCTTTAGCGAGAACGAAAGCGCACACCATCTTCGTAGATTCTATCCTGCAGCGACCGGTCATGACGTTGCAGAATTTGCTATTCTCAGCAGTTCGAACCCGCGCGTCCAGGCATTGGTGATTTCTCAAGGCTTACCACTGCAGGAAATGCTTAGGCGGCTTGGGCCTGAACCGACAACGGTAGATCGTACGATCGGCGAATTACTCGAAGTCGAAGTTGCACGACTGCGTGACCTAGAAGGGAGCGTTGAAGCATCACAGATTGACGTAATCTGCCAAGGGCTTGCAATTCTTCGTCCCTTGGTACCAGTCACTGTTCTAGCAAAACTATCCCAGACCTCTGAGAGCGCTGTCCGAAGCTTTGCTCTAGGGCTAAGCCGCCCGTTACTGGTAAAAGGCGATAGTCTCCATTTTCGCGACGAGCCAAGCGAAACTTGGTTTCGTGAGCGGTTTAAGCCCGATGCGACAGCACTTACTCATTTTCTTGAATGTTTGCGGCCGCTCGCTGCACAGAGTTCCTACGCCGCGGCAATGCTACCGCAGCTACTCTTGGAAGCTGGGAGGATGGATGAACTGGTAGAGCTGGCCCTTTCTGGAGAGAGGCTTCCTACTGTAAATCCACTTGAAAAGCGGGATGTCGAGCTACAGCGACTAACTTTCGCTTTGAAAGCCTGCCTTCAACAGAGGCGCTATGTAGCAGCGGCGAAACTTGCCCTAAAGTGTGGCGCGGAGTGTGCTGGGGAACAACGCCAGAATAATCTCATTCAAGAGAACACTGATCTAGTGGCCCAGCTTATGGCTCCAGATCGTATTGAGGAGATTGTTTCACAGAGAGTTTTCAGTTCGGGTTGGATGGGCTCTCGTCATGCCTATGATGCAGGCCTTCTCTCCGGACGCGATGAGTTTTCTGCAGTTGCATTTAGCCGGCTCCGTATGGCCATGGATTGGCTGGAGGCTTGGGCCCGCCTGCCCCAAGAGGAACGTGAACAGGAAAATGTAAGTCATGAGGACAGGGTAGAGCTTACTCTAGCAATACTGCGTCTGCGGGGAGGCGAGGCGGCAGCCCAATTTGTGAGAAGGTGGAGACCTCGACATTTTGCTTTCGATGTGGGACGCCGCTTGGGGCGAAGACTTATCGATTTGGGGCAATATGAGCAACTTAATGTTCTTGCTGAGTCTAGCGGGAATGATGTGTGGCTGCTTTTGGGACTTATCAGCGAATCAAGTGTAGTGGGCCACCGAATCACCACAAAACCTTTGATGCGGCTGCTGCGGCTGCTCGGTGATCGGCGTGTTAAGCTGCATGAATATCAAGAGTGGAACGAAAAATGGACGGTTCTTTACGCCGTCCGATCCGCAGTGGAACTCGCCTTACGTGTGCTACCGCCAGAGCCGAGTGTATGGGTAGCGATTATTCAACGTTACCTTCCTCCTGAACCTCCCGCGGACTTGGCTAGTCGTTTCGGGTTTGATCGTGCACCGATGCTCCGTGCCTACGCTCTTGAAGCCGCTCTACGGGGGGAAAGACTCGCCCTGATCGATGTTGCGCCCTCTGAGGTGCGTGAGCAACTGGACTCGCGGAATCAGTATGGGCGCAGCCGAGATGCCGATATCTTCCAGCAGGAAGTCGGCGGCCTCTTGCCTTGGGTTGTGCTCTCCGCTGAGATCATCTGTGATCGCTTCCCTTCAGATTGGTCTATTGCAATCGCGGAAGCTCTTAATCAGAGTAACGCCTCAGCATCCCGAATGTATCGGCAAGACCAAAGTCTGCGGCAGGCTGTTGCGCTAGAATGGTTAAGACTCTTGCGGGATGCTGGTGTCGCCAAGGCTCCAGAATTAGAATCATTTAAGTCATGGCTATCTCAACAAAAAGATCCGCTTTGGCCAGATACCTTGATAGCTTTGTGCCGCATGGCTGCTCGTGCAGAGGGGTTCGAGTCATTGGCATTGGATTTCGCGGCAGAGGCTTACCAAGCACTGGAGGCTGTACGAGAGGACGCAGAGTCGCGCGCTGAATCGTATCTCAAACTCGCACGCGCAATCTTGGCGGTGAGTCTAGCCGAGGCCGGGGTCTTTTTTGATCGCGCAGTTGATATTGCAAGTCGTATCGGTGATGAGAACCTTCATCGTTGGGCGGCATTCTTACATCTTGCCAAAGCTGCAGGAGAGCATAATAATCCCCGGCCACGGACAGCCTACCGACTATCACGCGTTGCAGAGCTCACATATGAGTATGTAACACGTGACAAGCACTTCGACTGGGACGGCACTGCTGAAGCCTTGACTGACCTCTGTGCATCCTCGGCTTTATCTATCCTCAGTCAGTGGCGCGATCGCAGATTCGGTGATCCAGAGCGCCTGCTGCCACTCGTAATCTACCGCCTCATGGCACAAGGCAGCCTTCCGGTTATAACGCCCATAGCCTTCGGGGGGATTGAGGCCGGTTGGGATCGTTTATCGGACTTGAAGCGTGTTGTTGCGGAGGAAGTCGATTCTGTTCGGCGTTACGTGTCTGCCCATATCTCCTATCGCTACATTCGGGTGCAGCCATTGAGATGCGAGACCTTGCTCGAACTCAGTGAGTTGAGTAAAACATATGATCTCAAATTTCCCGACATCCACCGCCTTCTTGCTGCCACACACAATGGCGACTCAACGAATGAAAAGGATATATCGAAGCCTTGCCATTCCCCCGTGGCGAAGGAGCGACGCTCACCTGACTGGGACACCATCTTCCAAGGAATCGATTTGGCCGATGCTGACTCACTCCAATCGGCCTATGCTGCTATCAGTACCTATGATCCTCCGTACGAATTCAACGCTTTCTTCCAAGAAGCATTCGCACGAGTGAGGATTGGCAGGGAACCTGAACTGGTTCACGCCATCGCCGCCTCGCCAGATTTCGGAATATTTAAATTGCGATATTTGCTGGATACAATACTCTCGCAGCCACTGAAGCAGTTGTCTTTCCAGAAGGCCGTGCGAGATGCGGTGCTATCAGTATGCCGTCGCGAGCCTGAGCGAGTCCAACGGCGCGGATGGGGCGTCCTGATACCGTTTGAGAAGCTCCACAAAGATGGTCTTGTGGCCGATCAGGATGTGGTCCAAGCCACTCTCGAGGGGTTCGCTTTACAGGTGGATGTCCTAAGTGCGGGCGACTTCTTCCAGTTGGTTGATCCTCTCGCATCCTGTCTCTCACCGGAACAGGCTGATGAAGCACTGAACTTTGGAATGGACCTTCTTGAGGATATGCTTCGGTTGGAGGATGGTAACGGGCCCTGGCGTACTGAGCTGCAACCGCCTCAGTCCTTGATTTCCTCCTTAGCTGGCTACATCTGGGTGGGGTTAGGTTCACCGATAGTTTCAGAGCGTTGGCAATGCGCACACGTAGTAAGGTCTATGGTTGAACTGGACTGGGCCGAGTTTCTAAAGGTGCTCATCGACTGGGCGAATACCGATGTACCGCTTCCCTTTATTGATCAAGAATTACCGTTCTATGTTTGGCACGCGCGACAATGGCTTCTAATCGGTCTTGCACGTGGTGGACTTGAAAATGCATCGGCCCTAAGGTCGTCTGTGCCATTTCTACGATTTTGGCTGCGTGAAGAGCATGTCTTGATACGGGAGCTCGCAAGTCAGGCGCTTCGAACCTTGATGGTCGCTGGTGAGTTGGATGCTAACGAGTTCGATGATCTTGATACTGTTAACTGGCCTATTTTGCCAGAGAAGGTTTTTAATGGCTGGCTGGATCCTATTGAGGACAAAGCATTCAAAGTCGATGAAGCACTCAGCGATGACGAGAAGTATTACTTTGGCATGGACATTGGCCCGTACTGGTTTGCCCCCCTTGGGCGAGCATTCGGCCTCAGTCAGGAGGCTATCGAGAGACGTGCACGTCATGCCCTAGGGGAACATATGGGCTGGAATGGTGGGAGTAGATGGCAGGAAGACTCTCGTTTGCTGAGGAGAATTTTCGGTGACAGAGAAACATCTCACGCGCACGGTAGCCTGCCTACAACAGATGACTTATGCGCTTACCATGGGTATCACGCCATGATGCTAGTGGCTGCGGCTCTACTGAAAGAACAGCCTGTGCGACGCCAAGCTGACGAATCTATAGATGAGTTTCGCGATTGGCTGTCGAGTTATCTTCTGACCCGCGCCGATGGAAAATGGCTTGCCGATCAACGAGATCCTCGGCTCGTCAAGGAGCCCCCGTCACCTGAAGGCTACAACGACAAGCTATGGTGCTGGAGCGTAACGGCAGACTATCTTGATCAAATGCTAGTGACTGAAGATAGCATGACTGTTCTCAAGGGGCACTGGAATGGAGGCGAGGATGGTTATTATGAGACGGTTTCCGTCGGCAGTGCGCTGACTTCTCGAGTCGGAGCTGAGGCGCTGGTAGCGGCTCTTCAAACAGCACCTGAGCTAGGTCATTTTACCCTTCCCAACGCTAGATTCAGCGAAGATATGGAAGCTGGAATCCTGAAGCTTAAGGCCTGGGTAACGGACGAGAGTGACCCAGCTAGGCTAGACGAAGGTGATCCATGGGCTAAGAGCTTACACTTTCCTGGACCTAGGCCTTCTGATGATGAGATTAAGAAGATGGGGTTGGTTGCGTCAGAGGATGGCCGTACCTGGCGAAGTGGGATTGAATGTTTGCTTCGCAGTGAGACATGGACCCGCACTCAGGGATATGGGCAAGAGATGGAGACAATCCCAGGTTGGAGGCTCAGCGGCAATAGAGGTTTTCTAAAGCGACTTCTCAATGCACACCCTGATTATTGTCTTATTCTGAGCGTTGAGATTCGACGTCGGCCACCTCGGCACGACAGAGGAAATGATGAGTTTGGTCGATATCCACAGCCGTATGCTCGCTATTATCTGATGGAGGAAGATGGTGTCCCTCACGCGCTCTAAAGCTGTATTAGAACTTGGTAAAAAGTTGGTTGATCAGCTTGATTTTAAAGATGACCTTTTGGCATCTTGGATGGCTCATTATTTAGCACAGCGGATTGATATGGCCGAAAAGGCCCCTGCTGAGGCCAAAGAAAAGGCTCATGTTGACTGTGCGAAGGCAATTCTAGAGCTATGGAAATATCGAGATACCATTCCAAGGCATCTTCGACCATTGGGAGAGCTTGAACCGGTGCTAAGGGTGCTCGCATCTCTGGATGTGGAACAAACCGATTACCGTTACTATCCCCAAGCACTTCGAGAGGCAGCGACTGCGGATGTAGACGAAGAAACCAAGCAGTGGCTCGATCTCGCGATGGGGATAGACTACACAGCTCGCTTACTAATCCAGTTCGCACTGCGCTCTGCGTCACATCAGGCAGCTTCTAAAGCTGAGCCTTGGGTTGAGCTAGCTCGCCAGGCCGGCGCAGAAGAAGGAGCCGAGAGGCCAATCGTGAAGTTGATCTTAGGAAACAACGAAGCGGGAGAAACTGATAAAAACAAGCAAGATGCTGCTCTGATAGACAAGTTGTCCCGGCTAGAGGGATTGGCTGATTTGGCGAGCCATCTGGCAAGTGAACTCCGAGCCGAGTTAGGCTCTGGTGATGAACAAGGACATAATTTGAGTTGACGATAGGCGTGTAATTTCAGTACACCAGCGGTACACACACCAGCTTCGTATGGTACCCTCAAACTTCGCTAAGCTACTGATTCCAAAGAACTGTACC
This sequence comes from Halomonas sp. PA16-9, assembly GCF_009728585.1. Taxonomy (NCBI): domain Bacteria; kingdom Pseudomonadati; phylum Pseudomonadota; class Gammaproteobacteria; order Oceanospirillales; family Halomonadaceae; genus Halomonas; species Halomonas sp. PA16-9. The sequence continues at coordinate 1,642,152 of NZ_CP040452.1, read as the reverse complement.
TTTCGCTCGATTACGGTTGCTTTTCCTTGTGTGTCAGTAACTTATTGTTTTAAAAGCGAACTCATAATCCCTTGGTCGTAGGTTCAAGTCCTACTGGGCCCACCATTTCTATATTTACCTATTTCAAAAGCAGGGAGTAATTAGTCCCTGGAGCTGCGGTATATCTGATTCTAGTTACGCCCTGCGCACGTCTAAAACTTTCAAGTCCCCCAATATTACCCAACCCACCACCGCCAACCCGCAGCACAAAGCATGCCCATTGCAATCGATACCAACGGATTCCTCATCACTACCGCCACCGTACCCGCCGCAATGGCCGCGAGCCGAACGCCACCGTCACCATGCACGATAATAGGCGTAATGACGGCAATCAGGACTGAGCTAGACATGGCATCGACGAATCGCGCTAACGCGTGGGCCTAGCGGCACACGTGACATGATTAGCAGCCCCAGCACTCTGGAGCCATAAGCAATTACCACCATTAGCGTGATGGCTATCAACGACTGCCATACGGGCGATGGGATCATGAGGCGCTTTCCCTGAACCAGCGTCCAGGCAACAATACGGCCACCACGCCACCGGTAATGGCACCCACCATCACATGTAGGTAAGGCGGCAACCACCAGTACGCCATTAATGCACTAGCCGCTGCTGCCAGCCAGGGTAGGGCCATTGCCGCTCTTGGGTTTCCACCAACAACGATCATCAGCAGAAAGCACAGCATGATCACATCAAGGCCGAAGCGTTCAGGCTCGGTAATGCCTCCGCCAAAGGCTAACCCTACCGCCGTGCCGACGACCCAGGCGCCCCACAACGCGATCCCACCACCTAGAAGAATGCCCAAGTTTCGCTCACCGCGCTGATACTCGCCCAGCGCCATTGCCCAGTTGGAGTCGGTTAGCAGTATCACCATAGCGAATTGCTGGCGTTGAGGTAACGCCTTGAGCCAGGGATAGAGCGCCGCACTCATTAGCATATGCCGGGTATGAATCGCGAGTGTGACCGCTGCCAGAGCAAGCAGTGGCAGAGGCGAATGCCACATCTCTAGGGCAGCAAATTGCGATGGAGCCGCGAAGACAAACAGGCTCATTAGCATCGCTTCCCAGCCGGCCAACCCTTGGTGCACGGCGGCTACGCCAAACGCCAATCCAAACGCGATCGTAAAAACCGCTAAAGGCAGCATCATGCGAATCCCTCGCCAGGTACCCGCAATATCCAGCCGAGTAGGATTTTCTTTTATTTTCATTGCTTAACCTTTCTATGCGAAGCAGGCCGTATCAAAAACAAACAGACCTGCTTGTTTTTTTATTATTTGAAGTCTAGATTGAATTATGTACACGCGCCACAGCTGGTGACGTGTCAACAAGATGAAACAATACAACAGAAAAAAACAGCCGATTAAATCGGCCCAGGAAACTATATGAACTTCACTCGTAATACGCTGACACTCGCCGTTGGAGCGCTGGTCTTGCCTGTTGTTGCTTCTTCGGCCCATGCCGCAACTTCCTTTATTGCCAATTCGTTCTACGACCAACAACATCCCCACTCCCGTTACGGTTACATCGAGTGGGCAGAAATGGTCAAGGAACTCTCGAACGGCGAACTGCAACCCGAGGTTTATACCGGCACCGTACTGCTGGCACCACGGGCTAACCTGCAGGGTATCCAGGATAACGTGGTTCAGGTTGCTCACCATGCGGCTATCTACACGCCTTCTGAAATGCCGGTCGCGAATGCCGTGCAGGAATTGGGGTTTAACTATGATGACCCGCTGATTGGCATACTGGCGGTGACAGACTTCAGCCTTAATAATCCCACTCAGCTAGCCGAGTGGGAGGAGCTGGATATTGTCTACCTGGGCGCCTATAACACGCCTTCCTATGTGCTGTTCTGCCGCGAGCCAGTCCGAAACCTGGAAGAGCTACGCGGTAAACGTATTCGTACGGCTGGCTCGACTGTTTCCGCCTGGGTCGAGCAAGCCGGGGGAACGCCCGTCAATGTGCCTTCCAGTGAGATGTATAGCGGCCTCGATCGTGGCTCGTTGGACTGTGCCTCTAATGCGGCTAACGACTTGATTGACCGGTCATTGTGGGAGGTTGCCGAGCACACCACGCTGCTGCCTACCGGCATGTATTGGTCTGGCCCTCAGTGGGGCTTCAATTCGGGCTTCTGGGCTAGCCTCAACGATGAGGAACGTGATGTCTTCAAAGAAGCGACTGCCAAGGCAATGACCCGCATGATTGTCCAGTATCTGGGCGCTTCTGAAGCCGCACTGGAAGAAGCCGCTTCTCATGGCAACAACATCTACGAGCCCGAAGAGGATGATGGCTTCCGTGGAGGCTTTCCGCGATGAGGCCTTGGCCAATGTCTACGATAAGGCCCGCGATGAGTATGGCGTTGAAGACCCCGAGGCGCTGATTGATGATTTTATCGCGACCTACGAAAAGTGGGATGCCTTAATCAGCGAAGTTGATCGCGAAGACGAAGAGGCCCTGGCCGAACTGGCCATGGAAGAGATCTACAATAAGCTTCCTGCTGACTACGGAATTTATTAACGCTGCAACACTGAGGCCGCCGCATTGAGGCGGCCTAGGCCAAATAAGGGTTCGCTATGACGAAGCGACAGAATCAAGAAGAACGCTCACGCCAAACCCAGGCTCGGGTGACGCAAGCGACTATCGAGTGCATTCTCGAGAAGGGCATTCGTGCCACTTCAACCGTGGATGTCGCACGTCTGGCGGGCGTTTCCCGTGGCGCTTTAGTTCACCACTATCCTTCCAAGACATTATTGATGCAGGCGGCGCTTGAGGACTTGCTGAGTCGCGAAGTCGAAAGCGTAAGAGAGATGGCCGTGAAGGTTAAAGCAGGCGAGCTTAACTTTGACAACTTACTGAAAGCACTGCATGAGCACTTCAAGGGTGACCTTTATATGGTGACCCTTGAATACCTCACTAACGCGCGTACCGACCCCGACATAATGAAAGTGTTAGTGCCGCTGGCAGCCAATTTCAATGACTCTTTGGAGCAGATTTGGGAGCAGTTAGTCGCCAGCGCCAAGCACACGTCACATCAGAATCGCGTCGCCCTGAATGCCACCTTGTGCATGATGCGGGGTATGGGGGCGCAAAGCATCTGGCGAGATGACCCCGAACTCTACCGCGATATGCTGCTGTTCTGGAAAGAGACCCTGTTAGAACTGGGCTTTTCTGCCCCGGATGCGCAGAGGAGTGAGCCCGCATGATGGCCAAACACTTCGAATCACTGAGCCAGTGGGTTGCCAAAAGTGCCATGGTGCTGGCGGCCCTCTTTCTGGTGCTTATGGCACTGCATGTCTCACTCGATGTTGGGCTGCGCTACTTATTCGGAAAGTCGTTTACCGGCACCTTGGAGTTTGTCTCTTTTTACTACATGGTCGCCGTCGTCTTTCTGCCGCTCGCCTATGTCGAACTTCAGCGCGAACACATCAGCGTGGATGTGCTTGTGGGAAGGCTCCCGCCGGTAGCCCAACTGACACTCTACCTGTTCGCCAGCACCCTTGGGCTCCTCTATTTCGGCATGCTCTGTTACCAGAGCTATCTAGATGCAGTGCGCGCTACGGTTCGAATGGAAACGGCCATGGCCAATTTCACCTTCTATCTATGGCCCAGTCGCTGGGCGTTACCGGTTGGCTTCGCAGCCATGTGCCTGGCCATCATCGCCAACATGATTAAGGCGCTGCAACAACGCCAAGCCCTGTAGGAGTTTCCTAATGAGTAATATCGAGATAGGTGTGGCAGGCATTGCCATCGCCTTGGCCCTGATCGCCCTGCGCGTACCAATCGGCGTGGCACTGGGTTTGGTGTCGATTATCGGCATTGGCGAAATGACCAGCATGCGTGTGGCCTGGGGGATGATTTCGGCCACTCCGTTCGACTTTGCAGGCACCTGGGAACTGACCGCGGCACCTATGTTCCTGTTTATGGGCTATTTGTGTACCAGCACCAATATGACTCAAGGCCTGTTTCATGCCATGCGCCTTTATCTGGCGCGCTTGCCAGGCGGCCTGGCTGTTTCCAGTGTTATGGCCTCTGCCTTCTTTGCTGCAGCCTCCGGCTCTAGCGTCGCAACATCGGCGGCCATGTCGCGGATTGCCGTGCCCGAAATGCTCAAGCATAACTACGACAAGGGGCTGGCCACCGGTACCGTCGCCGCCTCTGGAACACTCGGCTCGCTGATTCCCCCAAGCGTGTTGCTGGTGCTCTATGGTGTTTATGCCCAGGTGTCGGTGGGTCAACTGTTTATGGCGGGATTCATCCCGGTGTGCTTTCGGCGCTGCTTTACATCGCCATGATTATGGTGCGAACCAAGCTTAACCCCAGCCTGGCGGGCAACACCGATGTACGCTCTAGCTGGGACGAGAAGTGGGATGCCTTTAAGCATATCTGGCCGTTGCCGTTGCTGATCGGCTCAGTTCTTGGCGGGATTTTTCTGGGTGTTTTCTCACCTACCGAAGCGGGGGCGGTGGGTACCTCCATTGCCGCTCTGATTGCCTTGGCACGTCGCACGCTAACCTTTTCAGCCATTCGGGAAGCACTGATCCGCACGGCGGTGAGCACGGCAAGCATCTTTATTATTCTCATTGGGTCGCTGTTTTTCACCCGCTTTCTAGCCATGAGTGGTGTGCCCGCTGCTTTCTCCGAAATAATCCTCGGCGTCAGTACCGAGACCTGGTGGATCATTCTCGCGGTGGCAGTGATCTATCTTGTGCTGGGTATGTTTATCGACTCCATAGGCTTACTGCTCCTCACTCTGCCGTTAATTCTGCCCTTAGTGGAAGGCGCAGACCTCAACTTGATCTGGTTCGGCATCATCGTCGTAAAGCTGCTTGAAGTGGGGTTGGTCACTCCGCCTATCGGGCTCAATGTGTATGTCATCAAAGGTGCCTTGGGCAATAGCGTCACACTGTCTGAAGTCTTTAAGGGCGTCGCCTGGTTCATCGTTATGGATATTGTTGCCCTATTGCTAATCGTGCTGATTCCAGCGCTTTCGCTTTACCTTCCGCAAAAGATGTTTTAACGCCACCCTCACAAGAACACTCACAAGGAATACTCATGACAACGACACGCTTTATAAATGCCAACGTTATCGACACGCGCAACGGAAAAGTACTCGCCAACCAGCAGGTGCGTATTCAGGATGGCCGTATCGTCGATGTGAGCGATTCGCCGCGAGAGGGCAGTGATGATCACGTCATCGATATTCAAGGCCACTTCCTGATGCCCGGACTGGTTGATTCGCATGTACACGTCACGGCAATTACACCCAATTTTGCTCTGCTTGAGACGCTTTCGCCTTTCTATGTCGGTGCCAAATCAAGCGAGCTGCTGGAAGCTATGTTGATGCGCGGATTCACGACCGTGCGCGATGCTGGCGGTGCAGATTACGGGCTCGCCAAGGCTGTCGATGAAGGCGCTCTGGTCGGCCCGCGCATCATGTACGCAGGGAATGCACTCTCTCAGACAGGTGGCCATGCCGATATGCGTGGCCCAGGCCAACAAACCTTTGAAGGCTGCTTCTGCTGCGCGGGTCTAGGTCGTGTTTGCGATGGTGTAAGCGAAGTACGCCGGGCCGCACGGGACGAGATCAGAAAGGGGGCCACCCAGATCAAGATTATGGCGTCTGGCGGCGTTTCTTCACCTACCGACCGTATCGACAGTACGCAATTTTCGCTTGAGGAAATTGATGCCATTGTGGAAGAAGCCACCGCCGCCAATATTCATACCATGGCACATGCCTATACGGCGCGCGCTATCAACCGGCTTATCCCCAGAGGCGTCAAGACCATTGAGCACGGCAACCTTATGGACGAGGAGAGCTGTCGGCTATTCCTTGAGTACGACGCTTACCTAACGCCGACTCTCTGCACTTACGATGCCTTAGCGAAGGAGGGCGTCGAAGCGGGCATGGCCGAGCACCTACAACGCAAGGTTTATGATGTGCTGGATGCTGGCGGTAAGGCACTGGAAATGGCTCAACAATACGGTGTCAAGATGCTATACGGCTCTGATCTTCTTGGCCGGATGCAACGCCATCAACTCAACGAATTTCATTTACGCAAAGATGTAGTGCCCACCGACGAGCTGATTCGTGCAGCCACTAGCCACGCCGCCGACGCTTATGGTCACACCGGCGATTTTGGCGAGATTATCCCAGGCGCAAGGGGAGACGTAATCGTGCTTAAAGACAATCCTTTGGACGATATTAATGTTCTTACTCAGCCCGATGAGCAGCTCATGCTAATTATGAAAGGGGGAGTAGCTTACAAAAATGTTCTGTAGTCAGGCTTAATGCTGCTTAATAAAACGCTGCGTAATGAAGAGGCCAGCCAATGGCCTCTTTACCTAGCCCGTTGGTGTTACAGAGGAAGGGGGCTTATTAAATGCTTGATCAAGCGTTACGCTTCCTTTCTTTATATCACCGGTAACATTTTGGCGTATAACGCGCAATCATCGCTATAGCAATCGCAGGACGCCTCGATTAGGCCTAGTCGATCAAGCACCGTGATGGTTCCACGCTGGTACGGATTAGGCCACGCGCCTGCAGGGCTATCGCCGCCAGGGTAATGCCTGCACGTCTAACCCCGAGCATCATGGCCAGAAACTCATGAGTCAGATTCAACTGATCGGTACCCGCGCGATCCTGAGTTATCAGCAGCCAGCGGGCGAGGCGCTCTTCAATCCGGTGGAAGTGATTACACGCCGCGGATGTCGCCAGTTGCTTCATCACGACATAGATATATCGCTTTAGTCGCTGATGTAATACTGGGCTACCGGGTAGTAGCTGCTGAAAGCTTTCAGCAGTCATGCGTAGAGCCGAACCAGCCCCTTGAACCAGCGCGAGTAGCGGCGCCTCATCAATGCCTAGTGCTAATGAGCTACCCAGCATTCCTTCCCGGCCCGCCATCGCGACTTCCAGTCGTTTGTCAGTATCGATGACGACAATCAGTGAGATGAAGCTATCGATGGGAAAATAGACGTGGGTAAATGTCTCTGTGGGCTGTAGCAGTACTTCACCAAAGCTAAGCTCCACGGTGTCGCAGGCAGCCATAAAGGCATTTCGCTCGACTTCCGGCAGCTCAACAAGGAGTTGATTGGCAGCGGGAACGTTCAAAATAGACGTCATGTGCCTCTCCGGTTATAAGAACCTGGCAAACGGCACAATGAAGGTGTAAATCATTTTGATGTCGGCTGCAGATAGGCCATCATCAGCGTTATTGACGGACTATGCGCATATTAACATTGGGTAAATCACTCGTCGGCACGCTAGCGTACATAACGTTGGAATGGTGTTTACGGGTAGATTGATAGTAGGGATTGAATTATTACATTACGTCATGGTGGTTGAGTAGGCGGTCGTACTCGCGCTTAACCACCGCGTAACACTCGCAGACCCGCTTCTCTAGCCCAGGCCTGTCAATGATGGTGATATGCCCGCGGTTGTAGGAAATCAGCCCTGCTCGCTGGAGTTTCCCTGCGGACTCGGTCACGCCTTCGCGCCGCACGCCCAGCATATTGGCAATTAACTCTTGGGTCATAATCAATTTATCGCCCGGTAGCCGGTCGAGGCTGAGTAGCAGCCAGCGGCATAGCTGCTGATCGACGCTGTGATGGCGGTTGCATACCGCTGTCTGTGCCATCTGCGTCAGCAAGGCTTGGGTATAGCGCAGAAGTAGTCGCTGCATAGGGCCCGCGCGATAGAATTCGTTTTTGAGTAATTGCCCCTTAAGGCGGTAAGCCTTCCCTGCACTCTGCACAATCGCTCGGCTGGGGGTGGTCTCTCCGCCCATGAACAACGAAACGCCTACCACTCCTTCATAACCCACTACGGCAATTTCCGTCGAGGCACCATCTTCCATTACGCACAGCAGTGAGACGATAGAATCCAATGGGAAATAGACATGGCTCATTTGCCGGCCGGATTCGCTGAGTGACTGACCCAAGGACAATGTAACCTGCTCAAGATGAGGCAACAGATGCGCAAGGTCTTCTTCGGGTAATAAGCCAAGCAGAGCGTTCTGCTGGAGTTCTAGCATCGCACCTCTCCCCCTGTTGTTGGCTGTTGCGCGGCTTTTGATCAAAATTGTCTGAGTAAGATGTTCTTTTCTAATGCTTTTTACTGTTATCACAAATTTTTATACAGATATCGTTTTTAGTATAGGCTATCGGCAGACCAACTCAGTACGCTAACGTACATAAGCCTCTTGGAACAGGCTTAGAAACGACGTGTTGTATAAGAGAGAATCGTTGGAGAGGGATAGTTATTGCAGGAGTTTTTCACCCCCATGTTCGCCAGCGCACAGCCAACAGATAGCTAACTGTTTAATGTAGGTATAAGTGTGGCAACGGAAATGCCTAAACAGGACGTTGCACTTTGCGCTGCAGGGAACGCAGCGCCTCTCTTCTCAAATCTCAACTGCTAAAGCATCTAAGCAGTTGAGATGCATTGGGTACAGTCTGTTGGTATCGCCTTCAGTCAGCGTGGAAAATCCCCGCATTAGGCCATTGAAAGCAACTATTCAAAAGCGCTATCATGAATGCTAATAACAACGATTATCATGATGCTTATTTCTCTGCTTCCTCTTTGCTCCTAATTCCAACTGAGACTCTATCATGCCTCGTCTGCCGTTTGCCCGTCGTCCTTTGGCGCGCTCAATTTCCGCACTGATCCCCGTCACTGCGGCGCTCTTTTGCGCATCTGCCTATGCTCAGGAAGAAACCACTTCCAACGATACCGTGGTGGTTACGGCCACGGCGCTGAAAGTCGATACCCCGCTAGTAGAGACACCACGCCCGGTATCGACTGTGAGCCGTGAAGAGCTCAATGAACGTAACGTCCAGCAACTCGACGAGACGTTTCGATATCGCTCTGGCGTGCTTTCCGGTCATTATGGTTCGGACAACAACACGGATTGGTTCAAAATCCGGGGGTTTGACCAGGCAACCTATCTGGATGGCCTTCGTCTCTATCGCACCGGTTACTATCAGTGGTTACCTGAAACTTATGGCCTGGATAGAGTCGACGTTTTTAAGGGGCCCGCATCGATCCTATATGGCGAAGCTCCTTCTGGAGGACTGATTAACGCGGTAAGCAAGCGTCCTACCGATGAGCAAAGAGGTGAGGTCGAAATTCAAGCAGGCAACCGTGATCACCGCCAGTTGGGTTTTGATACCTCGGGCCCAGCCACAGAAAGTGGGGATGTACGCTATCGCGTCGTTGGGCTATATAAGGAGCGGGACGGTGATTTAAATGACACCGAAAATGAGCGTTACTACTTTGCGCCGAGCCTTGAGTGGGATTTATCCGACGATACGCAGCTTACGCTACTTGCAAGCTTCCAGAAGGACGACGGCGTCCCGGTCAATCCTTTCAAACTTCCCTATGGTACGGTAGACAATACGCCTTTTGGTAAGGTAAACCCGCAAACTAACTATGGCGCGCCCGACTACGACAAGGACGAACGTACTCAGACGGCCGTCGGCTACGAATTCAAACATCAGCTCGATGATACTTGGAAATTCGAGCAGGATTTCCGGTATAGCCATCTCGATCTGGATCTTCGCAGTACTTATGTCCTAGGACAAACGGGCGATGGGCAGACCGCTTCGCGGGGCCATTTGCAGCGTGATGGTGAGATTGACAGTTTTACGATTGATAATCGTATGGTGGGTCAGTGGTACACAGATCGTACTGAAAATACCTTGCTGTTCGGGATGGACTACCAGGATCTAAGTCTTGATGGTCAGGAATTCGATAGTTTTGGTTACGATGTTGTCGATATTTTCAACCCGCAGGGCGATATTGCTCCAGTCTCCAGCGATCAGTTGACTCAGCGCCAGATCGATAAAGAGCAGCTAGGTGTTTATCTACAGGACCAATTGCGTATCGATGACCGTTGGGTACTGTTGGGAGCAGTTCGCTACGACCAGGCAGAAACTGACAACGCCAATCGAACTACTGGAGCAACTGAGCGGGCCGATGATAATCAGGTCTCTTGGTCCGGTGGTGTGATGTATCTCGGAAACCATGGCATTAACCCCTACCTTAGCTACACGGAATCTTTTGAAACGCAAACCAGCGTTGACGATGGTGGAGATCTTTACGAACCATTGGAAGGCGAGCAGTGGGAGCTTGGGGTTAAGATTGCTCCTCCTGCTTGGGATGGCTATGTAACCGCCGCAATCTTTGACCTAGAGCAACGCAATAGCTTGGTGACTTCAACAACAGGAGGTCGTCAGGAGCAGAGTGGTAAACAGACATCCCAAGGGTTTGAGTTAGAGGGTGTTAGCTATTTGACCGACCAACTGCAACTAACTGCTGCTTATACTTATACTGATGCTGAGGATGAAAACGGTCAGCGTAAGAGCCTAATTCCACGTCATCAAGCATCGGCCTGGATTGACTATGACTTTCAAGGCACCGCCGTGGATGGTTTGAAAGTCGGCGCTGGTATTCGCCATGTCGGCGAAAGCTCAGGTGGGTCTACTATCGATGTAGCCAGTTATACCGTGGGCGATGCCATGGCGAGCTATGACATCAATGAAAGTTGGACGGCTCAGCTCAACGTTAATAACGTCACCGATGAAGAATATGTGGCGAGTTGCGAATCTGATTTCTGGTGTTACTACGGTGAATCCCGCAGTGTGATTGGCAGCGTGAAATATAGCTGGTAAGGCTTTTCGGTCTGACTGTCTCGGTTTCTCAGCCACACGACCTGAGGCTTTAGCAGGTGGTGTGGCTTATGAACGAACAACGATTGTTAGGCATTTATTTTAGCTTGTCGGCCAAGTGTCTGAGAGTCGATATCCTTCCGGCCATGGTCGCTAGGGTCGAGTAAATGCTGGTGAGTTCCAGTAATCCAGGCGCGTCCGGCTAGGCTAGGAATAATGGCTGGGCGACCCGCTATATCGCATTGGCTTACGATTCGACATTCAAACTCCGAACCGATAATAGATCGGCCGATAAAGGGCTCCCCAACTTTCAATTGACCTTTCGCGTGCAGCACCGCCAAGCGTGCAGAACAGCCTGTGCCGCAAGGGGATCGATCAATCTTACCAGGACGAATCACCACCGCATTCGTGGCGGTTGCTACACCGCTTTCGTGGCTCACCGGTGCCGCTATTTGGCAAAAAGATATATGTGACCATTCTGGATTCAATGGATGCGTAAACCCCAGCTGTTCATTGGCAGCATGGGTGATCTTAAGTCCGGTGGCGACTAGATCGGCTGCTTCATCAGCATGCAGTGAAAACCCCAGCTGTTGGGCGTCGGCAATGACGAAGCTATCGCCCCCGTAGGCGGTATCGACTTGCAGCGATCCTATACCTTCAACCTCGATCCAGCGGTCAGTTTTGTCGGCAAAGGACGGTACGTTATGCACTTCAACTTTCTCGGCCTTGCCGTCTCGGCACTGCGCGGTAATCTCAACCAGACCACCCGGCGCTTCTAGTACCAAATGGGTGACAGGCTCCGTCATAGGCAGAATGCCGCTATCGAGCAGCACAGTCGCGACACAGAGCGAATTAGAACCGGACATCGGTGGTGTATCGGCAGGTTCCATGATGATCCATGCCATCTGGGCGCGAGGGTCTTTTGACGGCACCAGTAGATTGACGTGTCGAAATACGCCCTCGCGTGGCTCATTGAGCATAAAGTTGCGTAGGGTTTCATCGCGTGCAATCCAACGCGATTGCTCCCATAACGTATCGCCAGGTGGTGGTGCGACGCCACCTACGATGACGTCTCCGACTTCTCCCTCGGCATGACAGCTGACAACATGAATGACTTTGCTTGAACGCATGTAAACCTCTAGACCACTGACTTGAGAAAGGCGGCTGTTTCCGGCTTCTGCGGATTATCGATCACTTGATCTGGAGGGCCGATCTCATGAATGAGGCCTTCGCGGAAAAAGGCCACACGGTCGGATACGTCACGGGCGAAAGGGATCTCGTGGGTGACCAGAATCATGGTCATGCCGTCTTCGGCCAGTAGGCGCATAGTATCCAGCACTTCCCCTACCAACTGAGGATCAAGTGCCGAGGTAGCCTCGTCGAAAAGCATATAGTCCGGTGACATGGCCAGCGCACGGGCAATCGCCATACGCTGCTGCTGGCCGCCAGAGAGCTTGCCGGGAAACACCTTAAGCTTATCGGCAAGGCCCACATGGGTGAGTTGCTTTACTGCCAGCTCTTCGGCTTCAGCCCGGCTCTTGCCCAACACTTTACGCGGCGCCAGCATGACGTTCTCCAGCACATTCAGGTGCGGAAAGGCATTCCACTGCTGGAAGACAATGCCAATTTTCTGCCGCAGCTTATTAATGTCGGTGTCCTTGGCATGCACCTCAGTGCCGTCGACCCTAATTGATCCGCCTTGGATATTTTCCAGCCCATTGATACACATCAACAAGGTTGATTTCCCCGAGCCGGAGCCCCCTACAATGGAGACCACTTCGCCCTTTTGAACGGTTAGGTCAACGCCCTTGATCACTTCCAGGTCTTTAAACGACTTATGTACTTTTTCAATCTCAATCATTCTGCTGCCACCTTTTTTCCACTTGGGCACCTAGGCGGGAGACCACCAAGCTGATGAGGTAATAGATGAGCCCTGCAATACATAGCACCAGCAATGGCTCCTGAATGCGTGTGACGATGGCCTGGGAGGCACGGAGCAATTCAATGATGCCGATCCACATGACCAGCGCGGTATCTTTCATGGCCGAGAGGGAAAGGTTGAGCCAGCCGGGAAAGGCTACCCGGGTCGCTAGCGGCATCACCACATAACGCAGGTCTTGCCAGTAGGTCATGCCCAGCGAGCGACTGGCCAAACGCAGGTTCTGGGGCACCGATAGCACGCCGCTGCGAACAATCTCGGTGCAGAAAGCGGCCACATACACGCCAAGTACCACACAGCCCACGGTGAAAGCGCTCCAATCCAGGCCCACAATACTCTTGAGCGAATTGAACAGCACAAACTGGATCAGCAACGGCACGCTGCGAAAGATATCTAGAAACCACCCCAGCGGAATCGTTGCTCTGGGCAGTAGCGCGCGGAGTAGCCCACAGGAGACGCCCAGAAAGGTACCGAGCAGCATCGACCAAAACGTCAGTAACAGAGTGACCCAGGCCCCTTGAAGCAGAAACAGCAGGTCGTTCCAGGTGAAGCTAGTTGAAAACATAGTCAGGCCCTCAATAGCGGAATAGCCGCCAGGCCAGCAGCCGGGCTATCACTACAATTAGTTTGGCGATCAGGTAATAGAGCACCGCTGCCAGCGCAAATAGCTCAAAGGTGCGGAACGTTCTGACGTTGTAATCCTGAGTCACTCCGGTGAGATCGTTATTCAGGCCAACGATAACGCCCAACGAGGTCATTAATACCGCCCACACCATTTGATTGGTGATCGGGTAAAAAACGATGCGCAGTAGTTGCGGTACCACCACCAATCGATACGCCTGGAAGCTGCTCATCCCCAAGGAGCGGGCCGCACGAACCTGGGTATCGGGAATCGCTTTAAGGCCGCCGCGAAAATTTTCAGCTAAGTAACCCGCGTTATTAAAGGTAATACCCGCTAGTAGGGCTGCCCATGAACTAACGTGCATACCGATAGCGCCAAGACCGAAATAGACGATATAGATCTGGAACAGCGCAGGCGTATTGCGGCGATCGACACCCAGGTACCCGCGACCGCCCGCGTTACCGGGTTAGGCGTTTCTCGCATCGCCAGTAACGCCAGGGCGATTAAGACGCCGAAGATCATCGATAGCGCTGCGGTCTCAAAAGTGACAACCGCACCATCGAGCATATCCGGCAGGGCCCTAAAGGCAGTTCGCCACTGGAAGGTATAATCAAACATGGCTTAGTGTGCTCCTTGACGAGTCGCAACGGCCGTCAGCCAGGAGGGGAGGCGACCACTGGCCTCTCCACTACAGGCGGTCTCGACGCACTCGGCGAGATTGCCGAAGTGCACCTGGCGACCGACTAACCCTGGGGCGTAGTGGGCGTATTTACCCGAATTGGTCATGATTGTGCGCGCCGTTGGCGGTACTACGGGCTCACCTAACATGCACCAGCAGGTATCGTTGATAAGCTGTGCTCCGAAGCGCTCCAGGGTGGTGATGTATCCTGCCGTGCTGGCGTCGTCATACACCGCTCGTCCCAGCGTGACCGCCATGGCGACATCCGGATGTTTGCGACGTCCTGAACAGAGCGCCGCCAGCGCCGCGCACTCGCTCAACGAGAAGTGGGGATTGCCCAAGGAGATGAGGTCTACCTGGGATGCTTCAGCATGATCCAGCTCGTACCAACGGGTGAGTAGATCAGTTGGCTCGATGGTTAGATGACGTGAAGTCGGGAGGTCGCCGAGGGCCTGGGATTCCCGCATCGCTTCTGGAGTAATATGGCTGATATGGAACATCGGCGCGGCTGAGGTGGTGGCGAAGGCTGCACCGAATGCTTTGAGATCATCGCGACTGGGCGCTGTGTCCTCTAGGCCGCAAAGTAAGGGGATCTCGCTGCCGCAAAGCAACCCCACGTGATACCCCAGCAATGGCCAGAAAGCGTCATCCAGGGAATCGAGAGGCTTGATGTCGATACGCAGCGTGGCAAAACGCCCCTGGTCTTGATGTGCCCCTATAAAGGGCGCACGCCCCGTCAACGCGATGCAAATATCCAGATAGTCCGGATATTTCAGCGTTCGGGCCGCCAGCACACTATTGGCGTATACAACGGCGTTAGACTCGGCCCACACGATTTGCTCGCCAGCTTTGGGAGCGCTGTCGAGTAGATAGGGCGCACAGGTGTAACTGAGTTGCGCGCCCATGGCCATGTAGGCGTTGCCTAACGCACTGGCAGGTTCGCCGAAAGCGGGGTCGATGCCCTGCGCCCGCCAGCGGCACTGATCAACAGATATAGAATTGAGTGTGGTCGGTACGCGGACCTGGGCACCCCATTCCACTAACTGTTCAGCGAAACGCAAACTGGCTGGGCCGGTATAAATGCAGCCATCAATATGCGCTTGGCTGATGTCAATCAGTTGGTCAGCGCCTTGAAGCTCGGCCATTCGTAACACAATGCGCATCGCCTCTTGAGCTGCTTTGCCATAGTGACCATCCAGGAGTGCGTGATCATTATCGCTTAGCGCTACGCAGGAGGGTGGTGGAGTGGATGGCTGTGAATCGTTGATGATTGCCTTTACCGTCCAATTCCCTTGGGGAAGAGAGTCGAAAAGGCTTATGTGCTCATTTTCAATGCGCGCGAAGTGCCCTTTGTGCAGTGTGGCAAACGCCTCGGGGCCGACGCACAATACCGGAATAGAGGTTTCAAATAGCGTTTCGGCAATAATCACACCGAGGGTCAAAATCTCTTCTTGATCGGCGAATATCAAGGCAGCGGGCGCGTTTTGACCGGTAAGCAACTCAAGTAGCACGCTGCTGCCGGTGCATGAACCGCGTCCACTAGGCAGGGCGAGTATGCGTCCGGCAAGGCACTGGCCGTTCAACGGATGATGGCGGTCAATAATCTCGCCGCTGAACGGATCGACACCACCCCAAAAGCTCAAAAGCTCAAACCAACGTCGGTATACAGTAGTTCGCCTTGCGCTGAACCATGCACCAGGCTACGACCGGTGAGCGAAACATCAGACATAGCGTCATCTCGTTCGTTGGGAAGAACGCGCCACCAGAGCAGCGCGCGATACATTGTTATTATTCAACGAATTAGTAATAAACGCCGGTACGGTCAGATCGACTGGTTCGCCGCCTACCCATTTGTCGTAGAGTTCCGCATAACGTCCGGTGCGCACCTGCTGATTCACGAATAGATTTAGGTAATTCAGTAGGCCATATTCGGTGCGGTTGGCTGCAAGAGACACGTAATCAATGACGTAGGGTGCTTCGCCAGCAATTTTCAGCCCCTCATATTTGCCAGATTCGAGCGTCGAGGACGCCACTGTGTTGGTCACGACGGTAGCATCAATGTGGCCCTGGGCGACGGCCAGAATGGTGTCGTTCTGAGTTTGATAAGCGCGGAAACTACCGTCACCCCACTCATCCACATCTTCTTCCAGCGCCATTGCTTCGTAGGTGCCACTGGTGTTGCCCACCGGGCGACCCTGCAGATCATCGTACTGCTCGATACCAGTGTCTTCCCGGGTCAGGACGACCATCTGGAAGGCAAAGTAAGGAATGGACATGCCAACGGTTTTGGCTCGCCCCAGCGTGTCAGAAGTAGATGCCACGATCACGTCGGCGCGGCCTGAGACCAGTGCGGGAATACGATCGGGGAAGGGGGTTTCAACGATTTCAGCATCGACTTCGAGGACATTGGCCAAGTCGTTACAGTAGTCGACATCGAAACCGGCTGGCTGGTTGTTATCGTCGCGAAACCCCATGGGGGGGAAATCGAGGGTGACGGCACAACGTAGGGTGCCTGAGCTAATTATTTCATCGAGTTTGTCAGCCTGTGCCTGACCGATGACGGATACACTCAAGATAGCGGAAAGCGCTAATGGAGCGGTCTTGTTTATCATTCTTGACCTCCTAGGTAGGCTTTGCTTGGCTGCAAGAGACAGCAAACTTAGTATTTATTATTTCGGATACGATTTGCAAGTTTTGAAGATATTAATTCAAACTTAAAGTTAAGATATTGTTTTAATTGATTTAAATAAAAAAATTGAGTGGCGGTGTGAGCTGGAATGCTAATAAGAGTGTAGGCAGAAGCCGCTATATCACCGCTTTGGAGCCTCAGCGTTGAAACAGATCACGCAAGAATCAAACAAGAAATACTGCGAAGTTGGGTAGCGATTCGAACATCGCTGCCCAACGGATAAAGAGGGCGGGGTTTAGTGATCTAAGCTCTATCTGAAAAGTCAGTGACTACTCGGCAAGCCGGTTAGGCAGATGATCGTAGAGTGTTCGACACACACCAATAATATGGCGTTCAACCAGCGCTGCTGCTTCGTCGGCGTCGCCTTTGCGGCAAGCGGCGATAATAGCGCGGTGCTCTTTGTCGGCGCGTGCCTTGCCTTTGGACAAGCTCAACTGTAATCGGAGGTAGCGCTCCACCTTGTCATGGATAGAGCGTATCAGGCTCATCATGAAGGGGCGTTGCGCAGGCTCGTAGAGACAGGCATGGAGCTCCCAGTTCAGTGTGGCCCAGCGGCCCACATCGTCCTCATTATTGAACTCGTCGCAAATGCGCTCGGCATTGTCGAAGGTGGCTTGGCCCATATTAGGGACGGCGAGACGAATGGCTTCTACCTCTAGCAGGACGCGAACTTCAAACATCTGAGCCAGCTCGGGTTCAGAGATCTTCGTCACAACGGCGCCCTTGTTACGCTGGAAAAGTACCAAACCCTCTGCTTCCAGGCGCTTCAGAGCCTCCCGTACAGGAATTTTGCTAACATTGAATTTATTGGCAATATCATCCTGGCGTATTGGCTCACCCTCTTCGAGTTGGCCGGCAATAATGGCTTCGCGCAGGTGCTTTACGATCACCTCAGATGCCGAGGGAGTAATGCCAAGATTAGGTGCGTTAAACATGGTGAGTGGCAACGATGAGAATCCATAGGTGAGAGAAATATACGAGATACTGTATACCAATCTAGCATTTTGCAATTTATTTTTTACGTCGCAAAGGCGTAGATAAATACTTACGCTTTTAGCAATGCCTGCGATCGTTTTCCAATCAGGTAAATCGGCTTATTCGATAAGGTGACAAGTCGGCCACGGCAGGGTTGGCTGCGCTAGGGTGATGCTCTCCTTTTGTCGCTAGGTCGGCGATGATTTCTGCCGTCAGTGCCGCTTGGGTCAAGCCAAGGTGGTGATGGCCGAAAGCTAGCAAGACTCTACCTTCTTTAACACTGTCGATAATTGGTAGTGAGTCGGGCAGGGAAGGGCGAAAGCCCATCCAGGGTTTAGCGCCTGTTTTATCCAGTTCACTTCTAAATAACCCTTGGCTGAGTTTATGTAGCTGCCAGGCACGCTGCATATTGGCTGGCTGCTGAAGGCCCGCAAATTCAACGGTACCTGCCAAGCGTAACCCCTCTTCCATTGGTGTCATGATAAAGCGGCGCTCCAACGACGTGACTGCCACCGGGAGGCGCTCACCCTCATTCGGTAGCATTAGGTGGTAGCCCCGCTCGGTATCCAGCGGGATACTGGTGCCCGTCAGCGCGGTGGTAAGTTTGGCCGAGTGAGCCCGCAGGCGATCAGCACTTTGCCAGCCTTGAAGATGCCCGCGATGTCGGTCTGTAGACTTACGCCCTGATTTTTGACATGAGTGCTGCCTTGCTCGCTAACGTTTCCAGATATCACTGAGGCCTGTCTGAATTGAACCCCGTTCGCTTTGGCAGCCTGCACTATAGCGTTAACCACCTGCCAGGGGTCTACCACATGGGCGGTGCCCGGGAAAAATAGACCGCCTTGAATGTTATCTGACAACTGAGGGGCAACATCCCGGATGGCATCACCTGACCAACGTTCCACCGCGACCTGCTGCTCGGCCATCCGAGCTCGTAGCGCCTCTAGCTCGTCGGCATTGTCGGCTTTTTCGTATACCAGGAAGGAGCCCTCTTCTTTGAGTAAGTGCCTACCATCGATGTTGTCGAGTAGTCGTTGCCAAGCAGCCAAACTCTGCTCATTAAGCGCACGAATACCGGCGACGCTGGCTTGATAAGGGGCTTGACGCAGGTTCCAGAGTAGCCGAGTGAACCAGGGTAGTGCCTTCGGCACATAGCGCCAGTCCAGCCGCAGTGGCCCATCGGATCAAGCAGCATCTTGGGCAGTTGCTTCACAATGGCGGCATCGGCAATGGGGAATACCTGCTCCGTTGCCATATGCCCGGCATTCCCATAGGAGGTTCCCATACCAGGGGGCTGGCTATCCAACACCACGACGCGCAAGCCTTGTTGACTTAACGACAGGGCGCAAGCTGTGCCAATGATGCCGGCACCGATAACGACGATATCAGCCTCCACATTGGGATCGCTGGTTGCCTGTGGGTGTGCGTCCATGGTAATTCCTGGTTTCATAACGAGGCAGACCAGCTCGCATACCAAGTACGGAACAGCGCGTACTGTGACTCCACATAGTGACGCTGTGAATCGCTGAGCGCATCGGTTTCATTAAAGTGCAGCGCGTATTCAGAATCGCCGTTGAGCACCATCAGGTGCTTGTAGTAGAGAACCAAATCGCCGCCTTCGTCGAAAGAGGAGAGCACTCCTAGTGCTTCTTCTAGCTCCATGGCTAAACGCCGTGCTTTGACGTCCCCTTTGGCGGCCTGTTGGCTGAGCGAGACAAGCTGCAATACTTCTCGGGGAAGCGCATTGCCAATACCGGTAATAGCGCCCGTGGCACCACAGTTGACGAAGCCATGGTAGACAGTGGTGTCGACACCGACCATCAGAGTGACATCTTCGTCTTGAGAGGTAATATTTTCCGCCGCATAGCGGAGGTCATCGGCGCCGCCAAACTCTTTGAAGCCAATCAGATTCGGGTATTTTTGGCGTAGTTCAAAGAATAAGTCTGCACGTGTGGCGAAGCCGTAATAGGGGCTGTTATAAATCACCGCAGGTAGCTTGGGCGCCGCATCCAAAATGGCCGAAAAGTGTGACTTCTGTGCAGCCACCGAGGTGCCTCGTGAAAGCACGCGGGGAATCACCATCAGCCCTTGGGCGCCAACTTTAGCTGCGTGAGCCGCATGGGAGACGGCCTCACGAGTGTTGATTGCACCGGTACCCACAATGGTGGGAACGCCTGCCTCAACCAAGCGCGCGACACCCTCCTGGCGCTGCGCTTCGCTCAGTAATGGCCAGTCACCCATGGAGCCGCAATACACCACGCCGCTCATTCCCAGATCCACCAGTTCACGGCCTTTAGCCACCAGGGCATCGAAATCGGGTTGGCGGTCAACGCTGCAAGGGGTCATTAACGCCGGTATGCAGCCAGTAAAAATGTTATCGCTCATCGTTGTTCCTTTTCGTTTGGTGTTATCAGTGATAGGAGTTGGCGCTGGGTTCGAAAGCGGGGCCGCCGGTGGTCAATGATTACGAGGCAGTGATTCCCCAAGCGAACGGGTCTTGCTCATCAATTAAAAGGGTGGTGTCGGCGCAGAGATAGGCGCGACCCTTAATGTAGGGGCGAATGCGATCACCTTCCCATTCGTAGTACCCCTCAAACTGGCTGTCACAGATACTTGCCTGCACCCAGGTTGCGCCGGGCGAAAGCTTGCCATCCGCCGCCAGGCACGCCAGCTTGGCGCTGGTGCCGGTGCCACAGGGGGAGCGGTCATACGCCTTGCCAGGGCAGAGCACGAAATTACGGCTATCAGCCACGGCGTCATCGGCAAACAGCTCGATATGATCGATCAGACCGCCGTCCTCGCCAGTAATGGCCGCAGCCTCCAGCGCCTGGCGAACGGCCCAGGTGAAATTAGTCAGCACTTCAACGTTGTCGAGCGTCAGTGTTTGGCCATGGTCGCTAATCAGGAAAAACCAGTTGCCACCCCAGGCAATATCGCCGTGTATCCGCCCGAAGCCCGGCACTTCAATGGGAACTTGCTGGCGATAGCGATAGGCGAGGACATTGCGCACGGTCACGGCGCCGTCTTCATGCAGGGTTGCACTGATCGGGCCAACCGGCGTGTCGATTTTGTGATCACCGGGGGATATCAGACCCAGGTGATGCAGGGAGGCCACCAAGCCTATGGTGCCGTGGCCGCACATGCCCAGATACCCGGTATTGTTGAAGAAGATGACCCCGCAGGTCGCATCTGGCGATTCAGGTGCACAGTAAAGCGCCCCAACCAGTACGTCATGCCCGCGAGGCTCTAACATGCAGGCGCGCCGCCACTGATCATGGGATGCGCGTAGAGCGTCACGTTTTTTCCGCCATAGTGGTACCAGGCAGTAAGGGAAACCCCTCCATGACTAGCCTTGTCGGTTCACCCGCCGTATGGGAATCAATCACACGTATGCGTTTCATGGGGCACCTGTGGTCTTTGGATCACCTGTGGTTTTTTTGAGATAGGTGATTAATGGTGAAGATAGCAGCTTACCTTTCTATACGCTGTTTTTTATATCTTATACAATATTCAAAATTTGTTGTGAAGCCCAGGCTGGGTGGCAGTGGCATGGCCTCGGCTAGATGGGTAGTCCAGCAAAAATCGGCGATAAACGCCTCTATCATTAATAATTCATTGAATTTAAAGGATGTTAAGAAAAATTTTAGTTTTTATGTCAATAAATTCTTGCAATGAATTTTTGTATATCTTATACCAAAAGAAGAGGCGGAAACTAATCACAGGACTTAGTGAGTTCGTGACTTACCCATTTTGGATGGCGCGATAAGCCTTTTTCAGGGAGATATAACTAAAAACTAATGCTTAGAAAGGTGAGCGATCATGAAAACAGATTTAAATACAAAGCAGTGGCTTTCTTGCGTTATAGCAGCAATAGCGCTTTCTTCTCCCGTTTATGCTGCCGACGTTGAGTGGCGAGTGCCTACTTCAGTGCCGGGAGGCTCACCGTTTTATGAAAACTTTCTTCAACGGTTCGCTGACAATGCAGAGATGCTTACCGCTGGGAGAGTTGATATTAGGCCTTTCGGTGCAGGTGTGATTGTGCCTGCATTGCAGGTCTATGATGCGGTAAAAGAAGGCACCGTAGAGGCTGGCCACTCCACCCCTAGTTACTTAGTTAACCAAAATCCGATTAACGCTATTTTTGCTGGGTTTCCTGGCGGTATGGGATCCCAGTCTTATATCAACTGGATTTACGAAGGGGGCGGCCAAGCAGCGTTGCAAGAAATTCGCGCTAGCGAAGGGCTGCACTCACTGATCGTGGGAATTGGTTCTACAGAAATATTTGCTCACTCCAACGTGCCCATTAACGGGCCTGATGACCTTGACGGCTTAAAGTACCGTACTTCCGGGCCGTGGGCTGAAGTTGTGCGGGAGTACTACAATGCGGTGCCTACCGTTGTGCCGCCCGGAGATATCTATACGTTATTACAACGTAAAGGCGTTGACGCCATTGAATGGGCAACCCCTTCCAGCAATTATCCTGAAGGTTTTCATGAAGCATCCCGTTACATCATCGTGCCCGGCGTGCATCAACCCACATTTCTATGGGAAGTAGTTGTTCGTCAGGATACATGGGATCAAGTGCCTGACGATCTAAAGCAGCTTATTGAGTCAGCTGCCAAATTGACGACCTACGAAGGCCTTAGCAATTTCTACCATAACGACCTAATCGCCATGGAAGATTACCGTGCCGGTAGAAACGAAGTGATCAGCTTGGACGACGCCTTTGTTGAAGAGCTATCGGAGAATGGTCGTGCTTGGATCGCTGCCCGGGCAGCGGCAGAAAGTGAGGCTGGCAACCCGGCCATGGAAGAAATTTTAGAAGATTACCAAGCCTATCAAGCGCGCTGGAATACTCAGAAAGACTATCTCATCACTGATTAATATAAACCTGCCAGGGAAGGCACCTAAGCCTTCCCAGGTAGTTATACATATGATCAATGTACCGATATGAGTGATGTCTATTATGTTTTTTAATTTAGTGGATCAGCTGTCTAAAATATCGGCTTGGCTAAGTAAGTTGGCGCTCATTATCTTAGCGGTGGCGATGTTATATGAAGTAATCGCTCGCTACGTTTTTAATGCATCTACCATCTGGGCTTTCGATATCTCGTATATGGCCACAGGCATTGCGTTTATGCTCGGTGTCGCCTGGACAGCGCAGGTAGATGGCCACGTTAAAGTGGATGTTTTAAGCAGCCTTATGCCCAAACGTATTTCTCGTATTATCACGGGAATCGCTTATACCGTTGTGTTGTTCCCCACCCTTTCGCTTGTCGCCTGGTTTGGCTGGAAAAAATCGCTGTCAGCCTTCACAACCAATGAAGTTGAAATGGTTAGTACATGGGCACCTAAAATGTGGCCGTTTTACACCTGTATTGCCTTCGGATTGACGCTTCTTGCGCTACAAGTTCTGGTGATTGGACTGCGTTCGTTTATTGATAATACCCATCATAATAGGGCCAACTAAATGGATACCATGACGGCTGCCCTGATGTTCCCAGGACTGTTCTTATTGATCTTTATGGGTATTCCTGTTGCTTTCTCACTGATTACTGTCTCATTAGTGGCTGGCTGGTTCGCCTTTGGGCCTATTATCTTTCAGCAACTTTACGGCAGTATTTATAGCGCTTCATCTAATTACGTTCTCTCCTCAATTCCACTCTTTGTACTTATGGGCGCGATACTTGAGAAATCAGGCATAGCCAAAAACCTCTTTGATGCTATTCAGATGTGGATTGGTCGACTACCTGGCGGGTTGGCACTGACCACGATCGCCATGGCGGCAATATTTGCGGCTGCCTCTGGCGTCGTTGGCGCGGTGGAAATAATGATCGGGTTAATGGCTATCCCTGCCATGCGAGCTTACCGCTATAACAATTCGCTGATTGCGGGGACTATTTGTGCGGGAGGATCCTTAGGCACGATCATTCCTCCTACGGTCATAGTGGTCGTCTATGCGGCTCTTGCCCAACTGTCCATCGGTGCACTTTTCGCTGCGATTATTTTTCCCGGCATCTTGATGTTGTCTCTTTTCGCTCTTTATATCATTGGGCGTTGTTGGTTACGGCCTCAAGATGGCCCTGCCGCTACGGCCGTTAATGATGGCAAACCTCTTAGCGTTAAAATCAGTATTACGCTGAAAGCCTTACTGCCGCCTTTGCTATTAATGTTTGCGGTACTTGGGTCGCTATTGGGTGGTATCGCGTCACCCACAGAAGCCGCTGCCGTTGGTGTTGCTGGCGCAGTGATCCTAGCGGTCATCAATGGTGGAATCACCATGCCTTCCTTGGTTGATTCTCTATCACTAACGGTGCGCATTACAGCGATGATTCTGCTTATTGTGGCCGGGGGCACGATGTTTACTGGCATCTTCGCAGTCAATGGTGGTGGCGAGATGGTGTCCGCAATAGCTAGTGGTTTGGGTGGTGGTACAACAGGCGTCATCCTGTTTTTTCTAGCCGTCACTTTCTTGCTGGGGTTTGTACTTGACTGGACATCGATTGTTTTAATCTGCGTACCAATATTCACCCCTATCATCAGACAGCTGGGTATTGATCCTATTTGGTTTGCCACGCTAGTGTTGGTAACTATCCAAACTAGTTACCTGACTCCGCCTATGGCATCGTCAATCTTCTATTTAAAGTCGATTGCACCCAGCGATATTACCTATGGGCAAATGTGTAGAGGTGTCTTGCCATTTATCGCGGTACAATTGCTAACGTTGGCGGTGGTGGCGTTATTCCCTGCAATGGCTACATGGCTGCCTGACAAGATAGTGGGTTTTTAAGGAAACACTATTGGTAATAAATGATGGGTTGCCTATTTCATGGTGTGCTATCAATGTTATTAGCGAAGAGGATAGGTGAATAGCGACTATTACAGTGCGTAATGTAGATGATGAACTCCTGAATTCAAACATTAAGCGCAGCTCCGCATTTAAGCGGCGAGCCATGGTCACTTTATGGAGGAAGAAGTGCGGCTTATTCTTTCTCGATCCGCTGCGTTATTGCACAACAGTCTCCGTTTTCGCAATGGATTGGCTGCGTTTCCGCGGTACGCAAATCGGGCTGCCGCTTTCAGGGTCGTGGATGACATGGGCATCAAGGTCAAATACGCGCTTGAGATTGGTCGAGGTAAAGACCTCGCTAGGTGCGCCGCTGGTGACGATACGGCCATCACACATCATCACTAACTGATCGGCATAGGCGGCGGCCAGGTTTAGATCGTGGAGCACCAGTAGCAGGGTGCGACCTTTCTCATGGGCCAGGCGCGAAAGTAGCTCCAGCAAATCCACCTGTACCTTCAGATCCAGAAAAGTAGTGGGCTCATCAAGCAGAATCAGATCGGTTTGTTGAGCCAGCACCATGGCAATCCAACAGCGCTGGCGCTGGCCGCCGGAGAGCGCATCGACATTGCGCTCGGCAAACTCTGTCACGTGGGTATAAGCCATGGCTTCACGAATAGCAGCGGCGTCTTGCTGAGCATTTTTCTGCCATAAACCCTGATGTGGAAAACGGCCCATCCCCACTAACTGCTTTACGCTCAGCCCCTCGGGGGCTACCGGGCCTTGGGGCAGAATTCCCAGGCGCTTGGCGACCTCCCGCGTTTTGCTGCGATGGATATCCTTGCCGTCCAAATACACATGCCCGCCACTAGGCGTAAGCGTGCGGGCAAGAGTTTTCAGCAGCGTCGACTTGCCACTTCCATTCGGCCCCAAAAGCACCGTGAGCTTGCCTTCCTCAATCGCAATATCGACACCATCCAGTACACGTCGAGTGTCATAGCCCGCGTGCAGGGCTTCGCCCGTCAAGCGAGGTAGCTGATGAGAAGGCTGGGTCATGAATGTGCTCATTAGGGTTGTTTAAGCAGGCAGAACCGTAAGCCAAAATATTCTCATTTTCAATACTTGCCATTGCTCAGCAAGTAATTGCTCACTGTCTCTAAGCGTCAGCCGCAGAAGAAATGTGGGGTAAGAGAGGTGAGGAGTCGTGTCGTTATCCTGAACAGTTCGTTCTGCTTGAGTAGACCTCTGTGATTTATATGCATAAAATAATCATTATTATTTAGATGTAGATTACGTTTTCAGGGTAAGGTTCACTCAAAAGCAGGGGATAAAAACTAGATGTACACTAAGAAACGCCAGGTATTTTGGCCTACGGTGACGCTTGCCGGTTTGGTAGCTGCCAGCCATGCTTATGGGCAGGAGTCTGCTTCCACAGGATCGCAAAGCGGCGCCAATGATGCCGACTCGACCATGGTGGTGACGGCCACCCGCAGCCATAGCGAAGCGGGCCAAACACCGCAGCGGGTTACGATCATTACCCGTGAACAGATCGAACAGCAGCTAGCGATTACTGATGACCCGGGCCAGGTGCTCAGTAATCTTATTCCCTCTTACTCCCCCAGCCGCCAAAAGCTCTCCAACGCGGGCGAGACATTCCGCGGCCGCGATGCCCTGTTCCTGATTGACGGAGTGCCGCAGTCCAATCCCCTGCGCGACAGCTCGCGGGATAGCTATACCATTGACCTTTCCATGGTAGAGCGTATTGAAGTGATCCACGCGCCAGCGCCGAGCACGGATTAGGTGCTACGGGTGGCTTGATCAACCTGGTGACACGGCGTGCCGAAGGCGGAGGCATTAGCCAGGACGCAGGGATTAGCCTGACCACGGACGATGATTTTCAATCCGGTGGGCTAGGCCACAAGCTGGACTACCGCATTAGCGGTCAGCAAGGCGACTGGGATTTCGTTGCCGCGGCGACGCGTCAGGAGCGCGGGATTTTTTACGATGGCAACGATGAGGTGGTCGGTATCGCCTACCCAGGCGAGCTGCAAAACTCGGAAAGCTACGACCTTTTCGGCAAGCTGGGCTACTGGATCGACGACAATCAGAATATTGAGTTCTCGCTGAACCACTTCGATTTGGAAGAGGGCAACGACTACGTACCGGTAACAGGAGACCGCTCTGCAGGTGTTCCCACCACGGCACGCAAAGGCCGTCGTGACGGCGAGCCTGGATTTAATGAAGTGACCTCCGCTCGGCTTTCCTACTCCCACGCGGATTGGTTTGGCAACGAGCTGGATGCTCAGGTCTATCACCAGCGCTTTCGTGCACGCTTTGCCACCACGCCGTTTTTCCCCTATGTGGATAGTGCGGGGGATACCCAATACGACCAAACGCGAAATGAATCTGATAAAACAGGCGCCAAATTCACCTTGAACCGTGACGGCATGCTGGACGACCGTTTGGGTGTGACGGTTGGTTTGGACGTGCTGGAAGACGAAACAAGCCAGATGCTGGTGCATACCGGGCGTACCTACGTGCCGGAAAGCCGTTATCGTAATTTGGCTCCTTTTCTGCAGGGCCAGTTTAAGCTCGCGGATCCGCTCACGCTGCACGCCGGGGTGCGTCACGAGTATGCCGAACTTGATGTGGATACCTTCCAAACAATTGATCGCAGCAATGTCACTCAAGACAACGTTACCGTTGATGGCGGCAATCCCAGCTTCGATGAGACGCTTTACAACGTCGGCGTAACCTATCAAGCCACTGATTGGGCTCAGCTGTATGCCAACTATTCGGAAGGTTTCGGCATGCCCGACGTGGGCCGAGTGCTGCGCGGTATTGGCACGGCGGGCCAGGATGTGGATACCCTGCTGCAACTT
Organism: Halomonas sp. PA16-9; assembly: GCF_009728585.1. Lineage (NCBI taxonomy): Bacteria > Pseudomonadati > Pseudomonadota > Gammaproteobacteria > Oceanospirillales > Halomonadaceae > Halomonas > Halomonas sp. PA16-9. The sequence goes on along the minus strand of NZ_CP040452.1, from coordinate 1,614,872 downwards.
CAGCCTATTGTTACCGATAACCGGGAAATCGGCGCGCGTTTTGACTGGGATGGCTACGGGCTAGAGATTAGCTACTATGAGTCCAATTCGGATTACGGCCAGCGGCTTACCGAGCAGAATGGCACCTGGGTGGGCAGCCGTGAGAAGACCGAAATCCAGGGCGTTGAGATTACCGGCGACATGCAGGTGGCGGACAAGCACGATCTATCGCTCTCCTATGCCCACACTGAGGGCAAGTCGGATCAGGATGGCGATGGCAGTGTGGATACCAAACTCACCGGTATCAATATCGCCCCGGATACGCTCAAACTGGGCTGGAGCGCTATCTGGAACGACCGCGTTTCCACGCGCTTGCAGGGTAGTTACTACTTCGATCGAAGCGTCGATAATCCTGAACTTGATTTTGACGGCTACGGCTTAGTGGATGCTTCTCTAGCTTATCGCCTGCCCACCGGCAGGGTGTCAGTAGGTATCGAAAACCTCACCGATGAGGATTACCTCACTTACTACTCTCAAGCCGCACGCATCAGCGATGAGTACTACTTCACTGGGCGGGGCCGCACTTTCACTCTGGGGTACCAGCTGGATTTCTAGTCAGCCGCTTTCTATTTTCTATGTTTTGTGCTCGATACTGTTTGGCGGCGCCTTTGGGGCGCCGCTTTTTTTTCGTCAATTCGCTCTAAAAGCGAGCTCGCGATCTATGCAGTAAATAAACGAAGAAGGGCGCGCCTATCCCGGCAACAAAGATGCCCGCAGGTAAATCTTTGGGCAAAAACGCTACCCGGCCCAGCAGGTCGGCGTAAAGCACTATCAAGGCGCCGACCAACGCTGATGTAGGCACCAGGCGTGCCATGTTCCGCCCCACCAGCCTAGCGGCCAGGTGGGGGGCAATTAATCCCACAAAGCTTAAGCCACCGGCAAAAGCCACAGCGGCACCTGCCAGCGCCACGCTGCAGGCCAGCAATACCAATCTGCTGCGCAGAATCGCCACCCCAAGCCCTTCGGCAACGCTATCACCCAGGGCCATGGCATCCGCATGGCGGGCGAAGAGTAGGCTGATAGGCACCGCGACGACTAACCACGGCAATAGGCTCCACACATCGTCCCATTGCGCCGCGTAAAGGCTGCCGGTTAGCCATACATAGGCGGTCATGGCGGCAGAGTCATCGCTGATCACGATTAACAGGGTGGTGCCAGCGCCCATGGCCGCGGCCAGGCCAATGCCGACCAGTACCATGCGCGATGGGCTAACACCGTTTTTCCAGGCCAAGCTCACCACCAGCAGTGCAGAAACTAGTGCTCCCAGCATGGCGGCAACGGGCAGCCAGTGAATGCTAAGGGTCGAACTCAATAGGGATAAGAACACCACCGCCGCCAGCGCCGCACCGCTGGTAATGCCGATGACATCCGGGGAGGCCAGCGGGTTACGCACAATGCTTTGCAGAATCGCTCCCGCGATTGCCAGGGCGGCGCCGACCAATACCGCTAGAGCGATGCGCGGAAGGCGCAGCTCCCAAATAATAAAGGTAATATCACTACTTAGCGGGGCTGCTAGTGCATTTAGCACCTGCAGCGGTGGTGTGGGAAAACTGCCTAAACAGAGCGACAGCCCGGCGCTTGCTAGCAATAAAAGGCTTAGCATCAGCAGGCGACGTAGTAAGCGATTACTGTCGCTTTTTGCTTCGCTGTTAAGGTTTAACGTGGCGTCTGCTCTCATTGGCCAGCCATCTTGCGTCGTGCCAGATAGATAAAGAAGGGCGTGCCGATCAGCGCGGTCATCACACCGACCGGAACCTCTTGGGGTGGCATTAAAAAGCGCGAGCCAAGATCGGCCAGCAGCAGCAAACAGGCACCCAATAGCGCGCAGGCTGGCAGCAGCCAGCGATGGTCGATGCCAAATAACCCCCGCGCCATATGGGGCACAATCAGGCCCACAAACCCGATCATGCCCGCCAGCGCTACGGCGCTGCCCGCCAGCACAATCACAATCAGCCCGAGCAGCAGCTTGATGGTGGTGGCCTGCATGCCCAGCCCGGTGACCATGTCATCGCCCAGTAACAGTGCATTGGCGTGACGTACCAGCAGTGCGCTGAGCAGCAGTGCTCCGCCGAAGAGCGGCAGTAAGGGCGCTACCAAAGAGAGGTCGCGCCCCGACACTGAGCCCGCCAACCAGTAAAGCACGCTTTCAAAACTTTGCTGATCAATCACCAACAGCCCTTGGCTGAACGACACAAACATTGCCGTCACTGCTACACCTGCCAGCACGACCCGCAGAGGGGAGAGCTCACCGTGGCGGCCGCGGCTAAGCACCACCACCAGTATGGCCGCAACGAGTGCCCCTAATAGCGCGGCCCATACGTAGTGAGCGGGCGTGTGCAGCGGCAATAGCGAAACCGCTACTACTACAAAAAACATCGCGCCGGCGTTAATGCCCAAAATGCCCGGCGACGCCAGCGGGTTGCGCGTCATGGTCTGCATTAGTGCGCCTGCAATCGCTAAGCTGGCGCCCACCAGAGCGGCAATCACCGCACGGGGTAAGCGTTCAGTTAAAAGAATGATGTGGGCGATGTTGGTAGGATCGTAATGGGCGAGCGAGCCATACAGAGAGGAAAGGGAGATCTCCGTTGTGCCTAACATCACGCTGGCGAAAAAGGCGCCTAGTGCCACCAGCACGCCGAGTAGCAGGCCAATACTTTTTGCGGCAGTACTGTTTAGCATGAAGCAGGCTCCCCACGGCCACTGGCGTGAGGCAGGCAAGCCTGATGCGGCGCCGCTTCGGGTTGCAACAGCCCGTAGTGACTATACAGATCATCCAGCATGGCGTTGGCCGCCAGTATGCCGCCACCCATCATCCAACTCACCGGCTCAACTTCAAATACGCGCCCGCTTTGTACCGCTGACAGCTGTTGCCAGAGTGGGTGGGAGGCCCAGTGTTGGTAATTATCTGCAATAGCGGGGTCATCGGGCTCAAGCAGAATAAAGAGGGCATCGGCATCCAGCACCGGAATGTTTTCAGTACTGGAAAGCTTCATTCCCCAACTCTGGCTTTGCAGTGTATCCGGCTGATTAAAGCCCAGCTCATCAAGAATCGAGCCTGCAAAGCCGCTGGTATAGATGCGCACGTGGTCGCTTTTAAACCGCACCACGGCCACTTTTTGCGGCCACTCGCTGCTCAACTTGGCGGCGATCTGCTGGCGAAAGTCGGCGACACGATCATCCCATTGCTCAAGCAGCTCATTTGCCTGCGCTTCGCGGCCAGTAGCATTGGCCACCATGTTCAGCGTGGTCTTGAAGTTAAACACTGTCGGGGCAGATACAGTGGGGGCGATGGCCTCCAATAGCGGCGCTATTCGCGCATGGCGAAAGTCGCTGGCAATGACCAAGTCAGGATTAAGCCAGGCAATCTTTTCCAGGTTCGGTTGGGTTTCCAGCCCCACATGCTCGACGCTATCAAGCGCATCGCGCAGATAGCGGTACATGGGCTTTTCCAGCCAGGAATCGACTACGCCAATAGGCGTCAGTCCAAGGGCTACGGCGCTGTCGGTAGCCCCCTGGTAAAGCGTCACAATGCGTGGCGGTTCCGGGGGGCTGCTCGGCGTGTCAGCGGCTGCCATAAAGGGCATTAGCGCCGCCTGCGTTAACAGCAACACACTCATAAAAACCTTCTTGCCATGGGTGTGTGCTTTTAACATTAATGTCACTTTACGATTGGCTCGGACTTAAGAGCCAGGATGATGGCATGACGTAAAAGCTAATGCAAAGCATTACCAAATGAAGGCCGCGACCTCAACTATCCCAAATACCGCGACGCCGGCCGCGACCGGCCAGCCAAGTGAGCGTACCCGCGACCACACCAGCAGCGTGACAGAAAGCCCGATGGCGGTGGCGATCCAGGAAACAGCGCTTGGGTTAACCGGTACAATGGATACCCCCAGCACGGCGGCAATCATCAGTGGGCCAAGAATACCCAGCCACTGGGGCATGTTATTAAGGCCACTTTCGCTGTTGAGGCGGCGCTGCATCCATAAAAACGGCACAACCCGCATCAGCAACGTGCCAATGGCAGAAACCGCGACCGCTATCCAAAGTGCAGTGCTCATGATTCACGCCTCCTGTTGGTGGCGAATCTTTGCGTATAGAACTGCGTGGAGTAGAAGCACAGCGCGCCGCAGGCGGCGGCTAAGGGAATCGCCACGTTGCCCCAGCCGACCAGGGTCAAACACAGCGCCGCTAAAATGGTGCAGCCCATGGCGACTGCCCAACGCTTGTCGGTAAAGCGCGGCGCCACCATGGTCAAAAACAGCGCGGGCAGCGCGAAGGGCATAATCTCACCCAGCAGCGGCCAGCGGGCGGTAAAGGCCTCACCGGCGGTAGCCCCCACCGCGGTGCCAATTATCCAGGCGCCCCAGGCCAGCAGTGATGCGCCCAAAAACCAACTAAAACGCTTTACCTCAGGCAGTTGGGGCAGTCGGGTTAGGGCCAGTGCAAACACCTGGTCGGTGAGGCCGTGCATTAACCAGGGCCAGTGGCGACTGCGCGGCAGTAGTCCCGCCAGGTTAGGGCCGTACACCACATGGCGCACGTTAATCAGCAGCGTCATCGCTACCACCAGCCACAGCGGGGCGCCTGTAGCGATCATACCGACAAATAGAAATTGCGAAGCACCGGCGTAAATCAGCGCTGAAATAGTCGTGGCCTCCAGCGTGCTAAAGCCGGCCTGGGTGGCGACTAAGCCAAATGACAGCGCCACGGGAATGTAGCCGCCCAATAGTGGGATGGCTTCTCGCACGCCCTGCAGCGCGCTACGAACAGGAGAGTGGCTGGCAGCTTGGCTCATGATGTTTGGCCTTCCAAACCATAGGTGATGGTCATCATCAACGTGGCCTCCGCTTCGTGGGTACGGTAAAGGTGCGGTTGATCGGCGGCGAAGGTGATGGCCTCTCCCGGTGTCAGTACCGTGGTTGCCCCTTCGGGCCCCGCTTCCAGCCAGCCGCTGATCAGTGTGAGTGATTCACGGGTGCCGGGTGTATGGGCTTCAGCATGACGCAATGTATGCGGTGCGCAGCGCATCCAGTAGGCGTCCACCTGAGGGGAATCCTTGCCTTGATCGATTAAACGCACCTGTACGCCATCTTCACCCAGCGGCACGCTGATTGGCGCTACCAGAGTGCCGAAAGGCACATTGAGCTGCACCGCCAGCCGCCAAATGGTATCCAGGGTCGGATTGCCGTTGCCTTGTTCAAGGCGACACAGGTTGGATTTGGCAATCCCCGCCTCATTGGCTAACTGCGACAGTGACCAGCCCCGCTCCAGGCGAAGTGCTTGAAGGTGCTGGCCCAACGTGTTGAGTGAGAGCTTATCCATAAGGCTGTCCGCTGTTCTTTATATAGAACGTTCTATATAAGGAACGTTCGTCTGTCAATGGCCTCGCTCGGCAACAATAGCCTTATTCGGAAGTGGCACCCTCTAGCGGCGGCGCGCTGGGAGTATGCCTAATGGGGCACTATGCCCCGGGCAGTGCTAGTTGTTCGCTTCCTTGGAGCGGCAGGCCGCTGCAGTAAACAGCACATCGGTAGAGGAATTGAGCGCAGTTTCGGTGGAGTCCTGTACCACGCTGATCACAAAGCCAATCGCCACCGCCTGCATGGCCACTTCCGTGGGAATACCGAACAGGTTGGCGGCCATGGGAATCAGCATCAGTGAACCGCCCGCCACGCCTGAAACGCCGCAGGCCGCCAGCGCTGAAACCACGCAAAGTAGCAGCGCCGTGGGAAAGTCGACGCTAATGCCTAGCGTATGAGTGGTCGCCAGAGTGATGACAGTAATGGTGATGGCTGCGCCACACATATTGATCGTTGCACCCAGCGGAATGGAAATGGAGTAGGTGTCAGGGTCGAGCTTTAGGCGGCGGCAAAGCTCCAGGTTCACGGGGATATTCGCGGCCGAACTGCGGGTGAAAAAGGCAGTAATCGCACTACCGCGCAGGCACGTAAACACCAGGGGATAAGGGTTTTGCCGGGTGGTGAAGTAAACCAGCAGCGGGTTGCTAACCAGCGCGACAAACAGCATACAGCCCACGATCACACCCAGCAGTTGGGCGTAGTTGAGCAGCGACTCAACGCCGGATTCTGCCAGCGTGCCTGCCACTAAACCAAAGATACCCAGCGGCGCTAAACGAATCACCAGTGTCACAATGCGGGTGATCGCTGCGGATAAATCGCTCAATGCTTGGCGGGTGGTATCGCTGGCTTGGCGCAGCATTAAACCCAGGCCGATAGCCCAGGCCAAAATAGCGATAAAGTTAGCCTCCATCAGCGCACTAACCGGGTTGGCAACCGCGTTTAGCAGCAGGTCGCGTAGAACGCTAAAATATCCCCGGGCGGGTTGCCGTCAACTTGCCCCAAATCTAACGTAAGCTCCGTGGGAAACAGGAAGCTGGCTGCCACTGCAATGAGCGCGGCGATCAGCGTGCCCACCACATAGAGCACCAGCACGGGGCGAATATGGGTGGGTTGACCTTTTTGATGAGCAGAGATCGCAGCGGCTACCAGTACAAACACCAAAATGGGCGCCACTGCCTGCAATGCGGCGATAAAGAGCTGGCCAAGTAGGGCCACGTCGCTTGCAATGCCCGGTGAAAACAGGGCGAGCACTACCCCGGCAACGATACCGATTAAAATCTGCGGGATAAGGCCCAGCCGAATAAGTGGCCGGAAAACGGTGCGGGCGGTGGCGATCATTGCGCAACTCTCAGGTAGTAAAAGGTGGGTGGCGTATCGGCGTTTAGCCGCTAACGCGCCTGAAAGGGGCGGTATTCTATCAGCTACGACCTGCCTCCGTTACTTTTCAGCGACTGTGTTTGGCTTGATAAATACCTCTAACTGATGTCGTTTGCCATCCAGCGGAATGCGTACTTCACCTTGTTGACGGGTCAGTATTCGGCCATCGAGCTGCGCGCTGGGTGCCTCATCGGTGGTGGTAACCTTAACCGCGTAGTGGGTGGCGGCAATGGTTAGCGTTGCGCTAAAACCTGGCCAGTCGTGGGGAAGGCAGGGGGCAATCACCAGCCAGCCACCTTCTCGGCGAATGCCCAGAATGCCCTCCACCCCAGCGCGGTACATCCAGCCCGCTGAGCCTGTGTACCATGTCCAGCCGCCGCGTCCGGTATGAGGCGCAACCGAATAGACATCCGCAGCCACCACATAGGGTTCTACGTGATAACGAGTGACCTCTTCGGTGGTGCGGGCATGATTGATCGGGTTGAGTAGCGCAAAAAGCCCATGCGCTTTGCTGCCCTCGCCGAGCTTTGCAAAGGCGAGAATCGCCCACATTGCGGCGTGGCTATATTGCCCACCGTTCTCGCGCATACCGGGCGGATAGCCGCCGATATAGCCTGGGTCGCGCTGGGGCTGATCGAAGGGGGGCCAGAACAGTAGCGCAAGTTGCTCATCGTGCCTGATCAGCTCACGTTCCAGTGACGCCATGGCGAGGGCTGCGCGGTGGGGGTTTGCTGCCCCCGAGAGTACCGCCCAGGTCTGGGCAATCGAATCAATTTGGCAGGCGTCGCTCCCTTTACTGCCCAGCCAGCTGCCGTCATCAAAGGTCGCCCGGCGGTACCACTGGCCGTCCCAGGCGTTGCTTTCCAGCGCAATACGCAACGCAGTGATATGGGCACGCCAACGCTCGGCGCGTGGAGTGTCCATTGTGGCTGAGTCCAGTGTGGTTGAGTCCTTAGCCGCTGAAGGCGCTTGCTTTTCGCGCTGCTGGGCAAAGGGTAGAAACAGCTCCAGGGTATGCACCAGCAGCCAGCCAAGCCACACGCTTTCGCCTTCGCCCGCTTCGCCAACGCGGTTCATGCCATCGTTCCAATCGCCGCCACCGATCAACGGTAAGCCGTGCTCGCCGGTTAGATCAATGCTTTGATCCAAGCCTCGGGCGCAGTGCTCAAACAGCGAGGCGGTTTCCCCTGCGATCATCGGCTGAAAAAAACAGTCGTGCTCTTCAGGCGCTAATTCGGCACCTTCCAGAAAACTCACCGTCTCGTCGAGCACGGCGGCGTCGTGGGAAGTGGCAATATAGCGGGCGCAGGCATAAGCCAGCCAGACCCGGTCATCGGAAATACGCGTACGCACCCCTTGGCCGGAGTGGGGCAGCCACCAGTGCTGGACATCGCCTTCGACAAACTGGCGTGAGGCGGCGCGGAGCAGGTGTTGACGAGTGGTTTCGGGGCTGGTGAAGGTTAACGCCATGCCATCCTGTAACTGGTCACGGAAACCATAGGCGCCGCTGGCTTGGTAAAACCCTGAGCGCGCGGTGATTCGGCAGGCAATGGTTTGGTACATTAGCCAGCCGTTAAGCATGATGTCCATGGCGCGGTCAGGGGTGGCCACTTGTACCGCGTTAAGCTGCGTTTGCCAGTGCGCAGTGACCAGTGCGAGCTCCGCGTCAATGTCCGCCTGGCGATACCGCGCGATCAGCGATTTGGCTTCAGCGGTTGAGCTGCTTTGCCCCATCAGTACAACGATATCGACGCTTTCACCTGCCCCTAGCGTTACGCTGCGGTTAAGCGCGGCACAGGGATCCAACCCCGCACCGTGGGTGCCGGAAAGCGGAGCCTGGCTGCGCAGCCCCGCGGGCGCCCCCAGGCTACCGCCGTGGCCGATAAATTCACAGCGGTCAGCCGTCCAGGAAGTTGGTTGGGTGCCGATATCCAGAAACGCTACCCCAGGGAAATTTATTCCAGGGATTCTCCACCAGCAGCGCGCCGCTATCGGCGTCTGGGTGCGAGATCAGAAAAGGCGCCGAGCCGCTACGTGAAGTCCCTAGCACCCACTCGGCATAAGCCGTCACCGAGAGCTTGCGTAGTCGCCCGGAGTGATTGCTAAGGCGTAGCCGTGAAATCCTTAGCGGGGTCTCTAGGGGCACGAAGTGCAGAAGCTCCAGAGCGATCCCATCCACTTGGTGCTCGAACTGGCTATAGCCGAAGCCGTGTCGTGCCATGTAGCGGCCATGATCCCGCAAAGGTCGGGCAGTCGCGGTGAAGAGCGCCATCGTCTCTTCATCGCGAACATAGATCACATCGCCACTTGGATCCATCACGGGGTCGTTTGACCAGGCTGTGAGCTGGTTTTCGCGGCTGTTATCCGCCCATACATAGCCTGCGCCTTCTGCTGATACCTGAAAGCCGAAGCCTGCGTTGGCGATCACGTTGATCCACGGCGCGGGCGTGGAGCTCCCTGCCTCAAGTACCGTGACGTACTCACGACCATCCTGAGCAAAGCCGCCCAGGCCATTAAAAAACTCAAGCGTTGGGAGTGGCGTTTCGCTGGCATTGAGCGGGGTGTGCCTGGGTAGGGGACGTTTGACCAACGCTTGGGGCGGTGTTGTGGCAAGGCGTGTGGGCAGCGTCAAGGCTAATTGATTCGCTATGCTGCCGCGATGGGCCATTAATGCAACGCAGGCGATCGACTGAAGCTGCATACGTACTTCCAGACTTATTAGGTCGGCACGCAATGCAATCACGGCGCCCTGAGCGAAATCTTTTTTAAGACGAGGTTGTGTTTGGCTGCTAAGCACCGCTGTTTCAATGGCCTGCTGCAGATCCTGAATATAGGAGGAGGAGCGCTCATTGATAATCACCACATCCACGCCCAGCCGCTTCATGCGCCAATATTCGTGGGCACGGAGCAGTTGGCGTACCTGGCCAATGTCATCAATGCTATCAATGCGCATTAAAATTATCGGCAGGTCACCGGAAATGCTGTGTTGCCAGAGTCGCGACTGCGGCCCGGCACCACGCTCAATGGCTTCGGCAGGCGCTCTAAAGCGGGTATCAGGGTAAAGAATTGGCGCGGCAAGACGCTGAAAGTCGGCGGCTTCTTCAGGCTGAATGCCCAAATGGCGAAGCTGCACCTGTGCCTGAGTCCAGGCGAGGGTTTTGGCGCGCTCAAAGGCGCTGCGGTCGTGGTGTTTATCAATTAGATCCATCAGCGCCTCACGGGAGGAGGCGACCACAGTCCAGTAAGCGATTCGGGCCGCTTTGCCGGGGACCACGCGCAGGCAGTAGCGCAGTGCAAAAATAGGATCCAGTACGCTGCCGACACTGCTTGAAAGGTGCTGGCCCTCTGCCAGCGCTGAGGCATGCAGCGTACTTCGGCCGCGGCCTAAAAACCGGGCCCGGTCAGTCTCGAACTCCAGCTCGCCCACGGTGTCGCCCTCTACCACCGCAAAGTGAGCCGCCCACACCTGCTCTTCATCGGGTGAGCGCCGCCGCCTTGTGGCGATCAAGGCGTTGAAGGCTTCAAGGTACTCGGTCACCACAAACATTTTGGCGAAAGCGGGGTGCGCATTGTCGGTACTGGGAGCGGTCAAGACTAATTCTAGATAGGAGGTGATCGTGATGTCCCGGGCGTGACGACCGCTGTTGGTGAGCGAAAGGTGGCGAACTTCGCTGTCGTCCTCGCCTGAAACCAGCACCTCCATGTGGCTGGTGATGTCGTCATGACGATGGCTGTAGCGAGCATAATCCTCGGCAAATATCGCATGGCTATGTTCATCGTTAGCGCCGGCCGGGTGCGCCGCCGTTTGCCCTGTGGCTGTCCACACGCCGGGGTGCTTGGCATCGCGCAGAAAAATAAAGCTGCCTAAGTGGTCGCGGGTGGCATCCGGCTGCCAGCGGCTAATGGCTACGTTGCGCCATCTGCTGTAACCACCGCCGGTGGCCGTTAGCATCACCGAGTAGCAGCCATTGGAGAGTAAATGGGTAACGGGTGCGCCACTGGCTGTTGTTGAAGCACGGCGAATAGTTTGTGCTTCGTTAATCATTTGACTCGCGTTTGACTTCACCTCTTCAGCGCGGGGGTGGGCAATCGCCACGTTACGCGGAACCCGCTCTTGAAGCAGCAGTTCGCTGGCTTGAATCATCGGTTCGCGGTGAAAGCGAGCGCGCATCTGGCCGTGATGCAGGGTGTTAGCAATAGCCGCGATGGTCATGCCCTGATGGTGGGCCATAAAGCTGCGCACAATCACCACTTTCTCACCTGCGGGTAGCCGCGAGCGAGTGAAATCGAGTGCTTCATAGAAGCCATAGCGGCCTACTGCACCCATCTCCGCCAAGCGTTTGAAATTACGACAGGCGCCGTTGGGGTCAACCATGGCGGCTAATCCGGTGGCGTAGGGTGCGATCACCAGATCAGCAGAGAGCCCTCGCTTGAGCCCCAGCCCGGCACCCCAAAATTAGAATATTGATAGGTGAACTCCCGATCACGGGCATTATAAGCGGATTCGGAAATACCCCAAGGGGCGGAGAGCTGGGCAGCGTAGGTCTCTTGACGCTTTACCACTAGCCGGTTGGTTTGCTCCAGCAGGCTGCCCCCAGGGGCGCGCATCACCAGCGAGGGCATCAGGTATTCAAACATCGATCCCGACCAGGAGATCAATGCCGAGCCAAAGGTGACCGGGGTGGCAGCACGGCCGAGTTTGAACCAGTGGCGGGTGGGAATATCGCCTTTGGCAATTGCAAACAGGCTAGCCAGGCGCGCCTCAGAGGCCAGCAGGTCGTAGCAGCTGGTATCCAGGCAGTTGTCATCCAGCGAATAACCAATCGACAGCAGTTGACGCTCGCTATCGAGTAGAAAGTCGAAATCCATGCCCAGTGCCAGGCGTCGCGCCGAGTCCGCAAGCTGCTGCAGGCGTAGGGCGAGTGCACCCTCTTCAAGGTTTGGCTGGGATTCCCTGTCATGGCGGTGTTGCGCCACTGAGGCGTGCAGTGCTTGCAACCAAAACAGCAGGTCTTCGCTGTATGGGTCGTTATGCTCGCTGAGAGGAGTGCGCGAAAGCGTTAACGTACTATCCGTCAATGCGGCGATAGTTGCCAAGCATCCCGTCGACATCACTTTGCCTTTCAACTGAGCGTCTATGGCCTCCAACTGCACGCTAAGCTGAGCCGTGAACTCTTTCGACAAAGTGGATGCTTGTTTAAGTGTCTGACGGGCCAGGTTTAGGGTGTCGGCAATGCCTTCGCGTGGGTCAGCTAGATAGCCTGCCGTCTGCCAGGTTTCGCAGGCATTGGCGATAGCGATAAGGTGCCCTGCAAGGTTGCCGCTATCCACCGTTGACACATACCGGGGGTTAAGCGGGCGCAGGTCGTGGGTGGCGTACCAGTTATAGAAGTGCCCCCGGTAGCGGGGTAGTCCCAGCATCACGCCCAGGGTGGCTTCGAGTCGCTCAAGCGTCTCATGGGTACCTGTCCAGCCGAAATCCCGTGCCGCCAGGGTGGAGAGTAGGTAGAGCCCCATATTGGTCGGCGAGGTGCGCTGGGCGAGGGCGGGCTGAGGATCCTCCTGAAAGTTATCCGGCGGTAAGCGGTTATCGGTGGCAGTCACGAAGGTTTCGAAAAAGCGCCAGGTTCGCCGAGCAATAACCCGTAGCTCAAGGGCTTCTTCTTCTGAGATGGTGGGTTGGACAACGGCGCTTGTGCTGCTGCTTAACCAAGAAGCCACTGCTGGTGCCGCCAACCAAAGCAGTGCTATGGGGAGTGTGATTGGCCATGTGTGGCTGGCTGTCCAGAGTGCACTGATAACCACCGCTAGCCCCAGTGCGGTGCCTGGGGCCATGCGCTGATAGAATCCCAGTACCGTCAGCGGCGGGCTTTTCATCGACTGGGCGGCAGATGTCCACTCCAGTAGACGCCGGTGGGTGACCAGTACGCGGGCGAGCGTTCTGGCGATGGCATCCAGCATGCGCCATGCTTGGTCAGGTAAAAACAGGATCAGTAGCAGCATTTGTGCGCTACCCAGCTTTAGCTCGTCAAACCAAAGGTGGTAGTGGTGGCGTAGTCTAGACCACGCCCGGAAGGGAACGAATGAGGCCGTTAGGGAGAGCAACACCGGTGCCCCGACAACGGCCAGTAGTAGCAGTGTACTGGTAATAGCCATGCTCAGCGGCAACTGCCAGCTAACCGCAAGGCTTGCCAACACTAATAGTGGCGTTACCGAGCGTCGCAGGTTGCCGAGCATTTTCATCCGCCCAGTGAGCGGCAGCGCCGGGGCGATTAGCCAAGGGAGCAGTTGCCAATCACCGCGTGTCCAGCGGTGTTGGCGCTTGGCGGCTACATCATAGCGGGCCGGGAAGTCTTCAATCACTTCGATATCGGAGGCGAGTCCCGCACGGGCAAATACACCTTCGAACAAATCGTGGCTGAGCAGGCTATTGTCGGGCACCCGGCCAGCCAGCGAGGCTTCAAAGGCATCGATCGCGTAAATACCTTTACCGGCGAACGAGCCTTCACCGACCAGATCCTGATAGAGATCTGAAATAGCGGCGGCGTAAGGGTCGATGCCCCCAGGCGCGGAGAATAGCCGCTGGTAGATAGAACCTTCGCCCCCTGTGGGCAGCGACGGCGTCACTCGAGGCTGCAATATTGCATACCCCTCCACGACCCGGCGTAGCTGTTGATCCATTCGTGGCTGGTTTAACGGATGCGCCATTTTCCCGATCAACTGGCTGGCTGCGCCCCGGGGCAGGCGGGTGTCGGCATCCAGAGTGATGACGTAGCGCACGTCACTGGGCAGTGGCGGCGGCTCGATAAAGGTGGTGTCCGTGGCGCCACGTAGTAGGCGGTTTAGCTCGTGTAGCTTGCCCCGCTTACGCTCCCACCCCATCCAGGTATTCTCGCTGGCGTTAAATACCCGCCGCCGATGAAGCAGAAAGAAGCGTTTATCGCTATCCAGGGCGAGAGGACAATAACGCTTATTTAACTGCTCCACCGCTGCTTGGGCAGCCGTTAACAGCGCGGCCTCATGGGGGAGTTCCGCTTGGGGGGCATCCACGCCGTCAAGCAGCAGCGCATAGCCAAGCGCCCCCTCACCGCTGGACAAGTGGTGCACTTCAAGACGCTCAATCTGTTCGCGCAGATCTTCTTCGCTGGTCAGCAGCGTAGGCACCGCCACAAGGGTTCTTAACTGTGGCGGAATGCCTTTGGCAAGGTCGAGCCCAGGCAGCGGTTGAGCGTCGATAGAGTAGATAGTCAGGCGGTTCACGATCAGCGTCGCGACTTCCATAATGGGCAGGAAACCGAACGCCCCTAGCAGCATAAGCCAGGGTAACGGTACATCACCCATCGCCAGCGGCAACGAAAGCAGCAGCCCGCCGGCCAGCGTCATCAGGCTCAATGTCACCACGGCCATCAGTACGATATAGCTGCGAATGCCGTGGTGAATGAGTGTCCGGCGCAGCCATTGGCGTGAGGAGGGGGTAAATCGTATCTGCCGCTCAAGGGTTATCCGCCCTGAGCCCACCAAGAAGTAGCCAGGGTCTCCCCGGCGTGCAGCTTCGGCCGGGTCGCTGGTGGCGTCCCCTGCCTGCTGGGAGAGTGAGAGCGCCGCTTCGACTACCTCAAACTCGCTGAAACGAGAGCCACGGGCGAGTTGTTCTATGGCGCTGCGATACTGATTGCGGGTGGGGAAATCGAGCTGGCTGAAGTGGCTTTGCTGGCGTAACCGGCTATCCACTAAACTAACGTTCTCAAACAGCTCCGCCCAGTCGATGCTGGAAACGAAGCGCATGCTGGTGATGATATTGCGCACGGTTACGTTGGCGGCGCCTTGGCGCTGCTGAGCGTGCTGAACCATGTCGTCAATGCTTTCACCCTGCTGGCTAAGTTGCTCGTTTAGCCAACCTACCAGCGGGCTGCAGCGGGGGTCTAAGCCGCGTAGCCGCTTAGCGAGCTGAGCGGTGAAGGGCTCTGCTAATGGCCCTTTATGAATATTGAGCGTGCTGGTTTCCAAGTGAAAGGTATGACGTTCCTGGGAGGTTTGCCGATCCGTGGGCGTTAGCCATTTAGCGGCCAATGCATCGGCTTCGTCCCTTGCGGTTTGTTCGCTGATAATTTGGTCGGCAAGGCGTCGCAGGTTCTCGATCAGCACAATGCGTAGCGTGATCGCCACTGCCCAGAGCTCGCCAATGGTCAATGACTGAACGCGCTGATAAGCGGTGATAAAGTTCTGCAAATTATCCAGGTCGACATGGCTGTCGGTATGCGCCACAAAGGCCCAGGCGATACCGAATACCCGCGGGTAGCCCGCAAAAGGCCCGTTGGCTAACTTCGGTAGCTGGCGGTAATACCCAGGGGGGAGGTCGCTGCGTATCTCACGAATTTGCGCTTCAATTAGGTGGTAGTTATCGAGCAGCCAAGCGGCGGCAGGCACAATTTCTCGCCCACCTGCCAGCGCTGTGGCACTGGCGCGGTAAACGTCCAGCAAAGCGCGCGCGTTATCGTTGAGCCGTCTTGCTAACGAAACTACCTTGGGTGGCGTGCTGGTCACTGATTGGTTAAGCGCCAAGCTGCCGGCGTGCTGTTCAAGTCGCTCTGCGCTGAAGAGCTCTTCCCTGACGGGGCTAGTCGAGTTCCACGGCGCTGCAAACGTAGGGTGCGGACGCACAAAACGGAGAAGTTGTTTCACAGATTCCATCCTGGTGAGAATGCACCTCGGTGCACCAACGATGCTTCCTTACCAGAACAATGGTCGTGATGTGAGATTTCGTCCGTGCGCTAGCGCACATTGCGCTTATGTCACTGTTAGTATTTGCGCATAGTTAAACTAAAGTTGTTAGACTTTGGTTGTAATTAATGGCAAATCACTGGACTAATTGCCTATTGCAGTTAATAAAGGGCGCCAAAGGAGGTTCCGTGTCGCCCATCGTGCGGCATATATATCGGAATGTTGATCCTCGATTTGTTCTTTTCACTCTGACCGTAAGTGGCGCAAATTGTATGCATAAAACTGCCCTGATGACGGTATGGGATCAGCTATGGCACTCCCACTACCAAGCCAAAAACCTATTGATGTGCGCGCTACCTACGGGCGGGGCCGCCAACGCCGCGGCTTCGAATACCAAGCGTAATCCTTCCCCTCAACCTAAGCCGCCTGCCTACACCACGCCGCAGAAGATTGGCCTGTTGCTTGGTCCGCTGCTGTTCGCTTTTGTGGTGTTGTTCTTTCACCCTGAAGACTTAAGCTTTGAAGGGCGTATGGTGCTCGCTACCACTCTGTGGGTGGCCGTATGGTGGATCACCGAAGCTATTCCGATTCCCGCGACCTCGTTGCTACCCATTGTGCTTTTACCGATTACCGGCGCTTTGGATGGCAATACCGTTACGGCCGCCTACGGTAATCCGATCATTTTCCTGTTTCTGGGCGGTTTTATGATCGCGCTGGCAATGGAGCGATGGGATCTTCACAAGCGTATCGCGCTGTCGATTATTGCCGTGTTGGGCACCAGTATTAATAGCATCGTGTTTGGTTTTATGGCCGCGACGGGCTTTTTGTCCATGTGGGTCTCCAACACCGCATCGGTCATGATGATGCTGCCGATCGGTACCGCTATCGTGTATCAGGTGAGTCAAGAGCTGGCGAAAAGTGACGGCGACCACAGTGCCGAAATCGATAAGTTCAGCAAAGCGCTGATTTTTGGTATCGGTTATGGCGGTACCATTGGGGGCCTGGGCACGCTCATTGGAACCCCTCCGAATATCATACTCGCCGCAATTGTAAATCAGCTGTTTGGCATTGAGATCTCCTTTGCCGGTTGGCTCATGTTTGCATTTCCCATTGTGTGTGTACTGCTTGTTATCACCTGGCTGCTACTTACGCGGGTGTTTTTCCGCATTGACTTTAGTCACCTACCAGGTGGCCGAGAGCTGATTAACAAAGAAAAAGCGGCGCTGGGTAACACCAGCTTCGAAGAGAAAGCGGTGCTGGTGGTGTTTTTGTTCGCTGCCTTTATGTGGATCACCCGCTCGTTCTTGTGGCAGGGGCAGATCATCAATATCCCCGGCATCAATGACACCATGATCGCGATTGTCGCTGCGCTGCTGTTGTTTTTGATTCCCTCCAAAAACAAAGGTGGTTGTCTGCTGGGTTGGGACGTGGCGAAAGACGTACCCTGGGGCATTCTGCTGTTGTTCGGAGGTGGTTTGGCAATTGCCGCAGGCTTCGGCTCTTCCGGCCTGGCGGAGTGGATCGGTGGGCAAATGAGCGTGCTGGAAGGCGCCAACTTCCTGTTGGTCATCCTGCTGGCGACCGGCATGGTGCTGTTCTTGACCGAAATCACCTCGAATACCGCCACGGCCACCATGATTCTGCCGGTGTTGGCGTCGCTGGCGCTGGCGCTGGATATCCACCCCTTCGTGCTGATGGTGCCCGCCGCCATGGCCGCCAACTGTGCCTTTATGCTACCTGTTGGTACGCCGCCCAACGCCATAATCTTCGCCACTGGCAAACTGAAAATTATCGAGATGGTGCGCACCGGCTTCTGGATCAACATCATCGCCATGCTGCTGATTGTGGCGGCGGTTTACTTCCTACTGCCGGTCATGTGGGGAGTTGATCTCACCAGCTATCCAGACGCCTTCCGTCGCTAGCGCTGGTTGAGCCTAGAGCCTTTAGAGAAACGATTAGCCCTGCCATTGAGCGGGGCTTTTTGTCGGTCGTTTATGTAGGTGAGGAGTTTTGTGGGTAGATTGAGTATCGGGTTGTTATCATGCCGCTACACTATTTTTTGCTGAGCCTGTTATGCGTCTACTTCACACCGCCGATTGGCACCTGGGGCGGCTGTTCCACAACCTGTCGTTACTGGATGATCAGCGCGATGTGCTCGACCAGCTTATCGAGATTGTCGACCGGGAAAACGTCGATGCGGTGCTGATTGCGGGCGATATCTACGACCGTTCGGTGCCGCCTGCGGCGGCGGTAACGCTGCTGGATGAGGTGCTCCACGCGCTCTGCGAGGAGCGCAAGCTGCCGGTGATCATGATTTCAGGTAACCACGATGGTGCTGAGCGGCTTCGTTTCGGCGCGCGCCACCTGCGTCAGGCCGGTCTGCATATTCTTTCCGACTTAGCTGATTTTGACACACCTGTAACGCTGACGATTAAGGGCGCTGAGATGGATGTGTTCGGCATTCCCTACGCCGACCCCGAACATGTTCGCAGCCAGTTTAACGTGGAGGTGCGCGATTTTGACGGCTCCCACCGCTATTTGGTTGAGCGCATCGAAGAGCAGCGTCACCCGACACGCCCGTGCATATTGATGAGCCACTGCTTTGTGGATGGTGGCAGCGCCTCTGATTCTGAACGCCCGCTGACCCTGGGCGGTGCCGAAAGCGTCGCCTGGGAGCCTATGCAAGGCTTTGACTATGTGGCGCTTGGCCACCTTCACGGCCCCCAGTACCGCGGCGGCGAGCATATTCGTTACAGCGGCTCGCTGCTCAAATATAGCTTTTCCGAAGCCAGCCAGCGTAAAGGCGTGACGCTGGTGGATTTTGATGCGAGCGGCGTCACCAAGATCGAGCAGATACCCCTCATACCCAGTCGTGAAGTTCGCGTATTAGAGGGCGAGATCGATGCGTTGATTGCCCAGGGGCGAACGGATGCCAATGCCGACGACTATCTGCTGGTGCGGTTAACCGATCGCCACGCCATTCTCGACCCCATGGGCAAGTTGCGTGAGGTGTATCCCAACGTGCTACATCTCGAGAAGCCCGGCATGCTGGATGCCCAGGGTAATCAGCAGCTTGACCGTGAGCGGCTGAAGTTCAGCGCACTGGATATGTTCAGTGACTTTTTCGCCCAAACCAGCGGTGAGCCCATGACCGACCAACAAGCCGAGGCGATAAGCGAACTGATAGGCGAGCTTAGTCGTGACGAAGAGGCTCAGGGATGACACCTCTAACCCTTACCATGCAGGCGTTCGGGCCCTTTGCGGGCAGTGAGACCATCGACTTCACCGCGCTGGGAAGAAGCCCACTGTTTTTGATTAATGGCCCTACCGGCGCCGGTAAAAGCTCGATTCTTGATGCCATCTGTTTTGCGCTTTACGGCCAAACCACGGGCAATGAACGCGATCCGGCGCAGATGCGCTGCGACCAGGCTGATGACTCTTTGCTGACGGAAGTCAGCCTGGATTTTCGTCTGCGCGGTGTGGATTACCGGGTTCGCCGCGTGCCCCAGCAGGAGCGTCCCAAAGCGCGAGGCGAAGGCACGACTACCCATAATGCTGAAGCCCAGCTGTGGCGATTAAAGGCAGATGGCGATGTAGAGACTTGCCTGGTAGCGCGCAAAGTTAACGATGCCACCGCGGAGCTGCAAACCCTGATCGGCCTGGATGCCAACCAGTTTCGTCAGGTGATGGTGCTACCCCAGGGCAAGTTTCGTGAACTGCTGCTGGCAGGCTCCAAAGAGCGCGAAGTGATTTTTTCCCAGCTGTTTCAAACCCAGATTTTTCAGCGCATCGAAGAGCGTCTGCGCACCCAGGCCAATCAAATCGAGCGGGCAGTGAGTGATCATCGCCAGCATATCAGCGGCATACTCGCCGGGGGGGAGCTTGAGAGCGAAGCCGCGTTGGCGCAAGAGCTTGAAGCGCTGACACCCCAGGTAGACCAAGCGCGGCAACGCTTTGAAACCGCGCAGCAGCAGCGCCGTAGCGCCGAAAAACAGCGCGATGAGGCGTTGGCGCTGCAGCGGCAATTCGAGGCTCGCGATACGCTGGCGGCGGATAAAGCCCGTCATCTTGAGCAGCACACACAGATAGTAAGCACTCAGGAGCGTTTAGCGCAAAGCACCCACGCCCAGGCGCTGCGCCCACAGAGAGCTGCCTTAGACCAAGCGCAGCAGGCGTTGACCACCGCCCAGGCCGAGCAGCGACAGGCGCAAGCCGAATTAGCCACTCAACGTACTCACGCCGAACAGGCGCAGCAGGCGTTAGAAGTAGCACGCCAGCGTCAGGCAGAGCTCCCCACGCTCCGTGAACGGCATCGCCAATTGGGCGAATTTATTCATAAAAGCCAGCAATTAAGCGAGTTGCAGGCGCTTTTTCAAACGGTGCAGGCCTCCTGGCAACAAGCCGATAGTGCGCTCAAGCGTGATGAGGCGCAGCTAGATAACATTCGCCAGCAGGGCGAAGCGATTAGCGTTAATCTGGAACGCTTACAGACAGAATTTCAGCAACTGGCCAGCGCCCCCGCTGAGCTCAGCCGCCATAACGACCTGCTGACCCAGCGCCAAGAGCTGGATGAGCTCGCCCGGCAAGCGCGTGAGTTAACCAGCCAACAGCAGCAGGCAACGGAGGCACTCAACCGTCAGCAAAGCGAAGCAGAACGAGCGCAACGCCACGCCACTGAGCAGGAGATGCGCTGGCACCAGGGGCAGGCCGCGCTGTTGGCGCTCACCCTTGAGCAGGATATCCCTTGCCCGGTGTGCGGCAGCCTGGAGCATCCAGCCCCAGCGGTTAACAGTGCCGAGCTGGTCACTCAGGCGCAGGTTGAAGAAGCCAGGGCGGCACAAGAGCAGGCTCGTCAAGCACAACAGGGCGCCGAGCGTCACCACCATCAGCTCACTCAGCAGATTAACTACAACACAGAGCAGACCCAGCGGCTTACCCAACAGCTGGGCGAGTGGGCTAGCCAACCGCTGGCTGAGCTGCAAACTGCCTGCGAAGGCTTGCGCCGCCAAGTGCAGCGCCGGGAAAGAGTTGAACGTGAGATTAGCCAGCAAACCGCTGCTCGCGAAGCGCTGCGCCGCGAGTGGGGCGCACTGGATAAGCAGCTTAAAACCCAACGGCCCGCGGTGGAGAAGGCAAAAGAGGACGCGTTGCGCCTAGAGAGTCAGCGCGATCAACTGAGCCAATCGCTGCCGGAAGATGCCCGCGACCCTGAGGCAATGCGCCGAACCCTCACTGAGCTTGAACACCAGATCGCACAGCTCGAAAAAGCCTGGGAGAGCGCCCAGCAGATGCTCTCGACCAGCCAAACCCAACTGGCGCGGGCGGAAGAGCAGCTACGTGGTGCGAACGAGCGAATCGAACGTAGCGAGCAGACGCTTCAGCAGGTGCAAGCTGAGTGGCAAGCCGCCCTGCAGGCCAGCCCCTTTGAAGATGAAGCGGCGTTTCAGGCTGCGCAGTTAGATGATAACCAGCAGCAAGAGTTGACTCGCCAGGTAGAGGCGTACCAACGCCGCCTGGCCGAGTTTGAAGGCGCGCTGGAGAACTACCAAACTCAGCTTGCGGAAAAAACGCCGCCGAATATGGCCGCGTTGACCAGCCTAACCGAGGCGGCCCAGGTCGAAGAGAACACCCAGCTAGAGGCGTGGCGGGGGCTGGATGGGAGGCTGACCACGCTGCGCGGTATTCGTCAAAAGCTTGCGACTGCCCACAGGGCGCAGGCAGAGCTCGAAGCCCAGTATCAGCTGTGGGGCACGCTCAGCGAAGTCGCTAACGGCCGCACGGGGCACCGTATTAGTCTGCAGCGCTTTGTGCTGGGTGTGTTGCTGGATGACGTATTGATTCAAGCTTCGGAGCGTTTGGTGCGCATGAGCCGCGGGCGTTATCAGTTGGTGCGTCGGGAAGATCCCTCCAAAGGTAACAGAGCGTCGGGTCTGGAGCTTGATGTGGCCGACACCTACACCGGCAAGAACCGTTCGGTAGCGACACTCTCCGGCGGGAGTCTTTTATGGCCGCGCTCTCGCTGGCGCTAGGGCTCTCGGATGTAGTGCAGGCGTACGCTGGCGGTATTCAACTGGATACGCTATTTATCGATGAGGGCTTTGGCAGCCTGGATCAGGATGCGCTGGATCAAGCGATTGCCATGCTCAGCGAACTGCAAATGGGCGGGCGCATGATTGGGGTGATCTCCCATGTCAGCGAACTCAAAGAGCAAATGCCAGTTCGTATAGACGTAAGTGCCAGCCGCCACGGGAGCTCTGTGGAAGTAAAGGGCGTACTTCTTTAACGCCGCATGGCCGAGTGCAGGCAGTTTTCTTACAAGGCCTGGTTCATGCTGGGTTCATATAGAATGTTTTATAAAGTAAATGAATCGTCAAACGAGCCCTAAAGATACTATCTACTTAGGAGTACAAGGATGAACGCAAGCAAAATTTTACAGCAGCTGATGCAGCAAGCCGGCGGAAGCCAGAAGGGCGGCAGTAGCAGTGGTGTCGATGTTAAAGGCATGCTGAGCGGGCTTTCTAAGCAGCTAGGCGGTGGCAGTAGCAGCGGTCAAGGTGGCGGCTCCTCCAGTAGCTTTGATATGAAAAGCCTGCTTGGTGGCGGTGCCATGGGTTTACTGGTGGGTTCCAAACGTGGCCGTAGCATGGGCGGCAAAGCACTAAAATACGGCGCCATTGCTGGGGTGGGCGTGCTGGCATGGAAAGCGTGGCAGAGTTCTCAGGCGGCGAAAATGGCAATGCGCAGCAAAATACGACCCAGAATGCGACAGAGGGCGAGCGGGTAGAAGCGCTTAGTGGCGAGTACCAAGAGCGTCGCAGCCTGGAACTGCTGCAGGCGATGATTATGGCCGCCCGGGCCGATGGCCATATTGATGAGCAGGAGCAGGCGCTGATTACTGAACAGATTGACGCCCTAGGTGCTGATCAAGAGATGCATAACTGGGTGGAGCAGCAGCTAAAAGCACCGCTGGATGCCCAGGCACTGGCCCGCGAAGCGGACTCCCCTCAAGCGGCCCGTGAAATGTACCTGATCAGCGTGGCCGTGACCGACGATCAAAACCCCATGGAGCGCGCCTGGCTCGACCAGTTAGCCAGTGCACTTAACTTGCCCAAAGAGATGACCGACGAACTCGAGCGTCAAGCGCAGCAGGCGGGTTAATGCTGGATACGGTTAATTTTTGGCTAGCTACCGGCTTTGGGCTGGGGCTAGCGCCGATGGCGCCGGGTACCTTTGGCTCGCTGCTGGGCATCCCCCTGGCGTGGTGGCTGTTAAGCCGCCCGCTAGGTCAACAAGGCGCTATCATGGCAGCTCTGCTGCTACTTGCGATACCGGTTTGCCACATCGCCGCCTGGCACTATGACGGTTTGGATCATGGCAGTATCGTCGCTGATGAGTACCTTGCGTTCCCGCTGGCGGTCATCGGGTTGCAAGCTGCGCGTCACCCGCTGGTTATGGCGTTGGCATTCGTTGTCTACCGCTTTTTCGATGCGCTGAAGCCGCCGCCGATTCATCTGGCAGAGTATGTTCATGGCGGTTTTGGCATTGTCTTGGATGATGTTATCGCGGCGTTGGTGACCTGGGTGGTAATAGCGATTGGGCTAAAGCTTTGGCAGCGTCGAACCTCTGGGCAACAGTTAAACTCATGATACTTGCAACGAAAAAAGCGCCACTAGCTTAATAAAAAGCTAGCGGCGCTCTATCTTATTGCTCACGATTTTGAGCTCTTATTACCTTACTCTTGAACGACAATCACCGACTTGGCATTGACGAACTCGTGCATGCCGAAACCGCCGTGTTCGCGACCGTAACCGGAGTTTTTAACGCCGCCGAAAGGCATTTCCGGTGTCGCAACACCAAAGCCATTGATAAACACCATGCCGGTATCAAAGTACTTGCTGGCAAGCTCGGTAGCGCGTTTCACATCTTTAGAGATGATGCCGCCGCCCAGGCCGTAACGGCTATCGTTGGCAATGCGCATGGCATCTTCGTCGTCTTTGGCACGAATCAGCGCAGCGACAGGGCCAAATAGCTCATCGTCGTAAGCGGGCTGGCCGGGGGTGACGTTGTCCAGCACGGTGACTGGGTAAAACGCGCCCTTACCGGATGGCTTTTCGCCACCGCAGAGAATCTTCGCACCTTTGCGCACGCTCTCTTCCACTTGGTCGTGGAGACCATCGCGCAGATCCACGCGAGCCATGGGGCCCAGATCGCTGTCTTCTTGGGTCGGGTCACCCGCTTTAAGCGACTGCATACGTTCTACATAGCGCTTTTTAAACGTTTCATAGTTCTTTTCAGTGACCACAAAACGCTTGGCCGCGACGCAGGTTTGACCGCCGTTGTAGACGCGCCCCTGTACGCAGGTGTCGATGGCGACATCCATATCGGCGTCATCGAGCACCAGGTAGGCGTCGTTAGAGCCCAGCTCAAGCACGGTCTTTTTAAGGTACTCAGCCGCTTTGCCAGCGACTTTGCGACCTGCGCCATCACTACCCGTTAGCGTTACGCCACGTACCGCAGAATGAGCAATCACCTCATCAGAAACATCGTGAGAGATCACCAGTGTACGGAAGACGTTTTCCGGAAGACCCGCTTCGCGGTAGATCTTTTCCAACAGCAGGCCGCTGCCAGTCACGTTTTCAGCGTGTTTTAGCAGCACGCCGTTACCCGCCATGATATTGGCGATTGAGTAACGTACTACCTGATATGCAGGGAAGTTCCAGGGCTGAATGCCGTAGATCACACCCATCGGTGAGTAGGTCACGAAACCGCGTTTACCATTGCCAGGCTGACGCTCTTCGTCGGCTAGCTTTTTGGGGCCATGTTCAGCGGTGTAATCACAGATGCCGGTGCAAAGATCGACTTCCTGGCGGGCCTGAGAAGGCAGTTTACCCATCTCATTGACCATCAGGTCGGCAAGCTCTTCTTTATGCTTTTGCAGCGCTTGGCCAATGGCTTTGACCGTTTTAGCGCGGCTTTCCAGCGATTCTAGGCGCCAATCGAGAAACGCCTCGTAGCAGGCGTCCACTATCTGCTTGGCTTCCGCGCTGCTCATTAGCGTATAGGATTCGAGGGTTTCACCATTGGTGGGATTGATCGTCTTGATACTGTTGCTCATAAGATCTCCTATCTATAGATCAACGTGGGGTCAAAGCGCCTAGCTCCAGGGCGCCTAATCGACCGGTCTATTACTGGTGCACGGTCACTGTAGTACAAAAAGAACGACCATGCATAACATTGGCGTTACCTTTCCGGCAGTGATTAAAGCAAACAGTTCAACCCATCACTTCAATCAATGTGTTCATGGTGTACCGCTTGTTACTCAAACGAAGGCCCTCCGGCTTCTTCGCCCCACACTTCTTCCAGGCGCCCGTCGCGACCACAGCTGTAGCGGTAGAACTTATAGCGCACGGGGTTCTTTTGATAATAGTCCTGGTGGTACTCCTCAGCAGGCCAGAACTTGGTGGCTGGTACTATCTGGGTGGCGATCTCCCGGTCGAAGCGCGCTTCCATTTCGGCTTTGGACGCTTCGGCCAGTTCACGCTGGGCTTCGTCATGATAGAAGATCGCCGAGCGGTATTGATCGCCTACATCACAGAACTGACGGTCGACCGCAAAGGGGTCGATGTTGCGCCAGAAGATTTCTAAGAGCTGCTCGTAACTGATCTGCTCGGAGTCGTATTCGATTTGCACGACTTCAGCATGGCCAGTACCGCCCTGGGAGATTTCTTCGTA
The DNA here is from genome assembly GCF_009728585.1 of Halomonas sp. PA16-9. NCBI lineage: Bacteria > Pseudomonadati > Pseudomonadota > Gammaproteobacteria > Oceanospirillales > Halomonadaceae > Halomonas > Halomonas sp. PA16-9. Next base: position 1,589,640 of record NZ_CP040452.1, on the reverse strand, counting down.
GGTGGGGTTCTCTAGCTCGCCGCCGATATAGCCGGAAATGGTGGAAGTGACGCCGGGTTGGTTATCGTACGGCGGTTCCATACACCAGAAGCAGCCACCGGCAAAAGTCGCTTCTGCACTGCTCTGAGCTTGAAGCGAAGGGCTGGCTAGGCCAGCGGCCGCCAATACGCCAAGCGTAAATGGACGAAGAGGGGACAGACGGATCATTGCAAGCACTCCGGTGGAGGGGGCGAGTTACTGCTTAATTAGTGAGCTGATTAGTCGCTTGGTGTTCCTTTTCCTTACAGTCCCTTTATCACTACCTAGCCTAGACGATGGGGCCATACCTCATCCAGCGTACTGAGCGCAGCGTTGACAGTCGATTCGTTGGTGCTTTCATGACGCCAGATAAAGCTTAACGCGCAGGGCAGGCGAATATTCTCCGCCACTGCCAGGCCGCTCTCCTGGCGCTCGGTCATTGCCAGGGCATCCCGGGCCAGGCTTAAGCCAACGCCTGCGCGCACCAGGTCAAGCATGCAGGCCTCCTGGTCAACTTGGGCCACCCGGTTGGGAACTGTGCCGCTCGGTGCCAGCGCCTGCTTTAACAGCCGATGGTGGGCGGAATCCTGTGGCGTAACAATCCAGGGCAGCGTGGCTAAGTGCTCCCAACGAGTATCAATGAGTCGATTTTCCCAGCCTGCAGGGGCAATCACGTGATAATCAAAATGGGTTAGCTCACGCCAAGCAAGCGTCTCATGGCCTTTTCCAGGGCCTTGAGCGGGCGGCGCTAGGTAAAACCCCACATCCAAGTCGCCTTGTTCAATACGATTAAGCACGCTGCCGCTCATACCATGGTGAAGTTCGGTTTCTAACTGCGGCGCACGAGCCATCAAGCGGCTCAAAAAGGCGCCTAGACGGAGAAATTCGGGGTCGACAATGGTGCCAATTGAGAGCTTGCCGCGCAGCGTGCTGTGTAATGTCCCGGCGGTTTGCTCAAACGACAGGGCGCTGGCCAGGGCCTTTTCAGCGGCAGGCAGCAGTGCATGGCCGTCGGGCGTCAGAGCAAGGCCTTGAGGACGGCGACTAAACAGCGTGAGGCCTAAATTCGACTGCAGTTGCTTCAACTTTAGGCTAATGGCCGGCTGAGTCAGGTGCAGCTGTTCTGCGGCGCGTGACACGCTGCCTGTTCGTGCAACGGCCACGAAGGCGCGCAGGGTGGCGTACTCTTGCATGATTAGCCTCAAATACTCGCCGTGATATTAGTAAATCTTATAACTGGCTTTTAAATAACTCAATTGATCCGTTCGCTAGGCCCAGTAGGCTAGGCTGAAAGTAAGCTTTTTGCACACGCTTTAAACATGCGTTCTTAACTAGGTACTCCCATGACAACAACAGCGATTCAGCACTTTATTAATGGTCAGGTCACCGCGGGTGAGTCTGCTCAATCCCAGGACGTCTTTAACCCTGCCACTGGCCGAGTTACCGGCCGTGTGTCGCTCGCTTCCCCGGCGGACGTCAATACGGCGGTAGAGGCCGCACAAGCCGCTTTTCCTGCCTGGGCCGATACCCGCCGATCCGCCGCGCCCGGGTGATGTTCAAGTTTTTAGAGCTGTTAAACGCTCATAAAGATGAGCTAGCCGAAGCAATTACCAAAGAGCACGGCAAGGTGTTCACCGACGCCCAGGGGGAAGTGGCCCGCGGTATCGATATTGTGGAATTTGCCTGCGGTATTCCGCAGTTGTTAAAGGGTGACTACACCGAGCAGGTGAGTACCGGGATCGATAACTGGACGATGCGCCAGCCGTTAGGTGTCGTCGCTGGTATAACGCCATTTAATTTCCCCGCCATGGTGCCGATGTGGATGTTCCCGCTGGCAATTGCGGCGGGTAATACGTTTATTTTGAAACCCAGCCCGCTCGACCCCAGTGCTTCGCTGCTGATGGCTGAACTGCTGAAGCAGGCTGGCCTGCCCGATGGCGTGTTCAACGTTGTGCAGGGTGATAAAGACTCCGTGGAAGTGCTCATCGACCACCCGCATGTTAAAGCGCTGTCGTTTGTGGGCTCAACGCCGATTGCCAACCTGATCTACGAGCGTGGCGCCCGCAACGGCAAGCGCATTCAAGCCTTGGGTGGGGCCAAAAATCATATGGTAGTGATGCCGGATGCGCATTTGGATAAAGCTGTCGACGCACTGATCGGTGCCGCCTATGGCTCTGCCGGCGAGCGCTGTATGGCGATTAGCGTGGCGGTGTTGGTCGGCGATGTGGCGGATAAGGTCGTCCCGGCATTGGCGGAGCGAGCCAAAGCACTGAAAGTAAAAGATGGCATGCAGCTGGATGCGGAAATGGGCCCCATTGTGACTCGCCAAGCCCACCAGCGGATTACCGGGTATATCGAAAAAGGCGTGGCTGAAGGCGCTGAACTGGTGGTCGATGGACGCAACTTTAATGCTTCATCGGCAGGCGAGGACTGCGCCGACGGGTTCTGGATGGGCGGCACGCTTTTTGACAATGTCACTCCCGAGATGACGATCTATAAAGAAGAAATTTTTGGCCCGGTGCTGGTCTGCGTGCGGGTGCCGGATATCGCCACTGCAATCCAGTTGATTAACGACCATGAGTTTGGCAACGGCGTTAGCTGCTTTACCGAAAGCGGTACGGTGGCGCGGGAGTTTGGCCGCCGTATTCAGGTCGGCATGGTGGGTATCAATGTGCCCATTCCGGTACCCATGGCATGGCACGGCTTTGGTGGCTGGAAGCGCTCGCTGTTTGGTGACACCCACGCCTATGGGGAAGAAGGCGTGCGTTTCTACACCAAGCAGAAATCGATTATGCAGCGTTGGTCGGATTCGATTGATGCCGGGGCTGAATTTGTAATGCCCACGGCGAAGTAGCGACTAAACGTTACCGGAGCCAACCAATGTCAGAATCTACCCATAACAATATCGACCATATCAGTTACTTCGACTATATCGTGATCGGCGCAGGCACCGCGGGGTGCCTGATGGCTAATCGTTTGAGTGCCAATCCCAATAATAAGGTGCTGCTGATAGAGGCGGGCGGTCGCGATAACTACCACTGGATTCATATTCCGGTGGGCTACCTCTACTGCATTAATAACCCACGCACCGACTGGCTGTTTCGCACCGAGCCCGATAAAGGCCTCAACGGCCGTTCGCTGATCTACCCGCGGGGGAAAACCCTGGGCGGCTGCTCTAGCATCAACGGCATGATCTATATGCGCGGCCAAGCGCGGGACTATGACCACTGGGCGGAAGTCACCGGTGACGATGCTTGGCGCTGGGAGAACTGCCTTCCCGACTTTATCAAACATGAAGATCACTATCGTCTGGATGAGGGCGGCGATTCAGACGCCCAGCACCGGGATTTTCACGGCCACGGTGGGGAGTGGCGGATCGAAAAGCAGCGCCTTAAGTGGCAGGTGCTGGATGATTTTGCCGAAGCTGCCGTGCAGGCGGGCATCCCGCGTACCGACGATTTTAACCGTGGCTCTAACGAAGGCGTGGCCTACTTTGAGGTCAATCAGCGATCGGGCTGGCGCTGGAATACCGCCAAAGCGTTTTTGCGCCCTGCGCTTAAGCGCAAAAACCTCACGCTATGGCACTCCACCCAGGTAAATCGGCTGCTGTTCGAAAAAAGTGCCAACATGCTGCGCTGCACAGGGGTGGAGTTGGAGCGTGAGGGCAACCCCCTTCACGTCATGGCGAACAGGGAAGTGGTGCTGTGCGCAGGCGCTATTGGTACGCCGCATCTGCTGCAGCTTTCCGGTGTGGGGCCCGCAGAGTCGTTGCGTAAGCACGGCGTTGAGGTAGTGCATGAGCTGCCGGGCGTCGGCGAGAACTTGCAGGATCACCTGCAGATTCGTTCGATATATCGGATTACTAATGGCAAAACCCTCAATGCCATAGCCAGCACGCTGTGGGGTAAAGCGGGAATTGGCCTTGAGTACCTGTTTAAGCGCTCTGGGCCGATGAGCATGGCACCTTCGCAGCTGGGGCTTTTACCCGCAGCACGAAGGATCAGCCGCACCCCAATATTGAGTACCACGTGCAGCCGCTAAGCCTGGAAGCCTTTGGTCAGCCGCTGCATCCCTACCCAGCGATTACCGCCAGCGTATGCAATTTGAACCCTACCAGCCGGGGCACCGTGCGACTTAAAAGCAGCGACCCGCGCCAGGCACCGGCGATTTCTCCCAATTACTTGAGCACCCCTGAAGATCGCAAAGTGGCGGCGGATTCTCTGCGGGTGACGAGGCGTATCGCCGAGCAGCCTGCGTTTGCCAAATACGCGCCGGAAGAGGTGAAACCCGGCGTCGAGTATCAAAGCGACGATGAGTTAGCCCGGCTGGCTGGTGATATCGGCACGACTATTTTCCACCCGGTGGGCACCGCACGTATGGGCCAGGAAGATGATGCGATGGCAGTGGTCGATGCACGGCTGAGAGTGCGTGGTATTAGCGGGCTAAGAGTGGCTGACGCCAGCGTTATGCCGACCATCACCAGTGGCAACACCAATTCTCCGACGCTGATGATTGCCGAGAAGGCCGCCGGTTGGATACTGGCTGAGAGGCGTGAGGTTTACTAGCGACAAAATCTACTAAGCAGCGTTTTATGGGGGTGTTGACGCAGGAGGGTGGTTGAGCGCAGAATAGTTACAGTTGGTTAGCAAGTCGAACGTTGTCAGCAGTATAGAAGCGCCTCTAGCGTTAAATCTGGTGAAAGTCTCTTGTTATACCCACTGCAATTCGGGTATTTCCCGGTTTAATTAGCAACATTGAGGATTTCGATCATGGCAACTGGTACCGTTAAGTGGTTCAACGACACTAAAGGTTTCGGCTTCATTTCTCCTGACGACAATGGCGACGATCTGTTCGCGCATTTCTCAGAAATTCAGGCAGAAGGCTTCAAATCCCTGCAAGACGGTCAGAAGGTTTCCTTCGACGTCACCCAGGGTAAAAAAGGCCTTCAGGCTTCTAACATCAAAGTAGAAGGTTAATTCCTTTACTAAGGTGTTAACAATCACCGCTTAGCGTTGATTGACCAGAAAACCCCGCCAAGTGCGGGGTTTTCGCTTTTTAGGTTTTGTAACCTAAACTTAGCACACCTCACACCATATTCCATTTTGATCTTTAAATGTTTCTAAAATAACTTTTTAGAATATGCGATTGGCTTCACAATACCGCCATGCTTATTTGTTAAGGATGTCGTGGTTATGTCGCTGGATGCTTGGATAGCGGTCGGGGTGGTGCTCACCATCTTCCCGTTGATGGCCTTTTCACGCCTGGGGCCGGATATTATTTTGCTGGGCGCGGTGATTTTGCTAATGACGCTGGGGGTGATTGACCCACAGCAGGCGCTGGGGGCTTCTCCAATAGCGGCCTGTTTACCGTGGCGTTTATGTATGTGCTGGTGGCCAGCATTCGCGAAACCGGCGGCATCGACCTGATCATTCGCTATGTGCTCAAACGGCCAAAAAGCGAGCGAGGCGCGTTGGTTCGCCTGCTGCTCCCCGTGGCCACGCTTAGCGGTTTTGTCAATAATACCCCGGTTGTCGCTACCTATATTCCCGCGGTCATGAGCTGGAGCCGTCGGCTGCGCTTGTCTCCCCAGCGGCTGCTGATGCCGCTCAGTTTCGCCTCTATCCTCGGTGGCACCATCACGCTCTTTGGTACCAGCACGAACTTGGTGGTGCACGGGCTATTGCTGGAGCGTTACCCAGAACTCGGTATGGGCCTGTTGGATTTGGCCTGGGTCGGTGTTCCCGTCGCCGTCGTAGGGCTTGGCTATCTTATTTTGCTCGGGCCGCGGTTGTTGCCTGCCAGGGAAGGGCTGGCCAATGCGTTTGCCAACCCACGCGAGTTCACTATCGAAATGGAAGTCGACCCGGCAGGAGTGCTGGTGGATCGCACTGTCGAAGAGGCGGGACTACGCCACCTGCAGGAGTTGTTTCTGGTTGAGATTGAGCGCGCAGGCAACGTGGTTAGCGTTGTTGGGCCTGGCGAGCAGCTAAAAGGTGGCGATCGGCTGGTGTTTGCAGGTACCTCTGATGCGGCGGTGGAGTTGCAGCAAATTCGTGGCTTAATCCCTTCCCGGGATGGTACTTCCAGTTTGGAGAAAGAGTTTAAAGAGCGTCGCTTGGTCGAGGCGGTGGTCTCAAATCAGTGCCAGTTTATTGGCCAGCGTATTCGCGATGGTCACTTTAGAACCCTTTATGGGGCAGCAGTGCTGGCGATCTGCCGTGGCGGTGAACGGGTTAAGGGTAATCTTGGCCAAGTGCGGCTGCAGCCTGCCGATGTGCTGTTGCTGGAGGCGCGTCCTCCTTTTATTGAGCGTCATCGTCAGTCGCGGGACTTTCTGCTGATTAGTGAGTTGAATGGCGCAGCGCGGCCGATCCATGAGAAGGCGCCGCTAGCGTGGGGAGTGCTGTTAGGCGCCGTACTGCTCGCCGCCTTCGGTGTGCTGAGCATGCTCAACGCTGCCATGTTGGGGGCGGCATTGGCGCTACTAACGGGCTGCTGTTCGGTGGGCGCCGCCAAGCGTGGCTTGGATACCCAGGTGTTGCTCACTATTGCCGCGTCGTTTGGGGTGGGGGCCGCGCTGCAAAGCTCTGGTGCTGCCGAGGTAATGGCCGGCGGAGTGCTCACCTTAGTGGCCGGAAACCCTTTGCTACTGTTAGTAGGCACTTACTGTGTGGTGGCGCTGCTCACCGAGCTGGTGACCAACAATGCAGCGGCAGTGATTATTTTTCCGGTGGTGATGAGCGCGGCCGAAAGCTTGGGCGTGAACCCGATGCCCTATGTGGTGGCGGTAATGTTTGCCGCCTCAGCGAGCTTTTTAACCCCCATCGGCTATCAAACCAACCTGATGGTGTATGGCCCAGGTGGTTACCGGGTGAGCGATTTTCTACGTTTGGGCGGTGGATTAAATATACTGACGGGTGCCATAGCGCTCGTTTTGATTCCCCTCGTGTGGCCCTTTTAAACGTGGCGTGGCCTTTTTAAGCATGCCATGGCTCGCTGTTAACGCGGGTTTGCGCTAGGGTGGCCCTTTTTGAATAAGGAATACGATGTCATGACTGCTCCTGGCGAACTGATTATTGAGCCGAAAGATGGTCAACCCGCCGATGCCTGTGTGTTTATTATTCACGGCTTAGGCGCGGATGGGCACGATTTTGAACCCTTGGTGCCCGCATTAGCGCTGCCTAAAGATTCTCACGTGCGCTTTATCATGCCCCATGCGCCACGCCTGCCGGTGACGATTAATGGCGGTATGGTGATGCCCGCTTGGTACGATATTTTGGCCATGGATTTGGGGCGTCGGGTCGATGAGATTCAGCTCAAGAAATCTGCTGAGCGAATCCAAGTGCTGATTCAAGAGCAGATCGACCAGGGCATCGATAGCCAACGCATTATTGTGGCGGGCTTTTCGCAGGGTGGCGCTGTTGCCTACCACGCCGCGCTGACTTTCCCCGCGCCGCTAGGGGGCTTATTAGCCATGTCGACTTACTTCGCGACAGCCGACAATATCGATCTTGCGGAAGCCAATCGTCAAATCCCTATAGAAGTGCAGCACGGTCACTTTGACCCCATTGTGCCTGAAAGCCTGGGTCGTAGCGGTGTCGACCGCTTAAAAGAGATGGGCTACGCGGTCAACTACCGCCAATACCCTATGGCCCACGCGCTCTGCCCCCAGCAGGTGAATGATATCGGCAAATGGCTGAGTTCTCGCCTAAACTAAGCGCCTATTCGTGACCGATGCAAGGATGTAGCGAAAACGAATGACAGCCTCCTTTGATGCAACACACTCTCTTGACGCAATAGAAGTGCTGCTGGCGCTGTTCCTCACGGCATCAGCGCTAGTGAGCCTGTTTGATCGCCACCTGGTGCGCGCCTGCTACTTTTTTGTGGCCTTTGCGGCTGCAATGACTGCGGCCTGGTGGCAGCTCGGTGCTCCCTGGCTGGCAGCCGTCGAGCTGGTGCTAGGGGTAGGGCTAACCGGGCCCTGCTTTTTTTATGCCCTGGGCCATGTTGTACCCGGCGCTTCCTCGCCTTTAGAGCGCGATAAATTCAGCGAGCCTTGGTCGCGGGTGGCAATGCGGGTGGTATTGGCGCTGGCTTGGTTTGTCATGGTCGGCGCCGCGATCCGCTATGTCGTTGCCGATATGGCGTATGCACCTTCAGAGCATCCGCTGCTTGTTGCCGGGGTGGTGATCGCCGCTACCGCCTTAGGGGCGTTTGCGCTACACCGTCATCTGCTGCGTCGGCTGCTGGCGTTTAATCTGCTCGGCTCGGCGGTGTTTATGCTACTGGCTGGCGTGGCAGGTACCTCGGCGACTGCTCAGGCGTTAATTAGTGTAGGGCTGCTAGTCGCCTGGCTAGGGTCAATGCTGGGTGCGCTGTTGATTCGGCAGCTTGTACATCTCGAAGGGGTCGAGGCTTTGGGGCGTGACGGTAAACCTGAAGAGGGCGCCACATGATTTGGCGCTTTGGCCTTTTCGATAGCACCTTTGAACCCCTTCTCTCTACTCACTGGGCGCTGTTAGTTGCGCTTGGCTTACCCCTGATGCTGGGCATGCTGGCAGCACTATTCCCCCCTAAGCGGGCATGGCCCGTGGTGCTGGCGAGTGTGCCGGTGTTGGCCTCTGGGCTAATGCTGCTATCTGCTTACGATCAAGCGGGACTACTGCGCTGGCATTGGGACATAGCAGGCGTTCAGCTGTCGCTGCGCTTAAACGGGCTGAGCGTGCTGTTGCTATTAATGACTCAGGTGATTGGTGTTGCGGCAGCGATCTATACGCCAGGGTATCTGCGCTTAAGCGAAACCGGGCCGTTGGCACGCTGGCTGTGGCCGCTGATGGGCGTAGTGCTGAGTGCGCTTTCGTTAATTTGGCTGGCCACTGACCTGTTAACCCTCTATGCCGGGCTGGAGTTGATGGGCCTTGCGGCGGTCGGCATGCTGATGTTATCGGGCAAGGTAGCCGCGCTGGTGGCGGGAATGCGCTATTTGCTCTTGGCCCTGATGGGCTCGTTAACCTATTTACTCGGGGTCGCGCTGATTTTGGGCCATTGGGGGCGGTTGGATTTGCAGGGCTTGGCTGAGGTCGTCGAGCCTGGGCCGGTGGCGTGGTTTGCCGCCGCATTGATAGGCGCAGGGCTGGCCTTGAAAGCCGCGCTGTTTCCACTGCATGCCTGGCTGACTCCTGTCCACGAGAATGCCTGGACACCGGTGAGCGCGCTGCATGCGGCGCTGGTGATCAAGGCGTCGCTGTTTATATTGCTGCAGCTGTGGAGCATTCTGCTCCCCGATACTTTCTACGCCCCGCGTGTTATCGCTTGGTTAGGCATGCTGGCGATTGTATGGGGCGGGTTACTGGCGTGGCGTACCGATTCACTTAAAACCCTGGTCGCTTCTTCTACCGTAGGTCAGCTGGGTTACCTGATGGTGGCTTTTCCGCTACTACTGGGGCCGGATATTGCCCCGCTACCCCGCGCTTTGGCTTGGGAAGGGTTCTGGCTGCAGCTAATGGGCCATGCCTTTGCTAAAGCCGCCATGTTCATGGCTGCAGGTAACCTGATATTGGCCACCGGGGAGAGCACGCTCAAAGGCCTGGCCGGTACCAGCCGCCGCTTGCCGCTTTCGCTATTAGTGTTTGGTATTGCCTCCATTACTTTGATGGGGCTGCCGCCCAGCTCGGGGTTTACCGCCAAGTGGATGCTGCTACAGGCGATGGTGATATCCCAGCAGTGGTGGGCGGTGGCCGCGCTTTTAACCGGTACGCTACTCACTGCTGCCTATATATTTCGCATGTTTCGCTACTGCTTTGATGAGACGGCCCCACGGCATCGTTATCAACCCTTGGCGCCGGGCATGGATCTGATCGCACTAACGCTTGCTCTGATTGCGTTCGCTCTAGGGTTATTGGCGCATTTTCCGCTGGAATTGATGCATGGAGGTAGCCCATGAACGCCGCCTGGTTACCGCTAACGGCTCTGGCCACTTCGCTATTGGTGGTGGTGATTATCTTTGCGCTGCCGGAAGACGCCCGGCGGCTGCGCACGACGATTAACCTAGCGGCGGCAGTGGTTAAGATTATTCTGGTTACTCTTATGGTCAGGCGGGTCGCCGCGGGGCATGAGGATATTTTTAGCTTTCAAGTGATCGGTGGCGTTGATTTCGTACTGCGCAGCGATGCGTTGGGGGTGATGTTCGCCGGACTATCGTCACTGCTTTGGCTATGCACCACAATCTACGCCATTGGCTACTTGGAAGGTTCAGCTAATCGGAAGCGCTTTTTTGGCTTTTTTAGCCTCTGCGTTGCGAGCACGACCGGCATTGCGCTGGCTGATAACCTGTTTACCTTCCTGATTTTCTACGAAATGTTGACGCTCTCCACCTACCCTTTGGTGGTTCATAACGGTACCCAGCAAGCACTCGATGCCGGGCGCGTCTATTTGCGCTACACCTTAAGCGCCGGTGTGGTACTGCTGCTTGGCACCGTGTTGCTATATAGCCTGACCGGGGATCAGTCATTCTCCTCAGAAGAGGGGTTGGGCGACTATTTAAACGATCATCGCGGTCTGCTAACGCTAATATTTGCCCTGCTAGTGGGTGGGTTGGCGGTAAAAACGGCCATGGTACCGCTGCATGGGTGGCTGCCCAGGGCAATGGTTGCCCCCGCGCCGGTGAGTGCGCTGCTACACGCGGTAGCGGTGGTGAAGGCGGGGGCTTTCGGGATTCTGCGGGTAGTTTACGACCTGTTTGGCATTGAGCTGAGCGTGGAGCTCGGCGTTATTACCGCGCTAGCGGTAGCTGCCTCATTTACGATTATTTATGGTTCATTAAGGGCCATTGCCCAAGAGGAGCTCAAGCCCCGCCTAGCGTTCTCCACCGTCAGTCAGGTCTCCTATGTCATTCTCGGTATAGGCCTGTTTGGCCCTTTCGGCACCGTCGGTGCTTTAGCGCACTTGCTGCATCAGGGCTTAATGAAGGTCACGCTATTCTTCTGTGCGGGCAACTATGCCGAAGAGCTGGGGATCCATCGTATTGATGAAATGGACGGTGCTGGTAAGCGTATGCCGTTGACCAGCATCGCGTTTACTATCGGCGCGTTTGGCATGATTGGCCTTCCGCCCGTTGCGGGGTTTATTACCAAGTGGTACCTCGGCGTTGGCGCGATTCAGGCCGAGATGTACTGGGTCGTCGCCGTGCTAGTGGCGAGCAGTACCCTCAATGCCATGTACTTTTTGCCCATTGTGCACCGCTTATGGTTCCGTTCAGGGCCTGCCCATGGCAAAGGCAGTTGGCCCAAAGAGCAGCGTCTAGGCCGTTTTGAAACCCATAGTTGGCTGCTGTTACCGATGGTGTTTACCGCCTTGGTGAGTTTGGGGGCCGGGCTATTTGCCGGGCTTCCCTTTAGCCCCTTGGATTGGGCGGCTCGGGTAGCCAACGGGGAGTATCTGCCATGATGACCATGTTGCTTGCCCTGGCGCTACTTTGGCCGCTGGTCGTCATCGGCTGGACGCTATGGAGCGCCTACCGCGCTCCGGCTGCTTATCATAGCTATTTTTCAGCACTATGGCTAAGCGCCGCTTGGCCAGCGCTGCTGCTAGCCTATGGCGGTGAAGCGCAGTGGACGGTGGATGCCTGGATGCTGGGCGGCGAATGGGCGCTTAACTCGCTAAGCCGCCCCTGGCTTGCGTTTACCGCGCTGCTCTGGGGGTTGGCAGCCATCCACGCGAGGGGCTATTTTGCGACGGAACAGGCGAAGGCCCAGGAGGGGGATCAGGATACTCAGCGACGCCTGTTGCGCTTAGCGCTGCTTTGGCCGCTGACACTGCTGGGCAACGTACTACTGATTATTGCCCAGGATATCGCCAGTTTTTATCTAGGCTTTGCGCTGATGACCTTCGCCGCCTACGCACTGGTAGTGCATAGCGGTACCGCAGAGGCGCGGCTGGGGGCCAAGGCCTATTTGATGTTAGCCGTGGTGGGTGAAGGGCTTATTATAGGCGGCTTTCTATGGGCAGCCGGTGAAGCTGACACATTAACGTTGCAAGGCCTGCGTGAAGGCATTTTAGTCGCAGAGCAAGGCGCATGGATGGCCGCCTTGTTGTGCTTGGGCTTTGGCGTGAAAGCAGGGGCTATTGGCTTACACGTATGGCTACCGTTAGCTCACCCGGTGGCACCGGCCCCTGCCAGCGCGGTGCTTAGCGGAGCGATGATTAAAGCAGGGCTGCTGGGCTGGATTAGTGTGCTGCCGTTAGGTGATGAGCAGATTTCAGCTTCCTTAGCCCAGTTTGGCAACATCATGTTAATGGCAGGGCTGGCGGCAGCGTTTGGCGCCGCGCTGTATGGCGTTTTTCAGCGTCATCCTAAAGCTGTTTTAGCCTACTCCAGTATCAGCCAGATGGGCATGATGACTGCTTTGGTGGCCATGGGATTAGTCGCGCCAGAGGTGTGGCCGTTGCTGTGGCCAGGCTTGGTGCTGTTTGCTGCCCACCACGCGCTGGCCAAAGGCTCACTGTTTATGGGCACCAGTATCAGTGAGCATCTACCCCGGTGGCCGCTGCCGTTGGTCTGGGGTTTGCTGGCACTGCCGGGTATCTCGCTGGCGGGTGCCATTGGGGCGGGCATGATCAGCAAGTGGGGGGTGAAGAGTCCACTCTACGAAATGCATCATGAATCGTTAATCAAACTACTCAGTTGGGCGGCTGTTGGCACCGCGGCTCTGGTAAGCGTTGCTTTATGGCGTCAGTGGCAGCAGCGCCATAAAGGAGGCAGTAACCGAGAGCAGTGGGGCGCCTGGTTAGTTGCCATAGCGGCAGCGCTGTTAACGCCATTTTGGCTTCCCCTCCCTGCGGGGAGTATCGAGATGCCGCCGCTTAAAGAGTGGTTGGGGATTATGTGGCCATTCCCGGTGGGGGTACTGTTCGCCGCGGTGGGCTGGCTATTAACGCGTCCGCTTAAGGGTAAATCCCTCCCCGCGGGAGATCTATGGTGGCTCTATGCGGGATGGTCGGCGCTGCATTGGTGCCAATACGGCGGCTTGGGCACTACTGCGCCAAGCTTAAAGCGGCGAGTGTGGCAAGCGCACAAAAAACTGAAGAGATATTAATGGGCCATTTAACTCGCCTGTTGTCGACGGAGTCCTGGTTGCGTCACCATGTCAGTGGGCTGATGATGTTGCTTGCCGTGCTGCTTGCGGCGCTAATGATGTGGGAAGGTCAGCGATGAGACGACTGTGTGGACTGTACTTGTCAGGAGCCTGCTATGGGTAAGCTCCCGCGCGGTCGCCGGGCGCAGGTACCCGGTGATATTCCCCAGCGGGGTTGGCACGATATTACTTGGCGGGTAGTGCGCGCCGCTCGTCGTAACCGCCTGACCATGCTGGCCGCCGGTGTGGCTTTTTACGCCTTGCTGGCGCTGTTTCCCACTATCGCCGCGGTCATTTCCCTCTGGGGGTTACTGTTTGACCCTTATGAAGCCGGTCAGCAGTTGTATGAAATAAGCCGGTTCATGCCGCCGGATGCTGCCAAACTGATTGATCAGCAGGCTCAAAAGGTCGTGGAGAGTGCGGAATCGGGTAATTTTCTGGGCGCATTAGCCGGGCTGCTGATTGCGATGTTTATCGCTTCCAAAGGGGTGGCGGTGTTGGTTATTGGCCTTAACGTGGTGTACGGCGAAACTGAAAAACGCAGCCTGTTACACCGTAGTACGGTATTGGTCGCGCTGACTTTTGGTTTGATTTTTATGACGCTGATCTCGCTAGCGTTTATTGCCATCGTACCGGTGCTGGTCAACTCCTTGGCGATTAATCCTCCGTTGGATCAAATCCTGCAATGGCTACGCTGGCCTGCACTGTTAGTGGTGATGAGCATGCTGATTGCGCTGCTCTACCGCTACGCCCCTTATCGGCGCTCGGCCCAGTGGAGTTGGTTAAGTTATGGGACGCTGCTGGCAACGGGGATGTGGCTGTTAGGTTCCGGTGGGCTTTCGCTCTACGTGCGCTATTTCTCTACCTTTAGCGAGCTTTATGGCTCACTGGGGGCAGTGGTGGCGCTAATGCTATGGTTTTGGCTCTCTGCCTTTGTGGTGCTGTTTGGTGCGGAAGTCAACTGTGAGATGGAGCGGCAAACCTTCACTGACACCACCATTGGCGAGGCGCGCCCGTTAGGTGAACGCGAGGCGTTTGCCGCGGATACCATTGGTGCCCCCCGGCCGTGGAAGGACATTGAGGAGAGTAACGATACCTGAGGGTGTGGAGAAGCACCTCCCACCAGCGGTGGGAGGCAGTTGGTTTTAAAAAAAGCAGGTTTAAAGAAGAAAGCTTAAAGCAGTTCTTCCGCCGCCAGGGCCAAGCGCGAGCGTTCAACACTTTTCAGCGTAATATGCCCGGCGTGGGGCCAATCACGGAAGCGCTCAACGACTGCGGCCATACCGCAGGTGTTGGCAGTGAGATAGGGCGTATCAATCTGCCCGACGTTACCCAGACAGACAATTTTGGTATTGCGCCCCGCCCGTGTTACTAGCGATTTAAGCTGTTTGGGGTGAAGTTTTGCGCCTCATCAATGATTAAAAAGGTGTCGTTTAGGGTACGACCGCGCATAAAGCTCGGCGAGCGGATTTGTACCCGTGAACCAATCAACTGCCGCGTGGCGCCGTTATCCCAACTGGTTTCTCCCTCCTCGTTGCGCAGCAGGTTATCCATATTGTCGTGGAAGGCACCCATCCACGGTGACATCTTCTCCTCCTCGGTGCCGGGTAGAAAGCCAATGTCTTCCCCCATGGGGATCGGCGCGCGGGTAAACACAATACGCTCAAACAGCTTGGCATCCAGGGTTTGCTGAAAGGCGGCGGCCAGGGTCATAAAAGTTTTACCCGTACCGGCATTACCCGCAATGGTAACCAGATCAATATCGGGATCCATGAGTAGATTTAATGTGAAGTTTTGCCGACTGTCGTGGGCGTGAACGCCCCAAACGCCCGCGTGGTGGCGATAGTTCGTCAGCAATTGCAGGCGCGCCGAAGAGGGCCCCAGTTCACGAACGATTGCTTCGAACTCCGCCCCGTTTTCGCTATCCGAGACCAGCATGCCCACGTGCCAGTGGCGGGGCATAGTGCCGGTGAGTTGGTAGAAAGTGTGGTGATCGAGTCGTTCCACTGTGACATCAACATTCAACGCTTCCCACAGTGAAGCGCCATGCTGGCCGGCAGAGGCGTAGACCTGGGCGCCCTCAATCATGGCGTCGCTGTCGGAGAAGGCGCGGTCGTTGAGATAATCTTCCACCGGTACTTTCAGCGCAGCGGCTTTAACGCGCAGGTTAATGTCTTTGGTGATCAGAATGACCGAGGCGTCGGGACGTTCTTCGCGTAGGCGACAGGTTTCCGCCAATATGCGGTTGTCGGGGCTATCGTCGAGGGAATCAAACAGCTTTAAATCGTTGTAGCATAAAAAGTGCAGGCGTCCTGTGTCGCCACTGAGTCGGGGAATCGGAATGCCGCGTTGGATCTCATCAAAGGTGACTTGGCTGGTAAGGTCGGAGAGCGTACGGCTGATTTGGCGAGCCGTGCGGGCAATTTCACGTACACCATTTTTGTGCTTATCAAGTTCCTCCAGGACGGTCATGGGGATAACGACATCGTGCTCATCGAAGTGGTAGAGCGCGGTGGGGTCATGAATCAGGACATTGGTGTCCAACACATACAGCCGAGTGGCTTTCTTATCGATTCGTACCATCGTTGGAATCACTCCTTGGTTGACGGCAACTTCGACACTGGCAGGTGCGTATTACGTCTGGATGACACTTACCAGTGTTCCTCACGTGGCGTGTCCTGGCGTCTCCTTATTTAGCTCTTTTTAATAGCGTGGAAGGCTTTGGTGTTTTTTTCCATAAAAAAGATTTCAACGATATGTCAGTTAGCACTGGGTATCAGTTCTGGGAGGCCAAGAAGTGCGCCACCTTGTTTAACAAGGCGGTGGCCACCACGCCGCGGTTATCGCTCTCCACATAGCGGTAATAGTGGCTGTCTAGCACTAGATCGTGATTTAGCGTGCAGAGCGTGCCAGCCTCTAGGGCGCCTTTAACCAGCGGGTAAGGCAGCAGGGCCCAGCCGGTTGCATTGATGACGGCGTCGCGGATTACCTCAAACATGGTTAAACCCAGATAATTACCTGAAAACAGCGCCTCGCTGATCAGCTTGTCATCCTGTACGTAGGTCAAACACACTTGGGTGTACTGGGCCAAGTCGTCGCGGTTAACGCTAGGGAGGCGACTTAAAGGGTGATGGGGCGCTGCCACTAAACGCATGCTGACGGGAGCAAGGTTGGCCGCGTTGGTATCAATGCCTTCAGCGGTATACAGACCGAAGGCAATATCCACCGTTTGGCGCTGCACAAAATGGGTGTGTTCCTGGGGTGGCACCAGGTACACCGAAATCGCGGTTAGCGGAAACTGCTGTTTTAAATCATGCATTACCTGACGCCAAAACACCTCGGGCAGGGCGTCATCACGGGCGATGCCGAGTTGGCTTTCAACGCCCTGCAAATGCTGGTGGCAGTGTTTTTGATTCGGCTTGCGCTGGTCAGCAGGCGGTAGCAGTCAGGAAGCACGCTATCGCCCACGGCGGTGAGCGTTAGGCTATTGCCCGAACGCTCAAATAGCGCCACGCCCAGGCTATCCTCAAGCGCATTGACGGCGGCACTCAGTGTGCTCCGTTTAAGGCCGGTATGTCTTGCTGCTGCGGCAAAGGAGCCATGCTCGGTGACATCAATAAAGGCCTGTACCTGTTCTGCACGCATAGTCGCCTCGTTTAACGCCTTGAGCGCCAGTTAACTTGGCGCTGAGCGATTCGTGATTGTCATAACTCTTCTCTATTATGGCGCATAATTCGCTTAAAGTGATGGAGTTATCCGCGTGACCCCCTTTGTTGCCGAGCGCCGTGCGCTAAGATTTTCAGCCATTTCAGCCAGCCTATTTGCGTTTACCGGGCTTACGCTAGGGCTAACCAGCGGTTCTATAACGATTCTTTTTGACAGCGGCTACTCGCTGCTGAGCCTTGTGCTGGCATCGTTGTCTCTGTTTGCACTTCAGCAGGCGCGTAAACCTGCGGATGAACACTACCCCTTTGGGCGGCTGACGGTAGAGCCGCTTGCAGTGCTGCTCAAAGGCGTAGTGATCGCGATGGTGTGTATCGTGTCATTGGTCTCCGCGCTATGGAGCCTGCTCGCTGGTGGGCGGTTGGTCACGCTGGATTTGGCGCTGATGTTTGGCGTGGTCAACGTCACGGGTTGTTTATTAACTTGGTGGTGGCTGGCGCGCTACGCCGGTGTAGCGCGCTCTTCGCTGTTGACCGCCGAGCTACGTCAGTGGCAGATGGATACCTGGCTAAGTGCCGCTGTCATGTTGGGGTTTGGGCTTACCTGGCTGTTAACCCAGTCGCCATGGGCCAGCTACGCGCGCTTTGCCGACCCGGTGATGGTGCTGATCATTGCAGGCTACTTCTTGCCCATGCCGGTTCGCATGGTGAAGGGAGCACTGCGTGAGCTGATGTTTGGCGGTTCATGCAGCAGCGTGCGACGCGATGTGGTGGAGGATATAGCTGACTTTGATGTCACTGCCGACGATGTGCGCCTGGCCCAGGTGGGTAGCTTTTTAATGGTCGATATCCAGCTCGACAAGCAGCAGTTCGACGACGCTCAAGAGATAGTGGAGAGTGTAGAGAAGCGCTGTAAACGGCTAAACCTGCGCCCTATTACCAGTCTTACCTTAGTCGCTGGCTGAGAAGGGTGAAAAAAGATTGACGTTCTGTTACAGGCAGTGCTATTTAGCGCTACCGACAATAGGTGTCGGCTTAATAGTGCTACGTTGAGGGTTGTAAAAACATGCCACTGCGCCGCTGTTTACCCGTACTGCTACTGACCGCACTGGTCGCTGGCTGTGCAAGCTCTACCATTGCGCCAAGTTATACTACCGACAATCCTGACGTTATGCGGATTGGCGGTGAGCGCCCGGCTAACCGCGATGCGAGCGTTGAAAGCGCCGGATCGTTCTGCCTGGAAACCGCCGAACGTTGGAATGAGCATGGCCGTACGCCGGATGGCCAAACGTTATGGGCAAAAGACACCCTGCGTAAAGTGGTACCTTGCAAGCAGTAGTCGTTAGTAAAGCCAAAACCGCCAGCTTCGCTAAGCTGGCGGTTTTATATCAAAAAGGATAGTTAATCCTGTTTCTTTTCCGGTTTGCCTTTGCGCTGTGTACTCGCGAAATCTTCTAGCTCCTCCTCGCTCATGGAGTCATACATCTCTTTAGACGAACCATAAAGTTCACTGGGCTTGGTTTCTCCGCGCTTAGCGGATAGTGCCGCGCCCGCCGCTTTCTGTTGCGCTTTGGAGGTTGCTGGCATTGTTGAACTCCTTTCATTTAGCTTCCGTTTACCTATGCACTATTGAGCATTGCATTTTTAAGCATAGTCACTGGCGCTCAGCTTTCCATTTATAGCGTGCTAACATTCATGCCCAGCCACCGGTTGACTTCCATTTGCCTGTCGCGCTATTAACCTATCGGGCGAAGTGTGCCATTCAGTAAAGTCATCGTATCAACGCTATTAATGAAGAGAACGCCATGACACCGGCTATCAATAGTGCAAAACACGCAGGCATTGCCTTTCAAATCCATGAGTACGATCACGACGCCACCGCGCACTCCTATGGATTGGAGGCGGCGGAAAAACTGGGCGTCGCGGTGGAGCAGGTTTTTAAAACCTTAGTGGTAAAGCTGGATGGCAAACAGCTGGCGGTAGGCATTGTGCCGGTGAATGGCCAACTAGGGTTAAAGCAGATCGCTAAAGCCGCCGGCGCAAAGAAAGCGACCATGGCGGAACCGTCGGAAGTAGAGCGCACAACCGGCTATGTGCTGGGCGGTGTTAGCCCGCTGGGTCAGAAAAAGCGCTTGGCCACTTTTATTGATCATTCTGCCGAAAGCTTTGCCAGTATCTATGTAAGCGCCGGGCGTCGTGGACTTGAAATCGAGCTGGCCCCGGGGGATTTAGCCACGCTGAGTCAGGCTACCTTTGTGCCCCTGGCAACCTGATGTCACTGTGATGGCGGCGCAGCCCCGGGCACTTTCTGGTATGGTGCGGTAATATTTGCGTGTGTCGTTTGTCTTTTAGGCTGCGTGCGCTGTTTTCCGATGGCCATCTACCTGTGGCCCAAGCAAGGTAATATCGTGTCTGACTCCTCTTTCTCCTCGTTAGCGTTGCCAAAAGCTCTGCTGAGCAACCTTGCGTCCCTTGGCTACCACGAAATGTCGCCGGTGCAGGCAGAGAGCCTGCCGCCGATGCTGGCCGGGCGCGATGTGCTGGCGCAGGCGAAAACCGGTTCAGGCAAAACGGCGGCGTTTGGTTTGGCACTGCTGGCTAAATTGAGAGTCGAGAGCTTTGCGGTGCAAGGCCTAGTGCTGTGTCCTACCCGGGAGCTCGCTGACCAGGTGGCTGAAGAGCTGCGCCGTTTAGCCCGCGGCATGGCCAATGTAAAAATACTGACCCTCTGCGGCGGTGCGCCCTTTGGCCCGCAGCTCGGCTCTTTGGAGCACGGGGCACACATTGTCGTAGGCACACCAGGGCGTATTGACGAGCACTTGCGCAAAGGCTCGCTCACTCTGGAATCCCTCGCCATGCTGGTGTTAGATGAAGCGGATCGCATGCTGGATATGGGCTTCCAGGCAACCATTGATGACATCATTGCCGAGACCCCAACTGACCGTCAAACGCTGCTGTTCAGCGCGACCTTCCCAGACGAGCAGACATCGGGCGGTCTAACCGAGATGACCCGTGGCGTCATGCGTGAACCGGTGATGGTGAAAATCGCCGAGGTGCACGATGCCACGACGATTCAACAACACTTCTACAGTGTCGCCAATGAAGAGGCGCGATTTGACGCCCTGCGCCAACTGCTGCTGGTCTATCGGCCCGCGACCAGCGTGGTATTCTGCAACACTAAGCGCGAAACCCAGGCAGTGGCTGAGCAACTGACCGATGCTGGTTTTAGCGCCGTGGCGCTCAATGGCGATTTAGAGCAGAAGGATCGTGATCGCATTCTGATTCTGTTCTCTAACCAGAGTGCGTCTATTCTGGTGGCCACGGACGTTGCCGCCCGCGGCCTTGATATTGCCCAGCTGGACGCCGTGTTTAACTACCAAATTGCCCGCGAGCTTGATGTTCACGTGCACCGGGTAGGTCGCACCGGGCGTGCCGGGGCCAGTGGCATTGCCTGTACGCTGGTAACCCCTAAAGAGAGTTACCGGCTGGAGCGACTGGAAGGGTTGCTGGAGCAGGCGATTAAAACTGAGCCCTTGCCTAAACCGCAGCACTCGGTGCCGTTCGAGCCGCTAATGGCGACATTGCAGTTAGCCGGTGGCAAAAAAGACAAGCTGCGCCCCGGCGATATTCTTGGCGCACTGACCAGTGAAGGCGGCTTGCGCGGCGATCAAGTGGGTAAAATTAAAGTGCTCGCCCGCAGTGCCTATGTGGCCGTTGACCGCGATGTGATTCAACAAGCTCAGGCCAAACTCGAGCGTGATAAATTAAAAGGGCGGGCTTTCCGTGTTCGCCGTATCCGTTATTGAACGCGTACCAAAGAGGAGCCGACGCAGCTAACCATGAAAATCCCTAAGCGATTACAACCCCTGGTCGATGATGGAATGATCGACGAGGTGTTGGTGCAGTTAATGAGTGGCAAGGAAGCGCAGGTCTACGTGGTGCGCTGCGGTGAAGAAGTGCGCTGTGCCAAGGTATTTAAGGAGGCCAAACAGCGTAGCTTTAAACAGGCCGTTCAATATCAAGAGGGGCGTAAAGAGCGCAATAGCCGCCGTTCACGGGCGATGGCCAAAAAAACCCGTTACGGCCAGAAAGAGCAGGAGCAGGCTTGGCTGAATGCCGAAGTCGACGCGCTCTACCGTCTTGCCTCGGCGGGTGTTCGGGTGCCCGAGCCTCATGGTTTTGTAGACGGCGTACTGTTGATGGAGATGATCAGCGACGCCGAAGGCAACGTCGCGCCGCGCTTGGACGAAGTCACGCTAACGCCAGAGCAGGCCGAGACCTACTACGCCAAGGTCATTCAAGACGTGGTTAAAATGCTGTGCGCGGGCCTGATTCATGGCGATTTGTCGGAATTTAACGTGCTGGTTGATGCCTCCGGTCCGGTGATTATCGATCTTCCCCAGGCCGTTGACGCCGCTGGTAATAACAGCGCGGCAGCAATGCTGTATCGCGATGTGGATAACATGCGCAATTACTTTGGCCAGTTCGCTCCTGAACTTCTGAATACCGAATATGGCAGAGAGATGTGGGCGCTGTACGAAACCGGTGAACTACACCCAGATAGCAAGCTCACCGGCCACTTCGATGCCGACACCCATATCGCTAACGTCGATGAGTTGATGGAAGTCATCGACGATGCTAAAGAGGAAGAGGCGGAACGCCAGGCGCGTATGCGCGACGATGATGACGACGGCGAGATTCCGCAGCCTTACTAAACAGCCTCAATAAAGCTGGCTCCTCTCGTTTGATAGCAAAGTGAGGAGCCAGATTTGAGCTTGTGCCTGCTTTTTAAGATTTAACCCAGTAGTTCATTCGCTTGCTTGACCACATTCTCGACGGTAAAGCCGAAGTGCTTGAACAGGTCCCCCGCCGGGGCGGATTCGCCGTAGGTGGTCATGCCGATCACGCGGCCGTCAAGACCCACATACTTGTACCAGTAGTCGGCATGGGCGGCTTCGATGGCGATACGCTTGGTCACCGCCTTAGGCAACACGCTCTCACGGTACTCGGCGTCCTGGCCGTTAAAGCGATAGGCCGAGGGCATGGAGACCACGCGTACCGCTTTGCCCTGCTGCTCGAGCTCGGCGGCGGCGTCCATGGCCAGGCCGACTTCAGAACCAGTGGCAATCAGAATCAACTCCGGCGGCGTGCCTTCGCTATCTTCAGCGGGTCTTAAGAACATAAGCCCGTTTTGAATCGCTGCCAACTGAGCCTTCGTGCGCTGCTGGTGGGCAGGTTCTGGCGTGACAGTACAGCGCCGTGGGGCCGGAGTGACGCTTAATCGCCGCATCCCAGGCGGCGGCGGTTTCGACCGCATCACAGGGCGCCAGGTATTGAGATTCGGCGTGGTACGCAGGCTGGTGAGCTGCTCAATGGGTTGGTGAGTCGGGCCATCTTCACCAGGCCGATGGAGTCGTGGGTAAACACGTAAATCACCTGCTGGCCCATCAGCGACGCCATGCGATCGAGTTACGCATGTACTCCATGAAGATCAGGAAGGTTGCACCGTAAGGTACCAGACCGCCGTGCAGGGCGATGCCGTTCATGACCGCCCCCATGCCGAACTCACGCACACCGTAGTGCAGGTAGTTGCCGCTGCATCTTCGGGGTAATCGCTTTGGCGCCTTTCCAGAAGGTCAGGTTAGACGGCGCCAGGTCGGCACTGCCCCAGCAGTTCCGGCATTTGTGGGCCGATCACATTGAGTGCTTCAAACGAGGCTTTGCGTGACGCGATGGTCTCGCCGCGCTCTTGGGCCTGCTCGATCAAGGCTTCGGTGGGCAGTTCCGCGGGCAACTGACGTTTCATCCGGCGGGTGAACTCCCGCGCTTCTGTGGGGAAGGCTTCCGCGTAGCGGGCAAACCGCGCGTCCCACCCTGCTGAGCCGCTTTGCCCGCTTTACGGGCATCCCAGGCGGAGTAGATCGGCTCGGGAATATGGAAGGGCGCATGGGGCCAGTCGAGCTGAGTGCGTGCCAGGGCCACTTCGTCGTCGCCTAAGGGGGCGCCGTGGGCGTCTTCCTTGCCCTGCTTGTTGGGGGCACCAAAGCCAATGATGGTCTTGCAGATAATCAGGCTCGGCTTATCGTCGTGGCTCTTGGCCAGCTCAATAGCGGCTTTAACCTCTTCAGGCTTGTGGCCATCCACATTGGGCACCACGTGCCAGCCGTAAGCTTCAAAACGCTTGGCGGTATCGTCGGTGAACCAGCCTTCCACTTCGCCATCGATAGAGATGCCGTTGTCGTCATAAAGGGCGATCAATTTACCCAACTGCTGGGTACCGGCGCAGCGAGGCCGCTTCGTGGGAGATACCTTCCATTAAGCAGCCGTCACCCAGGAAACACCAGGTGTGGTGATCGACGATGGTGTGACCGGGACGGTTAAACTGCGCCGCCAGGGTTTTTTCCGCGATGGCAAAACCCACGGCGTTAGCAAAGCCCTGACCCAGCGGGCCAGTGGTGGTCTCAATGCCCGGCGCGTAGCCGAATTCCGGGTGTCCGGCAGTAGGCGAGTGCAACTGGCGGAAATTCTGCAGCTGTTCCAGGCTTAGCTCGTAGCCGCTGAGGTGGAGCAGCGAGTAAAGCAGCATGGAGCCGTGGCCATTGGAGAGCACAAAGCGGTCGCGATCGGCCCACTTGGGGTCTTCGGGGTTGTGCTTGAGGTAGTCATTCCATAGCACCTCGGCGATATCAGCCATACCCATGGGGGCGCCTGGGTGGCCGGATTTGGCCTTCTGAACGGCATCCATGGACAGGGCGCGAATGGCATTGGCTAGCTCAAAACGGCTATTCATAGCAGTGATACCTTGGTTGTTGTATTGCGTAGCATCTCGTTAGGCACGGGCAGTCAGGCGCTGAGTAATCAACGACTCTAATGTTTGCTGGTCGTTGGCGAAGCGTCGGATTCCGTCAGCCAGCATCTCGTTGGCCATTGCATCTTGGTTGTGTTGCCAACGAAAGCCTGCTTCTGATAGCGGTGTGAATGCTTCACGAGTGACGGTTTTCTGTTGGATTTTTGAGGCCACCTCTCCTTCCATGCTATCAAGCTGTTCTAGCAGTGCAGGAGAGATGGTCAGGCGATGGCAGCCCGCCAATGCTAATACTTGATCGGGGTACGAAAACTTGCCCCATGACGACAGTGTCATAATGACCAGCGGCAGCTCTCTCGCAAATCCCTTTACAAATAGCACGCCAGGGTCTTCTTCTGGTGTGAACTGCTTACCTGTTGTCTTTTGGTACCAATCGCTAACGCGGCCAACGAAGGGCGATATCAGATACACCCCTGCATCAAAGCAGGCCTGCGCCTGAGCATCGCTGAACAAGAGCGTTAAGTTGCAGTTAATGCCTTCACGCTCTAATTGCTGAGCCGCACGGATCCCTTCCCAGGTAGACGCGAGCTTGATCAGCACACGGCTGCGGTTAATACCCATTTTTTCGTAGCGCTCAATCAGTTCGTAGGCTTTGTGAATACTGGCTTGGGTATTAAAAGAGAGGTGTGCGGACACTTCTGTCGATATTCGTCCAGGTACTACATTGGCAATTTGCCCGCCAATCGCAACCGAAAGTTGGTCAACTATTCGGCTCGGGTCGCTCTCATCACGACATGATTCAGCAAGCACCTTGTCGATCAACTCTTGATAACGAGGCAGTTCGAAGGCCTTGAGAATCAATGAGGGGTTAGTGGTAGCGTCCTGCGGTTGATAGCGCTTTATGGCATCCAAGTCGCCCGTGTCGGCCACGACCAATGAGTGTTCGCGTAATCCATCCAAAAGCGACATTGCCTACTCTCCTTAAAAATGAACATTCTGTGTTCAAATGATTGTCTATTTATACCGATTTAGTCAAATCAGCGTGCCACTGAAATCGATTTTAAGGTCATTGAACAAAAGTATAGTGCTTGGTAGATAATGCTTTATATCCAAGTAATTCTTTTATTATCAATATATTATTGATTGTTTCTTGATTTTTATCCTGAATCCTCCAAAAAAATATAACTAGATCTTATGATCGGTGTGTTTACAAATGATCGGTTAGTGATAGATTGAATAGCGTCAGTAGACGGCTGGCAACTGCGTGGTGGTATTCATCGTTGTTAGTCGTCCGCGTTTCTATTTCCTAGAAAGGGAGAGCATGAATGTCTAGTGCGACGTCTTCTCTCAGAGTCGCCATTGGCGGTGATGAGGCCGCTTACGACTTGAAAGAGATTCTTATTGGTTATATCCGAGAGTTAGGCTACGAGGTTGAAGATTTTGGCACTTTTAATGCCCAGCCGGTGCTGTACCCCGATGTTGCCTTTGAGGTGGCTACGGCGATTAAGGAGGGGCGCTTCGATCGTGCAGTACTGGTATGTGGCACGGGAATCGGAGTGGCTATTTCTGCCAATAAGGTGCCCGGTATCCGCGCTGCGCAGGCACACGATACTTACTCAGCAGCAAAGGCGCGCACCAGTAATAATGCACAGATTGTCACGCTGGGATCCAGAGTGATTGGGCCAGAGTTGGCTAAATCAATAGTGGCAACCTTTTTGGGCAGCCACTTTTCGGGTGGAAATTCCGAATTAAAAATAGCAAAGATTGACGAATATGAGTCTCGATTGAATACTCCGTAACCGTGGTATCGCTCATATTCGTCGACGCTGATTAATAACAACAGCATGCAAGCTGTGATCACGCAGTTTGGCCTCACTCCAGAGGATATAATAATGACACGCCTATTTAATGATCCAAATGATTTCCCTGAAGAAGCTCGTTTAGGTTTAGTAGCTGCTCATCGCGATAAGCTGATGGCTGTGCCGGGAGGTGTCGTACGCAGTACGCGCAGCCAGCCAGATAGTGTTGCGGTCGTGGTTGGTGGTGGTAGCGGCCATTACCCCACCTTTGCGGGGTTGGTGGGCAAGGGTTGGCCCATGGGGCGGTCATGGGCAATCTGTTTTGCTCGCCTTCTGCACAGCAAGTTTATTCCGTCGCCAAAGCCGCCAACAACGGCGGTGGTGTGCTGCTCTCTTTTGGTAATTATGCGGGGGACGTGCTGCATTTTGGTGAGGCGCGCGAGCGTTTGATTGCGGACGGTATTCCCTGTGAAATCGTGCTGGTCACTGATGATGTCGCCAGTGCACCCTTGGCGGAGATTGATAAGCGCCGGGGCATCGCAGGTGATCTAACCGTTTTCAAGGCCGCCGCCGCTGCAGCAGAAAAGGGATTATCACTGGAAGAAGTAGTTCAAGTGGCGAAAGAGGCAAATCGCTGCACGCGCTCTTTTGGAGTGGCGTTTGAGGGATGCACGTTACCGGGTGCAGCCGATTCGCTCTTTCATGTGCCCGAAGGCAGGATGGCCATAGGGCTGGGGATTCACGGCGAGCCGGGTATTAGTGAGACGGATATTCCTTCCGCAGATGGCTTGGCAGAAATCCTCGTTGCCCGATTATTGGAAGAAGTTCCTGACGGTATCAGACTCCAAGGAGCTCGGGTGGCACCGATACTCAATGGCCTGGGTACTATTAAGTATGAAGAGCTGTTCGTTATTTATCGCAAGGTTGACGAGTTGCTGCAGGAAGCTGGATTAAGCATTGTGGAGCCCGATGTGGGCGAGCTGGTGACCAGTCTTGATATGGCCGGGGTTTCGCTGACGTTGTTCTGGCTTGATAAAGACATGGAGCCGCTGTGGACCGCCGCTGCGGATGCGCCGGGCTATCGAAAAGGCAGCGTGACGCCAGCGCAGGCGCTGGATCCTGCCGAGGTAGAGGTGGTTACGCAAGATGAGATTCCCGAGGCTAGCGATGCCTCGCGAAAATTAGCGTGCGGCGTCGTTGAGGCGCTCGAAGTGCTCGCAAATACGGTCAATGAAAACTGCGAGATGCTGGGCCAGATTGATGCTGTGGCTGGGGATGGTGATCACGGTATTGGTATGCAGCGGGGCAGCAGGGCTGCGCTTGAAGCGGCCAAAGAGGCTCTTGATGGCGGCGCGGGCGCGGAGACAGTGCTGCAGTGGGCTGGGCAGCGCTGGTCAGACGAAGCGGGCGGTACCTCTGGTGCTATCTGGCGGGTTATCTTAAAAGCGATGGGGAGTCGCTTGGCAATGAGAAGCCGTTATCAGGACAGCGTCTTGCTGCTGGCGTGGTCAATGCCCGTCAGCAAGTCATGGCATTTGGTAAAGCTGAATTGGGCGATAAAACGCTTGTCGACGTGCTAGTGCCTTTTGCCGATGCCCTGTCGTGGGAGGCTGAGAAAGGCCAGGGAGCTTTGGCTTGCTGGGAATCCGCTGCACGCATAGCGAGTGAGGCTGCTGAGGCTACCAGGCAATTAATTCCCCGTGTTGGCCGCGCACGACCATTGGCTGAAAAAAGCGTGGGTACGCCTGATGCCGGTTCTGTTTCATTGGCGCTGATTATTCAGGCGCTGATTCCTGTGTTGAAAAAGTGTCAAGCAAGCTGACATGATACATGCCCTTCAATAACCCCTGGATGCCGAGGATGAATGGTCAAGACGCTGCAGATATAGACTTAATGACAGAGATTTCAACGCTCTACTATGTGCAGGGGAGACGCAGGAAGCGATCGCAAATAGGCTCGGGCATTCGCGTGTGAGAATAGGGCGGCTGCTCAAGCGTGCCCAGGCAGAAGGAATTGTCGATGTCCGAGTGCGCCTGCATCCCGCCGTTAGTGTTGAGATTGAGCAGGAGCTCAAACGGCGCTTTGGCCTGAAGCGAGCGTTGATTGCTCTGGATAATGCCGACCCAGATGTGCAGCGCTCGTCAGTCGCTAGTCTAGTGGCAGACCATCTGTCGCGTAGTTTGACCGATGGCCAGATCGTAGCCGTTGGCATGGGTCGTAACGTGGCCGCCGTGGCGGATAACGTTTTCCTGGCGGAGTCGTTGAAGGTTTCATTTGTGTGCGCAATTGGTGGCTCGCTGCGCGCAGGCGAGCATATGAATCCCGATCATATTTGTCGACGTTTGGCGAGTAGGTTTGGCGGTGATAGTGAGACGCTTTATGCCCCTGCGCTGGTACAGAGCGGTGAACTTAGGGATGCATTGTATGAAAACTCTACCGTGCGCCAGACGCTAGACCGGGCTCGCCGTGCGGATACCGCTTTGATTGGCGTGGGTGACGTAAGTGAAGACAGTAATATGGTGCGGATGGGGTGGTTTTCCGCCCAGGAGATTGCTGAAGCACGGCTCTCTGGAACCGTGGGCGATATGATGGGCTATGACTTTATCGATATCCATGGGAAGCCTTCCGCAACGCAGATGCAGGGGCGTGTGGTGGGACTTAATATACAGGATCTCACGCGTATTCCAGACGTTATTGCTATCGCCAGTGAAAATACTAAAGCGGTTGGGATACTGGGGGCGCTGCGTACCGGGGTTATCGATACCTTGGCGACTAGTGTCACTAACGCGCACACCATTCTGCGTCTCGATGAAGCGACTACCGGGTAAGTGCGCGCTTGATTTGTATTCAAAACCTAAGTTTTCTCGGCATCTTACGCTTAGGTCGGCCCAACTTTCTCTGTTGCATTTATTGGCTTTTCTTGGGCATGTGGGCACTCTTTGGCATGCTTGGTTTCCCCTTGTCCCTCGCTCCGATGTCAGTGATATTTGACGGGTGTTTGTACATTTGTACGATGCTGGAACATATAGCATGGCTTTAAGTGATGCTTTCGCATGGCCGTAATAATAAATAGTTTCCATTTTTAAAATTTAAGTATAAAAAACAATCAATTATGATATTGGTCTAAAGTATAAGATTAGAAAGCTCCATTATGGATTGACTCAGCTATGCTTAAAGCAGTTAATTCATATGTACACAACAAGATCTTTTGTAAAGCGTGCGTCGCTAGCCAAGCAATACAAGATATATTAGGAGTGAGTAATGCATAACGCCGATAACAACAATCACACCGAACTGCCTCTGACCATGCAAGCCGTCGTAGCCTACGCGCCTGGTGATTATCGTCTTGAAGAGGTGGGCGTGCCGAAGGTAGGAGAGGGTGAAGTCCTGATAAAGGTTGAAGCGTGCGGAATCTGCGCAGGCGATCTCAAAGCCTATGAAGGCGCCCCCAGCTTTTGGGGAGACGAAACCCAGCCCGCTTATATCAAAGCACCGATGATTCCAGGCCATGAGTTTATTGGTCATGTGATGGCTTTAGGAGAGGGCGTTAAAAACCTTGAGGTCGGTGATCGCGTTATTTCCGAGCAAATCGTGCCTTGCTGGGAGTGCCGTTTCTGTAACCGTGGGCAGTACTGGATGTGCGAAAAGCACGATGTGTATGGATTTCAGCACAACGTAAATGGCGGTATGGCTGAATATATGGTCTTTCCTAAAGAAGCCATTAATCACAAGTTGCCAGATGAGATTCCGATGGAGAAAGCGGTTCTTATTGAACCCTATGCTTGTTCGTTACATGCCGTTAAGCGTGCGCAGATTGAACTGGGAGATGTGGTTGTCCTCTCCGGGGCAGGCACCTTAGGGCTAGGAATGATCGGTGCGATCAAAAAGTCCGGGCCTTCCAAGCTGGTCGTACTGGATCTCAATAACAAGCGCTTAGAACTTGCTAAACAGTTTGGTGCTGACATTGTCCTGAATCCCGCTGAAGTTGATGTTATTGACTACGTTAAAGGCATAACGGAAGGCTATGGTTGCGATATCTATATTGAGGCGAGCGGTGCGGTACAGTCGGTAGAGCAAGGTCTTTATATGATCCGTAAATTGGGTCGCTTTGTCGAATTTAGTGTATTCAAAGAGCCAGTGACTGTTGATTGGAGCATTATTAGCGATCGTAAAGAGCTGGATGTGCTGGGTGCGCATCTAGGCCCTTATTGTTACCCACCTGTCATTGAAGGCATTGGTAATGGTGATTTCCCAACGGATCATGTGGTGACCCATAAGCTGCCGTTAGCCGAATTCCATCAAGGGCTAGATCTAATGCGCAATGACCCTAACGCATTAAAGGTTGTGCTTATACCTGACGGGAAGTAGGTAGTGGAAGTTTCTTATTTATAACTTTTTTATAACTACAATGATAACCGGAGTGATTATGTCGGCGACATTAAATTCGGTGCCCGGTGATAAGCGTATAAAGGTCTATGTGGCAGCTGCTTTTGCGTTAGTGCTGTTTGCACTCATGGCGCTCGATACTAAAGTCATTAGTCTTACTGAACTTGAGAGCGCGGTGGGGTTTTCACCACAGCAATTTGCTCAGGAAACATTTCCAGAGATCCAAGCGTATGTCGAGAATAACGCTGTAAATGCATCGGTATTGGCGCCAGAGGTTCTCCAGGATGCCGGAGCGGCAGGTGAGAAATACGGCGTCGCTGCCGGCATTGGCCATATTGTGCCGGTCTCTTTATCCGGAGTTGCTGTAGAAAGCCGGGGGGGCGTTTACACCCTAGAGGTTGCCGATGTGCCTTCAGATATCGTCATTCGTGTGCAAACAGGCCCAGCCATTAATGGCACTACGCTGAGAGATACAACCGGCAATATTCAATTTGGCGACTTTACCAATCAGATTGAGTACCAAGATGTCGGCGCAGCGCTCAATGATGAAATGAAGCGTCAAGTGCTTGCGGATATTTCCGGACAAGAGTTAACCGGAAAAACGTTAGAGGTAGTTGGCTCTTTTACCATGATAAATCCCAAAAACTGGCTAATTACGCCGGTGAGTATAGCGATCATTGAGTGAGGGGCGGCTATGAGTATCGATACATCAACAGTGGAAGTGGCTCCGGTGATTCTTTCTGCACGCAATATCGAAAAGCGTTTCGGTGCCGTGCAAGCCCTCAAAGAAGTGAACTTCGATATATATCGAGGACAGGTGACAACGCTCTTTGGCGAAAATGGAGCGGGTAAATCTACGCTGATGAAAATTTTGTCTGGTGTCATTGCTCAGACGGCTGGGGAGATTGTATTGGAAGGAGAGAGCGTCAGCTTTTCTTCACCGTCGGATGCTGAAGCGCTGGGGATTACCATTATTCATCAGGAGTTGAGCTTGGCCCCTAACCTGAATGTGCGCGACAACATTTTTATGGGGCGTGAGCTGACTAAAGGAAGAGGCAGCGTCGACTATAAAGAGGAGGCGCGTCAGGCTGAATTGTTAATGGAGGAGCTGGATGAACCGATCCACCCTCTTACCCTGGTCGAAGATCTACGGGTTGGGCAGCAACAAATCGTTGAAATCGCGAGAGCGCTGTCCAAGAACTCTCGCATTTTGATTATGGATGAACCGACTTCCGCATTGAGTGCCACGGAAGTCGAGACGTTATTTAAAGTCGTCCAGGATCTCAAAAACAAGGGTGTCTCGATTGTTTATATTTCTCACCATTTGGAAGAGGCGCTACAGATTACCGATCATGCCGTTGTTCTCCGCGATGGGGTCATGACTGCTTACGCTCCACGTAGTGATATCGACCTGCAGTGGATCGTCAGGCATATGGTAGGAGAGAGTTTCGATCTTGGCTCACCGCCCACAGGGTATGAGCAGGGCTCCACCGCGCTCTCTATCCAGAACCTTTACATAAGCGACGATAAAGTGGCAGGTCGCTATGTTGTTGAGGATCTTTCTCTTGATGTGCGCGCAGGCGAGATTGTCTGCATTTATGGGCTAATGGGCGCTGGCAGAACTGAGTTATTGGAGTGTGTGGCAGGGCGAACCCGGCAGTCCAAGGGAGATATCTTGCTCAACTCAACTGACGTATCCCATTACAACATTGCACAGCTAATCGAGAGAGGGTTGGTGTTAGTGCCTGAGGATCGCCAGCGTGATGGGTTAGTACCCACCCTGTCAGTCGGTAGAAATCTGTCGCTAGCCAGTATCCATGCGTTTACTCGCAAGGGGCTTACTTCTTCCAGCTTGGAGGCAGAAATGATTAATTCAGCTATCGATAAGGTGCACATTAAAACAGACGGCGGGGAGGCTTCCATTGGTTCATTGTCTGGCGGTAACCAGCAAAAAGTGGTGATCGGTAAGATGTTGGCTACCCATCCAGACGTCATCATACTTGATGAGCCAAGCCGTGGTATCGACGTGGGTGCCAAGGCCGAAGTGTTCAAGTTATTGAGCCAAGGGGCTCGGCGGGGGTTGGCGGTTGTCTTTACAACATCTGAAGTGAGCGAGTGCTTGAGTATTCCACACAGAGTGCTGGTGATGAGCAAAGGACGGATCTCCGCTGAATTCAAACCGGGTGTAACGAAAGATGAAATTATGGCTGCTTCGGGCGAATCAGTTGCTGCATGATTATTCAATCGGATAGGTAATGACTATGTCTCATCACAACAATAACGCGTTACAAGTTGAAAAAAGCAGTATCGATATCGTCAAGATTTTGCTGGAAGGTAGGGCTTTTTTTGCATTAATCGTGATCATTATTGTCTTTTCCATGCTCTCGCCTGTTTATTTTTCAACGGGTAATTTTTTAACCATGTCTTCGCATGTGGCTGTTTTTGGCTTGCTAGGCATTGGCATGCTGTTTGTCATTCTGACTGGCGGTATCGATTTATCGGTTGGCTCTACGTTGGCACTTTGCGGAGTGTTCGCGGGTATGTTGTTAGAAGGGGTGGAGATTGAAGCGTTTAATTTGGCTTTCTTTCCTTCAGTGTGGGTCGTCGTGGTACTTACCTGCTTACTGGGCGGCCTCGTGGGGGCTATCAATGGCGTATTAGTTGCCTACTTCAAAGTGCCTGCTTTCGTGGCCACACTGGGCATGTTGTATGTCGCGCGTGGAGCCGCACTGCTGCTAACCGATGGGTTAACGTTCAATAGTTTAAGTGGTGACCCTACATTAGGTAATACTGGGTTTGAATGGCTTGGGTTTAATAAACTATTCGGTATACCTGTAGGTGTTTTGATTCTCTTTTGTGCTGCGGTTATTTGCATGTTGGCGCTCAGTCGTACGCCGTTTGGCCGGTGTGGTGGATTTACTCTACCGGTGGCAATGCGCGTGCTGCAGAGCTATCAGGGGTGCCCGTCAATCGCGTTAAGCTCTCCGTCTACATTATTTCCGGCGTGTGCGCAGCCCTGGCTGGGATTGTGCTTGCCTCACAGTTGACCTCTGCTGGGCCTACGGCAGGTACTACCTATGAGCTGACAGCGATTGCTGCTGTTGTTATCGGTGGCGCCTCACTGATGGGGGGACGTGGCACGGTTCGAAATACTTTATTGGGCGCATTTGTAATTGGCTTTCTCGCCGACGGTCTGGTCATCATCGGTGTGTCTGCTTATTGGCAAATGGTCTTCACGGGTAGCGTGATTGTCTTTGCTGTCATGTTAAATAATGTCCAATATAGTGCTAAACACAAGTCCTCTCAACAAGCCGAGAAAACGACAGAAAGTAAGCGTGAAGGTTCTAGAGCAAGTGCTACTTAACGTAGCATTGCTTAGAAGTGTGGCCTGCTCAGGTCTACCGATTCAAAGACCAACAATCATAACTATGAGGTAATAATCATGCTTCCAAAAGTAAAAAAGTGCTTTTTACAGCTCTCGCCAGTGTCTCGATGCTCTTTAGTAGCTCTATAGTTGCTCAGGACAAGGGACTGATCTCAATTATTGTCAATGATATGTCAAATCCCTATTGGCAAACGGAAGGAACAATTGCTGAGCGTACAGCAGAAGAATTGGGCTATGATGCAAATGTAAGTTCCCATGTGGGTGACACCAACACTGAAAGCAATCAGGTCGATACGGCAATTACCAATGGGGCTAAAGCAATCATTCTCGACCCTGCTAATGCGGACGGTTCCATTGGCGCTGTGCGAAGAGCAATCGAGGCGGGAATTCCGGTATTTATTATTAACGCTGAGATTAACCAGCAGGGATTGGCCAAAGCGCAACTGGTTTCCAATAATGCGCAAGGAGCCGCGTTAGGAGCGCAACAGTGGGCAATGCAACTAGATGGCGAGGGATCCTATATAGAGTTAAAGGGACCCCCTTCTGATAATAATGCTGCGACAAGATCCAATGGCTATGAGACGGTGCTTAGCCAATACCCCGATCTTAGCCTTGCTGCGTCTGACATCGCTAACTGGGATCGGACGGAAGGGCGCAATAAAATGCAGAGCATGCTCCGTTCTCATCCTGATATTCGAGGCGTCATTAGTGGTAACGACGAAATGGCCTTAGGTGCCATTGTGGCTCTAAAACAGGAGGGGCGGCTAGACGATGTAATAGTAGGTGGTTTTGACGGTTCACCAGATGCTGTTGATGCGGTTCGCTCGGGTGAACTGGCCTATACCGTTCTACAGCCGGTGGCCGTATTTGCAGAACATGCAGTAAAAATTGCTGATCATTATATTAATACCGGAGAAACAGGGTTGGATAGTGAAAAACAGCTTTATGACTGTTTCCTTATTACTCAAGATAATGTAGATAGCTATACCTCCCCCTTTGTGTTGGAATAATAGGTTTTAGAAGAGTAAGCGTTAGAAGAGTAGGTGTTAGAGGAACTTGCCTAGAGGCCAGTCAGCTTTAAAGCTGGCTGGCTTTTTGAATAAGAGGGGGTGTCAATGATCTTTAATTTTGGTTCCATCAATATCGATTATACTTACCGTGTACCCTATTTTGTCCGCCCTGGCGAAACCTTGGAAAGCGGTGATTATAATATTGGGTTAGGTGGAAAAGGCGTCAATCAGTCACTGGCAATAGCGCGTGCCAAAGGAAGGGTGAGTCACTGGGGGCGAGTTTCATCGATAGATGCCTGGGTGACCAGTGAGCTTGAGTCTGCGGGTGTTGGTGTGAAAGATGTCGAATTGACCTCAGAGCCAAGTGGGCATGCCATTATTCAAATTGACGCACTGGGTGAAAACGCTATTCTTTTGTTCTCTGGCGCCAATCATGGTTTTACGCAGGAGAAAATGACGGCTCTTATTGCGCAAACCGCTCCTGGCGACACAATACTTATTCAGAACGAATGTAACGGGCTTGATCAGCTTATTCCATTAGCAGTGAGCCACGGCTGCAAGGTGATATTTAACCCAGCACCAATGACCTCGAAGGTATCATCACTCCCTCTAGACCAATGTGAACTGCTTTTTTTAACCGTACAGAGGCCGCCGCTTTATTAGAGATGCCGGTAGAGTCGAGCGCCGCAGATTTGCTAAGGCGTTGTAAAGAATCGCTTGGCGATGTCGAGGTGGTTCTTACCCTAGGTAGCGAGGGGGCTTGGTATCAGCGCAGCAGTGAGACTCTTTTTCAATCGGCTTTAAAGGTAAAGGCCATCGATACAACGGCCGCAGGCGATACCTTTGTGGGTTACTTCCTTGCCGCTAGGCAAGCTGGCCTAAAGCCTTCACAGTGTTTGCAAAGGGCAACAGCGGCGGCTGCCCTGGCGGTTCAAAAACGCGGCGCTGCCAGTAGTATTCCAATGGCGGAAGAGGTTGATAGATTGATGTGTCAACAAGAAGCGCTATAGAGTGCGGCAGCGATTTGTTTTCAGCATTATCTTAATCACTTTATCTTAGCGTCTTCAGAAGGCCGGTGGCAGTGACGCCCCGGCCACTAAGAACCATATCCGAATCAGGATCCTCCGAAATCAGCGGATTGCTCACGCCATAGTGCCGCCTCGTGGCGTAGGGTGCTGGCGAGCAGTGCGATGTCGTTGGGGCCGGCCACGAAGCGGTAGCCACTATTGGTCAGAGTGGTGACATCGCGACCGGGCCCGGTGATGGTGCCCATCCAGCGCCCGCTATTGGCGATGCGGCGCTCAAGATCCTCAATCAGACTGCGTACCTCGGGTGCCTCGAGACGTTCGAGCAAGCCCATTGAGCCCGCCAGGTCGTTGGGGCCGATGAACAGCATGTCTATGCCATCAACCTCGGCGATCGCCTCGACGTTATCTGCCCCTTCAGTATGCTCGATTTGGGTGATCAACAGCAGGTCATCGTTGGCTTGACTGGCGTAATCACTGAAAGCGCCGTAGCCTGAGGCGCGTACGATAGGAGCCGCATAGCCACGCTGTCCATGAGGAGGGTAGCGGCAGGCATCGACGATAGCTTGAGCCTGTGCAGCGCTATTGACCATCGGCACCATGATCGAGCGTACCCCCATATCCAGGATCTTCTTCAGGTAGGTGGGGTCGTTGGCGGGAATGCGTAAAACCGCTTCACCACCTGCTGCTTCGATGGCGCGAACTAGATGCGCGGTATGCTCGAGGCTGGAGACACCGTGCTCGTTGTCGATCAGAATGGTTTTCCAACCGGCCCAAACGGCAATTTCGGCTAGTTCGGGGCTGGCGCTTTCCAACCACAGGGCGCTAATGGCTCGACCCTGCTTAAGGGCAAGTTTGGTACGGTTGCGATGGCTCATGGATAGGTTTCCGTTTCCGCAGAGGGGCTAGGATGGCGACGACGCTGAACACTCTCATAGATACCGCGAGTCAGCAGCAACGCCCAGAGCAGCAGGGTGAGTGTGCCTAGCGCCGCCGCCCAGGGGCGATCGAAGAAGGCCAGCAAGTCGCCTTGGGCCTTCATCATCGATGTCATGAAGTTTTCCTCGACGATCGTGCCGAGAACGATACCCAGTATGGCGGGTGCCAGCGGAAAGCCATTGGCCTCCATGGCGTAACCCAGGACACCCAGCGCCAATACTGTCCAGATGGCAATGACCGAATTGGTAATGGCGTAAGCTCCCACAACGAGAACAGTAGTACACAGGGCATGAGCACCCGACGCGGGATACGTACCACCTGACTGGAAGCCATGATCACCAACAGGCCAGCAGGGATCATCGCGAGATTGCTTAGTGCGAAGGCGCCGTAAAGGGTATGTACCAGTTCTGGTGACTCGGTAAATATCTGCGGCCCAGGTGACATCCCGTTGAGTAGCAGGATGCCGATGGCAATAGCCGTGACGCTATCGCCGGGGATACCGAACACCAATGCTGGCGTCCAGGCGCCACCGATAGCGGCATTGTTGGCGGAGCCACCATCGGTTACGCCCTCAATGTACCCCGTACCGTAGCGTTCGGGATGGCGCGAGAAGCGCCGTGAAATCGCATAACAGATCCAAGCGGCGATATCTGCCCCGGCGCCGGGCAGCGCGCCGATCAGGGTGCCAAGTACGCTGGAGCGGGCGATGTTGCGCTTGAAGCGGCGCAGTACGAGCGCTGCCTCACGCAGCGCTTTGGAAAATGACTCTTGTACTGCATTGGCAGGTTGGTCGCGATGTCCTATCTGTGCACTGCGCAGAATCTCGCTGAGCGCAAACAGGCCGATGATGGCGGGAATAAAGCTAATGCCATCGAACAGTTCGTAATTGCCGAAGGTGAAGCGTGGATGGCCGACGGCGACATCGATGCCGATAGTGGCGATAAATAGGCCGAGGAAGAGGCTGGAAAAGCTCTTGGCGACGCTACCGTTACTAGTTAGTACCGCGCAACTCAGTCCTAGGCAGGCCAGCCAGAAGGTTTCGAAGCTGGAAAACTGCACTGCGACACGGGCCAACTGAGGGGCAATGAGCGCTAGAAGGGCGACACCCACCAGGCCTCCAATGCAGGCGGCGAACAATGACACCATCAGCGTCGAGCGGGAGCGTCCTGCGCGTGACAGGCGGTAAGCGTCCTCGACGTAGGCCGCGGAGGCGGGCGTGCCGGGGATACGCATCAAGGTGCCGGGTACGTCGCCAGCGAAAATCGCTGTGGTAGTTGTGGCGACAATGGCGCTGATGGCGATCAACGGATCCATGAAGTAGGTAAAGGGCACCAGAAGGGCCACCGCCATGGTAGCGGTTAGGCCCGGCATGGCGCCGATGAAAGTGCCATAGAGCGTACAGGCGGCGATGACCGCTAGGGAGGCTGGACTGAATAGGGAGGTGAGGGTCGAGGCGCTCATAGCGTCACCATGCCATTGGTGTCAGCAGGCCCCAGGGGAGCGGGACGCGCAGCAGTGAATAGAACAGCAGATGCACGCCGATCACCAGGGGGAGTGCTAGCAGCACTGCGCCCCCAGCACGCATCCCGAAGATCAGAGCTGTGGCGGAGACTGCCATGAAGGAAGCAATATGAAAGCCCAGGAGATCGAGCAATAGGCCATAGCCGAGTATCACGATCAGCAGGGCCATGGGGCGTGCTGCCATCCTCCAGCCTGTTTGCTGAGGTGGCATCGTCGAAGTGCTCGGCGCCTTCCGCCGCCCCCGCGACCCAAAGCCGATTAGCGCTCCGCAAACTATCAGGCCAATCGCCGCGATAGAGGGAAACAGGCCGGGGCCGTACTCCAGCCCGGCCAGGGACGGGAAGGTTGAGGCGCGCCAGAACACCAGTGCGCCGAAGAGAACCAGTAGGCTCCCCGACAAGCGATCATTGCAGTACATGAACACCTCCTGCTTATCAATCGACCTCGCTTATTTGGCGAGGCCGATCGCTTCGACCACTTCGCCCAATTGACGATCAGCCTCAGCGAGGAGTTGAGCGGTCTCGTGACGATTTTCGAACACTACCTGAGTACCACTGCTACGCTTGAACTCGGCCCAGGCTTCACTGTTGATAGCTGTCTCGATTGCTTGCTCGTAGGTGCAGGCGATCTCGTCCGGTAGACCGTCAGGGCCGCTGACCGTCACAAAGGCACTCAGTGTCCATCCACTCTCCAGTGTGTCAGCTGTCAAAGGGACCTCAGGCATCTGTTCCATCGGAGTATCGCTCATGTAGCCCAGCGCCTTTAGTTCCCCTGTTCGATCAGGTTGCGGGCCTCAGCGAGTGAAGGTGTCGCAACATCAATGCCCCCTGCCATCAGTTCCTTGAGTGCAGGCCCAGCACCTTGGCTGGGGATCCAGCGAATGGCGTCGGGAGCCAGCCCTTCGGCCTTGAGCATACCGGCTAGGGCGAGATGCCAGATGCCGCCCTGGGCGGTTCCCGAAGCGGTCAATTCTCCGGGGTTCTGGCGTGCCTCGTCGAGCAGGGCATCAAGTGTTTCGTAGGGCGAATTATTTTGTACCACTACCCCAGGTGAGCTGCGGTTAATCAATGCGATGGGCGTGATGTCCTGGTAAGTCAGCGGCGTTAGGCCGAGCCAGTGCATGGTGTCGATCTCGACAGTGGCGGCACCAATGGTATAGCCGTCAGGTTTGCCTCGCGCGAGTGAGGTGTGGCCTACAACGCCGTTTCCACCGGTACGGTTGACGACGTTGAAGGGCACGCCCATTTCTTCTTCGAGCAGGCTGGCCAACCGACGTGCATTGGCGTCGGTGCCGCCACCGGTACCCCAGGGAACGATGAAGGTAACGGCTCGTTCGGGCTGCCAGTGACAGGTTTCAGGGTTATCGGCTGAGGCGGAAGTGGCTGCCAACGAGGCCCATAGGGCCAGTGAGATAGTCATTATTGTTGTCGAATTTGTGCTCATCATGCTGCGTGCTCCTGGCAGTGGCGAGGGATCTTGGCGGCGTTTTTGATAGTTGTTGGGATGCCTTCGTTGTCATTTTTTACACAGTTCAATCGATTGAATAAATACAACTTTGGTCGTTATGAAATTGGAATTACGTGCTTATGAGGCTTGCGATATCACTAAAAAATTCGCTATGAGAGTATGTTACTCATAATTCCAAAAAGAGGCTGGCGCACTAGATCGCGTTCCGTCGCCTATAAATCATGGGAGTTGAGATTTTTATATGGCAAGTCGTCCGACACTTAAAACGATCGCCGATCAGGTAGGCGTTACCGTTTCCGCAGTATCATTAGCCCTGCGTAATGATCTGCGAATTTCCCAAGCGACGCGGGAGCGTATCCAACAGGCTGCGAAGGAGCTGGGTTACGTCTATAACCGGCATGCGGCGGGGTTGCGAGAGGCGATAGCGGCACTGTAGCGGTATGCCTTAATGATCTGAGCAACCCCTTTTTCACCGAATTCCTTGGGCATATGGAAGCGCGCTTCCGCGAGGCGGATCGCATGATGCTGTTCTGCCATGCCCATGAAACACCATCGATCCAGGCGCGCTTCATTCGTCAGATGGCCGAGCATGGTGCCGCGGGGCTGATTTTAGTGCCTGTCGCCGGTACCACCCGAGAAGATCTTGATGGGCCGCAGGTAAGGCATCTACAGGATTTTCCGCTGGTGCTGATTTCCCGGGATGTCGCTGATACAAGTTTCGATCGAGTCATCAACGACGATGTGCTAGGCATCCGTCTTTTATTCGAACACTTATATGAAGCAGGGCATAGGCGCTTTGCTTGGTTGGGTGGTGGCGGTGATACGTCCACTGCCCGTGATCGAGAATGCTCCTTCCGACAGCAGATGGATGCTGCCGGTTTGCCTGTCACCAGTGATTCGGTTCACCACGGGCCAACGACACTGGAATTCGGTGACGCCATGCTAAAGCGGCTGCTTGCGATGCCGGAACCACCGACCGCAATTATGTGTTTTTCGGACATTATCGCCTTTGGTGTGCTGGCGGCGTGCTACCGGCATGGGGTGCGCCCAGGTGTGGATATTTCTGTCACCGGTTTCGATGATATGGCTGCGGCCGCCTACTCGGCACCAGCATTGACCAGTGTGCGGGTGCGCACTGACCTAATTGGCCAGTGTGCCAGTGAGTTGCTGCTTTCTCGTATGGCGGGGGAGCAATTTCCGCCGGTTCGGAAGGTAATACCGCCCGAGCTGGTGGTGCGGGCGAGTACCGGGCCGGCAGCATGAGCTTTGCACTCACCTGACCTCCGCTACGGCGAAGATAGCGGTGATGGTAACCGAACGTCCTTAAATGGACGCCTATCGATCCGATCCTGAGCTACCCAACCTACCCAACCTACCTACACCCATGATTGCCCACGTTATCAGCGTTAGGGCGTCACTTTGGATCAGCCTCATGAGTTGAAAAGGCTTGAGTTACTTTGCAGCAAAGAGCCTAAACGGCTAGTTAAGCGTCAACCGTCTATGAATTGACTCAGGTAGCGAGCTAACATTCAGATTGCCCGCTACCTAAGCATCTCCACAATTTTAGCAGTGACTTATTTTAGCCTTTGAATCCGTCGATGGTTTTCCAAAGTCATTACCAACGCTTCAGCCGCTTCCTTGCCTTTGGCACGGAAATGGTCATAGAAAAAATCATGATGTGTGCTGTGTTCATGGAAATGATGCGGCGTCAGCACGACAGAAAGTATGGGAATTTCTGTGTCCAGTTGCACCTGCATCATGCCTTCAACCACTGCCTGAGCAACGAAGTCGTGGCGATAGATGCCTCCATCAATAACAAAGCCCGCACCCACAATGGCGCTGTAACGACCTGTTTTGGCTAGCAACTTAGCTTGAAGAGGCACTTCATAAGCCCCCGCAACTTGGAATATTTCTATTTGATCAGCGGAAAAGCCATGCTCGCTGGCAAGTTGAGCAATAAATGCTTCTCTGGCTTGGGCAACAATATCGTGATGCCAAGACGCTTCGATAAAGGCAACGCGAGGGAATGAAGAAAGTTGGGTCTGATTCATGGTCATCCTATGGGGATTGTTTACCAGAACCAGGGCATGAGGCATCCAATAGCACAGCACCCGCATGCGTTGGAACGCTACGGGTAATTCACTAGAAACCTTCTCTTTTATCCGGACTATTACCGTCGGCTTCGGAATCTCACCGAATCTGCTGTCCTCAACCGTTAGGTGACACCTCTGGTTGAGCGCTCGTGGGCTTATCCGTATCAATAAAGATATGGCATCACCACCGGTGGGGACTTACACCCCGCCCTGAGAAAGTTCGCCATTACTGGCGGAAGACATTATACGCTGGCTGGCCGACAGATACAGATAGCATGACCAAAAAATTAAGATGATGGATGACGTCTTGAAAGGTGAGCTTAGCAACCAAAAGCATACCTCTTCGCCATCATTGAAGCCCAAACCACTGGTTAAGTGCTAGACTACTGGATGTCATTAGCAGGTTAATTATTGCGTCAATAGGGACAGATTTTAAGATTTAGGGAGTCGATGTGAAGGGCGTCGTGTTGAATGCAGGGAGCGCAAAAGCGCTGGCAATATCACTAACCGTTGGCGCCGTTGGCGGTACGCTGTTTCAACTGTCCGGTCTGCCCCTTGCATGGATGCTTGGCCCTCTTATTGCCAACCTCGTGGTCTCTTCACAAGGCGTGAAGGTCGAAGTGCCTGAGCCACTGCGTAACGTATTTCTAGCCGTCATGGGGTTGGTGTTGGGTAGCCAGGTGACGCCGCAGCTGGCTCATCGCGTACTGGATTGGCCGGTTTCTGCTGCTCTCTTGCTGCTGGGAGTAGCCGCCTCCACCGCCGTAGCCGCTGCCTGGTACCGGCGCTGTGGTTTCGACCCCGTCAGTGCCTGGTTTGGTGCCTCGCCCGGCGCGATGACGGCGATGATTCTGTTGGGCGAAAAGTGCGGTGGCGACCCCCAGCGTATTGCAGTCGCGCAGTCGCTGCGCATCATTTTAGTGATTCTTTTTTTGCCGCCGCTATTTTGGGCCTATGAGGGCGGAGGCGAGGGCATCGGCCCTGTTCATAGCAGTTTTGAACACGGCTGGATGCTACTGATGATCCCGCTGCTGTTGCCGCTAGGACGCTGGCTGCGAATTCCCAGCCCTGCACTGCTGGCACCACTGCTAGCCGCTGCTCTATTATCCGGTGTTGATATTGCCAGTTTCGCTCTCCCAGAGTGGGGGATGAACCTGATGCTGTGGGTGCTGGGCAGTGCCATTGGCTCGCGCTTTAAGGGCATGACGCGAAAGCTTTTTGGCCGCTATTTATGGCAGTCTGGTGTGGCGACGCTGTTAGCGTTGCTGGTACTTGCACTATTTGCCGAGCTGATTCATCAACTGCTAGGGGTAGGGCGCGATGTGGCGCTGCTGGCGCTGGCACCGGGGGGCATTGGCGAAATGGCTATTTTGGCCGTCGCGCTCAATATCGACCCGGTGTTTGTTGCCTTTCACCACCTGCTGCGCATGGTAACGCTGATGATCATCGCGCCTTTTTGGGCGCGTTGGCTGCTGCGCCACGCCACTTCTTAAATCTTAAACAATCAAACTGTTACATAAATAAGTTAACGTCTGTCACATCAATCTCAGACACACCAACGCCAGTCACGTAAGGAAGCCTCATGCTATCGCGTGTTTTACAGCCGCTATTTCGTTACTTCGAAACGCGGGTAAACCCTTATCCGGAAGGCGAGGTTAAAACGCCGCCTAAGGGCTTAATGCCGTTTATTGTGCACTTTTCCCGTCCGATGCTGCCGCTGTTGCTGCTAATGACGCTGTTCACGGCGCTGGTCTCGGCGGCTGAAGTGGTTTTCTTTAGCTACATGGGGCAACTGGTCGATTGGCTGGGCAACGTTGAACGTGCAGGCTTTTGGGCTGAAAACGGCCTGTGGCTTGCTGGTCTGGGGCTATTGCTGCTGATCGGTTTGCCGCTATTGGTGCTGATGCAGTCATTGGTCACCCATCAGAGTATTTTCGGTAACTACCCGATGATCGGCCGCTGGCTATCCCACCGCCATATGCTTAGCCGAGCCTGGCATTTTATCAGGACGAATTTGCCGGGCGGGTGTCGCAAAAGGTGATGCAAACGGCGCTGGCGATCCGCGAGACCGTCACCAAGGTGATGGATCTATTGGTCTACGCCATCGTCTATTTCACTGGTGCGGCCTACCTGCTGGGCCGGGCGGATCTTTTGCTGCTGATCCCACTGGGCCTGTGGCTGGTGGGCTACCTGTCGATCATGCGCTACTTCGTACCGCGCCTGCGAGATGTCTCTATGGCGCAGGCAGACGCCCGTGCCCAAATGACCGGGCGCGTGGTGGACAGCTACAGCAATATCCAAACCATCAAGCTGTTTGCCGACACCGAGCGCGAGCAGCGCTACGCCAAAGATGCTATGGAAGGCTTTATGGTCACCGTTCACCGCCAGATGCGCTTGGTGACGATCATGAGCGTGGGTTTGACGCTGCTCAACACGGCGCTGTTGGTGGGCACTGCGGCCATGGCGATCAGCGCCTGGTACACGGAGGCGATTTCCCTGGGCGTTTTGGCGATTGCCATCGCGCTGGTCATGCGTATCCGTTTTATGTCTGACTGGATATTGTGGGAAGTCGCCGGGTTGTTTGAAAATATCGGCACGGTTCAAGATGGCATGAACACCATCGCTCAGAAGCCCACGATCAACGATGCGCCCAATGCTAAAGCGCTTCAGGTTCCCCATGGCGAAATTGTGTTTGATGCGCTGCGCTTTCAATACGCCCAGGCGAAAGGGGAGAGTAAAAACGTCTTTGATGGACTCAGCCTGACCATCAAGCCCGGCGAGAAAATCGGCCTGATCGGCCGTTCCG
The DNA here is from genome assembly GCF_009728585.1 of Halomonas sp. PA16-9. Classification (NCBI taxonomy): domain Bacteria; kingdom Pseudomonadati; phylum Pseudomonadota; class Gammaproteobacteria; order Oceanospirillales; family Halomonadaceae; genus Halomonas; species Halomonas sp. PA16-9. The sequence goes on along the minus strand of NZ_CP040452.1, from coordinate 1,545,591 downwards.
GGGCGGGTAAATCCACCCTGGCCAATCTGCTGCTGCGTTTTTATGACTTGCAAGGTGGGCAGATATTGATCGATGGGCAAAACATTGCCGAGGTGACTCAAACCTCTTTGCGCCACCAGATTGGCATGGTCACCCAAGACACCTCGCTGCTGCACCGCTCGCTGCGTGACAACATCCGTTACGGCAGTCCCCACGCCAGTGACGAAGATGTTTGGAACGCGGTGTGCCGCGCCCATGCAGATACCTTTATCAATGATCTGGTCGACCCGAAAGGGCGTCGCGGCCTGGATGCCCATGTGGGCGAGCGCGGAGTGAAGCTTTCCGGTGGGCAGCGCCAGCGGATCGCGATCGCCCGGGTGCTGCTCAAAAATGCCCCGATTCTGGTTCTGGACGAGGCCACCTCGGCGCTGGACTCGGAAGTGGAGGCCGCCATTCAAGAGCAGCTGGATACGCTGATGGAAGGCAAAACGGTGATTGCCATCGCGCATCGGCTGTCGACCATTGCCATGCTCGATCGGTTAATTGTGGTGGATGAAGGGCGCATGGTGGAAAGTGGCACGCACCAGGAGCTGCTTGCACGCAACGGCATTTATGCCAGCCTTTGGCAGCGCCAGTCAGGTGGCTTCCTGGGCCTTGATATCGACGGCAACGGCCCCAACCAACAGTAGATACATACATCAATGTACATATTCGAACTGTACATACTGAGGTAACGATGAAAGCGATCAAGCTGAATCAGCCCGGCGGTTTGGACAAGCTGGACGTTGTCGACATGGAAGCGCCTGGGGAGCCGGGCCCTGGTGAAATCCGAGTACGTCTACACGCCAGCTCTCTGAATTTTCACGACTACGCCGTGGTCGCTGGGATGATTCCCACCGACGATGGGCGTATTCCCATGTCAGACGGCGCAGGCGTTGTCGAAGCCGTGGGCGATGGTGTCAGTGAGTTCGCGGTGGGCGACCACGTGGTATCGACCTTCTTTCCCCACTGGTTGGAAGGCCCGGCGCGTGTCGGTGATTTTCGCACCACGCCAGGTGATGGCGTGGATGGCTACGCTCGTGAGCAGGTTGTACGCCCGGCTGAGTGGTTTACCCATCAGCCCAAGGGCTATAGCCATGCGGAATCCGCTACCTTAACCACCGCTGGCTTGACCGCTTGGCGGGCGCTGGTCGTCGATGGTGGCATTAAAGCGGGGGATAGCGTGCTGGTGATGGGCACGGGCGGGGTATCCATTTTTGCCCTGCAGTTTGCCCGATTGATGGGCGCGCGGGTAATTGCTACCTCATCATCTAACGAAAAGCTGGCGCGGCTGCGTGAGATGGGCGCCGAGCACACCATCAACTATAAAGAGACGCCTGATTGGGGTAAGCGCGTGAAAGAGCTGACCAACGGCGAAGGCGTTGATCATATCGTCGAAGTGGGCGGGCCAGGTACGCTGCCGCAATCCTTTGATGCGATCAAAATCGGTGGGCATATCGCTTTGATTGGTATCCTCACTGGGCGTGAGGGTGAAATACCGACGGCTAAATTAATGGCCAAGCAGGCGAGTTTGAAAGGCTTGATTGTGGGCAGTCGTCGCCACCAGATCGAGATGATTCGTGCGCTGGAAACATTCGATATGCACCCGATCATTGACCGCGAATTCCCGCTTGCCGAGATCGCCGACGCTTTCCGCCACCAGGAATCTGGCCAGCACTTCGGCAAGATCTGCCTGACGTTTTAAAACAGTTGGCTTACTTTCGAGGAAGTGAGTCATAGATAAATAGTTTGCACGCCTTGCGCACTTGCCGGGCGTGCAAGTGCAGACTAATCTGGCAAGCGGCTGTAGACCACGCCTTTTACTTCAAGCTCCAATATCTCATCGTAGGGCACCATCACGCCTTCAACGTCACCCGGTGTGCGATGGCTGTTCTTAATCTCGGTTTCAGGTATCACCTTTACGCCCATTAGCCCAACGTGCTGGATTCTGGCGCTAAAGCGATTGCCCTCATGCTCAATCAGTAGCCGCTCACCGGCAATACACTTCTCGAGCTTGGCGTGGAGTTCTGTTTCGCTAACGTGGACAACACTCATTGCTTTCTCCTTTAGCTTTTGCCATTGCTCTCGCAATAAAATAATAATCCGTTATGTGCGCTAACGACTGTCTATAAAGACTTTATTTTAGACCATAAGTTCGTCTATGAGGTTAGAAGCTGCGCGCACCGTGCTAAAGTGAACGCTTATTGCTAACCATAGGGACAAGGTCATGGGGGAGCATTCATCATCAGCCGACACGCCGCTGTGGGCGGTCGTCGAGCTCGATCAGTTTCGTACCCCTGAGCAGACCCAGGCAAGCCAATGGCGACGTTCGTTGCGTTCGATCTCGTCGTGGCTGGGGGGCAAAAACGATGCTGAGCAGCAGGTAAAAGACGAAAGCGAGCTACGTGCGCTACCCGGGGTTAGGCTAGCACATTTAGTGCCGTCTATTGATTGGGCTCCCGCGGCGAGAGCGTTGGGGCAACAGCTAGAAGGCCAGGATGCGCCTGTAACGTTCTTTATTACCACGCCCTACAGTGGTCATGCTTCGGTGGTAACTCATTGGGCTGAAAAGCATCATGTTGCCTGCTTAGCGCCGCCCACGCTTAGCGAAATAGCCGAGGTAGCACTCAGTGGATAGAGCAGTGTGTCAATCAACGAGAATGGGCCATTCCCGCTCTGGAACGTTATTTTTTACGCCACACTCAGGGTATTCAGGGCGTTCGAGAGTTTCTTGAGCGTGCTTTAAGTGGCCGTTTGGGTAAAGGTGTGATTGGTTGCGACAGCTGGACTTACGCTTTCCTTCATCGGGTGATCGGTATCGATGGGGCACCGGTGTTTACCCTTCAATCGATGGAGGGCGAGCAACTGGCACGCTATTTTGCACAAATTGCGGCCCATTCGGGGCAGCCGCCGCCTGTTTACAGCACGCGAACCGGTAAGCAGGTATTGTTCGACTCAGCATCTGAGCAAAAGAGTAAAGCGCCTAATAAAGAACTGCAGCGCTTAGCGGCTCACTGCCGCGGTCATATAGGTCTTGCATGGCACTATTGGCGCGAGCGGTTACGTGAGCCAAAAGCAGACAATGAAGAGGCCCTCTGGCTGGTCGATGCCCTAGCAGAGGCGGAGCTTGCCGTTGATACCGGCGATATCGCCACGCTGGTGATGCATGCGTTATTGGTTCATGGCGGTCTGGATGACGACTCTTTGGGGGAAGTGCTGCCGTTCTCTCACCATGAAGCACTCAATGCCCGTTTAGCCCTGCAGCGCAAAGGCATTGTTTCAAGCTGCGAAGGACGTTGGCAGATCGCACCGTTAAGCTACGCGAGCGTTCGCCAGTTACTAGAGTCGCGTAATTATCTGGTCGATCCTCTGTAAGTAGCACCGGTATCAGCGACAGGCCCGCGGAGGGCAACCCATGGAAGAGCAACAGAAGTATGCGCGGCTTTTTAACGATATCGATAGCCAAGCGCTGATTACGTTGGGCGTAGTGCTGCTATCAACCATTGTGCTGATTATTTTCAGCCAACGGGGGCTGAACTGGATCGGCAACCGAATGCATGGTCAAGTTCGCTTTCGTATTTTTGCTCTGGTGCCGATGACGCGCTTACTGATATTGATTACTGCACTCGCCATCATCGTACCGATTATTATTGAGCCGTCGCTGCGCAATATGGTGACCCTGTTGGGTGCACTGGGCTTAGCCATTGGCTTTGCCATGAAAGATTACGTGAGCAGCTTGATAGCAGGCGTTGTTTCAGCGATAGAGCTGCCTTATCGGCCAGGCGACTGGGTTCAAATTGAAGATACCTACGGCGAGGTCAAACACGTTGGCTTACGCACCGTAGATATCCAAACCCCTGACGATGATTTGGTCTATGTACCGCATTTAAAGCTGTGGGATCACGCCGTCTATAATGCCAACAACGGCGGTACCAGCCTGCAGTGCGTGGCGAGCTTTTATCTTCACCCTGAGCACGAGGCAGGTTGGGTACGGAAAGCGCTGCGTGATGTAGCGCTGACCAGTGCCTACCTGAAATTCGACCAGCCGATCATTGTGGTGGCTGAGGAGAAACCCTGGGGCACCCACTACCGCATACGCGCCTATCCGGTGGATCCCCGTCAGCAGTTTCTGTTTATTACCGACCTCACCGTACGCGGCAAAAAAGTGCTGAGTGCCGCGGGTGTGCAGTCAGCGATGTTGCCACCGGATGCGGCCTTGGATACCCGCAACGCGGTGGGGGCAGCTTACTCAAGAGGTAATGATTAGCTATTACTTTCTGCAGGTAATTCACCGCTGTGATAGACGTTTTGTACATCGTCCAGCTCATTAAGCATGGCGAGAAACTTTTCAAACATTGCCACGTCATCACCTTCAACCGGAGTGGTGGTTTGCGGTAGAAACTGGATCTCGTCAGCCTCAAAGTCAATCTCACCGAACGCGTCCAGTAGCGCCTGCTTGGCTTTGGCATAGTCGGTGTGCGGGGCGAAAACAGTGATGCGATCGCCCTCTTGCTCAATGTCGGTGACATCCACATCGGCTTCCATCAGCGCTTCAAGCACGGCTTCTTCATCGCTTCCGGCGAAGGAGAAGATAGCGCAGTGGTCAAACATATGGCTGACGCTACCGGGAGTGCCGATTTTGCTCTTGGTTTTGGTGAAGCAGCCGCGCACATCGCCAAAGGTGCGGTTGGGGTTGTCGGTAAGGCAGTCGACAATCACCATCACATTGCCAGGGCCGAAGCCTTCGTAGCGTGCGGGCGAGAAATCCTCGCCACCGGCACCGCTGGCTTTGTCGAGCGCTTTATCAATAACGTGAGAGGGCACCTGATCTTTTTTGGCCCGCTCCATTAAGCCGCGCAGCGCCAGATTGCCATTAGGGTCGGTGCCGCCCGCTTTAGCGCAAACGTAAATCTCGCGTCCATATTTGCTGTAGACCTTGGTCTTTGCATCGGCCGTTTTGGCCATGGATTCCTTACGGTTCTGAAAAGCCCTACCCATGTTGCCGTCCTATGTTTTCTAGACCTATGTTTGCTATATGCCCCGCGCAATGAGCGGCGGGGCGGATGTTTTCAAATGAGCGAAAAAAACGCATAGAGCAAAAAGATTAAATTTTACCCAACAGCGTACCATGCTAACAGCGTTATTTAAGAGGCTTACCGAAGTGTTGCTTGGCTTGGCGTATACTGGTCATCATTGCTCATATTTTGATTTTGACCCCTCAAGGAGGAAAAGACATGCCGTTAACACTCTGGCTATCGCTCGCCGCGATTTGTGCCATGGGCGCTATGTCGCCGGGGCCGAGCTTGGCACTGGTACTGCGCCATACGTTAGGCGGCGGGCGTTTTACTGGGGTGACTGCCGCAATCTTCCATGCCTTTGGGTAGGCTTTTATGCGCTACTGACCGTTTGGGGGCTAGGCGCGATAATCGCCGGTTTTCCGCTGCTGTTCCAGCTGATTACTTGGTTCGGCGCGGCTTATTTGGCGTGGCTAGGGGTTAAAGCGTTGCGTGCCGGGAAAGCCGGTGCCTTAGAGCCTAATGCGATTGTCACTAGCCGAGGGCAAGCAGCTAAAGAAGGCGTGCTGGTGGCATTAGGCAACCCGAAGCTGATTCTGTTTTTTGTTGCGCTACTGAGCCAGTTTGTGACCCCGGAAATGAGTGGGGTAGCTAAAGCTATCATTGTGTTAACGGCGATGATTATTGATGGCGGTTGGTACGTGTTGGTGGCGGTGGTGCTTTCCCACTCGCAGATTTTGCCCTGGCTACAGCGGCGTGCCCATTGGATTAACCGCATCACGGGCATACTGTTAATCGCGCTGGCGCTACGAGTGGTCGCCGGACCGCTGGTGTAAAAAGCATAGCCGTGGCATGGTGATACCCATGCCGTTTGGGGTTTTGTGGGGCTGATTGATGCAAATATACGACCAAGACTGCTATACCCACCAAGGGCTGCCGTTCAATTTACGTGCGCTACGCGGCCAAGTGCTGCTGGTGGTTAACGTTGCCAGCCAGTGTGGCTTTACCCCGCAGCTAAGCGAACTCGAAACCCTTTTTCAGCGCTACCGGGATCGTGGCTTCACTGTGCTCGGTTTCCCGTGTAATCAGTTTGGCCGCCAGTCGCCGGAAAGTGCTCAAGCGTTTTGCCAGTTTGGCGAGCAGCAGTTTGGAGTCAGTTTTCCGCTACTGGAAAAGGTCAATGTCAATGGGAGTGAGGCTCATCCACTGTTTGTGCTGCTCAAGCGCGAGGCGCCAGGAGTCCTAGGCACACAGCTGATCAAATGGAATTTTACCAAGTTCCTGGTGGGCCGTGATGGCAAGGTGATAGCCCGATTTGGGCCGCGCTATCACGGGCGCCCGCTACGCTTGGCATTAGAAGAAGCCTTGGATCAAACATACCCATAGCCCCACAGGGCACTATCCCTCTATACCTGCTCGCCCCGCGCGACTGCTACACGATTCATGAGTGCGTTCCAGCGGTGACGCACCATCATGGTCGTTAAGCCTGAAAACAGCGCCCAGCTTTTGCGGCGCCAGCCCTTCAAGCGCATATTGTGATTGACCAACTGCTTCATCAGCTTATAGTCGTCAAATTGTCGCCACTCGCTGGCGATTGAAAGCTGATGGCGAGACATCACCGGTGCCATTTCCAGGCGAAACATCCATTCGAGCTCGTTAAGCGTCATATCATAACGCTCTATGACTTCGACCATACGCGCGTAATCGCGTTCGCTGGGTTCACGATCCAGCCACAGCGGGGCTAGCGCTAGCCATAGATCGCCGCGTTCATCTACTAGCTGCTGTGCATTCATGATCGCCTCGTGGGAAGTCGTTGCTGATATAAGTACTTTGGCAGCTATCGTGACGCGAATGCGCCCCGAGCTCAAGGGCGGGCAGGAGCTCAAGGATGGAGAGTCGCTCATGGGAGGACGATAGCTCAGGAGCGGACAGAGCGCACGGAGGCAGCTAGAATAGCCTCTATGAGTCATGACACTGCTATGCCACAAACTATGCCAAAAGCTATGGCAAAACGGTGTCGCTAGTTATGATGTTGCCAGTTACGATATTAAAAGCTAAATCAATCCGATAAAGAGGTTCTCTGTGATTATTAAACCCAAAGTACGCGGCTTTATTTGTACCACTACTCATCCCATCGGCTGCGAGCAGAACGTTCGCGAACAGATTGAAGCGACCCGTGCTCGCGGTTTGGATAAGCAGGCTGGCCCAAAAAAAGTACTCGTCATTGGGGCTTCAAGTGGCTATGGGTTGGCAGCCCGTATTACCGCAGCTTTTGGCTACGGCGCCGATACCCTGGGCGTTTTCTTTGAAAAGCCTGCCACCGATAAGAAACCCGGCACCGCAGGCTGGTACAACAGTGCCGCCTTCGATAAGTTTGCCAAGCAGGAAGGGCTGTACAGCAAATCGATTAACGGCGATGCGTTCTCCCATGAAGCGCGGGAAAAAGCCATTGAACTGATCAAGCAGGACATGGGCGAGATCGATCTGGTGGTGTACTCGCTGGCATCACCCGTTCGCAAGCTGCCTGATAGCGGCGAACTTAAGCGCTCGAGCCTAAAGCCAATTGGCGAAACCTACCGCGCCACTGCTATCGATACCAATAAAGACGCGATTATCGAAGCAGAAGTAGAGCCAGCCACCCAGCAGGAAATCGACGACACCATTACGGTAATGGGGGGCGAAGATTGGGAACTGTGGATGGAAGCGCTTGACCAAGCTGGTGTGCTGGCAAAAGGTGCGCGTAGCGTGGCGTTTAGCTATATCGGTACTGAAATCACTTGGCCGATCTACTGGCACGGTGCGCTGGGTAAAGCCAAGGAAGACCTTGACCGCGCTGCAGCGGCTATCGACGCCAAGCTGAAAGAGAGCGGTGGCGGTGCCAATGTGGCGGTACTCAAGTCGGTGGTCACCCAGGCGAGCGCGGCCATTCCGGTAATGCCGCTTTATATCGCCATGGTCTACCGCATCATGAAAGAGCAGGGTCTGCACGAAGGCACGATCGATCAATTGAACCGTCTATTCGGCGAGCAGCTCTACTCAGCCCAAGGCAAGCGCGGTGAAATGGTCACTGATGAGGTAGGGCGCCTGCGTTTGGATGACTGGGAACTGCGCGATGACGTTCAGCAAGCGTGTCAGGATCTTTGGCCTGAAGTGACGACTGAAAACTTATTCGAGATTACCGACTATGCTGGTTATAAGCACGAATTCTTGAAGCTGTTTGGCTTTGAGCGTGACGATGTCGATTACGATGCCGACGTCAATCCAGAGGTTACGTTTGATGTCGTGAATCTGTAAGCCATTCACAGAGGCGGTAGCGCCGCCCAATTCGACCGGAACGCTGGAGGTGTTTATGGACACTAGGGAAAGCAAAACCCCGGAAGAAGAGAAGCAGCATATTATCAATGAGCGGATACCTGAGGATTATGAAACCTCAAAACCTCATCTACAGCCTGAAGCCAAGAAGCGGCCAGGCGGGCTGTATAAGCTACTCCCGATAGTGGTGATCATTGTCGGCGTGATTGTGGTTAGTATCGTCGTGTTAGGCATTATTAACCGCGGTAATTAGTACTTAACCATTCTCTCTTTTTTGCCGGGCCTTGCGCCCGGCAATTTGCATTCATGCGTCACGTTTTTGTTGCAGTGGTCATAACGCTGCCATCCTCTACGCAATTGGGTAAGATGATCGTTTATCTATGTCGATGGCGGTCTTTCATGCATCTTTTCATGCAACTCAATCAGTTATCATGCAGCCCAACCCGTTAGCCTCACAGGCAGCGCTACCGCGTCGGCGGGTGGCCTTTTTGCTGCTGCCAGGTTTTTCGTTATTGACCCACGCCAGCGCACTGGAACCGCTACAAATGGCTAACCAGCTGAGTGGGCAGATGCTTTACCACACCGTCACATTAAGTCTCAATGACGAGCCCGTGCGCAGTGGTGCTCAGCTTTCGCTCATTGCTCAGCACGCACTAAGTACCGCATTAGGCCCGCTTGACCTGCTGTTGATATGCGCACCAACACCGCTGCCCTATACGCTTCCTGCAAAGTTGAATGAGTGGCTCCGTGGGCACCAGGGGCGTGGTGTGGCACTGGGTGGGTTGGCAGGGGGCACTGAAGTGTTGGCACGCTGTGGGTTGCTTGAAGGCTATCGTGCGACGCTGCCCTGGCAGCGTTTTGAGGCCTTTGCTCAAGCCTATCCGCAAGTGACGCTTTCTCAACAGCTGTTTGAAATTGATCGCGACAGGCTGACCTGCGCGGGGGGAACCGCGGCCATGGATTTGATGCTCACGCTGATTGGCCAGCATCACGGTGCGCGCTTGGCGGAGCAGGTGTCTGAGCAGTTTGTCTGCGACCGCATCCGCTTGGCAGATGAGCGCCAGCATGTGCCGCTGCGTAGCCGCCTGGGGCATGCGCCGCAAAGTCTGGTGGAGGCTGTCACGCTTATGGAAGCCAATATTGAGGAGCCGCTCTCGACCCTGGAACTGGCCGAACATCTGGGTATCTCTCGGCGTCAGTTGGAGCGGCTATTTAAGAAGTATCTGCAGGCGGTCCCTAGTCGCTACTACCTGGATTTACGCTTACAAGAGGCGCGCAAACAGCTTCGCGATAGTGACCGGCCGGTAGGCGATATTGCGTTTGCCACGGGATTTTCCTCAGGCGCGCACTTTTCTACGCCTACCGTCACCATTTCGGCATGACGCCGAGAGAAGAGCGCCTGGGTTAGAAAGATTCAGGTTAATGTATCCACAATGCCACCTTCCACACGCAGTGCCGCCCCGCTGGTTGCACTGGCTTGGGGAGAAGCGGCGTAGACGCTCATACTCGCGACTTCTTCGGGTGTTGCTAAGCGCTGGATAATTGAAGAGGGGCGGTTCTCTTTAACAAAGCGTTCTTCCATCTCTTGCTGAGAGATGCCCTCTTTTTCCGCCATTTCCCCCATCATCTTGATCACGCCTTCTGAACGGGTCGGCCCAGGTAGAATGGCATTCACGGTGACCTGGGTGCCGCTGAGCACTTTGGCCAGCCCGCGAGAGACGGAGAGCAGCGCCGATTTGGTCATGCCGTAATGCACCATTTCACTAGGGATGTTGATCCCCGACTCGCTGGAGATAAACTGTATGCGGCCCCAGTCGCGCTCGCGCATGCCCTGGGCGTAGTGACGGGAAAGCCTCACCGCGCTCATGATATTAATATCGAAAAATTGCTGCCACGTAGCGTCATCTACATCGAAAAAGTCCTGCGGGGCGAAAATGCCTACGTTATTGATCAGGATATCCGCGCTGGGCTGCTGTTTAATAAGCGTTTGGCAACCTTCAGCGGTGCCGAGATCAGCCGCCACGCCTTCTACCTTGGCATTGGGAGTGTCTTTTTTAAGTGCGCTGATGGCACCATCAACACGTGCTTGGGTACGCCCTGTTATAACCACGTCAGCGCCTGCCTTGGCGAGCCCTTGAGCAATTGCAAAACCGATGCCCGCTGTAGAACCCGTGATAATGGCGTGTTTGCCGCTTAGATCAATCTGCATATGCTGGTCTCCTCTCATCCTGAGTGTCGGTGCTCATCACTATGCAACGCAGCTCAGCGAATAACCGCATAGCTTGCTAATAAGTATGGGCTCTTTTAGAGTTCTTCAAGGCGGTTCAGTGATACGCCGAGACGCCGCTATTCATAATTTGCCGTCCCATTGCTGAAAGCGCTTGGACTCTTTACCACCTTATACTGTTGTTACTACTTTCCTCCACTGGAGCTAGCGACCCATGAGCCATACCCCAAGCCGTCAAGATTACGACCACTACATGACGCCCAACTACTCACCACAGCAGGTCATTCCCGTGCGTGGTGAAGGTAGCCGCTTGTGGGATCAACAGGGCCGTGAATATATCGACTTTGCCGGGGGGATCGCGGTTAACTCCCTTGGTCATTGCCATCCAGTACTGGTCAATGCGCTCAAAGAGCAGGGCGAGAAGCTGTGGCACCTTTCCAACGTATATACCAACGAGCCAGCGCTGAACTTGGCCAAGACGCTGGTCGAGCGCACCTTCGCCGATAAGGTGTTCTTATGCTCCTCCGGCGGTGAAGCCAACGAAGCTGCGCTTAAGCTGGCACGCCGCTGGGCGGTGGATAATCACGGTGAGCAGAAAGATAAAATCATCTCGTTCTACCAATCTTTTCATGGCCGCACCTTCTTTACCGTCAGCGTGGGTGGCCAGCCCAAATACTCCCAGGGCTTTGGGCCGGTGCCGGGCGGAATTCTGCACGCTAATTACAATGACCTGGATAGCGTTCGCGAGCTGGTGGGCGACGACACCTGCGCGATTATGGTGGAACCCATGCAGGGCGAGGGCGGTATCGTGCCCGGCACGCAGGAATTCCTCCAAGGGCTGCGCGATCTCTGCGACGAGCACAATGCGCTGCTGATTTTTGATGAGGTGCAAACCGGCGTTGGTCGTAGCGGCGAACTCTACGCTTATAAGAACTACGGCATTACGCCGGATATTCTTACCAGTGCCAAATCCTTGGGCGGCGGTTTCCCCATTGGCGCCATGCTGGCTATCGACTCGGTGGCTAAATCGCTGGTTGTTGGCACTCATGGTTCTACTTACGGCGGCAATGCGCTGGCATCTGCCGTTGCCTTGGCGGCGGTGGAGCTTATCGATACACCAGAGGTGCTCGAAGGAGTTAAGCATCGCCACGATCTGTTCCGCGAGCATTTAGAAACTATCAACCGCAAGCATGGCGTGTTTAAAGAGATTCGCGGTATGGGCTTATTAATAGGTGCCCAGATGTCGGATGCCTATGAAGGGCGTGCCAAAGATATACTGCCGCTGGCGATTGAAGAGGGCTTGATGGCGCTGATCGCCGGGCCGAACGTACTGCGCATGGCGCCTTCTCTGGTCATTCCTGAAGCGGATATCGCCGAGGGCATGGCCCGCTTAGAGCGCGCGATTGAGCGATTAGTTGCGGCAGCATGAGTGAACAACAGGCTGCGTCAATCGTGTTAACTGAAGGGGAGGCATCGAGGATGCTGGTAGTTCGACCCGTTAAAGCGTCTGATCTCACGGCGCTTGAGCAATTAGCCGAGCATGCAGTACCTAAGCTTACTAACTTGCCTGCTAACCGTGAGCGGCTTCAGGAGCGCATTGCGCGCTCTCAAGACGCCTTTAATGGTGACGTCGAGTTTCCAGAAAACGAGCACTATACGTTTGTTCTCGCCGATGACACACGCGAGGAAGTGCTCGGTACCGCCACCATACGTGCCCAGGCGGGTGCCAATGAGGCCTACTACACCTACCGCCAGGAAACGCTGATTCACGCCTCCCAGCAGTTGAACGTACGTCGTGAAGTGCAGACGCTAGCGCTCTCCCATGAAGTTTCTGACGCTACCCTGCTGTGCGCCTTTTCGCTTAACCCGCGTTATAAAGGCACCAGCGCGGAGAGCCTGCTGCGCCGGGCGCGGTTGATGTTTATCGCCCAATACCCAGAGCGGTTTTCGCGTATTCTGGCGGTGGCGTTTCCCGGCTACTTGGATACGCGCAGTGAATCGCCGTTCTGGGAAAGCGTGGGGCGGCACTTTTTCGCCCGCAGTTTCCAGGATATTAACCACATTGCCGGGGTGCGCTCGAAAAGCTTTATCGCCGAAGTAATGCCCCAGTTCCCGCTCTATTTGCCGCTGCTAACACCCCAGGCGCGGCGGCGATAGGTCGTGAGCACCCTGCTCATGAAGAGGCGTTGGAGGAGATGCTGGCGGAGGGCTTCGTGCGTTCGCGCCATGTGGATATTTTCGACGCCGGGCCGATTGTCAAAGCCGAGCGCGAGCGGTTGGAAACCTTCCGCAGTGCTGCCTGGCACCCGGTGCGCATTCGCCCTGAACACGCTTTGCCGGATGCTGAACCCGCGCTGGTTGCCAATCAAAAGCTGGGCGAGTTTCGCTGCATCGTCGCCCGCTACGCGCTGTCACCCACGGGCCAGTTGATGCTCTCAGCGGAGCATGCTGAGCGGCTGGGTGTCACGGAAGGGCGAGCGGTGCTTGCTGCGCCGCTGACGCTACCCACCGTGGTAGACGCGCTCGATGAAGGAGAAATGTAATGCGCATTCGACCCATTGCCCGTGATGATCTGGATGGGCTTCAGGCGCTTGCGCAGCAGGCGGGCGTTGGCTTTACCTCGCTGCCGGATAATCGCGAGTTTCTAGCCGGTAAGATTGAAGCGGCTGCCAGTGCCTTTGAAGAGCGCACTCCGGTGGATGATCGGCTTTATTTCTTTGTGCTAGAGGATGAAGTAAGCGGCGAGTTGGCGGGCTGCTGTGCCATTGAGGGCCAAGTCGGGCGCGAAGTGCCGTTCTACAATTACCGGCTGGGCACTTTGGCCCACTCCTCGGTTCAGCTGGATCTGCACCGCACCATCGATACGCTGTTTTTAAGCTCCGACCATACCGGTGACGCCGAAGTGTGCTCGCTGTTTCTACGACCAGAATACCGCGGCGAAGCCAACAAACATTTGCGCAATGGCGCGCTGCTCTCCAAAGCACGCTGGCTATTTATTGCCCAGTTTCGTGACCGTTTCCCCGACAAAGTATTAGCCGAAATGCGCGGTGTGTTCGATGAAAACAACACCAGTCCTTTCTGGGAGAGCCTGGGCAAACACTTCTTCCCTATGGATTTCAGCGAGGCTGACCGCCTAACCGGCCTGGGGCAGAAGAGCTTTATTGGCGAGCTGATGCCCAAGTTCCCCATTTACACCACCTTTATGGCCGAAGAGGCGCGGGCTTGTATTGGTCAGGTGCATCGCCACACCCGACCGGCGCTGGAGATGCTTAAGAAAGAGGGGCTGCGCTGGGAAGGCTATATCGATATTTTCGACGGTGGCCCGACGGTGGAAGCTTACATTGACGATGTGCGCGCCATCCGTAACTCACGGCTCTGCCAAGTGGAAGTATCCAATAGCGCAGCAGAAGAGAGTGTCAGCCGCTGGCTGGCCGCCACCACCCAGATGCTGCACTTTACCGCCAGTTGGGTAGGCCGCGCGCCTGCTGATGACAACACCATCGTGCTTAGCGAACAAGAAGCGAAGCGCTTAGGCGTTGCCACCGGCGATACCCTACGGCTACTCGAGACCTAGGCGACGTTTACAGGAGAGTTTTATGCACGCCCAACAGCAGCAACTGATCAATGGCGCCTGGGTCGCAGGCGACGCCGAGCCGTTGAGCAAGCACGATCCCGTTTCCGGACAGCCGTTATGGCAAGCAGCGACGGCCAGTACTAAGCAGGTCGCAGCCGCTGTAGAGGCCGCCCGCGGTGCCTTCCCCGGCTGGGCGCGCACACCTTTTGCCGAGCGCCAGGCGCTTGTCGAGCGATTTGCCGAGGTGCTAAAAACACGTGGTGAAGACCTGGCCGTGGCGATTGCCTCTGAAACCGGTAAGCCGCTCTGGGAGGCGCGCACCGAAGCGGGAGCCATGGTGGGCAAGGTGGCGCTGTCGGTTAAGGCGTATAACGAGCGCACCGGTGAACGGGAAAAAGCGGTGGGTAGTGCAAGCGCTGTGCTGCGCCATCGTCCTCATGGTGTGATGGCGGTGTTTGGCCCTTACAATTTCCCTGGCCACCTGCCCAACGGCCATATGGTGCCTGCGCTATTGGCGGGTAACTGTGTGGTCTTCAAGCCCAGCGACCAAACCCCGCTTACTGCGGATTTGACCCTACAGTGCTGGCTAGAGGCCGGGCTTCCGGCAGGCGTCATTAACCTGGTGCAGGGCGGTGTGCCGGTAGGCCAGGCACTGGCAGGTAACCCAGATATTGATGGCCTGCTGTTTACCGGTAGCGCCAAAGTGGGCGGTATGCTGCACCAGCAGTTTGCCGGACAACTGGATAAAATTCTGGCGCTGGAACTAGGCGGCAATAACCCCCTGGTAGTGAAGGATGTCGACGACGAGCGTGCCGCGGTATTGACCATTCTGCAGTCGGCGTACCTCTCCGGCGGCCAGCGCTGCACCTGCGCGCGGCGCTTAATGGTGCCGGAGGGTGCAGTAGGCGATCGATTGATCGATGCGCTTTCTGAGGCGATCGCCAAGTTACACGTGGCGGGCCAGTTCGAAGAAAATCCTGCGCCGTTCTATGGCGGTTTGGTCAGCGTAGCGGCGGCGGACGGCCTGCTCAAGGCTCAAGATGAGCTGGAGGCCATGGGGGGCATAGTGATCAATCGCATGCAGCGCCTGAAAGAGAACACCAGCCTGTTAAGTCCCGCGCTGATTGATGTGACCGGTCTTGATGTGCCAGACGAGGAGCACTTCGGCCCGCTGCTGAAAATCCACCGCTATCGCGATTGGGATGAAGCGCTACAGCTTGCCAATAACACCCGCTACGGGCTCTCCGCCGGTTTAATTGGCGGTGATCGAGCCGATTGGGATGACTTCCTGCTGCGTATTCGTGCTGGAATCGTCAACTGGAACCGCCAAACCACCGGTGCATCCGGCGATGCACCTTTTGGTGGTGTGGGTGACAGCGGCAACCACCGTCCCAGCGCGTTTTACGCGGCGGATTACTGCGCCTACCCAGTCGCCTCCATGGAAGCTGACAGCCTGGAGATTCCCGAGACCCTGCCGCCGGGAGTGAGCCTGTGAGTGCCGCCGATCTCAGCAGCGTTAGGGAAGTCAATTTTGACGGCCTAGTCGGCCCAACCCATAACTACTCTGGGTTGGCCGTGGGCAATGTCGCGTCCATGAGTCACGGCGGCTTAGTCTCCAATCCCAAGGAGGGCGCGCTGCAGGGGCTGCTTAAGATGAAGTCGCTGATGGACGCGGGCTATGCCCAGGGCGTTCTGCCACCCCAACAGCGCCCCGATATTGGCGCACTGCGCGATTTAGGTTTTAGCGGTAGTAATGGTGAGGTGCTGGCTCGTGCTTCTAAAGAAGCGCCGCAACTGCTTCGGGCGGTGTGCTCGGCGTCCAGTATGTGGACGGCTAACGCGGGCACTATTACTCCCAGCATTGATGCACCCGATAGTCGGGTACACTTCACACCAGCGAATCTACAGTCCAGCTTTCACCGCTACCTGGAGCCGCAAACCACGGGACGTGTGCTGAAAGCGATCTTTCGTGACGAACAGCACTTCTGCCACCACCCGGTGCTGCCCGCTACTCCAGCCTTTTCCGATGAGGGTGCGGCCAATCACACCCGTCTATGCGGTGAGCACGGCGAACCCGGTGTTCACCTATTTGTCTATGGCCGTCAGGCGTTTGATGACGTGCGTAGCGGTGAGCGCGAACCCAAGCGTTACCCTGCCCGACAGACCTTGGAGGCCAGCCAAGCGGTGGCGCGCCAACACGGGCTAACGGACGCACAAACGGTGTTTGCCCAGCAACACCCGGACGCCATCGACGCGGGCGTATTCCACAACGACGTCATTGCAGTGGGCAATGGCCCCGTGCTGCTCTACCACGAAATGGCCTTTCTGGATGAAGAAGGCACGCTCGATGAGCTGCGCACCAAAATGGCCAGCCCGCTGATTCCCGTGCGCGTGCCCTTGGAAGCGGTAAGCATGGAGGATGCGGTAGCCTCGTATCTATTTAATTCGCAGCTGCTCTCCAACCCGGATGGCACCATGACGCTGGTAGTGCCCGGCGAATGCCAGGAGCGCGAGGCGGTATGGCGCACCATTCAGGATTATCTGCTGGCGGGCAATAATCCGATCAGTGAAGTGGTCGTTAAAGACGTCAAACAAAGCATGCGCAACGGTGGTGGCCCCGCTTGCCTGCGCCTGCGCGTGGTGCTAACGGAGGCCGAACGTGCAGCGCTCTCTGGCCGCGTGCTGCTCACCAATGCACTGTACACTGACCTGACCGCGTGGGTGGAGCGCCACTATCGCGTTCGCCTCGCCCCGGACGATTTGGCCGATCCACAGCTGGCGGAAGAGTCGCTTGTTGCACTGGATGAACTGACGCAGTTACTGCAGATTGGTTCGGTCTACCCGTTTCAGTTGGGGTAGGGGATTGATTAAACAGAGTAAAGAGAGAATCAAAAGAGCCATCAGACTTGGTGGCTTACCTCTATTGGTTTTATAAGGCGGAGGCTGTGACAACTGATGAAGGCGTCCTTCGGTAGGTACACGTCCTCATTAAGTCTGCAATAAGCAGTAAAAAGCGTTAGCTAGCAACACAAGTGCCCGCCCGTAGTTTAAGAATATCTAGTGCATCCTCTAGACGGCCGATACCACTGATGCCTCCGCTTTCAGCGAAATTGCACGCGGCGTCCATTTTTGGCCCCATAGAACCAGCCGGCAGGTCCAGCTTGCGAGCTTCATCCAGCGTTAATTTATGGATAGGTGCAGCGGTGTCCTTACCGAAGTCACGGTAGATGGCGTCCACGTCAGTGAGAAGGAGCAAGGCATCTGCGCCCAGCTGGCTGGCCAGAAGTGCGCTGGCGGCGTCTTTATCGATCACGGCTTCGATGCCGATCATGCTGCCGTTCTCTCGGCGAAGAATGGGGATGCCACCGCCTCCGGCGCAGATCACCACAACGCCCTGTTCCAGCAGCAGCTGGAGCACCCTCATGTCGGGTATCTCCAAGGGCTTGGGCGAAGGCACTACCCGCCGCCACTTGTCACCATCCTGAGCGATGTGCCAACCGGCGGCTTCGGCTTTGGTCTCGGCTTCTTCCCTTTCGTAAACTGGCCCGACAAACTTGGTGGGATTGCTGAAGGCGGGGTCATTCTTGTCGACCAGAACCTGGGTAAGTAGGGTGGCCACAGGTCTGTTATGGTCCAGGGCGTTTTCCAGTTCCTGCTCGATGATGTAGCCGATCATACCTTCTGTTTCAGCGCCCAGTACATCCAGCGGATAAGCTTCGTCCGGCTTATAGGCAGCGCCCTGAAGCGCCAGTAAGCCTACCTGGGGGCCATTGCCGTGAGTGACTACCAGCTGGTGGCCGGCGCGGATGATTTCGGCCAATGATTCGGCGGCAATTTTCACGTTGGCGCGCTGGGCCTCGGCGGTCAGGGGCTCCCCTCGCCGCAACAGGGCATTGCCTCCCAGAGCTGCTACTACAAGCATGTCATGCTCCTCGAATCAGTTTCCAAGAGTGGCGACGAGCACCGCCTTAATGGTGTGCATTCGGTTCTCCGCCTGATCAAATACGATAGAGGCGGGACTTTCAAAGACATCGTCGGTGACTTCCATGGCATCGATGCCGAACTCGGCCTGTATTTCCTTGCCTATGGTGGTCTCGGTGTTATGGAAGGCCGGCAGACAATGCATGAACCTTACGCGGGGGTTGCCGGTTTTCTCCATCAGGGCAGCATTGACCTGGTAGGGCTGCAACAGTTTGATTCGCTCTGCCCACTTTTCCTTCGGCTCACCCATGGACACCCACACATCGGTGTAGACAAAATCCACGCCTGCCACCGCAGCATCGATGTCTTCCGTGATCATGATTCGTGCGCCGGTCTCACTGGCAATGGTCTGTGCTTCATTCTGAATAGCCTCGCTGGGCCAACAGGCCTTGGGCGCACACAAGCGCACATCCATTCCCATCATGGCGCCGCCGATCAGCAGGCTGTCGCCCATGTTATTCGCAGCGTCCCCGATAAATACAAAGGCAACATCCCGCAGCGGCTTTTCCACATTTTCCTGCATGGTCAGGAAGTCTGCGAGGATCTGTGTAGGGTGGAATTCATTGGTCAGCCCATTGTAAACCGGCACGCCGGCATATTGTGCCAGCTCCTCAACCACCGTCTGGCCGAACCCCCGGTATTCGATGGCATCGTAAACGCGGCCGAGCACACGGGCGGTATCCTTGACGGATTCCTTGTGGCCGATATGGGTGCCCGTCGGGCCCAGATAGGTTACTCGGGCGCACTGATCAAACGCTGCAACCTCAAAGCCTACCCGGGTTCGGGTGGAGTTCTTTTCAAAGATTAGCGCTATGTCCTTGCCCTGCAACTGCGGTACTTCGGTGCCAGCGTACTTGGCTGTTTTCAGGTCGGTGGAAAGCTTGAGCAAAAACTGATCTCTCGGGCGTAAAGTCCCTCAGGGTCAGGAAGTGCCGGTTCTTGAGATTGAAAGCCATGGTTCTGCTCCTTCCTTGTCAGACTGTATCTCGTATTGTCGGGCAGCTCATGCAACGCCCGCCGCCCCGGCCCCGGCCCAACTCCGCTCCGGGTATGGCCAGTACCTCTATGCCGGCTGCCTCCAGCGCAGCATTGGTATCGTCGTTGCGGTCATAACCGATGACGACCCCCGGACTCAGTGCTAGCACGTTATTGCCATCGTTCCATTGTTCTCGCTCCCGTTCGGCAGGGGTATCGCCACCCGTGGCGACCACTTCCAGGGACGGGTAACCAAGTACATCGGCAACAACATCAAACAGCGGGCGGCTGTCCTGGAAGAACGACAGGTGCTTGCTGCCTTCCCCCGGACGCAGGTCGTAGCAAACCATTTCATCTGCGACTTCCTTGAAAGTGGTCACTACATTGCCGCCACAGAAGGTAAACACGGTATCCAGGTGCATGGCAGAACGGGTCTTGGGAATCTGGCAGGCAATTATCCGTTCTGCAGTGCCGTTAGCAAAAAGCGTCTTGGCCAGCTGGCCAATGGCTTGCGGGGAGGATCGTTCCCCCATCCCCACCAGCACGACACCATTACCCACCGGCATGATGTCCCCTCCTTCCAGGGTCGCCAGCGCATGATCTTCAAGCGGGTCGCCCCAATGCACGTTCACCTTGCCGGCAAACTTCGGATGGAAACGGTAGATCGCGCTCATTAGCAGCGTCTCTGGTTTGCGCGCAGCCCAGTACATAGGGTTCAGGGTGACACCGTCATAAATCCAGGCGCTGTTATCCCGGGTGAACAGTAAGTTGGGCAGTGGCGGCAGCACAAAGCCGTGAGGCCCCAGATGGTTACCGAACAGCCCTGAAGGGTCGAAAGGCAGGTCTCCTACTTCCAAACCACCAATGAGAAATTTCGCCAGCGTATTACCCGGCAGTTCGTTCATCCATGCGCGAAGGTCGGATACCATGCCTACCCCGATATGATTCCAGGTAATACGGTGGTCTAGAACCCAGGTACGTGCTTCGGGAATATCAAGCGTTGTCGCCAGCAGGTCGTTAACGTCCAGAACCTCCACACCCCGTTCACGCATTACCTCGGCGAATACGTCATGGTCTTTCTGTGCCTGCTTGACCCAGAAGACATCGTCGAACAATAACGCATCGCAGTTGGAGGGAGTCAGTCTTCTATGGGCTAGCCCAGGGCGGCAGACGATAACTTGCCGTAAAGTCCCAGTTTCCGAGTGAACGCCCAAAGTGTGTTCTGACATGTCGCATACTCCTTTGCCCTGGTTATAGAAATGCACCAATGCTAATAACTGCACTGATAAAAACAGTCAAAATAAGAAGGAGAGGCCAGATAAATACTAGCCAACGGTCATAAGAGATACGGCCTATCGCTAGGCCACCGACCACTACGGCAAAGGTCGGGTTTATCAGATTAACCAGGCCGTTGGCTGATTGGTAAGCAGTTACCACCAAGTCACGTCCCACGTCAGCAAAGTCGCCCAAGGGCGCTAAAATAGGCATGGATAGTACGGCAAGTCCGGATGAGGAGGGTACGAAGAAACTCATTCCTACCTCGATCCAGAACATCAAATTGATAAAGGTTAGTTCAGGCAATCCACCTAATGTACTTTCGGCGCTATGCAAGATGGTATCGGCAATCATGCCTTGTTCCATGATCACCACGATGCCGCGTGCCAGACCAACGACCAGGGCTACGCCGAGCAGATCGCGGGCGCCGTCGACAAAACTACTGGTCAGCTTTTTCTCGCCCAGCCGAGCGATGATGCCGATCACAATGGCGGAACCAAAGAAAAGTGCGCCCATCCTAGCCATCCACCAGCCTTGGGACGAGACGCCCCAAATCATCGCAATGAAGGTCAGAGCAAAAATAACAAGGGTAATTTTCTGAGTGCCTGAAAGATCAAAATTTTCCAGCTCGTCGTGTCCCTGTAGAAAGAGTTTGCGGTGTGCATTCTGTTGTCTGGCCACAACGGAGCGAGCAGGATCCAACTTAATGCGTTTGGCGTAGCGCATCACGTAGACTGAACAAATCACCAGCCCGCCAATCAGCAGCACCAGCCGAAGTACAATTCCATCTGTAAAAGGAATATCCGCTGCGTTAGAGGCAATGACAGTAGCGAAGGGGTTGATGGTGGAGCCCAGCACACCAATACCAGCGCCGATCAGAATCACGGCGACTCCTGTGATCGCATCATAGCCAGCAGCGATGATGATGGGGATTAGAATGGCATAGAAGGCCAGAGTCTCTTCTGCCATGCCGTAGGTGGTGCCTCCAAGGGCAAACAGCGTCATCAGGATGGGGATCATCCAGATCTCTCGGCCTTCCAGCCGATGCATCACGTTACGTATCCCCGTGTCGATTGCGCCGGTAGCATTGATAACGCCTAAGAAGCCACCCAAAAACAGCACAAATAAGGCAACGTCGATGGCATTGGCGGCATAGCTGTCGGGATCATAGAAACCCGCCGTGGGGGCCAGCATGATGTCCACAAAACCTTGAGGGTTTGAATCAACCGTTACATAGGTGCCAGGTACTGCAATTTCGCGTCCGACCTCTTCGTTCATCGTACGTTCGTATTGCCCGGCAGGAATGATCCAGGTCAGCGCCGCTACAAGAATAATTAGCAGGAAGAGAATTGAGTAGGCTGTAGGGAACCGTGTCGCTAGATCCTCTTCAGGCTTTGATGGAGTGAGCTTTTCATCTGACATGCGTTGTCTCCGACCTATGGTTAAGGAGCAATCAACTATATTCAGTGTAGTCCCATTACAATGGCTTGAATTGATTTAGATCAATCACGCAAAAGTGCATGCAGATACAGCTAATAAATGGCGAAAAATTTAATTGGTCGAGCCGTGCTTGCTGCTGTAACTGGTAATGCAGATTTTGAGCTTTGGTATGTTCTGAAGACGAGCTGGTAAGTTTTTCGTAGCTTTAACTATTATTATCTTTTACGTTTTTACTTCCTGGCTAGGCGATTCACGGGATTGAACGATACGACAATCGCGCTTTCACGCAGCGGGAAAGTGCTGTACGCGACTGACCGAGCGCTAAGGGGTCTTCGTCATCGATGCCCCCGCTTGCTGGACAGTCAGAATGGTAGGTTGGATCTCGGCCAAGACGGCATCAGGATGACCTCAGTGAGTTTCACTGAATTCATCGAAAAAGTGATTCCCGGCGTGCGCTGTGAGCCAGTGATGGAGCAGAAGCTGATCGGCTAATTCTCATTCTGCCCAATGCCTCTCCAGCGGCGCCTGCCAAGAGGTTGATCCAGCCGCAACGGAGCATCGGTTTCGAAGATATCATCGGCGAAAGTCACATCATGCTGGAAACTTGTGTGACCGCACGAAAGATGGCGCAGAGTGGTGCCCCCCATCCTGATCGAGGGCGAGACGCGGGTAGGCAAGGAGCTGTTCGCGCGTGCTATCCACAACGAATTGCCACGCTCGGGTTCGTTCGTCCCGATTAACTGTGGCGCGATGTCCCGTGAATTGATGGCCAGTGAGCTGTTCGGTTATGAAAAGGGGGCTTTTACCGGTGCGGATCGCTCGTCTGCCGGCAAGATCGAGGTGGCAGATTGTGGCACTCTATGCCTTGACGAAATCGGCGAATTGCCGCCCGGTATGCAGCCGTATCTGTTACGGGTACTGGACGACGGTATCGTCTACCGTATCGGCAGCCATCAGGAAAAGCGGGTAGCCATCGGTCTGGTATCGATGACCAACCGCAACCTGGCCAATGAAGTGGAAAAGGGCACCTTTCGTCAGGATCTGTTTTATCGCATTGCTACGCTGCGCTTGAGGGTTCCGCCTCTGCGCGAGCGGGGAGACGACGTGCTGTTGATCGCCGAGCAGCTGTGCAGAACGCTTGCCATGCAACGGGGAACAACCCCCGTTTCACTGTCGAGCGAGGCCCAGGACTGCTTGAGTCATTACCATTGGCCCGGAAACGTGCGCGAGCTGCGCAATGTTCTGGAAATGTCGATGCTAATGGCTTCGGGGAAATGCATTGAATGGCACGACTTACCCGAGGAGGTTCGTATGAACCAAGAGGCCCCTTCAGCGACGAATAGGCTATATACGTCGACTTCTGATCTCAGGACAACGGAAGAGCTTCTCATCAAAGAAACAATAGCGCGCCAAGGAGGTAACTTGACCCAAGCGGCAAAGCAACTCGGCATTGCCCGATCCACGCTCTACAGCCGGTTGGCTAAAGAGGCGAAACGGTAGCGGTAGTAGCCCTGATTTGACGAAGCCACATTACCAGATTCGTTTGATAATAGACGCTCTTTATCTTCCCGGTGTGAACTCGTTCTAACCGCCAGCTTGCTTTGTTTTATGCGCCCAGAAGAGAGCAATGCAACAATATATGTTGACTTTTAGTGAATGAAGAAGGCATTGCAATGGTGCGTCATTGGCGGCAAACGCGATAAGTCCAAAGCATTAAACGCTACCGCTGCGATCTCTTGGATGTTCGACAATCACAATACCATCGAGATTATGCCGATATGCCCTTAATCGACATCCGCACTGCACTCGTAACCGATTTGACAGACATTCAGTCCTGCGCTCGTTTGGCCTATTCAAAGTACATCAGTCGCATTGGTCGTGAACCTGCGCCCATGCATGCAGACTACGCAAGCCTAGTCGGCTACGGCTACATAGATGTTGCTATCCTTGATTCACATTTTGTGGGCTATGTTGTGTTCTACCCCGAAGGCGATCATTTTCACCTCGAAAACGTTGCCATACTACCCGAGTATGGTGGCCTCGGCATTGGGAAGCGATTGATCGATCACGTGGAATGTTCAGCCGAGGAAAAGGGATACGAAGCCGTGGAACTTTATACGAATGAAGCCATGATAGAAAATCTCGCCATGTACCCCAAACTAGGATACGTCAGGGGCGAGTGTCGGCATGAAGCGGGGTTTAATCGAGTGTATTTCCGAAAGCAGCTAAAGTTAAATGGCTGACAAGAAGAGCTTTCCTAGTTGGGTCGATTCAGTTAAAACGTCACTCTTGAGTTCATCACCGTATTGGAGATTGGAGATTGGAGATTGGAGATTGGTGATTTGAGAAAAGTATTAATGAGCGCCTGTCTCTTGGGTAAAAAGGTTCGCTATGATGGTGGCGCCCTTTCCGTGGATGATCAGATCGTTGAGCAGTGGCGTTCTGAAGGCCGAATCGTTTCTGTTTGCCCCGAAGTTGAGGCGGGGATGAGTATTCCCAGGCCGCCCGCGGAGATTTTCCAAGGCAGTGGTAAGGGCGTTTTAAACGGTGAGGTCGATGTTATCGAAAACGATGGAGGCAAGGTGACCAATGAATTTTTAGCAGGTGCCTCTATCGCTTTGAACCTGTGCCGTAAATTCGATATCGATATCGCAGTGCTTGCTGAGTTCAGTCCTTCATGCGGAAGCACCGCTATTTATGACGGCAGTTTCTCTGGTAAAAAAAGTACCGGGTATGGGAGTAACAGCCGCACTGCTTCGGGAACATGGTGTGCACGTGTTTAGTCAGTATGAAATAGCCCAAGCTAACACTGCACTTCTTGCTACAAGTTCGTGAAAGCAGCATTAGGATATCGAGATATGACGCCTATTATTCGGTCTACTAACGACAAGGCGTTCGCGGAAAAATTAATTCGCCAAAATATGTCTGCTTACTACGAACAGTTGGATATGCGCTGGAATACAGCCCTGTTTGATAAACAATGGGATGAGTTAGACAGTTACGAATTAGTTATTAACGCTAGCCCAGTAGGGTTGTTATGCATAAATCACGATGAAGCCGCTTACTATATTCGAGAGCTACAAATTGATCAGAAGTGGCAGCGCCAAGGCTTAGGTACAGCGGCAATCCGCCACACGAAGGAAATCGCCCAACAGTCGGGCATCCGCTTACTTCGGCTGCGTGTGTTTTGTATCAACCCAGCAATAGCGCTATACGAGCGTATGGGGTTTCGCGTGCGTAAAACAGAGGGTGGGACTCACTATATGGAGCGGAGCATACTCTAACCCGTTAAATTAATGGGGCTTTACTGTTAAGTACTACAAGAGATTGCGCCGGTGCTGCTGCTGGAACCTACCGACGCTCGCTTTACTTTTTTAGGTTGGATGACGGGGTAGTTTGCCGATTTTTGTATTAATAACCTACCGTAAAGGCTTTCTGAATATGCTGGGGCGTCTCTGCTTCATCAAGCATCGCTACCGCGAAATCCTCCATTGAAATGCGAGATTCTCCGTTATTGTCCACGACGAGGGTATCGGTGCCAAGACGATATCGTCCCGTACGCTCTCCAGGCATGAGCATGGCGGCAGGGGAGAAGTAAGTCCACGCTGTGCTGGTTTCACCCAAGCAGAGTTCATACTGAGCTTGGCATGCCTTGGCAATTTCTAGCGCAGAGGCAGGAAGGAAATCGGGGGCTGTTAAGACCGTATCACCGGCGCGCCCGGGGATTAGCAATCGTGCGGCTCCGCCTACCAAGAGCACTCGCTGACCCGGAAGGGCACTCGCCATTAGAGAACGGGTTAGCGCCACCAGCGTCGCTTCTTTTCCATCGGGTGGGCGAACGGCGCTGATCAGCACGTCTTGTCCTTGAATAACATGAGCTAGCTGGTGTGAGTCCGCTATATCCGCGACACAGCGGCTGGCTTCAGCGGGCAGTTTGTTAAGCTGACTCTCTGTTCTCACCACGCCGGTTACGTTATGACCACGTGCTAATGCTTCATTCATAATGCGTTTGCCAACGTCGCCAGCGGCACCAAATATTGCAATTTTCATGATATATCTCTCTTGGGTTCATTAGTTAAGTTGTTTGGCTTTGCCAATGTTGAGCAGGGTAATTCCGGCTCCAATTAATAGGGTGCCAAGCAGTAAGCCTTCGGGAGCGGTTTCTCCTTGTAGCAATATGGCGACCGGAACGCCCACCACGGCGCCGACGGAACCCAATAGGCTCAGAAACACCGGGCCGCCGCTTTTCTGTAGCAGGAAGAGCAGTAAGAACTGGCCTGCGAAGACCATCGCCTGGAGTGCCATCAGCAAGAACGGCAGGGGACGTTCTGTCGGAACGTTCAGTGAGAAGCCAGGCAGAAACCCCACGCTGAGGAGAATGATGGCCGCTGCGATAAGCATCCCCGGCGCCAACGCATCGCTGGATACGCCTTCTGGCCAGCGTAAGGTTCGGTAGATGTTGCCGATAGCCAGCAGAACGGGACCAATTAAAGCGAGGAGAATCCAGAGGTAATTGGCATCCGGCGCCGAAAGCTTATGGAAGGCCAGGGTGACGGCCCCCGCGAGGGCTGATATAACCCCCGCCGCACGCAACACCTGAAACCGCTCCATTTTTAACGCTAATGCGCCGATGTAGGTGAGTAGCGGTGGCAGAGTGATGATTAATGCCACGAACCCCGCACCCACATGGGGGATAGCTGAGAAAAAAAGCAGGTTGGCACCCGCTACGCCCAGCAGACCTGAAATAGCGTAATACTCAACGGTGCGAACGTTAACCGGCGGCAGATTGCCGCGGAAGGCCGCGAGAACCAATAGAATAAGCGCCGCTCCTGAAATTGACCAAAACAGAAAAGCGAGTGCCGGTAGCTGAATGTCACCGGCAAGTTTTGCCAAATTAGTCGATAGACCCAGCAAGGCGCCGCCGGATAACAGATACACCAGTGGGGCAAGCCAAGCTCTTTTGCGTGAGTGTGTGCGGGTAGTGCTTAATGATGTCATTCGCGTAGTTCTCATTGGTACCGTTTCGAAGTGTCTTGATATCAAGATATGTGTGATTAATCTTGACGTCAAGATAATTAAGCGCAAAATACACTCATGGATCATGTAGACAACATTCTCAAACAGTGGCGGCAGGAGCG
The DNA here is from genome assembly GCF_009728585.1 of Halomonas sp. PA16-9. Classification (NCBI taxonomy): domain Bacteria; kingdom Pseudomonadati; phylum Pseudomonadota; class Gammaproteobacteria; order Oceanospirillales; family Halomonadaceae; genus Halomonas; species Halomonas sp. PA16-9. The sequence goes on along the minus strand of NZ_CP040452.1, from coordinate 1,518,636 downwards.
GCCTGACCTCGATGTAGCGCCGATGGCTACCATCGGGCGGGTCAAACGGCTGAATCACACCTTAATGCGCGCAATGGAGAAGACCTGGGCGAAATACGGTCTGACTGACGCGAGCTTTGACGTTCTGGCAACTCTTCGCCGTGAGGGGGCGCCCTACGCGCTATCACCGGGGATTTGATGGCATCCACCATGGTGACTTCAGGCACCATGACTCACCGCATCAATCAACTGGAAAAGGCGGGTTTGATCAAGCGGGTCAAAACCCCGACGATGGTCGTGGTTTTCTCATCTCTCTTTCCCAGCGTGGATTCGAGTTAATCGATGAAGCCGTTGCTGCTCATGTGGAAACCCAGGCGCAGCTGGTGAGCGGCCTAACTGAAGAGCAACGAGCGCAACTCGATGAGCTGCTTAAACAGTTCTTGGCGGGATTGGAGCAGGAGTGATGTGTGTCGTAGCGGCAACTTAGCCACTATTGAAAAGAGTCACGCCTAGACTTTGTTCCATCTCGCTTAAACACTTGAATACGTTGGCATGGCTGATACACAGCGCTCGGCTGGCGCCGGATAGCGACCCGCCTCTGCAATCGCTAGCTCGTCCCACCTTATTTGCTGTTCATTCATGCAAACTGAGTTGTCATTTTCCGCGAATGTTTGAGCGTATTTGAACAGGTTAGTCTGTCGTTGAACCAATCAATAGGGGAAGCGCAGAATGAATGTGTTGATCGTCTTGGCTCATCCTGAACGCAAGTCGTTTAATGGCGGCCTAGTGGATGAGGCGGTAGAACAGCTGGTGGGCGAGGGACATACAGTGGAAGTGGATGATCTCTATGCTGAGCAGTTTGATCCGGTGGAGCGCCCTGAGCAATATCCGCATAGCACCGTGGCGTCGGACTACTTCTATCCCCTCAATGAGCAGCGGGCTCACTACGAGAAAAACACATTACCGCAGGATATCCAGCGGGAGTTGGCGCGGTTGGAGTGGGCTGACTTGGTGATCTTCCAGTTTCCCTTATGGTGGCACGCCCAGCCTGCCATTTTGAAAGGCTGGTTTGATCGGGTGTTGGTGTATGGCGGGCGCTATACAAGCCGCATGCGTTACGACAGAGGCTACTATCGCGGTAGGAAGGCGATGCTATCAGTCACCACGGGCTCACCGGAGAAAGCATTTCAGCCTTTTGGCCGAGCTGGCAATATGGTGCACTGGCTGTGGCCCATACACGCATCGTTGTACTACGTTGGCTTTGACGTGCTGGCGCCTCAGGTGAGCTACGGCATTCAGGGCGGCGGTATTCGTTACCAAGAGGAAGCTGACATCATTGGTCACCTAGAGGTCTGCAAAGCGGCTTGGGTAGATCGTCTGAGAAACTTGGACAGCGAACTGCCCATCCCCTTTACCGGATGGGATGACTGGGACGAAGATGGCGTTTTACGCCAAACAAACCCGCTGAGATGGCGGCTAGGCTGAGCTCGTGTAGACTCTTACTGTCTATAAAACAGATCAGCAAAAGGCCCAATCAGCGCCATGACCACCTCGAACCACCGTTTTTCCGATGCTGAGCGCCGTGGGCTCTACCGCGCCATACACGAGCGGCGCGATGTGCGCTCGCAATTTCTGCCCGACAGAATACCTCCTGATGTACTGGCCCGCCTTTTGGAGGCCGCGCATCATGCGCCTTCAGTGGGATTTATGCAGCCCTGGGATTTCATCGTGATTGAAAGTCGCAGCGTCAGAGAAGCAGTGCTGGCGATGTTCGAGCAGGAGAATCAGAAGGCCGCCGAACGCTTTGAAGGCGAGCGTCAAGCGCATTATCGCAGCCTTAAGCTGCAAGGTATTATGGAGAGCCCGCTTAATCTCTGTATTACCTGTGACCGAAGCCGGGGCGGGCCTCACGTGCTGGGGCGCAATAGTATGGTGGATACCGATCTTTTCAGCACTTGTCTCGCTGTACAGAATCTCTGGTTGGCTGCGCGGGTAGAAGGTATTGGCGTTGGTTGGGTGAGCATTCTCGACCAAGAGCAGCTGAGCAAGGCGCTGAATCTGCCTGACCACGTTTACCCCTTGGCGTATCTCTGCCTTGGCTATGTTAGCGAGTTTTTAGACCAACCAGAGCTTGAAGCCAAAGGCTGGCGCTCTCGCTTGCCATTAAGTGAACTAGTACATGGCGATCAGTGGGGGCAGCCGCTTGCCAGTGGTTTGTGAGGAAGTTTTTATAAGGGGGGCCAGCTCGCTGTGCCCAAGTCATCTACTCTTTGCTTGCGGCGCTGGTTCTTGTCTTCGTACATGCGCTGGTCTGCCAGAGCAAATACCTGTATGGCAGGCACTTCGCTGGAGCTGGCGAATCCCAAGCTCAAATGAAGCGTCAGTTCTTCACGTTCACCGCTAGCGGTGTCGATAATGCAACGCTGTTCAGGCAAATTGTCTCTGATCAAGTTGGCCATACGCTTGGCTGCCGTCAAGTCGGCAGAAGGAAATAGAATGACGAATTCATCGCCACCGCAGCGTGCAAGTATGTCGCTGTCCCTGCAGTGAAGTTGCAGGTACTTGGCAACGCTGGAAATCAGTTGATCGCCTGCAACATGACCATAATGGTCGTTCACTTCCTTAAGCTTGTCGACGTCCATCATCAATACAGCAAAATCCAGGCTCGGCGTCTGCGCCTTGCCTTGAATGCTCATTTGCAGCGCGGCTTCCAAGAAACCGCGGTTATAAAGGCCGGTGAGTCCGTCACGCTCAGCCGTTTTCTTCAATTCCAAATGTAGCAATTTATTTTCGGTAGCGGCCGCTAGTTGGTCGGCAAAGAGGGAAAGTATTTGCTCCAAGCCGTCTTCTCGGCTGGGAGCTTTCATGATCAGCCAGCCTTCGTACAAGCTTAGACGGCCTTCCATGGACATGACATATAGGTTCTCGCCTTCGTCTGTTTGTGGCCGTGTGTCCGGCTGTACTCTTTGCCTACGAACGCTGGCCAATAGATGCTTTAGACGCTGTTCATCCTTTGGGCTTAGTCCCGCAACAGCCGCGTAGCGTGTCACTTCACAACGTTGTCGTTCTTGTACAAAAACAGCAAAACCGTAGTCGGGGAAATGGGAGTGTAGGTGGTTTAATGAGTCATCTAGCAGGGTATGGATATTGGTCGCACGATTTGCCACCGTCCCGAGATCAAGCAGCGCGTGAAAGACTCGGTTCTGAAACTGAATCTCGCCAATGCTGCGGCCGATCTGACGATTCTGACTGTACGTTATGCGGCCTATGGTTAGAAAATAGATGACTGCCCCCGTCCATTGGTAGATGTCTAAATTGTTGCTCACATAGGGGCGAAACTTGAATCCCGTTAAGGCGCTTCCAATCAAGGCTGCGGTTGTGAAAAGTACGGCTGAAATAAGCATCTTCCGTACTCCGCCGACCACTAAATTGTTCATCAAACAGGCAAGCCCAATGGTGATGGTGGCTAAAACGTAAAAATCCAGCACGCTGCACCAAAAACCAAATAGCAGGCTGTCATAGAGGAGATTTCTGAACTCGGCACGCTTGGAGTTCTGGGCGCTTACAGCAAGCGCATAGGCAACACCGGGCCATAGCAGCAGCAAAATCCCGGGCAGAATAAGTGTCCAGCCGCTACCTTCTACCACGGCAATCCATACGGTGAGTCCGAAGGTATGGCAAAAGGCAAAAATTCGCGGGGCAATTGTCGCCAATGCAAGACGGTGTGTACGCCTTGATGAATGTTGCATTTGTGAGTCTGTATTCAAAGTTATTTGATTAACAGACTAGCACTTAAGAGGCTAAGAAGCCTTATCCTTAAAATCAGGCGAATAGCGCCTTCATTATCTCCCAGGTTTTAGACTGTTTCAGGGCGTATCTGTTGAATATGGTGAAGCGCTCTCACAACTTGCTAGTAAATGGTTGGCGTGTTCGCGAAGCGCCTCTTTGAGGCCGTCTGGTTTGAGGATGGTAAATTGAAATGGGAGCTGTGCCAGCCAATAGGCAAACCACTCGAAACTATCCGTGCGTGTATGGAGCAGTAGTCCACCTTCAACCTGTTCGAACTGACCTGTACAGAAAAATTGGTTCTCAAAGCCAGCGGACGCGGCATGATCAATGTGTAGCACCAGTGATACTTCATGAGTGGGGCCCCAGGACATGAGGCTTTCGCTCAAAAAATCGGCTGCATCAAAGCGGGTGGGGCGTATGAAGGTACCTGAGAGTAGGTGCACGCCGCTGATGCGATCTAACCGAAATGAGCGCATGGCTCCCCGCAGATGGCAAAAACCGACGGCATACCACCTACCTTGTTGGAAAACTAGCCCGTAAGGGTCGATCTGACGCTTAACTGGATCATGCTGCGGGGAGTGGTAGGTAAGCCCCACGGTTCGCATGGTCTCTGTGGCTTTAGTCAGCGTCTCAAGGGCGCGGTCATCACGGCTGGGTTCGCGCCGGGGTAAGATCACCTGAGTGGTCTCACTGATACCGCGAACACGGCTTTTTAAATTAGCTGGCATCACTCGCTCGAGCTTCGCTTGTACGCTGGCAATGGCGGGCGCTGCGTTTGTTAGTCCCAGCTGGCTAGCGGCCAATAAGCCTAACGAAACCGCGAATGTCTCTTCGTCGGTAAACATCATGGGGGGCAGCTTGAAGCCAGCCACCAATCGGTAGCCACCGTAGCGCCCTTGCTCGGTCACTATCGGCACGCCTATATCTTCTAGCGTTGTAATGTATCGCCGTATAGTGCGTCGATCCACGCCCAGGAGTTCGGCCAACTCTGCTCCGCCCATCTGGCCATTAGCCTGCAGCAACTCAAGCACCGTAAGTATGCGTGTTGTGGGGCCTGCCATTACCGTCTTCCTCTTGAAGCCGTTTTAAAATCTTGCAGAAAAATGCATTGTTGCTTTTATTTAGGACGGATTCTCACCTATTAACAAACTAATCTGATCTGGCAGTACCTTATGTCACTGAAAAATTGACTGAAAAAGGAGCCTAATATGTCAGAGCTAACGTTTTACACTCACCCTATGTCTCGCGGGCGTGTTGTGCGCTGGATGCTGGAAGAGGTAGGCATAGCCTACTCGGTAAAGGCGATGGAGTATGGCTTAGAGATGAAAGCCGAGGACTACTTGGCCATCAACCCCATGGGCAAGGTGCCTGCCATCAAACATGGCAACACTGTGGTGACGGAAGTAGCTGCTATCTGCGCGTACCTGGCAGATCAGTTTCCAGATAAAAAACTGTCACCGCCCCCGCAATCTCCCGACCGGGGTGTTTATTATCGCTGGCTGTTTTTTATGGCAGGCCCGTTCGAAATGGCCACCAGCGCCATGACTTATGATTGGAAAATCGACAGCAGCAACGCACAGGCCGTCGGCTGTGGCCAAGTGGAAGACAGTATCAATACGCTTGAAAAAGCACTCAGTGAAAACGCTTATATCTGCGGCGATCAGTTTACTGCCGCAGATATATTGGTTAGTAGTTATCTCTGGTGGGAAACGATGCAGAAGAACATCCCGCCCAACGAGGTGTTCAAGCAGTACATTGAGCGTATGGAAAGCAGGCCAGCAGCCAAGCGGGCCAATGAGCTGGACGATGAACTGGCTAAGCAAATGAAGCCTTTGTCCGTTTAATGGCTTAAGTGCATTGCCGCTTTTGTATTAAGTTGGCAATTGCTTTCAAGGTAGATGAACTCTATCTGGTTGCAGTTTTTCGACAGATAATAGTGGTAAAGCCTCTGGCTGGCGGCGTGTGCGGAAGGTATCGGCGCTGGCCAGCCTACCCATATATCGCTACTGTATTCGCTTGTGCTAAATAAGATAAGGCGCCATTTATGCGAAGCGATATCACCCTCCAGCGGTTAAGAGCTGAAGACCCTAATGCTGAAGTCGTCGCAGGTTGGACATTCTCCGCCTGGGGCCATTTGCATCCTGGGCTCACACTAGAACAAGCCATTGAGCGCACTAAAGCCAAATGTGGCCAGGCTGGCGTGCCTTCCATTTTTGTGGCGATACAAAACGAAACCCCTGTTGGTACCGCCAGCCTCATTGCCGATGACATGAGCATACGCCGCGAACTTACCCCCTGGCTTGCCTCCGTATTTGTCGTACCCGAATGGCGGGGGCAGGGCATTGCCTCTGCCTTGGTACGCCGAGTGGAAGCCGAAGCAACTGCGGGTGGTTTTGGTCGCTTCTATCTCTATACCCCTGATCAGCAGGCGCTCTATAAGCGCTTGGGTTGGCAAGAGGTAGAAAGCCTTGAGTACCGAGGTGAAAACGTAACAGTGATGTCACGGCAGATGGAGCTTTAAGGGGCGCTTATGATCAGTGGCCGTGCGTTACGCTACTTTGATACTGTGGCCCGGTGCCGTTCGCTGCGGCAAGCCGCCGCCCAACTGCATATTGCCCCCACGGCGATTAGTCGCCAGATCGATTTACTGGAACATCAACTTGGCGCACCGCTTATCGAACGCGGTCCCAATGGCATTAGCCTAACGGCGGCGGGGGAGCTATTGGCCGCCCAGGCACAGCGTACTCTCCGTGACCTAGAGCGGGTGCAGGAACATATTGCCGATTTGAAGGGCTTGCGAACTGGGCGGGTCAGTTTGCAGGTGGCGGAAGGCGTTGTCGCTGGCTTGCTAGCGCCTACGTTAGCCAAGATGGGGCAGCGCTATCCCCATTTGAGTTTTGATATCGGGATCGTCAGCGCTAGCCAAATGGTGGAGGCGCTGCGCCGAGGTGATGCCGATATTGGCTTGTCCTTCTTTATGCCCCGCCATGATGACATTGTGCCCTTTGCTAGCGCCGAGTTGCACCACCATGCAGTGATGGCTCCAGGCCATCCATTGGCCGCGGCTTCTGAGGTGAGTCTTCACACCTTGGCAGAGCACCGGTTGATCTTACCTGATGAATCCTATGGTGCTCGCCAAGCGCTGGAGCGTGCAGCACACCGGGCAGGCGTTACCCTAATACCTACCTTTAAGACCGCCTCGCTGGAAACTCAAAAAGCACTTGCCCTTAACGGCGCAGGCGTTCTGGTATTGCCACCGATGGCGGTAGCTCGGGAGTGCCAATTAGGTCAACTCATTAGCATCCCCTTGGCTCCTTCAGAGCTTGAGGCCGCGCGAATTGATCTCTGCGTTTATCGCCATCGCCAGCGCAGCTTTGCCACTGAAGCTTGCCTTTCGCTGCTGGCAAGTGCCCTACAGACACTGCCAGTCTAATCATCCGGAAAGATTTTAAAAGCGAAGAGTGCACACAAAAAGTGGACACGCTGAGGTCAAGATTGAAATAGCAGAAGACACGGTGTGGGTTCATGCTGAGCTTGTTAATAACGTCAGCCTGATAACAACAGCAAAAGGTAATGTGATGCCTGCACTACACCAACTCACCGCCACTCAATTAATTGATGGCTACCGAGCTTATAGGTTCTCGCCAACTGAAGTAGCCAGCGCCCTGGTTGAGCATATCGACGCCTGGGAGCCGCACATCAATGCGCTGTATGCCTATCAGCCTGATGCGTTCATTAAAGCAGCCGAAGCCTCCACCCAGCGCTGGGCTAGGGGGCAACCTAGCGGCGCGCTAGATGGCGTGCCAATAACCCTTAAAGAGTTGATTGCCACCAAAGGGATGCCAGTGCCGGGGGGAACCGGGCTTGGCGAGCAGCCTGTTGCCACCGAAGACGCTCCCCCCGCTGCTCGATTAGCGGAAGATAACGCTCTGCTGCTGGCGAAAACTACCTGCCCCGACTTTGGCATGCTCTCATCCGGGCTCTCGTCGTTTCATGGTTTGACCCGCAATCCATGGGATTTAGCTTGTAATACCGGCGGTTCAAGCGCGGGCGCGGGCGCTGCCGCCGCTGCTGGGCTTGGGCCACTGCATGTGGGCACCGATATTGGTGGCTCGATACGCCTTCCTGCGGCGTGGTGTGGTGTCGTCGGCTTTAAGCCCACTTTGGGCCGGGTACCGATAGACCCTTATTATGTAGGCCGCTGTGCCGGGCCAATGACCCGAAGCGTAGCGGATGCCGCGCTGATGATGACGGCGCTTGCCCGCACAGATCGACGCGATGCGATGCGTCTGCCGCCGGAAACGATTGACTGGATGGATCTGGAACTCGACGTTAAAGGTTTGCGAGTGGGTGTGATGATGGAGGCGGGCTGCGGGTTACCTTTGGATGATGAGATTCGCCACCACGTGGAACAGGCTGCAAAGCAGTTGGAAGCCGCTGGGGCAACGCTGGTGCCGATGGCGCCAGTGCTGACCCGCGAAATGTTAGAGGGACTGGATCACTTCTGGCAGGCCCGTCAGTGGGGCGAGCTGTTAAAGCTTTCGGCTAACGAGCGTGAGCAAGTGTTGCCTGCCATTTTAGCCTGGGCCGATGGTGGTGCACACTTAAGTGGCGTAGAAGCAGTGCACGGTTTTCAGCAAACCATGGCGATGCGACGCGCCACCGAAGCCGTATTTGATGAGGTCGATGCGGTGATTTCACCCACCACACCCAATATCGCCTTCCCAGCTGAGTGGCCATCGCCTACCAATGATCCGCGTCGGCCCTTTGAGCACATTGCTTACACCGTGCCGTGGAATATGGGCGAGCAGCCTGCGATCTCGCTTAATGCTGGGTTTAGCCGTTCCGCTAGTTCCGTCAATATGCCGATAGGTGTGCAGTTGGTTGGCCCGCGCTTTGGAGATCACTTTGTGCTGAAACTGGCAAGGCTGCTAGAAACGCGTTTGGCGTTGCCCACGCGCTGGCCGATGCTGCCAGTGATTAACTCTGCAGTTAAATAAGAGGAACACTCATGGAACGTTTATTAGTACTGCCTACCTCCCGGGCGGGCTGGGGGCTGTTAATTGCGTTTGTGGTGCTGGTGCTGGCGGGAACGTGGCCGGTGATTGGTTGGGTAAACAGAGCCACCTTAGTGATGGGCTTGCCTCTGTTAGTAGTGTGGAGCTACCTGGTGATTTTTGCCTGCGTAGTGGTGATGCTGATCGGCAATCGTATTGTGGAGCGAGACGACCATGAATAGCCCTTGGCCACTATTGATTACCTTGACCTATGTCGCTATTGCCATGGTGATTGGCCTACGCGCCAGAGCAGGGCGTTCCATGAATAGCTTGGAGGAGTGGGGCGTAGCGGGCCGCAGCATGGGGCCGGTGACGCTCTACCTGCTGATTGCCGCCGGTAGTGTGAGTGCTTACACCTTTATGGGAGCGCCCGGGTGGGCTTATTCCAGAGGGGTGGCGGTGTTTTATGTGGCGATTTACCTTTCGTATCTAGCGCTGGTTGCTTGGTATTTCGGCCCTAAAGTGTGGCAGTTCGGCGAGCAGTTTGGTCACGTGACCCAGGCAAGTGCCATATCCGACCGCTACCAGAGCCCCGCGCTAGGCGCACTGGCGGCGCTTGTTATGGCGATCGGCTCTATTGCTTATGCGGTGCTGCAGACCATAGGTTCGGCTTATATTCTGTTTGTGATGAGCGGCGGTTTGATTCCGATTTGGTTGGGGGTCGTGCTGGTACTGGCCTGCATTGCCGTTTACCTCTATGCCAGCCAGTGGTCAGCGGGCGATTGGTCGCACCAATGCCTTTCAAGGCGTGTTGATGCTGATTGTGGCTTGGGCCGTTGGCCTCTGGGCCGTTCATAGCGCCACCGGCGGGTTGAGCTTTGCGGGCGTGTTCGAGCGTATCCAAGCCGAGCATAGCGAGTTTCTCACTCTGCCCGGCGCAGGCGGCGATATGAGCTTTAGTTTCTGGACAACCTCGATCATCGTTTCCATGTTCTCGTTTATGCCGCCGGTGTGGACGCAGTGGATGAGCGCCTCCTCGGCACGAACTATTCGCCGCAGCGCGACGTGGCTACCCACGTATTACGTGGTTATTCTGCCTATGGTCGTTGTCGGCTTTATTGGCATTTTTTCGCTACCTGAATTGGCCCGGGCCGATACCGTGGTACTTGAGTACGCCATGCAGCACTTGCCGGTAGTATTGGTTGGATTACTTGGCGCGGGTACTTTGGCAGCCTCAATGTCTTCCAGCGAGCCGTTTATTCATTCGGTATCGTTGTCACTCAGCAAGGATGTACTACAGCCGGTGCTAAAACTCTCGGATGGCGTTACCGGAAAACTTGCACGGCTGCTGATCCTGCCCATTATGTTCTTCGTGGTCGCGCCGCTCGCAATTGCCGAGCCCGGCAGTTTGGTAATGATTCTGTTAGTGGGGCTCGGGTTTGCCTCCCAGGTGCTGCCTGCCTTTATCGGCATGTTCTTCTGGCCGCGGGCTTCTCGCTTGGGCGTAATGGCGGGGATCGTGGTGGGCTTTCTGATTACCGTGGCGTTTACTACCTTTTGGCCACACCCAATGGGTATTCACGCGGGCTTCTGGGGGCTGATGCTCAATCTGCCGGTATTTGTCGCCGTCTCTTTGATGACGCCTGCTACCCACGCTGAGGTGGTGGAGCGCTTCTTTCGTATTGCCGCTCCACGAGGTTTTACCCAACGGGGACGTCGAGCTGCGGTGTGAGTGCTGACTTAATCTATTCATGGTTATCGACTACCTTTGTACTAAAGTGTTTTTTGCATAACAAAGGTAATTCGATGAGTCATGCATTGACTGGACATAACCGCCCTCAGCAGGTGATTGAGGCCACCCACCAGGCGAATAACGCCTTACCAACGGCCATCCGCCAAGCCAAGTACGCCAAAATGGCTGCGTCGCCCTACCGCTTTTATCGCGGCAGTAATCATTTGTACTGGAATGATGTATGGCACGATTGGCGTTTTTCCCTGTTTGGTGGCTGGCCGGAGACCCAAACCTGGTTGCAGGGCGACGCCCACGTCTATAACTTTGGCGCTTATGGTCACCACGATGACCAAGTGCGCTACGGCATGGATGACTTCGATGATGCGCTGATTGGCGACTACCAATATGACCTGTGGCGGCTGGCTATCAGCGTCGTATTAGATGCTCGTGAAAATGCTGAGCTGGATCCAAAAGCGATTGATAAAGCGCTTAAAAAGTTAATAGAGGGCTATTACCAAACGCTGGTCGATCACGTTGATAGTCAGCCCGTGCAGGCCGTGACCCTTGATAGTGCAAAGGGACTGCTTAAGCCCTTTATGAGTAAAGTCGCCGATAAGCAGAGCCGTGCGCGGATGCTCGAAAAGTGGACGACCCTAGATGGGCAGAAAGGCCGCCAGTTCGCCGAACGGCCTGGCAAGCTCGCTAACCTGCCTGCGGATGTGGCCAGCCAACTACGCCGCTTAATTGAGCAGGAGTATCAGCAAACGCTACAACACGCTATTAAAGAGAGTGATCCCCACCATTTTCGCGTCAAAGATACGGCACGGCGTTTGGATGCAGGCACCGGTTCGTTGGGTGTCGAACGCTATTACGTCTTGATTGAAGGCGGTGTCGAGCACGAGCACGATGACATCATCCTGGATGTTAAAGAGCAGGTACCTCCAGAAGCATTTCGATTAATGGATAAAAAACAGCAGCAGGCGTGGCGTAAGCTGTTTCCTAACGAAGCCATCCGTCATGCAGCTGCCTTCCACGCCATTGCTGAGCACCCAGATGCCTATCTCGGCTGGCTAACCATGAACGGAAAGGTGTTTTCGGTGCGTGAGCGCTCGCCGTTCAAGAAAGACTTTCCGACCCATAAGCTTTCTGGCGGTAAGTCATATCGAAAACTGGCAAAGCAGTGGGGAGAAATTCTCGCCCGTGAACACCTGCGCGGTGCCCAGGCGCTTAACCAGGGTGACTCAACACGCTTTGCCAAAGCCGTTTGCCAACGATTAAAAGGGCGTGAAGACCTGTTTATTGAGGTGGTTACAACACTGGCGGTGGCTTACGCCGACTGCACAGAGCAGGATTACGCTGTGTTTATTGATCACTTCCTGGCGTCGGGGGCTGCTTAATTAACCAATACCATGAGTGGTTATTGCGGCTGTTGCCTACCGAGCATAAATCCCTGCTCTTCAAGTGTCTCTTCCCATACTACACAGCGGTTACGGCCGCTGTGCTTGGCTTGATAAAGCGCTTCATCGGCAAGGCGCAGCAATTTCTTAGGGTCTTGAGTGTGATCAGGATATGTTGCGACACCGCAGGAAAGCGTGATTTTCCGCAGAGAAGAGCCTTGATGAATAAATGCCTGATGAGCAATGGATGTTAACAGCGCCTTTGCGCGCGTCTCGGCAGCGATTCGGGAGGTAGCAGGTAGCAAGGCAACAAATTCTTCGCCCCCAAAGCGACAGATCACATCCAAATCTCTTAAGTGGTGCCGCAATAACAGGGCGATTTCGACCAGCACGGCATCTCCTGCGTCATGACCAAAATCATCGTTAATCTGTTTGAAGTGATCCACATCCAGCATTAGCACGGAGAGTTGACTGTCATGCTGCTTAGCTCGCTGGCAATGGTGCTCGAATGCCGTGTCGAAATGGCGACGGTTGTGCAAGCCTGTTAATGGGTCTTTGCGTGAGAGCCCTTCCAGTTCTTGAACTAACCGGTCGAGGTCGGCGGTTCGCGCCGCCACCTGCTGCTCTAGAGTCTCATTGGCCATGGCAAGTTGTTGCTGTGTATGCCGATAGTGCCACAGAAAAATAGCCGCGTTCGCTAAAGAAAAAGCCAGTGTGCCGTAGCTCAAGGGCACACTGCGCCAGCCCACAAAGCCGTGGGCGACCACCATATCGGCGAGTAGCAGCGGGGCAAAAAAGTAAAACTCACTACCAGAAGCCGTTGTTCAAGGGTGAGCTTTTGAAAGCGCATGAGCGCAAGTGCCAGCATTATGGGGAGCGTTAAGGCCAGCATGACATCAAAGATGGGGAAGGTTAATGAAAGGCTCAACACGCCCAATTGAACCAAACCAATCGCCAGCACCAGATACACCAAGTGAATAACCCAAAGGAGAGTTATCCAGCGCTTAGCTGTGCCCTCCAACCAATAGCTGAGTAACAACCCCAGTGCCACCGGCAGGGTGTAGTAACTGGCTGCTCGGAGTGTGTCCCAGGTCAATGGCTCATCGGCAATGAGTTGACGGGCTGGGGTCTCCGCAAGCAGCATTAGCCCTGAAGCATAAGCAAACAACGCAATAGACCCAAAACCACGGCGTTCGGGACCTATTAACGCGAAAATGGTGGCCAGGATAGCGAGCACCAATACCAAAGCACTCACACCGAGATCCTGAGCAGATTCATGGATAATTTGCTTTAAAACCTCAATGCGTTCCATTACCTGGACTTGGCCCCATAAGCCAATACTGGTGTAGTAAGAGTAAAAGCGAAAGGTAAGCGTCTGACCGGCGGCATTTTCTGGTAGGTCTATCATGTGCCAGGGCCAGCCCGCAAAATCGCCTTTTCCCTGTTCGTCAAATTCACCATATTGATAGATCAGTTCATCGTCTAGATAAACTTGCCCAATCAAATTGATACTGGTGATAAAAAGTACTGGATCGTTCCAATCACCGGCGGGCACTGTCGTACGTAACCAGAGGTGTTCGTGCCCGTTGCGGCCAGGTGGGTTCGAAGGGGAGTCAATCGACTGCCACTCTGTTGAGTCGCTTTGCAGCCATTGAGGATGGCTATCGGCATCGTAAGGAGAGTCGCCCCAGCGATACTCCCAATTATGGAGCGGTTTGGGAGAGGTATCAGCTAGTAGGTAGCTTGAATATGCCAACAGTAACGCAAGCGTTAAGAGCAGTAGAGTGCTTCGGCGAATGGCGAACCCACTAGGCGGCATGGTGAACGTCCTAATCTCTTGGTCGCGATCTTGCTATTAATAAGTGCTACATAGGGGCCATCATTAACGACGCTACGTGCACAATAAAAGTGAGGCTGAGCATTAAGCGTAGAGTTTAACGAATATGAACCTTACGCAGGTGATGTTTTCTTCAACGGTTGCTAGCGGTTAGCTTCTTGTACTTAACCCAAAAGCCTGGCTACTCGGGCCAGGCTTTGCAAAGCATATAAATACTCAAGTACGCTTTTAGTTACCGCTAGCGGCTCCGCCTACCAGCCCACTGCGAAAATCACTGTCACTGTGATTACGGCTTTTAAGGTGGTTTGTGACAGTATCTTCTGGTGAGCCGGCCATTTCGCGGAACATGCCCATTGAGCCAAGCAGAGCAGAGGACTCGTAGGGTACGAATACTCGCTCACCATTCTTCGCCATATTGGGTAGTACCTTGATATAGCTCTGGCCCAGCAGATAGCCCACTACGGTGCGCTTATTCTCTTCACTATCGCCAATGGCACTAAGCACCAGTTTAATTGACTCCTGCTCACCCTGGGCACGTAGAATGGCCGACTCTTTGTCACCTTGAGCGTTGAGGATCGAGGATTCACGTTGCCCCTGGGCCATTGCAATTGCCGCTGATTTCTCCCCCTCGGCCTCGGTGACGGTGGCACGGCGCTTACGTTCGGCGGCCATTTGCAGGCGCATTGCGGTTTCCACCTCTTCCGGCATTGCGATGTCCTGCACTTCGACGCGGGAGATTTTGACCCCCCATTTAGACGCAGGCTCTTCCATCGCGGCCTGAATCTCATTATTCACTTCCGCACGGGATTCAAACAGTTTATCCAGTTCCATTTTACCGACCACTGAACGTAGCGTGGTTTTGGCCAGTACTTCGACGGCCTGGCTCATATTCTCTACCTCATAGACGGCCCGCTTGGGGTCGATGATTTGGTAGTAGAGCGCGCCGTTGATACGCACGGTGACGTTATCGGTGGTGACGACCGGTTGACCGGGGAAATCCATCACCGTTTCGCGGCGGTCAATGCGGGTTTCGTCGGTGGTGATAGCGGTATAGTCCTCACCCATTTTGCGATAGCGCAGCATGGTGATCGCGCGGGGTTGTTCGATAAATGGAATGATAATGTTAATGCCGCTTTCTAAAACGCGGTGAAAAGAACCTAGGCGCTCAACCACCATTACTTCCGATTGGCGAATAATAATTAGGCCTTTAGAGATGATCAGTACTGCGATCACGACAATAATGAGGCTTATTAATAAGCCGGGGCTTATAGGTAGATCCATGGTTAAGGCTCCTTGCGTTGGGAATTGTCATCTTGAAAGGCTGTGTCTTCAGGCTGATGTAATGCGACTAGCGCAGTGGTGCCTTCAAATCGTTTAAATATGACCAGCGTACCGCTGGGTAGCTCGGTTTCACCGCTTTCAAGTACGCGCAGGCGGTAGAAATCGCCGTTGACTTTAATGCCCGTGGCATCATCAAAATCCCGGCGTAGAGTAGTGTAGCGATTACCTTTTTCCACACCTGTGCCTGTTGTGCCATAAGCAACGCCGCGGGGGGAGAAGCGCGGGCGAATGACCATAATGCATATTGGCAGCAGTACCCCGGTAAAAATAGCCATGCCAAGCAGTTGCCAAGGAAGCGTTAATCCTAGCGCTGTAACGGCCGCTGTTAGCGCAGCGGCAATACCCAGCGCTAGCAGCACCATCGCGCCAGAAGTCAGCTCTGCCAAACTTAATAGTAAGGCGAGTACCAACCAGCTATAAGCCGGGCTCCAGTCCATAGCAGTGTTACTCCGTCGTGAATGCAAGTGTTAATGACAATTCGGTCAGCGTAACCTAATTATGTGAACTTATCTTGCTTAGGTCGCAAGCGTGTTCTTGGGTGCGAGCATATCCTCTGAAGGGTGCTATCCTGCCTGCCTTTAAAGATAGCGAGCATAAAAAAGGAGAAGGGCGTGTTGTCGGGCGTGGTCTATTGGCTGGATATGGCGGGTGTCATCGTGTTTGCGCTTTCGGGCGTGATTTTGGCGTGCCGGTCGCGCATGGATCCTATAGGTATGCTGGTGCTGGCAGCGGTGACCGGCATTGGTGGAGGCACGCTGCGTGATTTAGTGCTCGGTGTAAGGCCGGTGTTCTGGGTGACGGATCCAACCTACCTGTGGGTGATTTTAGCCACCGTGGGTGTGTCGTTGATGGGCTTTCACTATATACACCGGCTGTCGCGGGGCTTTTTACCGATCGCTGATGCGTTTGGCTTGGCACTGTTTACTGTGATTGGGACTCATAAAGCACTGCTGCTGGGCACGTCTGGAACGGTAGCTGTCTTGAGGGCATGATGACCGGCGTAGCAGGCGGCATGATACGTGATGTATTGGCCCAGCGAGTGCCCATGGTGCTTCGCGAAGAAATTTATGCGACGGCAGCGATGGCTGGGGGAATCATTTACGTGGCGCTGCATGCCCTGGAGGCGCCGCTAACCATGGCGATTGGCGCCTCACTAAGCGTCACCCTCGGGCTGCGTTTGGCGGCGATCCATTGGCACTTGGCGCTGCCGGTGTTTGCCTGGGTCACGGTGCCACCGAAAACCCATGATGAGGCGGCAGCACCGCTCTCTACACCGCAAAAGGCTAAAGAGCGGGTGAGGATGATTCGCCGTGAGCGCAAAAAACGCTAAGCCCTAATCATTAGAGGCTAATTATTAGGGCTTAGGGAACGGTTCATCTCACGCCAGCGGTCAAACCAGCGGCGGGGTTGAATAACGTGCAAGGTTGGTTCGCTGTCCTCAAGTTCAACCCCTAATCCAATCACGCCAAGGTGGGCATAGAGCGCGCCGTTTGCGCTGCGGTCTGCCAGAGCGACATCGGAAAGCAGCAGCAGCGGGCCACCAGCGAGCGTCAAGTCGCTAAGGCTGATCTGCTTGCCGCTGATCTCTAGCTGCGCCGTGCCCTCGATATCGTGCACATTTAGCAGTCGCCCTAACCAGTCGCTATCCCTTGCGCGTGCGAGAAATAGCCGGGCGAGTAAACCGGTATCGCGCATCTCAAGGCGGAGCTGGCTGACGAGACGAATAGGGTCTTCCCACGCCAATTGCGCATCCAACATGGAAAGCGTTACCCACCAACCGGCATCGGCAGAGCCATTTTCACTTTGTCGGCTAACGTTCTCCAAGCGTAAGAATGAGTCATCTGCGTTAAAACGACGCGTTTCCAGGTCGCCGTCGGTTAGGTGTAAGTCGAGATGAACGTCGCCGCGAAGCTGCTGATCCAACAGCACTAACTCTGCGCCGAAGGCGCGCAGAGTTAGTTCGCCCTGTGCATTTAATCCTTCCAACAGCCACTCGCTTTCCAGGCTGGCTTGCCCATCCAGCAACCTAACACCGCGCCTTCGGGCAGGTAGCGGTTGTAACGGGTGAAGTCGGGCACCTCGGTAATCGGCAGCGCGATGCGCGTGGTGAAGTGCTCGGGCTGTGGAGATTCAAGCACATCGCTAAAGCGCTCGGTTTGCGTGGTGAGAGCAAAGTGGCGTCCTTCCAGGTGCGGGCTATCATCTCCTTGGCGACTCAAGGCAAAGCGGGGGATGCCAAGCGAGAGCTGGGCCCGCTCGGTGCTATCCAACTGGGCGGTGAGCTCGCCCCGTCCGGTGGCGAGATAATCTAAAAACGTGACTTCTAACTGGTCGGCGTTGACCCGCAGCCGAGTGGGTGCCAGCAAGCGGTTATCGCGAAAGGCGCCCTGAGAAAAGAGTTGTCCTTCACCCGCGATGGCTAAACCGTGGGCGTCAGGCAAAAACGCATTTAAAAAGCCTAGCCGTTGCACGCTTCCCTCGAGTGAAAATTGCCCGCTTGGTACGTCACCTCTGCGTTGAAAGCGACCATCATTTAGCACCAATATGCTCTCTAAGCGTTCGCTCGGTTGGTCGATATCGGCCACTTGCCAGCTCAACCGGGTGCCGCTGATGTTCAGCGTTGAGCCATCCATTGCTGCCTGCTGAATAGGCAGGAAAAGCTGCATATCACTGGTTAACGTGCCGACTTGTTCGCCATGTTGCCAGCGTGTGGTAAGCCCGTTTCCGGCTAAATGTACCTCTCCGCTGAGCTGTTTTGACGCCATGGTGAGCTGGCCGTGGCTGGCGGCTTTCCCGCTAAGCAACTGCAGTGGCGCGGGGTCAGGTAAAATGGCGCCTAAGTAGGTTTGTAAAACGCTGATATTAGGCAGTTGCGCGGATTGCCAGCTCAATGTCACGGATGCTTCTTCGCGGGCCTTTTCTGGATCAGTTGGGCTCGATGCCGAGACGTTGATAGCGGCATCGTCAAGCAGCAGACGCTCCTGGTGGTGCAGCGTGGCGTTGGCAAAGTAAAGCGTTGCTTCGATAATTTCTTGTGGCGTTAGCTGGGCATCTAATGAGCCGCCACCTCGGGCAATGAAGCCACGCGTATCTGCCATCAACTCAGTTGCTTGAATACTTAGTTGGGCATCAAAAAGGCGCGATTGGCGAATGCTGGCAGAGGCCTCAATTTGCCCATGGCCGGAAAGACTGATGCCTTCCAGTTCAGAGTTTTCACGTTCAGAATCCTGTCCTTCAGAACTCTCTCCTTCAGAACCCCGTTCTCCTATACCGGGCGAAAGATATCGATCCAGCATATCCAGGCGGGTGATATCGCCTTGCAAGGCGAGTGTCGCTGAGGTGGGAAGGTCGAGTTGATCCAGTCGCTGATTAGGAATTTGGGTCGCAAGGCGTAGCTCGGTATGCTCTGCGTAAGGGTGCGTGTCGGCTAGCTCAACATCGGCCAGCTGCGTTGAAAAATGCAGTTGATCGTTCTCAACCGACAAGCGCACTTGGCCCTCGCCCGTAGCCGTGTGACGAGGCGGAGGGGTATCCGCCAGTATCCAGCGCGGCGAGTCAGTCGGCGCATGTAAACGTTGCTCATCAATCGCTAAGCGTAGCAGGGGCGCGTTCAGTATAAGCTTGCTGCCGGGCTGTAATTCTCCTGCGGTGAGCTCCAGTGCTCCAGTTAGCGCCCCGCGCCCTTCAATGGTTAGCCAGGGCAGGGTGCCTAGGTAGGGCATAAAGACATTCCAGGCATCCGCCTGGGCATCCAACTGAAGCTGCGCTGAGAGCGCTGCTAGTAGGTTGGGGTTCAGCTCGCCGCTGGTAGCGTCGACAGGAGTTATCGAATTGAGCGTTGCATCAGCGTTAAGGTTAATATCACGCACTAAGGTCTCTTGATCACTCAAGCGAACTAAACGACCATTGGTAATGGCGAGGGAAACGTTAGGAATCGCTAGGGTGTCGCGACTTAGCGTGGTCTCCGTTACCTGCAGCTGGCCGTCAGCTTCAAGCGCGATGTCACCAACGGTCAGGCGGCGAATACCCTCGGCATCGAGTGTGTCGATATGCAGTTCGCCGCGTAATAGAGCCATTAGCGAGAGCGAAAGGGTGGCGCGTTCGGCTTCAATTGAGATGGGCAGTGCTTCATCTTCACGAGCGAGATAGAGTCCCTCTACTTCCCAGCGGCCTGGGTGGCGGCTAACGCCTTGCTCCCAGCGGATGTCGATGCCCTCGAATTGTGAAATGCGCTCGGGCAGCCACTGGCTGTTAAGCAGCCAATAGCTGCCCGCCACCCAGGTAAAGAGGATAAACAGTAGGCCAACCAACGCCCTTCGCAGCAGGCGAGGTAGGCGATTTTTACGAGTGTTCGCGTCTGACATAGTGGCTTCCCTAGCAGATAACTCCTGTTGGGGCGTGTTTTATGGCATTATGCGCGGCGTTGGGCAGTGACGGGTTTTCGATTTCAACGCTAGGCAGGCAACAAACGCCATGTTCAAGGATTTTTACGCGCAGCGCGGAGAGTATGTAGTGATCTCCGCAGAGCAGGCCAGTCGCTTCGCCAAAGGCGTGGCGGGTGACTACAACCCCATTCATAACCCGGATGCACGCCGTTTTTGTGTGCCCGGTGATCTACTGTTTGTACTGATACTCACAAAGTTTGGGTTGTCGCGGCAAATGGAATTTCGCTTCACCAACATGGTGGGCGCTGATACGCCGCTTAAGTTTAGCGAAGCAGACAACGGTGCACTTCACGTCTGTGATGAGAGCGGAAAATGTTACTTACAGGTGGTGCGTAGTGGTGACATTACCCACGATCCTGCGGTGGTGGAAGCCTTTGCGCGTTGCTATGTCGCGTTTTCAGGCAAAAACTTTCCGCACTATCTCAAACCGCTGATGGAAGAGCACGGGGTCATGTTTAACCCCAAACGTCCACTGGTGATCTACGATAGCATGGGGTTTTCACTCGAGCGCTTGGATGGTTTTGCACCGGGCTTGACGCTGAACCACTCTTCGCTGGAGGTGCACGGTAAACGCGCCGATGCACTGCTGGAGTTCTCTATTGAGTCCGCCGGGGAGGCCGTAGGGGTGGGTTCCAAAAAGCTCGTAGTGAGCGGCCTTTGTGACTATGACGCCGATGAAATGGCCGCTATTGTAGAAGAGTTCTATCGTCTCAAGGCCGCTTACGAGACGGCCTCGACTTGAACACTGGTACTTAGCCTCTTGCGAGGCTAAGTATGGATAAGACGCTTATTGGTCAGGCTTGTCCTGCACCGTCAAGCCAACCGTGGTAATACGGCCACCGAGTGTCGCCAGTACCGCCAGCATGATGCCATCGAGCTGAAGTGAGTCGCCTATCTCCGGTTGGCTGGAGAGTGTATTGCGCAGCAGTGCGTCGAGAGTCGTCTGGCCATCCTCTCCTTCGATCAACACGCCATACGAGTGGCGTAAATCGTCTATCCTTGTACTGCCCTTGAGCTTTAGCTCCTGATCGGGCAGCTCTTCACTGACCACGCCCACCGCATCTGAAAAGACACAGTCGATAAACGGCCTCGTCTCGGGACGCAGCACCACGAACAGGTGATCGCCAGCCATTAGCTCTGTCGAGCCTCGGGGGAATTACGTCCTTACCCCGGGTAATCATCGCGACGACCGTCGTATCGGGTAGTGCCATTTGTGAAAGCCGCCGACCCGCTGCGCGTGGATGGTCGCTCAGGGTGTACTCCACAATATCGGCATCTACCTCTTCCAGCGCGGTAATCTCAAGGCTGGCCGCCGGTACCGCTGGCGGTTTTTCAGTCAATCCCAGCTTGCGGGCCACCACTGGCAGAGTGGTGCCCTGGATGGTTGCCGAGATCAGCACCACGAAAAACACCACATTGAAGATTAATTCTGCACCCTCCAGCCCAAACATCAGCGGAAAAATAGCCAGGATAATAGGGACGGAACCACGTAGGCCTACCCAGGCCACTAAACTGGCTTCACGGGCATTGAAGCCGAACAGTTTCATGACCGGCAACACGGCGATTGGCCGGGCAACCAAAATCAGTACCGCAGCAATCACCAGCCCTTCCAGCCATACATCCAGCAGAGACACCGGGTTTATCAGCAGCCCCAATACCACGAACATCACGATCTGGCTTAGCCAGGCGAGCCCATCATGAAACAGGAATGTGCTGCGCTGAAAGGCGATACGGTGGTTGCCAATGAACACCCCGGTCAGGAAAATGGCCAGGAATCCGCTCCCCCCTGCGTTGGCTGAGATACCAAAGGAAAGGAAGCCACACGCGGCCACCATTACCGGGTAAAGGCCCGAGGCCACCAGATGGATGCGGTTAATGATCTTGACTGATGCCCATCCTACGCCAAGCCCTACCAGGCCCCCTACGCCCATCTGCATGACGAAAAGCTCAAGCAGCCCCATGCCTGGTTTCATGCCATTGACCAGCACTTCCAGCAACCCGACGGTAAGGAAAATAGCCATCGGGTCGTTTGAGGCGCTTTCGATCTCTAGCGTGGATTTCAGTTTTTTATTGATATGTATGCCGGCGTTTCTTAACAGCGAAAATACCGCTGCGGCATCTGTGGAGCCCACGATAGCCCCTAGCAGCAGGCCTTCCAGCAGCGGTAAGTCGAGAATGTAGGCGGCTGCCACGCCGGTGATTAGAGCCGTGATCAACACCCCGAAAGTGGCGAGCAGGGAGGCGGGTTTCCAGACTTTTCGAATCGATGAGGTAGGCGTTTGAAGCCCGCCGTCAAAGAGGATCATTGCCAGCGCCAGCGTGCCTAGGGCATGTGCCCCCGCTGGGTTGTCGAAGGCGATCCCTCCAATACCACTCTCACCGGCCAGCATGCCAATGACCAAGAACAGAACCAGGACAGGTAAGCCAAGGCGGGCAGATAATTTGCTCGATACAATGCCCACCAATATCAAAATCGCAGCAAGTAAAATGAGCTTGTCAACGGGAAACATAAACGGAGAACCCTTCTAAAAGGTACTGATAGTTTGAATGGCAGCGTGTCTCTAAAGCGGTGCCACTAATGAATAACTGAACAACTACGTAGTTAGCTCTTTGCGAGGATAGGCGGTGCCCGACCGGGGGGAAGAAGGAGGGCACAGCCGCTGGTGTCGTTTGAAACGACACGGCCAAGAATTGCCTGGTGGGAGATAGCTGAATGCAGCGAGGCGAAAAAGCTAACGGGAGGGGGATCGTCGGCTGACCATTCGATGGCCTTCAAAAGCTCTTTATCTACCTGCCGCTTGGTGGCATCGTTTCTTATTCGTAGCTTGGTGGGGAGTGGCGCGAAAGCGTAGTGACTCGAAAGACTTTTCAGGCTTTCATCGGTCTGTTGCAGCTCGGTGAAATGTGGCTTGTAAAACTGTTCGACGGCACCCGATAGCAAGACCAGAAAACAGCCCAGAAGCAGGATCTGGGATGCCCAGAGAGGCGCATGCCCGACGTTTTTTCCATCCCCACCCCCTTGCTGCATCGAGTCTTCCTTGAACAAGCCAACTATGTAGCTGTTATACCTTAGGTGGAGTTGGTTTGCATCAGCCCACCAGTGGCATGACATCCACTTCGACTTCCAGGCGGTGTTCGCCGCCCCCGTTCATGACGCCTTTTAGCGGGGCTACGTCGGCGTAATCTCGCCCCCAGGCCAGTACAGGGTGCTGTTCACTGGCCACGGTGCCATTGGTGGGGTCTAGGGCCAGCCACCCCCATTCGGGAATCCAGGTCGCCAACCATGCATGGGAAGCATCTGCGCCGATCAGGCGTGGCTGCCCGGGCGGGGGCTGGGTTTCCAAATAGCCACTGACATAGCGCGCAGCAAGACCTACCGAACGCAATGCACCAATCGCGAGATGAGCAAAATCCTGGCAGACACCCCGCCGGTTGGCGAGTACTTCGCTTAGCGGCGTTGCAAGTGTGGTAAAGCTGGGGTCGTACTCGAAGGTTTGATGAATCAGTTCATTGAGCGCGAGAGTCGCCTCGACTATTGGCCTGCCTGGGGTAAAGCAGCTGTGGGCAAAGGTGGCCAGCTCATCATTACGGCGAATAAACGGTGAGTCGAGGCGGTAAAGTTGAATGTCAAAACTGTTGTTCTGGCTAAGCTGCTGAGCGACTTGTTCCCACGTCGTTGAGGTGGTGGGTAGCTGCTAAGTGGGTGTGTACTCAACTGCGTTACCACCGTGACATCCAAGGTTTGATGAACTTCCTCCATGGCGAAATAGAGCACTCGATTGCCGAATACATCGCGGCGCTCCATCTGTACCTGCGGCGTGGGGCTGATCTGCAGTTCCGAGGCACCACAGTGCTGATGCGGCGTTTTACGTGGTAGCACCCGAGCTTCACTATGGCACAGCGTCACGGGGGCGCTGTAGTGGTAGCGGGTGGTATGGCGCAGCGTGTAGTTCATGCATCAGGCTCCATGCTGACTAACTGGCGTGGCCGCTCCACGTGGCTGAAATGACTCTGACTGATGGCTTCAGAAAGCGCGCTTAAGGGGGCAATTAAAGCATCCAGCAGTTGCTCTAAGGCATCCTGTGCCTCCGGTGTATCGGCTAGATGACTTAAGCGATCAATGTCGGCCAGGTGCAGTGCCGCATTGGCCTGAATTAATAGCCGCCGTTCGGCGTTACGGTAGGGCGATGAGCTGCCCGGCAGGCGATCCATCTGTCGTTCAATGCGCTTGAGCATATAGCCCACCGAGCGAGGATTGGTTTCATCGAACAGCAGTAGATCGAGAATCGCCGCAGGGTGAAGCTCACTGCGGTAGCGGCGGCGATAGGCGGTAAAGTTATCGGTGGTGGCGAGCACGACTTCCCACAACGCCAGCCCCGGCGAGTGCGGCGCATTGAGGGTGAGCTTGAGCAGCGAGAGCAGTCCCAGCACGCGATCCAGGAAGCGGCCGATATCCATAAACCGCCAGCCGTAGTGATGGGGCATGGTTTCGTTACACAGCCCGAAGAAGGCGGCTAGCTGAGCAGACAGCCCTTCGCAAGCGCGCCGCGCCGCGCTTGCCCCCAAGCTGGGGTTGAAGGTAGCCATGCGCTGACGCAGTTGATGCACCACCCGCCAGGAGTCATCGCCTAAGTGGTCACGCACGCTGCGTGCGTTGCGCATTAGTTGGGCAAACAGTGGCTGTAAGGCCTGGGGATCCACGTCATCAAACTGCGCCAGTAACGCGGCGCGCTTTAGATCAAAACCAATCAAAGGTGCCTGTAGTCGCTGTTGGTCCTCTTCGTTTAGCGTGGTGATATCCAGTGCCAGCAGAAGTTCATCGAGCAGCTGATCGGCGATCTCATCCTGGTCGTACTCCATTAGCCTCATTAGCGCTTCACGCAGCAGTCGCGCGCGGGTGTCTAAGCGCTCGCCGTAGCGGCCTAACCAAAACAGGCTTTCGGCTACTCGGCTGGGTAGGTCGGTGCCGTCACGGGTGGCCACCACCGGGCCGCGGGCCTGGCGGAGCTGGCTGACATGGGGCTGAGGAGAGGCTGCCGTAACCCAGACATCTTTAACGATGGTGCTGCTTAGTGATGGCAAGCCAGGTTCGCCAACCCAAGCTAAACCACCGGGCATTACTTGGTACTCGCCAGCCGCACTATTTTTAGCAGCAGTGCTGCTTTTGGCAGTGGCATTGGGGGTGCGTGTTACAAAGCAGCGTAGGTTGAGCGTGGTGGGCTCCAGGCGCTGTAGGTGGCTATCAAAAACCGGCGCGGTGGCTGGCTGCGTCGTGGCATTGACGTTGGGCAGCAGCAGGGTCTCACCCAGAAGATGCTCGCACAGCATCGGTAAGTAGTCCGCTAACACCGGGGCTTCCAAAATGCCTACCCCCAAGGCGTTAGATAGCGCCACGCCGCCTGAGCGCATGGCCTGGAGTAGCCCGGGTACGCCCAGCTGCGAATCGCCGCGCAGTTCCAGCGGGTCGCAGTAAGCGTCGTCGCAGTGGCGCAGTATCACATCGACTGGCTGTAGACCGCCCAGGGTGCGCAGCCATACTTGGGTATCGCGTACGACTAAATCCTGGCCTTCTACCAGTGCAATATTGAGGTAATTGGCTAAATAGGCGTGCTCAAAATAGCGTGGGCTCCCCGGCCCCGGCGTTAATAAGATAAGCGTGGGGTTATCGCGATGCTGATAGGCCATGGCGATCAGCGTGCGGTGGTGTAGGTCAAGAAACCCCGCTAGCCGCTTTAAGGGCGCATTGCGATACATACCCGGCAGGGCGCGGGCCATCAGTATACGGTTTTCGAGCGCAAGCCCAGTACCGGATGGCGCCTGTAGGCGGTCTGCCATCACCCGCCACTGGCCCTGAGTATCCTGAATCACATCCACACCGTGGAAAATAATCGGCGCGCGGTCATTGGGTAGCGACTGGTGGCAGGGCAGTAATAAATGCGCTGAGGCAAGCAGCTCTTGGGTGGGGAGTAGCCCCGCTTCAAAGAGCGTTTTGGGCCCATAGATATCGTCGTAGAGAGCGCTAAGCAGACGGCTGCGCTGGATTAGCCCTGCTTCTAATGCTTGCCACTGTGGTTCATCAATCACCCAAGGTAGTGGGTCGAGCCGCCACGAACGCCCCTGGGTTTCATCATGCATATTGAAAATTACGCCGTTTTCAGCCAGTAGGCGCTGAATCTCGTCATGCTGCTGGTGACGACCCGTCGGGCCCAGGCCCTCCAATGAGCCGAGTAAGCTCTGCCAGCCAGGGCGTAACTGCCCCTGGCCATCGAGCATGGCGTCGAACGTGCCGGGCTGTCCCTTGCCTAGCTGGTGTAAGTAATCCTCAACGAGCCCGTTAGCCACGGGCGCGAGAAGTGAGGGAGAGACAGGGGCCGTCATTATCCTTGTAATCCTAAGCAGTAGGAGGCGGATTATCCTGCACTAGTCGCTAAGAGAAAAGCATTAGCTAGGCGTCCAGCGCAGGTCGAGGGTCTGCGGCAGTTCCAGGCTGGGGGTTTCCAGCTTGGGAACCTGATGGCCATGACTATGGCCGCTGTCACTAAAACGCCCCAGTCTTCGCGCTTCGGCTTCAAACGCATTGACCGGGAAGGTATCGAAATTACGCCCTGTGGGGTGCACTACGTAGTAAGTACAGCCCGCGACTGAGCGCTGGTTCCAGGTGTCGATCACATCAAACACCAGCGGCGCGTGAATGGGGATCTGCGGATGCAGCGCCGAGGGCGGCTGCCAAGCGCGGTAACGCACCCCGGCCACCGCTTCGCCGTTTCTGCCGGTAGCTGAAAGGGGCACCCGGCGGCCGTTGCAGGTCACCACATAGCGGTCACCGCTCATGCCACTCACCTTGACTTCCAGGCGCTCCACTGAGGAATCCACGTAGCGGGCAGTGCCGCCAGCTGAGGCCTCTTCGCCCAATACATGCCAGGGTTCGATGGCTTGGCGCAGCTCAATATCCAGCATGGGGGTGTGCAAGCGTCCGTGCAGCGGGAAGCGAAACTCCAGGAAGGGGGCGAACCACTCTAGATCAAAATCGAAGCCGTGGTGGCGCAAGTCACCCAGCACGTCGTCAAGGTCGCTCCAGAGGTAGTGGGGAAGCATCCAGCGATCCTGCAAGGCGCTGCCCCAGCGCACCGGTTTGGCTCGGTAGGGCGTTTTCCAGCAGCGGGCTACCAGTGCGCGGATCAGCAGCATCTGCATCAGCCCCATGCGGGCATGGGGTGGCATCTCAAAGCCGCGTAGTTCCAGTAAGCCGAGGCGACCGCTGTCGCTATCCGGCGAGTAGAGCTTGTCGATACAGAATTCGGCGCGGTGAGTATTGCCGGTTAAGTCGGTGAGCAGGTGGCGCAATAAGCGATCGACCAGCCAGGGCTGCACCACTTCGCCTTCGGGCATTTGCTGTAGGGCGATCTCCAGCTCATAGAGGGCTTCATGGCGAGCTTCATCCACCCGCGGCGCCTGGCTGGTGGGGCCAATAAACAGACCCGAAAACAGGTAAGAGAGACTCGGGTGGTGCTGCCAGTAGGTGACTAAACTGGCGAGCAGATCCGGACGACGCAAAAACGGTGAATCGTCAGGCGTCAACCCGCCCAGGGTGACATGGTTGCCACCGCCGGTACCGGTGTGGCGGCCATCGAGCATAAACTTTTCAGTGCCCAGGCGGGTTTCACGGGCTTCCGCATACAGCCGTTCGGTTTGTGCAACCAGGGTTTGCCAACTGGCCGCAGGCATAATATTCACTTCGATCACGCCTGGGTCGGGGGTGATCATAAAATTTTCCAGACGCGGATCCCGAGGGGGCGAGTAGCCTTCTATCATGACCGGGCAAGCGAGTTCCTTGGCGCACTCCTCAACGGTGCTAAGTAGGTCAAGGTAGTGCTCTAAGCCGGTCAGCGGGGGCAGGAAAATATGTAGGCGACCATCCCGTGGCTCCACACATAGGCTGGTGTGAATAACGTTACTTTCCCTATCGCTGTTTGCCCGGGCTGCTGTTGAACGGATTCGCCCTCGGGGTGTGATGGGCTAGGGTGGCTTGAGCGCCCCAAGCGTTCGGCATCACTGATATGCAGCTGTTCGGCGTTACGGCGGGCAACTTCACCGTGAATATCACCCAGCTCAGGCCGAGGAGCGAACAGCGATTCAGGCTGCGGCTGCTCCTCTGGGGCAGTCCAGGGCAGCGCTGAAAGCGGTAAACGTAGGCCCATGGGCGAATCGCCGGTACCAGAAATAAGTGGTCGCGCTTGAGTGGCCAGCGGCCACTCTCCCAGCGGTAAGCTTGACTGATCGAGTGGCGCAGCGGCAGGGCGTAGCCAACGACTTCGTCTAACCCCTGCTCCAATAAACGAGCTAAACGGTGGCGTTCGGCGTCATCTTTGAGATTGGCTTCGCGTGGGTCGACATTGACCGGCAGCGATTGCTCTTTCCAGAGGTAGTAGTAGGCATCTTCATACGCCGGAATCCAGTAGCGCTCAGCCACGCCCAGGCGTTCGCTAAGTGCTTTGGTAAAGCGTTGGGCAGTGGTGTCATCCACGGCTACCTTGGGGGCGCCTTCCATACAAGCTAGCCATTTTGGATCTCGCCATAGCGGCACGCCATCTTTCCGCCAATAGCAGGCCAGCGCCCAGCGCGGTAACGGTTCACCGGGGTACCATTTGCCCTGCTGTTGCTGAATAGCGCTGCCGGGCGCATAGGCGGCTTGCAGCCGGGTTAGCAGTGCCTCGGCGCGTTCGCGCTTATGCTCACCTAACGCTTCGGTATTCCACTGAGGGGCTCTCCATATCATCGACGGATACAAACGTTGGTTCGCCCCCCATAGTAAGGCGTACGTCCTGCTGCAAGAGTTCAGCGTCCACTTGGTCGCCCAACGCGCAGATACGCCGCCACTGTTCATCGCTATAGGGCTTGGTGACCCTTGGGTCTTCATGGATGCGCTCGACCTCCATGGTCACATCAAAGGTGACTTCGCACTTATCCGAGAACCCGTGATGGCCGCAGCGCTACCCGTCGTCGGAGTGGCGGCGAGGGGAATGTGTCCTTCGCCAGCGAACAGGCCTGAGGTGGGGTCAAGGCCTACCCAGCCAGCGCCTGGCAGGAAGACTTCGGTCCAGGCGTGCAGGTCGGTGAAGTCCACCTCGCTGCCGCTAGGGCCGTCCAGCGCTTTAACATCTGACTTGAGCTGAATGAGATAGCCGGACACAAAACGAGCGGCGAGGCCCAGATGGCGGAAAATTTGCACCAGCAGCCAGGCACTGTCGCGGCAGGAGCCGCTGGCGAGTGTCAGCGTCTCTTCGCAGCTCTGGACACCGGGCTCCAGGCGCACTAGGTAACCGATGTCATTCTGCAGACGTTGATTAAGCGCGACCAGAAAATCGACGGTGGTAGTCGGTTCACGGGGAACGGCTTTGAGCCACTCCATCAGCCGTGGCCCTGATTCGGTTATTTCAAGATAGGGGCTTAGTTCTTGGCGCAGCGCTTCTGGGTAAGCAAAGGGAATCGTTTGCGCAATGTCGTCCAAGAAGAAATCGAACGGGTTAATCACCGTCATCGGGACGATTAGCTCGACGGCAATGGTTAACTCTTGGCGCGGTTCAGGGAACACCACGCGAGCATTGAAGTTGCCGAACGGATCCTGTTGCCAGTTTAAAAAGTGGTCATCGCCGGAGAGTTTGAGCGAGTACGCTTCGATATGAGTACGGCAGTGGGGCGCTGGGCGCAGTCGAATAACATGGGGCGAAAGACGCACCGGGCGGTCAAAGTGGTAAGTCGTACGATGATACAAGGCAACGCGAATGGTCATGAGCCACCCTCAAAAGAACCGTTATTAACCGGCTGGTCGGTTGGGTTAAGGAATAACCGAACGTTTCGCAAGTATCGTTCCACTTTTACTTTTTTGCAGCCGCTATCTTAACTAAGACGTTTAACTAAAGTGGAAAGCGCTTTGTGCACCAATTTGACGCCACTTTTATGCACCAATGCGGCGCATAAAAGCGCTTTAATTTTCTCGTGCTCTCTGTCAAGCGGCGTTTAAGTAAGTGAACGTTGAAATATCGCAAAAGATGGTACGCATTTTGCTCTCATTTGTTTGATTGTTTTGCACGCGGCAGGCCTACACTGAGCATTGAGGAAGTTGCCGCTTCCACCCCCGCGCCAGGAGAGCGCCCATGAGCCAAGTGAATTGGAATAACTATGCGTGTCGTGATTACTACGATGAGCTGATGGCCGCTCCCGGTCAGCCACGCGAGTCAGCGGGTGAATTGTGCAACATGTTGGCAAGGTTTAGCGCCGAGGAGTTAGCGGAGCGAAAAACCGCGGCGGAGATCGCTATTCGTACCATGGGGATTACCTTCACCGTCTACTCTGAAGGCGCGATGATTGACCGTGCCTGGCCCTTTGATATTGTGCCGCGAATCATTCCCGCCAGTGAGTGGCGTAAAACCGAGGCAGGCCTTAAGCAGCGCGTGCAGGCGCTGAATCTATTTATCGATGACCTTTACCATGATCAAAAAGTCATTAAGGACAAAGTATTGCCCGCCGAGGTGCTGGCACAATCGGTTAATTTCCGCCCCCAGTGTGTTGGCATTAACCCCCCTCACGGCGTATGGGCTCATGTATGTGGCTCTGACCTGGTGCGCGATGGCGACGGGACGCTCTACGTGCTGGAGGATAACTTACGCATTCCTTCCGGTGTCTCCTACATGCTGGAAAACCGCAATGTCACCAAGCGGGTACTGCCGGAGTTGTTCGCCTCAGGCAAGATTTTGCCCGTTGATGACTATGTGGCTCAGCTTTACGACATGCTGGCGGCGATGTCGCCAAGGCCAGGTGATGACCCCCAGGTAGTGGTACTGACCCCCGGGATCTACAACTCTGCCTATTTTGAGCACGCCTATCTTGCCCAGCAAATGGGCGTCGAGCTGGTGCAGGGAAGTGATCTACTCGTTGATGACGATGATGTGGTGTACATGCGCACCGTGGAAGGGCTACGCCGGTCGATGTTATTTACCGCCGTGTAGACGATGAGTTTCTCGACCCGGAAGCATTTAACCCGGAATCCATGCTGGGGGTGGCGGGCCTAATGCGCGCCTGGCGGGCGGGGAAAGTAGCACTTGCCAATGCTCCGGGGGCCGGCGTGGCGGACGATAAGGTCGTTTACGCCTTTGTTCCCGCGTTGATTCGCTACTACCTCGATCAAGAGCCGCTGATCCCCAACGTGCCCAGCTACCTGTGTATGTTCGAGGACGATCGCCGCTATGTACTCGACCACCTGGATGAATTGGTAGTGAAACCGGCCAATGAGTCGGGGGGCTACGGCATGCTCATTGGCCCACGCTCAACCAAAGAGACCCGCGAAGAGTTTGCCCGCTTGATTAAGGCGAACCCGCGCAACTATATGGCTCAACCGACCCTGGCACTGTCGACCACGCCTACGCTGGCGAATGGATTACCGCAGCCGCGCCATGTGGATTTGCGCCCCTTCATTCTTTCGGGGCCAGAAATCCACGTCACCACCGGTGGACTAACCCGCGTGGCATTGATAGAGGGTTCGTTGGTGGTGAACTCTTCTCAAGGTGGCGGCAGTAAAGACACCTGGATTGTAGAAACCGACGATAAGGCGGCAGCGGCCGCGGTGAAAGGAGCCTAACGCCATGCTGTCACGCGTTGCAGAGAACCTCTACTGGATGGCGCGCTATATTGAACGTGCGGAAGACACTGCCCGTTTGCTGAGTGTCAATAGCCACCTTATGCTCGATTTGCCGGGGCGCCTGCCGTTAGGTTGGGCACCGCTTATCGAAATGACCGGCAGTCTGGAAGCCTTTACCGCACGCCATAAAGACTTTGATGAACGCAATGTGGTGCACTTTTTATGCGCTGATACTGACAATGATATTTCGATTATCTCTGCGCTTGCCAGTGCCCGTGAGAACCTCAGAACCACTCGGGATGTGGTGCCCCGGGAGATTTGGGAAGAGGTTAACCAGCTCTATCTGAGCGTGGCCGATCATGCCGAAAACGGTGTTAGTCCACGCCGTCGCGATAGCTTTCTCAAAAGCGTCATCCGTAGCTGCCAGGCGTTGACGGGCCTGATTGAAGGCACGTTAAGCCATGGCCCTGCGCGTACCTTTATTGAGTTGGGGCGTCAGTTAGAGCGGGCCGATATGACTACTCGCATCGTGGATGTGCGCTCTGCCAGCCTGCTGCCGCAAAACCCTGAAGAGCTGCTGCCGTTTGAAAACCTGCAGTGGATGAGCGTACTCAAATCGCTCACCGCCTACCAAATGTACCGTCAGCAGGTACGCTTACGCGTTCGGGGCCCGGATGTGCTGCGCTTTTTGCTGCAAGATCCTAATCTGCCACGCTCCATTGCCTGCAGCTTGGAGACGCTGGGCCATGAGCTGACGCTACTGCCAAGACAGGATCGACCGGCAGCGACCGTTTCACTGGTGCGCGCCGATGTGGTGGATGCCGATATTCAAGCGCTGGCCCACTCACCCAGCAAGCTGCACCTGTTTATCGACGAACTGCAGATCGGCTTTGCCGCTATCCACGATACGCTTAGCGCAACCTACTTTGTGAATGACGACAGCGTGCCCCGCGTCACCCAAACCCAGAGTCAGAGCCAGAGTCAAAGCCACGCAGGGGATAACGATAACGACTAACCAGTGGGGGAGCCGCGCTCTAGCGGCCTGCACGGTTCGATGCAGGTACGCCAGCTTCTCGCGCACCGCTGGGGCAAGCACTCCTGGGGCCAAATCGAGCAGGCCCATATCCCGGTTGAGCTCATTCACTGCCATCCCTACCTGATGAAAGGCAATCAGCATGCTCTCCAGACTGCCGTCGTACTCAACGGGGGTAATGCCCATGTGCAGTGCGGTATTCAGCACGGCGACCATATCCAAGTAGTAGGCAAATGTTTCAGCAAAATCTTCCCAGGGGTGCATGGTGGCGTAAGCAGAGATGAAGCGATTAGGCCAGTCGCTGGGCGCCCCCTGCTGGTAGTAGCGCTCTAACGCTTCGGCATAGGTTGGCCGGTGGTGATTGCCAAATACCGCACGGCAATTCTCTTCATCGCGATCCTTAACCAATACATCCCAATAGTAGTGGCCGATTTCATGGCGGAAATGACCAATTAATGTGCGATGGGATTCGTTCATGTCGACCCGCAAGCGCTCGCGTTCAACGTCGTCGGCTTCTTTGATGTTGATGGTGATATGCCTGCTGCATGGCCGGTATACACCTTCTCTGTCTTGGCGGTGGAACGCCATAAGCCCTGGTCGGGGAGGGCATCAGCCATAAATGAGAAGCTTAACGGCACAGCAATGTCGTCGTCTTTGGTACCGTGGGGAAGTTTAAGTAGATCCAGAGTATGAAAAAGGCGCCGTTTAGCAGCCTCTAGTGCCGCCCAACGCTCACGGTGGCCTGCAATATTGAGGTCGGGTATTACTTCGTTGTAACGACAGCAGTCGCAGAGCGTGTCCGCTTGGCCGTGCTCCATCACCACCAGCCGATTACATACGTTTTCAACAGCGTAGTTGTGGCACTTCATTAGCGCTGTATCGCAACCCGGGTGGGTACAGCGATAGCCGCCGTTATCCAAGGGCTCAATGGCCACGATATTGCTACAAGCAGGGCACCAGCCTACTTCTGACTGACAGGCAAGGCAGTGGGTGTTTTCGTAGAACAGCGTATTGCCACAGCGGCAGTGAAAGGTCTGCATAGATAATTCCCTGTGTTTAAACACGAGCTTTCGCCGTGGGCGATCCGCAAGCCTGCGGCACACTGATTAGCCGAAGCATAGCCAGCGCGGTGCCACAATGAAAAGGCTAATTGACGTTCTGGCGTAGATTTTGTTTACTCATGAGATACTTGGTTGACGTTAACGTCAACTTGCTGCTATACCCTGTGTACTTGTCTTACCGCGATGCGTTTTAAAAACAGCTTTTTTTAATACTCGCAACCATAACAACCACAACCATAAATAGGAGCAACGCTATGTCCGTTCGCGAAATTCCCATGTATATCGATGGCCAGCCGTCCAGTCACAGAGCCAGGAGTGGCGCGACGTGGTCAACCCTGCGACGCAAGAAGTAGTGGCTCGAGTGCCGTTCTGTACCGCTGACGAAGTAGAACGCGCTATCAGTAGTGCCAAAGAAGCGTTCAAGGAGTGGCGTAAAGTGCCGCTGGGGAAGCGCATGCGCATTATGCTCAAGCTGCAAGCGCTGATTCGCGACAATACCGCTGAACTCGCGGCACTGATTACTGAAGAGCACGGTAAAACCCTGCCCGATGCGGAAGGCGAAGTGGGTCGTGGTCTGGAAGTGGTAGAGCACGCTTGTTCGATTACTTCGTTGCAGTTGGTGAATTAGCCGAAACGCTGCCAAGAGGTAGACGTTTACACCATGCACCAACCGCTGGGGTGGGGCTGGGATTACCGCCTTTAACTTCCCGATTATGTTGCCCTGCTTTATGTTCCCGCTGGCGATTGCCACCGGAAATACCTTTGTGCTTAAGCCCTCCGAACAGGATCCCAGCTCCACCATGCGCTTAGTGGAGCTAGCCCATGAAGCGGGTATCCCTGCGGGCGTGCTCAACGTAGTGCACGGTGGCCCGGACGTGGCCAATCAATTGCCGATCATCAGGATATCAAAGCGCTCTCGTTCATCGGCTCTACCCATGTGGGGTCGCTGCTGTATAACCGTGCAGCAGCGGCGGGCAAGCGCATGCAGGCGATGATGGGCGCCAAGAATCACTGTGTGGTTATGCCTGATGCTAACCGTAGTCAAGCGATCAACAACCTGCTGGGCTCAGCTTTTGGCGCTGCGGGCCAACGCTGCATGGCGAACTCGGTAGTGGTGCTTGTCGGCGAGGCACGCGAGTGGCTAAGCGATATAGTAGATGCGGCGCGAGCAATGAAAGTAGGCCCAGGCACTCAGCTTGATGCGGACTTGGGCCCGCTGGTGTCACCTGCTGCCCGTGATCGTGTACTACGTTTAATCGATGCAGGGGAGAAAGAGGGCGCCAAACTGATGGTTGATGGTCGCAAGGTTCAGGTAGAGGGTTACCCCAACGGTAACTTCGTGGGGCCGACCCTGTTTGCCGATGTAACCGCCGATATGACCATTTATCGCGAAGAGATTTTTGGCCCCGTGCTGTGTGTGGTCAGTGTTGAAACCCTGGATGAGGCGATTGCCTTTATCAATGCCAATCCCAACGGCAACGGTACCTCCATCTTTACTAACTCAGGCTGGGTAGCGCGCCGGTTTGAAACCGATATCGATGTTGGACAAATTGGTATTAACGTGCCAATCCCCGTACCGGTCGCTTACTTTAGTTTCACCGGGTCAAGGGCTTCAAAGCTGGGCGATTTAGGGCCCAATGGTAAGCAGGCGATTGCATTCTGGACACAAACAAAAACCGTAACGGCACGTTGGTTTGAACCCGAGAATGTTTCCAGCGGTATTAATAGCACGATTTCGCTGGGTTAAAAAAGTGGCGCTAACTGGCTCCGCTTAAGCGGGGCCAGTTGCTAACGAGGTCGGTTAACCGCTTGGCAGATCAAGCCAGGTGGCTGGCTTAAAAGTTGTCAAACAGCGGGAGGCTCTCTTCAAGCAGCTGTTCAATGGGGCCGAGCTGGCTTTCATGCAATACTAACAGCGACTCCTTACCCATAAAGTGTTCAGCGGGGGGGACGAGCAGAGCAAACTCACCCTCTTCAAGGTGAAAACTCATGTATTTCGCGCATTCCCAGCGGAGTTACACACTGCGTGCAGCGGTAGGTGTCATCTTCGCCATAAATCAGCCGATGGTACATTTTAAACAGCGTATATAGTGCCAAACCACCCTCAAAGGCTGGCCAGCGCGCAGGGGTCTCGCGAATATCGTTGGTAAGGTCTTGCCCTTCGGCTTCGGCGTCTGCAATTGCATTGGCAAGCGGGGCGGCAAGAATGGCGCTGTTGTCGGCAGGTAACGGTGTGTTGTGCTTAGAAGCGTGTTCAAAATCTTGTACAGCGCGCTTAAAGTCAGGAACGCCATCAAGAGTATAGTCGACATGCTGGAGGTCTTCGGGCTCACAGCCGCCATTTTCCCAGCCATGAATGACGCGAAGTGTCATTTGACCCCGTGTCATTGGGCGGGCAAGCAGCATATGTAGCATTATACGAATGTGCAGCTGACGCTCATCGGTATCATTTTCAAATGCTCGGTAAGGGTCAGTAAACAGCTCGTTTAGACGACCGGGGTATGTTCCTTGGCTTCGTTATGGCTCATGACAGTGTCCCTTTGAACGAACTGTTTATTAAGAGTAGCGCATGTTTTTTTGTCACAGAACGAATCTTCAGTATGGCGAGTAGGGCGGCTGAATAAAAGCCTCTTAATTCAGCTTTTTGTTACACAACCGCTAAGCCGTTTTTATGAGATGGCTAAACTTAACAAGAAAGAGGTGAGCATGTCTTCATCATTAAGTCGTTTTAACGTGCCTGAAACATTGGATGACCTGCCTGACGATATTCGCAATACCATTTTGACCGTTCAGGGTAAAGCGGGTTTTGTGCCCAATGTCTTTCTGATGTTGGCCCATCGCCCTGCTGAATTTCGTGCTTTTTTTGCCTATCACGATGCGTTGATGGAGCGCGAATCAGATACCCTCACCAAAGCCGAAAAAGAGATGATTGTAGTGGCTACCAGCGCACGTAATCGCTGCCTATATTGTGTGGTTGCTCACGGGGCACTGGTGCGCATTTACAGTAAAGACCCGCTACTCGCTGACCAAGTGGCGATCAACCATCGGGTGGCGCCGATTAGCGAGCGCCACCGGGTGATGCTCGATTTCGCCATGCACTGTGCCATCGATGTGGGTGAAATGACTGATGAATGGCTTGCCCGCCTGCTGGAAGTAGGCTTTAGCCAAGAGGATTGCTGGGATATAGGCGCGATCGCGGCGTTTTTTGGCTTGTCGAATCGGTTGGTTACCCTGGCAGGTACGCCACCCAATGAGGAGTTCTACCTGATGGGGCGAGTGCCTCGCTAAGAGGCGACCAGCGCACCTTAACTTTACTAAGCTATGATTTTGATTGAGAATAGTTCTTGAGACAGCGCTTCGAAAAGTACCCAAAAACGTACTTAGAAAAAGCGCTTAGCAAAACACCTACATTCACTGTCGCCAGGGGAGCCCTGCATAAAAGGGCTGAGATGCGGCTACGCAGACCCTGGAACCTGATCCGGTTCGTACCGGCGGAGGAAGTGCGACATGCTTTACCTAACGTTAGCCGTGCTTGGTGCGGCGCTGTGCTGCTTTGCTTACTTAGGCCTCCGGGCTCGCTGGGTGAATGGCCCACTTGATGACTATGTCACCGCCCGTAACTCGCAAACGGCATCTACCCTGGGGCTCTCCTTCCTTGCCTCCGGCATGGGCGCATGGATTCTCTTTGCTCCTCCTGAAATCGGCGCCTTTGTTGGCCCGCTGGCCCTGGCAGGCTATGCATTAGGCTCTGCGCTGCCGTTTATCGTCTTGGGGCTGTATGGGCCGAAGATTCGCCGGGCGCTGCCCGAGGGACGCAGCATCGCCGAGTTTGCCGAAGCGTGCTATGGCCCTGGTGTAAGGCGCTGGGTAACGCTGGTATCAATCGCCTATATGGCGTGCTTTTTAGCTGCCGAGCTAACCGCTATTGGCGCCATTACCGCGCTGCTTTCCGATGTGCCCCCCGCACTGGTGATTATTGGCGTGGCGCTTACCACGCTCATCTATACTGCGGCAGGTGGTCTACGGGCCAGCCTTGCCACTGACCGTTGGCAGGCGTGGTTGTTACTGGTACTGCTGTGTGTGGTCGGTGGCATGGCCCTATGGCGGCTTCCCACTATTCCCAACGAGGCTGCGCTTCCTGCCATTCCCATCACCAGTGCGCTCAGCGTAGCGTTAACGCTAGTGATCGCGGTTACCGCGGCCAATCTCTTCCATCAAGGCTATTGGCAGCGCGTGTGGGCCGCTCAAGACGATCAAAGCCTGGGGCGCGGGGCATGGTTAGGTGGCGCAATGACGGTAGTCGTCGTCATGGTGATTGGTGGTCTGGGTGTATTGGCCGCGATGAGTGGTGTGCCATTAGGCGAGCCGCCGATGCCATTTTTTGCCCTGTTAAGTGATGCTCCTGTTTGGCTGACGCTACCCGCCTTGGTATTAGCGGTGACCTTGGTGGCCTCCAGCGTTGATACGCTGCAAAATGGTATTGCCTCGTTGGTGGTCGCGCGCAGCGAGCAGCAGGGCGTATCACTGGTGGCTGCCCGCTGGGTGACAGTGGTAGTAATGGTACCGGTGGTATTAATTGCCTTGCAGGGGTTGTCAGTACTGCGTCTGTTTTTGATTGCCGACCTGCTGTGTGCTGCCATTGTGGTACCTGTGCTGTTGGGCCTGTGGCAACGAATGACGCCACTGGCCGCCATTGTAGGTGGCATCGCGGGGCTGCTGGGTGCCATTCTCCCAGGGTGGTTAAGCCAAGGAAGCTTGGTCGCCGGGATGGTGGCCGCCAGTTTTCCGGGCAGTGTCCCTACCTTGGGGCCATTCGTCGGGGCGTTAATCGCCTCAACGCTGGTGAGTGTGCTATTAGCCTACTTAACGCTAGCTATTCGCAAGGACGTCCATGATTCGAACTCTTCTGACCACCCCTGAAGGTGAGACCCACGAGGGGGATGAACACCTGTTGGCTGTCTGGCAGACGACGCCTGGCAGTCATATCTGGATCGATATGCAGGGCGAGTCCCAACAAAGCGAGCGGGCGATTTTAGAGGCGTTTGAGTTTCACCCCATGGCGATTCAAGATGCCCACAAAGAGCGCCATCCGCCAAAAATTGAAGAGTTTGATAATCACACCTTGATTATTTATCGTGGCATCTCCTCCTTTGATGCCGAACTAAACTATCTGCCTCAACAGGTCTGTTTCTTTGTGGGGGAGCGATTTCTGGTCACCCTCCATCCCGGCCAAGCGCTCTCCATAGAACGGCTATTCAACGAGCACGGTAAAGCCCTGCTGGCCCATTCGCCGGAACATGTCGCGCTGCGGGTAATGTATATTTCTGCGGGCTTTTATATCGATAGCCTGCTTGAGTTCGAAACGGCGTTAAGCGATCTGGAAGACGAACTGCTGGAAAATGGTAATGATGTGCTAATGCGCAAGATCATCACTTACCGTTCCCGGCTGGTTAAAATGCGCCGCATCTTTAGCTACCACCAGGGGATTACCCAAGAACTCACCGCTTATGACTATGAGCATTTACCGCGGGAAGAGAGCGAAACCCTGCACGCCATCAACGATGTAGCGGATCGCTTCGAACGCCTCTACACATTGACCCAAATGTACTACGACATTTGCGGTGACCTAATCGATGGCTATATCTCTATTTCCTCCCACCAGCTAAATATCACCATGCGGGTGCTCACGGTGATTACCGCGATTTTTGTGCCGCTCACGTTTATTGCCGGGATTTACGGTATGAACTTCGAAAATATGCCCGAGCTGCGTTATCAGTATGGCTACTTTTTTGTCTGGGGAGCCATGTTGGGTATTGCGGGTGTCATGATTTGGCTATTTAAGCGCAAGCATTGGTTTTAAGGACAGGTTTTAAGGACGGGGTTTAGTCTCCCCATAGAACGACTCCAGGAAACAAAAAGTTGACCCATGCATAGGTGGTCGGTGGCTGAGTGTGGCATCCTCTCCAGCGACCAAGACTATAAGGCATAAAGCCGTCGACTAGCGTTTTCACTGGGAGTTGTTCCATGACGATTATGATTATCGGGCTGCTGATTTTTTTAGGCAGCCACTCTGTACGTATCTTTGCTGAAAACTGGCGTCAGCAGCAGATTGCGAAACATGGCGAAACCACTTGGAAAGTAGCCTATTCAGCGGTATCCATCGTTGGCCTGGCCATTGCTATATACGGTTTTGGCCAGATGCGCCTCGATCCCATCTATATCTGGTACCCGCCAATGGGAATGCGCCATGCGGTGGCGCTGCTGATGGTGCCCGCCTTTATTATGCTGGTGGCGGCATACATTCCGCATAACGCGATTAAGGCCAAACTTGGCCATCCGATGATGCTGGCGGTAAAAATCTGGGCGTTTGCTCACCTGCTGGCCAACGGTCGCTTGGGTGATATTATCTTTTTTGCTGCCTTTCTTATCTGGGCTATCCTGGCGTTCAAAACCGCCAAAAAGCGTGGTCGTCTTACGCCACCAGCGCCCGTTAGCACTAATAAAATGGCCACCATTGCTACCATACTCGTCGGCTTGGTAGCGTATGTGGTGTTTGCCTTTTACTTGCACACAGTGCTGATTGGCGTCCCTGTTTTTAGCTAATCTGTTTTTAGCAGTTTGACGTTAGCCCAACCTAGGAGTCACTCCATGGCCGAGACGACACACACGGTGCCCACCACAATGGCTGCTATGCTCTTGGTTGGACATGGCGGTATAGAAAAGCTGGAATACCATCAGGGTGTCGCCACGCCGCAGCCCAAGGCGGGCGAAGTGCTGGTGCAGGTGACCGCCACGGCGAAGAACAACACGGATCGCAAGGCGCGTGAAGGGCTGTACCCTACCAAGGACAAAGGCGATGTTACCTCCTTTGCCATGGGTGGTACGCCAACCTTAACTTTCCCGCGTATTCAAGGCGCTGACGTCGCAGGCCGCATAGTGGCGGTGGGAGAGGGCGTTGACGCCGGGCGCATTGGTCAGCGAGGTTTGCTGGATTTTAATATTTACGCCGATGAACGCCGTGATATTAATCTAACCCCGGATTACTATGGCCATGGAGCCGACGGCGGCTTTGCTGAGTATATCGCTGTGCCTGCTGATCAGTTTTATCACGTGCCCAACCCCGAGCTTCACGACGCTGAATTGGCCTCAATGGGCATGTGCTCTTATCAAACGGCTTACCACATGATGACTGCCGCCAAGGTGAGTGCTGGCGAGCGTGTGCTGGTCAGTGGCGCTAGTGGTGGTGTGGGCACCGCGCTCATTCAGCTCTGCCGTATTGTGGGAGCGGTTCCGTATGCCGTTAGCCAGTTAGATAAAGCCGAGGCGCTCAAAGCACTAGGCGCAGAAGCGGTCATTGATCGTGGCGACCTGCCGACGTTTGTTGACCGAGTGCTGGAAACCACAGGCGGTAAGCCAATCGATGCGGTGATGGACTTGGTCGGCGGTGAGATGACCAACCTGTTTATCGACACCATGATTGTCGATATGCAGGGGCGTAAGAGCTACCCCCGTCTCTCTATTGCCGGTGCCAGCGGTGGGAACCTTAGCGAAATGATGTGGACCCGCGTGTATCTTTATCAAGTACAGATATTTGGCGTTTCCCATGGCACCCGAGAAGAGGCCGAACAGCTGGTGGCGTGGATTCGCAGCGGGGAATTAAAACCGGTACTTCACGCCGCTTTTAAGCTTTCTGACCTGCATGCCGCCGAGCGCTATTTTGTTAACCGGGGCAGCAATTATCTGGGCAAAATTGTGCTTGTTCCCGATGCTCAGTGGGCATCTCACGGTGCGCCGTTCGCCCTTGAAAATCCTTCTTCTGCCGTTTAGGAGCGCCGCTAGTGCATAACCTTCATACCATCCAGCTAATGGACACTCATGCCGGTGGTGACGTTAGCCGTATCGTCACAGGGGGGATTGATATTCTGCCTGGCGCCACCGTCCGCGAGCAGATGGAGTACCTGCGTGATGACGCCGACGGTTTGCGTCGCCTGCTGCTCGAAGAGCCCTACGGCATTCCGGAAATGTCGGTCGACTTGTTGGTGCCGGCCACTCACCCTGAGGCGGTGGCGGGTTACATCATTATGGAAGTGATGGGGTACCCTATTTACTCTGGCTCCAACACGCTGTGTACCGCCACGGCCGTGCTGGAGAGCGGCATTGTGCCCAAGCAGGAAGGCATACAGCGCTTTAAGCTTGAAGCGCCGGCGGGGCTAGTGCAAATCGAAGCGAAGGTGCATAACGGTGTGGTGGAGTCGGTTACTTGTGGCGGCCTTCCCAGCTATATCGATACCTATCGCGATACGATTCAAGTGCCGGGGATTGGCGAAGTCACCTATTCGATCGCCTATAGCGGTGGCTTTTACGCCTTGGTCGATGCAACCGAGCTGGGCTTTAAGTTGGTGCGTGATGAGGAGCGCGCACTTTCAGAGTGTGCCTACAAAATTGTTGAGGCAATAAAAGCGCAGCGGGGCTTTTCTCACTACACTCTGGGCGATGTGGGGCCTCTGCCATTTTTGCACTTTATGGGGCCTGAAGAGCAGATAGGGGAGGGGTATACACGTTCACGGTCAACGACCTACGTTCATCCAGGCGTTATTTGCCGCAGCACAACGGGCACCGGCACCTCGGCACGTCTAGCGCTAATGAACTACGAAGGGCGTTTGAATGTAGGTGATAAGCTAGAGACGGTGTCACTGCGTGAGACGGGGTTTATCGGCACCTTCATTGGCACCCATCAGGAAGGGGCTTACCAGGTAGTGGAAAATACCATTACTGGCCGCAGCTATGTATTGGCCCACTCGGATATTGTGATTAACTGTGATGACCCGATGGTCGCGTGTGGCGAGCTACACCATATCTTGCGCGACCGTCACTCGCCGGAAGCCCTGCCTTTAGAAACATAGCCCCTAGAAACATAGTCCCTAGAAACATAGCCTTCGGCTATTAAGCGTTCCCATACCGGGGTCTTTTCGGCCTCGGTCATGCTGCCCCAAACCGCAATTTCATCCAGCGTGCGACCACACCCTTCGCACACCGATGTTGTTGGTTCAATCTGACAGATTTGTATGCAGGGCGAAAGGGGGCGCTGAGCAGGAGGTGCGGCGTCTTTAGTCATTAAGAGGCCGACACCTTACCGCGCAGCGATTTAATTTTGCCCTTACGGGTTTTGTGATCGACGCGGCGGCGCTGTGAACCTTTGGTGGGCTTAGTGGCACGGCGT
Source organism: Halomonas sp. PA16-9 (assembly GCF_009728585.1). Taxonomy (NCBI): domain Bacteria; kingdom Pseudomonadati; phylum Pseudomonadota; class Gammaproteobacteria; order Oceanospirillales; family Halomonadaceae; genus Halomonas; species Halomonas sp. PA16-9. The sequence continues at coordinate 1,476,170 of NZ_CP040452.1, read as the reverse complement.
GCTTTTTGCTGCTTGGTGGCACTCTGTATCAGCTCTTTTAAGCGTGCCAACGCATCCTCTTTATTCAGCTCAAGCTTACGATGGCTCTGGGCTTTAATAATCACCACGCCCTCTTTGCTGATGCGCTGATCGGACAGCGCCATTAAGCGCTCTTTGTACAGCGGTGGCAGTGTTGAGCTAAGAATATCGAAGCGCAGATGTACCGCTGAAGCGACTTTATTGACGTTCTGGCCGCCCGCGCCTTGGGCGCGAATCTGGCTAATATCAATCTCCCAATCAGCCAGGGTAACGTTGCTAGAAATGGTGAGCATTAATGGCCCCTGTGTTACTCGTTAACCCATAAGGCTAGCACAATTGGCACACCTGAGACGAAGGAGGGCTTTCAGCACTTGTGGTAGGGAGCTTCAGCTCGCGAATGTGTGGGCTACCAGCCTGATGAGACTATGGGGCGCTTGCAGCCCTGATGTTTAGCCCACGTTTTAGCGCGCCCTATTAGTCAGCTAGATTGTTGACTGTCTGACCATTGATGTAGGCCAGCAGGTTACTAAACGCATCGCCAAAGTAGAGTTCGTAGCTATCCTTTTCCACATAGCCAAGGTGAGGCGTGGCGATAAGATTGGGCAGCTCAAGTAACGGATCCCCCAACAGGGGTTCCGTATCAAAAACGTCGACTGCGGCTTGACCAGGTCGCCCGGCTTTTAGTGCTCGTTCCAGCGTCCCAGGTGCCACTAGCTGAGAACGGCTGGTATTCACCAACAGAGATGTGGGCTTCATCTGGTCTAGGGTTTCAGCGTTGACGATACCGCGAGTATCGTCGTTTAAACGAAGGTGTAGGCTGAGCACATCCGCACGCTGGAACAAATCAGCCTGATTTTTGGCTACCTCTAGTCCAGCATCTGAAGCGCGCTGGCGGGTGCCTTCTCTTCCCCACACCAAAACGTTCATTTCAAATGCCTGGCCATAGCGCGCTACTAAGCTGCCGATTTTGCCATAGCCAAAAATGCCTAGGGTGCGGCCTTTAAGGCCCGTGCCTAAGGTACGCTGCCAACGGCCCGCTTTCAGGTTCTCGACCTCTGCAGGTATATGGCGCATCGCGGCAAGCACCAAGCCCCAGGTTAATTCTGCCGCCGCATAGGGCGAGCCAGTGCCCGTCATAACAGTGATGCCATGACGGCTGCAAGCCTCCATATCCACGTGCGCTGCACCACCACCCGTTTGGCTAATGACTTTCAGGTTGGGCAAGCGTTCAAGCAGGGCGGCCGTGATAGGCGTGCGTTCACGGATGAGTACCAACGCCTCGGCATCCTGAAAGCGTGCGCTCAATGCATCCAGGTCAGTAGGCGTATCGTGATAAACCTTTACCTCTTGACCTTCTAGCTGCTTGAAAGCGTCTAAACTGCGCACACAGTCCTGATAATCATCAGCAATGACAATCTTCATTGAATCGGTTCCTTGCCGGGCAGCATATGTTTGTAAAACGCGTCTATGCTGGCAATGCTGTTGTAAAGTGATAGCTGTTATAGGTTGATAATACGCTTAAACCCATTACTCAGGAGTCAAAAATGAGCGACTACCTATTGGATGATTCCCCACTAAGCCCAGGGGTTATTTATCGGTTGCTGTCGGGCACTGTTTGCCCCCGGCCTATTGCCTGGGTGTCTACCCAGAATAAGCAAGGAAATGCCAATTTGGCGCCATTTTCCTTTTTTAACGTGGTCAGCGTGAATCCACCGGTGCTGGCGTTTTCTCCACTGCTGAATGGTAGCGGTGAACTTAAAGATACCGTGCGCAATTTAAAAGAAGTACCTGAATGTGTCGTACATGTGGGTAGTGAAGGGTTGATAGAAGCGCTCAATACCACTAGCGCCAGCTTGCCGCCAGGAGAGGATGAGTTTGCGCTGGCCGACCTTGAAAAAGCTGAGATGCCTGGGGTCAGCGTGCCACGCATTGCCAACGCTCCCGTGGCGTTTGGTTGCAAACTATTCGATATGATTAGCTTTGGTGACCAGCCGCTAGCAGGTACTTTGGTGCTGGCTCAGGTTGTCTCCATCCATATTGACGATTCGCTGTGGGATGGTCGCCATGTAGATATGGATCGACTCAAACCTGTTGGTCGGCTTGCAGGCAGTGATTACATCCGTATCAGTGACCGTTTCGCCATCGAAAGACCTGCTTAAAAGCATAATTTTGCGCTAATGGCGGGTGTGACATCAACTGTTACAATCTAAGTAATATTTGTTACTTAGCAACCAACGATAATTAATCTTTAGTCGTATATCCTCCCGCCGATAGAGATAAGAACTGGTTGGTGATTTCGAACGCGTGCGGTGTTAACCATTGCACGTATTCGATATTGCCATTTATGTAGTGGGGAAGTGATCTAGCCAGCAAGGAGCAGATCAATGCAACGATTGGGAATCGGGTTGTTAATAAAAGCCTTGTCACAAAAGGTCTTATTAAGAAAATACTTATTGAATATAGCATTAGCAGTGGGAATGTTTGTTCCACTTCTTGCGCAGGCAGAGCTGAGTTTCGGTATTGTTGCTCCTTCCAGCGGTGGGGCCGCACCGCTAGGATTGGGTATGCAAAAAGGTATCGAGACCTACTTTGCCGAAGTCAACGAGGCAGGCGGGGTTAATGGTGAAACCCTGGCGTTAATTGCCCGGGATGATCAGTACAAACCGCTGCAGGCCGCCAGTAATACCCGACAGTTGATTCAAGAGGATGAAGTGCTCGCGGCGATCGGAAATGTCGGCACTCCGACGGCCACCGTTACTATTCCCATCTTTAACGAATATGAAACGCTTCTGTATGGCGCTTTTACAGGCGCGGGTGTGCTGCGCAAAACGCCGCCTGACCGCTACGTGATTAACTACCGGGCAAGCTATGTACAAGAAACCGCCGCCATGGTGGGCGGGCTGTTGGAGGCAGGTGTTTTGCCCGAGGAGATCGCCTTCTTTACGCAGAACGATAGCTTTGGCGATGCAGGATACAATGGTGCCACCCAGGCATTAACTGCCCATGGCGTCGACAATATCGCGGCACTGGCTCATGGCCGCTTTACTCGCGGTACACGTAATATTCACCAGGGCTTAGCGACCATTCTGGAAGCGCCGGTGACACCACGCGCCGTTATCATCGTCGGTACTTACGGCCCCGCAGCGGACTTCATTCGTGAAGCGAAAAAGGACCTACCTGATACGCTATTTCTGAACGTTTCTTTTGTGGGCAGCCAAGCACTTATGGATGAACTTGGCGATCTAGCGGAAGGCGTCATTATTACCCAAGTCGTCCCTCCGCTAAATGCTGACCTGCCCGCCGTTGAGGCCTACCGCAAAGCGCTGGAAACCCATGCCCGTGGTAGTGAGCCTGACTTTATTTCCCTGGAAGGTTATTTGGCGGCAAAACTCTTTGTTGAGGGCGTAAGAGCGGCCGGTGCTAACCCTGACCGTGAGGCGATTGTGGATGGTCTGCTTGGGTTGGGCTCGGTTGATATTGGTTTGGAAGAGCCGTTGAGCTTGGGGCCAAATGACCATCAAGCCAGTGATGCGGTATGGCCAACCATTATTAAAAACGGCCGTTTCGAGTCGGTGGAATGGGCAAGCCTGTTGCCCTAAAGCTTACGTTACCTGTCTGTCCCCTGACACAAGTGAAAACAGATAATGAAAAAAACCTTAAGTATTCGAGCGATGTTGATCAGCCTGTTCTTAGCCGCAGTGCTAGGCGCTGTGGTGCTGGCGGCAACCGGTTGGACGACCAACCAACGGCTAATCGACTCACAGCGTTATATTACCAATGAAGTATTGCCGCTTCAGGATGCCAGCATGGGCATGGTGCTTACCATGGGGGCATTTGGTCAACGCCATGCGGATTTGCTTGCCGCAGAAAGCGTGACTGATCTAGATGAGACCACCTCTCAAGCGGCACTGGATGAGCGTTTTAATGATGCACGGCAAGGCCTCCATGGGGTTGATCAAGCGCAAGGGTTGAGTGAGCTGGATAGCCACTATCAAGCATTGCTGGAAGGAGATACGGCGCTGGAAGCCGTTCGCCGCGAAGAGCTGAGCCTACAAACCCAGATGGCTGAGCGCATCAGTGCAATGCAAGCGCTTATTTCTCAAGTAATACTAAGTGCCGAAGATATTGCCGGGCGGACGGCGCTAGCACAGGTTCGCAGTGACCGTGAACAGCGCGAGTTAGTGGAAGCCTGGCGCGAAGATGGCATGACCACGTTACCGACCCAATTGCTCGACAATATGTTTACCGCGCAAGCGGACATCGGACGCCTGAGCGGCAATGCGCGCATGGCATTAGCGCAGCTGTCAGATCTTGGCCGCCAGATGATGCAAACGACTAGCGTCGATGCGCTGGTCAATTTGCGTCACAATGAAATTGCCCAGCAGGTGGGTCTAGCTCGCCAATCACTGGCGGCGATCGCCGACGCGCCTAGCACCGAAGTAGACCAGCGCGCGCAAATCAGTGATCTAGACGATGTCATCGTAGAGCTGGATGGGTTGATGGTATCCGATGACAACGCTGTCTATGAGCTGCGTTTACAGCAGTTAGAGTTAAACGCCCAGGTGCAAGCGGCGCTCACTAATGTTGCCCAAGCCATGGCGCAGATGCGCACGGCGCTGAGCGACGTGGAGGCATTTACCGTGGCTCAGGCGGACAGCGCCGCGACCCAGGCCGAAGCATTAGCCAACGCCGGGCGTTCACTGCTGATTATGGTTACTCTGGCGGTCATCGCGCTGCTTGCCATCTTTGGCTGGCGTACCATGGTGCGTGTATTGGGCCCGCTAGTGGCGATGCGCCAGCAAATGGAAAACATCAGCGGAGCCGCAGGGGAAAACGCTGACCTTTCTAAGCGACTAGAGCTTAAGCGCAATGATGAAGTGGGCCAAACTGCCCAAGCGTTTAACAACATGATGAATACTTTTGAAGGCATGGTGGCACAAATTCGTGAAAGTGCCGAAGCCATCGCAGCCAGCAGCCGACAAATTGCCGCCGGTAATGAAAACCTCTCCCAGCGTACTGACCAGCAGGCAGCATCGTTGGCGGAAACGGCTTCAAGCCTCGAGCAGATCACGGCCACGGTGAAACAGACCGCTGATTACGCTGACCAAGCCAAAGACGCTAGCGGTAATGTTGATCAGCGCGCCCGTGCCGCTGGTGAGGTATCAACGCGCACCACGGCGGCAATGGGTGATATCCGCGAGGCGAGCGAAAAGATTACCTCGATCATCAAAGCCATTGACGATATCGCTTTTCAAACCAACTTGCTGGCGCTCAACGCTTCTGTTGAAGCGGCGCGAGCGGGTGAGCAGGGCCGTGGGTTTGCCGTAGTGGCCCAAGAAGTGCGCAAATTAGCGGGACGTAGCGCCGATGAAGCGGCCCAAATTCGTCATTTGGTAGACGACAGTGTCGCCAAGGTAAGCGAGGGTGAGCAACTGGTAAACGCCTCAAGCAAACACCTGCAGGAAATCATTGATAGCCTGGGAGAGGTGACGCGCTATGTTACCGAGATTGCTGGGGCGACCCATGAGCAATCTGCTGGTATTGATCAGATCAACCAGGCAATTTCGCAGCTGGATCAGGTGACACACCAGAACGCCCGCTTGGTGCAAGAAGCGACGACTGCAGCCATACGCTGGATGATCGTGCCGGTGATATGCATTCACTGGTAGGGCGCTTTCGGGTCGGCGACGCGGCAGGGCAAACGGCATCTAGCGCTTCCGCAGCAGGAGAAAGTGACTCAGTAGTAAGTAATTACTACCTATTGTCGGAAAGCGCTTGCTAGTCTCATCTAACACGCCCTGCGTGTGCTCAAACACTCGATCAATAACCATAAGATAACCAAGAGGAGCACTGAGATGAGCAGCAAGCGCATTTTAATGATCACCGGCGATTTCACTGAAGATTATGAAACCATGGTGCCATTTCAGGCACTTATGGCAGTCGGCCATCGTGTCGATGCAGTTTGCCCTGGGAAAGCCTCGGGCGATACTGTGGCGACGGCGATTCATGACTTCGAAGGCGATCAAACTTATTCCGAAAAGCCCGGCCACCGTTTTGCCCTGAATGCCGATTTTGCCAGCATTAACCCCGCCGATTACGATGCCTTGGTGGTGCCTGGTGGACGTGCGCCTGAATATCTTCGTTTGAACAAAGAGTGCTAACCATGGTTCAGCACTTTTTTGAGACCAATAAACCCGTGGCGGCGATTTGCCACGGCGCTCAGTTATTAGCCGCTGCAAAAGTACTGGAAGGGAAGCAGTGCTCCGCTTACCCGGCCTGCCAGCCGGAAGTAGAGCTTGCGGGTGGCCACTTTGCCAACCTGGAAGTGACCGATGCGGTAACCGATGGCAACCTGGTCACCGCCCCCGCATGGCCTGCCCACCCCGCTTGGCTTGCGCAGTTTATGGCGCTACTGAATAAGTGAGCTTGGCCCACTAACCTAACGAAATTTGCCCAGCACCCGCTGGGCGCTCTTGTTTGCTGTGCCAATAATTGCCGCTATGCTCTAATCAGAGGATTCCTGATAATGCGTGTGGTTACGAACACCCCGAGAGACAGCGCCTATGTGTAAACTCTTTATTCAAGCCGACCCCGAGCTGTGGCGCAGTGCGACACACTCGCTGCGTATCGATGGCATGGTTACCAGCGTGCGAATGGAAAATTACTTCTGGCACATTCTCGAAGAGATTGCCCAGCGTGATGGAATGAACACGGCCCAAATGATTACTCGGCTTTATCATGAATCTATCGACGCCGGGCACGATTTGGGTAACTTTACCTCGTTTTTACGCGTTTGCGCTCTGCGTTATCAGGCGCTTCAATTGACGGGTGATATTCCTACCCAGCATCAAGTGCCTATCGCCACCCTGGATGCTGAGCAAATTTTAGCTCGCGAGGGCGGCAATAGGCGTGATCCATTGCATTGACGGGAGTGAGTAAGGCGTTATTGAAGTGGTCACTCAAGTCGCGCTTCCAACGCCGTTAAAAATTTTTCAATACGCGCTGCGTTGGTGCCCACGTCGCTGGCACCCAGACGTGATGCCGAGCGCATATCCACCTGTACTCCGTTCTCAAGCTCGGTTAGGCGAATGACCACATCATCCTCAAAGCCAAACCAGCGCGTGGTCGCGGTGGCTTCTATGTGGTTGTCGGTAATTCGTGCGATCCGCCAGCCAGCCTCTTCGGCCTCAGCTTGTGCGGCAGCGAGTACCATTTGTGGGGCCTCGTCCAAGACCAGCGGCTTGATATAAGGGTAGGCTGCTTGCTGCTGCTGAGCGGTGGCGTCGCCCGGGTAGTCAACCGCGTTAGGCGCCGCTTCTCGTGCGTCAGCTAACGCTTCAAAGACAGGAGGGTTCTGCGTATCGGTGGTGATGTCGTGAATCGCGGGCACTTGTTGAGCGCGTTGCCAATGCTGCCAGGGTACGTAAAGCAGTGCAGCAGCGGCGACGATAACCAGCGTGGCTATTAAGGCGGGCCTAGAGCGATGAACCAGCAGGCTAAACAGTAGCGTGACAATACTGACCGCGACTGCTCCTCCAGCGGCATAAACGCCGTTACGGAGTAAGTTGAACGCCTCGCCTAGGCTGATAAATTCGCCCCGATAAGCAGGCCCGGAGCCCGCCATCATTAGGGTCGCCACCGCTAGCAGCAAAATGGCTAAGCCAGCTAGCACGCCTGGCCAACGGCCTCCACGAGGGCGTACCGTTGTTAGTCGCGTTACCATGTTCTCTCCTTATCACAGCGTATTTCGCTATTCTTAGCACAACTATTTCTTAGCACAAACACTGGGTCAATGGGCAATGTGAACATGTTAAGCCCTGACGATAGGATATATATGACCGATAACGTAGCCGCTCTTCGCCAGCTATTGCTCAGCGCACCGCGTGACGCCCTGCCAATGACATATCAGCAGGTGGCTAGCGCGCTAGCGCTCACACCGCCGCGGACTATCGCTCAAGTCACTCAGGCGTTAGAGCAGTTAATGCGCGAAGATGCCGCACAGCAGAAGCCTTTCATCGCAGCACTGGTGGTCAGCCGGCGAGGCGGTGGTTTACCTGCGGCTGGCTTTTTTGAACTAGCCGTCACCTTAGGCCGCTTTCCTGCGGATACCGCACAGCACGAGGCCGCTTATCGCGCTGAGTTTCAGGGTGCCCTTGACGAGCGTGAGAACGCAGATAAAAACGCTCAGCCTTAAGTTTCGCCACGCTGGCTAGGCGTTTTTCGCAGTGGGTCAAGCAACGGGCCAAGCCCATTATGATCAATTTCGTGCATCAGATGCAGCAGTTGGCCAATTTCCCCGGAGGGAACCCCCTCCCGAGCGAACCAGTTTAAATAAGGGCCGGGAAGGTCAGCGATAAGCCGACCCTCATACTTGCCAAAGGGCATGGTACGCGTCACTAGCTTTTCCAGATCCTCTGGTTTCATGCATTTACTCCTTTGATATGTAACGAAACGTTTTAGGCGCCATTATCAGGCCGCTGGGCGATTTCGCCAATCAGTTGGGCCAGCGCCCGGGCGGGTTCGCTCAAATGGCCGCTACTGGGGTGAATTAGCCCGACATCACGGTGAAAGGTGCGTTCACCTAAATCAATCGCACGCACTTCCGCTGGCCAGCGTTGCTGCGCAATCGCTTGGGGCACCAGAGCAACGCCTACCCCTTTGGCGACCAGTTTAACGATGGCCTCCAGTTCATCCACTTCGCATACTTCACGTACATTGCAGTGATTGTCGCGTAGAAAGCGTTCGACCTGCCGTCCCCCAAAGGAAGCACGGTCGTAGCGGACAAACGGCTGGCGGGCGATCAGCTCCTGCCAGTGATCGCCCTCAATATGGCGCGGCACGATTAAACGAAATGGCTCGTGGGCAAGGGGCGTCCAGCGTAAATCGCTGTGCAGTGAAAAGGGCGGGCGAATAATCACCGCCATATCCAGCTCCCCAGCGTCGACTTGATTCACCAGCTCCATGGAGAGCCCAGGCACCACGCGGGTGCGGCATTCGCTATAGGCGTGATGAAAGCGCGCCAGCGCATCGGGCAGTAGCGAACGCTGTATGGACGCGATGGCCCCAATGTTGACCCGTTGAGTGGTGGCTTGGCCTGCAGTCGTCGCACCCAGCGTGCTGTAGAGGGTGAGCAGTGCATGAGCTTGCTTTAACGTTTCCTGCCCACGCTGCGTCAAGATGGCGGCACGCCCTTTACGCTCAAACAGTGGGATACCCAACTCTTCCTCGAGGCGTTTCATTTGTGCGCTTACCGCCGCTTGAGTCAGGCCAATTTTATTGCCCGCTGCGGCAAAGGTGCCTTCCTGTGCTACCGCAATCAGCGTTTTTAGCTCACGGATCATTGATCAATCCTTTTTGTGAATCAGCTAAATAGTTATTGATTTTATTTTCCCATGAGCGGCCCTAGGATTAATACAGCGGGGCTGCATAAAGTGCCCGCTAACCCTCATAAAACCCAATAATGTGGAGAATGACCATGAGCCTTTCACCCTTCCATCTGGCGATTCCCGTTTACGATGTGGCGCTGGCGCGGGCGTTTTATAATGATGTGTTTGGCCTGGAAGAGGGGCGTTCCAGCGAGCAGTGGGTCGACTTTAATTTCTTTGGCCACCAACTGGTCATTCATGAGCAGCCCAAAACGCCGGGGCAAGAGAGCGCCCACACTAATCCGGTAGATGGGCACAACGTCCCGGTGCCGCACTTTGGCGTAATATTAGCGTGGGACGAGTGGGAAGCCCTGGCCGAGCGCTTGAAATCGCGCGATACGCAGTTTGTGATCGAGCCGTATATTCGCTTTAAAGGCGAAGTAGGTGAGCAGGCCACCATGTTTCTGCTCGACCCCTGCGGAAATGCCCTGGAGTTCAAGGCGTTTAAAGATATGAGTCAGGTGTTTGCTAAATAAGCCCTGCATTAAATCTCGTTTTAAGCGCGTAACGCTTGCTCCTGGCGGCGATGCTGAAGCGGGGGCTCGCCAAAGTAGCGCTTATAGTCACGGCTAAACTGAGGCACGCTGCGGTAACCCACCGCCGCAGCGGCCTGATTAACGTTGTGATTATCCTGCAGCAGCAACTGCTGCGCTTTGATTAGGCGCAACCGCTTTAAGTACTGAGCCGGTGATGAGCGGGTAATTTGCTTAAAGTGCTGGTGAAAAGTCGAGGGGCTCATATGGGCCTGTGCTGCCAACTGCTCCACGCTAAAGTCGTCGGCAAAATGGGTGTGGAGCTTAGAGAGCACCTGCACAATGCGTGAATAGTTACCATGCCCCAGTACGAGCGCCCGTAAAGCAGGCCCCTGTTCTCCCTTCAGCGCTTCAAACACCACGTCACGAATGCGGGCGTTGCCCATGGCGCTGCACTCTACCGCTACGTTTAGCGTGCGCGCCAAGCGCAATACGGCGTCCTGCATGCCCTCTGTCATGGCCACCGAGGCCATTGGCAGCGGTGCCTGGGCGTGATGACCGGTATCGCCCATAGCTGTCACCATCTCGCTTAATAGTGCCGGATCCAGGCGCACCGATATACCCAGCAAAGGGGCTTCCGGCGAGCCGTAGGTTTCGCACTCAAAGGGCAGTGGTAGCGTTTGCACTAAGTAGTGGCCGGGGTCGTAATAGATTTCGCGATCACCCAGATAACCCATTTTACGCCCCTGGGCAATGATGGTCAGGCTCGGCTCATAGAGCAGTGGCGTACGTACCTGATGGCGGCTTAAACAGAGTAACGACACGCCGGGTAGCTGCGTGTTATTGATTCCGTCGCTTTTAACCAGTGGCGCGATAACGGCAGCCAGCGCATTGCCAGCCTGAGCGGTGGAGGTCATGAGGGTTTCTCTCGGGTTTCTGGTGGTTTTTGTATAATCATAACGATTTATGGCTATTTTTTGTTATTTTATTACGTGGTGTCGGAGTATTTGGCAAAAATGACGTAGCTTCGTTCATCGCTATCATCACTGATTAGGCGAATACTACCGGCATACCTCGCATGCGGGGAAATGTCTGCTGATTTATATGGCAGTCTTTTGCTGATAAGGAGTTTCACCGATGAGCCAAGCATTATCCTACGCCGCATTCGCTGCCGATAAGCCCTTAGCACCGTTTACTTTTGATCGTCGCCAGCCGCGCCCCGATGACGTCGCCATCGAAATTCTCTACTGTGGTGTCTGCCACAGCGATCTGCATTTTGCTCGCAATGACTGGGGCATGAGCCAGTATCCCGTCGTACCTGGCCATGAGATTGTCGGACGCGTGACCTCTGTGGGCGATAAAGTATCGCGTTTTAAAGCCGGTGACCTGGTGGGTGTCGGTTGCATGGTCGATTCATGCCGTACCTGTGCTGCCTGTAAAGATGGCGTAGAGCAGTACTGCCTGGAAGGCTTCACCATGACCTACGGCAGCGAAGATCGTCAGGATGGCACCCTAACCCAGGGTGGCTACTCCGATTCCATCGTGGTGAGCGAGCACTTTGTGCTACAGATGCCTGATGGTATTGATCTGGCCTCAGCGGCGCCGATTCTATGCGCCGGTGTAACGACTTACTCACCGCTCAAGCATCACGGCGTGGGCAAAGGCCATAAAGTCGGTGTGATCGGTATGGGTGGCTTAGGCCACATGGGCGTTAAATTGGCCAAAGCGTTGGGCGCTGAAGTCACGGTGTTCACCCGTTCCGACGCCAAGGTTGAAGAAGCGAAGCGTAACGGTGCAGACCACGTGGTGGTTTCCAGCGACCAGGCACAAATGGATGCCGTGGCTGAAACCTTTGATTTCATGCTCGACACTGTACCTGTCCAACACGATCTAAACCCCTACCTAACGTCGTTGAAGTATGACGGTACCCATATCATTGTCGGCTTGTTAGAGCCTATTGAGCCTGCTATTGAAGCGTTCAATTTGGTCTTTAAGCGTCGTGTGGTTGCCGGTTCACTAATTGGTGGCATTGCGGAGACTGAAGAGCTGCTCAAGCTGTGCGCCGATCAGGGCATTACCTGTGATATCGAGATGCTCGATATCAATAACATTAACGAAGGTTTTGAGCGCATGGAAAAAGGCGATGTGCGCTATCGTTTCGTGATTGATATGGCCACGCTAAAAAACAGTGCAGCCTAAATAACGGATTGTCTAGCTGCCTATCTATCCACTCTCAGGTAGGTAGCTAGCTGGAGCAAAACAAAACGGCCCGAGTCCTGCAGAGGACTCGGGCCGTTTTTCTAGCTAGCCACTTTAGCGCCTGAGGCGTTTCAACTTCGTGGTTGGCGTGTGACTCTTGCTGCCACCACGCCGGGCAAGAGCATCAAACCTGCTAACAGCCAAGCTGGCCAGCTACCCAAGCGGGTGAAAGGCGTTAGACCCTCCATGGCGTAAAACTCACCGGTGAGCGTGGTTGTCTCAAACTGCGGCGCGCGTTCAACAATGCGCCCACTGGAATCGATAATAGCGGTAATGCCATTGCTGGTGGCGCGGATCACATAGCGTCCATTCTCTAGCGCGCGTAGGCGTGCCATCTGCAGATGCTGGTGGGGGCCAATTGAGGCGCCAAACCAGGTGTCGTTAGACACCGTCATGATGACACCGCTGTCTTGGGCTCGGCGGGCGACTAGCTGTGGGTAGATGATCTCATAGCAAATAGCGTTACCAATATGAATCCCGGTGGCCTGCATCGGTGTTTGCTCATGCTCACCTTTGGTAAAGGTCGACATGGGCAGGTCAAAAAAATCAATCGCCCCGCGGAGTACACTCTCCAGCGGCAGGTACTCACCAAAAGGCACCAGGTGTTCTTTCTGGTAGCTGCCCTCTACGTCGCCGACGCCAATCACGCTATTGAAGTAACGCTCCTGCTCGTCGCGCTGAACGATGCCGGTGAGCAGAGCGACGTCGGGCGGTAGGTTCGCTTGCACCCGCTCCAGCACCGGGCGAGCCTGGGTCTCCATCATTGGCAGCGCGGTTTCTGGCCAGATGATCAGGTCAACCTCATCGGCGACTTCGCGGGTGAGGTTGCTATAGGTATTCGCCGCCGTGCGCTGCCCTTCGGGCGTCCACTTCAGCAACTGCGGCAGGTTGCCCTGTAGCAGTGCCACGCGCGTGGGCTCGTCCACAGGCGTGGTCCACTGATGGGGGAGTGCCAAGGGAATTAGCCAAATAGACGCCAGTGGCGCAAGTGTCCACCACTGACGGCGCAGCAGTAGTTCAGCGCCAAGCGCACCGCTAAGTGCGACCAGCAGCGAGAGCAGGTAGACGCCGCCAACGGGTGCCCAGGCAGCCAGCGGCGAGTCGACGTAGCCAGAGCCCAGCAACAGCCAGGGAAAGCCGGTAAACAAGTAGGTGCGTAGCACCTCGCCCAGTACCCAGGCGCCAGCAAAGCTGATAAACGCAAGCCGGGCGGAGGTGAAGCGCCGGTAGAGCCAGAAAGTGCCGGCAAAAAACAGCGCCAGAATCGTCACAAACAGCGCTGTTAGGAAAACAGCTAGCGGTACACCGGTGTAGCCATAGTCGTGGATAGAGACATACACCCAAGAGGTGCCGCTGGCGAACAGTGCCACGCCATATAACCAGCCCTTCAGGGCCGCTTGGGAGGGGGTTAAAGTGTGCAGGCCCACATAGAGTAAGCCAATTGCCACCGGGCCAAGCCACCAAAGCTCAAAAGGGGAAGCCGTTAGGGTGGTGAAACCGCCCGCCACCAGGGCGGCAAGCAGCTGTAACAAAAACGCGGGGGGTAAACCCATAGCGATAACCTATCTACGGTAAAGTGCGAGGGAGTGGAGAGAAAACAGCGCGACAACAAGCGCCTAGGCTGGCTTGTTCTCCTGGTCATCATCCTCTTCGTCATCGCGGCGGGTGTCGCGATAGGCTTCGAGTAGACGGATGCGTCGGGTGTCGGCATTGAGAATCACAAACCGCCAGCCGCCCAGAATTGTGTGTTCACCGCGCCGCGGTAGATGGCCAAACTGCTGCATTACCAGGCCGCCAACGGTATCGAACTCATCGTCAGAGAACTCGGTGTCAAAGCGTTCGTTGAAATCTTCGATGGGGGTCAGTGCGCGAATGGCGTAGCGGCCATTCTCTATTTCGCGGATATCGTCCTCTTCATCGGTATCGTGCTCATCTTCGATGTCGCCAACGATCTGCTCAAGAATATCTTCGATGGTGATAATGCCCGCGGTGCCGCCGTATTCATCCACCACCACTGCCATGTGATTGTGGGTATCCCGAAACTCTTTGAGTAGGCTGTTTAGCCGTTTTGATTCAGGGATAAACATCGCGGGGCGCAAAATGTCATCTAACTTGAACGCATCACGCTGGGCCTGTGTCTGGGAGAGCAGGGGGAGTAAATCTTTTACCAGCAGAATGCCTTTTACATCGTCCAGATTTTCGCCAATCACCGGGTAGCGGGAGTGGCCGGTTTCCTGAATCAGTGGTAGGTAGCCGTCGCTGGTTTGATCCAGAGCGATGGCTGAGACCTGGGAGCGAGGTATTAGCACTTCACGAACCTGCTGATCGCTGATATCAAGCGCCCCTTCGATGATCATAATGGCGTCTTGATCCAGCTTTAATTTCCCTGCGGTATGGCGTAAAAACGTCATCAGCTCATCGCGTGAGCTGGGTTCGTCATTGTCTCCGGAAAGGGCGCCAAAGAGTTTCTCGAGCCAGGATTTTTGATTGGGGTTGCTCGATCGGTCTTCGCTCATGCGTCAATTCTCTCGTTTGCGGGCAGACAGTTGCTATCTCGTTGACGACATCGTTATATAAACCATGTCGTCAGGTAGCTGTTTTATCACTGAAACGGGGGATAGTACCAGATTAGTTGTTACGTGATTTAACGCACTCACCGCTAAATAATAAAGAGGTAAGGGGCTAAGCGTGTTCCCTATTGAGCGGGGGGGCTGTCAGCATACGGATCAGGAATGCTTAGCTCGGCTAACAGCTCGCGCTCAAACTGCTCCATTTCCTCGGCCTCGTGATCATCAATATGATCGTAGCCCATTAAATGCAAGATGCCATGCACGACCATATGGGCGTAGTGGTGCTCGATCGACTTGTTTTGCTCGTTGGCTTCTTTGGCCACCACGGCATGGCAAATCACCAGGTCGCCGAGTAACGGTAAATCCACACCCGGCGGGCTCTCAAAAGGGAATGACAGCACGTTGGTGGTTTTGTCTTTGCCGCGGTAATCACGGTTGAGCGTTTGGCTTTCAAGCTCATCCACAAAGCGAATAGTCACTTCAAGACGCTGATCGTCAGGGTGGTGGGCAAACACACAGCCCACCCACTGGGTGAGCTGTGGCAGGCTGGGTAGCAGTGGTTCGTCAATCGCCGCCTGACGATCAACGATGACTTCAATGGCCTCGCTCATCGCGAACTATCCCATGCGTCTTCGCGTGCCTGCATACGTGCGTCACGCTCTTGCTGGCGTGCCTCGCGGCGAGCACGCTCTTCCACTTCCTGCTGGGATTCGAACATATCGTAGGCTTCGATAATGCGCTGTACCAGCGGGTGGCGTACCACATCCTTGGCGGCAAAGTGGGTGACGCCGATGCCTTGAGTGTCTTTCAACACGTCGAGCACCTGAATCAGCCCTGAACGCTGGCCTTTGGGGAGATCGACCTGGGTCACGTCGCCGGTAATCACGGCGGTGGAGCCAAAGCCAATCCGGGTCAGGAACATTTTCATCTGCTCCGGGGTGGTGTTCTGGCTCTCATCCAGAATGATGTAGGAGTTATTGAGTGTGCGGCCACGCATATAGGCCAGCGGGGCAATCTCAATCACCTGACGCTCAATCAGTTTTGCCACCTGCTCGAAGCCAATCATTTCATACAGGGCATCGTAAAGGGGCCGCAGGTAGGGATCGATTTTCTGGGCCAGGTCGCCGGGCAAGAAGCCAAGTTTTTCACCCGCTTCCACCGCCGGGCGCACGAGCAGGATGCGGCGTACTTCCTGTTGGTTGAGTGCCTCAACCGCGGCGGCAACAGCGAGGTAGGTTTTACCGGTACCCGCAGGGCCAATGCCGAAATTGATGTCGTGTTCACGGATACTTGATACGTAGCGCTGCTGGTTGAGCCCGCGCGGTTTGATCATGGTGCGTGGGGTGCGCATGATCACTTCATCGCTGCTGCCGACGCCGTCAGCTTCCTCTTCCAGCGCTTCAAGCCCGGACTCTTGCAGGAACAGGTGCACAGTGTCGGCCTCAAGTTCGCTCGCCGCTGTTTCGCGATAGAGGTGTTCCAACACGTTCGCCGCTGCTTTGATGCGGTTGGCTGGGCCCGCCAGTTGGAACACATTGCCCCGGTTGCGCAGCGTCACATCTAGGCGGCTTTCAATCAGCTTCAAATGCTCGTCCTGCTGGCCGCAAAGGCTAGCAAGGCGCTGCGGATCATTGGGTTCAAGGCTTAAGGTGATGATGCGATTGGCCTGAGGTGTTGGCTGGCTCAAGAGTGGGGAACCCCTCGTTAGTGTGTGTATCGTTCAGCTTACTGCCCCACCAGAAGCGGGGCAATGATCTATGCTAACTGAAAGGTACTTTATACAGTACGGTGCCGAGAGCAGGTTTCCGCGAGGGCGCTGTGAACCCTTCCTTGGGCGCTACTTTTGCCATCTGACCGCCATGGATGGCGGAAATGCCGGAATTGTTGGGAACCCTTTCCGGCCCTGGCAAAAGACCCTCGCTACAACCTGTTCTCGCACTCGTTATCGGGCATTTATAAATGCGTTAAACAATCAATAGCGCTCAGGTGAGGCAAGCTCACCGCGTAGCGAATTGGGAAATGCCTCGGTGATCTCTACATCGACAAAGTAGCCGATTAGTTCGGTGGGGTTGGCAGCGCGGAAGTTAACCACTCGGTTATTCTCGGTACGCCCTGAGAGCTGGCCGGGGTCGCGGGGCGAAAAGCCGTTAACCAGTACACGCTGTGTGCTGCCGACCATGCGGCGGCTAATTTGCGCGGTTTGCTGAATGATCCGCTCCTGCAGAATCGCCAGACGCTGCTTTTTGACACTCTCCGGTGTTTCATCCGGCAGGCCAGAAGCAGGTGTGCCGGGGCGTGCGGAGTAAACGAAGCTGAACGAATGATCGAAGCCGATTTGATGAATTAAATTCATCGTCGCTTCAAAATCTTCTTCTGTTTCGCCGGGGAAGCCGATGATGAAGTCAGAAGAGAAGCTGATGTCCGGGCGGTTGGCGCGGATGCGCTCCATCTTTTCAATGTATTCGGCCGCCGTATGCCCGCGCTTCATGGCAGTAAGAATACGGTCTGAACCCGACTGTACCGGCAGGTGAAGGTGGCTCACCAGCTCAGGGATATCGGCAAAGGCGTCAACTAGGCTGTCGGTAAACTCCACCGGGTGTGAGGTGGTAAAGCGGATGCGGTCAATGCCCTCAACCGCCGCAACGCAGGCAATCAGTTCGGCCAGGTCGATTTCATCGCCAAGCTGGTTTTCACCGCGGTAGGCATTGACGTTCTGGCCCAACAGGTTGATCTCGCGCACGCCCTGGTCGGAAAGGTGAATGACTTCATCCATTACCGCCTCAAAGGGGCGCGAGACTTCTTCACCGCGGGTGTAGGGCACCACGCAGAAGGTGCAGTACTTTGAGCAACCTTCCATGATCGACACAAACGCCGTTGCGCCATCAGAAGAGGGCTTGGGCAGGTGGTCGAATTTTTCGATCTCTGGAAAGGTGACATCTACCGCCGCAATCTGATTATTGCCACGGGCATCCAGCATTGAGGGTACGCGGTGCAGGGTTTGCGGCCCGAACACCATGTCCACGTGAGGCGCGCGCTTGCGAATGGCTTCGCCTTCCTGGCTTGCCACGCAGCCGCCCACGCCAATCACCAGGTTGGGATTGGCGTCTTTAAGTTTTTTCCAGCGTCCCAGCTGATGAAAAACTTTTTCCTGCGCTTTTTCGCGAATCGAGCAGGTGTTTAACAGAATGACATCGGCTTCACGCTCATTATCAGTGAGTTCGAGCTGGTGAGATTCGCCGAGTAGATCCGCCATGCGGGAGGAGTCGTACTCGTTCATTTGGCAGCCGTGCGTTTTGATGAAGAGCTTCTTCGCCATCGGTACCTGTCATCTATGAGTCGTCGGGGGACGAGGATGAATGGAGTGTCGTCGTGCGGTCGGCAATGATGGTGCCCGAACCGCTATCGTTAGTTGGCGCATTATACGGATACAAGAAACCAGCGGCTAGCGTTCATCCATAATCGATACTTGACCCTCACGATTCTATGGGTATACTACGCACCGTGTTTGAGCAGTTCCTCGATAGCTCAGTTGGTAGAGCAAATGACTGTTAATCATTGGGTCGCAGGTTCGAGTCCTGCTCGAGGAGCCAATCAATTGCTGGAAGTTATTAGCAATTTTGGTTTCGCTTTAAACACGATAGCGTTTGAAAAGACAGCGCTTATGAAAAAATAGCTTAAGATGTTCCTCGATAGCTCAGTTGGTAGAGCAAATGACTGTTAATCATTGGGTCGCAGGTTCGAGTCCTGCTCGAGGAGCCAAGTTATCACATCAGTACTTCACAGGTACTGCGCATTAGCTAGCTGTTTAAGATATGCCGATACGGGGATATCTTCATATAACAGGTAGTGCACTGTTCCTCGATAGCTCAGTTGGTAGAGCAAATGACTGTTAATCATTGGGTCGCAGGTTCGAGTCCTGCTCGAGGAGCCATTTAATCCCCCTGTTAGTCTAAGTCTCACTGTTTCTTTAATACCCGCTGCTTAATGGCATCTGGGTGTTTTTCTGTGCCTGAATGCCGCGCATTCGCGTGGTGCTTACTGCTAACGGTTCTTGTGGCGTAAACTACACATAGTCAATCAGTCTGGGAAGTTTATGGTGGGCAAAGTGAATACACCGCAAGCCTTGCAGGTGTTTAAATGTTTAAGCGATGAGACGCGTTTGATGCTGGTGCTGCTGGTGGCTCAAGAGCAGGAGCTTTGCGTGTGCGAAATGACTTATGCGCTGCAGGAGTCCCAGCCTAAAGTATCGCGTCATTTGGCTCAGCTGCGTCAGTGTGGATTGCTGAGTGATCAGCGTGAGGGGCAGTGGGTCTATTACCGGCTTGCCCCCCAGTTGCCTGCCTGGGCTCATGAGGTGATTCGCGCGGGTGGCCAGGGCAGTGCCGCCCAGTTAGCTGCGCTGACTCGGCGCTTAACCAAAATGGGTGACCGGCCAGCCCGCCTGGCGGCGCTCTGTTGAAACCAGGGTTAAAGCCAAAACGTTAAAACCAAAACGCCGCCCCTTGCGAAGGGCGGCGTTTTTTTAACTAGCTTATTTTAACTCGGCGTACTTAGCGCTTTGCGGCTAACCGCTGAGTGTCTTGCAGGCGGGCGTAGTCGAGCAGGATTTCAGCCGATTCGAGCACATAGGCGCGATCAACAGCCAGTGCGTCATCTTCGTCGCTTTCCCCTTCACTGTCTTGGGTTGCCTCTGCGTCCTCAATTCCTTCTGTGACGCTTTCGGTGGCATCCGTACGAGCATCCATCCACTCATCCAGTTCTTCAAGGCCCAGTGCTCGGCGGCGTTGGTTTTCCAGCGAAAGCTGCTCGGCTTCCTGGGCTTCCATTTCACGCTTACGCTGCTCGCGATTTAGGCTCACGCTGGTATGCTGCTCGCGTAACTGGCGGGCCAGCGTGGACTGACGCTCTAAATAGCGGAAGTTGGCATTGTCCTGGGCGCGTGCGTCGTGCTGGGCTATCAGTTTATCCAGCATGGTTTCAGGTTCGCCATAGCGGCGATACTGGACGTTCTGAACGGTGTCCCAGGCCAGGGCATTATCCAGGCTGCTCTCACCAATCCGCTCGGGGTCAATCAGGCTGGGGAAGTCGATGTCCGGCTCAACGCCGCGGTTCTGGGTGCTGTCGCCAGAAATGCGGTAGAACTTGGCGCGAGTCAGTTTGATCTGACCATGGCTCAGCTCGTTGAGCGTCTGCACGGTGCCTTTGCCAAACGTCGGCGTGCCCAATACTAAACCGCGACCATAATCCTGAATCGCACCGGCAAAAATCTCAGAGGCAGAGGCGGAGAGGCGATTCACCAGCACCCCTAGCGGGCCGTCATAAAGTGTCCCTGCTTCGCTGTCGCCATACAGTTGAATGCGCCCCTGGGCATCGCGCACTTGTACGGTGGGGCCGCGGTCGATAAACAGGCCAATAAGCGAGTTGGCTTCCTGGAGCGCACCGCCGCCGTTGTTGCGTAGGTCAAGCACGATACCTTCCACGCCCTCTTCTTTAAGGCGTTCGACTTCTTTGGCAACATCGCGAGTAGTGCTGCGATACTCCTCTTCACCCGCTTGCCAGGCGTCAAAATCGACGTAGAACGTCGGGATGTTAATCACCCCTAAGCGGTGAGGTTCTCCATCACGCTCGACTTCAATCACTTCGCCATGGGCGGCTTGGTCTTCAAGGCTAACGGTGTCACGGGTAATCTCAACGGTTTGCGAGCGGGTCATATCCACCGCTTGGGCAGGTACCACGTCCAAGCGAACAACGGAGCCTTTGGGGCCGCGAATCAGATCCACCACGTTGTCCAGGCGCATGCCGACCACATTGACCATCTCACCCTCTTCCTGGCCTACGGCGATGATACGATCCGCTGGCTCAAGTACGCCGGCGCGCTCCGCTGGGCCGCCGGGCACAAGGCTGGAAACTTTGACATATTCACCATCGGACTGAAGTAGGGCGCCAATGCCCTCAAGGGAGAGGCTCATCTGAATATCGAAGGATTCGCCCTGGCGAGGGGAGAGGTAGCCAGTATGTGGGTCGATACTGCTAGTAACGGCTGCCATCAGTACGCCAAATACATCTTCAGACTCGGTTTGCTCCAGCCGCGTTAGTTGGCCTTCATAGCGCTGGCGCAGGTTGTCTTCAATCTGTTCGCTATCCTGATCGGTCAGGGCGAGCGTTAAGGCGTCGTTTTTAAGCCGCTTGCGCCATAGCTCGTCAAGCTCGCTTTGCCGGGATGCCCAGGGCGCCTCTTCACGATCAATTTCTAAACGCTCGTTGCTTTCAAAATCGAAATCAAGGCCTTCGTCCAGCTTTGCCAACAAAGACTCAAGGCGCGACCGTTGCCGATCACTAAAGGTGTTATAGAGATCAAACGCATCATCCAACTCACCATTGAAAAGAGCGTCTGCCATGCCCGTCTCTAAGTGACGATAGGGCTCGATATCACTGCGCAGCAGGTAGGCGCGCTGGCCGTCCAGAATATCCAAATAGCGTTGGAAAGCATCCTGCGACCACGCTTCATCAAATGTAATATCAGCATAATGGCCGTAGCGGAGCGAGTCCGCAATTTCCACTGCCGCCTGGCGTTGTTCGTCGGTCGGCTCAAGTTGCGCCAAGGCGGCTGGGCTGGTAACAACCAGCATGACAGCCAGGGCGACCGAACGCGAAAGCGTTGCAAACAAGCTCATCAGTCAAGCTCTCCCGGATTTGTGTACACTCATTCTTCCCTAGACTCGCATATGACCCATGAGTTGCGTAGGTCGAAGGGGTATTGTAGCAGGTCGCCTGCGCGATGAGACTCAATCATTACTGTTATGAGGATTTCCATGTCCGAGACTTTCAACGCTGATCGTTTAACGCGGTTATGCGATTTTCTGCGCCAATCACCGACCCCGTGGCACGCTGCAGGCAATATGGCTGAGCGATTGGAGCAAGCTGGTTTTCAGCGGCTGGAAGAGAAGGCCAATTGGCAGCTAACCCCGGGCAAGCGCTACTATGTCACCCGTAATGATTCGGCGATTATTGCTTTTCAGTTGCCTGAGTCTGAAGTGACGGCGTTGCGTATGATCGGTGCCCACACCGATAGCCCTGGGCTGCATCTAAAGCCTAACGCCACGCAGTGCTCTGCAGGCTGGCTACAGTTGGGAGTGCAGGTGTATGGCGGTGTTTTGTTGGCGCCGTGGTTTGACCGTGACCTGGGGCTGGCAGGGCGTGTGCATGTGCGCCATGCCGATGGTCGCTTGGAAAGCGTATTGCTTAATGTCGATCAGGCAATTGCCATGGTGCCGAGCCTGGCGATTCACCTGGATCGTGATGTCAACGCAGGACGGCCGATTAACCCGCAGACGCAAATGGCGCCAGTATTGATGCAGAGCGATACGGCTACGCTAGGCGAGCTAGTGGCGCAGTGGTTAGAAGAGCAGCACGGCCTGCGTGCAGTGGAAGTAGTGGACTTTGAATTAGGCTTTTACGATGTTCAGCCACCGTCCCTGGTCGGTGTTAAGCAAGAACTGGTGGCCAGCGCCCGGTTGGATAACTTGCTCTCCTGCTTCATCGGTTTAGAGGCACTCTTGGCTTGCGATGGCAGTCAAGGCGCTTTGTTGGTGGCCAACGATCACGAGGAAGTCGGCAGTGCCAGTGCCTGTGGTGCCCAAGGCCCATTCTTGGCGGATGTGCTAAAGCGCATTAATGGCCAGGTGGGCAAGGGAGACGACGAGTCGCTGATTCAACTGATTCAGTCGTCGCTGATGATTTCTTGCGATAATGCCCACGCACTGCATCCTAACTTTCGCGACAAGCACGATGAGCGCCATGGTCCAGCGATTAATGGTGGCCCGGTCATCAAGGTGAACTCCAGCCAGCGTTACGCCACCAATAGTGTCACTGGTGCGCTGTTTCGCGATGTCTGTCGTGAGGCTGACGTACCCGTGCAGTCGTTTGTTACCCGGGCGGATATGGGCTGTGGCAGTACGATTGGCCCGATTACCGCCACCGAGCTGGGTGTGCCCACTATTGATGTGGGGGTGCCTCAATGGGCGATGCATTCGATTCGGGAAACCGCGGGTACTAAAGATGTCGAGTATCTAACCCGCGCCCTAACGCTATTTCTAAACCGTCCTGCGTTAAGCTAGTCCAAGCAAATAGCTGAATTTTGCTTAGCAATAACAGCTTTGCAACACAAAAAAGCCCGCTAAATAAAATTAGCGGGCTTTTAATATGCTTGGTGGCTACGCCCTGATTTGAACAGGGGACCCCATCATTATGAGTGATGTGCTCTAACCAGCTGAGCTACGTAGCCTTTCAACGGGGGCGAATGATACTGATAACCCCGCCTTCAGTCAATGTTTTATTGCTGGTCGTATGGGTGTTGCCGCTTACACATTAAAGCGGAAGTGCACCACATCGCCATCTTTGACAATGTACTCTTTGCCTTCCAGGCGCCATTTCCCGGCGTCTTTGGCTGCCTGCTCACCGCCTAGCGATACGAAGTCCTCATAGGCAACCACTTCAGCACGGATAAAGCCTTTTTGGAAGTCGGTGTGAATCACGCCAGCGGCTTCGGGGGCTGTGGCACCTTCTTTCACTGTCCAGGCGCGCACTTCTTTAACACCGGCAGTGAAGTAGGTTTGCAGACCCAGCAGTGAGTAGCCCGCGCGAATGACACGATCAAGGCCTGGTTCATCCATGCCCATCTCACTTAAGAACATCGAGCGCTCTTCATCATCCAGCTCGGCAATTTCGGCTTCCAGCTGATTGCAAACAGGCACCACAAGCGCGCCTTCTTCAGCGGCGATTTCGTTAACAATATCCAGGTAAGGATTGTTCTCAAAACCATCTTCATTGACGTTAGCGATGTACATAGTTGGCTTCAGAGTCAAAAAGCCGAAGCTCTTCACCTGGCGCTGCTCTTCCTCGCTTAAGCCAAAGCTGCGTAGCGGTAAGCCTTCCGCAACGTGGGGCTGAATACGATCAAGAATCGTCTTAGTGGCAATGGCCTCTTTATCACCGCCTTTCACCGAACGAACCAGACGCTGGCTGGCTTTTTCGACAGTATCCAGGTCGGCCAGCGCCAGCTCTAAATTGATCGTTTCGATATCGGCGCGCGGGTCGACCTGGTTGGCTACGTGGATAACGTTGTCGTTATCGAAGCAGCGCACCACATGGGCAATCGCCTGGGTTTCACGAATGTTAGCCAGAAACTTGTTGCCTAAGCCCTCACCTTTGGAGGCCCCGGCGACCAAGCCAGCAATGTCGACGAACTCCATGGTGGTCGGCAGTACTTTTTGCGGCTTGACGATCTCGGCGAGCTTATCAAGGCGCGGATCCGGCATCGGCACGATACCCACGTTCGGCTCAATGGTACAGAAGGGGAAGTTTTCTGCATCGATGCCTGATTTGGTCAGTGCATTGAATAGTGTGGACTTGCCGACGTTAGGCAGGCCGACGATGCCGCAATTGAAACCCATAAAATGTTCCTGAGAATAAGGTGGTAGGGCGTAAAAGTAATCGCCATTCTACGAGATGCGCTAGCCATCAGCTACCGGCGTAACTTAACAGCTTTTGGCGGCGTCTATGCTGGCTTGAGGCTGTGCAGCTGGTTCATGGCTTTGGCCCAGTCTCCCGCGAGTGCTAGCGGTAGGGTGGTGACACACTCGTCCATGGCGCGAACAATGGCCTCGTGTTCGGCCTTGCCGGGACGCCCCAGTACATAATTAGTGACTTGGCGCGCCTCGCCGGGGTGACCAATGCCAATTCGTACCCGGTGAAACTGCTTCTGGCCGCCTAGTGCGCTAATAATATCGCGCAGGCCATTGTGGCCTCCATGCCCGCCACCGGTTTTGTAGCGTGCTTGGCCGGGGGGGAGGTCGAGCTCGTCGTGGGCGACCAGTAGGTTTTCAGGGGCAAGTTTGAAAAACTGGCACAAGGCTGCCACCGCGGCGCCACTGCGATTCATAAAGGTGGCAGGGTTGAGCAGGTGCAGTTCATGGTCGCCTAGGCGTACCTTGGCGTAGTGGCCGAAAAATTTCTTTTCCGGTCGTAGCTCTGCATGGGCGCTCTGCGCAATAGCCTCTACCAGCCAGAAACCGGCGTTATGGCGCGTGGCTTCATATTCCGCTCCGGGGTTGCCTAATCCAATAATGGCTGTTACCTGGCTCATCTTCCCACCTCGCACAAAATATTCAGAAGACCAAAACTATCCAGAAGACTAAAACAATCCAGAAAACATGGTTGACGCCGCGCCAGCGACGGCCCTAAAAAAAATCAAGCGCCGAGGCGCTTGATTCTAACATCGTGTCAGCATCACAAGGGCCATGCAGGCATGGCCCCCATAAGATGCTTAACGGGATACTTACTCGGCGCTGCTGTCTTCTTCGCCTTCGCTTTCACCATCTTCATCTTCTGCATCAGCACGCACTTTTACTTTCGTGATGCTGAGTACTGCATTGTCGTGCTCTTCACCGTGGGACAGGTCAACTGAGGTGACGCCGGCCGGTAGGGTAAGGTCAGACAGGTGCAGTGTCGTGCCAAGCTCAACGGCAGCGATGTCGACTTCGATAAAGTCAGGCAGGTCTTTCGGCAAGCAGCTGATCGCCACTTCGTTGGCCAGTACGTGCAGTTCGCCGCCTTGGTCTTTGATACCGACACACTTCTCTTCGCCCGTCACGTGCAGTGGCACGTTGATGGTGATTTCGTGAGTCGCATCAACGCGCAGGAAGTCGGCGTGGGTCAGCAGCGGCTTGAAAGGGTGACGCTGCAGGTCACGAACAACGACTTGCTCTTCTTTACCTTCGATCATCAGTTTGATGACGGAAGAGAAGAAAGACTCATCTTCAATCGCTTTGTAGAAAGCGGTTTTTTCAACAGCGATGGACTGCGCACCTTTTTCGCCACCGTATACAACGGCCGGCACTTGCTGGTTCGCACGACGCAGGCGGCGGCTCGCACCTTTCCCCAGGTCGTTACGAACGCTGGCTTTCAGGATAAAATCAGACATGGAATTGCCTCTTAGTTTAAGTAAGGAAGACGCCGCCGACCGCGACCAGACGACGACGTTTCCGTGGCCCCAAAAGGGGGCTGTATCGTCAGCGGATTAGTGGAACATCGCGCTGACAGATTCTTCGTTGCTGACCCGGCGAATCGCTTCTGCGATCAGTCCAGCAACGCTCAACTGGCGAATTTTTCCGCTACGACGGGCAACGTCAGATAGCGGGATGGTGTCGGTCACCACCACTTCATCCAGTACGGAGTTGGTAATATTATCGACCGCATGGCCGGACAGGATCGGGTGTGTCGCATAGGCCACCACGCGCTTGGCGCCGTGATCTTTTAACGCTTCACCGGCTTTACACAGCGTGCCTGCGGTGTCGATCATGTCGTCGACTACGACACAGGTGCGGCCCTCAATCTCGCCGATGATATGCATCACCTGGGCCTGGTTGGCCTGAGGGCGACGCTTATCGATAATGGCGAGATCGGCATTCAGCTGTTTGGCGATGGCACGGGCGCGAACAACGCCGCCCACGTCAGGGGAAACAACGACGAGGTCGCTGTAATTCTGACGCTCGATATCATCCAGCAGAATGGGAGAGCCGTAGACGTTGTCGACAGGAACATCAAAGAAGCCCTGGATCTGATCAGCATGTAGATCCATGGTCATCACGCGGTCAACGCCTGCTTTAACCATCATGTCCGCCACTACTTTGGCGGAAATCGGTACCCGTGCGGAGCGCACGCGGCGATCCTGGCGAGCATAACCAAAGTAGGGAAGTACTGCCGTGATGCGAGTTGCCGAGGCGCGACGCAGTGCGTCGACCATCAGGATCAACTCCATCAGATTGTCGTTTGTCGGTGCACAGGTGGATTGTAGAATGAAGACATCCTTACCGCGCACGTTCTCATTGATCTCGACTGCGATTTCGCCGTCGCTGAATTGACCCACCGTAGCGTTACCCATACGGCTGTCTAAGCTCTCGGCAATTTTTTGAGCGAGTGCGGGATTGGCGTTCCCGGCGAAAACCATCAATTTTGACACGCGCAGCCACCTTTGCAGTGTTGGGGATCAGGGGAAAAAACGCAGGCCATTGTTGGGTTGGCTGGGGTACCAGGATTCGAACCTGGGAATGCCGATACCAAAAACCGGTGCCTTACCACTTGGCGATACCCCAGCAATAACCTAACGCACTGACCGGGCGCTTTTAGCTGCCCAGAGCGGAACTATAAATAGCCCAGAGCATCATGTAGGGGAGAGGTGTTGAGTCCGCGTGCTACCCATGCCGGCCAATGTTGTCCCGCTAATTGCGCGATTGCTTGTGCCGATTGCTGTGTATCGAAAGCAGCAAATAGACAAGCCCCCGTGCCGGTCAACCGACTAGGTGCGTGCTGTGCAAGCCAGTTCAGGGCTTCCGCAATTGGCGGATAGCGTTCCTTTACCACGGCCTCACAGTCATTGCGCCACTCCGGCGCCCCCCTGCAGTGCGCGCGCCATAGTAATGGGGCGGCTGTCACGTGTCAATTGCGGGTCTTGGAAGACGCCTGACGTAGACACACTAATACCCGGGTGAATAATCACAAACCAAGGGGTATCAAGCGTCACCGGGGTAAGCCGTTCGCCAACGCCTTCGCCCCAGGCGCTATGGCCATGTACGAATACCGGCACATCGGCCCCCAGCTGAAGCCCCAGGCGAGCTAGTTCGACTAATGGTAGATTGAGCTGCCAGAGGTGGTTGAGCCCCACTAATGCGGTGGCTGCGTTGGAACTGCCACCCCCTAAACCGCCTCCCATCGGCAACTGCTTATCGATCGTAAGCGTAGCGCCTAGTGCAGTGCCGCTATGCTGTTGCAATAACCGTGCGGCGCGTACGATCAAATTGTCATCGTGGCTAACGCCGCTAACCTCACTGGTTAACTGAATTTCCCCGTCATCGCGGGGGGCCAACGTAAGGTGGTCGCACAGGTCGATAAACTGAAATAGCGTTTGCAGTGCGTGGTAGCCGTCTTCACGACGGCCCACTATATGCAGCATGCGGTTAAGCTTGGCCGGCGCGGGAAGCGTTAATGGCGCGTTCATTGAAACGGTTACCTTTACTCTTCGCTAGCTTGCCACTGGTTGACGACCAGCGTAATACGCACATCATCGTAGTGCATGACCATGCGCCGTGGCAGCCATAAATCGTCGACTTTCTCCCAGTCGCGGTAGTCGATTTCCCAGCCGTCTTGGGTAAGATGGCTAGGAAAGCCCAGTTCGTCGGTTTCTAGCTGATAACTGCCGGTATTGTCATTATCAGGATCACCGGGCAGGCCGCGCACCCAGTTGGGCATAGCGGTGACGGGGAGTGACCAGCCCAACTGCTCTTCCATAAGCGCTTCTGGGGTTTCTGCCTCAAAGCGGCCGTCGCTATTGGAGAGGGAGAAACGTCCCTCGCGCCCCTCAAGCACGTTGCGTCCGCCGCCAAAGGGCCCGCTGATCAGCATACGGAAATAGTAGGGGGTTTGATTCCAGTCCAGGTTGGCGCTGACGTTCTCTTCTGGGGTGCGCAATCCTGCCTTGCCGACCAGCGTCCAGGTATCGAATGCTTCTACATCGGCCTGCTGGCGTTCCCACTGACCTGCCTGGCGGCCACTTTCATCTATGGGAGCCTGGGAGGCACAGCCGGCGAGCAAGAGAAGCGCGAAGCCGGCAAGCCAGAGGCGCGAAGTGTGACGTGTCAATGGCCAGCGGGGCGAGGGGGACGTCAGTGTCAACATAAACAGGCTCCATGTCAGGTGGTTATAGCGCAAGGGTAACATGATGGGGGCGCTTAAAATGGGGTTCGCAGGGTTAGGGTGCCTCTGGCGGCGTTAGTTCAGGACTTATTTAAGGACTGAGCTCAGGGCTTAGCTCAGGATAACGCTCGAGTAGCCCGTCGATCAGTGGGTGTTGGTTCGTCCGCTGCATGATTTGCTGGATCAACTGGCGCGCTTCTTCATCACGCCCCAGTGCATTTAGCACTTCGGCCAGATGCGCAGCGACCTCCTGGTCAGGTAGCTGCATATAGGCGCTTTCAAGCCAGGGCAGCGCTTCTTCAGGTTCGCCAAGGCGGAAGTAGACCCAGCCCATGCTATCGAGCACGGCAGGGTTGTCCGGATCAGCCTCGTAGGCACGCTCAATCAGCTCAAACGCCTCTTGCAAGCGCCCTGGCAAGTTAAGGTCGGCCAGTGTGTAGCCCAGCGCATTGAGCGCTTCGGCATTGTCTGGGTCGGTGCGCAGTATCTGACGCAAATCCTGCTCCATGCCCGCGATGTCGCCTGCTTCCCAACGCCGCATGGCACGCATATAAAGCAGCGATGCGTCATCAGGTGTACGGCTAATTTCGCGGTCTAATAGCGCATCAGCGTCCGCAGGTTGATTTATTTCGTCCAGCAACTGGACTTCGAGCATCACCAATTCAGTAAAGTAATTATCAAAGCGCATCCGTTCAATGCGTAGGAAGGCGCGAGCATCCAGCAGACGATCTTCCTCAATCAGCATTTGCGCGGCCGCCGCGCGAGCGGGCAAAAATTCACTGCCCTCGCTGACTTGGCGATAATAGAGCAGCGCATTATCGATATCGCCTTGCTCTTGGGTGATGGCGCCAAGTAGGTAATAGGCTAAATCTGGCACGTTAGGTTGGCCAATCAGCGGCTGCAGCAAGCGTTGCGCGGGTTCGGGGTGCCCCTCTTCCAGATAAAGCTGGGCTAGCGATAAGCGCAGATCTTCATTGCCTGCATGGCTCTCTAGCAGAGCGTTGGTTTGCACTTCAGCCGCGCTAATATTGTTAAGGCGGATTTCTGCTTGAGCCAGTAGCAGGATAAACCGCACATCGTCAGGGGCGAGTTCAAGGCCCTGTTGGGCAGCGCGTTGAGCGGCCGGGTAATCCTCAACCTCCAGTGCCAAGCGAGCTTTCACCAACCATAACGCAGCAGATTCGGGGTCGAGCAACTCGACTTGATCAAGCCGCCGCTGGGCAAGCGTTGTATCACCCAGGGCAGCCTCAATCAGTGCCGTGCCCAACAGTACATCGCTGTGATGGGGCAGTTGGTCAGTGTTTGGGCGGGCTAAATGCTCACGCAGCTGCTGGGCGATCAACGTTAATGGTGCCTCTTCAGCCACCGCGATCTCTGCAAAGGCGGTGATATCGCCATGGCCGCCAGCTTCAGCAATCGCAATGCGCTGTTCAAGGCTGTCGAGCCAATCACCACGCTGCAGTGAAAAGGCCGCCAGCAGACGATTGGGTGCTTCTGCCTGGGGGGCAAGCTCTCGCCAGCGAAGTGCCGAGGCTTCGACTAATGAAGCTTCATCGCCAAAGCGGGCCGCGAAGGTGGCGCGTTCAGCAAGCGCTGGCTCGCGATAGCGCTTAGCCGCTTCCAGGTAGCCCTGGCTCGCGTAGCGATAGTCGCCACGCTGGCCAGCAAGCTCAGCGCCCAGCAGCGTACTGAGCCCCGCGGCATCCAGCCCGCGGGTTATTGGCGGCGCATTGCGCATTGGGTCATCGGCCCAGGTGCCGAGGTGGCTATCCTGAGGGCTGGGCGTAGATTGGCAGGCGCTCAGCAGCAGAGCAGCAGAAGCGGCCAAAGGTAATCGCATCGAATGCCGGAACATAGCGCTCACTAGTGAGAAGCCCGAACAGGTAGAGCCCTTTAAACCAGGGCCCAATAAAGAAAAGCGAGGTCGCATGCGTCTCTCGATTAAGTGGCCAGATGCCCAGCATAGCGGCTTGCCTGCCTGCGGCAAAGTGGTGTGGGCCAGATGATAGCCTGCTGTGATAGAATGTTCCTCCTTGAAAAAGTGGTCAGCAAACTTTATGCCTACTTATTAAAGACCATTGTAGGCAGCTTACAGATATTTGTAGGCAGCGCCGAACCACGCTAAAGACTTGTTTTAGCAAGCCCTAATTGACGGTGCAGCCGCTTATCATCACGACGGCTGCCAAAAAGTCCGACACACTAGCGAAGACGCATAACGCATGACGCTTCTTGCCCTGGGAATAAATCATCGTACCGCCAGCGTGGCCGTGCGTGAGCAGGTGGCTTTTACGCCAACGCAGCTTGAAACCGCATTGGCTGAATTGCGTAACCTGCCACAAATCAGTGAAGCGGCGGTGCTCTCTACCTGCAACCGCACGGAGCTTTACTGTGTCACGGATGCGGCTGGCGAGCAGGCAGTACTCAATTGGCTCGGACGCTTTCATAACTTACGCGTCGATGAGCTGATGCGCTGTGCCTACCACTATCTAGACAACGATGCAGCGCGCCATTTAATGCGCGTAGCGGTTGGCCTGGATTCCATGGTGGGCGGCGAGCCGCAGATTCTGGGGCAGTTGAAGGATGCCTATCAGCAGGCGCGCCAATCCAAGGGCTTGGGTGGCGAGCTTGAACGCTTATTCCAGCACACCTTCGCGGTGGCCAAGCAGGTGCGCACCGAAACCGGCATCGGTAAAAACCCCGTTTCAGTGGCTTACGCTGCCGTCAGCATGGCCAGCCGCATTTTCGATGACTTTAGCCGTTCTCGGGCGCTGCTCATCGGCGCTGGTGAAACTATTGAATTAGTTGCGCGCCATCTAAATGAGGCGGGTGTTCGAGAGCTTACGGTTGCTAACCGCACCCGAGAACGCGCTGAGTTGGTCGCCGGCCCTCTGGGAGGAACGGCGATCACCCTGCAAGAGATTCCTGACGCTCTCGAGAACGCCGATATTGTGATCTCTTCCACCGCGTCCCCGCTGCCTATACTTGGTAAAGGCATGGTTGAGCGCGCGCTCAAAAAACGTCGCCATCGGCCGGTATTTATGGTCGATATCGCGGTGCCTCGGGATATTGAGCCTGAAGTGGGCGAATTAGCGGATGTGTTTCTTTACACCGTGGATGACTTGGAAGAGGTCATCCAGGAAAATCGCCGTCACCGCCAGGTTGCCGCTGACCAAGCCGAGTCGCTGATCGAACACGGGGTGGGTAGTTGGCAGCATGAGCAGCGTATTCGTAATGGTGGTGAACTGATCCGCGACTACCGCCAGCATGGTGAAGCGCTGCGCGATCTTTCCCGCGACCAAGCGTTGGAGCGGCTGGCACGAGGTGAAGATCCGGCTAAAGTCATTGAGCGCTTGGCGCATCAATTGACTAACCGTTTGCTCCACCAGCCCACCCAGGCCATACGCGATGCTGCGTCTGAAGAGCACCACGATTTGCTCAACGCCGCTCCGCGCCTGCTGTTGCCCACTAAGCCTGCTTTTGAGACTACACCAGCGCCCCCGGTTAACCGCCAGAAGGATGATACGCCCGCATGAAAGAGACTCTGCGCCAACGCTTAGACAGCTTTACCGAACGCTTTGAAGAGCTGGCGATGCTGCTGTCGGATCCCGACGTGATCAATAACCAGCAACGCTTTCGCGATTATTCGCGTGAGTATGCTGAGTTAGAGGAGCTGGTGGCGGCCTGGCAGCGCTATCGTGATATTGAAACCAATATGCACGAAGCCGAGCAGCTTAGCCGCGATAGCGACGCGGACATGCGCGAGTTGGCGGAGATGGAGCTAAGCGAAGGGCGGGAGCGGTTAGCCGAGCTGGATATCGAGCTGAAGCGCCTGCTGGTGCCTAAAGACCCTGATGATGGCCGTGGGGTGTTTCTGGAAGTGCGTGCTGGTACCGGCGGCGACGAAGCGGCAATTTTTGCCGGTGACCTGTTTCGCATGTACTCCCGCTACGCTGAAAAACGTGGTTGGCGGGTCGAGGTGGTGAGCGCCAGTCATGGCGAGCAGGGCGGCTACAAAGAGATCATTTCCCGCGTCAAAGGCGATGGTGTTTACGCCCAGCTGAAATTTGAATCCGGCGCCCACCGCGTACAGCGCGTCCCTGCGACCGAGTCCCAGGGCCGCATTCACACCTCTGCTTGCACCGTCGCAGTGATGCCTGAAGTCGATGACGTGGGCGATATCGATATCAATCCTTCGGATCTGCGCGTGGATACCTACCGCTCCAGCGGCGCCGGTGGTCAGCACGTTAACACCACGGACTCTGCGATCCGCATTACTCACCTGCCTACCGGCGTGGTGGTGGAGTGTCAGGAAGAGCGCAGTCAGCATAAAAACCGTGCCAAAGCGATGTCGCTACTGGCCGCGAAGTTGAAGCGTAACGCCGTCGATAGCCAGCGTCAGACGCAAGCAGATGCACGCCGTTCTCTAGTGGGTTCGGGGGATCGCAGTGAGCGTATCCGCACCTATAATTTCCCTCAGGGGCGGATTACCGACCATCGCATTAATTTGACGCTTTATAAACTCAATGAAGTGGTCAGCGGCGAGCAGTTGGATGACGTGATTAGCCCGCTGATTCACGAGTATCAAGCGGAACAGCTCTCAGCCCTTCAGGATGTCTAATGACCCTTGATGCGCTGTTGAAACAGGCTGCCCAACGTTTGCAGGCGGCGGGTTCCAGCTCGCCGCGTATCGACGCTGAAGTGCTGTTATGCCACGTGCTCGGGCGTGATCGCACTTGGCTCTACACCTGGGGCGATAAAATATGCTCCTTATGGGAGCAGGCCCGTTTCGATGCGCTCATCGCTGCACGTTCCCAGGGCACTCCGGTTGCCTACCTTACCGGGGAACGCGAATTTTGGGGGCTGCGCTTAGCCACCTCACCTGATACGTTGATACCCAGGCCTGATACTGAAACCCTGGTTGAGCTTGCCCTAAAGCGGGCGACGCTCCCCTCAGGCCGGCTGCTCGATCTTGGCACGGGAACGGGTGCCATTGCCCTGGCATTTGCCAGCGAACAACCTCACTGGCAGGTAGTGGGGGTGGATCTGCGCTTTGAGGCGGTCGCGTTGGCAACCCGTAACGCGCGCTCGTTAGGCATATCCAATGCTAGGTTTTTACAGAGTGATTGGTTTGCTGCTTTGGAAACGTGTGCGGATGCAGATAAGCAGTTCGATATTATCGTCAGTAATCCCCCGTATATTGCCGCCGATGATCCTCATCTAGCCGAAGGCGATGTGCGTTTTGAGCCACGCTCAGCGCTGGTTGCTAACGCCTGCGGCATGGCGGATTTGCTGCATTTGGTAAACTCCGCGCAGCGCTATCTAGCGGCTTCTGGTTGGTTGCTGCTAGAGCACGGCTATAAACAGGCCGAAATGGTGCGTGAGGCGCTTGAGCGCGCTGGCTATAAAAACGTTGAAAGTGCTCGTGACCTGGGGGGGCATGAACGGGTTACCTGGGGCACCTTTAATAACTGCCTGATTCATCAGTATTGGATCCTGCCATGAAACCAAAAAATAGAACGCTGGACCGTATCGACCTTAAAATCCTGCGCTGCTTGCAGGAAAATGCGCGTATTTCTTACGTCGATTTAGCTTCGGAAGTGGGTTTATCCACAACCCTTGCCTTGAACGCGTTAAGCGTTTGGAGAAAGCGGGTATTATTCGTGGTTACCAAGCCATTCTTGATCCGCGGGCTTTGAAGGCCAATTTATTAGTTTTTGTCGAGATCAGCTTAGAAACGCAGTCGCCAGCGGTCTTTGATGAGTTTCGCCGTGCTGTGGAGAAGTTACCGCAGATTCAGGAGTGCCACCTTGTCTCGGGGCAGTTCGACTACATCTTGAAGTGCCGCATTCCCGAAATGGCCGCTTATCGCCAGCTATTGGGCGATGTGGTGTTAACGCTACCGGGCGTGAAAGAGTCGAAAAGCTACGTGGTGATGGAAGAGGTCAAAGAGAGCTTCAATTTACACATTCCTGCCTTTGAGGAATTTGAGGATAAGTAAGCCGATGATGGATGACCAGGCGCTGCTGCGCTATAGCCGTCAGATCATGCTGCCCGAGGTGGATTTCGAGGGCCAAGAGCGCCTGCAATCTGCCCATGTAGTGATTATTGGGGCCGGCGGTTTGGGCTCTCCGGCAGCGCTCTATTTAGCTGCTGCTGGGGTCGGGCGCATCACCATTGCCGATGCCGATCATGTCGAGCTTTCCAATCTTCAACGGCAAATTGCCCATCAGCAGTCCAGTATTGGTTTAAATAAAGCGCACTCTGCCCAGGCCAGCATGTGCGCACTCAATCCCCACTGCCAAGTGGTTGCGTTAGACCAACATGTTGAAGGCGAATCGCTTGAGCGGTTAGTCGCTTCGGCGGATGTGGTGCTCGACTGTACCGACCGTTTCTCAAGCCGCTATGCGGTGAATGCGGCGTCCCAAAAAGCAGGTGTGCCGCTGGTATCGGGTGCGGCAATTCGCTTTTCAGGTCAGTTGGCAGTCTTTGACCCACGCAATGCCGAGTGTCCCTGCTACGCCTGCCTCTATCCGCCGACGAAAGTGGCGATGAAGCGCTAAGCTGCTCAGAAAGTGGCGTCATGGCGCCACTGGTGGGCTTGATCGGCTGCTTTCAGGCGGTTGAAGCCTTTAAGCTGCTTAGTGGCGCAGGTTCTGCCCACCAAGGCCTCTCTACCTTTGATGGTTTAAGCGGCCAATGGCGGCACTTCCTAGTGCCTCGCGATCCCGCTTGCCCAGTGTGCGCTCAGCGCCTCTGATGTGCTGAAAGCGGCTTAATCGTTAGCTTTTGCTTCTGTGGTGTCATGCTCTGCGGCGTTCGCACTCGTGGTTGAATGCTTTTCAACGGTTGCTTTTGGCGAGGTTTTAGTCATGCTGCGATAGCGTCGCTAAAGGCACTTTTCAGCACATCGTTGTCGGGGTTCATATCGATACTGCCGTGGAAAACGCTGCCATCTTCAAGTACCAGGCAGGGGGCAACAATAGTGCCTGAAACCTGGGCTCCCTTATGAATGGTTGCGCGGTGGTGTGCCACCAGGTTTCCGGTTACCTCGCCTGATATATGCAGTGTGTGAGCAAATACATCGCCGTTGATATAGCCATTGGCACCTAGCGTCACGGTGTGTTGTTTACATGTGATAATGCCGCTTACGCGTCCCTCTACCGTCAAATCCTCATCGCTATTAATGTCTCCCTCCACTTGCGTATGACCCCCAATAACGGAGAGGCTTGGTCGTGCACTGCTGGTTGGCGTGCCTAGTGTTGCTGATGAGCGTGTATCAGGTGGCGTTAGCGCCGCAGCCTTATTCTCAGGGGGGCATTCTTGGCTTTGTTAAACATAGGGTGGCTCCTAGTGAATGACGCCAGAGCGCCTT
This sequence comes from Halomonas sp. PA16-9, assembly GCF_009728585.1. Lineage (NCBI taxonomy): Bacteria > Pseudomonadati > Pseudomonadota > Gammaproteobacteria > Oceanospirillales > Halomonadaceae > Halomonas > Halomonas sp. PA16-9. The sequence goes on along the minus strand of NZ_CP040452.1, from coordinate 1,440,304 downwards.
TGGGGTGCGTGGTATTGAGCATTGAATACCTTAATCGGCTTGTTACTGTCTCAAAGCCTGGAGTTAAGCCAAGTGAGTGGGCTTATTCACGCCGCCGCAATATAAAAGAGCGAGTATAACGTTAGCTGGGGCAACCACATCTAAAGCGGCAGGAAGCGGTATGGGCATTCAAGTATGGTTTATTGTGCTGGGCGTTGGCGTAATGACGCTGATCGTATGGGATGGCAAGCGCCGTAAGCTAAAACAGCGCGCTTTAAGCGCCGCAGGGAGACCACACAAAGCGCCTGCAGTGGATTCCGCTTCCATCTCAGAACACCCCTTTGAAGCAATGTCGCCACCTGAAGAAGCCTCCGCTGTGACGTCTCCCGCCATCCAGTGCATGCCAGGTGGCAGCCGAATTGGGTCAGCCACTCATATTTTAGGCAAAGTGATCGCCGATGAGCCTGTGCTCATTAAGGGCCGTTTGGAGGGGACTCTTATTGCGCCTAATCATCCTGTCTCTGTGACTGCCTCTGGCCACGTCGCATCGTATCTTGAAGGCAACAGTGTCGATATTGACGGAAAAATGGTCGGTACGCTTAAAGCCAACACTAAAGCCACACTGCTGTCTCGGGCGCGTATTCAGGGGATAGTCGAGGCGCCTAGCCTAGAGTGCATGGCGGGAGCTTGGCTCCAGGTGGATGTGGCTAAGAAGGTCAACCTACACAAAATTGCCATGGTGTCTTAACCGCTAGCTGCTACATCTGTCACGCTATTTATTATACCAACGTCTAGATTCGCTCTGCAGTGCTTCAGTTGGTTTTAACCTGGCCGATACCTAATTAAATGACTTATAAACGAAAAAGGGATCAACGGGATGAAGCACCTCTCTATTAAATGGAGCCTGACTGCTGCGTTAGCCCTGCTGGTGCTTATGATTGGGTTGATCAGTGGTCTTTTTTTGCTAATCACAATAGCTCTCAGGCGCTTGAAGAACTGACGGCTACCAACGTGCGGCTGACGAATTTAGCCAACCGCACGCAAGTCAATGCACTCAGAGCACAAACGTTTTTAGACCGCTCGGCAAGTTTTAGCACTCAGGGTAATCCAGAAAAGGGGCAGGAGAGCCTTGCCATGGCTGCAGAGGCGGTAGCTGAGGCAGAGGCACGTTTTAATGAGTTTCGTGCTGTGCCAATCAATCCTGAAGGCACACTTGCACCCCACCGTGATGCGATTATCAGCGCTTACAATGCCTTTGTGACAGAGGGCATTTCGCCACTGCTCGAGGCTGCCCCTTTCCAAATCCAGCGCAGGCAGGAGGAACTGGGAGTATTAAGCGCCGAGCTGGATCTGGCCATGAGCGGTTTTATTGCTTATACCGAAGAGCGTGGCGCTAGCGTCCTTCAGCAGGTCAATCGCTTGGCGACGACTATTGGCGTCATTGCGATTACCCTTTTAGTGATTTCACTGGTGGCCGTGGTGGTCATTCGGTGGGCAATGATGCGTAGCGTTGTAAGGCCCCTTCGGCGTGCCAGTGAGCACTTTGCACGGATTGCCGATGGCGATCTGACAGGTCAAATTGAAGATCGGGGCCGTAATGAAATTGGTCAGTTGTTCGGTGGCCTAGCGGCTATGCAGGAGAAGTTAAAACAGCTGGTGATAGCGTTGAGAGGCAGTAGCGAGCAGGTTTTCAGCGGGGCGGGTGATATCTCTGCAGGAAGCCAGGATCTCTCTTCACGAACCGAGCAGCAGGCCTCCGCGCTTCAGCAAACCGCTTCCAGCATGGAGGAGATGTCGACGACGGTAAGTAAAAATGCTGAAACGGCCGAAGAAGCGGATCAGCTCTCGGTGGCGGCGTCACAGTCGGCGGAGACAGGTGGTGAAGAGGTGGAGCGCACGGTGCAACTCATGCGTGAGATTGCGGCCAGTGCGAGCCAGGTAAACGATATTATCGGCGTGATTGACTCTATTGCCTTCCAAACCAATATCTTAGCGCTCAATGCATCGGTTGAAGCCGCGCGTGCAGGCGAACAAGGTCGTGGCTTTGCCGTGGTGGCCAGTGAAGTTCGCTCACTAGCGACGCGAAGTGCTGACTCGGCCAAAGAGATTCGTAGCCTGATCGAGCAGACCACCACGAAAATTAACGGCGGCGCTGAACAAGCGGAGCGCAGTGGACAGACGATTTACCAAACAGTGGATGCGATTCGTCAAGTCACCACTCTGATGGGCGAAATTTCGACCGCGACGCGGGAGCAGAATAGTGGCATTGAGCAGATTAACGCTGCTCTTACTGAAATGGATTCGGTCACCCAGCAAAACGCTGCGCTGGTGCAACAAACCAGCTCGGCGGCTAGCGCTCTAGAGGGCAGGCCCGCGAGCTGGCCGACTTGATGGCTACCTTCCGCATTGATGAGAGTGCTGCAAGCGCTGTTGCGCTGACGCATAAGGGCGCTATCTCGGCAGCAACAAGTTGACGGCCACATTGAGCCAGCGCCACGCCAGCAGGCGACGCAAAGTAAAAAGAGGCCGTCGATGAATGGGATGAGTTCTAGGTCTGAATTAACTACAAGCTGCCGGTGACAAGCGCATTATCATCGGCAGCTTTTTTACATCTCAGCACACCTCAGAGGCAGCTATCGCTTACGCGCGAGCAGAAACACGCAGACGCACATAATCTGCCGTCCAGTTTCCTTGCTCATCGCGTAGGCTGTGGCCCAGCAGCGTCATGGTATTCTCAAGCACGGCATCGCGCACATCCTCGTCGAGCCCATGTAAGAACGGGCTGGCAAACGTCTCAAGCCATCCAATCATGCCGGTGGGCAGCGGAGTCGGGCGTGGGATCAGCTCAATGCTTTCTACTTTGAAACCGACGGTTTCCAGCAGATGGCCATATTCATGGGTGGTCGGGAAATACCACGGATGACGGCCGCGGGCGCTAATGCCCCGAAACTGGAGAGCGGCAATCAGCGCGGTGCAAATAGCGGCGACATTGCCATGACCACCGAACTCAGCCACAAACCGGCCTCCCGGCTTCAATGCACGCTTAACGCCTGCGAGTACCGACTGAGGGTCAAGCATCCAGTGCAGCGCCGCATTGCTAAATACCGCATCAAACTCATGGTCGAAGGGCAGTTGGTGGCCATCAACAACGCGAGCGGTAATGCCCCGTTGGCGGGCGGCATTTACCATCTCTTCTGAAGCGTCAACACCGAGAACGTCAGCGCCCAGTTGCACAAGGCGCTCTGTCAAAGAGCCGTCGCCGCAGCCAAGATCCAAAATACGTTCGCCGGGTTGAGGCGCTAACAGCTTGACCACTTCGCTGCCTAGCTTAGGTACAAAATTAGCATTCTGGGCGTAGTCGCTGGCATTCCACTCTTGCCCGGGTGCATTTTGAGGGGTATGGGTCATATCGGCTTCCTGGCGTCGTTATTATTCCGTCAAAATTCAGTTATCAACGTATAGCCATATCAGTATAGCTTGCTGGTGCCTAACTTATTAGATAGCCAATGAAAATCATAATAAATGACTCGCCAGCACTATCTATTTGATAACTTAGATATCGGCCTTGATAAGCAACTTTTAATAGTGGTCTAGTAAAAAAAGCTAGAATGACACCATTTAGCCGCTGGAAGAGGTTGTTAATGAGCCCATCTATGCCTTGCTATAGAGTTAATTCTCCCGTTGGAGTGATTGCCGATACCCACGGTTTGCTGCGTGATGAGGCACTTTGTCTGCTGCAGGGGTGCGAGCTCATTCTTCACTTGGGGATGTAGGTAGCAAAGAGGCAGATAAAACGATTTTGCAGCGTTTGGAGACACTGGCGCCGGTGCATTGCGTTAAGGGCAATATCGATACGGCGGCGTGGGCGACGAGTTTACCGACACATCAGGACATCATTGTGAACGAGAAGCACCTGCGCCTTGTGCACCGCTTAGAGGATTACGACCCGAGGTTGGCTTGCGATGCACTTCTGCATGGCCACTCCCATAAGCCCCGCAATGAATACCAGGAGGGAATGCTGCTTTTCAACCCAGGTGCGGCGGGAAAGCGGCGATTCAAACTGCCGATTACCCTAGGCAAATTATGGATAGATCAATATGGCGTACGGGGCGCGATCATGCATTTGCTATAGCCATGTTAACGCCATCCGCAATCCTGTCATGTTGTACAAATCTGTTACCCTGTTAGTTAGCTGTTTTAAATAAGCGTTATCAAGATAAGCGAGGTTCCATGAACGACGTTATTAAGCTGCTGAAATCCCACCGTTCGATCCGTAAATTTAGCGACCGGCCGATCCCGAAAGAATTGCTGCTGGAGCTTATCCAAGCCGGGCAGGGGGCAGCGACCTCCAGCCACGTTCAGGCGTATACGGTTATCCATGTAAAAGACCAGGCGAACCGTGAGCAGATAGCAGAACTGGCCGGTGGGCAAGGTTATATTGCCACCTGTGCAGACTTTCTAGTTTTCTGTGCCGATATGAAGCGTCCCACGGAGGCTTCAGAGCGCACCGGTGCAAACGTTGTGCGGGGCATGACCGAGCAACTGTTGGTAGCAACAGTGGATACGGCGTTGATGGCGCAAAATGTGGCAGTGGCGGCTGAGTCCGAAGGGTTGGGGATCTGTTATATTGGTGGTATCCGCAATAATCCCCAGGAGGTTAGCGACCTGCTACGCCTCCCCAAGCACGTGTACCCAGTGTTTGGTATGTGCCTCGGCTATCCGGATCAAGAGCCTGAAGTGAAGCCGCGCTTACCTGTGGAGGCGGTTCTGAAAGAAGACTACTACACTGAAGACGGCGAACAGGTAGAGTCCTTCGATACGACCATGCAGGCTTACTACCGGGCTCGCAGTAGCAGTAATAAAGACACCGACTGGTCTCGCAATCTCAAGCCTTTGTTCGATAATAAGCTGCGCCCTCATATGCGCGATTTTTTAATCAAGCGCGGTTTTGAAATGAAATAAAGGGCACTGCACACTATTTTAATAGGATTTTTGGAAAAGAGAACGCTCAGTCAATCGGTTGAGGTTCTCTTTTCCTCGCTTTCAGGAGCTTTACCGTATGCGCGTATTTTCAAATCCCGTCGGTTCCGGCTCTCTATGGTTCGATAATCTCGCAACCGCAGATGGTACCCCCGTTGCCTACGACCCTCAGGCCCGGGCCTTTGTGCCAATGCCGCCTTTTTGCATCAATCGTGACGTTATTGGCTGCAACTGGATTGCCCCTAAAGAGGGGGCTTTTTGCCGCGCTTGTGCGATGACAGCACTGGCGCCAGATCCCAGCCTTCCCAACGCTATTCCGAACTGGGCACAAACGGAAGCGGCTAAACGCTGGGTTTTGGATAACCTGGGGCGTTGGCACTGGTTTCGTCCGGAAGACCCAGGCGCGCCGCCGGTTTTCCATCTACTCGCCGAAGGCCCCACGCCTGTGCCGATGGGGCACATTGAAGGGGTGGTGACCATTAGTGTGGCCGAAGTAGACCCCGTGTTAGTTACGACGCGTCGTGAAGCGCTTGAAGAGCCTTACCGTACGATGATTGGTCATATGCGCCACGAGATTTCGCACATGCTCTGGTGGCGGCTTAGCTTACGTGAGGATTTTCTGAGTGCCTTTCGTGAGATGTTTGGTGATGAGCGTCAGGATTATCAGGCCGCGCTTCAGCACCACTACCAAAATGGGCCGCCGCCTGATTGGAAAGAGCGCTATTTAACCACTTATGCCTCTGCGCACCCCCATGAAGATTGGGCCGAAACTGCTGCACATCTGCTGCATTTAACCGATATTGCCGATAGCTTTGCGGCATCAGATCTCTCTTCACCAGAGCTGCCTAGCCATCAATGGGAGCCGTATGCAGAGCCTGATGCAGAGCGCTTGATCTACGTGGCAGCTTCACTCACCGTGGGCGTTAATCATGTTAATCGCTCAATGGGCTTGCCGGATCTTTACCCTTTTGTGCTCTCAGAGACGGCACGCCGTAAGCTGGCGTTTGTTCATGATTGGCTACGCCGCGGCGCGCAGGGTTTATAACCAGTAGCAAAGGTTGACACGGCAATAGTGAAGAATTGCCGTGACCATCTATACTGAGCTTCAAGGATTTATTCGCAAGTAGATAACCGATAACAACTAACAATAAGATCGATGGCGACGCAGGCCATCGGTTAACCCGCATGGAGACTGCATATGACCCTTGATCGCGCTTACTACCTGTTAGCTGCTTTCTACAGTTTAATAGTGATTATTGGGGTAATTGCTATATTGGCTGGAGGAGGAACACTACTTGCCCCCATTCATTTGATGTTGGGGGCATTGTCGGTGATTGGGCTTTGGGGGTATATCCTCAAGCGCGGGTTTATGAACCCGCGTATGTGGAGGCCTCTGGCCGGTGTGCTTGGCGGTGGGTATCGTGATTCAAATGTTCATCATGCTGACAACGGCGCTTTCGAGCGTTTTATTAACCTGGATGCTGACCAGCAGTATTTTTTCGGTCATGCTGGTGATTATGCTCTACCGTTATGGTGACCGAGATCAACCTCTCTGGGCATCTGATGAAGAGCGCACTGCCGCTCGACAGCTAGACGTTTTATTAAGCGATAGCTCTCCATTAACGGCCATTAAGCGTGATGGAAGCCGCGAAAATAGCGTAAAAGTGACTAAATCTAATGGCGGCTATAGAGCAAGCGTGACTCGGCGTTCGCAAGAGGGCCAAGAGCGCTTCGAGGAGCGTTTCCAATATCCTGAAACGCTCGTGTTTTTCTTAGAGAAATTCACCAGCGTAACGGTTGATGATTTTAGATGTTCTGCTTCGTTGGATGATCGAGAAAGCGCCGCGGCCACGGTATAGATAAAATATTCAAGTTATTAGTGAGGTACTAACATCTTGAGCTAGCATTTCTTCTAGCTGGAGGGCCAGCGTTTGCTGTATGTGCAAGTAGAGGGGAGCAATGATTTCTTTAATCCACTCTCTGCTTGTTGCTTATTGATGTAGTAAGCACTTCTTCTTCCATGGAAGTTGATTGTTTCGCCGACTTTGGTGAAGTGAAAGCCTGTCAGAGCAAGAAGTCGGGGCAAGCTAGGTTCCATCATTGCAAAAACTTGAATTTTACCTAGCTGCCTCCCTAAAGCATAGCCGGTGACAAATAGGCTCGTGGCTAGTAGTGGGAAGAGCTGCCTCTCTTCAGTAGAAAAAAAAGTAGCATTGTGATTGGTAGTCGAGCTTTCTAAAGAAGTAGAGCTATCTTTAAGTTTTATTCTGAAAAGGCGATTCACAGCCAGTCGTGAAATTTCATAGTAACTGCCTTGGGCAAGTTTGTCGGGATGCAGCTCTGCGTGTGTAAGGCTTTGGCTGCCATAAGATTGTAATGGGAGCTGGTTAAGTGGATGAGGTCTGGAGGCCTGAGGCATAACCACCCGCACGCAGCCTGCCACTAGTCCTGTTCTGCGGTGTTCTATCAAACAATGAATAGAGTTTTGGTCATGGATATCAAATTCGAGTTTTTTTATGGGGTCGCTGGCTTCTTCGTACTCAAGTTCTTCGCAGTAAACATCATGTCTTAAACGATAAGCCAGTTGTTTCTCATGCTCAGTTATGCAGAGTTTGAATTTGAACTCTTGTATGAATCTTGTAATAAATACCGCTGACGCATCCTTGTTCTTCACTTGCAGTGGTAAAGCGCTCATGTACTATCCCTATTTAAATCCAGAGTTAAGTATAAACGGTATCCATTATTGAGCACTAATTCCACTAAATGCTTCGATGATTTTTATAGGCCTGCCTAAATGAAACCCCTGACCATAAGTTATCCCATAGGCCTTTAGTATTGGCAATAGCGCTTCTTGATCAACGAATTCAGCAATGGTTTGCTTGCCAAAACCTTTAGCGATGTCGGCAATAGCACGAACAATGACGCGGCTGTCAGGGCTAATCAGCAGGCTGCGAATAAAGGAACCATCTATTTTAATATAGTCGACGGGTAACTGCCCAAGGTAGTGAAAACTACTGAAGCCTACTCCAAAGTCGTCCAGTGCGGTACGGCAACCCAGGTCACGTACTGCTTGTAGTACGCCACGGGCGGTAGAAAAATCGGTTACCGCGGCAGTTTCCGTTACTTCCAATATAAGGTGGTGAGGATCAGCGCCGCTAGCCGTCAGCTCGTCTGCCAAGTATTGCTTCAACCCTCCGTCGTGAAGAGACTGACCCGAAAGGTTAACTGCCAGAGTGATACCTCGATCCTGCAATTGGCTAAGTGCTTTTAAACTGTGTCGCAATACCCAGCGGTCGATTAAAATAATCTGCCCGCTTTGTTCGGCAATAGGAATAAAGTGCGCGGGAGAAATTAGGCTCCCGTCTGCGTCGCGCATTCTTAGCAACACCTCGTGGTGTTTTACGTCCTGATCTTCCAAACGCATGATGGGCTGCACCATCAACTCGAAGCTATCCTCCTCAAGCGCATTGTGTATGCGTTCAACCCAGTAGACTCGTGCTTGCAGTTCGTCTTTGGCATTCTCCGACTTGGAAAGTAAATGCCAGTGCTGAAGGCCACTCTCCTTCGCTTTGTACATTGCCACATCAGCGCTAGCCATTAGGTCAGCAGGCGTATTGCCATGGGTTGGAAACAGGGCAATACCAATACTGGCCGTTACTCGATGCCGCCGCTCACCCACAACGAAGCCGATACCGTCTAATAGTTGGACAATATATTGCGCGACACTGATGGCTTGATCGGCGTTGGTATCTTCTAATAGGAGAGAGAATTCGTCGCCACCTAGGCGTGCAATAACGCCGCGGGGGCCAAGGTTGCGGAAGAGGGTGTCAGCCACTTCACGAAGCAATTTATCGCCTACATGGTGGCCACTTAGCTCGTTAACCTCCTTGAACTGATTCAAATCCAGTAGCAATACTGCCCCTTTTGTCTTCGATGGGCGTTCAAGGGCGGTTTGCAGTGCATGTTGGAAGAAGCGCCGGTTGTAAAGTTCCGTTAGCGGGTCACGTTCGGCCAGCCACGTTAGCCGAGCTTCGGCAGCCTTACGTTCGGTAATATCCAGACCAACCGATATACGTGACACCTTGCCGTCATTACCCGTTTGTAACGGTGCATGGTACCAAGCGATAGTATGAGTCCTGTGATCGGGCGTACGGAGTGTTTTCTCCTCTTGCTGGGGATGGGAGAACGTATTCACCTTGGTAGAGGCACCTGCCTCGAATACATCAACAAAATGACGCCCGAGTAGCGAAGCTTCATTAAGTCCTAGCATCAACTGGGTATACTCATTGACCAAGCTAATTCGTCCAGTGTCATCCTGGGCAATGATAAATACCTGGGCCGTATCCAGCAGGCCATTAACGAAATCTCGCTCTTTGGCTAGCTCCCCAATGCGCACGGCTAGTTGGTCACCGCGCTCTTGTACTTCACTCTCTAACAATTCAAGTTGGCGTGAAAGCTCAAGGGTAATGCTCTCAAGTACATCGATCTCGTCGGGAATGCGGCGGCGGTGGTTGGGAATGGCGGCGTGTATATCGCTAAATTTTCCGTCAGCTAGGGCAGGAAGCAATCCAGCGACTCTACGCAGTCGAGCCATTGGGCCCAGCAGTATGACCAATAGCAGTAGTTCAGCGGCAATCCAGCCGAGTACGCCTACGAACAAGAGTGTGCGAGTATCCTGGTTAATTGCCTTAATTTGCTCGGTAATGTCTGATATCAGCAGCAAGTATCCGATATTGCTACGTTCATTATCCTCTTCCATGCGTACTGCGCTGAGTTCTAAATGTCTGCCATCATGTTCAAGATTTAATGGTGTTTCCATTAAACGGCGAACAGGAGTTGTATCTGACGCTTGCTGCAAAGGTGCTAGGGTTTGCTCTTCGCTTGTGAGGGCTAGCAGTTGACCATTCCATGATTTTAACTCTCGAGTTGCCGTCATCTCGCTATCTTCAGTGGGCCCGGTGACAAGTAGTGCGACTTCACTGCCAGATACCTCCTTGGCCTGCCGTGTGACATCGGCTAGCGAGCGGGTCAGTACGACCATACCAACGCTGTCTCCCGCCACTAGCACCGGAACGGCAGCGAACTGTTGGCAGCTAGCTGAACAGCGCAGCGTTGTGAGTGGCTGCTCGGTGTGCATCACCCGCCTGATCCAACTCAGGATGGGAAGCTGTGCTTGTGTATTGCCGGTTCCCCAATTACCCAAGACTTGCCCTCGGGTATTGATAATTAAAATTTCATCGATACCCGCCTCAAGCTGTAGAGCAGGCCACTGGGAGTCTAGTGCTTGCTCAACCTCGGCGGTATTACCTGCTTGCAAGGGCGAGCCTAAGCTTGCCGAGGCTGCGGTTAACCCTGCCAACTGACGTAAATTTTCCGATGAGCGAACTAGCGCTAAACGAATTTCTCGCTGTTGGCGTTCATGGTGCTGGCTTCGGCTTTCTTGAAACTGACGAGTAAGATTGTCGTGGCCTAACCAAGTAAAGAGCGTTACCAGCGCCAACAGTAGTAGGCTACTTAACGCGATGACCCGCCATGTTAGGCTAAGGCGTTGGGGCGTTCGGAAAAGGGTAAATGGTTTCATCGCGGTAACGTCCTGGCCAGGATCGAGGTAAACGTCAGAAGCGCAGCGATAATTGGAACAACCACAGGCTCCATCTTCTGCTGGTCGCTGATGAATCTGGATTATCCTGAATAGGCAACCAACCCGTGCCATCGACATGGTGGTATTCACCTGCCAGCATGACTTGAGGGTGCGGCGTCCACTGCAGGCCAACGGTTAGGTCATCTGCGAATTGGGTATGGGCTGGAACGCTTCCCCCTGTACTCGCCTCGAAAGCTTTACCGTTGCGGTCTGCGCGGTTGCTGGTAAGGCTGTCGTAACGTACTAGCCACTGCCAGTCATTTGCAAAACGCCGGGCGTATTGGATATACCAACTTTCCCCTGTCGTGTCGAAGTTTACAGAAGACTGATTGAAGTTTTTTAACCCTGAACGGCGCAGTGCGTATTCAGTCGTTACACTCCAGAGTTCTCGATTGTACTGGAGTGAAAATACCCAGGGTGTAAAATAAAAATCTCCGTCGCTGACACCTGGTTGATGTGACTCTATTTGGGATCTCACGTTGGCATTGCTAATCGCTGCAACGACACGACCTCCATCATGTTCATAACGAACTTGGGCAATCGTAGACTGCTGAGGATTGAAGGTGCCTGATATACGCTGAAGTTGAAGCGTATCGCTTAAATCGTCACCAGCCTGAGGCTTACCTAAGCCAAGCTGTCCTCGTAGTACTCCGTTGCTTAATCTCTGTTCCAAATAGAACGTTAGGCCGTCACCTGTGAGAGCCATTGAGCGTGTTCGGTCAAAATAGATAGATTGAGGCAGTAAGATGCTGGGACGGGTAAATGCCACATCGCGGGTTTGATTATAAAATCCAAAAGGGTTTTTAATCCGACCAAGCTGAACACCAAACGTACGCTCTTGGTCAGAAATCATTTGGTAATCAATGAGGCCGTAATCCAGTTTAGGTTCTGCGTCGCTGCTGTTGCCTCCAGCTCGGCGACTTAGCACCTGAGCAGCAACGAGTACATCCTGATGGGGGCGTAAGGAGACGTTGAGGCCGATTTCGGTAAATTCTATGCTGCCTTCATCCTGGCTGCTCTGACCAAAGAAGTTGTTATCGTCAGTCACGACCAGCGCCTGACTAAGAAAGCCATGCACCTGTAAAGTATCCAGAGCGTGTTCGTCGCTTTGGGCGGGAGCAGATAAACCCATTACAACGGTGCCTAACAAAGCGGCAAGGGCTCTGCATTCATTCCATCGAAATGACTTGGACTCTATCATCCAGATACTCCCTTTCAAGATACCCAATGGCACCCGGCGTCGAGGCGACGCGCTCGCGCATCTCTTCCTGGTCATTTACTCGGTCGGGGGCTTGACCGGTACCTGAAAAAACCATGCGATCCCAGGCTAATTGAAGTTGGTGCGGGTAAACCGCCAACTGCTCTTTGGTAAAGCGAGCATGTACTGGGTTGTTGTTACTTAAAACGAAAACCCTAACCGCTTGACCATCCGGCCAGGTGCGTTGGCGCATGGCGAAAATCGCGCGGGTAGTATCACGGTTCAGCCAGTGGGTAGTGACGTCAGGGTGAGCCACTAAAAAAAGCGGCGCTTCTCGAGCGATGGCATTCGTTGTTGCGAAAGCGAGCCCCACCAACACAATAAAAGTAGTCGCTGCCAGTAAGGCCAATCGCATTAGAGAGCCGCTTATAATGGGTAATGGCATTGGTAGTGGCTTACTGGTTGATTGATGAACGCCAGGTTCACCCGCGGTGCCGTTCTGCTCTGCGCTGAAAATGTGTATGTATTGATGACGTGTTCTCCCTCGCAGCACTAACGAGACTGTTTTTATATTCAGTCATGATGGTATGACTGAAAGATACACATCTAAAGCAACTGTGCCGTATCGATACGGCGTATACGCAAACACTACATCAATTCAAGAAAAATAACAGAAAGTTATGTCAACGAATAACGAGGATAAGCTGTGGCTATTCCATTACTGTATGCTTGTACATAATAGCTAATCGTCTGTGCGACACTGCGAATGCCATCCATCTTAAAAGGATCATCCACCATGTTCACCGGCCTAAGTGCATTCCCGCTAACCCCCATGAACGAGCAGGGCATTAATGAGTATGAGTTTGTCCGTTTAGTTGCTTATTTAGCTGAGGCAGCGGTGGATTCCATTGGCGTGCTGGGCTCGACCGGTAGCTACGCCTATTTAAACCGTGATGAGCGCGCCCGTGTTATTCAGCTTAGCGTTGAAAATGCAGTTGGCGCGCCTGTCATTGCAGGCATTGGGGCGCTACGTACTCGTGATGTGCTGGCTAATGCAGAACGCGCTCAGCAGGCAGGTGCCAGCGGCGTGCTGCTAGCGCCGGTCTCCTACCAAAAGCTCACCGACGACGAGGTCTTCGATCTATACGCCACGGTTTGCCAATCGCTGAGTGTGCCGCTCTGCGTGTACGATAACCCTGGCACAACCCATTTTGAATTTAGCGATGAGCTGCATGGACGAATCTCCCAACTGCCCCAGGTTCGCTCTATCAAAATTCCGCCGGTGAGCAATGATATTGACTCCGCAAAGGGGCGAGTGGCTGGGTTGCGCAAGCTGATTCCCGCTGATGTCACTATCGGCATCAGCGGCGACGCGGCAGCAGCCACTGGCCTAAATGCGGGATGTGATGCCTGGTACTCCGTTATCGGCGGGTTATACCCTAGAGCAGCGCTGGCGCTAACCCGAGCTGCTCAGGCAGGAGATGTTCAACAGGCCAAGGCGCTTTCAGACGGCCTTGAGCCGCTGTGGGCACTCTACCGTGAATACGGCGGTAGCCTGCGAGTGGCGGCTACCATTGCAGAAATCACCGGGAAGGTGAGTCAGCCCTGCTTGCCCCAGCCGCTTAAAACGCTGCAAGCGGGCGATCGTAAAAGAGTAGAGCAGGTACTGGGGCAGCTTGGGCTTGAGTAAAACCTTATTATAAAAACGCCCGGTCAAGGCCGGGCGTAATATGCCATTAAACGATGGTTACTCAACGAGCTTAAGCAAGCGATCTGGATAATTTGTGAACAGGCCGTTTGCGCCCATTTCCATCAAACGCTCCATCTCATCGGTTTCATTGACGGTGTAAACGTGCACCGGCAGGCCATTTTCATTTGCTTGACGAATAAAGTCGGCATCGATGACTTCTTGGCCTTCGTAGATATAGTTAGTTCCGATTCCTGACGCGTATTCCGCTACCGCCTGGAAGTCTTCATCATTAATCTCTGCTGGGCCCGGTGTCACACCAGTCCACTCCACTAAACGCGATTCGTCCTCTTCACTGGGGTAGTACCAAACGAGCTGGATTAGCGGAATGTCATCGTTTAGTTCCTGCACTTTTAACAGGCTCTCCTGCTCGAAAGACTGCACTAATACTCGGCCACTCTCGACCATGTCGTACTCTTCCAGCGTTTTTACCAGGGCTTCTTCCAAGCCTGGGTTTAGCTGCGGTGACTTGGTCTCAATGTAGTAGCGAGCATCGTGACCGAAACGCTCGAAAAGCTCATCCAGCGTGAGGATCTGTGCCCCTGCAAAGTCCGCGTCTGCTTTATCAGCATTGGCTTCATTGAACCAAGAGCCGGTATCCAGCGCTTTCAGCTCTTCCATGGTGTAGTCGTTAATCTTGCCTTCACCATCGCTGGTGCGGTCAATGGCGTCATCATGAAATACCACGACTTCACCATCAGCGGTGATTTGGGCGTCCAGCTCTAAGTAGTCGACATTCCACTCATGGGCCAATTCATAGGCCGCCATGGTGCTTTCCGGCGCGTGGCCGCTGGCCCCGCGGTGGGCGATCACTTGGAATGACTCAAGCTCTTTGAGCTGCTCCTCCAACGTTGTGGACTCCGCCAGCGCGGTGGTTGTGGCAGCACCAGCAAAAAGCCCCAGTGACATTGCGGCGAATAGCGAATGACGTTGCATTAAAGCACCTTAATTGAATGTTCGTTCAATAAGCGTACATGGCCTGGAGCGTTAAAGCCAAGTGACGAGAACTGTTCGGTGATTCATCGAGAGCCGAAGAGAGCAGCCATCAAGCGAATACGCAGTGGGGCTATATAGTCACCTAAGGGCTAGGTACCCATGTTGAGACTCTTCACCAACGCTTGCGCTTCTTTTATAGAGGTCAAACGTACAAATTGAATAGGCGCATAGCGTGGATTCACCATATCGGCAAAGTAGCGTTTACGGTTTTGCCGCCACGTTTTTAGTGACCATAGCAGAACCGAATCACGGCTTAGAAATGTTTTGCGGAAGCTTTCGTGATTACCTGTACCGGGCCAAAGCTCCTCTTGGCTGATGATGCGTTTAACAGCACGGGTGAGGGCTTGGCTAAATACTCGCCAAAAGGGGTAGTCGATCACACCACCATATCCACTTCGCGCCACTTTATATGCCGAGTACGGTCAAAATTACCGTCCAGTATCCACTCTTGAGGTGAGGCTGCTAAAGCCTCTTCCAGCTCGGCGAAGAACTCATCGTCCGGTGCTCCTTGCCAGTTAGCGCGCCAGAATAATTGATCAAGCTGGACGCATGGGGCGTTCAAGGCATCTGCGAGCTGCTTTGCTAGGGTACTTTTGCCACTGCCACTCGTACCAACCACATTAATTTTCATGGGAGTTCTCTTTAGGTGGCGCGACATTTTAATAAGTGCTCAAAGAGGCAGCAAGCGCACCATACGGCGTCAATGAGTACCCTGGTACCGTACCACCACTTTTAGAATGGACGCCCTCTATTGCCCCTCGGGGATAGCGCTTTACAGCGGCGAGCTGTTCCCGCAGTGGCAGGGCGATATACTGATAGGAGCGCTGGTAAATAAGAGGTGCGCCGGGTACGTTTATCTAACAATGGCCGCGAAGCCAGCGATGTAGAAGGCCTGTTTGGTGAGCTAGACGAGCGTATAAGAGATGTGCGGGTAGGCCCAGAAGGTGAAGTGTACCTACTTACCGACAGCTCCGAGGGCAGGCTACTTCGAGTAGTGCCAGCAAAATAGTTCATGACCTTAGATGCTATTGTTGGCTTGGATGCGCCTCACAGAAAGGAAAGCCCATGATCCATTCAGAGCACCATCGATCTCACCGTTCCGGCTGGCTGCGTGCCGCTGTGATGGGCGCCAACGATGGCATCGTTTCTACTAGCAGTTTAATACTGGGGGTAGCCGCAGCCAATACCACTCAAAGCGGTATTATGCTGGCGGGTATTGCGGGCCTGGTGGCTGGCGCAATGTCGATGGCAGCGGGGGAGTATGTTTCGGTAAGCTCTCAGTCGGACACTGAAAATGCTGATCTCGATATCGAACGCAAAGCATTGGCAGAGCACTATGAACTAGAGCAGGAAGAGCTTGCCGCTATCTATGAAACGCGCGGCTTGGCGCCTGAGTTGGCACGAAAGGTCGCCGAGCAATTAATGACCAAAGACGCCTTAGGCGCCCATGCGCGAGACGAGATTGGCATCACCGACCTCAGTCAAGCGCACCCTCTCCAAGCCGCACTCTCTTCAGCCGCCACTTTCACTATCGGCGCACTGCTACCGCTACTGGTCGCTTGGTGGGCGCCACCTTCACTGTTGATCCCACTGGTAGCGGTGTTCTCTCTGCTTTTTTTAGCCTTGTTGGGCGGCATAGCCGCCCGAGTGGGTGGAGCACCAATCCTAAAAGCTGCAGCAAGAGTGATGTTTTGGGGCGCTCTTGCGATGGCATTAACCTCCGCCATCGGACATGTGTTTGGAGTGATGGCTTAACGGAGATGAACCATGGCAAATATCGTGGTATGCGCCGATGGCACCTGGAACCGTCCTGAAGAAGACCTGGAAAATGACTTTCCCACTAATGTGCTGCAGCTGGCCCGGGCGATCAGCCCTGAGACACAGGAGGCAAAGCAGCATGTGTTTTACGACTGGGGGCTAGGTTCTTATCACAATAGCCTTAGCGCGGGGGCTACCGGCGCCGGAATTCATAAAAACATCCTTGATGGCTACCGCTATATCGTTCAAAACTACGCCCCCGGTGACAACATTTACCTATTCGGCTTCAGCCGTGGTGCCTATACCGTGCGAGCGCTTAGTGGGTTGATTAATAACTGCGGCATTCTCAAACGAGCAGAAGCCCGATTGATCGTTGAAGCCTGGAAAATCTATAAAAGCCCAACCAGAACCAACCATCCAGCGGGTAAGGCAGCTTGTAAATTCCGCGCCGATTACAGTCACCCTGCTCGGGATGTACACTTTATAGGCGTGTGGGACACCGTCGGCGCACTGGGCATCCCGTTTAGCATTATGGGCCTGTTCGAGAGCCACGATGAGTTCTACGACACCAAAATGGGTGCCAACGTGGCCATTGCTCGCCACGCTCTAGCCATTGACGAGAAGCGGGAAGATTTTATTCCCACTATCTGGACGCCCAGGCAAGGCGTAGACCTCAAGCAAGTCTGGTTTGCAGGTGTACATGCAGATGTCGGCGGATCCTATAAACCAGACAAAAGCGGCATTCAAGCTTCGGACACACCTCTTGCCTGGATGCTGGATGAGGCAAACGCTGCCGGTTTAATCACCGAGTCACATATTCGCGACAACCTAACCGACGGTGCGAAAGGCCAGGTTCACAACTCCCGCAAGCATGTCTATCGCTTTAAAAAACCGTTAGATAGACCACTCGTGCTTGATGACACCCTGATGCTAATTCACCCCAGCGTAAAAGCCCGCTATGAGCGCGACGCTAACTACCGGCCTCCCTACTTAAAAGCGTTGGTGGAAGAGTACGGGTGGCAGGGGCTCACTGTGGGTAAGTGAATAAATGGGTAAGAGATCAGTACGGGTTGAATTTCGCCTAAGTGCCTGCATTGATAGAAGGGTAAGCAATTCACAAGGAGTCGTTATGACAACGTTAGTGATTGGCGCGAATGGACAGATTGGCAAGCAGTTTTGCGAACTGGCCCAAAAAGCGGGCACGCCTATCAAGGCGATGATCCGCAGTGAAGAGCGGGCAGCCTGGTTCAAAGAGCGCGGCATTGACAGCGTGCTAGCCGATCTAGAAGGTGAGTTTGAGCACGCCTTTGACGGCTGCGACCAAGTGGTCTTCACTGCGGGGTCAGGGCCCCACACCGGGCCGGATAAAACCCTGATGATTGACCTTTTTGGCGCCATTCGTACCGTCGATATCGCCAAGCAAAAAGGTCTCTCCCGCTACATTATGATCAGCGCTATGCGGGCAGAAAACCCTATGGAAGCGCCCGAAAAGCTGCGCCCCTATATGGCTGCTAAATTTGCCGCCGATGCCCACCTTCGCAACAGCGGTATGCCCTACGTTATTCTCAAGCCAGGGCGTTTGACCGACGAAACCGCCAGCCAGCAGTTTGCCAGTTCATTGGATGAAGCAGGCGACAACCAAATCTCACGAGCCAACGTGGCCCATGCGTTACTTCACGCTGTGCAAAAGCCCGATTTGGTCAATCAGGAGTATCTGCTGCTGGATGGCAAACGCTCGATTGGTGAGATTATTCAGTAGTAGCGTCTTGCACGGAAGTTATCTGGCGGCTTAATTCACCCACCCCAACAATCGCCACCAAAGGTAGTCTAATGGCATCAATAGAAAGATCGTTATCAGCGCTAACGGGATGATAATCTTCAATAATTGGCTAAGGGGCTCTTTAGATAGCTGCATTGCCATAATCAGCGGCGCCACCTGATAAGGAAAGATTACCGTAGAAAAGCCGACGACCTGAGTCATCAATACGGCGGGTAGAGAGAGCCCTGAGGCGCCAGCGAGTTCTGCTGCCATGGGGGAAAGTACGGTAGGAACACTGGGGGTGGTGGCCACTACTCCCGTCAGGGTGGCCATCAGTGACAGCGATATAAAGTCCCCAAAACTGCCGCCATTGTCGGTTTCCATCAGTTGGGTAAAGCCTTGGCCCACAGCACTGCCAATGCCTGAAACGTTGACGAGTGTACCCAATCCCAGTGCCGCGGCCACAAATATCACAGTGCCAAAATCTACCACTGTGTTGAATGACTTCGGGTCTACGGCACCAGCCTTTGGCATCATTAGCACTACCGCCGCTACGAGTCCCACCCACGCCGGGTTTGCGCCGTGTAGTGTATCTGTTACCCAGAGGAGCAGGGTAATGCCCATGACTACAGCTACCTTTTTTTGCTGTGTAGCAGCACTGGTTGTTTTGATCGTCTCGATGGGCAGTTGGCATTGTGGTGCGATGCGAGCGGGAAATACCACGAGTACCAGTACCACGATTAAGATCGATTTCAGCATTCCCAGAATGGGAAAATGCAGTAGTAGATACTCCGCATAGCCAATATGAATGCCATACAGACTTTCACTCGACCCTGCCAAAATCATATTAGGGAGGTTGGATGGAAGCACCGCAAAACTTGGCATGTTACAAGCGGCAGCAAGAGCGGTGGCTACGCCCAGGCGTCCAGCACTACCCGGCTCAAAGCCCACTCGTTCGGCTAGCGCTAAGCCGATAGGGATCAATACCACTGCTCGCCCCCGGAAGAAGGCATCACAAACCCCAATGCCATAGCGGTAAACACTAACCCGCCAATCAACTTCGGGTAGCTTGCGGTGAGGAGCGGCGACAGCACTGCTGCTAGCCGATCGCCAAGCTTGCTAGATGTAATGGCTGAGCCAATGACAAATCCTGAGATAACCATCCACACGGCTGTCGAGCCAAACCCAGCGAATAGTTGCTCCGGCGGGAGCAAGCCGAATACGCTAACCAGCGCGAAAAATAGCAAACCGGTTAGGAAGGGAGGCAGCACGCCGGTACTCCATAGAACCAGCGTAATTACTACCACACTAGCGGCGTAAGAAAATGCTGTGGGATGGGGCGCTATGGGAAAAAGTGTCAGTAGCAAAGCGGCCAGCAAGGCCGTTGCCACCATGGCATGAGAGAAACTAAGCGAGCGAAGCATGGCGAGACCCTAGCTGTGGTGAGCCAATTGCGCGGTGCGCGCAGCTGGGCCTACAATAGTTTCTGTATGCTGACGTGTTAAGGGTAAGATGTGACAATAAATAGCGATAATGCGA
This sequence comes from Halomonas sp. PA16-9, assembly GCF_009728585.1. Lineage (NCBI taxonomy): Bacteria > Pseudomonadati > Pseudomonadota > Gammaproteobacteria > Oceanospirillales > Halomonadaceae > Halomonas > Halomonas sp. PA16-9. Next base: position 1,420,707 of record NZ_CP040452.1, on the reverse strand, counting down.
CAATGTCGCTGCCCAGTGATATAGCGTTCATCCTTGACCCTGCTCGTCCTGTATTGACCCATGCTCGCAGTATGCAGGCGGAAACCGGTGTCTTGCCTCACGCCCACCCACGCGGGCAATTGCTGTGGGCCAAGCGGGGTGTGCTGCGCGTTACTAGTGAACAGGCGGTGTGGGTTGTACCCTCTACCCACGGTGTATGGATACCCGGTAACTGCAACCACCAAGTGAGCTGCGAAACGCTGGTGGAAACCCGCAATCTCTACATTGACCCTACTTACCCGGTACGCGATCAGGACACCCAGGTGGTGATGGTGGCGATGACCGCGTTGATGCGCGAGATTGTGCTCAGGCTAAACGATTCTCCGAAGTGTAGCGGCGATGCCAGTACCGCTCGCCTAGGCTTAGTCGCTATTGATGAGCTCAATAGCCTATCCGCCGCGGACTTGTCGCTACCTGCTGGTACTGACCCGCGGTTGCGGCGCATTATTAGCCACATGGTTAGCCACCCAGACACCCGGCATATATTGGGCGAGCTGGCCAGCTTAGCTGGGGCTAGCGTGCGCACCTTGGAGCGGTTATTCAAGTCCGAAACCGGGTTGACCTTTCGTCAGTGGCGCACCCGTTTCAAGCTGATGAACGCGCTCGAAGCCTTGGATAGAGGCGAAAGTTCAACCGCTGTGGCCTATACGGTAGGTTATAAAAGCACCAGCAGTTTTGTGGCTGCCTTCAAAGCAGAGTTTGGCTATACACCCCAAGTCCACGCTCGCCGACTGTGACCTGACCCACGTCAAGACGTCAACAGACCCTAGCAACATATTGCTAGGGCATGGCGGACAACAGGCCCTTAACTCATGAATTCACCCCCTTCATGCCCTCCGGTGTATAGCGCTCTCCGATGACCGGAAGGCGAGCAGTGGCCGCCTCAAGCTGTTGCTGCTCATCGGTGGTCAGGGAGATGGACGCCGCTGCCGCATTCTCTTCAAGGTAGCGCAGCCGCTTGGTGCCGGGAATCGGCACAATGTTATCGCTTTTGGATAGCAGCCAAGCTAACGATAGCTGCGCCGGAGTGCAGCCTTTGAGCGCTGCCACTTCGCCGATCACGTCGGCGATACGGCGGTTGGCACCCATGGCCTGTTCAGAAAAGCGTGGCAGGTTAGGACGAAAATCGTCTTCGCCGAAATCGCTGGTATCCTGAAATCTGCCCGTCAAAAACCCCCGGCCCAGAGGTGAGTAGGGCACGAAGCCGATGCCGAGTTCCTTGCAGGTGGGCAGTACCGCTTGCTCCACGTCCCGCGTCCACAGCGAATACTCGGTTTGCACGGCGGTAACCGGGTACACCGCATGGGCACGGCGCAGGGTATCAGCGCTGACTTCGCAGAGGCCAATGTGGGCAATTTTTCCCTCTTTCACCAGCTGCCCCAAGCCCTCCATGGTCTCTTCAATGGGGATTTCCGGGTTAACGCGGTGGACGTAGTAGAGATCGATTTGCTCAACACCCAGCCGCTTCAGCGACGCCTCGCAGGCTTGCCGGGCATAGCGGGCGCTGCTGTCCAGGCTGCGTTGGTATTCGCCGGGGTTGCGCACAATGCCAAACTTGGTGGCGATACGCACCCTGGGCTTGTGGCTGGCGAGAAAACGACCAATTAACTCCTCATTATGGTGTGGCCCATACATATCTGCCGTATCGAAAAAGTTGATCCCCAGCTCCACCGCTTGGGCCAATACTCGAAGCGATTCGCTATCGTCTCGGGGGCCATAAAACTCGCTCATTCCCATGCAGCCTAAGCCAATGGCGGAAACGGTTAGGTCGGTTCCGAGAGTACGTTTTTGCATGCTATGTCTCCTGTCATTACTTACGAAACCATGGCTCATCAAGAGATCGTGAGCCGTTTTCGAGCGCTTGTTGAAACGCGCAATAACAGCGTGGCACTATCCAATAATGAAAAAAATTAACGATTTCGGTAAGCCGTTTTCAAGTTTTGAAAACCAGATGCCCCGTGGTTGGGTATGGGATGACACACGAGCCTTTCTGGCGGTGGCCCGCCACGGCACTTTGAGCGGCGCGGCAGCGGAACTCCATCTGGGGATCGCGACGCTCTCCCGGCGTATCGAGCGGCTCGAAAAAGCCTTAAAGCTTCCGTTGTTCGTTCGTCAGCAGTCGGGCTATCAGCTTACCGAGGAAGGGGCCGGGCTAATCGAAAAAGCCGAAGCGCTGGAAGCCGCTGCAGCTGCCTTCTCCAGCGGAGGCGCACTCGCTACGCAACTGAGCGGCAGGGTGCGTTTGGCCACCGCTGAAAACCTTGCCACGTCGTTGATTCTGCCTGCATTGCCACAATTTTATGCTCAGTACCCAGGCATCACACTTGAGCTGGTGACCGATATCACCACCGTTAATCTGCACCGCCGCGACGCCGATGTAGCACTTAGAATGGTCAAGCCCGAGCGGGGTAATGTCACCCTTCGTCGCCTTGGCACCCTGGGTTTCGGGCTATATGCCAGCCCCAATTATGTAGCGCAGCGTGAGGCTCTCCACGATGCTGGCAATTACGACACCGACGCCTTTATCACCTGGGGCGAAACGCAGGCGCACCTGCCTGCCGCCCAATGGGTTGAGCGGGTTCTGCAAGGGCAGGAACCGGCGTTAACCACCACCTCGCTGGCGACCCAGCTAGCGGCGGCGAAAGCGGGGCTGGGGATAGCGGTGTTGCCGCATTTTCTGGCGTTGGAGGCTGGACTGGTGTGTGTCGCTGAGGATATTGGCGTGGATCAGCCCATCTATCTCGTTATTCAGACGGATCTCACCCAATCAGGCCGTACCCGGGCCGTGGCGGACTTTCTGACTGAGCTGGTGGCCAGTAACCGCAAGCGCTTGAGTGGGTGATATAGTCACTAAGTTTTCACTTTTTATCCGACAGGCCATCCATGACACCCACTGATATTGGCAGCGCCTACGATCAGATCACCCACCTCTGGGAAAGCGAAAAATTCAATCTCGCTAACGGGATAGAGGCGCACAAAAGGGCGCTTTCGTTTGTGAAGGGCCGAGGAAAGGCACTCGATATCGGTTGTGGGTGTACCGGCCGCTTTATCGACTTCTTGCAACAAGAAGACTTTACGCCTGAAGGCGTGGATATTTCCGATGAAATGCTGCGCCTCGCTAAGCAGAAGCACCCTGACGTGACCTTTCACCACCAGGATATTTGCCAGTGGCAGCCGCTGGAAAAATACGACTTTATCACCGCCTGGGACAGCATTTGGCATATTCCGCTAGTGCAGCAGGAAAGTGTGATGACCAAACTTATCGGAAGCCTGAATAAAGATGGGGTACTGATCTTCTCTTTCGGCGGTACCGACGAACCTGGTGAGCATACCGATAGTTTTATGGGGCCCGAGGTCTACTACTCTACGCTTGGCACAAACGGCTTCGTATCCTTATTGATGAAGTTAGGCGCGGTGTGCAGACATCTGGAGTACGATCAGCACCCGGAGTTGCATACTTATTTGATAGTGCAGAAAAGGTAGCGTCGTGCTTTTCATCAATTAACTATTATCAGGACTGATCGTAATGTCCGCCGATGGCAAAAATATAAATAGCTTTGTCATCGAACCGGTAGATCAGCCGATCTCTTTGTGAAATGCGCCTTGACCACAAGCCAGAAAGATTGTGTCTGAGTGGCTCGGGTTTTCCGATACCAGCCGTTGGATCGTCAGAGCGGAGCATTTCTTTTAAGAGTTTGCAGAGCGCTTTATGCAGCTTCTTATCTGTTTCACGCATTTTTTCATAGGCTTCCCACGTACGGCCCTCAAATACCAGTGATCTCATTCATCTGCTCATTATCAGGTTGGTATCCTTGACCACGACTATGGGTATCTAGAGAAGCCGCAATTTGTTGCATGAGGTCTCGGTTCTGAAGCACATGCAGCGTTTCTTGCTCTCTTTCCCAGTCCTCAGCGCTAATCACCACAAACGCCTCTCCGGCACGACGGGTTACTTTTAAGGGTTCGTGCCGGCTAATCACTTGTTCTACTACGCTTTTCAGGTTGTCTCTGAATTTGTTAACACTAATAATATCCATAACGTCACCATAATGTACGGAAATTCCGTACAACTATATCTCACTAGCTCCGACAAGGCCAAGCGCAGCGATAGCTTTATCGCTGCGCTTGGCCTAGATTTCCTGAATTCATAGTTGCACGTGCTGGTAATATTGTGCAGCTAATAATACTTTGTCTGCATGATGTTGCTGTCTAAAAATCTGCTAATGGTCGATGTGAATGGTCAGTCCCTCTTTCCCCATAGCAATATGGTCAGCGAGTATATTTTGCTGATACTCCCCACCATTTTGCCGCCGGAATGGAATAGGGGATTCATTAAAAAGATTTTCGAGGCGTAGACGCCAAGCGGCTAGCTCCTTCGCTACGCTGACTTTCGAAAGTTTGCCGGTGCCATACACGGCATGGGTTGGCAGTACATCCATACCTGGGAAAAACAGGGCGCCGTGGGTGATGGGGAATAGCAATTCCTCCAAGGGGCCATTAATACCTCGGGGTGAATAGTCCTCCGCTGGGCCACCCACCATTACCGACAGTAATGCCCGTTTGCCTTTGAGAATACCGTCTCCATAGCGATAACGATTGCCTTCATCTTTGTATCCGTAAGCAAATCCATAGGCGTACACCCGGTCTATCCAGCCTTTGAGAATGGCGGGCATACCAAACCACCACAAGGGAAAGTGGAATATGACGGCGTCGGCGGCAAGCAGCTTGTCCTGCTCTGCGGCGACATCCTGCGTCTGCTGGTGAGTGGCATAGGCGTGCTGCGACTCTTGAATAAAGCCTAGCCGGTCATTGTTTATACGGTTGGGGAAATCGTGCTCATCAAACGTCGCTTTCCAACCCATGCCATATAGGTCTGACTGCAGCACGGTGTGGCCTTGTTGCTCCAGTATTTGTACCGTTTCAGTTACGAACCGGCGGGTCAATGATGTGGGTTCTGGGTGCGCATACACCAATATGGTCTTGGACACTCTAATGCTCCTACAGGCGAATTTACTTGGTGGATACGCTAGAAATTGTGGGCAAGAATAAGCTATCAATGAAATTAATAGTTTTATGATCTACTATATAAAATATGGATAATAAAAGACTGGATCTTAATTTGTTGGTGACCTTAGAGGCTTTGCTTGAAGAGCAAAATGTCACGAGAGCCGCCGCACGGCTGCATCTTAGTCAGCCTGCCGTCAGCGCTCAGCTGAGCCGCCTTAGGGATATGTTCAACGACCCGCTGCTCATTCCGGCTCACCGCGGGATGATGCCTACCACCAAAGCGTTGGAGTTACTTACCCCACTACGTATTGCACTGGATCAGGTGCGAGAGACGCTGATAACGCACCAGCACTTTGAACCTGCCCAAGCGTCGCTGACCATTACGATTGCATGCACCGATTACCTTCAAGCGGTCATTGGATTGGCGGTCATGAACGAATTAAGGCGTCAAGCACCTGGCATTAGAATCGCCATACGTAGTCTGGAGCCACCCAGGCTGGAAGCTCAAATGGCACGGGGTGAAGTGGATCTTGCACTCATGACACCCGAAGAGGCGCCCAAGGTTTTACGAATCAGGCCGCTGTATGATGAGAACTATGTGCTGGTTGGGTGCTGGAATCACTCACAGCTAAGTGAAGAAATGACGATTGAAGAGTATGTCCAGCTCGAGCATGTAATCGTTTCGCTCAGCGGAGGCGATTTTTCCACTCAGGTGGATCAGGTCTTACAAACATTGGGCTATAGACGCAATGTTGTTCTGTCGACATCTTCATTCCTGTTCGTCCTTGAGATTGTTGCTCACTCACGTTTTGTAGCACTGGTGCCGCGGCGTTTAGTTGCCCAGCGTTCCGACCTTAAAATTGTTGAATCCCCCATTAAATCACTGGGATTCAAAGTCAGTATGGTGTGGCATGAGCGCAATCATGGTCATAGTGCGCATCGTTGGGTACGTGAGCAAATAGAGCGCACCCTTTGCGCGAAATAAACGTTGATCAAGCCGTCATATTAGCAGCGTCCAGCCCCAACTCCCGCTTAAGCCACTCTGCCAGTGGCTCGCTGCGGCGGCTATCGGCTTGGCTGGGCAACCACAGGCACAGCCGGGCGGGGGTTTCGATACTTCCCCAGGGCGCAACAAGCCGCCCGCTCTTAAGGTCGTCTTCCACCAATAGCCTAGGAGCGATGGCGATACCCAGACCCGCCACAGCCGCTTCCATCAAGTAGTAAAGATGATCGAACCTCTGGCCTCTGCTTAGCGCCGCCTCAAGCTCTGCCAGCTCCAGCCCTTTGGCAGTGGCCCACTGCGGCCACGCCTGGGGGCGGGAAGATGTATACAAGAGCTTATTGGCAAGTAGAGATCCAGGCTTTGTTGCATCGCACTGGGCCGCCAGCTGCGGGCTTGCCACCGCACATATCTGCTCTTCCATCAGCTCGAATACCTCAACACCTGTGGGCCAGGGTGGCTCGGCAAATGCCAGGGTGGCGCTGGCATCCGTTTGCGTGCCCGGCTGCTCGCTTTCACTCACCACTACCTGCAGCTTCAGTTGGGGCAGCTCGCGGTGCAGGCGATCCAGGCGGGGAATTAGCCAGCGCGCCAGCAGGCTGCCAGGGCAGGCCAGGGTGAAAGGCGCCTCTTCAACATCACGTTTGAGCGCTGCGCAACTATCCTTCAAGCGTGAGAACGCTTCACCCACACCACTCTGCAGCCGCTCACCGTGTGGTGTCAGCACAATGCCACGGCCCGCTTTGGTAAAAAGCGCCACGCCAAAATGGTCATCCAAGCTCTTTAACTGGCGGCTAACAGCGCCGTGGGTAACGCTTAGCTCCTCGGCAGCGGCAGTCACACTACCCAGCCGGGCGGTGGCTTCAAAGGCGCGCAAGGCGCTAAGCGGTGGCATGCTGTTTTGCATTAATACGTGACTCCAGCTCACATGTTGATGACATCTTATCGATTTTTATCCCGGCCTGCTTGCGCTACTTTCATTGCATTGTTTGATAACGCATTCAGAGGTCATGATGAATCAACCTGTAGACGTATCCCAGAGCCTGCCCGATGCCAACGGCTTATTTGGCAGCTTCGGTGGCCGCTTTGTTGCCGAAACCCTAATGCCGCTGATCCTAGAGCTGCAAGACGAATACGCCACTGCCAAGAACGACCCTGAGTTTCAGCGCCAGTTGGCTTATTTCCAGGGTGACTATGTGGGGCGGCCCAGCCCGCTCTATTTTGCCGAGCGGCTGACCGAGCACTTTGGCGGGGCGAGTATTTACTTAAAGCGCGAAGAGCTGAATCACACCGGCGCGCACAAGATCAACAACTGCATTGGTCAGGTGTTGTTGGCCAAGCAAATGGGCAAAAAGCGCATCATCGCGGAAACCGGGGCGGGCATGCACGGCGTGGCCACCGCGACCGTGGCGGCGCGCTTTGGTTTGCCGTGTGTCATCTACATGGGCGCCACCGATATCGAACGTCAGCAGCCCAACGTATTCCGCATGAAGCTGCTGGGCGCGGAAGTGATCCCTGTCACCTCGGGCACCGGCACGCTGAAAGACGCCATGAACGAAGCGCTGCGCGACTGGGTAACGAATGTCGATGACACCTTCTACATCATTGGCACCGTGGCTGGACCGCACCCGTATCCTGCCATGGTGCGCGACTTCCAGGCCGTGATAGGCCATGAAACCCGCGCCCAAATGCTCGAAAAGCAGGGCCGCCTGCCGGATTCGTTAGTGGCCTGTATTGGCGGCGGTTCAAACGCCATGGGGCTGTTTCATCCTTTCCTGAATGACCTCGACGTGAAGATGATTGGCGTAGAAGCGGGTGGCAAGGGCGTTAAAAGCGGACTACACGCGGCCAGCCTGAATGGCGGCACGCCGGGGATACTGCACGGCAACCGCACCTACCTGCTGCAGAACGAGGATGGCCAGATTATCGACGCCCACTCGATTTCCGCCGGGCTGGATTACCCCGGTATCGGGCCGGAGCACGCATGGTTGCACGAGCAGGGGCGGGTCGAGTACGTCTCTGCCACGGACGACGAAGCGTTGGAAGCCTTCCAGGTCTGCTGCCGCCAGGAGGGCATTATTCCCGCCTTGGAGACCGCCCATGCCCTGGCCGAAGTGGCCAAGCGCGCCCCCAGCCTGCCCCGCGAGCACTTAATGGTGGTGAACCTCAGCGGCCGGGGTGACAAGGACATGATGAGCGTGGCCCATCACCTTGGTGAAAAATTCGGGGTTGAACAGCTATGAGCGCGACACAGGAGAACGTCATGACCCATACCTCTCGTCTTGAATACTGCTTTGCTTCCCTCAAGCAGCAAAACCGCCCGGCGCTGGTCAGCTATCTCACCGCTGGCGATCCGGACGCCGAGTCCTCCCGCCGCCTGCTGCACGGGTTGCCAGAAGCGGGGGTGGATATCATCGAACTCGGCATGCCATTCAGCGACCCGATGGCCGATGGCCCTGCCATCCAGAAAGCCGCGCTGCGTGCCTTGAATAACGGTCAAACCCAAGCCAAAACGCTGGAAATGGTGCGTCGCTTCCGTGAAGAAGACAGCACCACGCCCATTGTGCTGATGGGCTACTACAACCCCATTTACTGCTACGGCGTCGAGCGCTTCTTGACCGATGCCGCCAAGGCCGGGGTAGACGGCCTAATCGTGGTAGACCTGCCGCCCGAGCACGACGAAGAGCTCTGCCAGCCAGCGGCACAACACGGCATTGATTTTATTCGCCTGGCCACGCCGACCACCGATGCCAAACGCCTGCCCAAGGTGCTGGCGAACACTTCCGGGTTTATCTACTACGTCTCCGTGGCGGGTGTTACCGGTGGTAATGCGCCGACGCCTGAGAAACTGGAAAACTCGGTTGCACGGCTGCGCCACCACACTGATCTACCCATTGCGGTAGGCTTTGGTGTTCGCACCGCCGAACAAGCTGCCACCATTGGCCGCTATAGTGATGCGGTCATCGTCGGCTCCGCACTAGTCGATTGTATCGAGCATGCCAACACGCCTGATGACGCCGTTGATCGAGTACATGGTTTGGTCAGCGAATTGGCTGAAAGCGTCAGGGGGTGTAGAGAGGTGAGCCAACCAGCGAAAGCCGCAGTGTGAAGCTGCTTTAGTTTGTGACGGTATTGGCTGCTAGCCATCCCGTTGGCTCTTCCAGGTTAATAAAAAAACGTGTTTTGGTTGCTTACTGAATATTTTCTTGTTCAAGTGAACAAAATATTTAGATTCGAGGCACTTCGTGATGAAATCGGTAGGCTATGCGTACCTGCATGAGCATTTAGCCTTGGGGGTATGTGCGCCCGTTTACCCTGCGCGGGTGCGCCCCGTCACTCGCATTATGTTTATGGAGCGGGAGATTGCAGTACCTGCCGGGCGAGCACCAGACGCGTCACTGCTCGGCCATCTGCTTTTTGCCCTTAAACATGAGGGGATTGACCTTGCCATTCTGGCTGGCGTTTTGCCGCACTTGCCTGAATCAGCACTACAGGACGCCCTGCAAGCCTCGCCAAATGGCATTTATCTAAGAAAATTGGGTTATCTATACGAAGCGTTGGTAAAGCGCCTACCGTTCGATATAGCCGTCAGTGGTCGAGCGGTACCGTTATTCGACCCTGACCGCTATATCACCGGCCCCGCAGTACGTGATAGCCGCTGGCGAATAGACTTCAACGGGTTGGGAACGCTGACGTATTGTGCAACCGTTCGGCGTACAGCGGAAATCGCCGCACTACTTGAAGAAGATATCCTAACCCAGGCCACCACCTTTATGGCCTCGTTGCCCCCTGGAATGCTCGATCGAGCGATTCAATGGGCCTATCTCAGCGAAACCCAGTCCTCGTTTGCCATTGAACAAGAGTCACCATCGCCTGATAAGCAGCAGCGTTTTATGCAGCTATTGCACCAAGCCCATGAGCGTAAGCCGCTAACGCAAGCGTATCTTGTCGAACTGCAAAATAGCACTATCAGCAATCCTTTCGACAAAGCCGCAGCATTTCGCCACGAACAGAATTACTTGCATAACGGATTGCGTGGCGCGTTAGGGGTCAGCTATTTACCGCCACCGCCAGAGCTTTGTGACGCTTTAATGGATGCACTGATGGGTTGGGCCAATCAACTGTCGGAAAGTGATTCAGCAGCAGTTCCCGCGCTGGTCGCAGCAGCGGTACTTTCTTTTGGGTTTGTTTTTTTGCACCCTTTTATGGATGGAAATGGGCGCATCTCCCGTTTTCTTATGCACCATACGCTATGCCGAATGAATGGGCTTCTTCACGATAATCTTCTGCCTATTTCGGTTGCCATGAAGCGTTATGAAGCTGATTACCTGGCAGCGTTAGAAGCATTTTCAAAACCTGCCCGTGAGCATTGGCGAGTAAGCTGGATCGATGCCGACCAATACGAGTTTGAGTATCTGGGTATTGATGCGCTCTATCGTTATTGGGATGCCACTAACGCCGTGGCTTTTACCCTGAAAATGGCAAAAGTAGCGCTGGAAGATGAGCTGAAAGCAGAAACGCGCTACCTCGCATGTTTCGATCGCGTCTATGCAGTGGTGGATGCAACGTTCGATATACGTGGAAGCGATTTAGCACGCCTGTGATGATGTGTTTAAGTAATCAAGGACGCCTCTCAAACAATCGGCGTAAACAGTTCCGCTACCAAGTTCCTGACGAGGTGTTGGATGCCATTGAAGCAGAAGCGCAAGATGCACTTGAAGAGCACAAAAGCCCGTGAGAGTAGTTTGAAAATCAATTATCAGTGCTTTGGGTATCCAGGATTGAGCCAAACCTTTGCGAGCGATTAATCTAAACACTTAGGCAGTGAGCCTAATGCGCATGAGGGGTCTCAATTTGAGCTGATAGAGGCGATTTTTATGAATCTAACCACATTGCTGCTTTTTATCCCTGCCTGTTTTGCCCTCAATATGGCACCTGGGCCTAACAATCTGCTGTCACTGACCAATTCCAAGCGTTATGGCGTTAGGGCTGCTTGTCTAGCAGGTATTGGGCGGTTGGCAGCGTTTGTTGGCATGATTACGCTGGCTGCTACCGGTTTGGCGACGCTGCTTTACACCTCTGAAAAGATTTTCCTGGTCATCAAGGTAGTAGGTGGCCTCTATCTGATATGGCTGGCGTATCAATTATGGGGTGCCGACAGCACTGAAAGCGATGACGGAGACACCCAGCCCAAGAGCCTGTTTGAGCTGGCGCGACAAGAGTTTCTGCTTGCCGCCGGTAACCCAAAAGCCATCCTGATTTTTACTGCATTCCTGCCGCAGTTTGTGGAGCCCAGCGGCAATGTAGGGCAGCAATTTATAGTGCTAGGTGCGCTGTTTTTGCTGCTGGAATGGGTAGCGATTGCAGGTTACGCCTATGCAGGCAGCTTTTTAAGCCACTGGTTTTCACGCCCCGCCATGCGGCGTTTATTCAACCGCGGCTGCGCAGGCTTATTGGCCAGCGCAGGAGTAGGGCTATTGCTTGCTAAAAAAGAGTGAGCAAGCTTTAACATGGGAGAGAGCTTTAGCTCGTGACCTTCCCAGGCTGTCTATAGACGTTGGGATAGCGAAAAGATAATAGGTGATATACCTTCAACTTGATGCATTAATAAGGTAGCGCTATGAACATTCAAGAGCTTGTTAGTGAAGCAGAGTCATTACCCGTTGAAGAGCGCGTAAGAGTAGTCGATGCGCTGCTGCGTAGCCTCAATTCTCCAGAATCAAGTATCGACAAGCAGTGGGTCGATGTTGCCCAAAGTCGTTTAGACGACATTCGGGCGCGTAAAGTAGCTACTGTTTCAAGTGAGCAAGAGTTTGCTAATTTGCGCGCTAGAATGCATTTACATTGTGAGCCAAATTACGGGAAGTAATCAGCTATAAGTTAGGTTTCCACTTCCGCAATGACGGATTAATAAAAATAGCCTTTTTGCCGCTAACTAAATATTTTGTGGCTGAAGTGAACAAAATATTTAAAGGCGAGGCGTGTTGAAATGAAACCCAGAGGCACACGCGGCACCACTATCGCACTCGCTCAACTACCCGTAGTAAAAGGTGCAGTGGCCGAGAACCTTGAAATGCACCTTGCCTATATTCAGAACGCCGCCGTGCGAGGGGCCGATCTAGTAGTGTTCCCTGAGCTTTCGCTGACCGGCTATGAGCTTGAGCTATTAGAGCAGCTAGCGTTGCTGAAAGATTCAGAGGTGTTCGACACACTTTCCACAGCCGCTGTTGCCCATAATATCGTCGTGATAGCAGGCTGTCCGCTCATTAGTGAAGGCAGAAAGCCGCAGATAGGGGCAGTTATCTGCTTCCCGAGCGGCGAGCGAGCATTCTACGCAAAGCAGTACCTGCACGAAGGGGAAGCGGTTTACTGTTCGACTGGTAACGAAAGTTATCTATGTACGGTTAACGGTACTCGAATAGCCTTGGCCATTTGTGCAGACTTCGCCAATCCCTCCCATGCAGAAGCGGCATCCGCCCAGCAAGCGGAGGTATATATTGCCAGCGCGCTGATATCTGAAGCAGGGTACGAGGTCGATGCGCAGCTACTCGCTGCCATGGCGAAACGCCACCAGTTCCCGGTGCTACTTGCTAACCACATTTCCAACACAGGTGGCTGGCAAACCTGCGGCAAAAGCGGCGCCTGGAAGGTAGATGGTGAACTCGCGATCACTGCTGACGGCACTGAAGCCTGCATTGTGATTTGCGCTATAAACGGAGGCGCACTCGACGCCTCGCTAGTGACCAATTTACCTATCGAGAACAGCTGCCCAGTGGGCTAGCCCGCCCGCTTTATGATGGGTGTGCGTCAAGCGAATCCTTCGGTGCCTCGCGGCGGTCATTCATTCCGTAGTCCCGGATGACGGAAGCGACGCGGAGCCGGTAGTCGGCAAAGATATCCTGCCGGCCCGCTTTCTGGACGGAACGGTGAGGTTCGAACGTGCGCCACTGCTTCACGGCTTCTTCGTCCCGCCAAAAGGAGAGCGACAGGATTTTTCCAGGATGTGTGAGGCTCTCGAAGCGCTCAATCGAGATAAAACCGTCGATGCCTTCCAGGTGTTGGCTCAGTCCGCTGGCAGCATCCAGGTAGTCTTGTTTCCGATCCGAATGCGGTAGTACTTCAAATATCACGGCGATCATAAAACACTCCACGGATAGACAGATTCAACGCCCAGTGTGCCGTCTACCACCTCAACGAAGCTACGCTCCTCCTTGAGAATAAACTTCTTCTCTTGAGCCATGGTGAAGTTCTCATGCCCGCCTTCGTCAGACTTAAGCCGGGCGCGGTAGGCCTCATAGGTAGCCAGACTATCGAATGCGATCAGCCCCCAGGCAACATTGTTAGTGCCCTCGTAGGAAGAAAATAACCGATAAGGTGGCCACCGCACCGGGGTATGATTTTTCCCCAGTTCTCGGCGTACGCCTTGAAGGTGTCGCGTTGGAAGGGATCGATCTCGTAGCGGATAAAGCAGGTAATGCTCATAGGGGTATCTCCTTGAACGATAGCTAGGACGATACCGCGTTGTCGGCCCCTGGTGGTTCGACTAGAATCGAACCATGAGTGAAGGCCCTAACATTGTGCGCGTTGCAGCGCTTATCGGCGATAACGCTCGGGCGGAGGTTCTCTCCGCCCTGATGTCTGGTCGTGCGCTGACGGCGACCGAACTGGCGGACACGGCCGGTGTTACCAAGCAGACCATCAGTTTTCACCTTGGCAAGCTGCTAGACGCAGGGCTGATCACGGTGGAGCAGCAAGGCCGTCACCGCTATTTCCGGCTGATGGGTCCGGAGGTGGCCAGTCTCCTGGAGTCGCTGATGGGCCTCGCTTACCGCAGTGAGGGGAATCGCCTTGTTACAGGGCCACGCGATCCCGCCCTGCGCAAGGCCCGTATCTGTTACGACCACCTTGCCGGGGAGTTGGGTGTTTCAGTGTATGAACATATGCTGCGAACGGATATCCTTCATCAGCACCCGGGAGGGCTACAGATCACTGAGCAGGGAAGGGTGTGGTTTAATCAATTTGGCATCGATACAGACGCGCTTGCTTCTTCAAAACGCTCATTTTGTAGGGAGTGTCTCGATTGGAGCGAGCGCAGGCATCACCTAGCGGGCGCGCTTGGCAGTGCGCTGCTTACCCGAATTCAGGCGCTTGGCTGGGCGAAGCGAGAAAAAAATTCTCGCGTTATCGTATTCAGCGCCCAAGGGGAGAAGTTGCTGTCGGCAATGCTCGCACCGCAGAGTGCGCCAACGGTTTCAGCCCAACAAGCCGCTGTCACCTTTTAAGATTCTATAAAACTGAGAGAAATAATGGGAAAGCTCTTTTCACTGATTATATTGTTAGCGCTTGGCTATGCCGGTATTTACTTCTATTACGGCGTTGTCGTTGAACGGGAAGTTCAGCAGCAGTTGGATGACCGCGGCCTCACCGCAGTTAGCGTGGATAACATTGAGTATGGTGTGCTGGCGCCCATTAACACGACTGCGAATATTGAAGTGAGCGTCACTTATCGCGGCTCTCAGGCGACGCTAGATTTGATAGTGCAGGGCCATCCCTTATTCTCTGATGAAGTAAGTGTCGAATTCGACGGCTTACAAGCCCTGCGACTGGGGATCAATTTCGGGCAGTAAGTGGTACCCACACATGCTCAACACCAATCGAAAGCGCCACGGCCACCAGCAAAGCTGCCATCAGCCAATTAAAGCCCTTAACGACGCCTGGTTTTTTAATACGGCTGCCCACCACGCTGCCAATCACGATATAGCTGCCGGGGGCGCCGGCGGCTAACATCGACAGCCCTAATGCCCAAAACATCAAGCTAAGCCCATGAATGTCAGCGGCAGGAAACTGCAGTGTGGTAATAGGCAGGGTGGCCACAATGGCTTTAGGATTAAGCAGCTGCATGACCAGCCCATCACGATAACTGACTAGCCGCGGGGCGTTGTCTGGCTCGCTTATATCAACACTTGAACGGGCAATTTTGCTCGCGAGATAAACAATATAGGCGCAGCCCAAGGCGCTCACCACGATGAGTGCTTCATCATCGATCCATGCAGCACCCGCCCAACCTAATACTAATAAGTACGCCAGCATCGCAGTACCCACGCCAAGGCAAAACCCAACCGACTGCCTGCTTGCCCATTGATGCCAATATTCAAGCCAAGCAGATTCACAGGCCCAGGCGAATACATAGCGCCTAGGGCATAGGCGACAATTCCTAACATGGTTAAACCTCTATGCTGGTATTTAGGTGTAAGGGTCTGTCGAAAAGTCGGCGAGCGCAGGCAGTTTTCGTGCAGAGCCTAGCGTGCGATATCACGCTGGTACTGATGGGGCGTCATGCCATAAATTCGCTTAAAGCGGCGATTGAAATGGCTGAGATCGGCAAACCCATAGCGCAAAGCGACCTCTGTTAGGGAAGCACCTAGGTCTAGCGCCGAACGGGCCGCATTGATTCGGCAATTAATCACATACTGATGCGGCGTAATGCCGTAATGCTGACGAAACAGGCGTAAGAAGTGGTACTTGGAGATATGCGCCGCTTGGCTGATGTCATCCAGGGAGATATCCGTATCCAAGTGGGCGTGAATATAATCTTTCGCCAGGCCCAGCAGCGCATCGGGGCGGGTGAGCACCTGGTTGGGCTGAGAAATTCCGCCGAGTTGCACAGTACGCTCGATTACCTGATAAAGCGCATTCTCCTGATCGATACAGCTACCAGAGTGAGAAGTGACTAAGCGCGCCAGTTCCAAAATGGCATTGCGTAGCCGAATGTCCTGAACAAGAGTGTTATTTGAGCGAAAGTCCGCCGTGCGCTCGTGGCCCAGAGCATCAGCAAACAGGGCATTAACCTGCTCGGGATGCGCATATACCATCAGGTAATCCAGTGAGCGCTCTCCGCCCGGTTGGCCGTCGTGAACTTCTTCTGGATTGAACAAAATAACGTTGCCCGGCGGGCTACGATGAAACTGCCCGCCGCTGAAGAAATCCTGACGTCCCGCCAGCGTTACGCCGAAGGCATACTCCTCGTGGGCATGACGGTCGTAGCTGAAATCTTCAATGGCCGCATGAAGCACCGTCAGCGTTGGCACGTGCTGGCTCTTGATGAATTGAAACCGGCTTGCGTTACTCATGCCGCCCCCTCCTGATTAGTCACACCACCTAGCTTATGCCAACCCGCGCCCGGATGCTTGTACATAATTGCTAATCGGCTGCGGGGGAAGGAGGCGAGATAACCGACAACGATGCATTGGCATCTATTGCGCTATCGAAAGGTAGCCATGCGAAGGGATTTAGCAGTTGAACCTTCAGCCATCGGTCGAGCGCGTGAGTGTCTCCCATTCACTTATTTCGTCGGCAAGCGCCGACAATTTGCCGCGCACCAGCGCTAGTGCATCGCTTCCCAGCAGCAGATGCTCCGGCGGCGTGTCGCTGGCTATTGCGTCCAGCATTGCGCGAGCTGCCTTTGCCGGATCGCCAAATTGCTGACCGCTTTTCTCGACGCGGGCATTACGAATCGGATCAAATAGCGCGTCGTAGTCGGAGATCGAGCGCGGCGAGCGGGACATCGAGCGACCAGCCCAGTCGGTACGAAACGAGCCGGGTGCCACGGCAGTGACATGAACATTGAACGATTTCACTTCTTTGCCAAGCACCTCCGAAATACCTTCCAGTGCAAATTTACTACCACAGTAATAAGCGATGCCTGGCATCGTGATGAAACCACCCATAGACGTGATGTTGAGGATATGTCCGCGCCGACGTGAGCGCATGTATGGCAACACAGCCTTTGTGACGGCAACAGCTCCGAATACGTTCACGTCAAACTGCCGACGCATTTCGGCCAATGAGGATTCCTCCAGGATACCTTCATGGCCATAACCGGCGTTGTTGACGAGAACATCGATTTCTCCGACGTTTGCCTCTATCTCGGCCACTACCCCATCGATGGCATCGAAGTCGGTCACATCGAGCACACGGCCCACCGCTTTCGCCGGATCGAGTGCTTCAAATGCCTGCTTGGCCCGTTCGCTACGTACCGTGCCGACCACCTGATGGCCGGTAGTAAGTGCTTCCTGAGCCAGCGCCCGGCCAAAGCCGCTACTGACGCCCGTGATGAGTAAAAGTTTGCTGGTAGACATGCAAATAGCTCCTGTGTATCAGTGGAAGATGCACATTACCTCTTTGTATTGCCTTCTTTCAGGCATAAAATTCTTATATTATTGCCTATTCTGATAATTCCAGTCGGTATCACGTGAAAAAGACACTTTCCACTCCGCAGACGGCTGAACAGCGGCACATGGTGACGCTGCTTCAGGCGCTGGCGCCGGAAGAAGGATACAACCTCACGGCCCTGCCCGACGTGCGCATCCTGCGTTCGGATCGTTCCTTGTCTCGTACTCCCGTGCTGTACGACCCCGGTATCGTGATTGTTTGCCAGGGGAGAAAGCGGGGTTATTTCGGCCATCAGGTTTATCTTTACGACGAGCAGCACTATCTGGCGGTCGCGGTGCCGGTGCCCTTCACGATGGAAACCGAGGCGACGCCAGAACACCCACTGCTAGCCATATATATGCATCTGGACTTTCAGCTCGCCGCGGAGCTGATGATCCAGATCGACCGCCATCAGTCTCCTACCCAGAAAAACGTGGCCCAAAGCCTAATGTCCAGTCCCATGGATGCTGCGTTGCGGGTGTCCGTGACACGTTTTCTCGAAACGATGAGTCAGCCGCTTGAGGCGGAGATTCTCGGCCCGCGCTGGTGAGAGAACTGTATTTTCGCGTGCTCACCGGTGCGCAGGGCAATGCCATGCGTGCGGCGCTGGCAATGCAGGGGCAGTTCGGGAAAATCGGCAAGGCGTTACGCCACATCCACGCGACCTACGCTCAGCCGCTTAACCTGTCGCAACTGGCTAGCGAGGCTGGTATGAGCGTTCCGACGTTTCTTAATCACTTCAAAGCCATTACGCACACTTCACCCATGCAGTACGTTAAATCCACGCGACTGCATCAAGCACGACTGCTGATGGTTCGTCAGAGCATGACGGCAGAGGCCGCTTGCCACGCCGTCGGCTACCTGAGTGCTTCGCAATTCAATCGGGAGTTCAAACGGCTTTTCGGATTGACGCCAGCTGCCGAAACGAAGCGAATGCGGGAGAACTTCGCGCTACCGACTGCTTTCACCAAGTCGGATTACGTCTCGTCGCATTGAGGTTGACTTGAGTTTAGTCACAACGCCGCCATGCGCAGGCTAATGAGTTGCGCTCCCAACGCAAATAGCACCGTTAGTGCTGGCTCTTGATGAATTGAAACCGGCTTGCGTTATTCATGCCGCTCCCTCCTGATTAGTCACGCCACCTAGCTTATGCCATCGCTACCTCTCAATGCTTGTACATAATTGCTAATCGGCTGTGAGAATAAGCGCTCAGTGTCAGGTTAGTGACCAGGTAGATTATGATGGGGGAGCTAACCTCGCGAGCCTTTGCGGTTGTGCAAAACCGGCGTGATAACCTTGGTGCTATATGTAAAAAGAAGGAGAAGACGTGCATCAGTTAGCGGCTCAATGGATAGTGGGGGTACTGAGAGATAGAAATATCCCTTTTCAAATCTGCGGAGGGCTCGCAGCAAAGGGGTATGGATCTAAACGAGCGTTGAACGATATTGACCTGTTCGTACCCGGCGAGCATTTTGCAGCTGTGGTGCAGGCTGGCCAAGCGAACATATCCAAGCCCGCCACGCACTACTGCGAAGAGGGCTGGGATTTAACCTATGTCCAGTTCAAGTATGAAGGCATTAAGGTGGAAGTTGGCAACGCCGACGGCGCGCAAATTTTTGATGCAGCCAGCCAGGCCTGGGTGCCGCTCAATATTGATTTTGCCCGCTATGAAACAGTGAATTTACTAGGCCTGGAGCTTCCTTTGATGTTCAAGGATGACTTGATCCGCTATAAGTCGGTGCTCTCAAGACCGGTCGATATCGACGATATTCGCGCCATAAGATAGGCAATCTCCATTTCACCATCGCCCTCAAGCGACGGGCACAGTGCCGCCATCGATCACGTACTCCGTTCCCGTAATAGTGGCCGCCAGCGGTGATGCCAGAAACCCAATCAAGTTGGCCACTTCTGCAGGCTTCGAAGGGCGGCCAATCGGGATGCCACCCAGCGAATTCATGATGATCTGCTTGCCGCCTGCGTAATCGGTGCCTGCCTCTTGGGCAATCCGCTCGGCTAGCGCAACGGCGGCTTCCGTCTCGATCCAGCCCGGCGACACCCGTACCACGCGCACCCCTTTGGGTGACACCTCTTTTGACAAGCTCTTACTATAAGTGGATAGCGCCGCCTTGGCAGCCGCATAAGCCGTGGTTGATTCGGGCAGGGGAGTTCACGCTGAATGGAGGTCACGTGGATAATCACCCCATCGCCTTGGGCCAGCATGCCGGGCAGCAGGGCGCGATCCAGCCGCACGGCGGGAAACAGGTTGATGTCGAGCTCTTGCTGCCACTCCTCCTCCCCAAGGGCAGCGAACCCGCCGCCGGGGGCGGATGAACCACCCAGTACGTGAACGATAATATCGACGCCACCCAAGCGTTCGTTGACCGCATCGGCTACCGTGGCACAGCCTTCGGCCGTCGTCAGGTCAGCGGTTACAAACAGCTCATCGGGCAGGTCGGCGGGGCGAGTACGGGCGGTTGTTAGCACTTGCGCGCCTTCCTCGCGAAAGAGTGCCACCGCGGCCGCGCCAACCCCTTGGCTGCCCCCGGTGATCAATACGCGTCGCCCGTTCAAGTTCAGGTTCATTAGTGGATCTCCAATGACTGGATTTGCGACTCGGCAAGCTGGAAAGCGTGGTCAAGTTGAACCGGGCTGCCGGGGAAGTTGCCGGTCACGGTGGCGGTAACCACCATCGTGTTGCCTTGTTGGGAAACACTGACCGGCTCGACGCGATACTCAATCTTGTCGCGGGTGGCGCGCATCCAGGCTTGAATAGCGGGTCGCCCGCGGTGCGTCTCGCCTTCGTCGAACACACAGGCATCTTGAGTGAAGCAATCCGCAATGTGGGTGGCATCCGCACCGTTGCTGATGCTGAAGTAAGTAGTGATCGCGTCTGGCAGTGACAAACTCATGATGGTCATCTCTCGCAGGGGGTAATATGCGAGAATCTTCTGCCTAGACTGACGCGTTATCAAGAACGCACAAAAAGGTAAGTGGCTCACCCATGAGAAAGCTTTATACGCCCGCTACCGCCGCAAGCGATGTGGAAAATGTATTAAAAATGCTGGAAGGGCGCTGGAAGCTCATTATTCTCTTTCATCTCTTCGATGGAAAAGTGCAGCGCTACTCCGATTTAGGAAAACTCATCCCCGATATCTCCCAGAAAATGCTCGCCCAACAGCTGCGCCAGCTGGAAGCGGATGGCATCGTGGCACGCAAAGTCTATCCCCAGGTGCCGCCGAAAGTGGAGTACCGCCTGACCGAATGGGGGCAAACGCTCTGCCCGGCGCTGGATGCCTTATTGAAATGGGCAGAGCAGAGGGATCACTTCAACAACCCTGACGAGCAGAACGAACAAAACGATGCCGCCACCCAATGAGAACCGCCTGATGCACTACCGCATCATGACCATCAACGACGATGACGCCGCCATTGCTCTGTAGAGCGAAAGTGAAGGCGTGCGGCTGCACGATGCCGAGTAACGCTCCAGTGAAGCTTGCGGGGGCGGGTCTCAATAGCACCTATTCTTAGCTGCCCATACGCCTTCCCTGGCTCTAAAGATGTCACTCGTTTTTTCACTGACATATATGGCTGACGAAAGTGGAAACTGGCGGTTGCCGGCAAGCGTCTCCGGGCAGATGACGCTCAGGTTCTTGGCCAGCCCGGCATCACTGACCGGGATAGCACACAAGTGCCCGCTCGGATCTCCGCTTCGACGCAAGCCGCCAGCACCAGTGATACGCCCAGGCCTGCTTTGACAGCCTGTTTAACCGCTTCGGTACTGCCCGTTTGCATTGAAACCTTCGGGAACGGCCCTCTTTCGCCGAAGAAACTCGCCAGCAACCGGCCCGTACCTGTTCCGGGTTCACCGCCCAGCAGGCTCTTCCTGCGAGGGTTTTCCGGTCTATTTCATGCCATTCCGCACAGGGTGATCGGGTGAAGTAATTAACACCACGGGCTCCTGTCGCCAATCCATTGCCTGGAAGCCAGATTTCGGGTGCCACCACTCCATCACCGCTATATCCAGCTCGCCGCTAGTCAGTTGTCTAGCAATGTTAGGATTGTTATCAATCACAAGATCCAGCTCAGGTACCGCCGGAATGTTCTTGAACGTGCTCACGTAGGGCTGGAGCATGTAAATACCGATGTTGGAACTTGCCCCTACGCGTAAACGCGTACCGCTAACGACTTCTCGAGCACGCTCGTCCAGTTGCAACATACTAAGCGCAAGCGGCATAAGCGCCAGGGCTGCTTTTGGTGGGCTCGCAACCCGTTTTACTGCGGCGTATCAACAGGGCACCTAGCTGTTCTTCGAGCTTTTGAATGTGCTGTGAAAGCGTGGGTTGTGCGATACCGAGAGCTTGGGCGGCGGCCTGAAAACGTCGGTGCTGAACCAGTGTGGTAAAACTTTTCAGCCAGACCAAGTTCAGCATGGAGTTGTCTCAGTGATAGTGGGCGAATTAGCCGCATCCTGAGGCATTCTCCTTGTAACGCTTGAAGAATGTTGTCGGCAGCACGCTGTTCAATCATCAGCCGCACATCCTGGACGGCAGAGCCAATGTGTGCCGTAAATAGCGTGTTGGGATGTGCTCGCAAGGTGGGGCAAATCTCTTGCGGGCGATCCTCTCGAGCCCAATCTTCCATTTCAAAAACATCCGCTGCGTAGCCGCCTAACTGCCCTGACTCCAATGCTTCCAAAACGGCAGCTTCCTGCACTACAGAACCCCGGCATGGGTTGATCAAAAAGCGCCTGGTTGCATCAGGGCCAAGCGCGCAGTGTTCATGGTATGCAGGGTTTGTGTTTATGAGCGGCAGGGCCAAAATGACAATGTCGCTTGCCCGAGCAGCTCTTCAAGCGACTTGCGCGCCACGCCTAGCGCGGCCTCCTCAGCAGCGGGCAAGGCGTCTGGCTGAGAATACAGCAAGCTCGCGCCCCACCCCTGGAGCCGTGTTGCCACTGCCTGGCCGATGGGACCCATGCCGACGATACCCACGGTCGCGCCGGCAACCCCCAGCCCATAAAACGTGGGCTGCCATCCCTTGAACTGGCCGGAACGAACGTACTCATCGGCCGCTCGGACATGGCGGATTAGGCTAATGGTTAGCCCGATGGTTAGCTCAGCCGTTGGCACCGTCAGCAGATCCGCACGAAGGTCAGCCAAACGCCATGACGCGTACAGGCCTCCACATCAAAATTATCGTATCCCTTCAGGGCGGCACCAATAACTTTCAGCTTGGGACAGCCCGCTAGAAATTCCTCGCTGACCTGGTCCGGCATAAACACCATCATGGCGTCTGCGGTTGCCGCGCGGGCCTTTACCTCGCGGCGGTCAAGGTAGTGGCTGACTGGTTGGTGATCACTTCACAGTGTTGTTCCAGCCTTTCCAACACACTGTTGTGTACCCGGTGGGTAATGAAAACCCTTGGTTTCATTTGATTTCCTTACTTGAATTTCTTACGAAGATGGCCGCTAAGGCTATCCACCATCGTCACCATAACGAGTATGACAATCAGGATGGCGCTGACTTCCTGGTACTGCATGACGCGTAAGAGCCCATTAGCTCGAAGCCGATCCCGCCAGCCCCCACCATGCCCATCACCGTAGAGGCGAAATTGTATTCCCAGCGGTAGATAGAGACATCAGCAAACTGCGGAAGCACCTGCGGGAGCACCGCGTGCCAATGAACCTGTAATCGCGTCGCGCCAGCGGCATTGGCGGCCTCTACCGGGGCTGGGTCGACATGCTCGATCGCTTCGGCAAAGAATTTACCCACATGCCGATAGAATGAAGGCCGAGCGCGAGCACGCCCGGTAAGGCGCCAAACCCCACGGCAGCAACGAAAATAATGCCCATAATCAGCTCGGGCACCGAGCGAAGAGCGTTCAGCAGCGTGCGGTTACGTGGAATACCACGGGGTGGGGCGAGGTATTGCGAGCGGCCAGGAACGCCAGGGGTACGGAAGCAGTGACCGCTATCGCCGTGCCGGCAATGCTCATGGCAAGGGTATCGACCAGCGGCGCTATCCAATCCATGGCGTTGGTAAAGTCGGGCGGTAGGGATTCTCCCATTAGGGTAGCGATGGCAGGCACCCCGTTGGCCAGGGTGCGAAAATCCAGCAGATCTACATACCAACTCGCCAGAAGAACCACTGCCAGCACCAAGCCCGCTTGGAAGAGCTTGCTCCGCCAGCCGCGGGCGTGTTCGTCCAACACGGCGTCAGGAGAAAGCGATGAAAGGGGTGGCGGCACTGTTTTTGGACGGATTCATCATGCCCCCTTACATCTTGCCGAAGTCGAGGTTGAGCAGACTACTACCATTTCCCGAATCACATCGTAATCGGCGTCCGTGATAACGGCGAAACCTTCGGCTTTTAGGTTGTCCAGAATCTCTTCATCATCGATGCTGATGAAGGCATCCTGGATCTGCTGCTTGAGTTCAGGGTCCAGGTTGGAACGCATCGCCCAAGGGTACTGAGGGTACTCCCCGCTGTGACCCA
This sequence comes from Halomonas sp. PA16-9, assembly GCF_009728585.1. Lineage (NCBI taxonomy): Bacteria > Pseudomonadati > Pseudomonadota > Gammaproteobacteria > Oceanospirillales > Halomonadaceae > Halomonas > Halomonas sp. PA16-9. Next base: position 1,396,956 of record NZ_CP040452.1, on the reverse strand, counting down.
ACACCCTAACCTGGTTGCGGTCTATCAGGCCGCGGTCCATTACGTGCTCAAAGATCACTTCCGATAGCCCGCCTGCATCCGCATTACCATTGGCCACGTTCACCGCCACGGCATCATGGGAGCCAACGAAATGGGCTTCATAGTCCCGCCTGCTTCCAGCCCCGCCGATTCAAGCAGCACGGTTTTGGGAATCAGGTGGCTTGACGTAGAGGCACGGTCGCCATAGGCCATTTTCATGCCTTCGATATCCGCATAGGACTCAACGCCGGAATCGACATTGGCAATAATGATGGAGCGATAGGTGGGCTTGCCATCCACAATCATGCGGCAAAGGGTTCGATCTCACTTTTGCTTCTTGCCATCACATAGGAGAGCGGGCCGAAGTAGGCGAGGTCGATGCGACCAAAGCGCATGGCTTCGATCATGGAGGAGTAATCCGTGGTGACGATTAACTCAATTTCTTTCCCAAGGGTACTTTCAAGATACTCTTTCAATGGCTGGTTGCGTTTGATCAGTTCAGAAGCGTTTTCATCGGGGAGTAGCGCGACTTTTAATAGATCCGGATTTGGATCAGGGTCCGCCGCCAAGGCCGGCATGGCGATTCCAAACATAAGACAGATGGCAAAGAAAAAGCTGAATAGCGGTTTCATTGGGCAATCTCCAGTTTTATCGGGGAGGGAGTGGTGGTTTGAGGGTTGGGTTCGGTGGTCTCAGCGGCGTCGGTCACAGCTCCGCGCGTGCCGTGGTAGATCTCGTTCAGGTGGCGTTGCTGTAACTGTGAGGGGCCGCATCGAAACGATTTGGGCATTCGCTAACCCGATAATGCGGTCAGCAAACCGCTGGGCATACTCCAGCTGGTGCAGTGAAATAATGGCGGTAATACCATCCTCACGGCATATATCTCGCAGTAGCGTTAGCACTCGCTCAGAGGTTGCCGGGTCAAGGCTGGCCACTGGCTCGTCCGCCAATATCATGGCGGGCTGCTGCGCCAAGGCACGCGCAATGCCCACCCGCTGTTGCTGCCCGCCGGAGAGTTGATCGACCCGGGTAAGCGCTTTCTCGGCCATGCCTACGCGGTCCAGGCAGTGCAGAGCAAGCGCCTGTTCCTGCCTGGGTAGCGGAAACAAACTGCGCCAGGTGCTGTGGTAAGCAAGCCGACCGGTCAGCACATTCTGGAGCGCCGTATGGCGTTCAATGAGCTGATGGTGCTGGAAAACCATGGCGGTTTTGCACCGATGGCGGCGTACCGTAGACCGGGTTTCGAGCGCACCTAGCTCGGCCGAGATCACTTTGCCAGTGCTGGGCCGCACCAAGTGGTTGAGAGAACGCAGTAACGTCGATTTACCCGCACCGGAAAGGCCGAGTAGTACCGTAAACTCCCCTTTGTGGAAATCGACGGTGGTGGGGCGGAGTGCGAGGACATTCCCAGGATATGTCACCCCCATTTTCTCGATGCGGAGCATTAAGTCAGAGGATTGAATAGGCTCCATTGGATCACCTTCTGCAATGTATAAGCTCACTTTATTGTGACTTACAATGCAACGGTAGCCCGCCTAAGTGACAAAGCTGTGTCGTTCAGGTGATAAGTTAATGACTATCCAAGGAGCGCAGGTAGCCAGTCAAACGGCTCAGATAACGCTTCTCTAGACCAATATCGTCACAAAACGAGGCCCACCAAGGCTGGGCGTACCGATCCGATATTCTGCTCTATTCGTTTGTTAATGGAGATAACCACAACGTTTAACCAAGCTGAGCCTCAATCGCGGCTTTATCAATGACCGACCAGACCTCCCTAATCTTGCCATCGCTAAACAGGTAGAACGCGTTTTCGCAAAACGTCACGTTTTTGCCATCCACCGCAAGGCCAAGGAAGCTACCTTTGGGTGTGACATCGAATCGCAACCTGCACGCGACATGGGGTGAATCAACGGCCAAAAGCTCAATGTTAAAGTGAAGATCCGGTATCTGCTCGTAATCGGCTTCCAGCATGGCGCGATAACCATCAAGCCCTAGGCGCCTGCCGTTGTGGTGGACATCGTCATGCACGAACTGGTCAAGGTTCGTCCAGTCTTGATTATTGAGGCAGGTGATGTAATCACGGTAGGTTGCTTCCAGGTCACGTTTGTTCATCCTGGTTCTCCTTTCTTGGGCAGGCGTGAAGGCATTCGCCAAGGGTATACAGGCTCAGTATCATAAGCAGCCTAAACCAAACCACAGAAGTCATCATTCATGTCGTGCCCACCTTGCCCCCATTGCCAATCCGAATTCGTCTATCAGGATCAAAGCCTGTTCATCTGCCCCGAATGCGCTCACGAATGGAACCCTTCTGAGGCTGAGGCAGAAGAGACCGTGACGGTAAAAGATGCCCACGGCACCCTGTTAGCGGAAGGCGACAAGGTAACGATGATCAAAGACCTCAAGGTCAAAGGCAGCTCATTGGTACTCAAGGTGGGCACCAAAGCGGTTATCAAGCGGCTCTTGGATAGCAAGAATCACCAACTGGACTGCAAGGTCGACGGCGTCGGCGACATGATGGTGACCGCCCACTTTGTGAAAAAAGCTTGAATAAGACCCCGGAATTCTTCGATTCACCACACGACGCAGTAAGCTGAGGCTCACCCACCATCACCACTTCACTCAGCGTTTAAGCGAAGCGTGTTTTCGGGTATCTGGTTCTAGGGCAACAAAATCAGCTCTAAGGCCTTTGACAGCGGGTTGGAAAGTATTCAAAAGCGCTATTTCCTTTCGATTTATTTAGCTAAAGTAAGACTAAAGCTTATCTGCCGGAAGGCCTTCAATGACTGATTTGATAATCCTGAGAGATTTCCTGGCCCTTTGTGAAACCAAGAGTTTTAGCCGCACGGCTGAGCATCGGCATGTTTCGGTTTCAGGCTTGAGTCGTCGTATTCAAGGCCTTGAAGAGTGGGCAGGCACCACGCTGTTTGAGCGGCGTAAAGGGGAGCTAGTGCTGACGGAGGCAGGGCAAAGCCTGCAAATGGTAGCTTCACAAGCGCTTAGCGCTTTTGATCAATTTCGCCGCTCCGTTGCTGATGATATTAACGATCAGAAAAGGCGGATACGATTTTGCTCACCACACATTATGGCTGCGATATTTTTTCCTCACTGGATGCCGCGCTTACAAGAGCAGTTCACACAGGCAAAATTTAGCATTGATGCTAATACATTGCCGGAGTGCCTAGCCACTCTAGATCAGGGAGAGGCCGACTATGTAACGGCACTATTCGATGGTGAACACCTTATTGCAAGGCGTTTGGGAGTAGAGAGTGATAGTTACACTTCAATTGAGCTAGATACCGAGTCTCTCATCCCTGTTAGCGCACCAAATGCCGCAGGTCAGCCACTGTTTAATTTACATGCTGCAGATGGCTCCCCACTCTCATTTTTGAATTATTCCCAAGAGTGCCATTTGGGTTGGTCGCTGAGTGCCATGCTGGTGAATCAAGGTTTGAATTTACAGCAACACCATGATGCTGGTCTTGCTGATAGTTTGCGTCATATGACGTTATCAAGATTGGGTGTTGCGTGGCTTCCCTATTCGCTAGTGCGGGAAGACCTTGGGGCTAAGCGGCTTGTTCGAGCGGGAGGTGCCGCTTTCGATGTGCCATTAAAAATCACCTTGCTGAGACGCACAGCGCCCCTCGCAGCAGAAGCCCAGCGGTTATGGGATGGGCTGCTGGAAATGAAAAATGTAAGAACCTTCTCTGAGGTTGTTTGAACGGCATTCCACGCTTCATTGCAATGTTGGCAATTTTTTCGCCTCTTTTATTCGGTAACGCAACCTAGCCAGAAAAGTAGCGGTGCTTGCTGATGTGGCAACAGGCGTTGCGATATCGTCGCGGCTTAGCGCCCAAAAAGGGTTAATTCTTAGGAAAGGCTCAATGCGCTGAGAACCCCTATGACGACAATGCTGCCTATGGCTTCTGCTCACAACTACCGCTGGTTCATTCTACTGATAGCCACCCTGGCTCAAGCAGCGGCATGCTTTTTCGTTCAAGGCATCGGGGCCATCAGCGTTTATATACAGGCAGATATGGCGCTCTCTGCATTTCAGATTGGGGCGCTGGTCTCTGCTGCTCAACTGGTGCCTTTAGTCGGGCTGTTAGTTGCCGGCGAGTTGCTGGACAGGTTCAGTGAACGCTTAGTGGTAGGGGTGGGAACCCTCGTAGTGGGCATCGCGCTAAGCGCTGCCGTGCTGGCTGAGAGTTACTGGGCAATGCTGCTGTTTTTGGTCATCGTAGGGGCGGGCTACAGTACCGCCCAGCCTGGCGGTAGCAAATCGGTAGCTGCTTGGTTCGATAAATCCCAGCGCGGTTTTGCCATGGGGATTCGTCAGGCAGGTTTGCCGCTCGGTGGGGCGCTGGCGGCGATCGTACTGCCAACCGTCGCTATCACCTGGGGGTGGCGCGCCTCTTTTCTGGTGGGTGGGCTGATTGCAATCTTCGGGGCGTTGGTCTTTATACTTTTTTACCGTACCCCTGGTGGCGTGGTGCCGGTAGCAAGAGCCTCTGAAGGTAGCGTAAAACAAGTCGTCTTATCGCGATTGGCAATGATTCGTGAACCGGCCATGAAACAGATCATGGCGTCCGGTATTAGTTTGATCTCGGTTCAGTACGGCATTTTGATTTTTACCGTGCTCTATCTGCATAGCCGCTTGCAAATGGAGGTACTGCAGGCGGCGGCGCTGCTATTCGTAGCCCAAGGGGCCGGGGTTGCCGGACGTATTTTGCTGGCGGCCTGGAGCGACCGCTGTCGCTCACGCTATTTTCCGGTAATGGGGTGCATGGTGGCGGTGATAGTAGGGCTGCTGGTATTGGTTTGGCTACCGCTTCACTCAACGCTCATGCTGAGCGGTTTGATGGCCTGGCTAGGCTTTTTTGGTTTTGGTTGGTACGGCCCTTGGGTAGCTTATGTGGCTGAGTCTGCACCTGCTGATAAAACCGGCTTTGTACTGGGATTGGCTATGGCGATTAACCAACTGGCGATTGTATCGATACCACCACTCCTTGGGTGGCTGTTAGATATAAGTGGCAGTTTTATGCTCGGCTGGAGTCTGCTGATCGCCATGACGTTATTGGGGCTATTAATGACCATCCAGCGGCAAGGAGAAATTAATGAAAGCGATCGTGTTTGACGTATTTGGCACTCTTGTTGATTGGCGCTCCAGTTTGATTAATCAATTCAATGAGCTAGAGAAAGAGCTGGGGATTGAACTGCCTAGTGAAGAGCTGGCTGATCAATGGCGTCAGCTTTATGCGCCTTCCATGGACAGGGTACGCAGAGGGGAAATCCCCTGGACGGTATTAGATGATCTGCATCGAGAAAGCTTAGTCAAACTACTCAATCAACATGAGATTGCGCTAGACAAAGCGACCATTGATCGCGTCAATCACTTTTGGCACCAATTAGAGCCCTGGCCAGATGTTCAGAGTGGCCTACAGCGCTTGAAAGAGCACACCATCATCGCAACGCTGACCAACGGTAATGTCTCATTAATGGTCGATGTTGCCCGTCACGCCAAGCTACCCTGGGATATGATTTTTTGCGCCGAGTTATTCGAGCACTACAAGCCTGATTCGGAGGTTTATTTAGGCGCTTGCCGTCTGCTACGCCTACCGCCTGAAGAGGTAATGCTGTGTGCGGCGCATAATGCTGACCTGCGTGCTGCCCGTGCATTAGGAATGAAAACAGCGTGTATATCCCGTCGTACAGAATATGGCCCCCAACAGAGCAAAGATTTAGAAGCAGAAGAAGCATGGGATTTTGTGGCTGAAGACCTCGTCGCGTTGAGCGAGAGTCTAATAGAGTGAGCCAACAATACATGCCGTTAGGGCTGGATAGCATTTGTTGAGATAGTGGCAGCTATAGGTATTGAGTGTTTGAGCAGTGAGCTTATCCCCAGGCTTTATTTAATGGTAGAGCGAGCAGACGCGCGAACACTGCGCGTCTAGTAACATTTTTATCGCAAGGAATGCAAAATGCAGTTAGCTCGATTTTTTGTCGCCATCATGTTGTTTTTTTCATATCGGCTCAAGCGGTAGCAACTGATTGGACTCCACCTGATAATCCTGATTTGCTTCAGATCTTACATGAGGCGCGACTGGATATGCAGGCCAAGCGGTACGAGTCTGCGCTGGAAAAGCATATTTGGTTTCACGAGAATGCAGAGCAAATAGATGAAAGTATCTCTGCAGTCAAACATCATTTGCACTTTATGACTGGGTGAGGCTCGGACAAGAATATCCACCGGCCATGGATGAACTTCTTCAGGTGAGAGGAGGCCTGATCACTAAGTTGATCAATGAAGAGTATGATCGAAATGCATTTCGCGATCTTGTATCAATAAATGCAGTTCTCAATGAGGATTCAAAGACAACGGAAATCTTTAAACTCCTCGACTCGGAGCAACCAGAGGCTGCCAATAGAGCTTTCAATTTCGCGCAACCGGCGTTGATCAAGGGTAAAGAATATGAACTGTATGTGAAATACGTCAATCCACAGCATGACTTTCTACGTATGAAGCATAGCTTTGAAAGCGGCATGCTAAGCGCTAACAACTCAGATTCTAATACTTCTAGATCCGATTTCTATATTAATTCATTTCGCAATAAAGCAGCGACATTAGTTGCAGTTCTTGTGGTTAATGACCGCGGAGTAGAAGCAGCCGAAATTTCTACATTAGCGAAGGAAGTGCTTGATGACCCACAATTTCATGAGGAGTTGGAGGATGCGTTAGCTGGGACTGTACCTGTTCCTTGGCCTTAAGTTAATAAATATGGCAGCAGGCCGCAAACAACCCCGGGAGGTCTTTGATCAACTTCACTGATCAGCCAGCTACCCCATGCACGACGCAGTGAGCTGTAGTTCATCCAACAGCCTTAGGCAACTCCAGGTGTTTGTATGATCGAATGAGCTATAGGAGTTAATCCTCTGCTGTCAGCATGAAGGCTTCTACAGCAATTATTAGACGTGCTACTTACCTGATTTTTTTACCAAAACGATGATAAGAGTATTTGAAGACCAGGATTTTGAAGCCATAGAGGAAATTTACACCCTCGCCAAGCTAGATGAGTTCCGGTTTGAGCGAGGCCCGTTTGAGCTGATACCGCTTCGGCAAGACGAGGAGCGCCTACGAGGGCTGATGGAATCAGTGATATTTGTTTATGCTGATAAGGGCATTCGTGGGTACGGGGCAGTTTACGAAAATGAGATTCGCACGCTGCTTGTTCACCCGCTTTTTCGCCGCCAAGGCGTCGGTAATCAACTGTTTGGTCATATGATTGCCTGGATCGGAAGACCCGTTACGCTCTGCGTCGCAAGAAGCAACGTGGCGGCAAAAGCGCTCTATCAGCAATATGGTTTTAAAGTGACCGAGGAGTTTGAGGCCTGCTACAACGGTAAGCCGGTGTTAGCCAATAAGATGGAGCAGTCCAGCACTATTTTTGGAAAATCTAGTGCTGACACAGCGTTTTCTAGAAGCCGTACAAGGTAGATATCTGGAGCCGATCCAGTCTTGTTTTTTATACGGCAAAGCCGTATATTTAAGCAATGCTATTCATCGAAACGTCTACGTTCACCAAGCTATTACCGAGTTATCTTACGGATGAGGAGTACCGTGGGCTGCAAACGTATTTGTTGCAGAAACCAGATGCGGGCGACCTCATTAAAGGGTCGGGTGGTGTTCGTAAAGTTCGTTGGTCATCAACAGGTTCGGGAAAGAGTGGCGGTATCCGAGCTATCTATTATTGGAAGAAATCTGACCACGAGATATGGATGCTCACGCTGTATAGTAAAACGGAGCGCGCCAGTATCCCTGGGCACATGCTCAAGCAGATAGCGGAGGCAATCAAAAATGGTTAAAAGAAATCTTGGAGCAGAGATACTCGACGGCATTAATGAGATAAAACATTTCAAGAAAGGTAGGGGAGCGCTGCGCACTAACGAGTTAGCAGAGCCCTCGCCACCCAAAATGATTCGGTTGAAACTGAACCTATCTCAATCGGCCTTCGCAGGGCTTCTGGGAGTAAGCATACGTACCCTTCAGGACTGGGAACAAGGCCGTAGAGAGCCACAGGGCCCGGCCATTGCTCTTTTGCGTATTGCTGAACAACGCCCGGAAGTCTTTGATCAACTTCATTGATCAGGCAGCCACCCACCTCACGACGCTGTAAGCTGAGGCTCATCCACCACCACCGCGTCACGCAACGTTTCAGCGAAGCTTGCCAGGGCGGGTGTCCAGGACTCTGGTTCGGGGGCGACAAAATAGGTATCGACATTGGCGATGGACGTGGGCAGTTCCAGCGTATGAATCCCGAACCGGTGCTGATGGGCTTCAACCGTCCCACGGGGTAGCACCGTGTAACCCATCCCGGCAGCAACGCAGCCAAGCATCGCGTCCAGTGACCCGAACTCAAAAATCCGGCCTGCATTGACGCCGTAGGAAGCCAGCAACAGCTCGATACGCTGGCGGTAGCTGCACCCCTGGCGAAACGCCAAGAAAGCAGACGTCAGCAGTTCTTGTGAAGAGGGCATTCTCGTCATAGGTGTTGAGCCGACTAAGACAAGCTGCTCGCTAAATGCTTTGAGCAAGTGGTAGCGGCCATGCTCGAGTCGCCCGGCCACGAAGACACAGTCCACCTGCCCGTTAAGCAACAACTCGACCAGCTCAGCCGTGGGCCCGGTCTTTATCTGGATATCAACGTCAGGCTGCGCTGCGTGGTACGCCGCCAGTATCGGCGGAAGGCGCAACGCCGTCGTGGTCTCCATGGCGCCTATACGCAGCCGCCCACACGCCTTCTCCTGGCCTTTGAACAGCGATACCGCTTCGTCGTGGGCTGTCAGCATGCGCTCGGCGTACTCCACCAGCGCCGATCCGGCACTCGTAGGGCGAACGCGTCCTGCACGGTGAATCAGCTGTACGCCTAACTCTTCCTCAAGTTTCTTGATGTGGGCCGTCACATTGGATTGCACCGTGTGCAGTTGCTTAGCCGCCGTCACGAAGCTGCCGGTTTCGGCTACGGCCATGAATAGTCGCAGTGATTTCAATTGCACGCGACGTCTCCCTGTCAGGTTATCTTTAAACAAGATAGTAGCTATCAAAAAACTAATCGTTTCTAGAAATAGTTCCTTACGCGTAGTCTGACTGTGCACTAACGCGCTGCCCACCTTGCCCGAAAGGCGGCACGAAAAGGACACAACATGATGAATCGATCACTCACTACTCACGATCTGCCTGCCCTGATGACAGGTATAATGGCGACCCTGGCGGGAATTGGCATTGCGCGCTTCGCCTATACGCCGCTATTGCCTGCGATTATTCAAGAGGGTTGGTTTACCGCGAGCCAAGGCGCCTACCTGGGGGCCGCCAACCTGCTGGGGTATTTTATCGGTGCACTCGCAGCTCACTCGCTGAGTGAGCGCTTTTCTCCTCGCTTGGTGATGGCCGCAAGCTTTGCGGGTATCGCGCTAAGCTTTGTGCTCTGCGCCGGGGCAGGTGGTTTCCTCTGGTTCTTCTTCTGGCGGTTGGTGTCGGGCATTGCCGGGGCCATCTTAATGGTCGTTGGTCCCTCGCTGGCGTTGGCGGCCACACCACCTGAAAGGCGAACGCGTGTCGGTGCCATGGTGTTTACCGGTATTGGCTTTGGGGCACTGCTTTCGGCCTTCATCGTACCGTTACTCCTTGGGTTAAGCCTGACAGTCACCTGGGGCACGCTGGGGCTGCTCTGTATTGCCGCTGGCCTTTTGTGCGACTGGGGAGTGGCGCACTTAACCCCACCGATAACGGCTAGTTCAGTGGGTAATAGTTCCACAGGGTATGCGGGTGTAAAGGTCGTTGTGCTGCTTGTCATTGGCGCTTATGCCCTGGATGCAATTGGCTTTGTGCCCCATACCGTGTTCTGGGTGGACTATCTCGCCAGGGAAAACGCTCTGGGTAACCAAGCGGCTTCCCTGCAGTGGGGAATCTTCGGGTTGGGCGCCTTGTGTGGGCCGTTCATGGTAGGCGCACTGGCGCATCGAGTGGGTTGGCAGGGTGGCTTGATGATCGCCTTTGCGGCGAAGGCCGCTGCCGTCTTGCTACCGGTGTTCTCGCTCGCCCTACTCAGCCAGTCGGTTTCCTCGTTCATGGTGGGGGCGATGATCCCCGGCATTGTTGCACTTACCTCTGGCCGCCTTGCTGAGTTGGTAGGGCCAACCGCCCACAAGAAGCTCTGGGGGCAAGCTACCGCCGCCTTTGCTGCCGCCCAGGCAGTGGCGGGCTATGCCATGTCCGCGCTTTATGGCGCTTGGGGCAGCTACACGCCACTGTTTGCCATCAGCGGCCTCATCCTCGTCGCTGGCTTTTTGCTGGTGCTGCTTAGCCGTGGCATACAGCAGCGTCACTCGCATCTTTCTGCCCAACAACTTACAAAGCACGCTACACAGCACTCTTCAAAGCACTTTACACACCACGGGAAGCAATAATGGAACTCTACCTAAACGCAACCTCGCCCTATGCGCGCCTGGTGCGCATCGTGTTACTGGAAAAAGACTTGGCGGACGCCGTGACGCTAAAGTGGTGCGACCCCTGGGCAGATGATGTAGATCTGTTAAAAGCCAACCCCGCCGGTCGTATTCCCGTGCTGGTAACGGAGGAGGGCACCACGCTTAGCGAATCAATGCTGATTGCCGTTTACCTGGATAGCGTTAGCCCCAACAAGCCGATGATTCCCACGGCTGGTTTAGGTGAGGTGCTGCACCTGACCGGGTTGGGTCAAAACCTGATGGATGCCGCGTTCAATACCGTGATTGCCAGAAAGCATTACGGCAATGGGATTGATGATAGCGAGCTGGGGCAGAGGCGTTCGCGGGCCATTCAGCGGCTATTAAAGCAGCTGGACGGTGAGCTTGGCGAAATACAACAGACCTCAACTATCAATCTGGGTCACATCGCCACTGCAGTGGCGCTGGATTATCTCGCCTTTAGGCTGCCAGAGGTGAACTGGAAAAAAGACTACCCGCAGCTTCTGGCATGGCACGCTAGCGTTACTGCGCGAGAGAGCTTTCAGCAGACGGCTTTCTGTTAGGACTTTCTATTAGGAGAAGTGGGGAGAAAGCGAGCTCAGTGCTGGATCTCAGCCCGCAACTTTTCCACTTCTTCAACCGGCAGTTCTTCAATATCTGCGATCATTTGATCATCCATTTCGGTGCGAGCGATCAGCTTACGGGCTGCGTTGCGTTTGCCTTCCAAGGCACGTTGCTCGGCTTCTTGACGCCCTTCCAGACGACCTTCCTGACGCTCTTTTTGCACCAGATTTTCTAAGTTTTCTGCCAACATGTCTTTATCCTCCACCAAACTGTTGAGCCGCTCTAGATTAACTTCTGCACCAAGCCGCTGCAGATGACGCTTAATCCAGCGCGTGATGACCTTATCAATGCGTTCTTTGTTCGGATCCGCTTTGATAATGGCCACAATACGATCAACGGCTAGTTGCAGGGCTTCCCAACTCTCACCGGCGTTTTCGACGCTGAACACACCGCTTAACGGTGTCTGAACTAAGCCTAGCTGTTCATCAGTATAGCGCCCTTCATCGACTAGGTAATAGCGTAGGTGGGGCTGGTAAATCTGAAGAAAGTCGGGCGGTTCTGGGGTGATCATCTCGAAGATGTCTAGCGGTGCCGTCCATCGCTCTGAGCCGTTATACAACACGACAGGGAGCACGGGCGGCAACCCTTGGCTGGGCGTGATGATCTTCTGTTTGAATAGTTCGCTATAGAAACAGGCGACGTAGTGCAGTAGTCGAATGGGCATAGTGCGATCCACCGAGGACTGAAACTCCAGCAGAATATACAGAAATACTCGTTGGGTGAGGCCTTTCCATTTCACTTCAACCGACCACACCACATCTTCAATCTTCTCTTCAAAAAGCGGCGTAATGTAGTTGCCGCTGTGGCTCTTCAGGGTGGAGAAATCCATCAGCTTAGCAATCTCAGCAGGCGTAAAGCCTCCGATCAACTGTTACACGAATTCGGGGTAGCTAAACAACTCCTTGTAGCCGGTATCATGATGTTTGTGAATGGTGCCCACCATGAGTGCTCCTTATTCAATGTGCCTAAGCGAGTGCATCGCAAAAAAAATATACCTAAGAATAAATAGCGGGGGCTTGGCAAGCAACTGTTGTCGGGTTGGCGTTAGACACTGCCTGCATTTGATATATCCAGCCCTTAGCACCCATGCCAGACTGCATATTCAAAATAAGAATATTAAATAATCCTTTTATGCTTTTTAGGAAATTAAGGATGCACTAAAATGGTGCCCTTTCTGAGCCAGGCCGCTGGGCGCCTGCCGCCGTGTTAGGTCAAAGATAGGGATGTCACCATGAGTGAGCCAGCAAGTGATCAAGATAGGGCGCACTTCAAGCGCAGTATGCAGACGCGCCATTTGGTGATGCTCTCCTTGGGGGGCGTGATTGGCACCGGGTTGTTTTTGAGTTCCGGTTATACCGTGCAGCAGGCCGGGCCTATCGGGGCGGTGTTGGCCTATCTGGTGGGTGGCATCGTTGCCTGGCTGGTGATGATGTGCCTGGGCGAGCTGGCGGTGCATATGCCGAATTCAGGCGCTTTCAGCGCGCATGCCAGCCGCTATATTGGCCCCGGCACCGGCTATATGGTGGCCTGGATGTACTGGCTCACCTGGACGGTGGCGCTAGGTTCAGAGTTCACCGCGGCGGCGGTCTTTATGGGGCGCTGGTTTCCCGACATCCCCGGCTGGTACTGGAGCGGCATGTTTGCGGCGATTGTTTTTGGCGTTAATGCGTTTACCTCGCGCTTCTTTGCCGAGTCTGAATTCTGGCTTTCACTGATCAAAGTGATTGCGGTGGTGGTGTTTGTGCTGGTGGGCGCCGTGGCGATTATTGGCTGGGTACCGCTGCATGATGCCACTGGCGCAGAGGTCGCCTCACCGGGGCTATCGGCACTGTGGGGAGGGCGCCATGCCGCCCAACCTGATGGCCATTGGTACCGCCTTACTGGCAGTGATGTTTGCCTTTTCCGGCACCGAGCTGATTGGCATTGCCGCCGGAGAAACGGTAGACCCGGCCCGCAATGTGCCCAAAGCGATCCGCGCGACCCTGTGGCGATTGATCCTGTTTTTTGTCGGCACCATCGTCGTGATAGCGGCGCTGTTACCCCAGGATCAAGCCGGGCTCAGTCAAAGCCCCTTTGTGGCCGTATTCCAACGCCTTGGCGTGCCGGGTGCAGCCGATATCATGAATTTTGTGATCATCACCGCGCTGCTTTCGGCGGCCAATTCCGGTCTTTATGCCTCGTCGCGCATGCTATGGACGCTCGCTGACCAGGGCACCTTGCCCAAGTCGCTTGGCCGCCTCAACAAGCGTGGCATTCCGATGAATGCCCTGCTACTCAGCATGGTCGGCGGCCTGGGCGCGCTGTTCTCCAGCGTTTATGCCCTGAAACCGTCTATCTGGTGCTCGTCTCGATTTCCGGTCTGGCCGTAGTGGTGGTCTGGATGGCGATTGCGCTCAGCCAGCTCAACTTCCGTCGCCAATACCTGCGTGAAGGGGGCGGCTGAAGGATCTGGTTTACCGCACGCCGTGCTATCCCTGGGTGCCTTTGATAGCGTTTGCGGCCTGCCTGGCAGCGTGCATTGGTATCGCCTTTGACCCGCAACAACGCGTGGCGCTCTATTTCGGTGTGCCTTTCATTGGCCTGTGCTACCTGATGCACTTTGTGCGCCACCGTTCGGCCTCCCAACGTTCTGAACATTCGCCCAACGCCGTTGAGGAAAACGCCGTATGAATGAGTTGAATCCCATTAAAGCCCTGTTGGCCGACGTGCCCTTTATGGTCATCGACGGTGCCTTGGCCACTGAGCTGGAAGCGCTAGGCTGCGACCTCAATGACGCCCTCTGGTCGGCGCGCCTGCTGGCACAGGCCCCGGAGAAGATTCGTCAGGTTCATCAGGCTTACTTTGAAGCCGGTGCCGATTGTGCGATTACCGCCAGCTATCAGGCCACCGTGCCAGGTTTTATGCAGGCGGGGATGACGGCAGAAGAGGCGCGGGCGTTGATTCAGCTATCGGTCACGCTGGCGCAGCAAGCGCGGGATGCGGTCTGGCACCCCGGCCAAACCGACCGTCCCAAACCACTGGTGGCCGCATCCGTAGGCCCTTATGGCGCGTATCTGGCGGACGGCAGTGAATATCGGGGCGGCTATGATCTGGATCGCGCTGGATTGGTTGAATTTCACCGCGAGCGTTTTGAACTCTTGCTGGCGGCGGGGGCGGATCTACTGGCCGCTGAAACTTTGCCCTCACTGGAGGAAGCGCTGGCGATCACCGATTTGCTGGCCGAGCATCCGGGCGCGCAGGCATGGATCACTTTCTCGGCGAAGGATGGCCAACACATCAGCGATGGCACGCCGATCGCAGAATGTGCGAGGGCCCTGGCCAAGTGCCCAGGCGTAGCGGCGATTGGTGTGAACTGCACGGCGTTGGCCCATATCGAATCGCTGATTGAGGAAATCCGCCGTGAGTGCAATCTGCCGGTGTTGGTGTATCCCAACTCAGGGGAAGTGTATGACGCGGTGACCAAAACCTGGTATCCGGCCCATTGCGATCATACCGCTGCGGATATTTCCGGGCTGGCTCAAGGGGTAGAACAATGGCTGGCAGCAGGCGCGTCAGGCATTGGCGGATGCTGCCGCACGACACCGGAGGATATTCAAGCGCTGGCCCAGTGGCGGCGGTCACTCTAGCCTAACTAGGCCTCAATGCTGAGTCTCTGCCCGTAACTTCTCTATCTCCTCGACGGGCAGCTCTTCTAATATCCGCAATCAGTTTGCGGGCACCGCTGCGTTTGCCTTCCAAAGCGCTTTTCGGCTTCCTAACGCTGAACACAGCCCTTAGCGAGGGCTGCACCCCGCCCAACCGCTCATTTAGTGGCGCGTCCTTCGTCGACCAGGTAATACCGACAGGCATAGCGATGAATTTACGACTAACATTAGTTTAATAATATTGAGGCTGCCGGATGCGCTATGTAGGCCCAAGGATGGATAACGTTTTCGCTGTCTATCGTCAGTGGTAATGAGCACTGTTCAAAGGTGCGCATCATCATGGGGAGCACAATGACAAAACAAAAACTGATCCTGCTATTTGATGGGACGTGGAACGACCCCGAAGACCAAACCAATGTTTATCGAATTACCCGGTTGATCCATGATGACGATGACGGTATTAGGCAGCGGTTCTATTACAACCCGGCGTAGGGACATCCAAGTTTCAGCGCTTTACCGGCGGAGCCTTCGGTTACGGGCTGAGCACAAACCTACAGGAAGGCTATGACTGGCTGGCAAGGCGTTACAGTGAAGGCGATGAGATCTGGATATTCGGGTTCAGCCGTGGTGCTTACACCGCCAGAAGCCTGGTGGGGATGATTCGTAAATGCGGGCTAGTGCATGTCGTCACGCCAGGGTTGCTCGATAAGGCCGAAAGTATTTATCGAAACCGCGATTTGCACCCCGATTCTGACGTATGCAAAGGGTTCAAAGAGAGTTTCAGCCGCCAGCCCAGGATTCATTTCATTGGTGTGTGGGATACCGTTGGCGCGCTGGGCGTGCCGGAACCAACCTGTTCAAAAGCAAATACGATTGGCACGATACCGAGCTTTCCAGCATTGTCGATCATGCCTATCAAGCGGTCGCGCTGGACGAACACAGAGCGACCTACAACGTATCGCTTTGGACAAGCAAGGATGGCAAGCAGAAAACGGGCAATCGTGACGTAGAGCAGTGCTGGTTTATCGGCGCCCACGCCAATGTAGGCGGCGGCTATGGCGCTGACGACACACTGGCCGATATATCGCTGAGCTGGATGTTAGCCAAGGCGCAAAAGGCAGGCTTAAAAGTGGCACCCTTTGATTTTACAGAGGATGCCTGGAAGACAGCACCCAATGATTCGTTTTCAGATTTTCTGAAGGGGTTCTACGCCAGATACAAACGCCTTGGAAACACTACTGACGGCCGATTTTACCGACAGTATTCGGAAGTGATGCCAGGGCAGTGTGCGGTGAATATTTCCGTCGATGAGAGTGTTTGGAAGCGCTGGGCCGATACAACGTGTGAGTACCGGCCACGTACCTTAACCGATGCCCATCTTTCCCCACCGGAGCAGTAGGCAGGGCGGGCAACTTTTGACTCGCAGGCTACGAGCTGGCGCTATGCCGCATTCACCCAGGTGCCATAAGTGGCCGCGTGGAAGCGATGACTGACCCAAGTCACGAAGTGTCCACTATCGACTAAAAACTAAGTATTCAAAGTAGGCTTAATCTAAATTAACTGCTAGTCTCGAAGCATTAGAGCGAAAAACGCCGCAGGGACAATACGATGCAGAATGCCCGCATAACGCTTCATCCAAGCAAGCAGCGCATGCAGGTGCAGTTGAAGACATTCTGCTGGCCGACGCCACCAATACGCTGGAACTCCGTAAACATGGCTATCTGCTAAGTACTGGTGTATCTGCTCAAGGTTCGTTTAATGATGAGGACATGTTTTATTGATCGTTAGGCGAAACCTGAAATATTACCAGAAAATACAAAAAAGCTGGTTGAAGCTCTATAAATGATAATAAATAGGCATTTTAACTAAAATTTTAGGGAGAGTATTTCGATGAACAAATCTGCTCTAGGTTTTTTATTTTCTAAGTATTTATGGGGAGGTATGCTTCTTTTAACAATTTCATTGTTAATTCAAGAGAATATTGATGAGAGCAGGTTTGTATGGACTACTATTGTTGAATTAGTAAAAACTGTCTCCATATCAATTATAGTTGCATCAATTTTTACCTATACATTAGGAACAGTTGAGTTTTTAGATAATATTACTAAGCTTTTAGAAAATGTTGTAGTGAGCAGGAAGTTTTTAGGTAATTTAAGTGGGGATAGTAAAAAACAAGCTTTAAAGTCACTGCTCGAGTCGCCTGATCGTGATAAGGATATTTACCAACATATTGAAAAATATTATGAAGATTATATACGTGACACTTTAAATATAGCTAATAAGAATGTTCGCAGTAATTACTCTATTGCAGCTCAGGCCTTTTTTGATGATGAGTTGGGAAGGGTTGGAGTGAAAGCTTTATATTCATATAGACTTTATCCTAGCGTTAGCGGCTATAGGGAGTTGAAAATAGGTTTTGATGAGGGTGATGATTTTTCGAAAGTGGATAAAGTGGTAATTAATAAGCCCGATGGAACAAGACAAGTAATTGATGATATCGTATTTAAGGAAGAAACGAAGGCTGGATCTAAAGATAGAGTAATGGTTATAGATTTGAATAAATATGGTGATAAGTATGATCACCTTGATATAGAGGCTTATGTTACAGAATTTGGTGCCGATCATTGGTTTATGTTTACTTTTAAAGCGCTTCAGCCAACAGATGGATTTCGTTTTCATCTTAAGTGTGGCGATAATTTAGAAGTGAGAACATATTCAGTTTTTGATACGGGTAAGGCATATCATGTTGATAAAATTGGAAATCAAGAGCTTGGTATAAATTGTTTTCAGTGGATAAAAGAAGGAGTAGGGCTTTCGGCTTTAATATCTTATCCCCATACTTTAGATGTTGAAAGTGTCCTTGCTGCGAGGGCTGATGCCGAAGCGGAAGATAATGTGGTTACAACCAATACACATGTTACATAGCTGTCTAAAATACCTGCTGAAAGGCTTAATGTAGCATATTAAAAATAAATAAATATTAAGACTTCTTAGAAAAAATGATTAAATTGTAGTTTGTAATACTTTTTAGTGCGCTAGTGCTGATCAATTCCGCTGACCACCTCGATTTTAAAAGCCCTTGGACCCTTTGGTTTTTTCTCAATAATGAATTTTACAGTATCGCCAATGGTTATGTTAGCATTTCTTTCTATGAAATCTTCAAAGAAGAAAAAAACATCTTTTCCTTTTTCTCTTCTAATAAAGCCAAATCCTTTAAGATGGTTGTAGGTGTTTATTATACCTTTATAATATTCGGGGTCTTCCATGTGTATTTCCTTAGTAATATTCATTTCTAATCATAGTTCCGAACTCAGAGCGTAATTGGTTTTTTAGTGGTTTAGAAAGATGTGGATGCGTCCTCGATAATATGCCCAAATTATGATAAAAGCGAAGAATTTGCTTTGATAATCCAGGGTTGTTAATATCAATATTGTTCTTCTTTTTTCTATTTACGATTTGATAGATTTTTGTTTGCAATGTCTTTGCTTGGATGTCGCTGTATTTTGGTAATATGAACGAAAGCCTTTTTCTTAATTTATCTGCTTCATTTTTATGATTAAATCTTCCTAGTTTAGATACAAGCCCTGATGTCCTGTTCCAAAGCCTATGGTATTCTTCAGTAGTTGGATCTTTTTCGTGAAATAATTCACATATATAGACATCATGTCTTATTTTGTTTCTTTCTTTTTTTCTGAGTTTAGGTTCGCCATATTTCACCCAAGCACCTGTAACCTCATAACGAGATCTTGGGTGGTCTCTGTTCTCTATTCTTGTTTTAGCATCTTTTATTTTGAGCTCATGACTCACGATCATTCCTGTTACTTGCGATATGAGCCATTCTTTTTCTATGTTTGTAAGCTTTCTGTCGGCAGATAAAGTAATATCGTCAAGTAAGCGGGTGTAAGCTATTTTCTTAGCTCTTAAATTATTAACCACAGTATATTCACTGTTGAAAAACACAAGATTCGCAATATAACTTGATGTACATGCCCCTTGTGGAACCTGTCCGTCAAGTGTTACTAATTCTGTTAGTAAATTTGAAACCTCATCATTAAATTTGAATAATTGTTTAAATATTTGAGTAGCATAAGGTTTCTTTATGCTATGATAGAAGTTTTCAATGTCAAGATTTATGAGGCTTTCTTTCCTTAAATGCATCCTGCTGTTAGCAAGATAGTCTCTCGGGGATTGCGTGTCTTTTATTCCCCCCATTAAATAACTAGGAAACTCCACTCGCGAGAGTATTTCTTTGTTTATTTTTTTCTGTATGTATTTTAAAGTTGTTTTTGGTTCGTATACAGTTCTATCTTTACTTTTTGTGGGTACTATAAAGGAAGTGTAAGAGTTTGAAGTATTGCTTGCTGTTTTTAGTAATAAAGGAAGATTCACACCTAAAGTTTTGGCAAGAGTTTTTGATGACGCGATAGGTTCGAAAGGGTAGTGCGGTTTGTCACCCATTGCTGATATTCCTAATTTTAAGCGAAGCTAAGTATCAAATCATTAAGTTCATGGCCTGGCTGCTAAGTTCCACAAATTTATCATGGAGAGTGCTAAACCAGAAACATAATCTAATGATGAGGGTCCATTTCAAAATTTTTGAAAGAACACCACCACCTAATCCAGTTCCTTCCTGCCTACTCCTATCTCTAGAAACGCAGGCAGACTCTTTACAACTAATGCTTTTGCGCAATTTAATGATTACTAAAATTTTCATCATGATACCTCTTGGTTTGTCCCAGTCGATGGACAGGGATCTGCCAGACCAATAGGTGCGCAATGCAAAGAATAATAGTACTGGATTAAGGATGATACCTAACTTCTTTGCCAGACAAGAGTCGCCAAGCCGTCGAGCGATTTGGGCGCTGCTATCTGATTGACCGAAAAGATCCCGGGGGAGCGGTCACGACCCCTGCTTTGGGGTCGCTAAGAGGAGAACCACTTAGCTTCGGATTCTTTGACAAAGCATTAGCTGTTGGTTTTAAAGAGCGGAGAGGTTGAATGCAACCCCATTTAAAACTAGCAATTATAGTCGGCGTTAGCAACCCTTCTTTTAGTCGAACTCACTTTTTATATACTAATTAGTTCCTACCCACTAACCCTCATAACCTCCTGCGTCACCGCATCATTCAATATCCCGCGTTTGGCTTCGATCACCGTGAGCCAGTCGCGGGCGCGGGTGATGCCGGTGTAGACCAGCTCTCGGGTGAGAATCGGGTTGGGTGTTTGCGGTAGCAGCAGGGCGGTGTGCTGAAACTCGGAGCCTTGGGATTTGTGTACCGTCATCGCGAACACGGTCTCTACCGCGTGCAGGCGGGAAGGCAGTACCCAGTGAATTGGGTTTTCCGGGTCGCTGGTTGGAAAGGCAACGCGTAGAAGTGTCCTGCCTGGAGTGCGTGGATCAGGCACGGCGAGAGTGATGCCGATATCGCCGTTCATCAGTTTTAGGCCGTAGTCGTTTTGGGTGACCAGCACCGGGCGGCCTTCAAACCAGCCTTTCTCTAGCGTGTGGTCGTTGCCGAATAGCAGCTTCTCGCGGCGCAAAGTTTTGGCGATACGCAGGTTTAAGCCTTCTACTCCCCATGGGCCTTTGCGTAGCGCGCATAGCAGTTGAAAGCGGCTGTAGGCGTTCAGTACTTGCTTAGCCCAGGTATTGTAAGCTTTACCGTTTTCTTCAAACGCGAGCGATGTATCAGGCCGTTCACTCTCCAGGGTATTCAGGTAGTGCTGGTAGCCGGTGGGCGGTGCGATTTGCTCGCCCTTGAAATTGGTGCGGCCTTCGCCTGCGTTGGGAAAACGTTCCGGGCTGCCGGTGATCACCAGGCGCTCCAGGGCGCTGTCTTCGTTTTGTGCGTCGGGCTTCAGCACCAGGTGGTGCAGGTCGGCGTAGCCGTTATTCAGTACGCCATGTACGGCTTGGTGTTTATCCCGTTCCCGTAATGCCTCACTTAGCGGTTGGTTAATCGCCTGGGCGAGCTGGCCGATGCCGCTTGATTCAGTAAAGCGGTGGCTTACCCGCAGCATGGTAATGGCTTGGTCCAGCGGCTGGCCGTACGGGTCGATTAATGCCTCTGGCAGCGGGTGGTCGGTGAGTTCGGCTAGCCACTGCGCCGTGGCGGGGGTGTAGTGGGCGGCGTCGGCGCGGCGGCACAGGTCGCCCAGCACGGCGCCTGCTTCTACGGATGCCAGCTGGTCTTTATCCCCCAGCAGCACCAGCTTGGCGCTGGCGGGCAGGGCGCTAAGCAGCGCCGTCATCATTTCGATATCCACCATCGAGGCTTCATCCACCACCAGTACATCCAGTGCCAGCGGGTTGGCGGCGTTGTGGCGGAAGTGGCGGGTGTCTGCTCTGGCACCTAATAATCGGTGAAGTGTGGTGACTTCGGTTGGAATGGCGGCTTGTAGCTGCTCTGGGGCATTATCTTCGTCGATGTGTCGAACCAAAGCTGAAGCTCCCTCCCACAAAGTGGCTAAATCATTTATGGGGAGCTTTGCGACTTGCCCTGCGATGGATTCATTCAGCCGTGCGGCGGCTTTGCCTGTGGGGGCGGCCAGGCGAATGCGCAGCGGGTGGGCGTTGGGCTGGGCCAGTTGCAGGGTTTGAAGCAGGGCCAGCAGGCGTACCACCGTGGTGGTTTTGCCGGTGCCGGGGCCGCCGGTGATGATCGCGAACGGGCTGCGGGCAGCGAGGGCGCAGGCGGTTTTTTGCCAATCCAGGGTGTCAGTTGCCGGGAATAGTGTATCCAGAGCTCTTTTAAGTAGCGGCGATGGCTCTGAGCTATGCACCGGGCTATCCGTGCTAAGCCGAGCGGCGATTTCCTGGTGTAGGGTTTGCTCGAACTGCCAATAGCGGCGCAGGTAGAGACGTGTAGTGTTCTGGCCATCACTGCGTACCAGGGGCGTATTGCCGGGGCCGTCGCTGATCAGCGTGGGATGGTTGAGCGCGGCCTGCCACTCGGGCAGCGTTAGCGTAGCCAGCACATGGCTGGGCAGCGGCGGCGGGTCGTTGAGGTCGTCGCCTTCCGGCGGCAGCGAAAGCGCAAAATCTGGCGCTTCCAGGGTGGTGGCTATATCCAGGCATACATGGCCACGGCCAAGCTGGTGGCTGGCCAGCGCTGCGCCCAGTAGTAGCAGTGGCGGGGCGTTTTGGGTTTCACGGTCGAGAAAGCGCACCAGGGCCAGATCCAGGTCCCGCAGCCAGCCACGAGAAACCCAGCGCTCACACAGCAGGAATAGCGCGGCGGTATCGCTTAGCGCGGGGTGCGGCTGGGTAGCACTGGCGGCTGATTCTGTCGGTGGTGTTACCGATGCAGTTGATTCAGGTGCAGCGGGCGGCGCGTCATCGGCGAACAGGTCAAGGTTCATGGAGCCCCCGTTCTTGGAGGCTAAATCACGCTTACTCATACTACCGCCTCCTGATAAGTTGCTGCGGTGTCTTCCGCTGTGCCGGTAAACAGTGCATCCAGCGCTTCGATCAGCTCGACCGGCGCTGGCACGGCGTGTACGCCGCGGGCGGTGGTGCGGCTGCCGCGTAGAAATACCGTCATCGAGCCGCCCAGGTGTTGGCTCGGGTCGTAGTCGGGCAGGCGGGCTTTCAGCAGCCGGTGGAGGGCGAGCATATAAAGCGCCGCTTGCAGGTCGTAGCGTTTTTCGAGCATGGCATTGCGCAGGGCGTCAGTGGTGTAGGCACTATCGTCGCTGCCCAGGTAGTTGGATTTCCAGTCGAGCACGTAGAAGCGGCCTTCATGCTCAAAGGCGAGGTCGATAAAGCCTTTGAGCATGCCGTTGAGGGTGTCGGCATCCAATACGGGGCGTGATACCCCTGGCAGTAAGTGGTCACTGACCAGCTGATCCAGCTTGCGCGTTTGTACCTGGTGCGCGGCAAACCAGAACTCCAGTTCCACTTGATAGCTTTCGAGTTCACATAGCGCCACCTGGCTGCCTTCGCTGGGCTCTTTCAGGGACGGGGACGTGGAAATAGGCAGGGGGAGCGGCGTGGCGAGCAGCTCTTCAAACCAGCCCGCCAGTGTGTCGTGCCATGCCTGCCAGCCGCGTAGCTGTACGCGCCGCCGCAGCATATCTTCCCGCGCGGCGGGGTCTTCTAAGGCGGTGTTAAAGCCTAGCTGCCCCGCCCACTCTAAAAGCCCGTGCAGAAAGGTGCCGGGGCCGGGCCCACGCGGGAATCTATGTAAATGAAACGCCTCGGTGTTGGTGGCGTTGTCGTGGGGCTCGTCCAGCACTTCCAGAGTGGTGGCTTCCTGTGGCGTGGTGGGTTCCGGCGCGGGCGTTGTCAGCGGGATGGTGCTAGATCCAGAGACCGCCCCAGAAGTACGCAGCGCTGAGTAGCTGGCGATCCACCACTGTTCCCGAGCAGGGCGCAGAGGCGTGCGGGCGTGGCCCAGTGCCTGCTGCTCCGGCGCTGGTGTGAAGCGCAGCGCAGTGGGTTCCGTGGCGGCACTTAGCGCGATATCGCTGCCTTTCACCAACTCGCCTATCGCCTGGGTAAACGCGCTGGGGGCGATGGCCTTGCCACCGTTGATCAGGTGGCCGATGGCGCTGTTCTCGCTACCTTTCAGCGGCGCCAGCCCTAGCCAGGTGGCGTGGCGGGCGCGGGTGAGCGCTACGTAGAGCTTGCGCAGGTCTTCGCCGAGGCGTTCGCGGTCGGCGGTGGCCAACGTGGCTTCATCGGCGCTCAGGCTGAGTCGCAGCGTGCCGTCGCTATCGTGCCAGCGCAGCGGCAGGTCGGTGCCACTGACCGGGCGATGGTTGGCGATAAACGGCAGGAACACCAGCGGGTACTCCAGCCCCTTGGATTTGTGAATGGTGACTACCTTGACCAGATCGGCGTCGCTCTCCAGGCGCAGCTTGTGGCTGTCGCCATGGCTATCCGGGTCGGCAATGGCTTCGGCCAGAAAGCGAATCAGCGCGTGTTCGCCATCCAGCTCCTGGCTGGCGTGCTGGAGCATTTCACCCAGGTGGAGCAGGTCGGTTAGCAAACGCTCACCCTCGGCGAACTCCCCCAGCAGCCGTGCGGCGATATCAAAATCGACCATCAATCGGCGCACCAGCGGCAGCACGCCCTGGCGCTGCCACAGGCGGTGGTAGTCGCTGAACTGCTCGACTCGCGCTTCCCAGGCCAGCTCGCTTTGATTGAGGTGGTCGAGTTCCTCAAGGCTTAGCCCTAGTGCTGATGTTGCCAGGGCGGCGCGCAGCTTGGCTTCCGCCTGGCGGGAGTTGGCCTGGGGCTCGGCGCAGGCGCGCAGCCAAATGGCCAACTGCGGGGCAATGGGTGAACTGAACACCTTGTCGTGATCGGAAAGGTAGACGCTCTTGATGCCCCGGCTGGCCAGCGCCAGTCGAATCGCCCGTGCTTCCTGCAGGCCGTTGACCAGCACGGCCATGTCCGAGGGGGCCAGCGGAGTGAGTGATTGCTCTCCGTTATCGTCGCTGTCGTCAGCCGCCTTAGCAAAGCCCGCCTGCTGTTGGCGGCCTGCTTCCAGAAGTGCGGCCATGTGCGAGGCGCAGCGCTCGGCCATCTCGGTTTGGTAGGCGGTTTTGGAGAGCGGCTCTTCGCTTTCCAGTGGCCACAAGGTCATCGCGGGTAGCGGTTTGCCGTTGTGTACCAGCGTCTCCTTGGTGCCTTTGGCGTTGACGGGGTTGAACGGCAGCGGGTTGTCGCCGCCATCGGCACGGAACAGGAAGGCGCCGACATCATGCTGGTCGGCGTAACTGAAGCAGTGGTTGACCGCTGCCACCATGGCGTGGCTGGAGCGGAAGTTGGTGCCCAGCGTGACGTGGCGGCCATCGGTGTCATGACGGCCTGCAGGTAAGTGAAAATATCCGCGCCGCGAAAGGCGTAAATCGCCTGTTTGGGGTCGCCAATCAGCAGGATGGCGCTGTCGCGGCGGGGCGTTGCAACGTCATACACGGCGTTGAAGATGCGGTACTGGATCGGGTCGGTATCCTGGAACTCGTCGATCAGTGCCACGGGGAACTGGCGCTGGATCTGCGCGGCCAGGGCCTCTTTGTTGGGGCCTTTCAGGGCGCGATCCAGATGGGTGAGCAGGTCGTTAGGGCCCATCTCAGCGCGGCGCTCCTGTTCGCGCTCCAGCCGGGCGCGGCACCACTGCACGGCGTGAATCAGCAGGTCGTTGCGCGGCTCGGGCAGGGCATCCAGCGCCTTCGGTAGCTGTGCCAGCGCTTCCCAGGCTTGCGGGCAGGGCGGTGCGCCCTCTTTCCAGATGTCGGCCATGCCGTCGGGCGTCATGCGTTTCCAGGCGGCGTCGGTGAGCGCCGGGCGGTCGGCATCGCTTTCGCACCACTCGCGTAGTGCGCCTAGCCAGTTGGCGCGGCTTTTGGCGTTGAAGCTTTGGCCCTTGAAGGCTTTGCGCGTGGCGGCCTCTTCCAGGGCGGGCACTAGTTCGTCCAGCCAGGCGGCCCAGGGGGCTTTGAGTTCGCTGAGCTGGGCGGCGCGTTCGGCCTGGGTGGCGGCCAGGGTCTCGCTGGGTTCGGGCTTTTCCTCGCCCAGCGCTTCACTTTCGGGCAGTAGCCTTTGCAGCGGGGCGTGCAGGTCGTCCGGTGATTTCCAGTAGCGGGTGACAATGCCGAGGGCGTCGCCGTCTAGCGGGTAGTAGAAGCTGCGCCAGTAGTCGCGCACCACTTCCTGTTCCAGTTCGCGCTGGTCGTTTTCCAGGTTGAGGGAGAACAGGCTGCCGCTGTCGAAGGCGTGTTCGCGCAGCATGCGGTAGCACCAGCTGTGGATGGTGGAAACCGCAGCTTCGTCCATCCATTCGGCGGCCAGCGCCAGGCGCCGCGAGCAGGCAGGCCAAGTGGCGGGGTCGTATTGGTCGCGGAGTTCTAGGAGCAACGGATCTAGTGCAACCGGGGCTTCCCCGGCGGCAAGCCTACGTGGAGGCGCTGTGAACCCATCCGTGGGCGCTACATTCAACATCCCTGTTGAATGACCTCCACTACGGCTTGCCCCCGGCGCCCCTCCTTCTACGTCCTCAGCTCGAAATACTTCCGCCGCTTCTACCAGCCGGTTGCGGATGCGTTCGCGTAGCTCTTGGGTGGCGGCGTTGGTGAAGGTGACGACCAGGATTTCCGGCGGCGTGAGCGGGCGGATAAATGCTGTGTCGTCGTCAACGCTGTGACCGCCGAGTACCAGCCGCACGTAAAGCAGGGCGATGGTGAAGGTTTTGCCGGTGCCAGCGCTTGCCTCTATCAGTCGGCTGCCGTGAAGCGGGAGGCTCAGGGGGTCAAGAGATGTGATAGAAGGCATGGCGGTATCCCGAGCAGTATTCACTGGTCAGCACGGCAGGGCGCTGTAGGACGAGGCTTGTCCAACGCTTATTTGAACACGAGAAGGTAGCTGGGTAGAAGTCGGGCTGCTCTGGAAGTCGTTACTATGGCTGTTTCAGGCTGCCTGTATTCAATCAATAAATACACATCATTGTTTACAGTTATTGAATAGGTTCTGGTTCTTGATTTAAAAAGTGCATTTTAACCAGTGTGCTTGAGTAGGGATATAAAGCTGGCGTGGCTTAGTTATTGAGACCGCCGTCTTTTATATATTTTATTTGTCGTTATAAAGGCAGCGTAATGGGGCGTTTCCGTAAGCTGTTGATGATCGCCTCGGCTGCTTTAGTCAATATACGTCCCCTGCGAACACAGAGGATAGTCGTCGCAGAGGGGAGTTCGTTTTCTGCGATATCGACAATGGCCATGGTTTGGTGCTTCTCTTCATGGCTCACCGCGTAGTCGGGTAATATGGTGAGGTTGCCGGTCTGCATGACGTGCACCTTGATCAACTCGATGTGGTCGAGTTCGAAGCCAATCTTGGCGGTGAGGCCCAGCCTTAACAGGGAGGTATCAAGCGCTCGCCGAGTATGGAACGTTGGGTCGAGCATTGTCAGCTCGTAGGGGGTTAAGTCTTTCAGGTTCAACGTACTATGTTTGGCCAATGGGTGTTGGTGAGGCATGGCCGCCTTGAATTGGGTCGTGAATTTTTCAACGATACTGATACCAGGATAGAAGTCATCTTGCATGGTAATTCCGAAATCCACCTGATCATTTTCAAGGGCTTGGTAGACGGCCTCTGCCCCTGAAATACGTCCTTTGAATTCGACGAGTGGATGGGCTTTTTGAAACTCTGCAATGGCAGGGAACAGCCAGGCCCTAGCAACGCCTTCGATAGTGGCATATCTCACCGTGCCTGCCGTCAATCCGTGTATATCGGCTATCTTGGCTCTTGCCAGCTCCATTTCACGCATGGTGCGCTGCATGTGGAGCGCCAGAACCCTGCCTTCTTCCGTAAGCAGCATCCCATCTGCGCAGCGATCGAACAGCGTTGTCTGGAAGCTGTGCTCAAGGTTCTGGATTTGGCGACTAATGGCCGAAGCGCTGACATGAAGGGAGAGCGACGCCTGGCGTATCGACCCCGTTTCCGCGACGGTCAAAAAGTACTTGAACATTGAAATTTGCATGTTGGTTCCCTGTTTTTTTAATTAAAACAATAATGTAGGTAGGTGTTCACTTTTCGGCAACGAGCCGTGCTAACAATAGCGTTTTTCTCATACCCTGACGCTCCCTATGCTCTACCTTACTGCAATGCAGTACTTGGGTATCTCTTGATAGCGGCAATCGTGAGCTCAGTAAGCTATGTGAAGGCTTGTATAAAAACGTGTCTGTAAACAGGTCTGTAAATATAGCTTAAGGAAATTCGAGACGCTTGCTCAACACGATTTGTTATAAAACTAACAAGTAAAGCTAAAAAGAGATGTTGGCTTTGGCTCTACGCTTAAAGGTGACTTAAATGTTGACAGGAATGAATCGGAAGTTGTTCTGGTTAGTGCTTATATTGGCACTTATCGGAAGCTGGCTTCCCTACTTTAATATTCTCAATGAACTGGTGTGGGTAGGCCCACTATCTCTTCCTCTGGCCTGGGTATTGACCTGTAATATAGTGCTGACACTTTGTGCCATTGCACTGTATCCACTCTACTTCAAGCCACTCTCTGAACGTATTGATGCATTTGAGCATCAGGAGGGCGGCATGAATAGCACCGCTGTCACTATCATCATACTGATCGCGTTCATCGCTATCTTTGTCGTGATATCGCTGCGTGCCCGGCAACATAATGCGTCGACCATTGACGATTACGTCGTGGGTGGGCGCTCCATGAATACCGCGCTGCTGCTGATGTCCATGGGGGCGACTTACTTTTCTACCTGGACGCTGCTGGGTTCATTCGGTGTCTATTATCGGGAAGGGATCTGGTTCGCGGGCTTTACCACCTGGGCGATCATCCAGGGCAGTGTGTTTATTTGGCTGTTTGGCACGCGCATTTGGTATATCGGTAAACGCTTTAACTTCATTACTCCTGGGCAAATGGTAGAGCACTACTACTCGAGCCCCACACTTCGTTTGCTGTTTTCCATCGTCGGTATCATCGCTTTGGTGCCTGTGATGCTGATTCAGGTAACGGGCAGTGCTCGTGCACTGGAAAGTCTGACCGGCGGTGCTATCCCCTATGCCGTTGGGGTTATCGTGACCTCGGTGGTGGTCGGCTTTATCGTGCTCTGGGCGGGCTTCAGGGGCACCGCATGGGCGGATGCCTTTATGGGGACATTCTTTGCCACGGTACTGGTGTTCACGGCGGTCTTCATCATCGGTAAAGCGGGCGGCTGGTCGTTCCTGCAGAACGTGGCCGAAGTCGAACCACAGCTATTGACGAATAAAGGCAATCCGGTGGCCATGCTGGAGTTATGGGTCGGGCTGAGTTTTGGCGCCTGGGCGTTGCCCCACATGTGGCAGAAGTTCTACTCGGCGCATTCAGCGAAAGTGTTGGGCAAGGTGGCCATGTTCACCCCGTTCTGGAACTCCTGGATGATGGCCTGCATTCCGCTGGTGATAGGCCTTTCTGCCAATATTCCTGGGCTGGTGCCAGGGGCGGCGGACAATAGCGATGCGATTCTGCCCCTGATCTTTGCTGAATATGCTCCCATTCTCGGCTCCTTTGTGGTCGCCGGTATCCTTGCCGCTGCCATTTCTACCATCAACAGCCAGTTGCTCTCTTCGGCAAGCCTGGTGGCTGAGGATGTATGGCGTCGGTTCTTTGATAAAGAGATGGGTGAAAAGCGCTTGCGCCTGGTCAATAAGGTGGTCATTGGGCTGATCACCAGCATTGTACTGGTGCTTGCCCTTAGCCCTTCCGGGGCTGGCTACTTGGTGCCTGTTGCCTCCCTGGGCTTCAGCCTTGGCTTGCAACTGGTACCCACCGCGCTGGGGATGCTCTATTTCCGCTGGATTACTCCCGCTGGTGCGTTAACCGGGATGGTGGTGGGTGTCATCACGCTGTTCGTAAGCGCTGCTACCGATTTCACGCTGTTCTTTGGCCCGGGGATTAGCGCAATCATCGTCAATGGCCTGTTGGTGGCCCTTGTTAGCCGCTTTACCCAGACTGCGCCAGTGAACGGCGACAATGACTACCATGCGCTGTTCGCTCAGCTCTATGGCAAGCAACCTACGCAAAAGGTAACTGCTCATGCAATCAGCTAATAAAGTCGCCGTCGTTCAGGCGGGATCCCACCCCTTTGACCCTATGTTGACCGCCGAAAAAGGGGCAAGGTTAATCAGTGAAGCTGCCTCCAAAAAGGCAACGGTGGTGGTTTTTCCAGAAGCTTTTTTGGGGGGCTACCCTAAGGGTGCAAGCTTCGGTAGTCCGGTAGGCAAACGGACTGAGGAGGGACGTGATGAGTTTCTTCGCTATTATCGAAGCGCCATTGACCTTGATGGGCCGGAGTTGACCCTGATTACCGATGCAGCTCAGGCACATAACGTCTTCGTGGTCATGGGGGTGATTGAGCGTACGGCCTATACCCTCTACTGCACGGTACTGTATATAGATCCTGAGCAGGGCTTGGTGGGCAAACATCGCAAACTGATGCCTACTGGCGGCGAGCGTGTTATTTGGGGGTTCGGCGATGGCTCGACGCTACCGGTTTTCAAGACCGGTGTAGGTACGGTGGGCGCGGTGATTTGCTGGGAAAACTATATGCCCATGATGCGCTCGGCCATGTATGACAAGGGGGTCGATGTTTACTGCGCGCCCACCGCTGATGACCGCGATACATGGCTGGCCAGCATGCAGCATATCGCTCTTGAAGGACGTTGCTACGTGTTAAGCGCCTGCCAGTATCTGACTAGGGGCGATTTTCCCGACGATTATGACTGCCTGCTGGCACCGGCGAGTGAGCCGGAAACGATACTGATGCGAGGCGCGAGCATGATCGTAAGCCCCATGGGGGAAGTTCTCGCCGGCCCTCTGTTTAACGAGGAGGGCATTCTCTATGCCGAGGTCTCCCAGGACGTCATCGTACGCAGCAAGCTCGACTTCGACCCGGTCGGCCACTATGCCCGCCCGGATGTATTCAGCCTGCATGTGGATACAGAAGCGAAGTCGCCGGTAAGAAGTGACTGATCACGTTTAAGCTTGCTGTGAAATCAACTCATCCGATGGCTGTTTCATGCTCCACTGGATCAGCCATCGTTGAGATGGAGTATTGCCATGACTTTTCATATCGACTACCCCCGAGTGGTACCCGAGCGGCGGCCACCCGGTCATGAACCGGCGGCCCCCCGCTATACATTGCGCTGGACACGGCCGGTCAATCGACTCTGCTGTGTCTATTTTGGTATTCAGGGGCGCGAGCTTGCCTGGGATGACCAGGCGGCGTTTTTCAGCCGTATCAGGGACTCCTTTGTTATCGACTCCGCGCCGGAAGCTCACGAAACGCTGCGCTTTACCGATGAAGCGGGCTACACCAATGCGGTGCTGGTCGCTTACTGGACCGATCCTTCGGTCTATATGGAGTGGTTGCAGGATGCTGCGTATATCCAGTGGCTCGCACAGCCACAGCGCACTGACGATACGTTCGGCTATTGGCGGGAGACCATCCATGTCCATTATGACCGTCATGAAACGATCTACTCAGAAGGTAACTATCGAATAGGGTTTGGGCGTTGTCCTGACACCAAGGTGGTTCCCATGACTACCAACGGCTATTTTGGCGCTGCCCGTGACCGCTTTCCGGTCTCTGCGGTGGATCCACTGTCGAGCACCTTTAAAGTTAAGATGCCTGCACCGGGTAGTAAAACGACACTCGGGCGACGTTTGTTTGCTCAAGTGCCTCATAACCTGACCTCGATTCGATCCGGTCAGTATTGGGGGAGGCGAAGCAGGAGCAGTTTGACGACTACGAGGAGTCATTACGCCCCAAATTGATGGAAGGTATGCAGTACTTGCTCGACAATAAGGAGGAAACGGGCACGCTCTGCTTGAGGGTCATGTCAAACCTTGATGATAACGGTGACGAGCGCTACGAAACCTCGGTACATGCTTACTTTTCCTCTTTGGAGGAGATGGAAAGCTGGGCCAGTTCACATCCTACCCATAAAACCATTTATGACCATGCCATCGCGAAGAACAGACAATATGGCAAAAAGCGTGAAGTGGTCACCTGGCATGAAGTCTTCCTGTTAACCGAAGGCGTGCCATTTGAGTATATTAATTGCCACCCTGAAACCGGTGTATTGCCGTTTTGCACGCTGTATGAGCGTTGTTAATATATGGTTAGTCGCTAAGAACGTCCTGACTCATGCCGCTTCCCCACTTTAACCAAGCGGGCGCGCTTCGGCTAAGACTCTCGCTTGGGTGGGGCTTGGCTCATCAGTCGATACATAGGTGACAATTTCCACCGGCAGTTTGAGGTATTCTTCGAGTATTTGTTTGAGTTCAGCACAAGGCTGTGGCGGTATCGCTGTCTGGGAGATCAACAGTAGATCAACGCCGCCGCCTCGCTTTGAATCATCTAGCCTTGAACCAAACACATGAGTTTCCACCGAATCACCAATAAACTCGCTCACACCAGAAAGAATGATTGCGCGATGTGTTTGGGTAATACGCATGAAGTCAGCTCCTTAACTGTATGACAGCCCCGCCACCTGATAATCTTATCGCCGAGCCACTTTAGGTGCATTTTAGTTTACGCTACCGGCGGCTTCGGTTCACTCTAACGATGGGATCTCATGCTGACATCGCTGCTGGATAATGACTTCTATAAGATCACGATGCAGAACGCCGTGATCAAACGCTTTCCTTATGCCCATGCGCGCTACGCCTTTATCAATCGTGGCGAGCATGCTTTTCCTGATGGCTTTGGCGCTGAACTTCGCTACGAAGTCGATAAGATGGCATCGCTGCGTTTGAGCGATGAGGAGAAGCGCTATCTCGAAATAACGTGCCCTTATCTCGACCCTACGTATCTCGATTTCCTTGCCGGGTTTCATTACAACCCCAGCGAGGTGATTGTAGAGCAGCAGGGGAGTGATCTTTCGGTGATCATTGAAGGGCCCTGGTATCGCACCATTCTCTGGGAAGTGCCGCTGATGGCGTTAATCAGCGAGCTGTGGTATCGGTTGCGTGGTGTGACGATCACCCCTGACGCTGATGCGATGATTGAACAGCGCGCCCAGGAGAAGATCGAACTCTACCGCCGTTTGGGTCTGAAAATCGCTGAGTTTGGCACCCGGCGGCGCTTCTCTTCTGACGTTCACGACCGGGTGGTTGGTGCACTTAGTCACCACGGCGGTGAGGCCTTCAGTGGCACCAGCAATGTGCTGATGGCCATGCACCACGGTGTTAAGCCGATCGGCACCCACGCTCACGAGTGGTTTATGTTCCACGGTGCTCGCTTCGGTTTCAAAATGGCCAATAGCCTGGCGCTGGAGCATTGGGTAGATGTGTATCGCGGTGATCTGGGGATCGCCTTAACGGATACCTTTACCTCTAAGGCGTTTTACGACAGCTTCGATAAGAAGTTCGCCAAGCTGTTCGATGGCGTTCGCCACGACAGTGGCGACCCTATCGAGTTTGCCTCCCAGACCATCGACCACTACGAGCGCTTGGGCATCAACCCGCTAAGTAAGACGATTATCTTCTCCGACGCGCTAACACCGGAGAAGGTCGAGCGGATACATACCTTCTGCAAAGGTCGCATCGGCATGGCGTTTGGTATTGGCACCAACTTCACTAATGATGTGGGTGTTGAGCCGATGAACATGGTGATCAAGATGGTCGAGGCGCGCCCGGAAGGGCAGGGCTGGCTGCCAGTGATCAAGCTTTCCGACGTGGCGGAAAAGAACACCGGCGACCCGGAGATGATCTCGCTGGCGAAGCGCATCTTGTCGCTGAATGGAATAATGCTTAGCCTCTAATCTGTTCGAAACATGGAAACCGCTTGTGGCTGATACCTCCAAACCACCCCATAATCCTCATGATCGGTTCTTTCGTAGCGCGATGGAAAACCACGCCGTCGCGCAGGGGTTCATGCAACATTATTTGCCCAAAAAAATCAGTGCTGCCTTGGATTTGGACAGTCTCAAGCTGGAGCATGATTGCTAAACTATGTGGTAGGAACAGGCAACGTGATTGACCTTGATCAGTTGATTGAAGAGAGCCATCGCTTGCCCCAGCCTATAGGAGATACCTTTATGACCATTGCCACCCAGTTGGAAGCCCGAGGTGAAGCGCGAGGTGAAGCCAAAGGCAAAATCGAGGGTAAAATCGAAACCGCTCGGAACCTTTTGCAAGAGGGGGCTGATCCCCAGTTTGTAGCCAAGGTGACGGGGTTGCCTATTGATGATGTTAAGCGCCTTCAAAACCACGCTGAATAAGGTAAGCCCTAATTTTTCACTGATCGGTGCAGTGGCGCATAGAGCGCATCGGTCAGCGTGGCGAAGCTGTGGCCAAGGGCACGCTCGTTGAATAGCTTTTCAAAGCTTGGCCATTGGTGGGAGAGGTAGGCGCTTTGGGCGACTTCGCCGGTTTGAAAGCGGCCGCCTTCGTAGGCGGTTTCGGCGGCGGCGTAGGCGTCGCTCTCCCTTGCGTTATCGGCTTCCAATTCCGGCGTACCTTGTTTGGCCAGCCAGGCGAAAGCGGCTTGCGGGGCCAGCGGTAGCGGGGCCTGCATGCCATCGCACCAGGCTTTGAGCATGTTTTGTAGCTGGTAGCGGGCATTCTCGGCGTCTAACGGTTCCAGCCGCACATGGCCTGCTTTTGAGAGTAGCTGGGTGGTCATGGGGCGCTCAATGTTGCCCGCCAAGTGAGCGACCCAGGGGCGGAGCAGGTGCTGCCAGCGGTACTGACCACGGCCACGCCCTTGGCTGACCAGGCTACTGCTGAGCAGTAGCAAGCGGCAGCGGTTGCCCGCGTCATCCTGGCGAAGTTCTCCCAGCCAGTCTTCCAGCGTTACCTTTCCTTCAACTCTTTCAACATGCACTGCCTGGGGCACCGCCACTACTTGCGGCCACTCTTGCAACGCTTCTTCGTAGGCGCCAAACAGGGCGTCCATTGGTTCTGCCAGCGCTTCGCGCATCCTCTCTCCAAAGGCACCCACGGCTAGCACGCCCTGGCCTTTAAAGCGTTCCAGTGCTGCGTGCAGTGCTTCCACTCGCGGCAGGCCGTTATCCACCGCTTGGCGCTGGGCGGCGATTAGCTGATCCTGCAACTGCCAGTTCTGTAGCCCGTTCAGGGTGAAGGGTTCAACGTCCAGCTGGGTAAGCTCCTCCTGCTCGAAATAGACTCCCAGGCGGGTGTTGAAAAACGCCTTGGCGGGTTCGCGTAAAAAGCTGCCTAGCTGGTTCAAGGTTAGCGTGCTTTGCTGTTCGCTATCTTCCTTAAGCTCTGGTGATTGTGAGCCTTGGGTGCTTTCGCCTCTTGGGGTGTGCAGGGCGTGCCACTCATGAGCATAGGTAAACAGCCGTGCTTGAGCGGGGGAATCGCTGGCTTGCTTGGTAAAGTAGCGGCGGCTAAACGGCTGCAGCGGGTGTTCAGTGGTCAGGGACTCCAAAAGCGGCTCGCCGTTTTGTGTGTGCCAGCCCGCTTCAAGATGGTCGCGCAGTTGGCCAACCAGCACCGAGGGTGGCATGGGGTTGTTGTCGACCTGGCTGCGCCCCACCCAGCTAATATAGAGCTGTTGGCGGGCAGAGAGCAGTGCTTCCAGAAACAGGTAGCGGTCGTCTTCACGCCTTGAGCGGTCGCCGGGGCGGTAGTCGCTGCCCATTAAGTCAAAATCCAGCGGCGGCTGCGAGCGCGGGTACTCGCCGTCGTTCATGCCCAGCAGGCACACATGCTTGAAGGGGATCGCACGCATCGGCATCAGGGTAGCGAAGTTGACTGCCCCCGCCAGGAAGCGCTGGGAAAGGCTGTGCTCATCGATTTGCCCTAGCCAGTGTTCACGCACCATGGAGAGCGGCAGCAGGTCAAAAAGCTCGGCTTCTTCGGTGCTGTCCAACAACTGCTGTAGCGCGGTTTCCAGCTTGGTGAGCATGACGCTCTCTTGAGCGTCGTCGGTCAAGAAGTAGGTTTCCAGCAGTTCACGCAGCCGGGCCACCCAGCTGGCGGCGTCGGTGGGCTGGCAGAAGGTTTCCCAGGTGCTTTCCAGTTTTTCCAGCAGATTTGCCAGCGGGCCTGCCAAAGAGGCTTCCAGCCCGCCAATATCATCGAATGGTTCGATGCCTTGCCACGCCTCTGCACTTCCCACCGTATACCCCAGTAGCAACCGGCGCAGGCCAAAGGCCCAGGTGTTCTGAGTTAGCCCTTCGGGTAGATCCAGCCGGGTGCGCTGCTCGGCATTGAGCCCCCAGCGGATGCCTGCACCCTCGATCCAGCGGCTGAGGGTCGGCAGGTCGTGCTCGTCGATGCCAAAGCGTGTGCGCAGCGCGGGGACTTCCAGTAGATCCAGCAGGTCGCTCACTGAAAGGCGAAGTTCTGGCAGGCGCAGTAGTTTTTCCAGCGCAATCATCAGCGGCAAGCGGTGGCGGCTGGCCTGATCCGAAAGGGTGTAAGGGATGTAGCGCGGGTCGTCGGGTCTCGCGTTCGCATTATAGCCACCGAAGGTGGAGCGGTACTGGCCGAACACCGCTTCTATGTGCGGCGCGTAGCGGTCGATATCCGGCACCATGACGATGATATCCCGCGGTCGCAAATCCGGGTCGGCGCTGAAGGCCGCCAGCAGCTGGTCGTGAAGGATCTCCACTTCCCGCTGGGGGCCGTGGGCGATATGGAACACGATGGAGTCGTCGCTGGCGGGGGCGAGCGCGGGCCAGTGGGTTTGGGTTTCCGCCACTGGGCGCAGCTCACGGATATCGTCTTGTAGCTGGCTGAGCAGGCAGTTGCGCTCTTCGCCGCTGAACGGCTCGAACATGTCGATGCGCAGCGCCTGCTGCTCGAATAGCGTTTGGTAGTTGCCCGCGTCGTCGTGTTCGTCGAGCAGGCGCAGGTAGTCGCGCCCCTGTTTGCCCCAGGCGGCCAGCAGCGGTTGGGCGTGCAGATGCAGGGCGTCGTCGGCATCACCGGTGCCGAGTACGTCCAGGGCGTCGGGCATGCCTGCCTTGCGCCGCTGGCGGTAGCGGCTGGCGCGGAGCAGGTCTTTGTGCTCGATGATATCCGCCCAGTAGTACTGGCAGGGGTTGTGCACGCAGAGCACGATTTGGCAGCAGCGCGACAGCGCCGCCAGGGCTTCTAACGTCTGTTGCGGCAGCGATGAGATGCCGAAAATAATCAATCGCCGGGGCAGGCCGGGTGGGCACGCTTGGCCTTCAAGCTGAACGGCGGCTTCTAGAAAGCGGCTGTGCACCTGGGCACGGCTGCTGTTAAGGCCTGCCTCGCCTAGATTATTAGCCACATCATCGCGCAGCGCGCGCCATAGCTCTGGCTGCCACAGCTGGTGTGCTTCCAGCGGGCGGGCTTCGCCCCGGGCGGTGATGAGTACATCGTTGCCCTTGGCCCAGGCGTCCAGCCAGTCGGCGCGATACACTTGGTACTGGTCGAATAGATCCGCCAGCCGCTCGGCCAGTTGGT
This sequence comes from Halomonas sp. PA16-9, assembly GCF_009728585.1. NCBI lineage: Bacteria > Pseudomonadati > Pseudomonadota > Gammaproteobacteria > Oceanospirillales > Halomonadaceae > Halomonas > Halomonas sp. PA16-9. The sequence goes on along the minus strand of NZ_CP040452.1, from coordinate 1,360,250 downwards.
AGTGCTTGCGCTGGTCGCGATCCACTTCTAAAAAGCGTGCCAGCGGAGCAAAAGCTTCCTGCTCGGCAAGGTTGGGCAGCAGGCGCAATAAGCGCCATATCAACCGCGATTTATCAAACGGCGAGGTTTCAGGCACCGCGTGGGCGTCGTGCGTTAAGTGAGTCAGCACCGTGCGGTAGGCCTGCCATAGAAAGCGCGCGGGCAGGGTGACGTTCAATGCCGCCGCTATGCCCGCACCGCCTTGGGCCGGGCCTTCCGCCAGCGCCAGTTTTAGCCACTGCCCAATGCCGTTGCTCTGTACCAGAATGGTCTCGTTCTCCAGCGGCGAGAGCGGATGTCGGCGCATCCACTCCACCGCCAAGCCGCGCAAATCTTCCAGGCGATTGGCATGTACCACCATAAAGCCCGGCGTTAACGGCGTTTGCGAGAGCAGCGAGTTTGCAGACATGCACGATGTTCCTTAGTTAATCATTCCTTTACGGCAGGGGCGGGATGACTAGGATATGTTGACGTTTGGGAATGAGGCACCGGCAAGATCAGCCGAACTCACTGGTCAGAGGTGTTGCTAAAAGCAATGAATGGGCGATAAGCGCTCTAGCTGCCCGCTTCTGGCCGCGATAGCGGTTTAATAGATAGGCGCAACCCCAAGGAGTTGGCTACTTTGCTAATGGTCGCAAAAGCCGGGTTTCCTTCCCCCGATAGGGCTTTGTAAAGCCCTTCACGGCTCATGCCTACGTCTTTGGCGAGTTGGCTCATGTTGCGGGCACGGGCGATATCACCAAGTGCGGCGGCAAGAAGAGCAGGATCATTTTCTTCCATTACTGCATCAAGATAGGCCGCAATATCCTCCTCAGTTTGAAGATAATCAGCAGTATCGTAGTGACTGAAAGTGACATTAGGAACGGTCATGGTGTTACTCCTTCCATTGCGCGGCAATGGCTTTGGCTAGTTCGATATCGTGGGATTGGGTGGCTTTATCACCACCGCACAGCAGAACCACGATTACTGGCCCTTTGGTAATATAATAGACGCGGTAGCCTGGCCCATAAGGAATTCGCAGTTCAGAAACGCCTTTACCGACCGGCTTCACATCTCCAGGGTTGCCCAGACTCAAACGTCGGATGCGGGCTTCAACCTTGGCGCGGGCACGGATATCGCGAAGCTCGCGTAGCCATCTATCGAAGACATCGGTTTTAATCAACTCGATCATGGTGATAACTATAGTTGGCAGTTCTGAGAGTGTCAACTTTGGTTGACGTCTAATCAAAAGCAAAGAAACGATGGGGGGAACGCTATGGTGTCAGGAGTTAATCATCTTGCGGGATGCGATATATTCGCCAAGCTATGCGGATACCGTGAACAACGCTAAGAGAGATTTCTAATGTCTGATTCATCGCAAAACTCCCGCCGCCACTCTTCCCAAGTAGTCGATGGCCCAGGCAAAGCCGCTAGCCGTGCCATGCTGCGCGCCGTGGGCTTTACGGATGCCGATTTCAAGAAGCCTCAGGTGGGTATTGCCTCTACCTGGAGCATGGTGACGCCCTGCAATAGTCATATTAACGAGCTGGCTGAGTTTGCCCGTGACGGTGCCGATGCAGGCGGTGGTAAAGGTGTTATTTTCAATACCATCACCATTTCCGATGGTATTGCCAACGGCACCGAAGGGATGAAGTATTCACTGGTGTCGCGGGAGGTGATCGCCGACTCCATCGAAACCGTCGCCGGTTGTGAAGGCTTTGATGGCTTAGTCGCCATTGGCGGTTGTGATAAAAACATGCCGGGCTGTCTGATGGGCCTGGCGCGTTTGAATCGCCCCAGCGTGTTCGTCTATGGCGGCACCATTATGCCCGGCAAGGGGCATACCGATATCGTTTCGGTCTTCGAGGCGATGGGTGCGCACTCCCGTGGTGATATCGACCTGATTGAGCTTAAGAACATCGAAGAAACGGCGATCCCTGGCCCTGGCTCCTGTGGCGGCATGTACACCGCCAACACCATGGCGTCGGCGATTGAAGCCTTGGGCATGAGCCTGCCGGGTAGCTCGGCGCAAAATGCCATCTCCCAAGAGAAGCGTGACGACTGCAAAGCGGCGGGCGAGGCGGTGCTGGCGCTGCTGGCGGACGATATCAAACCCTCCGATATTATGACCCGCGAGGCGTTCGAGAACGCGATAACTGTCGTCATTGCTTTGGGTGGCTCTACCAATGCGGTGCTGCATCTTATCGCCATGGCGCGCACCATCGGCGTTGAACTGTCGCTGTCCGATTTCACTGAAATAGGTAAGCGCGTACCGGTGCTCGCTGACCTGCGCCCCAGCGGCCACTACATGATGAGCGAGCTGGTGGCGATTGGCGGTATTCAGCCGCTGATGAGAATGCTGTTGGATGCGGGCTTGCTCAACGGCAACTGCTTGACCGTCACCGGCAAAACGTTGGAAGAGAACCTTGCTGAGGTTGAGCCTTACCCTGCTGAACCGCCGATTATTGCATCGCTGGGTAATCCGATTAAAACGGAAAGCCATCTGCGCATGCTCTACGGCAACTTGGCACCGGAAGGCGCGGTAGCGAAGATTACCGGGAAGGAGGGCACTCGCTTCTCTGGTTCAGCGCGGGTATTTGGCTCGGAAGAAGAGGCCCAGGCGCGTATTAACGATGGCACCGTCGTTGCAGGCGATGTGGTGGTGATTCGCTATGAAGGGCCGAAAGGTGGCCCCGGCATGCGTGAAATGCTCACACCGACCTCGGCGATTATGGGCCGTGGTTTGGGTAACGACGTGGCGCTAATTACCGATGGGCGCTTCTCCGGTGGCAGCCACGGTTTTGTGGTCGGCCATGTGTCACCGGAAGCTTTTGACGGCGGCCCGTTGGCGCTGGTGAAAGATGGCGATACCATCACCATCGATGCTGAAGCGGATACCATCGACGTTGACCTCTCCGATGAAGAGCTGATGCGCCGCCGCGCCGCCTGGCAGCAGCCAGAACCCCGCTATACACGCGGTGTGCTGGCTAAGTATGCGCGTTTGGTTAGCTCGGCCAGCACCGGCGCGGTGACCGACCAGGAGTAATCCGTGTTGTCGTTATGAGCGTATCCTCATGAGCACGCTGTCATAAAGAATTAAAGCGCAAGGCTTAGTATAAAAGCCTTGCGCTTTTTTATTGGGATAACAGGTGGCCGAAATGGTGGAGCAATCGCAGGCAAGCGAGCGCATAGGTGAGGTGTTTTGGATATTTTTAGCACTCGGCTTAACTTCTTTTGGCGGCCCGGTAGCGCACCTGGGGTATTTTCGCACGGCCTTTGTGGAACGGCGCCAGTGGCTCTCTGAGCAGGCCTATGCTGATCTAGTGGCGCTGTGTCAGTTCTTACCGGGCCCGCCAGCAGCCAGGTGGGCTTTGCTCTTGGCCTATTGCGCGCGGGGCCTTGGGGGGCTGCCATGGCGTGGCTGGCGTTTACACTGCCCTCGGCGATTATCCTGGTGCTGTTTGCGTTTGGCGCGGCGGTGCTGGATGGCCCTATTGGCAGTGGCATTATCCATGGCTTAAAAGTGGTGGCGGTGGCGATTGTCGCCCACGCGGTGTGGGGCATGGCGCGTAATCTCTGCCCGGATAAAACCCGCACGGGAATCGCGCTTGCGGCGGTATTTACGGTGGTGCTGGTCAGTGGCCCACTGGGTCAGGTGTCGGCGATTGTGTTGGGGGCTTAGCCGGGCTAACACTGTGTCGCGATAGCGCTGCCGCTACGGCAAGTGAGTCGCTGCATTTTCCGGTGACGCGTAAGGCAGGCATGGTGGCGCTGGGGGTATTCGCAGGGCTGTTGATTCTGCTGCCGTTATTGGCGGGGATGGCGGTTTGGCTGGATATCGCCGATGCGTTTTACCGTTCAGGCGCATTAGTGTTTGGTGGCGGGCACGTAGTGCTTCCGCTGTTGGAAGCGGAAGTGGTGCAGTTGGGTTGGCTTACGTCGGATGAGTTTTTGGCTGGTTACGGTGCCGCCCAGGCGGTACCGGGGCCGCTGTTTACGTTTGCGGCTTACTTAGGCGCGCTGCTGCCCGGTATCAATGGTTTAGTCGGTGCTTTGCTGGCGCTGCTGGCAATCTTTATCCCCGGCTTTTTGCTGTTAGTGGGCGTGCTGCCGTTTTGGAATCAATTTCGTCAGTGGGGCAGTGCCCAGGCGCTAATGCGCGGTGCCAATGCGGCGGTGGTAGGCATTTTAGGCGCAGCGCTTTATCAGCCGGTGTGGACGAGTGCGATCATTGGTGCAGAGGAGTTTGCCCTGGCGTTAACCGGTTTCTTGCTATTAACCGTATGGAAGCTGCCCGCTTGGGTAGTGGTGGTGGTTGTAGCGTTTGGGGGTATTGCGATTGCGCCATGAGCCGTCATTACGAACGAAGTGAAGTAATCTCGGGATTGGGGTAGGCGTGAAAAAAGCTTTCTTGGCAGACCGCCGGGAGGCGGCCTGCGTGGAGTGGAGAAGTGGGAACAGCAGAAAAAGTGTCTGCTATGGCGCCTCCAGCTCTAAGGTGCGACGCAGGGCGTGAAGTTCATCCACTCCCAGATGCTCAAGCCTTCCGGCGAGCAGGTCGCTGATTTTCTGAACGGGAAGCCCTGCCCGGCGGGCAATTTCTCGACTTCCTAGGTCTGATACGGCGATCAGACGCGTGATAATACGCATTAATCGCGTACGTCTTTCAAGTTCCCTGACGTCGAGGTCAGGGCTGCTTCGCGGAGGATCAAGCTGTTCCGCAGTGGCAGTTGCGCGTGCCGTGCTCATGTGGCTCCATCAGTCTGAAATGACAAACACACAATGCCGCCAACCGGTGCGCATTTCAATGCCTATTTTGATGAAAATTTCACGACCTCGGCAACGCCCGCAAACGGGCTAGCTCTGGTAGACTATTCGCCTTCCTATTTTGATGTGTGCCTGACCCGGCGCACGCTGTTTTTTAATTTAGTTTCGCTTTTTATAGGCCGTTGGGCCGAGGAGTTTTGCATGTCGTCGAACAGCGCACCCAAGGTGGGCGTGATCATGGGATCCAAGTCCGACTGGCCAGTCATGGAGCACGCTGTTTCCATGCTGGAGCGTTTGGGCGTGGCTTATGAAACTCGCGTGGTGTCAGCACACCGTACACCTGACCTGCTGTTTGACTATGCCAAGAGCGCTGCCGAGCGCGGTTTGCAGGTAATTGTGGCAGGCGCGGGCGGTGCTGCTCACTTGCCAGGTATGGTGGCCTCGCAAACGCCACTCCCGGTACTGGGTGTGCCGGTGGAGTCGAAAGCACTAAAAGGTTTGGATTCGCTGCTCTCCATTGCGCAGATGCCCGCGGCATCGCAGTGGGCACCTTGGCGATTGGTAAAGCGGGCGCGACCAACGCAGGGTTGTTAGCAGCGCAGATTGTTGGCCTGCAAGATGCGACCGTGAGAAGTGCGGTAGAAGCGTTTCGTGCCGAGCAGACTCAGAAAGTTCTCGACAACCCTGACCCGCGCCCCGAGCCGGAAGCGGAATAAGGAGTCTGGCTATGAACTCTGGTATTGCAAAAAACATTGGCGTACTGGGTGCAGGTCAATTAGGCCGCATGTTGGCGCTAGCGGGTTATCCGCTGGGTAATCGTTTCACTTTTTTAGATACTACGGGTAATCCCAGTGCTGGAATTGGCGATGTAATTGTCGATCCTAATAACCAGCACCTGGCTGAGTTTTTGGCCAAGGTTGATGTAGTGACCTACGAGTTCGAACACCTGCCCGTTCAACTGTTGCGCGAAATTGAGCAGCACAAGCCGGTTTATCCCAGCAGTCGTGCCATTGAAGTGTGCCAGAACCGGGTCGAAGAGAAGACACTGTTTGATCGTCTAGGCATTCCGACCCCTGCTTACCGGGTAGTGCAGAGCGCCGAGCAGCTTGAAGCCGCCGCCCGTGAGTTGGGTTGCCCGGTGGTGGCAAAATCGGTCACTGAAGGCTACGACGGTAAAGGCCAGGCCGTCTTGAAACAGCCTGAGCAGGCTGGCGAGGCGTGGAGCGCAATTGGCCATTCGCAGTTGGTCGTTGAGGCCTTCGTCGACTTCGTGCGGGAAGTCTCGATGATTGCCGTGCGCGGTCGCGATGGCGAGGTGGTGTTCTACCCCATGGCCGAGAACCAGCATGTGGATGGCATCCTGCGCTACTCTGTGGCGCCGCTGCCGGATCTGGACGCCAGCGTTCAGCAAACCGCTGATGGCTATATTCGTGCGTTGTTGGATGAGCTGGATTACGTGGGCGTGCTGGCGCTAGAGCTGTTTCAAACCCGCGATGGCAGCCTGCTCGCCAACGAAATGGCGCCCCGGGTGCATAACTCCGGCCACTGGACGATGGATGGCGCGGTGACCAGCCAGTTCGAAAACCACCTGCGCGCGATACAGGGCTTGCCCTTAGGCGATACCCAGGCGATTGCCCCCACCTGCATGATTAACGTGATTGGGCGTGAAGGCGATAACGCGGCGATTCTAGCGCTTGCTAATACGCACCTGCATCGCTACGACAAAGCTGAGCGCGCTGGTCGCAAGCTTGCCCACATCAATATTCTGGCACCTAACCATGCCGAACTACTGGAAAAAGTTAACGTCTGTAGTGCGTTACTGCCGGAGGCGCCGCCGCCACAGCTAAGCTTTTCCATCAAACAGTAGTTTCTACAGCCGCCTGCTTAGCTCAGGCGGCTTTTTTCTACCAATGTTGTCCAATCATGCAACTTTTATCGCTAAAAGTGACTAAATGCGCTAAAAAGGAGCCACAACAAAAAATCAGCTAATTATGCTGATCTTAATAGCGACTTTTAGGCGGATAGTTAGTATGCCTCACTCTTCAACTACTGGGTCTGCCCCTGGGCTGCGCAGTGGTTTCCATCGCGACCACCATGTCACTGTAAAGCGCCTGCATAGCGAAAAAGTACGTCTGCTGTACGACAACCTTTGGCAACCGGTGCTAAGCAGCGTGTTGGCAGGCATGCTGCTAGTCGCAGCCATGTGGCCAGTGGTCGCAAGCTGGGTACTGCTCACCTGGCTCGCAGTATTGACCTTTGTTTCGTTCGCTCGCCTTGCCTTGGCCTACTATTTTCGCCGCTTACCGGCACAGCAACAGCAGCGCCGCCGCTGGCTATACCGGTTTAGCGCCGGGGCAGTTTTAGCTGGCTGTGTCTGGGGAGTCGGCGGGGTCGTTCTGTTTACTGGCGAAAATCACGGTCAGGTGGCTGCGCTTTCGATTGTATTGGCGGGCATTGCTGCCGGTGGTGTCACAACGCTTTCGGCCGTTTGGTGGGTGGCACTCGGTTTTGTGCTGCCGATTTTGCTTCCCTGCTAGTGCAGTTTTTACTATTAGGTTCACCGCTGGCAGTTTTAATTGGTGCCATGCTTAGCCTGTTTCTTGGCCTGATTGTTACCACTAGTCGACGTTTAAGCAGAATTATTCACGATAACATTGCCCTGCGGGTGAATATGTCGGCCCGGGAGGCGCAGTTGCAAGAGAGCGAAAATCGCTACCGCTCTATCTTTCAACGCTCGCCGTTGGGAGTGCTGCATTTTGATAGCCAGGGTTTCATCACTGATTGTAATAGTAAGCTGTTGGAGATACTGGACGTTAACCGCGCTCAGTTGCTCGGCTATAAGATGCTATCCAGCTCGGCGAATCCAGAGGTTGCCAAGGCCGTGCGCAATGCCCTCGCTAAAGGAACTGGCTATTATGAGGGAACTTACTATTTGCCCAAAGCGAGCGCAGGCACCCCGCTACGGGCATTCTTCAACGGTGTGCATAGTGCCAGTAATGAGATGGTCGGCGGCGTAGCCATTATTGAAGATTTCACCGAGCGTAAGCGTGCTGAGGCGATCATTTACCGTCAGGCTTTTTATGACTCTCTCACCGATCTACCCAATCGGCGGCTGTTTATCGAGCGTTTGGCAACTCTTTGCGATGAGAAACAAACAGAGCCTCAGAGCGGGTTACTGATGTTTTTGGATATGGATCGCTTTAAGTTGATTAATGACACTTTGGGACATGCAGCGGGCGATAATCTACTAGTGCAAGTGGCTCGCCGCCTTGAAAGCTGCTTGAACGGGGAGGATATGGCTGCTCGTCTCAGCGGGGATGAGTTTGTGCTAATGGCCCTGCTTGGCGAGGGGGCAGATGAGACCCTGGAGGCGCGTGCTGAGACTTATATGCTTAAGGTTCAGCAGGCTCTCTCTCAGCCTTACCGACTGGCAAGTAACGATACCAACGTAACGCCCAGCATAGGCTATACCTGCTTCACAACCGTCGCTTGCGATTACGAAGAAGTACTTAAACAAGCGGATATTGCGATGTATCGTGCAAAAACAGAAGGCCGGGCGCAGCTTTGCCGCTACCAGCCCTGGATGCGCGATAAAATGCAGTGATCCGAACGCTTAAGCCAATTGACCGATTAGCAGCACCCATAAAGCGATTAACGCAAAGTGGCCGGGGTACCACGCTAACCATAAACGTCGCGGCATCACTAAGTAGACGGGGGGGATTCGTTGCGCTGCACCTGCAGCAAGTACCAGCACGATGAGGCACGTACCTACAGTAAACGATTTGGCCATGTCAGAGGCATTCATTTGCCCGGCAATCCAGAGTGCTGGAAATGCCGCTAGGCCTGCCCATAGGCGCGCTTGGAAATGGCTCTCAGTTTGGCTCAAGGCGTGCATCGCGAACATTAATAGCGGAATCAGCAGCAGCCCGTTGTGCCCGTACTCCACCCAAAAACCGAGTAGATACCACACGGTCACACCTACCGCTGCACCGGCTAACAACCAGGGCAAACCTAACGTTTGCTGCTGGTAGTGCTGCCAGCCTTGGCGCACTAGCGCACCTAAGGTTAAACCACTGGCCAGGGTAAAGCAGACGTTGAGGATAAATGCGTCTGATGCGCGTGGCATCATCATGTAGGGGAGTTGGGCAACCAAGCCGATAATTAGAATTCGGCGCGAGTAGCGCAGTGGGTTGCGGGTATTAAACAGGCCGTGCCAGGCCACCATGGCGGCAAACAGCGGGAAGGCGATACGGCCAATGGAAGACCCGGCCCAGCTTAGATCCCAATCGCCGGGCAGCACATAGCGAGTGAGGTGATCCACGGTCATGGTAATCAACGCCAGCCACTGTCCCAGCCGGTCCAGTGAGAAGAGAGGCGAGGTAGCGTGCCTGCATGTGGGCTAGTCGGGTGAGCCATAAAACCTCCGTGTTGAACATGCGCGATGATACAGAGACAGAGGTAGCTTTACCTAGTTCACTGAATTTTCAGCGTTAGGTAGAAACGCATCACCCCGGCGGTTGCCGGGGTGATGGACACTAGGGCCTGTTGACGTTTCATCGCGAACCGCGTTGCCCCACAAAGCGCGTCAGACAAGGCGCAAAACGCTGGGAAGGGTGGTTCCCTTTTCAAGTTTTGCAACGCCGTATGGCGCGCTTTGCGGGGCAACCCGAAGGGCTGGGCCCGTTTTTATCCGCGGCGGCGTTAGTCGTCGTTCATTTGGAACCACCAAACTTCTCTCCTCCTGCCTTGCCGCGAATAAAAACGGGCTCCAGCGCGGCCGCGAGTGAAACGTCAACAGGCCCTAGGGCTTGCTGTGATGCTTACTCTTGCCCACCGAAATAACGGTTGTAGATCTCGTCGTAAGTGCCGTCTTCTTTCACTTCAGCCAGGGCTTCGTTGAACTGCTCAGCGAGTGCTTCGTCGCGTTGACGGAACGCGATACCAAAGCCATCACCAAAATACTCTTTAGGTTCGGTGAGCATCTCGCCGACAACAACGTAGTTGCCTTCTTCGCTATCCAGTAACGTGGACTTACCGACTGGGTAGTCGAGGAACAATATGTCCAAACGCTCGGACTCCATGTCCAGCACCATGTCATCGGCGGTAGAATAGCGGTTGATGTCGGCGACATCGCCATACATGTCGGTGACGTAATTGTCCTGCAGAGTGCCGCGCTGAACGCCGATAGTCATGCCGGCGAGCGACTCTTCATTGGTTGCATCAAGGTCGGTGCCTTCAGGAGCAAACCAGGCGGACGGCGGGGTGATGTAGGGGTCAGAGAACAGCACTTGCTCGCGACGGTCATCATTGATCGTCATGGAGGACATAATAGCGTCGTATTTGCGTGCCATGAGACCCGGGATAATGCCGTCCCAGCCCTGTACAACCCATTCACATTCAACACCGATACGCTCACAGAGGGCGTTGCCCAGGTCGATATCAAAGCCGGTCAGCTCGCCATCCGGCGTGCGATATTCCATCGGCTCGTAAGGCACATCAACCCCGATACGTAGTTGGTCTTCTTGCGCCTGGGCGGCGCTTGCTGCAACGGCTAAGCCTAGCAGTGAGACAGACAGCAGTTTTTTCATTATGTATCTCCTTGGAAGCAGAGTTCATCTAAGCAACCACCGCCTAATGATGGCGTTGCCTATATGGCGTTGACCACGTTAGTCACAGGTTGCGTTGTGATGATCATTGATAACTTATCCTAACTCGGCGTTGACGAAAAGCGCTTGATGATTCGTAAACCAACGTTTTTTCACACTAGGAGTTCTGTGGCTGTAGATGTGCGAGCAGCTTTTTTTCTAGATAACGAAAGAGATACAGGATGGTGAAGGTTAAACACAGGTATATCGCTGCCACAAACAAGAATGCGTCAAAAGGCGCATAAAAACGCGCATAGACAAAGCGCGCCGCGCCGGTCAGATCCATAATCGTCACTACGCTGGCAATAGCGCTGGCATGTAGCATGAAAATGACTTCGTTGCCGTAGGCCGGCAGTGCGCGACGAAAAGCGCTGGGATAATAATGCGCCGCATGGTCTGCTGAGGTGACATGCCATAGGCACGAGCCGCTTCAATTTCACCTTTCGAGGTAGACTTAATCGCGCCGCGAAAAATCTCGGTCGTATAGGCGGCGGTGTTGAGGGTAAATGCAATGAGTGCGGGAACGAACGGTTCTTCAAGTATCACCCATAGCCAGCTTTCTTGGATTCCGTCCACAAACACCACGCCGTAATAAATCAGGTAGAGTTGGATGAGTAGCGGTGTGCCACGAAAAACATAGGTGTAAGCAAAAATAGGCCACTTAATCCAGGCGTGTTTTGAACCACGCCCAATGGCAAGGGGTACCGCAGCGATTAAGCCAATGACCAGCGATAAAAAGACCAGTTGCACCGTGGTGGTCAGCCATCGCCATAGTAGGAAAGCGTTTGCAGCGTGAAAATACTGTTCTCGGCAAGCTGATTTTCGAGCCATGTCATGAAAGCGGTCATTAGTCTGCCTCCCCATAGCCAATGTTGTAGCGTTTTTGCAGACGAGCAAAGATCCACTCCGAAACGCTGGCGATGAGCAGATAGATAAGCGCGACAATAATCATGAAAGTGAAAGGTTCGCGCGTCGCTTTAGAGGCTTCTGAGGCGACACGCACCATATCAGAAAGCCCGATTACCGAGACCAGTGCTGTGGTTTTGAGCAATACCATCCAGTTGTTGGAAAGGCCAGGCAGTGCATGGCGCATCATCTGCGGAAAACGGACGCGACGAAAAACCAGCCCATCGCTCATGCCATAGGCTTTACCTGCTTCGATTTGCCCATTATCGACCGCCATAAAAGCGCCGCGAAAGGTTTCCCCCATATAGGCCCCGAAGATTAGCCCAATGGTGACAACGCCCGCGACGAAGGCATTAATATTGATAAAAATATCGATATCGAACGAGTAGTAAATCCAGTCGGTGATCATGTTGACGCCAATTTGGCCGCCGAAAAAAAACAGCATCATCAACACGAGGTCGGGCACACCGCGAATAAGTGTGGTGTAAAGCGTGGCAAGACGATGAGCTAACCAGTTGCGCGACATCTTCGCGCTGGCGGTCAGGAGCCCTAAAATAATCGCTAAAATCAGCGACAACACCGCTAGTTGGATGGTGACGCCAGCCCCTTCGATCAGCCGGGGGCCATACCCTTGTAAATCAATCATGGTCAGCCTCGCGGATCAGTAATTAGGTGCCAGGAATTGCTGCAGGCGCGGTGATTGCGGGTTGCCTAACACTTGATCGGGCGGGCCAGCCTCTTCCACCAGGCCCTGGTGAAGGTAAATCACTTGGCTAGAGACATCACGGGCAAACCCCATCTCGTGAGTCACCACGACCATGGTGCGCCCCTCTTCAGCGAGGTCGTGCATGACTTTCAATACGTCACCGACCAATTCCGGGTCAAGGGCGGAGGTGGGTTCGTCAAACAGCATCACTTCTGGATCCATCGCCAGTGCGCGGGCAATAGCGCCGCGCTGCTGTTGGCCGCCGGACATCTGTGCTGGGTAGGCGTTGGCGCGGGCCGTTAAGCCAACCCGATCGAGCAGTGCATGGGCGTGCTCCAAGGCTTCTTTTTTGGGTTTTTTCAGCACATGAATCGGCGCTTCGATGATGTTTTCGAGCAGCGTCATGTGGGCCCACAGGTTAAAGCTCTGGAACCCATGGAGAGCTTGGCGCGCATTTGTACCACCTGCTTCCAATCTTCAGGTTCGCGGCCGTGCTTCGTGGTCTTAAAGCGAATGGGTTCGCCATGGACAATGAGGTCGCCATCGTCGGGCTGTTCAAGCAAGTTCATGCAGCGCAAAAAAGTACTTTTACCCGATCCAGAGGCACCAATCAGGGTAATCACATCGCCCTTTTGGGCTTGTAATGAAAGACCTTTCAGAACTTCCGTATCGCCAAAGCGTTTTTTAATATTACGCACTTCAAGGGGAGTAGGCGTAGCGGCCATATCATTGGCTCCAGTACAGAGTTGCCGCAGCAACAAGTGGGTTTGTTTGATGCGGCTGGCGCGAAAAAGGGGCGATTCTATCAGGCTGGGCGCATTATGCGCGCTTTCCTTCTAACATTATGCACTCGACGATAGTCGTATCGACGTCGAGGGTCCTGTTGTCGCCTCACCATTGTTATTGTCTTAGCTAAAGTAGATCCTGCTTGGGGGGTTAAACGATAGGCGCCACCAACAGCGCGGCACGGGCGCCCACCTCTACTTGTGCGTTAGGAAACACCACATGAAGGGGCGTATCGCCTACCCGAAACTCACCCGACTTACCGTCTTGGGCCAGCAGAGTGCCGGGCTCAAAGCGGCTGAAGTTGGCTGTGTCCTCGGCAAAACAGAGTGTAAAGTCCTGCGAGTGACGCATTAATTCGTGTTGAACCTGGAAAAACTGCATTTGCGTGGCGGGCTGATTGGGTGGCGTATGTCCTTCACTAAGCGCGGTGAGTAGTGTACGCATCGGTTGTAATGATGCCATATCGTTGTGGCCAAAAGGCGCTACCCGCCCTAGCTCAAAGGTAAATGCCTGAGCGGCGTGATAGTGCTTGCTGTAGTGGGAGAATGTCCAGCTGTGCTGATGTTGGTGCAGCACCGCCTGCATACCCGCCGCCGCCAGCCAGCCCCACTGCTCAGCATCGGTGGAGGATTCGGCAAAAGGCTCCACTACAAAACAGGGGTAGCGGCTATCCCGAATTGCGGTATGTAGGTCGTAGTGCAGTTTGGGGCGCCCGGCATGGCGGGCATAAAAACTATCCACCGCGGCCATTAATTGCCTGGCGCGATCTGGCTCCTCGCCCTTGACGGCTAGTTCGCGGCTAAACAGTCGGTTTAAATTGGTGGTAAGAAAACGCTGCTGCGCCTTAAGCGCGGGTAGGTTGCCTAAAATCACCAGCACAGGAGCGCCGAGCGATATACTGCCCGCTTCTACGCCGCTTAACCATTCACCCACCAGTTCAACCGGCGCGGTTTCATTGCCATGGATCGCCGCTGAAAAAATGCACGCGTGGGCGCCTTGGCTTACCGTGTTGGGGGTGAGCTCCAAAATACCAGGCGCATGCAAATGATAAGTGCCGCTGGCGAAGACGCCTTGTCTGGCGGTGGGGAGTTGCCCATCAAGCGACCAGTCGAGCCATTGGCCTAGCATTGTCGCTCCTCAGTTAACTGTTTTGAGTATCGTTGTCAGTATAAAAGCGAGCCTAGGTTTACCACGCTGGGCGTATGCCACAAGCCCGCAGGTCGTTCGCGTGTAAAAGCCTAGCGTATTCGTGAAAAAGCGTCTTCATGAAACACGCGGAAGCTGAAAAGTGGCTTTATTTAATCGCTAACAGCAAAAAACGCCCATGGGGTGCATGAGCGTTTTTCAATTTGTTCATCACGTTACGCTGAACGCTGGCGCTGCATTTCTTCCTGGTACTCGCTAGCAAGCGATGTCTTTTGTTTATCTTGCAGGCCACGGCCCGCCAGCTGGAAAACCTCTTGCTCTTCTTCATCCAGGTGGTGCGTGACTAAATCCTGGAGCTGTTTGGCGTGGGTCAACCAGTGAGTTGCACTGTAGTCAGTTTCATCAAGCAGTTCTAAAAGCTCATCAATTTCATGATGTTCGGCAACGCTATGGCGGGCTTTTTCCTGAGTCAGGTCGATTGACATCATTGGGATATAGAGCGCCCGCTCTTCGGCAGCGGCGTGATAATGCAGTTCTGCCCGTACCTGCTGATACAGTTTATCTCGCTCATCGCTGTCTCCATGTGTTTCAACTAAGCGGGCGAGCAGGTCGCGCTGAATATCGTGATCCTTGCGCAGGGCTTCAAAAATCGTCATTCCAGACTCCTTGGATACGTTTGATGTAGGCAAGTCAAAAGCTAGTGGTGGTTGGCGTAAAGTGCAAGATGGCGTTCGTCGATGAAATCGACGCCCACGGACGAAAACATTCGCTTTTTTCTATGCTTGAGTGCGCTATGTTGTGTTTACTACTTATTAGGCGACGCCCACTTTAGGCGACGCTCACTGCACTACTCATAACTTGCACTATTCATAAGTGAAGGAGATAGTAATGACAAAGGTACTGGTGCTTTATTATTCCATGTATGGCCATATCGATACGCTGGCTCAGGCCGTGGCAGAAGGCGCAAAGGGTGTGAGCGGTGTTGAGGTGGCGGTGAAACGCGTTCCTGAAACCATGCCTGAAGAGGCGTTCAAGAATGCAGGCGGTAAGCAGGATTACGACACGCCGGAAGCGACGCCTCAAGAGCTTGCCGATTACGATGCGATCATTTTCGGTACGCCCACCCGCTTTGGGAATATGGCCGGTCAAATGCGTACCTTCCTGGATCAGACCGGTGGCCTGTGGGCGAACGGTGCTCTGCGTGGCAAAGTCGCTAGCGTGTTCACTTCTACCGGTACTGGCGGCGGTGATGAGATGACCATTACCTCTACTTGGACCACACTTGCCCACCACGGTATGGTGATTGTGCCGATTGGTTACGGTCTCGAAGAGCAGTTTGATATTTCTAAAGTGAGCGGCGGTACGCCTTACGGCGCCGCAACCATTGCTGGTGGTGACGGCTCACGCCAACCTGACGAGCGTGAGCTGAAAATCGCCCGTTTCCAAGGCGAGTTGGTCGCAAAAACGGCGGCTAAACTGGCCAGTTAATTAGTTTACTAGCCAAGACATATACGAGTCAGCCAAGTAAAAGCCTCGCCGGATATATCCGGCGAGGCTTTTTTTGGGGTTGGGATATTGTGGCTGGGATTATAGTTTTACTATGCTCCGCGTGCCGCCGTGTAAATTGTGTAGACGGATTGACTGGCCGTCATAAATAGTCGATTGCGGCTCTTGCCCGCAAAACACACGTTCGAGCAGACTTCGGGTAGCAATACTCGGCCCAGCAAGGTGCCTTCCGGTGAGAAAACCACTACTCCGTCGATACCTTCACCACCATTGGCGCTTGACCAGATATTGCCATCCACGTCACAGGCCATGCCGTCGAAAATAGTGTCTTCGCTGGTCACGATAACTTGCCGGTCGCTGACACTGCGACCATCTTCACCCAGCGACCAGCGAATAATTCGCGCGGGTTCGTCGAAATGGGTGGGGGCACTGTCACTGGCGTAGAACCCTTCGCCATCCGGCGTTAATACAATACCGTTTGGCTTATAAATATCGTCGGTCAGCATGATGGGCTCATCCAGGCTGTCATCGACGTAATAGATGGCCGTTTCTAGCTCCAGGTCTCGTTTTTTGCCCTCGTAGTCGAAGTGAGCACCATAGCCTGGATCAGTGAAGATCACTCCACCCGAGGGCAGTGCCACCACGTCATTAGGGGCATTGAGCGGTTTGCCCTGATAGCGCTCTGCGAGCACCGTTGTGCTGCCGTCCCACTCGTAGCGTAAAACGCGTGAGGGATAGTGCTCGCAAGCAATTAGCCGCCCCTGATGATCGAAGGTATTACCGTTAGAGTGGCCGACATTGTCTCTCAATACGCTGACTTGACCAGTGGATTCGTCCCAGCGCATCTGCTTGGCACGAGGTATGTCGCTGAAAACAACATAACGACCTACGGCGTTCCATGCTGGCCCCTCTGTCCACAGACCTCCACTCCAGTGGCGTTCTAGAGGACTGTTAAAAATCATGTAATCACTAAAGCGGGAATCTTCGACTTTCCAGGCATCGATTGGGTATCGTTCCGGGGTGGAACCTTGTGAGCTCTGCAAAGCAAAAAGCTGGGCGATGTGCCAACAGCGGCCAGGGCGGCCGATGCCGAAAGGAACTGACGGCGTCCAAGTTTCATAGCATTGTCCTGATGGTTGTTTGTTGATGTTGTTATGAGCGAAGTGAAACTGATGTTTCTTCCACCCTCAGGGAAAATGTAGAACATAAGCGATTAAAAAACATACATTGGCTGCCCGGTTGGATTCAACCAGACAGCCAATCTTTATGCCATATGTGTGTCAGTGCGAAATAGCGTTGGCAATCGCCTTGCCTAGGCTTGCAGTGGTGCCTTCTCCACCCACATCGCGGGTAAGTACGGTGGCATCTTCCTCGCTTAATACTTCCTCAATGGCCGTGACCATCGCGTCACCGGCTTCTTTATAGCCGAGGTGCTCCAGCATCATGGCGCCTGACCAAATCTGACCGATAGGGTTGGCAATGCCTTTACCGGCGATATCCGGCGCGCTGCCGTGTACTGGCTCGAACAAGCTCGGAAAGTTGCCTTCGGGGTTGATGTTGGCTGAAGGGGCGATGCCTATCGTGCCGGTGCAGGCGGGACCGAGATCAGAAAGAATATCGCCAAACAGATTGCTGCCCACGACGACATCAAACCAATCCGGGTGGAGAACGAAGTTGGCGGTAAGAATATCGATATGAAATTTATCCACCGCGATTTCAGGGTAGCCCTTCGCCATTTCGACCACACGTTCATCCCAATACGGCATAGTGATTGAGATGCCGTTGGACTTGGTCGCGGAGGTGAGCTTTTTACGCGGGCGAGTTTGGGCCAGTTCAAAGGCGTATTTCAATACGCGGTCTACGCCGGTGCGGGTCATGACCGTGTCTTGAATGACCACTTCACGGTCGGTGCCTTCAAACATTTTGCCACCAACGCTTGAGTACTCGCCTTCAGTGTTCTCACGCACCACGTAAAAGTCGATATCGCCGGGTTTACGGCCTGCTAGCGGGCTTTTAATGCCGGGCATGAGCTTGCAGGGGCGCAGGTTGATGTACTGATCAAAGCGGCGCCGGAATTGCAGCAGTGAGCCCCACAGGGAAATATGGTCGGGGACTTTGTCGGGCCAGCCCACCGCGCCATAAAACAGCGCATCGAAGCCTTTTAACTGCTCAAACCAATCATCCGGCAGCATTTTGCCGTGTTCCAGGTAATAGTCGCAGCTGCCAAACTCAAAGGTGGTGAACTCAAGATCAAGATTAAAGCGCTTGGCGGTCGCTTCAAGAGCGCGGATGCCTTCAGGCATGACTTCGGTGCCGATGCCGTCACCGGCGATAATGGCAATACGGTGGGTCATAGTGGTTCCTTACCTTGTTAGTTACTTTTTATGCTTGTGAGTCGTGAGTCGTGAGTCGTGAGTCGTGAGTCGTGAATAGTAAATAGAGTGTAGCGGCTATTTTGGTGGAGATAATCAGGCTACTATTCAAGTTATTGTTGCGTTAAAGTGCAGAATGACTGAGGAGCGATATGGCGCACCTGGATGATTTGGCGTTTTTCAGCACTTGGCGCGGGCGGGAAGCCTGACGGGGACTGCTCGCGAGCTGGGGCTATCGCTCTCGGCGGTAAGCAAGCGGCTAAAACAATTGGAGGCGCGCCTGGGGGTAGAGCTAGCTGCTCGCACTACGCGGCGGTTGACGCTGACCGCAGAGGGTGAGCGCTACTTGGCCCGTGGCGCGCTGATTTTAGATGAGTTGGATGAGCTGGAAAATTCACTGGGTGAGGGAGTCGATCAGGCGCTTAGCGGACGTTTGCGGGTAAACGCCACTTTTGGCTTTGGGCGCCGCCATATTGCGCCACTGCTATCGCGCTTTTGTGCCGATCACCCCGAGGTGGAAGGGTGGTTGGAGTTAACCAATTTTCCGCTCAATCTGAGCGATCACGGCTTTGATATTGGTATTCGCGTGGGCGAGCCACCGGAGTCGCGCTTGGTCGCTCGGCGTATTCTGGCCAATCGGCGGGTGCTCTGCGCGTCGCCTGCTTACATTGCCCAGGCGCCGTCTTTGCAAGTACCGGCAGATTTACAGCAGCACGCTTGTTTGGTGATTCGCGAGAACGACAGTGATTTCCCCCTCTGGCGCTTTGAACAAGTCGCTCAGTCTGCCAAAGGACTGCCTGGGCAGACACAGTCGATAAAGGTCAGCGGTCGATTAGCCAGCAACGATGGAGAGGTCATTACCCGCCTGGCCTTGGACGGCCACGGTGTCATGCTGCGCTCCTGGTGGGACGTTAACGAGCACCTTGCCAGTGGCGCATTGGTAGCGCTGTTGCCAGGCTGGCAGGGGGTGCGGGCAGATTTTTATGCGGTGTTTGAACAACGTCGCCATGTGCCCGCCCGGCTGCGCGCTTTTATTGACTATGTTCAGCGAGAGATAGCGGGGCGGGTACCAATATTGCCTGAAGGGAGCTAATCAGAAGCTACTTATCGGCTAGGGCAAGCCTCGCCTTGGATAACATCAATCAGCTCTTCAGTAGCGAAATCCAGCTCGGCTGCCTGCTGGCGCAGACGGTCTTCTGTCGCACTATCCATTTCCTCTGTGCGTGAAAGTATCCACAGGTAGTCGCGGTTAGGGCCTGCCACCAACGCCCACTGGTACTCCTCATCCAGCTCAAGGACGTTATAGCCGCCGTAAAAGGGGCCAAAGAAGCTTACCTTTAAGCGCCCAACGCTTTCATCGTCAATAAAGTAGGCGCGGCCTTCAGCCTCATCCCACTCTTGTTCTTCAAGGTTGTAACCACGGTTGATTACTCGAACACCGCCATCATCGCGCAGGCTGTAAGTGGCGGTCACGCAATCAAGACCGCGTTCAAAGGAGTGATCCAGGCGGGCAATTTCGAACCACTGGCCCAGGTAGCGGTCTAGCTCAAAGTCTGTTACTGGCTGCGTGCCATCCGGAATGCCAGTGCAGCCGGTGAGTAGGGTCATACTAACGATGCTGCTTCCTAGCAGGGTTTTCATTAACGCGCTCCTTGGCGATGATTCGAGGGTGATCGACTATGGTTAGTGCTATCTGTTGCTATTTTGCCATACAGCAGGAGAAGGCGGTGATGGAGTGTTTTCGTTTACATAACAAATAAAGGAGTGTGTATGTGGTGCCAACAAGAGATTCATTTGCCCGAAATGGCGCGCGGCTTTCATTTGATTACGGATGATGTGGCCCGCGCACTGCCTTGTTTAAGTGACTGCCAGGCTGGCATGCTGCATTTACAGCTGATGCACACTTCAGCCTCGTTAACGCTCAATGAGAACACTGATCCGGATGTGCGCCACGATTTAGATGCTTTTCTGCGTCGACTGGTGCCCGAAGATTTACCCTATTTCCGCCACACCCTGGAAGGGCCTGATGATATGCCCGCCCATGTAGCCGCCAGCCTGCTGGGTACACAGCTTACGCTAGCGGTGCGCGATGGACGCCTGGCCTTAGGTACCTGGCAGGGCATATGGCTGGGAGAACACCGCAATCAGGCTGGGCCACGTCGATTACTGGCCACCCTAAACGGGTGTGAAGCGCGCTAGCTTGGCCCGCCACCTCGACTCAGCGTTGCTGTATAGTGGTTAATAACCTCATATTATCTTTGAAAAAGCGCTTTTAAATGCCACGACGCTCCTTTCTTCGCCTTTCCCGACAGCGCTGTTGCGGCTGTTCTTTTTTCTTAATCTTGCTCTGGTGGCTGGGCTAATTGCTCACCAAATTTGGTTGTATGTAGCAGAACCCAAATTTGAGTCGGTGCATACCCTTGAAGTGGCGAATATTCGCGAGGTGTTGAAGGAGCGAACCGACTATCGCTTTGCGGTGGTGGGCAATATCAATAACTCGGTGAGCGTGTTTCAAAAGGAGATTGTGCCGCTCATCAATCAGAGCGGCATCGATTTCCTGATTTCCGCTGGGAATGCCGTCAATAGTGGGCAGCAGGAGAGCTACCAGGCGATTTATCAGAGTCTGGAGCAGCTCAATGTCCCTTACTTACTCACCTACGGTGAAAATGAAGATAGCGATTTCGGTAGCTATCTGTTTTACGAATATTTTGGGCCGCACTTTTACTCGTTTGTAGCGGGCAATAGCCACTTTATCTTTCTTGACGGTACCGGCAAGTCCTCTACCTCCTGGCAGCTTGATTGGTTGGAGCGTGAGCTTACGGCCTCAGAAACACAGCATCGGTTTCTATTTGTTGGTTTGCCGCTGCACAACGTAGTGCGCGACGCGCCTCTGTTTGAAGCGGACAATTATCTCAATGATTCTCGCTTAGCCGATGGCATTATGGCGCTGGCAGAGGAACATGACGTTGACACCGTATTTTCCGCCAACTTAACGCTCTTTTCCCAGCAGACGATTAATGGCGTGGATTACGTGACCACCGGAGGCGCGGGAGGCATCCTCATCGATGCCGATAGCAGCTTTCACCACTACGTCATCGTCAATGTAGAGGGTGAGAATGTCGCTATTGCGCCGGTGCGATTAAATGTGGATAGCCCTGGCTGGTGGCGGATGGTGAGTAGTGTGGCTTCCACGGTGTATGCGTTTTTCTACGTTAGCTATACGCGGTTTTTGCTGATTGTGGGTATGTTGACGCTGCTCGCACTGCGCTTATATCGGCTAATTTTCGAAGATCGCGACTACTATCCTGATTTTGATATCGACCCAACGCCTTTCCTGGGTAAATCTCTGCGCGTAGCGATGATCTCTAATAACTACTTTCCTTTTGTATCGGGGGTATCGGTCTCGGTGGATCGCCTGCGCAATGGCTTATGCGATCTAGGCCACACCATCCAACTGTTAGTGCCGCGCTACCGAGAAACGTGGCAGGACGACAGTTCAATAAAACGCATCCCCACGCTAATGGCATTTGGGCAGAAGGGTGAGTTCCGGTTAACCAATCCGTTCAGTGCGCGTTTCCGCCGCTGCCTGCGTGGGTTTAAGCCGGATGTTATTCACGTTCATCATCCCTTTTGGCTCGGCTCCATGGGCCTGTTCATGGGGCGTCGGCTCAAGGTGCCGGTGATCTACACCTATCACACTCGCCTGGAGCACTATGCCCACTTTGTGCCGCTGCCCGGTGCGCTGTTTCGTAATTTGATTTCCCATACCCTGATTAAGCGTTTCTCTAATCGCTGCCAAGGAGTGATTGTGCCGACTTACTCCGCCGAGGAGTATCTGCGCATGATTGGAGTGAAAACTCCCTCGCTGGTGCAGCCCACAGGCATTGATGTGGCACGCTTTTCTCACGTTGAGGAGAGTGAGTTGGAAACGCTGCGCGAGCAATTAACTATCGACCCTGCAAGTAAAATATTGATCAGCGTCTCGCGGATTAGTAAGGAGAAAAACATTGGCTTTATGCTGGAGGCCCTCGCCGAACTTCAGTCACAGGGGCATGATGATCTTCATCTGCTACTGATTGGTGATGGTCCAGACCGGGAGGCGATTCAAAACCAAATCGATACTTTGAAATTGACCTCGCAGGTCACCCTGGTAGGTGCGGTGCCGCCGGAGCGCATGGCGCTTTATTACCATCTAGGCGATATATTTGTATTTGCTTCGACCTCAGAAACCCAGGGCATGGTGATTCTTGAAGCAATGTCGGCGGGATTGCCCGTTGTGGCGGTGCGTTCAAGCGGTATCGATGATGTGGTGCGCCAAGGGGTCAATGGGTTCAAAACACCGCAAAATCGTCAGGCCTGGGGGCAAAGGGTGGTTGAGTTAAAAGATAACGCTGAGCGACGCCGGGAGTTGGGTAAGCAGGCCAGCCACTTTGCTGAGGAGTTTGATATTGCCAACTTTGCCTCAGCGGTGGCGGGCTTTTACGCCGAAGTGCTGGCCAAATATCACTCGCCTTCGCGGTGAGGCTGTTTTTTTGCCGCTTGGCGGCGGTTAGCATAGCGTTTAAGGCCTATTAACAAGCTAACGCCAGCCGCTAGCCCGACAGCCGCTAAGATGATTTCTTTTGTCGAGGCCGCGGTGAACAGTGCGCCTAGCTGGCTGCCCAATAAGATCACCGCTGCCAGCCCCGTACGATGCCCAGGGTGGAGCCGATCATATAGTCGCGAAACTTAAGGTGAAAAGCGCCTGCCAGCATGTTGGTGAGCGTGAAGGGGGCGAGTGGCAGCAGGTTAATCACCGTCATGGTGCGAATGCCGCGCTTGGATAAGTAACCCGATAGGCCACGCAGATGACGCCCGCCATAACGCATAAGCGCCTCACGGCCTAACCAGTGGCCTACCCAGTAAGACACAATCGAGGAGGTCAATGTGCCTAGCGTGGCGTACACCAGCCCCCATATCGGGCCAAACAGTAAGCCAGTCACCACCACCAGTAGGCTAAGTGGAAACATCACCAGCAAGGCGCTGGCATAAGTGGCCATTACCGCAGCAAACATCCAGGGCGCGGTACGCCACTGGCGAATGTAAGCGATAAACTCGCTAAGGCGCGCCTGGGTGAGTAGGTCGTAGCGCTGCAGTACCTGCCACATGACGCCCAGCAGCACGACGATTACCAGCAGGCCTACGCCCTTACCCAATGTCCGCGACATGCCCACTCCCATCGGCTAAAAAAGCGCTAGCATACGCTAGCCGTCCGATGGGATGAAGACGCTTTTACATTAAGCGCAGTCGTTAATCAGCGGTGTCTTAGTTGTTGAGCTGGGCTTCAATGACCGGCCAAGCAGGATCGCCATCAGTGGTGGTGACGTCTGCCAGCATTGCTTCAATGCGTTCTGGGTGGTCGTTGATCCACTGTTCGGCGACGTCGGCAAGGTCTTGCTCTTCCTGGCCATACGCTTGGATCATCCAGCTCTGCTCTTCAGCCGAAAAGGTAAACTGCTCAAAGAAGGTCACTACGTTAGGAGTGGCTTCAGCGTAGCCACTGCGCAGCAGCGTCAACACATCGCTTTCACCATTGTTCTCACCGAACAGGTCTTCAGGATCTTCCAGGTAGCGCATGGGCAGTTCAAGGTTCATCCAGTGGGGCGTCCAGCCTACCCAGACAATCGGTTCCTCACGGGAGATGGCATCACGTGCAGCGGAAAGCATGCCCACTTCACTGGTATCGACTACCTGCCAGTCACCTAACCCCCAGGTGTCGTTGTCAATGGCATTGTGAAGAATCTCACTGGCAGCAGAGCCTGCGCCGAAGCCATAGATTTCACCCTCGAACTGTTCGCGATTCTCGTCTAGATCAGCAAAGCTCTGAATGCCACTCTCATACAGATATTCCGGCACCGCCAGGGTCATTTGCGCACCATCGACGTTATTCGCCACGTCAATCAGTACACCCGACTCCTTGCGGGGATTGAACATCTCACGCTGGGCGGGCAGCCAAGCCCCTAGAAAGGCGTCGATATCGCCGCTTTCGATACCCTGGTAAATCACTTGTAGGCCGATTTCCTGGGTGCTGGTTTCGTAGCCGAGTGGGTTTAATAGCTGTTCGGCGATGGCCGTTTTTACTGTAATGCCGGGCCAGGCGGGCACACCGAAATCGAGGGTTTGGTCGTCAGCGTGAGCCGCCGAGGCAAATAGCGCGGTAGTGGCGAGGGCAATGCCTGAGGCGAGAGGCTTGAGGTGTGTCATAGGATCTCCTTGCTAGGTTTTTGTCTAATAGGTGTTGTTGTTAAACAGTGATATTGAATACCGCTAAACGTTACGGGCCAGCACGCGGAGGCGTGAAGCCAGCATATCGCGGTCTAAATAGGTGCCCTGTAAATGGCGTGCGCCGCTGTTAGGGTCGAACTCGCGCCGTCCGTGGAGTACGCGACGATTATCAAAAGCGACCATTTGACCAGGGCGAAGGGTGAACTCTAGCTGGTGCGCTTCGCTGTGGAACAGCTTCCACAATAGAGCGTAGGCGCTGTACCAGGCGTCCATCTGCTCTACTGGTAGGTGAAGGGCATCGCGAATCCAGTTATTCAGGCGCATCTCAACCAGATTGCCTGCGCTATCCAGAGTGATCACCGGTGCCCGCATTGAAATATCGTGGGTTTCATCCTGAAAGCGAAAATCAATCGGTGTTTCGCTAAGAATCGTCAGCGCTTCTGGAGACTCCTGGCGCAGAGCTTCTACGACCCGAGCGCCATCAGCAAATAACGATTCGCCGCCGCTGGCACCGTTTTGCAGGCAGTAGAGCAACTGAATGTCTGGCGGTTGGCGCCAGTTGGGTAAATCGATATGCAATGGCAACCCTACCGCGGTATAAGCCGCGTTGTTGGGATTGGGTTTGGAGCGCACATCAAAGCGGGCGCCAAAGTTGGTGGCGCGCAGGGGGCCAATACGTTCAGCTAAGCGGCTTACTTCCTCTTCTACCAATGGGCCGTCGGTAATCAGTGCCAGCCCGTCGCGTAGCATGGCGGTTAGCCAGGCTTTCTCGCCTAGAGGGGTTAAAAAATCGCTATGGCTGATGTGCTCGGGAGTGAAGTTATCGACCCAAGGCTTAGCGTTGGGTACCGCAGAAGTCAGCTCGGCTTCCGGGCGGCGCTGGTAAAGCCAGCCGCTATGAAAGGCACTGATATGACCATCTTGCCATTGCAGGTGTAAGTGCCCATCTAGCAGAGCAACGCTGGGTGGCTCAGTGATGGGTTCAAGCGGCAGGTAGAGCCTTTCCCGGGTCTGCGGATGCCGGCAGGCCGGGCAGGCGCAGTGGTCGCGCAGCCAGAGCAGGGGCAGAGTGGTTTTTTGACCATCTAGCCACTCAAGGGCAATGCCATTGTGGGCAAGCGTCGCTTGAGTGAGTACCGGGCCCGCTTGATAAGGACTTAATTCGCCCATCTCAGGGGTGTTTGCATGGGGGGGCGTTAAGGTGGTCTCTGCTGTGCTGTTCATTAAAACTCCGATTCGCTCCCTCTGTGGCATTACGTAGGGGTGTGCGTTTGTGCCAACCAGGATGCGGAGTAGCCGCAGCAGTGACAAACGATTAATCTGACCCCTAAGACATCATTTAATTTATAGGTCTCTTTTTCATGAGCCAATTACCGCCATTGTTATGGCTACAAGCCTTTGAATCTGCGGCGCGTACCTTAAGCTTTACCGCTGCAGGCAATGAGCTTGGGGTTACCCAAGCGGCCATCAGCCAGCGCGTCAGGCTGCTGGAAGACCGGGTGGGGCAAAAGCTCTTTGTTCGTCATGCACGCAGCTTAACGCTTACCCCCGCTGGGCAGGCGTGGCTGCCGAGCATTCACGATGCGTTTGTGCGTATTAGTGAGGGCACCCTGGAGGTCTTTGGCAGCACCTCTGAGCAGCCAGTGACGCTGCGTGCCACGCCGGTTATTCAGCAGTCGTGGCTGGCGCCGCGTTTAATTGCCTTCCACCGGGCTCATCCCCAGGTGTCGATTCGTGTAGTAAGTGCTATCTGGCCCGATGACTTTGGCCCCGAAGGGGCGGATATCGAGATTCGCTATGGCAAAGGGGAGTGGACGGGCGTTGAAATGCAGCCGCTAGGCGAAGAGCAACTGCTGCCCGTTTGCTCGCAGGCGTTAGCGGACACGCTTACTGCGCCGAGCGATCTGGCTGGGCATACGCTGCTGCACGCTGTCGGTTTTGGCGTGGGGTGGCCGGGGTGGCTGCAGGAAGCGGGGGTTGCTCACCTGGAAGCGCAGTGCTGGTCGCTCACTTGCGATAACCAGGTGATGACACTGGCGCTTGCTAGCCAGGGCGGTGGCGTTGCGTTAACTCACCGACGCTTAATGGAGCAGCGTAGCGATTTGGTGGCGCCTTTTGAGCTCAGTGTGCCCAGCGATGAGCGCTTCTGGTTGGTTCGCCCTAGCCGGCGCCACGTTAGCGACGAATCCGAGCTGGTATGGCGGGGGCTTTGCGATTCAATGTGATAAGTGGTTATTGCTGTTTTAAAGTCTTTTCACCAATTTCCTTGCCATTTTGGTGCAGCCGTGAAAAATGATGCGCTTTCATTGTTTAAAAAGGCGTGATCTTCATGGACTTTACTCTCCCTCCGTTGCTGACATCGCTGGTGGATCGCGGCAACGGCTTGCTCTGGGGCAGCGTGCTGATTTATCTGCTGATTGGCGCGGGTCTCTATTTTACTGTGATGACACGCGGTATTCAGCTGCGCTATTTCGGCCATATGTTTAAGCTGCTGGGCAGCTCCCGACAATCAAACGGCGGTATCTCTTCGTTTCAAGCGCTCTCAACCAGTCTGGCGGCCCGAGTCGGTACCGGTAACCTGGCGGGTGTCGCGGTGGCTATTTATTTTGGTGGCCCTGGGGCCATTTTCTGGATGTGGATGACCGCAATGGTTGGGATGGCGACCAGTTTTGTGGAGTCCACCCTGGCTCAGGCGTACAAAACAGACCACGGCGACAACACCTTCCGCGGCGGCCCTGCGCGTTATATTGAGCGTGGTTTGGGCTTGCGCTGGCTGGCTGTGCTGTTCTCTATCTGTTTGATCATTGCCTTTGGGTTAGCGTTCAACAGCGTTCAGGCCAACTCTATCGCCCAGGCCATGGAACAGGCGTTCGCCATTCCCACCTGGGCCATGGGGTTAGTTTTGATGGCTGTTGTGGCGCCGATCATCTTCGGCGGTTTGAAGTCGATTGCCAAGGTGGCTGAACTGGTGGTTCCGCTCATGGCGCTGCTCTACTTAATTCTGGCGCTGGTGGTAGTCGGGTTGAATATCAGTGACTTGCCCGCAGCGATCATGACCATTGTGCGCAGTGCATTTGGCTTTGAGCAGGCGGCCGGTGGGGCAGTAGGCTACGCGGTATCCCAGGCGATTATGAACGGCATTCAGCGCGGGCTGTTTTCCAATGAAGCGGGGATGGGCTCGGCGCCCAATGCTGCGGCTACGGCCTCTACGCGGCCAGATCATCCTGCTGCCCAGGGCTTTATTCAGATGCTCGGGGTGTTTCTGGATACGCTGGTGATTTGCACAGCCACGGCGGCGATCATCATTATGGCGGGGCCGGAGCTGATGGCGGGCGATGAGAACAACGGCATTCAGTTGACCCAAATGGCGCTTTCCAGCCATGTGGGCGATTGGGGCGGTATGTTTATCGCGGTGGCGATTCTGCTGTTTGCGTTTACCTCGGTGATTGCCAACTACTCCTACGGCGAGTCAAACATTGAGTACCTGGCCGGGCGCCGCGCCCCGGTTGCCGTGTTTATTTACCGCTTAGCGGTGCTGGCGATGATTATGATTGGTTCGGTGGCAAGCCTGGGGGCGATTTGGAACTTCGCCGACCTCTCTATGGGTATGATGGCTATTATTAACCTGGTCGCTATTCTGCTTCTCTCGCCAGTAGCTTTCGCACTCTTCCGCGACTACGAAGCGCAGTTGAAAGCGGGCAAAGAGCCTGTGTTTGATCCCAGCCTTTTTCCCAAGCTGGTTAATAAAGTCGATCCCAAGGCCTGGCCCAAGAAGTAATCAAGCTTAAGAAAACGAGCTATAGCCATTTAAACCACTAGCTGTGCCCCGCTTCGCATTTTGCGTCGCGGGGCTTTTTATTTTATTGGCCGTCGCATGATTCGATTTAATCGAATATAAGTCGGAAAACGTTGCGCTTTTGATTATTGGAAAGCGCCGTAGAATAGCTTCCAATCCTTCCCTGTACATTTTGGAGCTTTCAATGACGACTCGTGCCCTGGTAATTACCTCTTCTATTCTGGCTGAAAACGGCCAATCCATTGCGTTGGCTAATCGCTTTATCGAGCAGGCGAGCGCCCGCAACGATGTAAACGTTACTCAGCGTGACGTGGTGAAAACCTCGCTCTCTCACCTGGATATTAGCGAACTGGGGGCTTGGCAGGTGGCGGCCGCAGAGCGTACCGCTGAGCAGCAGGCGTTAGCCGCGCGCTCGGACGAACTGCTGACTGAGCTGCGCACCAATGATGTGCTGGTCATTGCGGTACCGATGTACAACCTGGGTATTCCTTCACAGCTGAAGGCGTGGTTTGACCGTGTTCTGCGTGCAGGTGAAACGTTCCGCTATACCGAAAACGGCCCGCAAGGGTTGGTAGAAGGCAAGCGAGCGATTATTCTGGCAGCGCGGGGTGGTCAGTACGCGGGTACGGAATTTGACAGCCAAACACCACACCTGAAAGCCATGCTGGGGCTGATGGGAATTAAAGAGGTTGACGTGGTCTATGCTGAAGGGCTGAATTTGGGTGAGCAGCAGCGCGAAGCTGCAATAAAAGAAGCTTTCCAAGCGATCGATCAACTGGTTGAGGGGCTTTAAGCACATTCAGAAGCGCCCTCAAGAAATAAAAGGATAGTCACATGGCTCGGCCGGAATTACTCGAACAGATTTACACTATTGTCGATCAAATTCCGCCGGGCCGGGTGACGACCTATGGCCGCATTGCCGCCATGACCGAAGGTGCCACGCCGCGCATGGTAGGTTCGGCAATGCGCCACCTACCGGATGGTCACCAGTTGCCTTGGCATCGCGTGATCGCATCGTCTTTGAAGCTTGCCGATCACGGCGGCGCCGAACGCCAGCACCGCAAATTACGCGATGAGGGGGTGTTGTTCGATGCCAAAGGACGAGTGCCCGCGCACCTTGTTTGGCCTGATTAACCGTTTAAGGCACTTTTAGAAACGATAATGCCGCCCAACTTGGGCGGCATTATCGTATTTACGAATGCTTTTGATGAATGCGTATCTGTGACGGGCGTTGGTGATGCGCTTTACACCTCACTCCTCACATTTAACGCCTCACTTTTTCCCCGCATTTAACCCCTCAATCCTCCAAATTAGCACCCGATTTCCACGACCAGTCGCGCCAGCGTAGGTCAAACAGATCCTTGCGGCGGTCTTTAAGGTTGGTCACCGAACCTTCGGCACGTACTACCGTTAGGCGAGTGAGGTCCAAGTCCGAGAAGAAGATCATCTCGGTGTTGGGTGTGGTTTCCGCCAGTACCGCATCGTGGGGGAACGCGAAGTCAGACGGCGAGAACACCGCTGATTGGGCGTACTGGATATCCAGGTTTTCAATCGAAGGCAGGTTGCCAACGCTGCCGCAGAGCACCACGTAGCACTCGTTTTCAATCGCCCGCGCCTGACTGCAGTGGCGCACGCGCAGGTAACCGTTTTTGGTGTCGGTCCAGAAGGGCACAAACAGAATGTCCATATCCTGGTCGGCCAGTAGTCGGCCCAGTTCCGGAAACTCCACGTCGTAGCAGATCAGGATGCCCACGCGGCCAGCGTCGGTATCGAACACCTGTAGCTCATCGCCGCCCTCGATCACCCAGTCGCGACGCTCTTGAGGTGTAATATGCAGCTTGGCCTGGCGCTCAACGGTGCCGTCACGGTGGAAGAGGTAGGCGATATTGTAGAGTCGGTCATCGTCACCTACTTCAATCATCGAGCCGCCGACAATATTGATATTGTAGGAGACCGCCATACGCGACAGTTCAGACTTAAAGCGCTCGGTGAAACCGGCCAAAAAGCGAATCGCGCCCATTTGATCCTGCTGGGCGGCGCGGTCTTGGAGGCCCATCAACGGCGCGTTGAATAGCTCAGGGAAAACGGCAAAGTCACTTTGATAGTCGGAGAGCGCGTCTACGAAGTACTCGATCTGCTGAAGCGCGGCTTCCACCGATGAAAACTCACGCATCTGCCACTGCACCGCACCCACCCGTACTTGGGTCGGTTTGTTGTCGAGCACACTGGCAGCGGGCTCAAACAAAATGTTGTTCCACTCCAACAGGGTGGCGTAACCGCGAGACTGCTCATCTTCAGGCAGGTATTTGCGCAGTAGGCGCTTTACCTGAAAATCGTTGGCCTGCTGGAAAGAGAGAATCGGGTCGTAGATCTCTTTGCGCGAGACTTTATCAATGTATTGGGCAGGCGTGAGTTCATCGGCGTGCTGGTGATACTCAGGAATACGCCCACCGGCTAAAATCGCCCGTAGGTTCATTGAGCGACATAGCTCTTTACGCGCTTCGTAAAGGCGGCGGCCCAGGCGATAACCGCGGTAATCTGGGTGAATCAGCACATCCAGCCCGTACATGGCGTCGCCATCCTCGTCATTGAGGATGATCTCGCGATGGCCAATCAGGTCATCGTACTTATGCGGGTTGGAAAATTCGTCGTAATCCACCTGAACGGTGAGTGCTACGCCCACCAGAAGGCCATCGTCTTCAATCGCGATTTGGCCGTCGGGGAATTCCTGAATTAATTTGTCAATGGTGCGCTTTGGCCATGCTCCGCCGATATCGTGATAGACGGCGTCCATCAATGCCTTGAGCTGATCGTAGTCATCGCTCATTAGGTTGCGCAGATTAAGATGCAGTTCTTCCAGGGACATATCAGGGCTTCCCAGCGTTAGAAATCGACGGCCATTCTAGCATTATCGGGCGCTGCTCGGCTTATCCGAGGTTAAACCACGTGCTAACGGGCGTGTCAGCGTTTGCGCCATAATGACACCCGCCAGTATCAGCAGCCCACCGGTAAAGTGGAACCCTGCCACTTGTTCACCCAAGAAGGCCATCGCAATCAGTGCGCTAAACAGTGGCATTAGGTTGATGAAAATACTCGATTGATTGGCACCGATCTGGCGAACCGCGCGCATCCACAAAAAGGTGGTGATGATCGAGGCAGGAATGCCCGCGTAGACAATCAGGCCGATATTCTGACTATCAATAGGTGTCATTGGCCCCATCAAATAAGGCGGTAACAAGAACAGCACCGCAAAACAGACCTGGGCGTAAAGCATGACCCAGGGCGGTAAATTCATCGACCAGCGTTTGAGCATCACCCCATATAGCGCGTAGCAAGTGGCTGCTACCACCATCAGCGCATCACCAAGGGCAACCTCTAGCTGTAGCAGCGAGAGCGGATTACCACGCCCTAGCAGAACGGTAACCCCCACGAAGGCCAGCACGCCGCCCACAATGCCGCCCAGGGTCGGCGGCTCGCGAAGAATCAGCGCGCTCAGCAGTACCGTTAACAACGGCACCATGGCGGCGAGAATCCCCATGTTGGTAGCGGTCGTCGTTTCTGCCGCCACATAGGCCAGCCCTTGCCATAGGCCCATGCCGAGTAGTCCAAGCAGCGCTAGCTTAGGCCACTGGCGGCGAATTTCGTCGCGGTGGCGTAACGCTGCAGGGAGTACAAACGGGGTCATCACCGCAAGGGCAAGCAGCCAGCGTAAAAAAGCGATACTGCTTGGCGCGATGGCGCCTACGCTAAGCTGATTAATGGTCATATTGCCCGACCAGATAAGCACGGTGGCGAGTGGCGGCAAAAAATACATCAAGGGCATAGCAACGGTTCCTTATCGTTAGCCGGGTAATGTGACGCGAATTTGCACACTGGGCAAGGGGGAGAACGGCAAACCTGGCAATATTCAGATAGGTAAAGGTCTGTACGTTGCGGCGAGTATGTCATACGCTTGTTTGAATGCGTTTTAACACTGTTACTAATAATACCAAGGAGTACCGTGATGACCCGTGCGCCCGCCTATCCGCACCTTTTCCGCCCGCTGACCATTGGCCATTTGACGCTGCCCAACCGCGTTTTGATGGGCTCTATGCATACCAATTTGGAAGAGGCGCCCAATGGCTTTGAACGCTTAGCGGCATTTTATGCCGAGCGTGCGCGGGAGGGGGTTAGCCTGATCGTCACCGGCGGTATTGCCCCTAATGCGGAAGGCGCCGTATTCCAGGGCGCCCACGCGCTCGTTGATGAGGCGCAGTTGCCAGAACACCGCCAGGTGGCAGACGCGGTGCATGCTGAGGGCGGTCATCTGTGCATGCAGATTCTTCATGCCGGGCGCTACGCCTACTCGCCGGATTTGGTAGCACCTTCGGCTATCCAGGCGCCGATCAATCCCTTTATGCCTAGAGCACTTTCTAGCGATGAGGTTGAGCAACAAATTGCTGACTACGTTCGCTGCGCAAGCTTAGCCAAACAGGCGGGCTACGATGGCGTTGAGATCATGGGGTCAGAAGGTTATCTGATCAATCAGTTTATCTGTCAGCGTACCAACCAGCGTGACGATGAGTGGGGCGGGGCGTTTGAAAACCGGATGCGTTTTGCCGTTGAGATCGTGCGCCGTGTTCGCGAAGCGGTGGGTGAACGATTTGTGATTATCTTCCGCCTCTCGATGATTGATTTGGTCGAAGAGGGCAGCACCTGGGAAGAGGTCGTCACGCTGGGCCAGGCGGTCGAAGCCGCCGGGGCAAATGTGATCAATACCGGTATTGGTTGGCACGAAGCCCGGGTGCCCACCATTGTGACCAGCGTGCCCCGGGCCGCCTTTACCGAGGTGACTCGGCGGATCAAGTCGGCGCTGTCAATTCCGTTGATTACCACCAACCGCATCAATATGCCTGAGGTCGCCGAGCGTGTACTGGCGGCGGGCCATGCAGATATGGTTTCCATGGCGCGGCCTTTCCTGGCGGATCCCGCCTGGGTACGCAAAGCCGAAGAGGGCCTGGCGGAAGAGATCAATACCTGTATCGCCTGTAACCAAGCCTGCCTGGATCACACCTTTGCCGGAAAGCTGACCTCATGCCTAGTTAACCCCCGTGCCTGTCATGAAACCGAGCTTTTGATAGAGCCCGCGCAAACCCCTAAACGCGTTGCAGTGGTGGGCGGTGGGCCAGCGGGCCTGGCAACGGCCGTGACAGCCGCTAGCCGCGGCCATAGCGTGGTGCTGTTCGAACAGCGCAGTGAGCTGGGCGGGCAGTTTAACTACGCGCGTAAGATTCCTGGCAAAGAGGAGTTTAACGAAACCCTGCGCTACTACCGGGTGATGCTGGAGAAATATGCGGTAGAAGTACGTCTAAATACTACGGCAAGCGCAGAAACCCTCGCCGATTTCGATGAGGTGGTCATGGCCACCGGCGTTAAACCCCGGGAACTCAATCTTCCAGGTCACGACCACGGCAAGGTGTTGAGCTACGCCGAAGCGATTGAATCTCCCGAGCGTGTTGGGCGTAAAGTAGCGGTGATTGGCGCGGGAGGTATTGGTTTTGATGTCTCCGAACTGCTGGCACACCAAGGCCATCCTACGTTGGACATTGCCGAATGGTGCGACGAGTGGGGCGTTGATTTAGCAGTGGGCGAGCGGGGCGGTTTAAAAGCGCCGACGGCGCCCGTGGTTCCCCGTGAGATTGTCATGCTCCAGCGTAAAACCTCCAAGCCCGGCAAGTATCTGGGGAAAACCACCGGTTGGGTTCACCGCGCATCGCTTAAGCAGCGGGGGGTGAAAACCCTCACCGGCTGCGAATACCTCAAAATCGACGACGAAGGGCTGCATATTCGCCGCGATGGCGTTGACCAAGTACTTGCCGTGGATAGCGTGGTGGTATGCGCCGGGCAGGAGTCAGTGCGTGATCTGCTGGCGCCGCTGGAGCGTTCGCGGGCGGCGGTACATATAATCGGCGGCGCGGATGAAGCCAGCGAGCTGGATGCCAAGCGGGCAATTGAGCAGGGCACTCGATTGGCCGCTAGCCTATAGGCTGGATAGAGTAAATTTCATAAATCCTCATTCACCATGTTCGAGGGCAGATTGAAGCGAGGGTCTTTCGCCATGGATGGCGAAAGTAGCGTCCATGGACGGATTCACAGCGCCCTCGCGGAAACCTGCCCTCGGCCACCGACGTGTCCCGAGATAGTTCTGTGTAGGTGAGTTGAGCGGGTGACGTTAGCCCATAAATGGCGATAGACTAAATGACTAATCTAGTTATTAAGAATAGCTAGATATTAAAGGCGCGAGTGGCACCCAGCTCGCGCCGTTCGATCGCCAGATAAAAGGACTGTCGTCATGACCTCGGAGTGTAGCCCGCGTTTTTTAGCCAGTGATAACACCTCCGGTATCTGCCCGGAGGCGATGGAATATCTACTAGAAGCCAATCGTTGCGATGACTTGGCCTACGGTAACGATCTCTGGACAGCCCGTGCCGCGGATCGCTTTCGCGAGATGTTTGACTACGACTGCGATGTCTTCTTCGTTTTCAACGGCACCGCCGCTAACTCCCTGGCACTCTCTGCAATGGGACGCAGCTACCACAGCGTTATTTGCCACGAGCTGGCGCATATCGAAACCGACGAGTGCGGCGGTCCAGAGTTCTTCTCTAACGGAGCGAAGCTGCTGACCTCTCCGGGTGCCAATGGCAAGCTAACTCCGGAAGGCATTGAGGCGCTGGTCACCAAGCGCAGCGATATTCACTACCCAAAACCTAAAGTGGTATCGCTCACGCAAGCCACCGAAGTGGGCACGCTCTACTCACGGGAAGAGCTCATGGCTATTCGCGCCATTGCTGATAAACATGACTTGCGCCTGCACATGGACGGCGCCCGCTTTGCCAACGCTTGCGCCAGCCTAAATGCCACTCCGGCAGAAATTACCTGGCAGGTGGGAGTGGATGCGCTGTGTTTTTCGGGTACCAAAAACGGCTTAGCGTTTGGCGAAGCGATTCTGTTCTTTAACCGCGAATTAGCTGAGGATTTTTCCTACCGCTGCAAGCAGGCAGGGCAGTTGGCTTCCAAGATGCGCTTTGTCTCAGCACCCTGGTTAGGGCTACTAGAAAGCGGTGCCTGGTTAACTAACGCACAGCACGCCAACGAGATGGCGCGCTACCTATCGGAAGGGCTGCAAGCGCTACCCGGCGTATCGCTCATGTTCCCTACCCAAGCCAATAGCGTGTTCGTTGAATTGCCGCCCCACGCTATTGAAGCGTTGAAAGCTAAAGGCTGGACCTTCTATACCTTTATTGGCGCAGGTGGCGCGCGTTTTGTATGTGCGTGGAACACCACCGTTGAATTGCTGGATGGTCTATTGGCCGATATTAGCGCGGTACTTGAGCGTTAAAGCCGTCAGTTACTCTCTTTTTTGCCGCTGTTGGGCGCTTTTGACCTAGTGATGTCGCTGCCTAAAGCAGCGACATCACTGCTTTAGCGCTTTGCGTTTATTTGAGATGCTTGGACTAACGCAACTATTCGTCTGAATAATTCTCTTATCTATATCGCTGCTGCGTTGAAGGTTTTAGTCATCACTTTTTGCTAATGCTGACTACGCTAAAAAAGCGACACCTCGTTTGGCACGCCGTTGCGTAACATTTGGCTTGACGGTGACTGCCTGGGGATGGGCCACAGGAGAGTTTCATGAGCATCTTTGATCACGTTCAAGACCGTTTTTCCCGCGTTCAGCAAGAGGACATGAGCCTGGAGGAGTATCTGGCGCTTTGTCGCCGTGATCCGAAGGTTTATGCCAGCGCCGCCGAGCGCATGCTGGAAGCCGTAGGCGAGCCTGAAGTGATCGACACGGCGAAAGACCCGCGTCTATCACGTATTTTTTCCAATAAAGTGATTCGTCGCTATCCAGCCTTTGCCGAGTTTCACGGTATGGAGGAGGCCATTGAGCAAATCGTCTCCTACTTCCGCCATGCGGCTCAAGGGCTTGAAGAGCGCAAACAGATTCTCTATCTGCTTGGCCCTGTGGGCGGCGGTAAGTCGTCGCTGGCAGAGCGTCTTAAGCTGCTGATGGAGCGGATTCCGTTCTATGCCATTAAAGGCTCGCCGGTCTACGAGTCGCCGCTTGGCTTGTTCTCACCCGAAGAGGACGGCGAACTGCTCGAGAAAGAGTACGGTATCCCACAGCGCTATTTGCGCAGCGTAATGTCGCCCTGGGCGGCAAAACGGCTGAATGAGTACGGCGGCGATATCTCTCAGTTCCGGGTAGTGCGTTTGTACCCATCACGGCTTAACCAGATCGCTATTTCCAAAACCGAGCCAGGGGATGAGAACAACCAGGATATCTCGTCGCTGGTGGGTAAAGTCGATATTCGCCAATTGGAGCTTTACTCCCAGGATGATCCGGATGCCTACAGCTTCTCCGGCGGTTTATGCCGTGCTAACCAGGGGCTGATGGAGTTTGTGGAGATGTTCAAAGCGCCGATCAAGGTGCTGCATCCACTGCTTACCGCGACGCAAGAGGGTA
The DNA here is from genome assembly GCF_009728585.1 of Halomonas sp. PA16-9. Taxonomy (NCBI): domain Bacteria; kingdom Pseudomonadati; phylum Pseudomonadota; class Gammaproteobacteria; order Oceanospirillales; family Halomonadaceae; genus Halomonas; species Halomonas sp. PA16-9. The sequence continues at coordinate 1,323,832 of NZ_CP040452.1, read as the reverse complement.
ATTACAACCCCACCGAAGGCATGGGGGCGATTCCCTTTGATGGCGTGATCCTGGCCCACTCCAACGAGTCGGAATGGCAGGCGTTTCGCAATAACCGCAATAACGAAGCGTTCCTTGACCGGGTTTATATCGTCAAGGTGCCTTATTGTTTGCGGGTTACCGAAGAGATCAAGATCTATCAAAAACTGCTCGAAGACTCCTCGCTTAACGCCGCGCCCTGCGCACCGGACACGCTGCGCATGCTGGCCCAGTTCTCGGTACTGTCACGGCTAAAAGCGCCGGAAAACTCCAATATTTACTCGAAAATGCGCGTTTACGACGGTGAGAATCTGAAAGACACACGACCCTCGCGCCAAGTCGATTCAGGAGTACCGCGACGCCGCAGGCGTTGACGAGGGTATGCAGGGTCTCTCCACCCGCTTTGCATTCAAGATTCTTTCTAAGGTATTTAACTTCGACAGCACCGAGGTGGCCGCTAACCCAGTCCATTTACTTTATGTGCTTGAGCAGGCGTTGGAGCGTGAGCAGCTGCCATCGGAAGTGTTTGAGCGCTACTTGGGCTTTATCAAAGAATATATGGCGCCTCGTTACGTGGACTTTATTGGTAAGGAGATCCAGACCGCTTACCTCGAATCCTACAGCGAGTATGGCCAGAATATCTTTGACCGCTATGTGACCTACGCAGATTTCTGGATTCAGGATCAAGAGTATCGTGATCATGAGACCGGTGAGTTGCTAGACCGCCAGGCGCTCAACGAAGAGCTGGAGAAAATCGAAAAACCCGCGGTATCTCGAATCCCAAAGACTTCCGCCACGAGGTGGTCAATTTTGTGCTGCGGGCGCGGGCGCAAAACAACGGTATGAACCCGAGCTGGCAGTCCTATGAAAAGCTCAAGGGCGTTATCGAGCACAAAATGTTCGCCAATACCGAAGAGCTATTGCCGGTGATTTCGTTCAATGCCAAGGCTTCTCGCTCGGATCAGAAAAAGCACGAAGACTTTGTGGCGCGGATGGTCGATCGCGGCTACACCGAAAAACAGGTGCGGTTGCTATCCGAGTGGTATCTGCGCGTGCGCAAGTCCCAGTAATGGATGGTGTGCTTAAGATGAGCGTTTAAGGAGGTCGTATGACCTACTTTATTGATCGAAGGCCGAACGCGAAACATAAAAGCGCGGTGAACCGGCAGCGCTTTTTGGAGCGCTACCGTAAGCATATCAAGCGCTCGGTTGAAGAGGCCGTTAACCGCCGCTCGATTACGGATATGGAGCGTGGTGAGAACGTTTCGATTCCGGCAAAGGATATCTCCGAACCGGTCTTCCAGCATGGCCCGGTGGGGCGCGTAATATCGTTTCACCCGGTAATAAAGAGTTTGTCGCCGGTGATAAAATCCGCCGCCCCAGTGGGCAGGGGGCGGTGGTGGCGCAGGCGAGGGCGGCCCCTCTAATCAGGGTGAAGGCGTCGATGAGTTCGCTTTTACGCTGAGCCGCGAAGAGTTTTTGGAGTTTGTTTTTGACGGTTTAGAGCTGCCCCATTTGCAGCGCAAACCGTTGAAATCGCTTGAAGAGGTCAAAATGGTGCGGGCGGGGCTCTCCCGGGACGGTGTGCCGTCGCGGATTAGCATTACCCGCTCTATGCGCGAAGCCTATGCTCGGCGCATTGCTATGCGCGCACCGATTAAACGGGCGTTAAGAGAGGCGATTGATGCCCTGGAGGCCGAAGAACGCAAGGACACGGTGCTGCGTAATCCCACCCGCATTGCCGAGCTGAAAGCCGAAATTGAGCGCCTGGAGAAGCGCATCGCGGGCGTACCGTTTATTGACACCTACGACCTGCGCTACCACCAACTAAGCGCACAGCCTCAGCCTTCCAATCAAGCGGTGATGTTTTGCGTCATGGATGTCTCCGGCTCGATGACCCAAAAACCACAAAGACATCGCCAAGCGGTTTTTCCTGCTGCTCTATCTGTTCTTGGAGAAGCACTACGAGAAGGTCGAGTTGGTTTTTGTGCGCCACCATACGGCTGCTCGGGAAGTCAGTGAAGAGGAGTTTTTCTACTCGCGGGAAACCGCGGTACGATTGTTTCCAGTGCGCTGAACCTGGTGAATAAAATCATCGAAAAGCGTTATCCCGTTGGCCAATGGAATCTGTATGTGGCCCAGGCGTCCGATGGTGATAACTGGGATGATGACTCGAATATTTGCCGCGACTTACTGGTCAAACAGTTGATGCCGCAGCTGCAATACTACGCCTACGTTGAGATCACGCCCCATGACCATCAGTCACTGTGGCATGAGTACGAAAGTGTGGTGAAAGAGTTCCCCGAGCGCTTTGCCATGCGCCAAATTGTGGAGGCGGGCGATATTTATCCGGTCTTTCGTGAACTGTTTAAGCGCCGCTTAAGCCAGTCCTAGTGACCTTGTATACAGGTTAGTGACCGCGTGTAGAGGAGGGGGCTATGAGTGCGACCCGCAAGCGTAAGCCGATTGCCACCGGCTCCGATTGGAACTTCAGTGTACTGGAGCGTTTTGATGCGGAGCTGGCCAGGCTCGCTGATGAGTATCGGCTAGATACCTATCCTAATCAGATAGAAGTCATCACTACCGAGCAGATGATGGATGCCTATGCGAGTGTAGGCATGCCGGTGGGCTATCACCACTGGTCGTTCGGCAAGCAGTTTCTAGCCGTCGAACAGGCGTACAAGCGTGGCCAGATGGGTTTAGCCTATGAACTGGTGATCAATTCCGACCCCTGCATCGCTTATTTAATGGAGGAGAATACGCTGATGATGCAGGTGTTGGTGATGGCTCACGCCTGCTACGGCCACAACTCCTTTTTTAAGGGTAACTACCTGTTTCGCACCTGGACCGATGCCTCTTCAATTGTTGATTACCTGGTGTTTGCGCGTAAATATATCGCCAAGTGTGAAGAACGCCACGGCGTGCAGGCCGTTGAGCAGTTACTGGATGCTTGCCATGCGCTACAAAACTATGGGGTCGACCGTTACAAGCGGCCCTCGCCGATCTCTGCCGAGGAAGAAGCGAAGCGCCAGGAGGAGCGTGAAAGCTACCTGCAAACCCAGGTGAATATGCTCTGGCGTACCATTCCTGAGGCACCTATCAGCGATTCACCGCTGTCAACGGGGGGCCTGCATGCTGACGATGACCCATTGGGCTTGCACAGCGGCGGCCACTATCCTCCGGAACCTCAAGAGAACCTGCTCTACTTTATTGAAAAAAATGCGCCGCTGCTGGCGCCTTGGCAGCGTGAGATCGTGCGGATTGTGCGCAAGTTGGCGCAGTATTTTTATCCTCAGCGGCAGACCCAGGTAATGAATGAGGGCTGGGCGTGCTTTTGGCACTACACGCTGATGAACCGGCTCTACGATGATGGCAATGTCGATGAGGGATTAATGCTGGAGTTTCTACAGTCTCATGCGGCGGTCATTAACCAGCCAGCGTTTGATCATCCTCACTTCAGTGGGATTAACCCCTATGCTCTTGGCTTCGCAATCTTTATGGATATTAAGCGGATCTGCGACGCACCACCGATGAGGATCGCGAGTGGTTCCCTGATATTGCAGGCACTCCGTGGCGGGAAACGCTGGAGTTTGCGATGCGCAACTTCAAGGATGAGTCGTTTATTCAGCAGTTTTTATCACCGAAGGTGATGCGTGACCATAAACTGTTTTTGGTGGTGGATGACGATCAGGTGGAGACCCTTGAAGTCGCAGCGATTCATAACGAACAGGGCTACCGCCAGGTTCGGGAAGCGCTTGCCACTCAGTACGCGCTCTCTGTCCGCGAACCCAATATTCAAGTGGTTGAAGCGGCCATTCGTGGGGATCGCTCGCTAACACTCCATCACGTGCAGGATAGTCGCCGCCCATTAGGCCGCAGTGTTTATCCGGTGATTCGCCATCTACAGCAGCTATGGGGCTTCCCTGTTCATCTTGTCTCTTTGGAAGAAGGACGGGTAACGCGGCGTTTTCATTGGCCGGTAGAGGATGAAAGCCCGGCTTCTTAGCTGCTAGCGTGTCTTAAACAAAACTACCCCGCCCAAATGGCGGGGTAGAGGTGCTTATACGGCTATCAAGTTTTAAATGCTTAAGCTTGGGCAGTCCAGGATTGGCACCAGCCAGCGGGTGCTACGCTATTCTCTGGAAATAGCTGGCAACCCTCAGTGTCTGCATTAAAGAACATGCAGTTATCGCAGCGTTCGCCCTCTTCATAAGCGGGATGATCGCTGGCTTCACTGGCGTCTTCTACATAGTTAAGCGCTTGGGCGTTGCTTGCGGAAGGATCAAGGCGCGGCAGCTCTTGGGCGAAAGCAGTTTTAGAAAGAATGCCAGCTCCCAGTGGAAGGGCTGCAAGACCCAACATGCTGTTGCGCATAAAGTCACGACGGCTCTTATTAGCCATGATTTCTCCTTATCGTCACGGTCTGACGTTTGGTCACGTTGGGTGGTTATCCACCTCTTTGTGCTCCGCGTAGTCTTATAAGCCGGAGCTCTCTGCTACATCTTTCAATCAGTTGTATTTTCGACCTACTATTTTTTTCAACCTACTACAATTTAGGCCAGCCGTTTTCAACCCTATTCTTAAACTACATGCTAGCGGATGTATAAGGGTTGTGCGAATAGTGCTGCTGGAATAGCGACAATTGGTCACGCTGTCGCCGGGTGCTGCGCTCGCTTCCTCGTCGCTGCTATACTCTGCCCAGCTTTGACACTACTTTTATGACCATTTTCTCTTAAGGGGCGCGCCATGCAAAACGCAGTCATTTTAATCAATACCGATAAAGGCCAGGTCAAGGCCGTGGCCGAGCGCCTGGCCGATGTAGAGGGCATTAGCGAGGTGTACTCCACCTGCGGCCGCTACGACTTAGTGGCCATTGCTCGCACCCGTGATTTTGAAAGCTTGGCTGAATTGGTGACTGAGCGCCTGAACGCCGTAGAAGGTATCAGCGATACAGAAACCCTGAATGCCATGCAGGTTCACTCCCGCCACGATCTTGAAACCATGTTCTCTTTGGGTTGGTAGCCCTTTATTATTTGGTTACACGCAAAGCGTTCACGAACGCAGTGAAAATGAAAAAGCGCTAATGTAAGCATTTAACAAGGGAAAGTCTGTTGGGAACATCGCTTTTGAGCTGGCGTCGACAGGGGCGACGCCTGGGCATTGCTGTGCTTTTTGTGGTAGTTGGCACAGGGCTGTGGGAGTTTCAGGAGCGCCAGCATAAAGATGCTTACACCTGGATGGGGGTGCCAACGTGGGAGGAGTTTCGCCCCACTACGATGCACCGAGTGCTGCGCAATGATGGCTACTTGGTAGGCTGGTCCGATGTGCGGGTCAATCCGCTATGGGTAAGTTATCAGGTTGAAGCAGTAGACGACTCGAGCATCGGCCCAAGGCCAAATTTTCAAGCCGATTGGCGCACGCTATGGCCGATAGGCACCGACAGCTACGCAGGTAGTGGCTACGACCGGGGCCATTTAGCACCAAACTACGCCATTGCGGCGGTGCATGGTCGCAGCGCTCAGGTCGATACCTTCCTAATGAGCAATATGTCTCCGCAACGGCCCAATCTGAACCGACAGCTCTGGCAGCGGTTAGAAGAAGCGGTGATGGATCACTTTGCGCCACGCTTTGACAGGTTGCAGGTGATTACCGGCCCCATTTACCCAGAACACTTTATGGATAACGTGTTCAACCGGGTGGGGCTGGTCGAAGTGCCTTCGGCTTTTTACAAGATCATAGTGGCGCCCCACAGCGAGGCACCATTGGCGTTGGCGTTCATCATGCCACAAGACGTTCGGGGCAATGAGCCGCTGGATGACTATTTGGTGACCATTGATGAGATTGAGGCACGCACAGGGCTTAACTTCTTTCCAGAGTTAGCAACGGAAGTAGAGTCTGTATTGGAAGGAGAATTACGTACACAGGGGTGGGCACTTGACGAAGTGGCAAGGCGCCCGGGGCGGTATCAATAGCCGTTTAAGTACTTAGTGGCTGGCATGCCTGGGGTTTAGCTTGTATCCAGCACCCAATGGCGGAAGGCGCGCATGGGCTCTGTCAGGTGTCGGTGCTGTGGCGTCAAAAGCGATAGTTTTCCTCGGCTGGGTATGGTGAGTGGCAGTGCTTGAACAAGGTTGCCTTGTCGAAGCTCGGCATCTAAAAGCCGCATCCAGCCTAGGGTCACTCCCTGGCCGGCCAACGTAGCATTCATCAGCAGTTGGAAGCTGTTGGCGCGCAGCGTATGCAGGGGAGGCTGCCATTTCAGGCCTAGTTCACGGAACCATATTTCCCAGCTTAGCCAGTCGTGGTAATGATCTTCCACCACCATAAGTGTGTGATTCACCAGCAGATGCGCAGGCTCAATGCTATTGCCATGGCGTTCCAGGTAAATGGGGCTACAAACGGCTGCTACCCTTTCATGTTCAAAAATGGCGTCAGCTACAAGGCCCGGTGGATCAACTTCATTGGGCACATGGTAATAAATACCCAGGTCGAACTCCGCCAGGTCAAGGCGATGTGGGTCTTCTACCGTCAAGATGCGAATTTCGATGTTAGGGTACGCGCGCTGAAAGTCGGGCAATTGGCGCGCCAGCCAGATCGACGCAATGGTCGGGCTTGAGGCGAGGGTTAATTGTCTGTCGTCTCCACGTCGCCTGAGACGGGCAGTTTCATCGCCTAAATCGCGAAGAAGGCGTTGCACGACTCGAAAGTAGTGCTCTCCGGTTGGGGTGAGTCGCAGTCCTTCATGATGACGCTCGAAAAGTAGGCGCCCTAGGTCATGCTCAAGACGTTTGATTTGCCGACTAATCGCGCTTTGCGAGAGATTTAGCTCGTTTCCAGCTTGCGTGAAGCTACAGTATCGTGCGGCAACCTCAAAGGCGCGCAGGCAAGATAGCGGCGGTAAAGCATCACGCATGGATCAAGCCTTAAAACAGGGAGTCAGTGATTTCAAGCATACCACTGCCGAGCGGCGGCTGCTGCCCGGCCGGGTTGCAGAGGCTAGACGGCCGTACGAGGAATCTCTCGCTGCCACGATTTATCGCTCACCAGCTTATCGTCTTCATAAGCGTGCTGCTCGGCATTCAGGTAAAACATGTGTTCATCACAGCGCAGGTGATAGCGGCTAAATACGGTGACGGCAAAGCTGTTTTTTTCTCCTTCACGGCGAGCGCGGTACACCCACTCGATATCTGCACGTGTCCGGGTAGCATCGTCAGGATGACTGGTATAAGTCTCCTTGGCGTACTGCTCAACCTGCAAGCCGTGTTCAAGAAACTGAATATCTCCCATGTCATCTTCAATGATGACGCTGACTTCGCCGCTGCCCACATCTTCGCTGATCGTGCGCTTGGGATGGCCGGTACGCAGTTTCTTCACAGGGCAGGGAGGGGCGCTTTCTGGCGGCTCGAAAGGCATGGAAATATAGGGCGCTTTGGATAGCGGTAGCTCCAGGCTAGGCGTACCTGCCTTGAGGGTCAGATCTGCGCGCTTTTTAGGCGACCACACTAATGGGAAGCTGGCGCTGGAGAGAGCAACCCTCAAACGGTGGCCTTTGGGCAACCGATAGCCAATAAGGTCCATGGCAAGCCTTACCTGCATGGGTTCACCAGGTATGGGAGGGGTAACTGTGCCCGCGTCGTCGCGCAAGTTTAGGTTAAGTGTCCCGTAGGTGATCAAGGCACTTTCACCGCTAGGCGATACGTCGCATAGGCGTGCGTGCAGTTGGCCGCACGCCTCGCTACTTGCCAGCGTCAGTGAAACGCAAGGCTGCCCCAGGATATCGAGCCCATGTGCATAAGGTTCGGAGTCAAATGTCAGTGACAGCGCATCGTCTCGGCGCTGGTCGGGTGGAAGTCGGCTCCAAACCAGAGCGGAATGTACTCTCCCTGCAGTGCGCCAGTAGTAAGCGGCGATGCAATCAGTTGGTCCTGGCTGAGGCGGGTGCTGGGTAAAAGGCCATGGTCACCCATGGTTAGGGTAATGGATTCACTCTCGCCCGGGGCTGGCCAGCCATGAGTGCGAACCCACTGTCCCGGCCGCTCCTTATACTTTGGAGCGGGCGGAACGCCATCCTGAAGGTAAAAGGTGCAGGTAGGTTCGTCCATTACGCCGGTCTCAATACCTTTGAGCCAGTAATCCCACCAGCGCAGCGCTTCTTGCAGAAAGCCAATCGCTGGATCAGGCAGTGCAAAGTGTGGATACTTGTGCATCCAAGGGCCCAGTAGCGCTTTTTTCGGGCATTGAAGATGCTCCATCATTCTAGGGATCGTATTGATATAGGAGTCGCCCCAGCCGCTTATCATGTAAACGGCCGCTTCGATGTCGGCATACTCCTCGCAGATAGAGCCATGCTTCCAATACTCATCGCGATGCTGGTGAGAGAGCCAAGTTTCAGCTAGCAGCGGCATATTATCGAGGCGAGACATCCACATATCGCGCCATTTGTCGCCAACCAGTGCGGGGTCTGGCACCGCCGCAGAAAAACTTAGCATAGTGGCCGCCAGCCTAGATTCTCCAGCAACATATTGCCGCCCTTGTAATGAATATCATCAGCGTAGCGGTCATCGGTTGAGCAGAGCGTGATGATGGCTTTGAGCGATTCGGGGCGCAGGGCGGCTACTTGCAGGCTGTTAAAACCACCCCAGGATATTCCCATCATGCCGAGCTGGCCGTTACACCAAGGCTGGCTGGCAATCCATTCGATCACTTCAAGGGCATCTGCCTGCTCTTGAGGGGCGTACTCATCTTCCATCAAGCCATCTGATTCGCCGTTTCCACGCATGTCTACTCGAACGCAGGCATAGCCGTGACCAGCGAAGTAGGGATGGGTTAGTTCATCGCGAATTGCGGTGCCATCGCGTTTTCGGTAAGGAGATATTCCAGGATGGCTGGAACGGGGTGTGATTCAGCGTCAACCGGTAACCAGATGCGTGCAGCTAAGCGGGTACCGTCAGCCAGTGGGATCCAAATGTTGTCTATTTCGCGGGTGCGATGCGGAAAATCCTGCTTTATAATCATGAGTCACGCTTGCTGCTGGTGAGTGTTGGAACACGACTAAGTTGGTCCGGGTTTTTTAGCCAGACCCAAAGCGAACCGGTTGCTATCAGAACGATGAAAAGTGCAGGAAGTCCGCCCAGGTTAGACAGCATCTTGACGCCATCAATGCCGACAAAACTCACCATCACCCAGGCGACGATACCGACAATCACCCCCCAGGTTACTTTCATGGTAATACCTGCATTGAGGTCTGAATCAGCTGTCAGCCCACGGGTGCAGAGATTGCCAATGGCATCGGTTTGAGAGTCGGCAGCCGTCACATAAGAGATATACGCAATGAACAGCAGTACTGGTATCCATAGCCCTGAAAGGGGTAGCTGCTGGAACAGCTCATAAAGAACGTTTTCCACCCCGCGGTCATTGAGGATGGTGTAAAGATCGACCCCGGTGTGGGCTTGATAGTAAAGCGCAGTTCCAGAAAAGATTAGAATCCAGACGCTGGCGAATAGTGCGGGGTAGAGTAGGTTGACGCGAAGAAACTCTCGCACGGTGTAGCCGCAGGATATCTTACCGAGAAACAGGGCGGCGACGGGAGCCCAGGAGAACCAAACGGCCCAATAAAATATTGACCACCATTGTGGCCACTGATCTTCCCCCGCCGTGCCGGTAAACAGACTCTTAGTGAAAAAGTTATCGATGAATACACCAAACGACTCGACCCCGAGAGCCAGGCTGAAAATGGTGGGGCCTGCGATGAAAGCGAACACACCCAGAATAAGCAGCAGGACAGCATTAAGTGATGAAAATCGAGCAATGCCTTTTTGCAGCCCGCTGGCGGCGGAAAGAACGAACGTGGTCACGATAATGGCAACGATAACGCCAAGCCGTAGAGGGCTGGTTTCGCCACCCATGTATTGGCCTACGCCACCCGCAAGTGTCAGGGCGCCGGTGCCCAGCGAAGAAGCCATGCCGGCTACCAGGGCGTAGAGAGAAACCGCATCAATAAGTCCTGCAAAGCGTCTGATTCCTGGGCCGAAAAGTGGCTCCAACATGCTGGAAATAGAGAAGCGAAGACGCAGGTTGTAAAACGCTAGGGCAAAGATCAATGCAGGTACGGCATAAATAGCGTAAGGCGTGAACGTCCAATGTAAAAACATGGTCGACATCGCAAACACCATGGCATCGCTTGAACCAGCTTCCAGCCCACTTGAACTGGGAGGGCTCATGAAATGATAAAGCGGTTCGGCGGTGGTCCAAAATAAAACGCCGACGGCCAAGGTGGTGCAAAGGGTGATTGAGAACCAGCGTAAAGGTGATAAAAGAGGCTTTGCGGAAGAACCCCCAATACGAACATGGCCGATTGGAGAGAAATAAACGATAACCGCCATAATGAGAAGGTAAAGGCTACCTAGACTGAACAGCCATGAAAAATTATTCAGGATTGCTTCATTTAGTCCACTCGCAACGGCTAGAAAGGCCTCTAAATTGATATAGCTGGCAATGACTGCAGCAAATAGAACAAGAAATGTTGGCCAGAAGACCAACGGTCGCAGCGATTTCATCGGCATACCGTTTTCCCTTTATCGTTATTGCTATGCATGAACTTCATGGCATAACAACCTAACGTCATTCCAATCCTGATATAAAGCGAAGACTCGGAATGGGGGTATGCGCTGAATGCATGGGCCGCCGATGGATTAGCAGGTCATTAAAGACAGCAAACGCTTGGAGTTAAAATCTAAGATATGCGCGATCAGGAAGCCAGGATTTGAGGCGACTTAAATCCGGTGGAGATAAAGGGATGTATAGGAGATAAAAAAGGGGGGTAGTGAGAGTGGCAGAAAATCTGAAGATACTATGATGATGCGGACTGGCCCATGTAAGTCATGGTGCCCAGGAGAGGACTTGAACCTCCACGTCCATACGGACACTAGCACCTGAAGCTAGCGCGTCTACCAATTCCGCCACCTGGGCGCATCATCTAACGCTTGGATTAACTACTTACTGTTTGTGTTCGTATGGTGCCCAGGAGAGGACTTGAACCTCCACGTCCATACAGACACTAGCACCTGAAGCTAGCGCGTCTACCAATTCCGCCACCTGGGCGAACACAAACCTTGCCTTGCTTAACACCGTACTGCTCATACCAATAGATAGCATAAAAGCAGTTTGGTGCCCAGAAGAGGACTTGAACCTCCACGTCCATACGGACACTAGCACCTGAAGCTAGCGCGTCTACCAATTCCGCCATCTGGGCAAGTGGCGCGTATAATACCGGGGTGATGGTTAAATGCAAGACCCCTAACGTGCTTTTTATAACGCAAATTGTATAAACAACGTCTAAGACGGTTGGGTGATTGAACGTGCAGCGCTATACTGCGCCTATGACTAAACAAAACCCTATTCATTTCAGCCTATCAAGCGTTGAAATATCCAGCCCGCAACGCAACGCGTTTGCGCCTTTTTTATGCCTCTCGCAAATGACGCCATCAAGGATGTTGATCGCATGAAGTATTGGACGTTAAGTGATGATCCGCACGCCGAGCGCGAGGCGCATAAATATGGCAACCCAGCGCCAAGCCGGGAGTATTTGCTTGCAGCCTTAGAAAGCTATGGCAAGCCGATCACTCACGAAAATATGAGCCGCATGCTGGGGCTGGAAGACGAAGAACTTATAGAAGCCGTCAGGCGCCGCTTGGCGGCGATGGAACGCGACGGTCAGGTGCTGCGTGACCGGCGAGGCGCCTATGCGCTGATCGACAAGCTCGATCTGGTCAAAGGCAAGGTGCTGGGGCACCGAGACGGCTTTGGTTTTCTGCTGCGCGATGATGGCAAAAAGCCAGACCTGGTATTGCCCCCGCGCCAAATGCGCCGTGTTTTTCACGGTGACCACGTGCTGGCGCGCATTAGCGGACGCGATCGCCGTGGTCGTGATGAGGCGACCATTGCCGATGTGATTGCACGCAACACGCAAACTATCGTCGGCGTTTACCGTAGTAATACGCCTGAGTTTGGCATTCTAATACCGGAAAATCCGCGTATCACTCAGGAAGTGATTATTCCTCATAGCGCCTGCGGTGGCGCGAAAGATGGCCAGGTGATCTCGGCCAAAATCGTTCAGCAGCCGGCCACCCGTGTACAGCCGGTAGGTGAGGTAATCGAAGTGCTGGGTGAGCGTATGGATCCCGGTATGGAAATTGATATTGCGATTCGCAGTTACGATATTCCTGCAGAATTCCCGCCTGAAGTGCTCGACCAGATCGCCGGCATTTCAGCTGAAGTGTTGGAAGAGGATAAGCAGCACCGCGTTGACCTGCGTGACGTGCCGCTGGTTACCATTGACGATGAGTCTGCCAAAGACTTCGATGATGCTGTGTGTGCTTGGAAAACCAAATCCGGTAGTTGGAAACTGCTCGTCGCCATCGCGGACGTTTCCCACTATGTACGCCCAGGCACGCCGTTGGACGACGAAGGCCGCACACGGGGCAACTCGGTCTACTTCCCTGGTCAAGTGGTTCCCATGCTACCGGAACTGCTGTCCAACGGGCTCTGTTCGCTGAACCCACACGTGGATCGGCTGGTGCTGGTGTGCGAGATGAATATTTCGCAAACCGGTGCGATTAGCCGCTACCGCTTCTACGAAGCCGTCATGAACTCCCACGCTCGCCTGACCTATAACAAGGTGGCCGCGATTCTCGACGATAAGAGCGAAGACGGTGAGGCGCTAAGGGCAGAGCACAGTGAGCTAGTTAAGCCGCTGAAAAATCTGGAAGAGCTTTACTACTTGTTGCGCGAAGCGCGTGCCGAGCGTGGTGCGATCGATTTTGACACCACTGAAACAGCAATCATCTTTAACGATGAGCGCAAAATCGAAAAAATCGTTCCACGTAGCCGTAACAATGCTCACAAGTTAATTGAAGAGTGCATGCTGGCGGCCAACGTGGCGACTGCGCGCTTCCTGGATAAGCATGATTTGCCAGCGCTTTACCGTATCCATGAGCGCCCGACGCCGGAGCGGCTTGATAAGCTGCGTCTGTTCTTGAATGAGTTAGGTCTTGCTGTCGGCGGCGGTGATATGCCCACTCCGCAGGACTACCAGGCACTGCGTGAAACGATTGCCGACCGCCCTGACTTCGATATCATTCAGACGGTCATGCTGCGCTCAATGAATCAGGCGGTCTACTCACCGCAAAACGAAGGCCACTTTGGCTTGGCCTACCAAGCCTACGCCCACTTTACCTCGCCGATTCGCCGCTATCCCGACCTGCTGGTACACCGCGCTATTCGTTCGGTGATCCGCGGTCCGCGCCAGACCAACACGGTGTTGCGCGTAGAAGGTGCGCCGGTTGAGCCGCCCAGCAAGTGGTGTCCGTATACCTTCGAGCAGATGCTTGAACTGGGTGAACACTGCTCAATGACTGAGCGCCGTGCCGACGAGGCCACTCGTGATGTAGAGAGCTGGCTGAAGTGCGAGTTTATGTCCGACAAGCTCGGCGAGATGTTCGAAGGTACCATCGCCTCCGTCACTCAGTTCGGTCTGTTTGTGCGTTTGGATGAGTTCTACGTGGAAGGCTTGGTTCACGTGACGTCGCTGCCTTCGGATTATTACCACTACGAAGCTGAGAAGCACCGTCTTAAAGGTGAGCGCACCGGCACGACCTACCGCTTGGGTGATGGTCTTACCGTCCAAGTGGCGCGTGTTGATATGGACGATCGTAAGATTGACTTTGGGCTGGGTGATGAAAAGCCGCGCCCACGCCGCCAGCCGCGTAAGAGCCGCGGTGGGGAAGGGGGCGCTGGTGCTAAAGGTGGTGGTGCTAAGGCATCTGGTAACAAACCATCCAATAGCGAGAAGCCTGCTACGCGTCGCGGCCCACGCCGTACGCGAAATGGCCCACGCAAACCATCACCGAATAAGGGCTGAGTATGAAGTCGGCGTCTTCACGGCGGGGCCCCAAGACCCCTGATGGTTTGGATCAGGTATATGGCGTTCATGCATTGCAAAGCTTGTTAGACAGAGGCGAAGCGCCCCGAGAGCTTTGGGTGCAGCAGGGGGCAGGGAGCCGCTTAAAAGAGCTGATTACCCAGGCCCAGGCGCATGGTGCTCGAGTAAAAGAGCAGCCCCGGGATTTGCTTGATCAGCTAACCCAGGGGCGGCTCATCAGGGAGTGGTGGCGTTTTGTCCGCCATTAACTCCTGAAGGTGAAGAGTCGCTCTGGCTTAAGCTACGCGCCTGGCCCTCGAATACACCACCGCTGTTGCTGATTTTGGATGGCGTGACGGATGTGCATAACTTTGGTGCCTGCCTGCGTAGCGCGGATGCCGCCGGTGCCCACGGCGTGATTGTGGCGAAAGATAAAGCCGCACCGCTCAATGCAACGGTGCGTAAAGTCGCTTGTGGCGCCGCCGAAGTGGTGCCGGTTTATCAAGTGACTAACTTGGCTCGCACCCTGGCCAAGCTAAAAGATGCCGGTGTCTGGATAACCGGTACGGCTGGTGAAGCTGAGGCCAGCGTTTTTGACATTGATATGACCGGCCCCACCGCGCTGGTGATGGGGGCGGAAGGCAAGGGCATGCGGCGCTTGACTCGCGAAGCCTGCGATAATCTTGCCAAGCTTCCCATGGCGGGGGAGGTCTCTAGCCTTAATGTCTCGGTGGCTACTGGTATTTGCCTGTTCGAGGCTGTCCGTCAGCGCCAGCTTGCAAGTTAACCGCCGTGCTACTAAGATACACGCGCCCGTTTGTCTGCAAGCGGGTGTTAGCTGTCGTTGAAGTATTAGCTTTTGCTGAAATGAAAAGTTCTGTTTGATGCCCCTGTGGCCGCCTAGCGCGGTGGCGGAGCACTTCAGTTAACTCCTTGCTTCCCTGTCGTCGTTTATTGCGTTAAGCAATGGCACACAAAGGAAGCTGTCAAACCGCAAGGAGATCCCATGCGTCATTACGAAATCGTGTTTATGGTCCACCCGGATCAAAGCGAGCAGGTGCCGGCAATGGTCGAGCGCTACACCAGCATCGTTACCGAAAACAGCGGCACTGTGCATCGTCTAGAAGATTGGGGCCGTCGTCACTTGGCTTACCCGATCAACAAGATCCACAAAGCCCACTACGTGCTGATGAACGTTGAATGTAGCGGCGAGACTCTCGACGAGATCGAGAACATCTTCCGTTACAACGACGCCATTATCCGCAGCCTGGTTGTTCGCTGCAAAGAAGCTGTTACTGAAGCTTCCCCGATGATGAAACCGGCAGAAGAAAAACGTCCGCGTCGCGAAGAAAAACCGCGCGCTGAAGAAGAAGAAACTGCCTGATTTTATTCACTGCACGTTTTAAGGAGCTAGTCCATGGCACGTTTTTTCCGTCGCCGTAAGTTTTGCCGCTTCACCGCTGAAGGCATCAAGCAGATCGATTACAAAGATCTGGACACGCTGAAGGCTTACATCACCGAAACCGGCAAGATCGTTCCAAGCCGTATTACCGGCACCAAAGCACGCTATCAGCGTCAGTTGGCGACCGCTATCAAGCGTTCGCGTTATCTGGCACTGCTGCCCTACTCCGATAGCCACCAGTAAGCGTTTAACGTGATGCTGGCACTAGCCCGATGGCTAATGCGGGGCACGCCTTACGCGGCAGGCGGGGCGGCCTTGGCAACGCTAGTGCCTTGGCTGTTCTGGTTAGGAGCAGCCATCGCTGCGTTGATGACGCTGCGCAGAGGTTTTGCCCCTGCGCTACCGGTCATCATCGCCGCAGCACTACCAGCCGGTTGGTGGTGGGCTCAGGGTGATGTGATTCCGCTTGCTAGCATACTGCTGGTTACGCTGATGGCCGTTATCCTGCGCGAGAGGATGCGTTGGGGAGAAACCTTGATTGTGGGGACGTTGGTCGCCTCTGTCATGGTTCAACTCGGCATCTTCAGTCCGCCAGGTGGCACTGAGCTAATGCTTGAGCAGTTGCGAGAAGGTTCAGAAGAAGTGGATCGCATGCTCACGGAATTTGCCAATCAAGGCTACGATACTCAAACCATTGCCGCACTGGTGGTGGGTGGAGTAACCGGGCTTGTGGTGCTGTTGGCAGCCATAGTGTGCTTGGCACTTGCGCGGAGTTGGCAAGCTGGGTTGTACAACCCAGGTGGCTTTCGCGAAGAGTTTCACGCACTGCGCTTGACCCCTAAAGAACTGGCCGTGCTGGTCGTCATTGGGGTGATAGGTATGCTGCTAGGCGCTCATGCGCTGGCGATGCTTGGTTGGATTCCGCTGTTGGTAGCTGGCGTTGCGTTAGTGCACGGGTTTATTGGAATAAAGGGGATGAACGGGCTGTGGCTGGTAGCATTTTATGTGCTACTGATCACGACCTGGCCCACGATTCTCATTGTGCTGCTGTTGGGGCTGATTGATACATTCGCGAACGTTCGCGCACGCCTTGCCCGCAGCAACTGACAAGAGGTTTACGAGATGGAAGTCATTCTGCTCGACAACATTGGTAAGCTGGGCGGCCTGGGTGACAAGGTCACCGTGAAGCCTGGTTATGGTCGTAACTACTTGGTGCCTTACGGCTTAGCCGTACCGGCCACCAAAGACAACATCGAAGCGTTTGAAGCACAGCGTGCTGAGCTCGAAGCGCAAGCCGCTGAGCGTAAGGCAGAAGCCGAAGCGCGCGCTGAGCAGCTAAACGACATCGAACTGTCTTTGGTTTCCAAAGCAGGCGATGAAGGCAAGCTGTTTGGTTCTATTGGTCCGCGTGACCTGGCCGACGCGATTTCCTCTGCTGCATCGATATTGCCAAAAGCGAAGTCCGCATGCCAAATGGCCCAATTCGTCAAACTGGCGAATACGACATCACTCTTCACTTGCACGCTGAAGTGGATGCCGTTGTACGCGTAGTGGTAGTTGCAGAGTAATTGAGCGAGTAGTTAAGTTAGTAACGACGTAAAGTCGTTACTAACGGCAGCTAATACAGCTGCCTCAAAAGGCGCGGGGTTTCTCCCGCGCCTTTTGTTTTTCCGGGTATCCGCTAGTTCTGGATATTCGCTATTTTTTGGGCGTTGCCAAAACTATCCAGCCCATCTCCCGCTGGGTATTTTAAGACAACGCCTTGATCATGTTGGTAGTCGCACCGCATGCGGCTAAGATAAGCATCTTCACCGGCTACGCAGTAGTGTTTAAAGGAGCTCGCTATGCAGGACCAGCCTTCTGCTGATACAGAAACGGCAGCGCTAAAACTGCCGCCGCATTCATTAGAGGCGGAGCAGTCGGTACTAGGCGGGCTCATGCTAGACAACCAGGCCTGGGATAACGTTTCAGAGCGGTTGGTCGCTGATGACTTCTACCGCTATGAGCACCGTTTGGTGTTCAACGTGATGATTCATCTGGCTGAAGCCGGTCAGCCGCTGGATGTGGTGACGCTTTCTGAAGCGCTGGAAGCGCGTGATCACTTGGATACCGTAGGCGGCCTGGCGTTTTTGGCAGAGCTTGCTCGTAACACGCCCTCTGCCAGTAATATTCGCGCCTATGCTGATATCGTGCGTGAGCGGGCAACGCTGCGCAAGCTGATCCGTGCGGCTAATCAAATTGCCGATAGTGCCTTTACTCCCCAGGGGCGCCCGGCTGATGAATTGCTTAACGAAGCCGAGCGGTTAGTGTTCCAGATTGCCGAGGAGCGCCCCAAAACGGGCGGCCCCATTGGCATGAGCGATCTATTGACCAAGGCGGTGGATCGTATTGATGAGCTGTTTAATCTGAAAGGTGAAATGACCGGGCTTTCCACTGGTTTTCGTGATCTGGATGAAATGACCACCGGGTTGCAGCCATCCGATATGGTGGTCATCGCCGGTCGACCCTCGATGGGTAAAACGACCTTCGCTATGAACCTGGTTGAACATGCGGTGATTTCCAGCGACAAGCCAGTCATGGTGTTCTCCATGGAGATGCCCGCAGAGTCGCTCATGCTGAGGATGCTGTCTTCCCTGGGCCGAATCGATCAAACCCGTGTGCGTACCGGGCAACTGGAGGACGAGGATTGGCCGCGTTTAACCTCAGCGGTTAATCTGCTCAAAGACAAACAGCTGTTTATCGACGACACTGCGGCCTTGTCGCCTAACGAAATGCGCTCAAGGTTGCGCCGTGTGGTGCGTGAACATGGCAATATCGCACTGGTCATGATCGATTATCTTCAGTTGATGCAGATCCCTGGCTTTAGCGAAAACCGCACCGGTGAGATTTCCGAGATTTCGCGCTCCTTGAAGGGGTTGGCGAAAGAGTTTAACTGCCCTGTGGTGGCTCTTTCTCAGTTGAACCGCTCCTTGGAGCAGCGCCCCAACAAACGCCCGGTTATGTCGGATCTGAGGGAATCTGGTGCGATCGAGCAGGATGCCGACGTCATTGCCTTCGTTTATCGCGATGAGGTCTATAATCCAGATAATCCCGACAATCAGGGGATTGCTGAGTTAATTATCGGTAAGCAGCGTAATGGTCCTATCGGCACGGTGCATATGGCCTTTATCGGCAAATATACCCGCTTTGAGGATTTGGCCCCGGATAGTTACGGCCAAGCGTTCGGCGACTAAGTTAATGATGACTGGTTTGTGATGACAGGCTAGTGATAAGTAGCTTGAGGATGGGGGGCGAGTTCGTATAATGCCTCACCCACGATATGTAAAAACGGGAGCAGCAAATGGCAGGTGGATTTCGGCGCGGTAACCGGCAGCGTCTTCCTAAGTTAGAAGGTCGCGGTGAGCTAGAGGCGATAGAGCGCGAAGGCCCTTTTAAAGAGTGGCTAGGTATGCCGGATCTTTATCGCTACCATTTAGTGGTCGCAGGCGAGAAGTATAGTTACCAGACTGAAGATGGTGAGCTGCCTGTGACGGTGGGAGATAAGGTCGTGTTCCGCTACAAAGAGACTAAAGGCGGCAACTGGATTGACCGCAATTCGCTTGGCAAAGCGATCGACCCCTCTGAATATCAATAATCAATTGATATCTTGACCTTCCGGTCAGGAACTCTCTTGCACTATTGACCTCCTAGCTATTAATGTCTAGTTATTGCTTGTTGTCATTACATTGCAATGACGGGGCAACAGAAGTGTCATGGGGTACAGTCATGCTGTGCCCTGATGACATGCCGTCTGACATAACGTATGAAATAGCCAAATAATAGGAGGGAACCATGGAACTTAAGGATCTTAAGCAGTTTGTCGCCAATCACGACAATTTTGAAATTCGCGTGATTACCCATTCGGGCAGCCGTTTTTATCAGGTTGAGCTGGAAGACGTTGAAGGCGAGCGTCATATGCTGACGCAGCGTACCAAGCCAATGCTGTTTCGCTCGCTAGATGATGCCTATATGGATCTCAAGCGCGCCGGGATTCATCGCGCTTACCTGGTACAGCATGTGCCCCACGATGAAGTGATAGGCCGCGACGCGCACTATAGTGAGCCGCTCACATCGCGTATGCCGCTTGTTTTTTAACGCTGCTCTCACCCATCAACGTTTAGTCTGACGCTTTTCCCACCACTGCCCAAGCCGAATTCGGCGACGGGCAAAAATCGGTAACCGGCATTCATTATGCCGTGTACTCCCGGTAAGCACGAAAACCTCACCAGCCGCCGATAGCCCAACACTGCATAGAGGGCACGGCTGGCATCCATGCCGATGTACCATCTCCCTTGACTATCACGCAGGTGCAACTGGCCCATCATGGCGTTAAATTCTTGCCCATACGCCTGAGCGTTAAAATCACGGGCCTGAATATCTATCAGCGCGATGTGTTCCCGATGGCGATGCTTTTCCAGCCACGCGACTTCCTGTTGGCAAAAGGGGCAGTGACCATCGTGAAATAGCGTAACTGGCGGTGCAGCATGTAGTGGCGTGTAGCGGCTCATGGTGACTCCTGGTTGGTATTGGCCGAATAACCTGCTGTGTGGCAGGGCTGCCCGTAGCCAGGCGATGTTTCCAATTGATCCAAAAAGTGCTCAGCCTGTTGGCGGATAGCCTCGCGCTTCTCGTCGGCCATGCGGTTGAGGGAGCCGTAAATCAGCTTCATGCGAGGGGTCTTACTCAGGCGCTCAGCGTTGGTTTCGAGAAAGTGCCAGTAAAGGCTGTTGAAAGGGCAGGCTTTTGGCCCCGTGACCTGCTTGGGTGAGTAACGGCAGTGCTGACAATGGTCGGACATTTTGTCGATATACTTGCCCGACGCACAGTAGGGCTTTGAGCCCATTAAGCCGCCGTCGGCATGGAGCACCATCCCTAGGGTGTTAGGCAGCTCTACCCACTCACTGGCATCTGCATAAACCGCTAAGTACCAGTCGCATAGCGCCTCAGGTTTAACTCCGCATAGTAAGGCGAAATTGCCTGTCACCATCAGTCGTTGAATATGGTGGGCGTAGCTATTGTCGATGGTCATCTGAATAGCGCGCTGCAAGCAGCGCATATCGGTATCCGCGTCCCAGTAAAACGCTGGCAGGCCGCGCTCAAAACCTAGCTGATTAGACCCTTTGTAGCTGGGCATCTGCGTCCAGTAGAGCCCTCGCACATACTCACGCCAGCCAAGAATTTGGCGGATAAACCCTTCCACGGCGTTGATCGACACGTCACCGCCATAGTAACGCTGCTCGGCGGCTTCGCAGACTTCATGGGGCGACAGCAGGCCGATGTTCATCGCAGCTGAGAGGCGCGAGTGATACAAATAAGGTGCAGAGTCACTGATTGCATCTTGATAGCGGCCAAAATCAGCCAATCCATGGTCTATAAAATGGTGTAAATCCACCAGCGCTTGTCGACGAGTGACAGGCAGGTTGAAATTATCCAGAGACCCCATATGGTCGCCAAAATGGCGCTTGGCATCGTTTAGCGCTTCTTGGGTGATCGCATCCTGACGATGTTGAGGTAGCTCAGGGAAATCCAGTTTGGCTTTGATAGGCTGGCGATTGTCGTGGTCAAAATTCCATTTGCCGCCAACGGGCTCGTCGCCCTCCATCAAGTACCCGGTACGTTTGCGCTGTTCTCGGTAAAAGTACTCAAGGCGCAGCTGTTTGCGTCCGCTTGCCCATTGGCTAAAGTCATCGGGTGTGGTGAAAAAGCGCTCATCCTCAAGTAGTCGCCACGGAATCGTTGCGTTTTCGCGCTGCTGCATCGTCTCCCATAGCCGCCATTCGCCAGGTCGGGCAACGCGTATCTCATCGCAGCCGCACTGTTGCGCGATGCGTTCGGCTTCCTCAATAAGGGAGTGGCAATTATCTGCATCATCCAGCGCGCTGTAGTGCACTTGAAAGCCTTTTTCGCGCAGTGCCTGGGCAAAGTGACGCATGGCAGCCAAAAAAAGCCAATTTTATGGATATGATGGGGAACATA
Source organism: Halomonas sp. PA16-9 (assembly GCF_009728585.1). Taxonomy (NCBI): domain Bacteria; kingdom Pseudomonadati; phylum Pseudomonadota; class Gammaproteobacteria; order Oceanospirillales; family Halomonadaceae; genus Halomonas; species Halomonas sp. PA16-9. Next base: position 1,302,480 of record NZ_CP040452.1, on the reverse strand, counting down.
GCGCGCTTCCTCGCCAACTTCGCACAGGGCAACCACGGCATTGGCGGGCGCGTCTTGCAGCGTTGTGAGTGAAAACGAGAGCTGGTCGCCGAGCACCAAAAGCAAAGGCTTGGACATGAGTTAGCCTGTAATTATACAAATGATGCCGATAGTATAACTTTATACCGCCACTTTGCCGAAAAGTGATAGGATTTAATCAATTGATAGAGGTACTGAGCACCATCGTTATTTTTCAGGAGCATGAGTAATGACCGAGAATGTCGTCAAGGATCAGCCGGGCGAGGGCTGCTTGGCCCATGCACCCAGCGATCATCCACCAGTAGCGCGCGCCAAGGTGGGTGTTGTGCTGGCAAACCTGGGAACCCCGGATGCCACCGACTACTGGTCAATGCGTCGTTACCTTAATGAGTTTCTTTCTGATAAGCGTGTGGTCGACTATGCCGGTTGGAAATGGCAGCCGTTGCTACAGCTGATTATTTTGACCAAGCGTCCGTTCTCATCGGGCAAGGCCTACCGGGGAATCTGGAATAACGAGAAAAACGAAAGCCCGCTGCTAACAACGACGCGCGCCCAGACCGAGAAGATGACCGCACGGTTAAAGGCGCTTTATGGTGACGATGTCGAGGTCGATTTCTGCATGCGCTACGGTAATCCCTCGACGGAAAGCGTGCTGACGCGATTAAAAGAGAAGGGCTGCGAGCGAATCGTGTTTTTTCCGCTATACCCTCAGTACGGTTCGCCCACCACGGCGACGGCGAATGATCAGGCGTTTCGCACCCTGATGAAGATGAAGTGGCAGCCTTATATACGTACGGTGCCCGCTTATTTGAACATCCTGCCTACGTTCAGGCGTTGGCCAACTCGGTACAAGAAGCCTACGACGGTTTCTCGACCCGGCCGACCAAGCTGGTTGCCAGCTACCATGGCGTTCCCGAGCGCTACCTGATGGAGGGTGATCCTTACCACTGTCAGTGCCAGAAAACGACGCGCCTGCTCCGTGAGAAGCTTGGTTTTAGCAAAGAGGAAGTGGATACCGCTTTCCAGTCGCAGTTTGGCCCTGAAAAATGGGTCGGCCCACAAACCGTTAAGCATGTGGCAGAACTCGCCGAGCAGGGGCATAAGCACATTGCGATTATGTCGCCTGCCTTCTCTTCCGACTGTGTTGAAACCTTGGAAGAGATCGAAGAGGAGATTCGCGATAGCTTTATGGAAGCGGGTGGCGAAACGTTCAGCTATATACCTTGCCTGAATGATCGCGATGACCATATTGAGGCACTGTTAGCAGTCATCAACAATGAATTAGCAGGATGGCTATCGGCCCCAAACCCTAGCGTTTAGCTAGCTACTCGTCATAACTGAAAGCTAATAGCAGCCGCCCTGCGAAATTAATCGCTGTGCGGCTGTTTGCGTTTAAGCGTTTGACTGGTCAGTCAAAACTACCTGTTATATGGTGTACAACTTTAGAATCACTATTATTCAACGCTGGCATATTATTGGCAAAGTAAGGTGTCTAACCGCTAGCGGCTGTCTTGGTGGTGAGCCTTTCGTTTTTCAGGAGGTTTCGCTTGATACAATTTGCTGTTTTAATGGGGTTCGTACTGGCGGCGCTATCGCCAATGTTAAACCACTGGTTCGGCCAGCGTGCCAGCCTAGTATTGGCTCTATTTCCTGCCGGATTGGCGGCGTGGTTGGCACTTCAAGCCCCTGAGGTCATTGAGAACGGTAGCCTGCTTTTAGAGTGGCAGTGGGTGCCTTCTCTGGGAATCAGCCTTACCTTCCTGTTGGACGGTCTATCGTTACTCTTTGGGTTATTGATTACCGTTATGGGGGCCTGCGTGCTGGTATATGCCGGCGGCTACCTTAAAGATCACCCTGATCTTGCCCGATTTCACATCGCCTTGGTCGCCTTCATGGTGTCGATGCTGGGGCTGGTACTAGCTGACGGCCTATTAACGCTATTCGTTTTTTGGGAATTGACCAGCATTACCTCCTATTTGCTGATTGGTTTTAACCACGCTGATATCAATGCACGTAAATCAGCGCGGCAGGGCTTATTCGTTACCGTGGCGGGTGGGTTAGCATTAATGGCTGGGCTGGTGCTGCTAGGGATTGCCAGCGGTAGCTGGTCGCTGGCGGAGATTCTTGATCAGGAGGCTGACCTGCGTGAACATGCACTCTACACGCCTATGCTGATCTGTTTGCTACTGGGTGCCTTCACCAAATCGGCTCAGTTTCCGTTTCACTTTTGGTTACCCAACGCCATGGCCGCGCCGACTCCGGTTTCGGCTTACCTGCACTCGGCCACCATGGTGAAAGCGGGTATTTATCTGCTGGCGCGCTTACACCCGGAGCTGGGTGGCACTGCGATGTGGGTTGGCGTTCTTTCCGTGGTCGGCGCAACCACTATGCTGGTGGGTGCGTTTTTAGCGATTCATCACACCAATATCAAAAAGCTGCTCGCTTACTCGACCATTATGGCGCTGGGCACGCTGACGATGCTATTGGGCATCGGCACCGAGTACGCGATGACCGCGTTTGTTACCTTCCTGCTCGCGCACTCGCTGTATAAAGGGGCGCTGTTTATGGTCGCCGGTATTCTCGATCATGAGACCGGCACGAAAGATGTCACCCAGATGGGCGGGTTACGCTCAGTGATGCCGCTGACTGCCACCATTGCGTTGGTGGCTGCGCTTTCGCTTGCCGGTGTGCCGCCGCTACTCGGTTTTATCGGTAAAGAACTGATGCTTGAATCAGTTCTCGGTGCCGATAGCTTCCGAACACTACTGGTGCTGTTCGCCTTTCTGGCATCTATTTTAACTATCGCCGTTGCTTTCATTGTGGCGCTACGTCCTTTTTACGGTAAGCGTCACCAAACCCCGCTTGAACCACATGAAGCTCCGCCTGGTATGCTGCTTGGGCCCGCGTTGCTCGCACTAGGGTCGCTCCTGTTAGGCTTGATGCCCGCTGTGCTGGGTGCTGATGCGTTGTTAACGGCAACCGCCACTGCTATATCCGGGCAAACAGTAGAAGTGGCGCTGTCGCTTTGGTATGGCATTAACGTCGCGTTGATAATGTCGATCGTTAGCCTTGGTTTAGGCTTTTTGCTGTTTAGGCGTTGGGACAGCGTGCGTGGCAAGCTCTCTGTATTGGCACCGGTGATGCGCCATGGCCCCGAGGCTGGGTATGAAAGCATGATGAATGGCATTGTGCACTTCTCAGAGTGGCAAACTCGGCTGCTCCAAAACGGCTATATGCGTAACTACATTTTAGTGATGTTAGCGACGCTTATTGCACTGATCGGTAATTCAATTCTATTACGCCATTCGCCTGTGTTTGCCGTTGACCTGGATGTGCGTTTTCACGAGGTAGTCGTGGCTGGCACTATGGTGATGGGGGCACTGTTTGCGACCATTTCTCGATCGCGGCTGGGGGCAGTGGTTTCCGTGGGCATCATGGGTTTTTCCATTGCATTGATTTTTGTTCTGTTCAGTGCGCCAGATTTAGCGATTACCCAACTGCTGGTAGAGACCTTAACGGTTATTTTGCTGGTACTGGTGCTGTTTCGCCTGCCACGCTTCTCGAATCTTTCCACCAGCTTGGAGCGCATACGCGACGGCGTGGTGGCCGCTATGGTGGGTATCTTGATCTGCCTACTGATTATGACCTCCTGGAGCATTCAACAGTTTGAGCCCATTTCGACCTACATGATTGAGAACAGCGCGCCTTTGGCGTATGGCCGCAACATCGTTAACGTCATTTTGGTCGACTACCGTGCCCTGGATACCTTAGGTGAGATGTTCGTGTTAGCGCTTGCCGCCATCGGCGTGATCGCCATGTTAAAGCTACGCAATAACACCAAAACCACCGACAGCAGTAAAGTAGCTGCCAAGGAGCCTTACGATGGTTAAGTCAGGCACGATTATTCTTAATACCGCCGCACGGTTTTTAATGCCGCTGCAACTGATGTTTTCTATTTTCCTATTGCTGCGAGGGCATGACGAGCCGGGCGGAGGATTTATTGCCGGCTTGGTAGCGGCAGGGGCGTTTACGCTGTATCTGTTTGCCTTTGGTGTAAGTGCCACCAAAGAAGTGCTGCGCATGGTCGACCCCCGAGACCTGATTGGGGTTGGGCTATTGCTGGGAATGATCTCGGTAGTGCCTGCCTGGTTTATGGGGCAGCCATTTCTGACAGCCCAGTGGTGGACTATCCCGGTTATCGACTTTAAAGCTTCCACGCCGCTGATTTTCGATGTAGGCGTCTATTTTGCTGTGCTGGGTTCGGTCACCGGCATGGTGATGACGCTTATGGAGGTCGACAAGGATGAACCTTGAGTTAACAGGAGGCACAGCATGGAACCATTAATGGCAGTGGCGATTGGCCTGCTGTATGCGACGGCTATTTTTATGATGTTGCGTCGTTCTATCGTCAAACTGGTGATTGGTCTGATGCTGCTCTCTAATGCCGCCAATTTACTGATTTTTACCACGGCGGGCATGACCCGTGGAGCACCTCCGCTTATCCCTGAGGGGATGATGCTGCCGCCCAGCGGGTAGCCGACCCCTTACCCCAAGCGGTTGTGCTGACGGCCATTGTGATTGCCTTTGGGGTGCTTGCCTTTGCCGTGGTATTGATTCGACGCGCCTACGAAGTCGTTAAGGCTGATGATCTCGATAAGATGAAGGATACTGATACGTGAGGCCTGAAGTTGCTCTTCCCGTCCTCTTGCCCCTGCTAACCGGGGCAGTCTCCTTGTTGTTTTGGCGCGCGCGCCCCATGCAGCGCTTTTTGGCGGTGGCAGGTAATGTTGCGCTACTCATGGTTAGCCTGTGGCTGTTTGTATCTACGTTGTCAGATGGCTATGTCACCATGCAAATGGGTAGCTGGCCAGCTCCCTTCGGGATTACCTTAATAGCCGATCTGTTAAGTGCGGTGATGGTGTTAATGACGGCTATTATCGGTTTGGCAATGGGTGTTTACTCGCTGGCCACCACTGGCCGCGGCCACGAAAAATTTGGCTACTATCCGTTAATGCACCTGCTGCTCGCCGGGGTGATGGGGGCCTTCTTAACCGGCGATATCTTTAACCTCTATGTATGGTTTGAGGTAATGCTGGTGGCCTCTTTTGCGCTGCTGATTCTGGGGGGAGAACGCGCGCAGATGGAAGGGGCGATTAAGTACGTCACCTTGAACCTGTTGGCATCGGTCATCTTCCTGACCGCGGTGGGGCTACTCTATGGCATGGTGGGTACACTCAACATGGCCGACATTGCGTTGCGCATGGATGAGGCAGAGCACACCGGTATGGTGGAAGTGCTGGCGGTCATGTTTATGGTGGCCTTCGGCATCAAAGCCGCCGCCTTTCCGCTATTTTTCTGGCTGCCAGCCTCGTATCACACCCCACCGGTCGCTGTTTCGGCGCTGTTTGCCGGGTTGCTCACCAAGGTGGGGGTGTATGCGATGTTCCGTGTCTTTACCCTGATGTTCGATCAAACCATGGGCTATCTCCAGGAGATTATGCTCTGGGGTGCTGCCTTCACTATGGTAACAGGCGTGCTCGGTGCCGCCGCCCAGCATGAGTTTAGGCGAATCTTGTCGTTTCATATCGTCAGCCAGATTGGCTATATGATCTTAGGCTTAGCTCTTTACACACCTTTGGCGATCGCCGGTGGCGTGTTTGCCATCGTGCATAACATGGTGGTGAAGACCAATCTCTTCTTGATCAGTGGTATCACCCACCGTTTGCAGGGAACCTACCAGCTTAAAAAAATGGGCGGGCTGTACCGAGATCGCCCTTGGCTTGCCGTGGCGTTCTTTCTTTCTGCATTCTCGCTGGCGGGGGTGCCGCCGCTGTCAGGCTTTTTTGCCAAATTCGTGATTGTGCGTGCAGGCCTGGAAGTTGAAGCCTATGTGGTGACCGGCATTGCACTGGCGGTGGGATTGATGACGCTTTATTCCATGGTGAAAATTTGGAATGAAGTGTTTTGGAAGTCGTTACCCGAAGATAACGACGTGCCTGCGACTGCCACGCCAACTGGTGACGACGGTCGTCTGTTAAAGCCTAGCCTGTGGATGATGTATTCGCCCGTTATGGTGTTGGCGTTATTTTCTCTGCTCATTGGTGTGCTTGCAGAACCTATTATGTGGGTGATGATGGGTATTGGTGATCAACTGTTTGAACCTTCGGGGTACATCGAAGCCGTATTGGGTGCTTCAGCCAGTGCAGACGATGTTCTGCTGCAGCCAACGGGGGCGGCAGAAGATCAACCTGAGGCGGACGCCGGGGAGACAGCGCGATGACCGGAGCCATTTGGAACCTACTGCTAGGCCTTGCTTGGGTACTGTTAAGCGGTGATTTTAGCGGCTTAAACCTCCTTGTCGGGCTAATATTTGGCTACATTACGCTGATACTCATCGAACCTCAGCTTGATTCCCTAAAAGGCTATCCTGCGCGAGTACCGCGTTTTATCGGCTTTATTGGTTTTTTTCTAAAAGAACTTGTTCAAGCCAACTTGCGTGTCGCTTTTGATATTGTCACCCCCCTTGGCATATGAAGCCTGGGGTCATTGCGATGCCGCTTTCCGCGCGTACCGAAATGGAAATTACTCTGGTAGCCAATCTGATTTCATTGACACCAGGAACGTTGAGCCTGGATGTATCAGATGACCGTAAAGTCTTGTATATCCACGCGATGTTTTTAGACAATGAAGAGGAGCTACGGCGCAACTTAAAAGAGATGGAGCACCGGGCTTTGGAGCTATTTCGCTAATGGATACCGTCATTTTAATAAGCCAAGTCATCATGAGCCTGGCGCTTATTTTTACTTTTGTGCGTGTAGTGCGCGGGCCGAGTTTGCCTGATCGGGTGGTGGCGTTAGAGCTTTTTTCTACCACCGTGGTGGGATTGGTCGGGGTTTATGCCATCAAGTCTGACGTGGCTAGCTTTCTGGATGCCGCCATTGTGATCGCATTAATGGGGTTCTTAGCGGCAATTGCGTTTGCGCGCTTTTTGGAAAGGGGAGGCCCAAGGGATGATTGATTTCATAAAGGGCGCGTTAATCATTGGTGGTGCACTATTTATATTGCTTGCCTCAGTCGGATTGCTGCGGTTGCCGATTTGTTAACCCGCATGCATGCCACTACCAAGGCCGCGGCGTTAGGCGTTATCTTAATTATGTTGGCAGCGGCCATGCACTTTGCTGAAGTGGGGATCGTGGCCCGCTCATTTGCCATCATCGTGTTTATCCTGATGACCGCCCCCGTGGCGGCCCACGTGATTGGCCGTGCCGGGTACTTTGTTGGCTCGAAGCTGTGGAGCGGTACCGTAAAGGATGAGTTGCGCCCGAACTATGATCCCTTAACCCATGAGCTTAAAAGCGGCCTGGAAACCCAGGAAAACGCCAAGCGCCAACCTCGCGAGACTGACCCTGACTAGGCTTGACTAGAGCAAACCACAGCGTAGTAGCCATTGAATAACCGCTGCTAAGCCACCTTCGGGTGGTTTTTTTGCGTCTGGATATGGGGTGTATTAAGACGCGAGTAATTAGTTCGCCCTTAGCAAATAATGTACAATAAAATTCATGTACAATAATTGTACTGTATAAGATAATGTGTTCATGTTTTACCCCATGCCCCGTAGAAATGTGATTAAACGTGACCATGCGACGCAAACAACACCTACCGCAAAAAGACTGTGCTCAATGCCAGCGACCGTTTCCCTGGCGGAAAAAATGGGCGTGCTGCTGGAACGAGGTGCGCTACTGCAGCGAGCGGTGCCGTCGTAGTGCCAAGTAGCCAAGCAAGCCACGGTGATAGCACCAAGTTCTGGGCAGGAATGTACCCTTAGGAGGCACAAGCATGTACAGCACGATTGATATTGTCTGGCTGCAAGACGACCTGCGTATTGCTGATAATCCTCTTTTACACTTTGCCTCTCCTCCTAGTTATCTGATGTGTATCTACGTGTTAGATGAGCGATGGTTCTTGCCATTATTTGACGTCGAATCTACGCCGCGTATTGGGCCTGCGCGGTTGCGCTTTTTATGGCAAAGCTTAATGGAGTTGCGTGGTGAGCTCCTAAAGCGTGGCAGTGATCTGCTGGTGCGCATTGGCAAGCCCAGTGATGTGGTGATTGAGCTGGCGTCAAAGTTAAACGCACGAGAGGTGCGTGTTGCTGACCATGCAGGGGTTGAGGAATTCGCGCATATTCAGGCGGTTGAGCAAGGCCTGCCTAGTCAAACGGCCCTCAATTGCATAGAGAGTGGGCGACTCATTGATCTAAAGGCGCTGCCTTTTGAGCGGGAAGCGCTGCCTGGGAGTTTTTCTGCCTTTAGGCGCATTGTGGAGAGCGAATGTGCTGTGCCTGCCAGCCGCTGCGCTCCAATAACGTTGCCCCCTTGGCCCGAGGCGGCAAGGGGATTTCCGCCGCTAAAAGCCGTCTGTGAGCAGAGCGCTACCTGGCAGCCCGATCCTCGCCAAGGTTACGCTTATAGGGGAGGAGAGTCAGCGGCTCATGGGCGTCTGAAGGATTACTTGTGGCGTCAACAGGGCGGTGAAACCTACAAGAAAACCCGCAACGGGCTATTGGGGGCTAATTTTTCAACCCGCGTTTCACCCTGGCTGGCGCGAGGTTGCCTGTCAGCTCGTCAAGTCTATGAGGCTGTGAAAGCATGGGAAGCGGAAAACGGCAGTAATGAGTCAAGCTACTGGATTAGCTTCGAACTGCTCTGGCGGGAGTATTTTATCCGTGCCGCTCAGTTGGAAGGGGCGCAAATGTTTGGCTCACGCCAGACTGACCAGCCGTGTGCCGCTTTCGATGCCTGGCGTAACGGCACCACGGGGTTGCCGTTTGTGGATGCCGCTATGCTGGAGCTTCGCCACACTGGCTGGCTATCCAATCGTGCCCGGCAAAACGTGGCCAGCTTTTTAGTTAAAGACTTAAAGGTAGATTGGCGTTTGGGGGCGTTATGGTTCGAGCACTGCCTGATTGATTATGACGTGGCCAGCAACTGGGGCAATTGGCGCTATATTGCTGGTGTTGGGCGCGATCCTCGCCAAGATCGTTACTTTAATGTGCTCAAACAGGCGGGCCATTACGATCCCCAGGGGCTCTATGTTGCTCACTGGCTGGAGCAGCTTGAAACACTGCCCAATGGCCTGGAGCGCCATCAGCCGTGGCGTGCAGACCCTTGAGGTTTGATGCTCCCTGCGTTGTGCCCGAGCAGTGGGAGCGATGGCTAATTCCTCGCTGTGAAGTAGGCACTTTAGCTGAGTCGTCCGCCGTGGAGAGCGTTATAAAGTAATTATCACCTTCGGCCAGACCCTAGTATCTACCTCTTTTCTAGGCCATCATTCCAGATATGCCAAGGACTGCCTAAGGATCGATATAATGTCTGGTAATTTCTCTATTGGGCGGCGCTGCAGCCCTCTTTTGTGTGTTTCCATAGTCGCAGCGCTAAGCGCTCCTTTCGCGGCAAGCGTAGCGGTCGCTAACCCTCAGCTAATGTCAGAAGTCGATACCCAGGCTGCTTCTGAGGTTAGCTATGCTAATTTTCAGCAGTGGCTTCGAGATTTTCGCCAGTACGCTGCAGGCCAAGGGGTCAGCGAAGCCACATTAAGCAACGCCCTGGATGGCGTTCGTTATCGTGAGCGTGTGATTGAACTCGACGGCTACCAGCCCGAATTTGTTCGCCCTATTTGGGAGTATCTGGATACCGCGGTTTCATCCACGCGTATTACTAACGGTCAAGAAAAGCTGGCTGATCACCGTGACACTGCTCAGCAAATGGAGCAGCGCTATGGGGTGCCAGCAGAAATAATCGTCGCCATTTGGGGCATCGAAAGTAACTATGGCAGTAATTTTGGCGATTTTTCGACGTTGGAGTCCCTGGCCACGCTGGCTTACGATGGTCGACGCCGTGACTTTGCTCGAGGTGAGCTGCTCGCGGCGTTACGGATTATTGATCAAGGTGATATCGCTGCTGAAGACATGAAGGGCTCCTGGGCTGGGGCGATGGGACATACTCAGTTTATTCCCAGTAGCTTCGAAGCCTATGCCGTCGATGGCGACGGTGACGGTCGGCGCGATATTTGGGACAGCATCCCTGATGTCATGGCATCAACGGCCAACTATCTTGACCGAGCCGGATGGCAAACCGGTCAACCCTGGGGTATTGAGGTACGCCTGCCCGAAGGGTTTGATTACGCCCAGACCGAACGCCGCAGCAGTGCCGAGTGGCGCAACCAAGGCGTACAGGCGCAGCAGGGCGAATTGCCGAACTTCGATAGCGCCGCTATCGTGGTACCCGCTGGCGCTAATGGCCCTGCATTTTTGGTAGGTGCTAATTTCCGTGCGATTTTACGCTATAACAATGCCACCAGTTATGCACTGGCCGTTGCGACTTTAGGCGATGCGATCGCTGGACGCGAGGGCATTCAGCACAGCTGGCCCCGGGATCAAGCGCCACTTACCCGTGACAATGTTCAAGAACTTCAGCGCGCATTGAACCGGGTAGGATACTCTGTAGGCGGCGCGGACGGCATTATGGGGCCCAACACCCGGCAAGGTTTGCGGAACTTTCAGCGTGATCAAGGGTTAATACCGGATGGGTTTGCGACCCAGGAGCTACTTGAACAGCTACGCCAGCGTTCGCAGTAAGCAGTGTTAAAAGGGTGCTTCTAATTTCCAAGGATGATGTTATGCAGTTGATAGGTAAGATGTTTTTTAACAGAGTGATGTTAGGTGCCGTGTTGTTAGGTTCTGGTCTGTCTGCTTCCATGGCGATGGCAGATGATGACCAGGTATTCGGCTGGGTTGAAAAAGCCACCCTGCAACCCTGGGATATCGAGGTAAAAGCCAAGCTCGATAGCGGAGCATTAACCTCTTCATTAGACGCTCGCGATATAGAGATGTTCGAGCAGGATGACGAGGAGTGGGTGCGCTTTCGTTTGAAGCTTGAAGATCAAGGAAGCGGAGACGTATTCAGCGACCAAATTGAGCGGCCGCTTTATCGAGAATTGGCTGTTCGCGGAGCAGGCGGCCGCGACGAGCGTCCCGTGGTGTTGTTGGAAGTATGTATGGGCGACACCATTTACGAAGAGCAGTTTAGTCTACGTGACCGTGAAGAAATGAACTATCCGCTGCTGCTCGGTCGTCGTACCATTAGCCACCTTGGCTTGCTGGATGTGCGTGAAACCTTCTTGCAGGAGCCCGAGTGTGGGGAAAACGCCACCGTTGTGCCCCACGACCCAGAAGATAAACAGTCCTAACTTACCTATCGATAAATGCTTAAAACAGCCGTGATAGAAGCGCGGTCACGGCTGTTTCAACGCGTAAAATGCGCGGGCCTAGATGCATACCCTCGCAACCTGCTAGCATTAGTTGCTCTACCTCCCAAGCAATAAAACCGCCCTCAGGACCTACCAATAGCAGGGTAGGTTCACTTATGCCTCTTGGGCAGGCGTTGGGCATGCCAGGATGGGCTACGAGTCCGCGGCGTTCGCTGAGTAAGCCAGGCAGTTGCTGCTCCAAAAAAGGACGAAAGCCTTTGCTCAGGGTGACCGATGGTAGCTGGGTGTCGCGGGCTTGCTCTAAGCCGAGTAGCAAGTGCTGGTAGATTTTCTCCGGGCGTAACTCAGGGGATTGCCAGTAGCTCTTCTCAACCCGTTTAGTATGTAGCAGGGTGATCTCTTTGACGCCTAGTGCCGTCACATGCTCTAACGTACGCGCCAACATACGGGGACGGGGCAGAGCCAATGCCAAATGTACGGGTAACGGTGGCGGCGGTGGCTCATCAAGGTTTTCTAATTGGAAATACGCGCGCTCAGCGTTGAGCTCTTTTAGCATCGCTTTGCCCATGGCGCCGCCTTGCACACCCACGGTGAGCCGGTCGCCAGGTGCCGATCGATGGACATCACGAAGGTGTTTTAGTCGGCGTGGATCGGTGATGCAGACGTGGCCGTCATTGGTGAGATCGTTGGGATTGAGCAGAATCAAATTCATAATGATGGTCTATTGGTCACAAAGCAGGCACGGTACGCCTTGCTAAACTATTAAGGTGGCTTGCATAGGCGCGTGGTGCAGGCACAATATCAGCAACGGAACCAGTAACGGGAATAAAAAAGTCCCTATCGCGTTTAAGGAGATGCGCCGTGCGCGTAATTCGCAAATATGCAAACCGCAGGTTGTACGATACTCAGCAGAGTCGTTATGTGACGCTGGAAGACCTGCGTCGTTTAATCATCGAAGAAGAGCCGTTCAGGGTGGAAGATGCCAAAAGCGGAGAAGACCTGACGCGGACTATTCTGCTCTCTATCATTATTGAGCAGGAGCAAGCGGATAGCGAAGCGGAAGTGTTTTCAAACGATCTTCTAGCGCAGCTTATCCGGGTTTACGATATGACCTCACCGTTGCCGCTGTCGCGTTACCTCGAACAAGGTACGCAACTGATGTTGGAGCAGCAGAAACGTTTGCAGAGCCAGTGGAAACAGGCAATGCGCAACACGCCGTTAGAATTTATGCGTGAGCTTGCCGAAGAGAACATGCGCTTTTGGCAAAATACCTTGAATCAGCCGGGTCAAGCCGATGAGTCGAGTGATGCTGAGCAGCCTGAGAGCGATAGCAACGATACCAGCAAAGATAACAAACCCTCCTCCTGACCCCACTTGGTGCTGCGCTGTGGCATAATGCCGCCGATATACGCTCTCCCGTTTGAGAAGGATGCACATGAAGGTTTTGATGATAGGCGGCGGTGGTCGCGAGCACGCCCTGGCTTGGAAATTGGCGCAATCTACCCAGGTTGAGCAGGTCTTTGTCGCCCCCGGCAATGCCGGCACCGCGGCGGAAGCGAAGCTGACCAACGTAGCGATTGCCGCAACGGATCTCGACAGCCTGGTCGCTTTTGCCCGTGATGAGCAGATTGGCTTGACCGTGGTGGGGCCGGAGGCTCCCTTGGTTGAAGGTGTTGTTGACCGGTTCCAAGCGGCCGGTCTGACTATCTTTGGCCCTACTCAGGCGGCTGCTCAGTTGGAAGGCTCAAAATCATTTACCAAGGACTTCCTGGCCCGTCATGATATTCCTTCGGCTGACTACCAAACGTTTACTGACGTAGACTCTGCGCTTGCCTATTTAAGCAAAATGGGCGCACCCATTGTGATTAAGGCGGATGGCCTAGCAGCGGGCAAAGGCGTCATCGTGGCGCTGAGTGAAGCCGAAGCTGAGGCTGCTATTCGCGATATGCTGGAGGCCAATGCCTTCGGCGGTGCAGGCGCTCGCGTGGTTATCGAAGAGTTTCTGGAGGGCGAAGAGGCGAGCTTTATTGTCATGGTGGACGGCGAGCATGTGGTACCCATGGCCACCAGCCAAGACCACAAACGCGCTTATGATGGTGATACCGGCCCTAATACCGGCGGTATGGGCGCCTATTCACCAGCGCCTGTGGTCACGCCCGAGGTTGATGCACGTATCATGGAGCAGGTCATTCTGCCCACCGTGAGGGGCATGGCTGCAGAAGGCAATGCTTATACAGGGTTCTTATATGCAGGCCTGATGATCGACGCGGCGGGTAACCCCAAGGTTATTGAGTACAACTGCCGCTTTGGTGATCCTGAAACTCAGCCAATCATGCTGCGCTTAACCTCTGACTTCGCTGAGCTTTGCTTAGCGGGTGCCCAGGGCAAGCTGGATGGGCAACGCTGCGAATGGGATTCCCGTGCAGCGGTGGGCGTGGTGCTGGCGGCCGGAGGCTACCCTGGCAGCTACCGCAAGGGTGATGTGATTCACGGTTTAGCTGCGGCTGAAGAAACGGGCTGCAAAGTGTTCCACGCCGGTACCGCGCAGGATTCTCAGGGCGAGATTATTACGGCAGGTGGACGTGTGCTGTGTGTAACGGCATTGGGCAATAGCGTCTCAGCGGCGCAGCAGCAAGCGTACCAAGGCGTTAATGCTATTCACTGGGACGGCGTCGAGTGTCGCCGTGATATCGCCTTCAGGGCGATTGCCCGAGAGGAGTAAGCACGCCTTACGCTAAGCTAATACTGACGAGGAAACAGGGCATGGAGCGTGTCAAGCTGGACTTTCCCGCTGAGGCGGTCATACATCGTCACCCCTTGACCGTGAGGGTAACCGATATGAACTACGGCCGTCACTTGGGGCATGATGCGCTGGTATCACTGCTCCACGAGGCGCGCATTCAAGCCTTTGCTGCACTGGATCTGCCTGAGTGGGATATGCAGGGATACCCTTCGGTGGTCGCTGATCTCGCCGTTCAGTATCAAAGTGAAGCGCGCTGGCCCGATGGCCTAACGATTGCCACCGCTGTACCCGAGCCCCAAGGCAAAGCGTTGACGATCTATCAGCGCATCTACCAGGCAGATTCTCAGCAGGTAGTCGCTACCGCACGGATCAATCAGCTACTGATTGATCGTGCTACTGGGCGTCCTGTCGAAGTACCCGAGCAGGTTAAACAAGCGCTTTCCCACGCGAGGTATGGCTGATGTCTCGGGAGTATCCGATTATCGCGGTAACCGGTTCCTCAGGGGCGGGTACCACCACCGTGAAGCGCAGCTTTGAGCGCATGTTTCTGCGCGAAGATGTGCATGCAGCAATGGTCGATGGCGATGCCTTTCACCGCTATACCCGTGATGACCTGCACCGCATCTTCCGAGAAGAGCCAGAACGCAAAGACGAACTTTCGCATTTTGCCGTAGAGGCGAATTTGCTGGATCGTCTGGAAGGGTTGTTTAGTGAGTATGGCGAACACGGTTCGGGTACTTTTCGGCACTATATCCATGCTGAGGATAAGCAGAAAATTGAAGCAGGCTGCCGGGTAGGTACTTTCACCGAGTGGCAGTCGCTGCCCTGTGGTACCGACCTGCTGTTTTATGAAGGCTTACATGGTGGGCTGGTCACTGAGGAGTATGACATTGCCCCCATGTGGATCTGTTGGTTGGTGTGGCGCCAACCATGAATCTTGAGTGGATTCAAAAGATCGACCGTGATACCAAGCTGCGGGGCTACTCACAAGAAGCGGTCATTGACACTATCCTGGGTCGGATGGATGACTATGTGCGCTACATCCAACCGCAGTTTTCGCGTACTCACATCAATTTTCAACGTGTGCCCACTGTCGACACCTCTAACCCCTTTGAAGTTCAGGATATTCCCACCGACGCTGAGTCGTTCGTGGTCATCCGTTTTCGTGATCCCTCCACCGTTGATTTCCCTTGGCTGCTGGCGATGATTAAGGACTCGTTTATGACCCGTCCGCACACGTTAGTGGTGCCGGGGGCGCGGATGTCGCTGGCGATGGAGTTGATTCTTGCCCCTTGGTTAGGCATCTTCTTTCCCAGAGACGCTTTCGTTAAAAGGTAGCGGGCTTGAAGCTACCTCTCACCGGTGCAATTCATCGGTGCAATCATCAGACTGGCAGAGATAATTCGACACTTAAGTGGCAAGTAGTTAATAAAGGAGAGCTGTATGGATTGTCTGTTTTGTAAAATCATTAACCGTGAAATTCCCTGATATCGTTTATGAAGATGACCACGTGTTGGCATTCAATGATATTGGCCCCAGGCGCCTACTCATCAGCTAATCATTCCTAAAAAGCATATCGCCACGCTCAATGATATCGATGAGGCTGATATTGCCACAGTAGGGCGGCTTCAGTTTACCGCCGCCAAGCTTGCCCGCGAGCAGGGGTTTGCTGAAGATGGCTACCGCGTGGTGATGAACTGCAACGAAATGGGCGGACAAACGGTCTACCATATTCATATGCATCTACTCGGTGGGCGTGCATTCACATGGCCTGCCGGTTGAGTTCGGCAGATCGCTATCGCAAGTCAACGGAGTGTTGCCATGGATCGTCAACAGAGTCGTTCAGATCGCTGATACATCAGTTCGATACCGTTTTACGAACGCTTATGCCACACGCTGCTTCACCACAGCGCACCAGCCCCGCTGAAGGTGTGGCTGAGGGAACGTTCGACGATCAAGAGCGCCGCCATGCAGCAGGTTTGATGCGTATCAACCATACTGGTGAGGTGTGTGTTCAAGCGCTGTATCAGGGGCAGGGCGTGACCGCTAAACTTCCTCATGTGCGTCACCAGATGGAGCAGTCGGCGCTAGAGGAGATCGATCATCTTGCCTGGTGTGATGAGCGTCTAGAGCAGTTGCAGAGCCGAACAAGCTGCTTAAACCCGTTGTTTTATGCCGCTTCCTTTGGCATTGGCGTGGCCACTGGGGCGGTCAGTGATCGTATTAGTTTGGGATTGGTCGCCGCGACCGAAGAGCAGGTAGGTAAGCATCTTGATTCACACCAACAGTCGCTACCCCGTGGCGACAACCGCTCCCGCGCCATACTGCGCCAGATGGCAGTTGATGAAGCTCACCATGCTCAGCTTGCCTTAGAAGCGGGGGGCGTTCGCTTTCCGGCACCGGTGAAGTGGGGCATACGGCTGGCCTCTAAGGTAATGACTAAAAGCGCCTATCATCTCTGAGACATATTCACGCTGCATAATGGGTTAAGTGGCGGTGTAGGGAAGTCGTTACCAAGGAGAGGAGCAAGAAGATGCTAGGCAATGCAGTGCTGTTTTTAATTATTGCGATCATCGCTGGGGCGGTCGGTTTTTCTGGCATTGCCGGGGCGGCGTCCACCATTGCGCAAATTTTGTTTGTGCTGTTTCTTATTTGTTTCTTGTGTCATTTTTTACCGGCCGCAGACGTTAGGGCTTTGCGCTAGCGTCAGTGCAAACACAAACTAAAAGGCCCCCGCTCTGCGGGGCCTTTTGCTGTCAGCATTGACTGCCAGCGTGATGCTAATGATTAAGCATCAATACGCTTATACTTCATGCGCTTAGGCGTATCGTTTCCGACCCGCTTTCTATGATCCTCTTCGTACTCCGCGTAGTTGCCTTCAAATAAGACCACTTCAGAGTCACCTTCAAAGGCCATAATGTGCGTGGCGATACGGTCAAGGAACCAACGATCGTGAGAGATCACCATCGCGCAGCCTGGGAAGGCTAGAAGCGCGTCTCCAGTGCCCGCAGGGTTTCAATATCCAGGTCGTTGGAGGGCTCATCGAGCAGCAGCACGTTAGCGCCTTGCTTGAGCGTTTGGGCAAGCTGTAAGCGACCGCGCTCACCACCGGAAAGCTCCGACAAACGCTTCTGCTGGTCGTTACCCTTAAAGTTGAAGCGACCCACATAGGCACGCGAGGAGACTTCGTAGCCGTTAATATTAAGGATATCCTGACCATCCGAAACGGCTTCCCACACGCTCTGCTTGTCATCTAAGCCGTCGCGTAGCTGTTCGACGTAAGCGATATCGACCGTTTCACCCACCAGGACTTCGCCTTCGTCCGGCTGCTCTTTACCGGTAATCAGTTTAAAGAGCGTCGATTTACCCGCACCGTTACCACCGACGATACCAACGATCGCACCCTGGGAATGGTGAAGGAGAGGTTCTGGTAGAGCAGCTTGTCATCGAAGCGTTTAGCCACATCACGAAACTCAATGACGTTATCGCCCAGGCGCGGGCCAGGCGGAATATAAATTTCATTGGTTTCATTGCGCTTTTGGAAGTCGCCAGACTGCATCTCTTCAAAGCGGTTGAGGCGTGCTTTGCTTTTTGCCTGGCGGCCTTTGGCGTTACTGCGCACCCACTCAAGCTCTTGCTTGATGGCTTTCTGACGCGAGGCTTCCTGCTTGGCTTCCTGGTTCAAACGCTGATCTTTCTGCTCCAGCCACTGGGAGTAGTTACCCTCGAAGGGTATGCCTTGGCCACGATCAAGCTCCAAAATCCAACCGCCACGTTGTCCAGGAAGTAGCGGTCGTGGGTGATCGCCACTACTGTACCGTTATAGTCGTGAAGGAAGCGTTCAAGCCAAGCCACCGATTCTGCATCCAGGTGGTTGGTAGGCTCGTCAAGCAGCAGCATATCGGGGCTGGAGAGCAGTAAGCGGCAGAGTGCTACACGACGGCGCTCACCACCTGAGAGGTTGCCCACTTTGGCATCCCAGGGGGGGAGTCGCAGTGCTTCGGCAGCAACGTCAAGTTTGCGTTCCAGGTTATGCGCATCAGCAGCTTCGATAATATTTTCAAGCCGGGCCTGCTCGCTGGCTAGCGCATCAAAGTCGGCGTCGGGCTCTGCGTAGGCCGCATACACCCCATCCAACTTCTCCTGGGCATCTTTGATCGCCCCCAGTGCTTCTTCGACGGTGTCGCGGACGTTTTTCTCGTCATCTAGCTGCGGCTCCTGTGGAAGGTAGCCAACATTGATGCCAGGCATCGGACGAGCTTCACCTTCAAACTCTTTATC
Source organism: Halomonas sp. PA16-9 (assembly GCF_009728585.1). Taxonomy (NCBI): domain Bacteria; kingdom Pseudomonadati; phylum Pseudomonadota; class Gammaproteobacteria; order Oceanospirillales; family Halomonadaceae; genus Halomonas; species Halomonas sp. PA16-9. The sequence continues at coordinate 1,284,170 of NZ_CP040452.1, read as the reverse complement.
GACACCGGCCATAATGCGCAGCAGTGTGGATTTGCCCGAACCGTTAAGCCCCAGAACGCCGATTTTGGCGCCAGGGAAAAACGAGAGCGAAATATCCTTGAGAATTTGCTTTTTGGGCGGCACTACTTTGCCAACCCGGTTCATGGTGAAAAACGTATTGCGCCATGGAGATCCGTTAAGTTGTTGAAAAGAAGAAAGCGACAGCAGCAGGCTGCTGGCTCTTATTGCTGGCTGAAGCGTGATGATAGTGGTCTGCACCAGGAAAGGCTAGGCTACTTGAGGTGTTGGCTAGCCAGGCCCGCTCATTTGCTGAGAAGGCCAAGCTGCTCAAGGATTACTCTTCTTCGTCCCAGTCATCTTCGATGGCGCGCTGAAGTCGTCGCTCTTCCAACCAGCCTCGACTTGGCGCCGCGCGCGTAAGCTGTCAGCTTTGCTCGGTTTGCTTCTGTTGTAGTGGTCGTCATTGACGGCGTCTAAGCTTTCGAACTCATCTGAGTCGAGTGTTTCGTTGCCTAAGGTTTCATGACTTAGGGTCTCACGACTTAGGGGATCACGGCTCATGTGATGTCCTCCAACCCAGCCGGCGTGCCGGCGTAACAACGGCTTCACGCGAGTACATGTGCAGTTTATTAAACACATGCCAACTGCAAAGTGAAGCGCCTAGCGCAATTCAAGCGCCTTGCCGCTATATAACGCCAGTTGGGATGAAGTTCAAGCTTTATAGTTTTTTTTAGTGAGAAAGTTAATGATTAGCTGTTTTCTCGCTGCTTTTGTAACTCCGCTAGCGCAAGCTGTGTTTCTACACGCTCCGTTACATCTTTTTGCACGCCAATGTAATACATCAGCTTGTCTGCTTCGTCATAGACCGGCGTAATGGAAAGTTCATTCCAAAACATGGTGCCGTCTTTGCGATAATTACGCAGTACTTCTCGAGAAGGTCGGCCCTCGTTTAGCGCATCTCGAATGGCGACAAGCGCGTCCTGGTCGCGGTCTTCGTTCTGTAAAAAGCGGCAATCGCGATACAGAATTTCATCAGCACTATAGCCCGTCAAGCGCTCAAAGCCTTTGTTGACGTAGATGAGGATATTTTCATCCCCTTCCTGTTCGGCAACGACAATGCCGTCTTCCGATGCGTCAACAATACGTTCGAGCAATTCTGGACTGATCAATGGAGATCGTTTCATCAAGGGGTTCCTGTTGCAGCTCCAATCCTTTCCGTCGTTCACAGTCGCTTTCGCCCATGAGCTAACGGAATTTCCAATCACTTATTATAGGCAGCATAGCAAAGGCGCCACTACATCACTGCTATTCGGCCCTATCATGGCGAGCGTTGTCACGCATTGCAATCGCGAACGTTACGCTAATGTAGGTAGAACTCTCGATAGCACGCTTGAATACATGTAGTTACCAGTGGCGCGTCACTCGACTTCAGGTAATTGATGGGTGCTAAGTATGGCCCCCACGGCGGTAGCCGCTAGCATGAGGAGTAATGTGCCGCTACCAAACCACTGGGCAAAAGCGCCAATAAGGCCACCTACAATCAACATTAATACGCCGGTTAAGGTATTCGAGAGCGCCACGTAAAGCGCACGATTATCTTGGCTGGCCATATCGACGAGGTAGGTTTTACGCCCTAAGCGTACGCCGTGGTGAACAATCACGAGTAGTGCATAAACTGCCGTATAGGGCCATATGCTGTGTGTCCACTCGCCGGGTAACCAAGCTAAACTAGCGCCCATTATGCAGCAAATGGCGGTACCGATCGCCGCATCGCGCATCACGCCACGGCTCGACTGATCCGCCCGTTTCCCCCATGCCGGGCTAGCTACCATCGCGGCCAGCCCCGACATCACAATCAGTATACCCAGGCCTCCCAGGTCGGTGCCGCTTTGGTTTTGCCCTAGCAGGGCGATGTAGGGTAGGGCGAGTGCACTTGAGAGCAGCAGCGCCCTGGCAAGGTTGAAGTGTAAAAAAGTACGGTCATCTTTTAACAGCGACAGTCCCTGTTTAATACTGTCCCAGCCGTTTTCGCCGCCTTCTACTGCCCCAGGGGCTTCTTTGATGCGTGCGGCGGCGATGGCATTGATTAGCCACCCGCAGGCAGCTATGGCCAGCAGTATCGCCACCACTAAATGGCCGGGTCGGCTCTCAAAACATTAGCAGTGTCCCAGCGACCAGCGTTGCACCACCAGCAATGCTGCCGCTCCAGCCCATTAGCGTACCGCGGCGGCGCTTGGCAATGGTTTTGCCCAGCACATCTTTTGTGGCAATTGAGGATAAGCCACGTGCCAGTGAGAGCAGAACTAATGCTGTGAGCACTAACGCTCCGCCCAAGGTGCCGGTGGCGAACAACGCCAGTACGGCAAGCGTTAAGGCAGCGAAGGCTTGGGTCAGCGCGCCGACCACCCACACCCATTTGCGCTTAGGTTTTAAGCGAATAAACCCCGCTACGAAGATTTGCGGCAGCAGGGCACCCGATTCTCGGATGGGGACCAGCAGACCTACCATCCAGATGGGAGCGCCAATAATGCCCATCAGCCAGGGTAAGACTAAACGCGCGCTCGACAGCTCGTCAGCCAGTTTATTGCCCAAAGAGGCCCATATATGTAGAAAAAAATTACGCGGTTGTTCGTCGCAGGCGCTTTCAGGTATGTCGTCGCACATGCGGCTGTCGTCATCGCCCGTTAGCCACTCATACAGGCGAGTTTGTGAAACGTTATGCTCGGCCATTGGGACTCCTTCTTAATCGACCTATCTCAAGCGACCTGTCTCAAGAGAGCTATCTCAAGCCATCTCAAAATGACAGAATATCCTTTTAGAATGCCACATTAACTTGCCTGGGAGATCAGGGATGTCACGTATTCAAATCCGTTATTGCACGCAATGCCAATGGCTGCTGCGCAGTGGTTGGTATGCACAGGAATTGCTCTCAACCTTTGGTGAAGGTTTAAGCGAGGTCTCATTAGCCCCTTCCCATGGGGGTACGTTCGAGATCTGGTGTGATGATCTGCTGTTATGGGAGCGCAAGCGCGATGGCGGTTTCCCAGATATCAAGCTTCTTAAACAGCGTGTACGCGACCAGTTGGAGCCGGGTCGAGATTTAGGGCATATCGACCGATGAATCAGGATAGGCAAGCAATCCTGTTTGGCTTAGGGGCCGTCGCATTATGGTCGACGGTGGCAACGGCCTTCAAAGTGGCACTCGCTTGGATGAGCCCTCTAGAGCTGATGTGGCTCGCAGCGCTTGTTTCTTGGGCACTGATGGGGGCGCTGGTCATCAAGCAGGGAAATATCGCCACAGCGTTGCGCACCGGTTGGAAGACAGCAGCGTGGGCAGGGCTTATGAACCCAGTGGCTTATTATTTGGTGCTCTTCGCCGCCTATGACCGTCTCCCAGGGCAAGAGGCGATGGCACTAAATTACACCTGGGCCTTAGCGATGGCGTTTTTGGCCGTGCCTTTGCTCGGGCAGCGCTTAACGCGTATGGATATTGTTGCTGGGCTGGTCGCCTACGCAGGCGTATGGGTGATAGCAACACGAGGCGCGATTTTAAATGTCTCTTTTGCCGACCCGTTAGGGGTCGTGCTGGCACTCGCTTCGACTCTTCTTTGGGCGCTGTATTGGCTGCTTAATGCGCGGGATAGCCGACCACCCCTTGTTGGCCAGTGGCAAAACTTTAGCGTTGGCCTACCTGTGTTGACCCTATTGCTATTACTGGGCCCCGGTTACCAGTGGCACGGTTGGCCTGCCTTTGGTGCTGGTGTGTATGTGGGGCTATTTGAAATGGGGGTGGCCTTCATTCTGTGGCAGTTGGCAGTGCATAAAGTGTCGCGCACGGCCAAAGTCTCCAACCTGATTTTTCTCTCACCTCCTGTATCACTGCTGTTACTTTTCCTGGTAGTGGGAGAGCCTATTTTGCCTTCAACGTTGATTGGGCTAGTGCTGATACTGCTGGGGCTCGGGCTGCAACAAGCACAGAAAAACGAATAATTCTGAATATTTTTTTGTGTTTTAATGGTGTTCTTATTGTAATTTTTTGTGACATTTGGTTTTATAGCCTCAGGATGAGTAGGAAATTAACTAAATTAGGCTAAGCTCAGCTAATTAAGTTTTATCTACCATGTGTTTACTTCAAAAATTGGGCGCTCGTAGGGACACAGGCTCACTTCGGGATGAGACTTCGCGAGCTTACGCTTGAAGCAATAGTGCAGCATGGCTCAATGGGTCACACGAATAATGAGCTGCGTGCAATGAGTGCCACATCATAGGGAACGCTGACGATGAAAAAAAATGCCGTATCGAGACTAAAAAAAACCTTCTGTCACCATGTTTTTAAGCCGCTGACAATGACCACGTTAGCGTGTGTCCCGCTTACGGCATTAGCGCAGTCGCTACCGCTAGCCTCTACGCGCCAGGTGCCACTGATCTTCCCAGTACTATTCAACAAACGATCATTACTAATCCCGATGTAAACGCTGCATGGGCGAACTTTAGCGCTTCTGGGAGCGATGTCAGAGTCGCAAAGGGTAATTATTTGCCTTCGATTGATATCTCTGCGGGCGTGGGTCGGCAAGACCAGCAAAATGATGGGCGCGGAAGCTATAGCAGTGACTTTGCTGAGCTCACGCTCACCCAAATGGTGTTTGATGGGTTTGCCACCCGTAGCGAAGTAGAGCGTTTGGATCGCACTCGGCTGATTGCCTATTTTGAGCTGCTGGGTGCAAGTGAAGAGGTGACGCTTGAAGCTTTTCGCACCTACCTTGATGTGCTTCGCTACCGCGAGATGGTGCGTTTAGCTCAAGATAATTACCGCGAACACCAACGTGTGTTCTCGCAAATTGAAGAGCGTGCGCTTTCCGGGGCGGGCCGTGGCGTTGACCTAGAGCAAATTAGCGGCCGTTTGGCGTTAGCCGAATCCAACTTGATGACCGAGGCGTCGAACCTGCACGATGTAACGGCTCGCTATCAGCGTATCGTAGGCGAACTTCCTCCTCAGAATATGTCGCCTGCACCTAGCTTGGCCGATGAACTACCCGCTGGTGTCAACCAAGCGATCGAAATGGCATTTGAGGGGAACCCTGAGTTCCATGCCGCGATTGAAAATATTGCTGTGCAACGTGCGGAACAAGAGGCTGCGAAGGCCGCCTTTATGCCCCGCCTGGATATACAGGGACGTACGGGCACCAATAATCAAGACGACTCGATAGCTGGGCGCAGTGATGAGCACAGTATTCAACTGGTCGCCAGCATGAACCTCTATCGCGGTGGTTCTGATAGTGCAGCTTTTGATGCGGCGGCCACGCGTATTGAACAAGCCGTCAATCAGCGCGAAACGGCCTGTACAAACGTACGTCAAACCACGCAAATTGCTTATAACGATACCCAGCGTTTGGGTGAGCAATTGAGCTATCTGAATGATCATCGCCAATCGATCAACCGGGTTCGTGGGGCTTACCAGCAGCAGTTTGATATTGGCCAACGTACTTTGTTAGACGTGCTTGATAGTGAAAACGAGTACTTCGAGGCTAGTCGAGCCTACGCGAATGCAGAGTTTGACTTAACTTTGGCTCAAGCGCGTACGCTAGCAGCAATGGGGCAACTTATGCACACCCTTGAAGTGGTGCGTGACGATATCCCCACTCTTGATGAATTGGGGTACGACGACGCCACACTTAGCGCTGAGATGGCCTGTGGAACGGAAGGGCCTCGTGGCTTTAATTTAGAAGACTTTACGCGCGGTATTTCTTCGTTACCCGCTCACGCTGATACGCTAGCGTCGTCTTACGCCGCCAATGAGCAGCCAGTCATGATTTCCCAGTACCTGCAATTGGGCCACGAGGATGTGCTGGTCACTAACGGCTAACGTGTTCGAATAGTTTGCTGTGCAGAAACAGAGTTATTCGTCGTTTGGCGGCGAAGGGTTAGCGGCTTTCGCTAATCATAGGGGAAATAGATGCCTAAATAGGCATTAGGGGAATGAGGTCTCTGTGACACAAACCAAGCTGGAAAGGCCGGCCGCTGCAAATGCTAGCGAGCAGCCAGTAGGCGATGAGTTACTCGAATGTTTGAAAGCGGTTGCCTCATTTCATCAGCATGAGGTGTCATCAGAGGCCCTTAGAGCTGGCTTGCCCTTGGAGCAGGGCAAGCTAACGCCTTCCGTATTTGGCAGGGCTGCCTCCCGTGCTGGACTGACGGCGCGAATTGTTAAAAGCAAGCTGTCGGCGCTTAACCCAGCGCTCTTCCCCGCTATTCTATTGTTGGAACCAGGTAGGGCGTGCGTGCTGTTGGGAATTGATCTCAAACAGCAAAAAGCGAACGTCATTTTTCCTGAACTATCTGAATCAAACGTTGAACTGCCCTAGACGAACTCTATGCGGGCTATAGCGGTGAAGCTATATACGTTCGTCCTAAGTTTCTAGTGGATAACGCGTCTGAACAGGCGTCAAGAAGCGCCGCGACCAGCACTGGTTTTGGGGCGTCATTCGCGAAAATAGATCTCTCTACCGCGATATCGTGTTGGGGTCGGTGGCGATCAATGTGTTCGCCATCGCCATGCCGCTGTTCGTGCTTAACGTCTATGACCGAGTAGTGCCCAATCAGGCAACGGAAACGCTATGGGTGCTGGCAATAGGCATCTTTATAGTGCTGTGCTTTGATTTGGTACTCAGGCTAATGCGCAGCAGCTTTGTCGACTTAGCCGCTAGCCGTGCGGATGTGAAGCTCTCTTCCTCAATCATGGCTAAAGCATTGGGCCTTCGTTAGAAGAGCGCCCCGCATCAACCGGCTCGTTCACTTCGACGCTCCAGTCTTTTGAGTCGGTACGCGCGTTTATTGGTTCTGCGACCATTCTGGGGATTGTCGATCTTCCGTTCGTACTGATGTTTGCGGCGATTATCGCGCTGATTAATCCCTGGCTAGTGCTGCCGGTATTGGTGGGCATCGTATTTGTGCTGCTCTACGCGCTGGCTGCTCAGGGTAAGCTTCATGAACTTTCTCAAACTACCTGGGAAGTCGGCGCACAGCGCAACTCACTGTTGGTAGAGTCTATTTCCCAATTAGAAAATGTTAAGGCCCTGCGGGCTGAAAGCCGTATCCAGCGCCACTGGGAAAAATCATCGGCCTTCCTTTCCCGTACTGGCGCGCAGCTTAAGATGGTGAGCACCTCAGTCTCCAGCGTGGCCCAGTGGGCGCAGCACAGTGTGGCGGTGTGCGTCATTATCGTCGGTGTATATCAAATCATCGAAGGTAACCTCACCCAGGGTGGGTTGATTGCCGCTTATTGCTCTCTTCCCGGCGATGGCACCTATAAGTCAGGCTGCAGCGCTGCTGGCGCAATATCATCAATCCTCCACGGCGCTTGAGTCACTCAATGCGGTAATGGATAAGAAGGTTGAGCGCCATGAAGGCAAGGCTTATGTAGAAAAGCCAGCTTCGTCGGCAATATACGCCTTGAGAAAGTCACTCTTCGTTACCCCAATGAAGAGCGCGAGGCGCTGAAGGATGTATCGATAACTGTCAAAGCCGGTGAGAAAGTTGCGCTACTTGGCCGCATTGGTTGCGGCAAATCTTCATTAAACAAGCTAGTGCTAGGGTTTTTATCAGCCAACCTCGGGGGCCGTGCTGGTTGATAACGTGGATATTCGCCAGTTAGACCCACTGCAGCTGCGCCGTCATATTGGCTATGTTCCTCAAGACGTTAGCCTGTTTTCAGGATCTCTGCGGGACAATATTGTGGCGGGTGGCGGTAGCGACCGCGTTGAGGATGAGGCATTGCTTAGAGCGATTGACTTGGCCGGCCTAGAGTCACTCGTCAACAACCATCCACATGGCGTGGATTTGCAAGTAGGTGAACGCGGCCAAGCACTTTCCGGCGGGCAAAAACAGTCTGTCGCCATTGCCCGTGCGCTAGTGCAGGATCCGCCTATTTTGCTGTTAGATGAACCGACAAGCTCTATGGATAATGCTAGCGAAGAAGCGTTTAAAGCCAACCTTAAAAACGTCGCTGCTGGCAAAACCATCCTAGTGGTCACGCACCGTACCTCGCTCCTCTCATTGGTCGACCGAATTATTGTCATGGATGCCGGCAAGGTCGTGGCGGATGGCCCGCGGGATACAGTGGTAGAGGCATTGCGTAAAGGCCAGATCGGGAGGGCATCGTAATGGCGCGTAAACCCTCTTCCACGACCGAGCAAAAAGGTTTTGACGCCATTGGCCGTTTTTCAGAAAAAGGCCAAAAACCATTTCGCCCTTTTATGGATCGGTTGTTTGCCAAGCGTGTGACCTCTGCCCACCTAAACCGCGATTGGGCAAGCGATACCGACTGGGCGCGTATGCAGCAAGAGCCCATTCGTGCACGGTTATTCCTCTATACCGTCCTGCTCACTGTGGTTGCGTTGTTAGTGTGGGCGTATTTTGCTTCTATCGATGAAGTAACCCGTGGGGCAGGGCGAGTGATCCCTGCAAGCCAACTACAGCGTATCCAGTCTTTTGATGGTGGCGTTGTTGAACAGATCTTTATTCGCGAAGGGCAGATCGTCGAGGCAGGTCAAGTGCTGATGCAGATCGACCCTACGCGCTTTGTTTCTGATTTTCGAGAAAACCGTGCCCAGCGTTATGCGCTTCAGGCGCGTGCTGAAAGGCTACGTGCGCTAGCAACGGGCACTGCGTTTGAGCCTTCCGAAGAGCTCCGTCAAGAAGTGCCTGACATTGTGATGCAAGAGCGCGAGGTTATGAAAGCCGTCGTGAAGAGTTGCGCGAACAAGAAAATGTGCTTAATGACCGCATTCGTCAGCGTCAGGAAGAGCTGCGAGAGGCGCAAGCTCGCCGTGATACAGCCCAGCGTGAAGTCAATATGGCCAGTCAAGAGCTTAACTTGACTCGCCCGCTGTTGGCTTCGGGGGCTGTGTCTGAGGTAGAAGTGCTGCGCTTAGAGAGAGATGTATCTAGTGCCACAGGGGAGCGTAACCAAGCGGATGCCGCTGTTTCACGTTTAGAGGCCGGGGTGGAAGAAGCAGAAGGGCAATTGCTGGAGCTGGGTGCCGAACGCCGGAGTGAGTGGCGGAATGATCTGGCTCAAACGTTGGGCGACCTAAATGCATTGCAACAATCGGGAACTGGTTTGCAGGATAGGGTACGACTGACCGAAATTCGCTCGCCGGTTGATGGTATTGTTCAGCGCATACACATCAACACCATAGGTGGTGTTGCTCAGCCAGGGGAAGAGGTTGTTGAAATCGTGCCTACTGACGACCAACTGCTGGTTGAGGCGCGCATCGCCCCGCAAGATATCGCCTTTTTGCATCCTGGGCAGCCTGCGACTATCAAACTGACGGCCTATGACTATGCCATTTATGGTGGCTTACAGGCCGAGCTTGAGCGTATTAGCGCCGATACCATTACTGATGATGACGGTAATACCTTCTATCAAGTGCGGGTGCGCAGTTTAGAAAACGAAAATGTCGCCGATAAACTACAAGTAATTCCCGGCATGACGGCGCAAGTGGACATAGTAACGGGCAAGCGCACAGTGATGCAGTTTATGCTGAAACCTGTCTTAAGAGCGTGGCGTGATTCCTGGGGGAACGCTGATGAAGCATTGGTTCATTACCAGCGCGGTAGTTTAAAAGGCGTTGGAAAAAGCGTTTGAAAATATTGGTTCATCAGACCCTGAAGCCGTGCTCCAATCGGCTCAACCGAACGACTTGGTATGGCTTTCCACTACTGTTAAAAATTGGCCACAGTTAGTCCCTTTAATTGTTGCTGAAGGTGCTGTTGCCGTAGTGCTCAGTTATGCACCGGATGACCGGGAAGCGTTGAGAGCGTTAGATCTTGGTGCTCGTGGCTATGTGCATACCTTAGCCGCCCCTGAGGTGCTTAAGCAGGTGGCATTGGTGGTGACCAATCAAGGCATATGGGTAGGACAAGAGCTGCTAGCCAAAGTGCTGGGTGGCTCATTTAAGACGCTCCAGCAGCGCCATCAAGGCGCCTCATTTCAGTATAGTGAATATCTTGAACTGCTAACTGAGCGGGAGCGAGGAGTGGCACTCGCCGTGGCTCGGGGTGCTACCAATAAAGAGGTGGCGAGACAGTTGGATATTACCGAGCGTACCGTTAAGGCGCATTTAAGCGCTATTTTTAAAAAATTAGCGGTACGGGATCGGCTGCAGTTGATCCTTAAGCTGGCCCCGATTGCTGAACAGTTAAGTTCTTAGCATAGCCAGACATTAATTGTTGGGAGATATTCACCAATAGTGGCATCACTAATCAGTCGTTGTTGCGTTACAGAATGAGGCCTAAAGGCCTCATTTTTTTGTCCATCGGTACAATACTTTTTAATTGCTTACTCACCTAGGATGGATTCATATGCCGCTAATCTCACTAGTGCTAATTCACTAGGATTAAGTGGTACCAAACAGTGATCGGTCAATGATCTAGGAGTGACACATGGCAACTGCAACGGTAATCGCTATTACAGGGCAAGCATGGGCGCGTGACGAAGCTGGCAATCTACGTGAGCTGCGCATTGGTGATACGCTTCAAGAAGGCGAAACGCTAATCACCTCCGATAATGGTCGCGTAGAGCTAGATTTCGCTGACGGTACGGACGCCAATGTAGTAGAGGGCGGTCAAGAGGTGGCCGTTACTGCCGACTTGGTTAGTGATCTTATCGTTGCAACGGAAGACGCCAGTGCCCAAGACGACGATCTTGATGCCCTGCTTGCCGCCCTAGACGACGGAGAGGGCGATTTACTTGACCTGCTTGACGCGACTGCAGCCGGTGGTGGTGCCGGTGGCGGTGGCGGTGGCAGCGATTTCGTACGCGTTGCTCGTATCGCCGAAGAAACCGATCCGCTTAGTTTCAGCACCGAAGGTGGTCTAGAGGGCACTGAGTTTGTTGAATTTGACGGTGGTGCTGTAGCAACGGCTACCGCTGATGAAGTGCCTGAGCAAGAACCCGAACCGACCCCCGAGCCAGAACCGACCCCCGAGCCAGAACCGGCCCCCGAACCAGAACCGACCCCTGAGCCAGAACCGACCCCTGAGCCAGAACCGACCCCTGAGCCAGAACCGACCCCTGAGCCAGAACCAACTCCAGGTACTGGAGTGACTGGTGTTATTACCCTAAGTGTTCCTCAGCAGGTCATTGAAGGTGAGTCGATCACCGTTTCAGCCAGCGTTAGCAGCGCCCCTCAGGGCAGTCCGTTGGTTATTACACTGAATAATGGGCAACAGATCACTATTGCCGCGGGTGAAACAACTGGCAGTGTGACCTTCGACAGCCGCTCGGATGATGTCTACGAGCAAGGCGAGGAAAGCCAGACTTTTGCTATCACAGGCACTACTGGTGGTGAGTTCGAGTCCCTGGATAGCAGTGCCGAAGCCACCGTCGTCACGATTGACGACAGCGACACCGTCACCGCCACCCTGAGTGCCGACAGTGACAGCGTCGCCGAAGGCGGCACCGTCACCTACACCGTGACGCTGACCGGCCCGCAAGGCGCCGACCTCAGCGGACACAACGGCCTCGAGTTCCGCCTCGCCGACGGTTCCACGGTCACCATCGCCGCCGGAGAACTCAGCGGCAGCGCCACCGTGACCGCCGCCGACGACGCCTTCGAAGGCGGCCAAGCCACCCTGGTCAACAGCATCGCCACGGTAGAGAACGACAGCGACAGTGAGTTCGAACAACTCGTCACCGCCGGTGAGACCAGCGTCACCGTCACCGACGAACCCGGCACCCCGGGTAACCCTGGCGATCCTGGTGATCCCAATGGCGGCGACGCGATCAGCGTCAGCATCGTGGCCGACCAAGCCGAGTTCAGCGAAGCCGAAGAGCAGACCTTCACGGTCAGCCTCAGTGAAGCGGTCGACCGCGAGGTCACCGTCACCCTGGACGGCGGCAACACCGTCACCATCGCCGCCGGCGAGACCGACGCCACCTACACCCGTGACCCGCAAGGCGACGACGTCTTCGTGGACGGCGAGAACGTCACCGTGGCCCTTGAAGACGCCGCGGCCACCGACGGCAGCGCGTTCGAGAACGTCACCCTGGGCGACGCCGCCGAGACCACGGTCATCGACACTATCGACACCGTCACCGCCACCCTGAGTGCCGACAGTGACAGCGTCGCCGAAGGCGGCACCGTCACCTACACCGTGACGCTGACCGGCCCGCAAGGCGCCGACCTCAGCGGACACAACGGCCTCGAGTTCCGCCTCGCCGACGGTTCCACGGTCACCATCGCCGCCGGAGAACTCAGCGGCAGCGCCACCGTGACCGCCGCCGACGACGCCTTCGAAGGCGGCCAAGCCACCCTGGTCAACAGCATCGCCACGGTAGAGAACGACAGCGACAGTGAGTTCGAACAACTCGTCACCGCCGGTGAGACCAGCGTCACCGTCACCGACGAACCCGGCACCCCGGGTAACCCTGGCGATCCTGGTGATCCCAATGGCGGCGACGCGATCAGCGTCAGCATCGTGGCCGACCAAGCCGAGTTCAGCGAAGCCGAAGAGCAGACCTTCACGGTCAGCCTCAGTGAAGCGGTCGACCGCGAGGTCACCGTCACCCTGGACGGCGGCAACACCGTCACCATCGCCGCCGGCGAGACCGACGCCACCTACACCCGTGACCCGCAAGGCGACGACGTCTTCGTGGACGGCGAGAACGTCACCGTGGCCCTTGAAGACGCCGCGGCCACCGACGGCAGCGCGTTCGAGAACGTCACCCTGGGCGACGCCGCCGAGACCACGGTCATCGACACTATCGACACCGTCACCGCCACCCTGAGTGCCGACAGTGACAGCGTCGCCGAAGGCGGCACCGTCACCTACACCGTGACGCTGGCCGGCCCGCAAGGCGCCGACCTCAGCGGACACAACGGCCTCGAGTTCCGCCTCGCCGACGGTTCCACGGTCACCATCGCCGCCGGAGAACTCAGCGGCAGCGCCACCGTGACCGCCGCCGACGACGCCTTCGAAGGCGGCCAAGCCACCCTGGTCAACAGCATCGCCACGGTAGAGAACGACAGCGACAGTGAGTTCGAACAACTCGTCACCGCCGGTGAGACCAGCGTCACCGTCACCGACGAACCCGGCACCCCGGTAACCCTGGCGATCCTGGTGATCCCAATGGCGGCGACGCGATCAGCGTCAGCATCGTGGCCGACCAAGCCGAGTTCAGCGAAGCCGAAGAGCAGACCTTCACGGTCAGCCTCAGTGAAGCGGTCGACCGCGACGTCACCGTCACCCTGGACGGCGGCAACACCGTCACCATCGCCGCCGGCGAGACCGACGCCACCTACACCCGTGACCCGCAAGGCGACGACGTCTTCGTGGACGGCGAGAACGTCACCGTGGCCCTTGAAGACGCCGCGGCCACCGACGGCAGCGCGTTCGAGAACGTCACCCTGGGCGACGCCGCCGAGACCACGGTCATCGACACTATCGACACCGTCACCGCCACCCTGAGTGCCGACAGTGACAGCGTCGCCGAAGGCGGCACCGTCACCTACACCGTGACGCTGACCGGCCCGCAAGGCGCCGACCTCAGCGGACACAACGGCCTCGAGTTCCGCCTCGCCGACGGTTCCACGGTCACCATCGCCGCCGGAGAACTCAGCGGCAGCGCCACCGTGACCGCCGCCGACGACGCCTTCGAAGGCGGCCAAGCCACCCTGGTCAACAGCATCGCCACGGTAGAGAACGACAGCGACAGTGAGTTCGAACAACTCGTCACCGCCGGTGAGACCAGCGTCACCGTCACCGACGAACCCGGCACCCCGGGTAACCCTGGCGATCCTGGTGATCCCAATGGCGGCGACGCGATCAGCGTCAGCATCGTGGCCGACCAAGCCGAGTTCAGCGAAGCCGAAGAGCAGACCTTCACGGTCAGCCTCAGTGAAGCGGTCGACCGCGAGGTCACCGTCACCCTGGACGGCGGCAACACCGTCACCATCGCCGCCGGCGAGACCGACGCCACCTACACCCGTGACCCGCAAGGCGACGACGTCTTCGTGGACGGCGAGAACGTCACCGTGGCCCTTGAAGACGCCGCGGCACCGACGGCAGCGCGTTCGAGAACGTCACCCTGGGCGACGCCGCCGAGACCACGGTCATCGACTATCGACACCGTCACCGCCACCCTGAGTGCCGACAGTGACAGCGTCGCCGAAGGCGGCACCGTCACCTACACCGTGACGCTGACCGGCCCGCAAGGCGCCGACCTCAGCGGACACAACGGCCTCGAGTTCCGCCTCGCCGACGGTTCCACGGTCACCATCGCCGCCGGAGAACTCAGCGGCAGCGCCACCGTGACCGCCGCCGACGACGCCTGCGAAGGCGGCCAAGCCACCCTGGTCAACAGCATCGCCACGGTAGAGAACGACAGCGACAGTGAGTTTCGAACAACTCGTCACCGCCGGTGAGACCAGCGTCACCGTCACCGACGAACCCGGCACCCCGGGTAACCCTGGCGATCCTGGTGATCCCAATGGCGGCGACGCGATCAGCGTCAGCATCGTGGCCGACCAAGCGAGTTCAGCGAAGCCGAAGAGCAGACCTTCACGGTCAGCCTCAGTGAAGCGGTCGACCGCGACGTCACCGTCACCCTGGACGGCGGCAACACCGTCACCATCGCCGCCGGCGAGGACCGACGCCACCTACACCCGTGACCGCAAGGCGACGACGTCTTCGTGGACGGCGAGAACGTCACCGTGGCCCTTGAAGACGCCGCGGCCACCGACGGCAGCCGTTCGAGAACGTCACCCTGGGCGACGCCGCCGAGACCACGGTCATCGACACTATCGACACCGTCACCGCCACCTGAGTGCCGACAGTGACAGCGTCGCCGAAGGCGGCACCGTCACCTACACCGTGACGCTGGCCGGCCCGCAAGGCGCCGACCTCAGCGGACACAACGGCCTCGAGTTCCGCCTCGCCGACGGTTCCACGGTCACCATCGCCGCCGGAGAACTCAGCGGCAGCGCCACCGTGACCGCCGCCGGCGACGCCTTCGAGGCGGCCAAGCCACCCTGGTCAACAGCATCGCCACGGTAGAGAACGACAGCGACAGTGAGTTCGAACAACTCGTCACCGCGTGAGACCAGCGTCACCGTCACCGACGAACCCGGCACCCCGGGTAACCCTGGCGATCCTGGTGATCCCAATGGCGGCGACGCGATCAGCGTCAGCATCGTGGCCGACCAAGCCGAGTTCAGCGAAGCCGAAGAGCAGACCTTCACGGTCAGCCTCAGTGAAGCGGTCGACCGCGAGGTCACCGTCACCCTGGACGGCGGCAACACCGTCACCATCGCCGCCGGCGAGACCGACGCCACCTACACCCGTGACCCGCAAGGCGACGACGTCTTCGTGGACGGCGAGAACGTCACCGTGGCCCTTGAAGACGCCGCGGCCACCGACGGCAGCGCGTTCGAGAACGTCACCTGGGCGACGCCGCCGAGACCACGGTCATCGACACTATCGACACCGTCACCGCCCCTGAGTGCCGACAGTGACAGCGTCGCCGAAGGCGGCACCGTCACCTACACCGTGACGCTGACCGGCCCGCAAGGCGCCGACCTCAGCGGACACAACGGCCTCGAGTTCCGCCTCGCCGACGGTTCCACGGTCCACCATCGCCGCCGGAGAACTCAGCGGCAGCGCCACCGTGACCGCCGCCGACGACGCCTTCGAAGGCGGCCAAGCCCCCTGGTCAACAGCATCGCCACGGTAGAGAACGACAGCGACAGTGAGTTCGAACAACTCGTCACCGCCGGTGAGACCAGCGTCACCGTCACCGACGAACCCGGCACCCCGGGTAACCCTGGCGATCCTGGTGATCCCAATGGCGGCGACGCGATCAGCGTCAGCATCGTGGCCGACCAAGCCGAGTTCAGCGAAGCCGAAGAGCAGACCTTCACGGTCAGCCTCAGTGAAGCGGTCGACCGCGACGTCACCGTCACCCTGGACGGCGGCAACACCGTCACCATCGCCGCCGCGAGACCGACGCCACCTACACCCGTGACCCGCAAGGCGACGACGTCTTCGTGGACGGCGAGAACGTCACCGTGGCCCTTGAAGACGCCGCGGCCACCGACGGCAGCGCGTTCGAGAACGTCACCCTGGGCGACGCCGCCGAGACCACGGTCATCGACACTATCGACACCGTCACCGCCACCCTGAGTGCCGACAGTGACAGCGTCGCCGAAGGCGGCACCGTCACCTACACCGTGACGCTGACCGGCCCGCAAGGCGCCGACCTCAGCGGACACAACGGCCTCGAGTTCCGCCTCGCCGACGGTTCCACGGTCACCATCGCCGCCGGAGAACTCAGCGGCAGCGCCACCGTGACCGCCGCCGACGACGCCTTCGAAGGCGGCCAAGCCACCCTGGTCAACAGCATCGCCACGGTAGAGAACGACAGCGACAGTGAGTTCGAACAACTCGTCACCGCCGGTGAGACCAGCGTCACCGTCACCGACGAACCCGGCACCCCGGGTAACCCTGGCGATCCTGGTGATCCCAATGGCGGCGACGCGATCAGCGTCAGCATCGTGGCCGACCAAGCCGAGTTCAGCGAAGCCGAAGAGCAGACCTTCACGGTCAGCCTCAGTGAAGCGGTCGACCGCGAGGTCACCGTCACCCTGGACGGCGGCAACACCGTCACCATCGCCGCCGGCGAGACCGACGCCACCTACACCCGTGACCCGCAAGGCGACGACGTCTTCGTGGACGGCGAGAACGTCACCGTGGCCCTTGAAGACGCCGCGGCCACCGACGGCAGCGCGTTCGAGAACGTCACCCTGGGCGACGCCGCCGAGACCACGGTCATCGACACTATCGACACCGTCACCGCCACCCTGAGTGCCGACAGTGACAGCGTCGCCGAAGGCGGCACCGTCACCTACACCGTGACGCTGACCGGCCCGCAAGGCGCCGACCTCAGCGGACACAACGGCCTCGAGTTCCGCCTCGCCGACGGTTCCACGGTCACCATCGCCGCCGGAGAACTCAGCGGCAGCGCCACCGTGACCGCCGCCGACGACGCCTTCGAAGGCGGCCAAGCACCCTGGTCAACAGCATCGCCACGGTAGAGAACGACAGCGACAGTGAGTTCGAACAACTCGTCACCGCCGGTGAGACCAGCGTCACCGTCACCGACGAACCCGGCACCCGGGTAACCCTGGCGATCCTGGTGATCCCAATGGCGCGACGCGATCAGCGTCAGCATCGTGGCCGACCAAGCCGAGTTCAGCGAAGCCGAAGAGCAGACCTTCACGGTCAGCCTCAGTGAAGCGGTCGACCGCGAGGTCACCGTCACCCTGGACGGCGGCAACACCGTCACCATCGCCGCCGGCGAGACCGACGCCACCTACACCCGTGACCCGCAAGGCGACGACGTCTTCGTGGACGGCGAGAACGTCACCGTGGCCCTTGAAGACGCCGCGGCCACCGACGGCAGCGCGTTCGAGAACGTCACCCTGGGCGACGCCGCCGAGACCACGGTCATCGACACTATCGACACCGTCACCGCCACCCTGAGTGCCGACAGTGACAGCGTCGCCGAAGGCGGCACCGTCACCTACACCGTGACGCTGACCGGCCCGCAAGGCGCCGACCTCAGCGGACACAACGGCCTCGAGTTCCGCCTCGCCGACGGTTCCACGGTCACCATCGCCGCCGGAGAACTCAGCGGCAGCGCCACCGTGACCGCCGCCGACGACGCCTTCGAAGGCGGCCAAGCCACCCTGGTCAACAGCATCGCCACGGTAGAGAACGACAGCGACAGTGAGTTCGAACAACTCGTCACCGCCGGTGAGACCAGCGTCACCGTCACCGACGAACCCGGCACCCCGGGTAACCCTGGCGATCCTGGTGATTCCCAATGGCGGCGACGCGATCAGCGTCAGCATCGTGGCCGACCAAGCCGAGTTCAGCGAAGCCGAAGAGCAGACCTTCACGGTCAGCCTCAGTGAAGCGGTCGACCGCGACGTCACCGTCACCCTGGACGGCGGCAACACCGTCACCATCGCCGCCGGCGAGACCGACGCCACCTACACCCGTGACCCGCAAGGCGACGACGTCTTCGTGGACGGCGAGAACGTCACCGTGGCCCTTGAAGACGCCGCGGCCACCGACGGCAGCGCGTTCGAGAACGTCACCCTGGGCGACGCCGCCGAGACCACGGTCATCGACACTATCGACACCGTCACCGCCACCCTGAGTGCCGACAGTGACAGCGTCGCCGAAGGCGGCACCGTCACCTACACCGTGACGCTGACCGGCCCGCAAGGCGCCGACCTCAGCGGACACAACGGCCTCGAGTTCCGCCTCGCCGACGGTTCCACGGTCACCATCGCCGCCGGAGAACTCAGCGGCAGCGCCACCGTGACCGCCGCCGACGACGCCTTCGAAGGCGGCCAAGCCACCCTGGTCAACAGCATCGCCACGGTAGAGAACGACAGCGACAGTGAGTTCGAACAACTCGTCACCGCCGGTGAGACCAGCGTCACCGTCACCGACGAACCCGGCACCCCGGGTAACCCTGGCGATCCTGGTGATCCCAATGGCGGCGACGCGATCAGCGTCAGCATCGTGGCCGACCAAGCCGAGTTCAGCGAAGCCGAAGAGCAGACCTTCACGGTCAGCCTCAGTGAAGCGGTCGACCGCGAGGTCACCGTCACCCTGGACGGCGGCAACACCGTCACCATCGCCGCCGGCGAGACCGACGCCACCTACACCCGTGACCCGCAAGGCGACGACGTCTTCGTGGACGGCGAGAACGTCACCGTGGCCCTTGAAGACGCCGCGGCCACCGACGGCAGCGCGTTCGAGAACGTCACCCTGGGCGACGCCGCCGAGACCACGGTCATCGACACTATCGACACCGTCACCGCCACCCTGAGTGCCGACAGTGACAGCGTCGCCGAAGGCGGCACCCGTCACCTACACCGTGACGCTGACCGGCCCGCAAGCGCCGACCTCAGCGGACACAACGGCCTCGAGTTCCGCCTCGCCGACGTTCCACGGTCACCATCGCCGCCGGAGAACTCAGCGGCAGCGCCACCGTGACCGCCGCCGACGACGCCTTCGAAGGCGGCCAAGCCACCCTGGTCAACAGCATCGCCACGGTAGAGAACGACAGCGACAGTGAGTTCGAACAACTCGTCACCGCCGGTGAGACCAGCGTCACCGTCACCGACGAACCCGGCACCCCGGGTAACCCTGGCGATCCTGGTGATCCCAATGGCGGCGACGCGATCAGCGTCAGCATCGTGGCCGACCAAGCCGAGTTCAGCGAAGCCGAAGAGCAGAACCTTCACGGTCAGCCTCAGTGAAGCGGTCGACCGCGACGTCACCGTCACCCTGGACGGCGGCAACACCGTCACCATCGCCGCCGGCGAGACCGACGCCACCACACCGTGACCCGCAAGGCGACGACGTCTTCGTGGACGGCGAGAACGTCACCGTGGCCCTTGAAGACGCCGCGGCCACCGACGGCAGCGCGTTCGAGAACGTCACCCGGGCGAGCCGCCGAGACCACGGTCATCGACACTATCGACACCGTCACCGCCACCCTGAGTGCCGACAGTGACAGCGTCGCCGAAGGCGGCACCGTCACCTACACCGTGACGCTGACCGGCCCGCAAGGCGCCGACCTCAGCGGACACAACGGCCTCGAGTTCCGCCTCGCCGACGGTTCCACGGTCACCATCGCCGCCGGAGAACTCAGCGGCAGCGCCACCGTGACCGCCGCCGACGACGCCTTCGAAGGCGGCCAAGCCACCTGGTCAACAGCATCGCCACGGTAGAGAACGACAGCGACAGTGAGTTCGAACAACTCGTCACCGCCGGGAGACCAGCGTCACCGTCACCGACGAACCCGGCACCCCGGGTAACCCTGGCGATCCTGGTGATCCCAATGGCGGCGACGCGATCAGCGTCAGCATCGTGGCCGACCAAGCCGAGTTCAGCGAAGCCGAAGAGCAGACCTTCACGGTCAGCCTCAGTGAAGCGGTCGACCGCGACGTCACCGTCACCCTGGACGGCGGCAACACCGTCACCAATCGCCGCCGCGAGACCGACGCCACCTACACCCGTGACCCGCAAGGCGACGACGTCTTCGTGGACGGCGAGAACGTCACCGTGGCCCTTGAAGACGCCGCGGCCACCGACGGCAGCGCGTTCAGAACGTCACCCTGGGCGACGCCGCCGAGACCACGGTCATCGACACTATCGACACCGTCACCGCCACCCTGAGTGCCGACAGTGACAGCGTCGCCGAAGGCGGCACCGTCACCTACACCGTGACGCTGACCGGCCCGCAAGGCGCCGACCTCAGCGGACACAACGGCCTCGAGTTCCGCCTCGCCGACGGTTCCACGGTCACCATCGCCGCCGGAGAACTCAGCGGCAGCGCCACCGTGACCGCCGCCGACGACGCCTTCGAAGGCGGCCAAGCCACCCTGGTCAACAGCATCGCCACGGTAGAGAACGACAGCGACAGTGAGTTCGAACAACTCGTCACCGCCGGTGAGACCAGCGTCACCGTCACCGACGAACCCGGCACCCCGGGTAACCCTGGCGATCCTGGTGATCCCAATGGCGGCGACGCGATCAGCGTCAGCATCGTGGCCGACCAAGCCGAGTTCACGAAGCCGAAGAGCAGACCTTCACGGTCAGCCTCAGTGAAGCGGTCGACCGCGACGTCACCGTCACCCTGGACGGCGGCAACACCGTCACCATCGCCGCCGGCGAGACCGACGCCACCTACACCCGTGACCCGCAAGGCGACGACGTCTTCGTGGACGGCGAGAACGTCACCGTGGCCCTTGAAGACGCCGCGGCCACCGACGGCAGCGCGTTCGAGAACGTCACCCTGGGCGACGCCGCCGAGACCACGGTCATCGACACTATCGACACCGTCACCGCCACCCTGAGTGCCGACAGTGACAGCGTCGCCGAAGGCGGCACCGTCACCTACACCGTGACGCTGACCGGCCCGCAAGGCGCCGACCTCAGCGGACACAACGGCCTCGAGTTCCGCCTCGCCGACGGTTCCACGGTCACCATCGCCGCCGGAGAACTCAGCGGCAGCGCCACCGTGACCGCCGCCGACGACGCTTCGAAGGCGGCCAAGCCACCCTGGTCAACAGCATCGCCACGGTAGAGAACGACAGCGACAGTGAGTTCGAACAACTCGTCACCGCCGGTGAGACCAGCGTCACCGTCACCGACGAACCCGGCACCCCGGTAACCCTGGCGATCCTGGTGATCCCAATGGCGGCGACGCGATCAGCGTCAGCATCGTGGCCGACCAAGCCGAGTTCAGCGAAGCCGAAGAGCAGACCTTCACGGTCAGCCTCAGTGAAGCGGTCGACCGCGAGGTCACCGTCACCCTGGACGGCGGCAACACCGTCACCATCGCCGCCGGCGAGACCGACGCCACCTACACCCGTGACCCGCAAGGCGACGACGTCTTCGTGGACGGCGAGAACGTCACCGTGGCCCTTGAAGACGCCGCGGCCACCGACGGCAGCGCGTTCGAGAACGTCACCCTGGGCGACGCCGCCGAGACCACGGTCACCGACACTATCGACACCGTCGATGCCACACTGACCTCGACGCAGGCAGCAGGCAGCAACGAAGACGCTGTCACAGTGACCTACACCATCACACTGGGCACTGCACCAACAGCGACTGAAACCTTCACCTTCGACGTCAATGGCGAGCAGCAAACTATTACAATAGAAGCGGGTGCCACCAGCGGCACCACTGAGTTCACTTTCAGTGATCCCGATGTGTTTGTTGATAGCGATACCATTAGTGCACCGACCAACTTTGAAAGCAGCAATAACAGCGGCTACGAAGACCTCAATCTTGTAAACAGTGCCACCGCGCATGAAGTTGTCGATAGCATCGATATCACCACGCTCACCTTGAATGATGTCTCCGTGGAGGAAGGGACTGGTACAGCGACTATCACTGCCACGCTCAGCAACCCGGCGGGCCAGGGCTTCACCGTGACTTTAAGCAATGGAGCCACCATTGTGTTTGCTGAAGGAGCCACTGAAGGCACCTCAAACGCGTTCGTGGTTCAGGGTGACGACGTCTACCTTGATAGTGAAAGTTACAGCGTCTCAGTTGCTGATGAAGGTGATCACAACTTTGAGAAACTAGACAGTAGTGATTCCGCGATGGTTACGGTCAACGATACTATCGACATCACCACTGTTGGCATCACTGCCATTGTGACGAAAACTTCTGAAATTAATGTTGGCAATGTCGATGACACCGATAGCTTCACCGTGACAGCCTATCGATCCGAGGATGATCAAGGAGCTATCTCCAAAGTCACAGGCACCGACCACGATGGATTTGGCGTCGAGGGTACAACTTCTGGTAGTGGTGATAGCAGCGAACTTGGTTATGGTACTAACGGTGGTAGCGAAAAAATCGTTGTTGACTTTAATAACGAAGTGAAAACCTTTGATATTCAGTTCGCTTGGCGTAACAACGGTGAGAAGGCAAAAGTTGAATTCTTTGATGAAGATGGAAACTCTGTTGGTTGGGCAATCGTGTCTGGCGGCGGTACGTCGACGGATGCTCTAGTGACTTACTACGACGCTGAGGGCAAAGTCACCAAAACAGAGCATGCGGCTGGTGGTTCTGACCGTGTTGACAACTCATATACCTTTGAGCCGGGAAGTGGCGAAACGTTTGTCCGTGCGGAGTTCACAGCAGTTGGTTTCGATGATGATTACCTAATCCATTCCATTCAATACAAGGAAGTGATGAACGGTGAGGCGATTAGTATTGATGGTGCATCCGAAGTCATCTTCGAAATTGAGACATCCAACCATCCTGACGAAAGCAAGTATGATTTCGTAGATACTTTCCCGACCGCTACGGTAAATATTGGTGGCGAGATTTATGAAGTCAAGCTTGATCGCAATGGCAAGGGATCTGTGGCGGTTGAAACCGATGGTGCCGAAGATCTGGTTGCGAAGGTCATTGAGGTGAATGGCAACTTCGAAGAGGTTGCTGTACCAGTCAGCTTAACACTAGAGAACAACACTCCTACGATTGAGAGTATCACTACCGCTGCCCAAGGCGGAGAGGTAGACGAAGGCGACAATGCCGTCTTCGAGGTCGCGCTGAGCAATTCTAGTGGCAGCACCCAGACCTACGCCATCAGCCTAGGTGCCACCGGTGATACTGCCACCAGCGGTTCGGACTATGATGACGTGCTGGCGAACGCCACCTTCAGTGATGGTGTTACTTATGCCAACGGCCAGATCGCTGTGCCTGCGGGTATTACAACGTTCAGCATCACCGTTGAAACGATTGAAGACTTTATCGACGAAGCGGATGAAACTTTCACACTTACAGTAGGAGGCGAGTCCGCCGAAGCGACTATTATCGACGCTGATAGCACCCCAACCTCCACCAACGACGTTGTCAGCTTGAATGAGGGCGCTTCCAATGTAGTTTTGGGTATCAATGATTTTGGTGACTACTCGGATGTAGATAACGAACCATTAGAAAGTGTGCGCATAGAGTCTTTGCCTGATAACGAAATTGGTAAGCTTCAGTTAAATGGAATTGACGTGGCGGTTGGCGAGGAGGTGACAGCTCAACAGCTGACTAACGGTGAGCTTGCGTTTATTCCTGCTAATTCGGATACAGACGCAGATACGTCATTTGAATTTAAAGTCTCCGATGGACAAAATTGGTCAGCGGATACTTATATGACGACGGTCAATATTGATGCCGTTGCTGATAAACCAACTGTTGCCATCTCTCTTGGCGATGCGATGTCTGTCGATGAGACAGGCACCATTTCGGGTCAATCTAGGGAGTTTACTGAGCTACTTGGTGAAGAGCGTGGAGATGGCAATATACAGGGAACGCCTAATTACAATTATTCTGAAGCTTCAACCCAAGTATTTGACTTTGGCACAGTGTTTGCTGGTCAACAAGTTACTGTTGATATGCCCGTGCTAATCCAAGGTAGCTGGAATAGTGGCTGGAATGTGTTTGATGACCGTTGGGTTGTCAGAGCAAATGGTGATGAAGAGTTTGTTTTTGATGATTATGGCTCTTCATCGAATTACAACCTTAACTTCGTTGATAATGTTTCAATTACCACGACTCTTGACAGTCAAGGAAGATTGACGCTGGAATTTAGTGCAGCAACAACAGAGACATCTGAAACAGCGACTATTCAAGGTGCAACCGTTTCGGTTGGCTCTGTTGAAGTTACTGAGGTATCTGCTTATCAATATGCTGTTGATTTAACTGCTGCACTTAGCGATACAGATGGCAGTGAGACCTTGAGTATTAAAGTCACAGGCGTACCCGAAGGTGGTGTGCTTAGTCAGGGGCAGAACAGGGTGATGGCAGTTGGCTGATCGAAGTAGATCCGGGTGAGACCAGCTACAGCGGCAATGGTTTGACATTGACAGTACCTGTTGGTCAGGCGGGCGAAGATTTCCAGCTTTCCGCTGAAGCTATTGCGACCGAGTCTAATCCAGGCACCACGGATACAACGGTCGAAACATTAACTCGTTCAGCAACTGATTCGGCTGAAAGCAAAACTGTACCGATACCGCCAGATAATACTGCTTCTGAGCCTGACGATAACAGCGGTGAACCTGAAGGCTCATGGGAAGGTTTCGAAAGTAACGATGATCATACATTGAATTGGTGGGATCCATCCGAGCCTTATAATTTAGGTGGGAACGCTACTAGTGTAGATATTGAGCTCCAAGGGTTCGGTGGGGTTTTCGACTCAGGGTATGTAGAATTTTATGAGGACGGCAACTCTCTAGGCTATTCATACCTTTCCAAGGGGAGTAATAATGGTTCGTTTGAACAAACGTTCACTCCCGGCTTTGAATTTGATTCTGTTAAGGTCGTGCGTACCGGTGGAGAGTTCGAGATTAAAAGCCTGGCAGCTTATAACGCGACGCAGGCACAGCTGGTCGACGGCATTGTAGAAGGCGCGATGTACACCACCTCCTCCGGGCTTAGCGGTACTACCGATGAGAACGGTGCTTTTGAGTACCGTGACGGCGATTCGGTGACCTTTATGGTAGGCGATGTCGTGATAGGTACCGCCTCCGCGGAAGCCCTTGCCGATGGCAAAGTGTTCCTGCAGGAAATGGCGAATACCGAGCTGACTGACCTCAACAATGAGTACGTTGAGAATATGGCAGTGTTCCTGCAGTCGCTGGACGCGGACGGCATAGCCGATAACGGCATCACCATTACCTCCGCCATGAACGCCGCCTTTGAAGGCAGTACGCTTGATTTGCGTAACGTTTCCGAGGCTGAGCTTAAATCGGCACTGGAGGGAGTTGGTGATAGCTACGTCACCGAAGAAGACGCCATGCAGCACGTGCGCGATATGCTTGAGAAGCATGCGGGGATTACCACCTTTGATGAACATACGGATGATTCAATCAAAACGGCGGTGCTCGCTCATGACGTGATCGACGGTCTGACCTACCAAACCAGCAGTGGCTTGATCGGCGAACTCACCGATGGAATGTTTGCTTTTGACGAAGGTGACACCGTTGAGCTATTTGCTAATGGCCAGTTGGTCGCTTCGTTTGCCACTGCCGATATAGGTGATGATGGTCTCATCACCTTCGCTGAAGCAGGCTTCTTGATGAGTGCCGAAGAGCTTGACGCACTGATTAACAGTGAAGAAGAAACTCAACCTTCTGTTGAAGGGGAGGAAGCGGTAGACGAGCCAGAGCCGACAGACGACACCACTGTTGACGATGCTGAAGACATCGATGAGGAAGAAAGTCGTGACGATAACATTACAGATGACGATACCTCTTCAAGCGATAAGGCGTCAGAAGATGAGAGTGAAGAAGAAGTCGTTGAAGAAGGTGTAGCGACACCTGATGACGAGCAGAGTCAGGATGATGCTCTAACGCAGGGTGATGAACTAGCGCAAGAAGAAGTGCTGGCTGACAATGATGAAGTCACTAACGTTGCTCCAGCAACACCAGGGGATGAAAAAGAGGAACCGGAAAGTAGCGGTAATGGCTATTCGTTGCTAGAAGATGACGAGACGCTGTTTACCTTGAACGATGATTCAGAGAATGCAACAACACCAGTCCCCGCGAGTGAGTTGCAGACTAGCGAATCTGAAGGTGATATCGAGGCTTCACTAAGTGAGAGTGAGTTGTTCTCCAGTGATGAAGACGAAAGCGTTGATAGCCTGCTGCCGCCTTCTGAAAGTGGTGAAGAGAAAGCCAAGCCTGCTCCTGATGCGCCGCAAGAAAGCACTGTGTCGACTGAAGTGGAACCGGCGGGTGGGCATACTGATTATGTGAAACTACATAATGACCATGCTACCAGTAACTCTGATATTTAATCAGTCGTACAATCAACAAGGCCGCCCACAGGGCGGCCTTGTTGTATTAATGCTTTAATTACCTTTCGCAATACTTGAGCGCGTTTACTTACAGAGGACAGGTCATGCTCTACACCAAACGTAATACATCCGGCGAGATCCTGATGCTCAGCAAAGAACCAACGTCAGAGTGTAACGAAACGATTGATCCTGATTCACCTGAGGTACTGGCTTTCCTTGCTGATCAGCCAGGATCCTCAGCACACTTTATAGCGTCTGACTTAGCGTTTGTGAGGGTGGTAGAAGATATTCTTGAGGTGTTACTAAACAAGGGAGTCATCACTTTCACTGACCTTCCGGAAGCTGCACAGGCGAAAGTGATGGAGCGTAAGTCCTTGCGGGTTAAAAATGATGTAGGTTTGCTAAGCGACGACGACACTATCTAGTCGTCGTCGATTGCGTTTATGCGTTAAAGGCGTACGCCTGGTCCGGTGGCTCCATCGACACCCACGCGGAACAGGCAGGCTATTTCCTCATCGTCTGCAACGCCTTCCCCTATCACCTGAATGCCCAATGAATGGCAGAGCGTAGCCATGCCGCGGACAATGGTTTGCTGCTCATTTGAAGCATGCAGTTGGTGAATAAGACTGCTATCCATTTTTAAGTAAGCAAGACCCACATCGTGTAAATCTGCAAGTTTGGTGAATTCTGCCCCCACATGCTCTATACCAAACGTGCAACCAAGGGGCCGTAAGGCGGTACAAAGCCCCCGTAAGCTACCAATCGCGTGCGTGCTAAGCGTGGCGGGCACTTCAAAGCAGAGCTGCTTGGCCAATAGTGGGTGCGCTGCCAACAGAGTCCGTAGCTCGTTAACGAACTGTGTATTAGTGATCGATGCCGCAGAGAGGTTAATGCCTACCGGCTTTAGATCATCTTCTAGATTAGCGAGCGCTTTTTGACCACGGCTAAATCAAGTGCAGGCTCCATCTCAAAGCGGGTGATCCAGGGAATAAAGACTCCGGCGGTTTGCCACTCCCCACCTAGCAGTAAGCGAGCCGGGCATTCGTAATGGATGATGTCTCCGTGAGCGTCTACTACCGGGAAGTACGCTAACTCAGGGCCAACCAGGATTGCTGCTTCCAGTGCATTTCGCCATTCGGCATGGCTGCTGTAGAGTGAAATACGCTTGCGCTGACGCACGACTACCTGTTCAAAGGACGTTAGGCTTTCGGCTTGTGCCAAAGCGTCATCCAGGGTGGCTAACAGTGTGCCGCGATCATCATGTGGAGCATAAGGAACAATCGCCGTTGGTAGATAAATCTCCACGTCGGGCTGCGTGGCGGCTACCTCGGCTAACGCTGCCATCACCTGAATTCGAAGCTCCTCTACATCATCCATAAGCGGCAGCATAAAGATAAAATCGCTGCCGTTAAGGCGGCCTACCATTGGTTCTGCCGACGCGCTGTCCAATTGCCCCAACTGGGTAACCAGCGTATTTAATAGTTGGTCTGTGGCAGCGTAGCCGAGCTGCTCATTGAGTGACTCTAATGCCTGTACGCGAACCATGATCAACATGCCCGTTGCGCGGGCATCTTCACTGCCCAATTGAGACGAAAGCTTACCCATAAACACGTCGCGATTCAGCGCACCGGTGACTCGGTCATGCTGTAAATGGCGGCGTAACTCGTCCAGCTTATGGCTTTCATGACTGAGCATCTGATGGACATTGGCAGAAAGCACGTTCATTGCTTGAGTGACTTGGCGTAACTCCAGCGTGCGTGGCTCCTTAATAGTGGTAAACCGCCGCGCACTGATATC
Source organism: Halomonas sp. PA16-9 (assembly GCF_009728585.1). Taxonomy (NCBI): domain Bacteria; kingdom Pseudomonadati; phylum Pseudomonadota; class Gammaproteobacteria; order Oceanospirillales; family Halomonadaceae; genus Halomonas; species Halomonas sp. PA16-9. Next base: position 1,255,978 of record NZ_CP040452.1, on the reverse strand, counting down.
TTGCGCCTGAGTGACGACGCGGGAAAGGGGGTGCTTAATACCACGAACGATCACGGTAGCAATCGCTAAACTAATCACTCCGGCAAGTAAAAACCAAGCAGCGAGTTCCAGCATGCTGCGCCATAAAGAGGTGTAGGCAAAACTGTGTTGGCTCTCAAGCTCCAACGTACCGTACTGTCGCCAGCCATCTTGAATCGTCGCGGTGCCGTTGGGCACATCAAACTCAATAAGCTGACGAAACCAGGCGGGCACATCGCCACTATACTCTTCGGCGGAGCGTTCAATAAGTACGCTATCGTCCGTATCGCGCAGGGTGATTCGGCGGTAGTAGCCGGTGTCAAATTGAGCTGCGATTAACAGTTCGAGGGTGACAAGGTCTTTATCGAGCTGGCTCATTGAAAGCGCCAAAGCGGTAGCATTGTCAGCGTTCTTAATGCGCACTTCCTGTTCGATATAATCGCGGCTAGTGGTAATACTAATGGCAAGACTACCAATGAACGACAGCAGCAGCAGGGCGATAATGGCAATCCAAAGTTGTTTGATAAGTGACATCGTGCCAATTCCTCTTAAATGAAACCCTGGGTTTGCATACGTTCAATGACGCTGCGCCAGCGTGATAGCCGAGCCAATGGGTCTGCGCGGGATTCAGAAGAACCACCTGCCCAAAGTCCATCGCTATTAAAACTAAACAGTGGGTCGAGATCAGTACGCTGAGAGGCAGGGGTGATAGACGGTACAATATTGTCTAGCACCAACGGTTCTGCATCTGGGGTCGAGTAATAGCCTAGCACCATGTGGGCTTGGGTAATTTGACTACGCCCAATGCGCGCACGGACATAAATCATGCGTAGGTACTGACTAGTAATGCCTAATTGTTTAAGGGTAATGTACTTGGCAATGGAGTAATCCTCGCAATCTCCCTGGCCTTTACCCATTGCTTCCAAAGGCGTAGCCCAATAATCCTCTTGCCCCCACACCTGGATATCGTCAATCCACCGGATGCGGCGATTAAAGAAGTCATTAACCCCACGCAGCTTGGCTTGAACGTCTTGGTTTTGTAGCTGTTGAAGCAGGTTAAACCACTCCTCTAATACGGACAAACCAGCCTGCCCATACTGTTGCTGCATGCTTTGGCGTAGGCGTTGTGGATCAAACGCTGCGGCAGGCGTTGGATGAATGCCAAGACCTGCGCCTAACCAAAGCGCGCCGACTGTTGCTAAGAACTGTCGACGCGAGAATGTAGGAGTGTGATGCGAGGATGCAGGCATGAGTCGCCGTTAGTAACCGCCAAATAGGGCTTAAGATTACAAGCTGACGAGTGGAAGTGCTACACCTCTCAGTCAAAAGGCTGAGGTTATTGAACCGCTGCCTGATGCGTGGTTTCTAATAGGGGTTCAATTAGCGGCTCAAGTTCGGGCCATACATTGTCGAGGATAATCGGCTGAGCATCGGCGGTAGGGTGAATGCCATCGCTCTGCATTAACGCCTCGTTCAGGGCGATATCCTCCAATAAAAAAGGCACTAGGGAAACGTCATACTCTTCCGCCAGCGAGTGGAAAACCCCGGTGAAGGCGTCTCGGTACGCTTGGCCATAGTTAGGCGGGATATCGATCCCCAGTAGCAGCACCTGAGCACCAGCGTCTTGGCTCTGCTCAATCATACTGGCTAGGTTTGCCTGCATTTGATTGGGTGATAAGCCGCGTAGACCATCGTTGCCGCCCAGCTCAATGAGAACAATATCCGGCTCCCGCTGTCCGAGAAGGTCAGTGAACCTTTGTAATCCTCCAGACGTCGTTTCACCACTAATGCTGGCGTTAATGACTTGGGCATCATCTCCCAAGCGTTCTTCCAGTAGGTTCACCCAGCCCTCATCACGCTCTATGCCGTAAGCGGCGCTTAAGCTATCACCATCACCAGCAGGGTGGGGCCCGGGTTTGTGTCTGCGTTGACAGGCTCTGCGTTGATAGACGATGAGGCAAAGGTGACTATCAGCAGCACCAGCCATCCGGTTACCATGCGGTTCAGTCCATGCCATGCCATAGGGATGCCACGCTTCATGTCTTATTCCTCAAGTTCAAACTCTTCAAGTTCAAGCTCCTCAGATAAAGCTGCCAATGCTGCTATGGATATATCCATGTCGAGCGAGGCATCCCAAGGTGAGCGCCAAGCTACTACCGACAACCAAGCGGTAGCCGATGTTCCCCGCGGCACTGTTAGGCAAGCCGTGCTGCACGCTGACAAACTTTCTAAAAAAGTCACCAGCGGTGAACGCTCGCTCACCATCTTACACGACCTGTCGCTGAGCGTAGCGGCGGGAGAGAGCGTAGCGATTCTGGGTAAGAGCGGTGCGGGTAAATCAACGCTTTTGGGGCTATTAGCGGGTCTTGATACGCCAAGCGACGGTGAACTAACGCTGTTTGGACACGCATTAAGCCGTTTGGATGAAGATGGTCGAGCAGCGCTGCGTGCCGGACGAGTAGGCTTTGTGTTCCAGAACTTTCAATTGCTGCCCACTTTGAGTGCGCTTGAAAACGTCATGTTGCCCCTTGAATTATCGCCCCGCGCCGGAGAGACGCAAACCGCTGCTCAGTGGTTGGAGCGTGTTGGGCTTGGTGAGCGAGTGAACCACTTACCCAAACAGCTTTCCGGCGGCGAGCAGCAGCGCGTTGCCGTGGCGCGTGCTTTCGTGACCGACCCCGAGCTGGTATTTGCTGATGAGCCCACCGGCAACCTGGATCTGGATACCGGTGGGCAAGTCATAGATTTGCTCTTCCAGCTCAACCATGAGGCGGGCACTACGCTTATTCTGGTTACTCACGACCACGCCTTGGCGCGGCGCTGCGATCGCTGCTTGCGGTTAGATCATGGCAAGTTAGAAGCCGTACTTGAAAACATCGTACCAACTGCCGCTTCGATTGATGAGGGCGCGCAATGAGTGATGTGAATTGGCGTTTGGCGATGCGCAGCCTCAAGCGGGATCTGCGCGCAGCTGATGTGCGTGCGCTATTTATTGCCCTGGTATTGGCTGTCGCGGCCTCCACCATGATTGCGTTTTTTCTTGATCGGTTAGAGCGCGGTCTGGAGCGCCAGGCAGGGCAGATGTTGGGCGGAGATCTGGTGCTAGAGCAGCGTGATCCTTTTTCCGAGGAGCTGAGAGAGCGCTTGGAAAACGCTGGTTTTGTGCTTAGCGACCAAGTGGACTTGGTGTCGATGATTAGCCGCGAGGGGCGCTTTCAGCCTGCCAGCTTAAAAGCCGTGGATGAAGTCTACCCTCACTACGGTGTCTCCTACGTGGACTTTGGCAATGGCACCGAGCAAACTGCTTCTGGTCCGCCGCCAGGGGAGGCGTGGGCGGATCCACGCTTGATGGAACTGGTCGAAATCGAGCTGGGTGATCGAGTACAGGTGGGGCAAACTGAACTGGCCGTAACGGGGATCATCGAGCGCGAAGCGGATCAGTCCGGTGGTTTTGGTAGTTTTAACCCGCGCTTGATGCTCAATACGGCAGATGTCGAGGCAACGGGCCTGGTTCAAGAGGGCTCACGGATTGAGTTTGAAATTCTAGCCGCAGGCCCGCCGGAGGCGCTCGATCAAGTACAAGGCTTACTTGCTGAGCTACGCCGCAATGGGGTAGAGGTGCGGGATGTTCGCGTTGACCGTCCCCAGCTTGGCAATGCGTTACAGCGGGCAGAAAGCTACCTGGGGCTAGCCGGGTTAGCGGCGGTATTGCTGGCGGGTGTGGCCGTGGCAATGTCTACCCGGCGTTATGTCGAGCGCCATTTGGATACCGCTGCGCTACTGCGCTGTTTTGGTGCCAGCCAGCGTCAGTTAGTGACGATTTTCACCCTTCAGTTACTCGGTTTGGCACTGGTCGCGGCAGTCATTGGAGCGCTGCTTGGCCTTCTTGGCCAAGCGGTGCTGATTTGGCTATTGGTGAGTTTTCTACCCATGACACTTCCGCCACCGGGGCTGATGCCACTAGGGTTGGGGGTCTTCACCGCGCTTGCCGTGCTGGTTGGGTTTGCCGGGCCAACGCTGTTGCGTATCAAGCAAGTCAGCGCACTAAAAGTACTGCGTCGTGAGCTAGATCCACTGCCGCCATCGGCCTGGCTGGTCGTTTGGCGTAGCGAGCATCGTGTTTGGTGGGTTGCTTTGGCTCTACTCGGGTAGCCTGCCACTGGCGATTGGATTATTGATCGGTGGTGCGCTGCTGCTTGGTGTGCTTTGGATAATTAGTGCCTTATTACTTAGCGGCTTACTGCGTGTTGTGCAGCGGTTCTCAGGGCGCAGTGAGTGGTCACAGGCACTTCGCTTAGGCGGCCGTCAATTGGCACGGCGTCGCCAAGCGGGCCTAGGTCAGTTGCTGGCCTTCTCGGTGACCTTCTTTGCCATGGCGATGATTGTCTTGGTGCGTGGCGATTTGCTAAGCACCTGGCAGGATCAACTGCCTGAAAATACGCCTAACTACTTTGCCATCAATATTCAGCCTTCCGAGCGTGACCCTTTTGAAGCGGCGGTTTCACCACGGGTGGAAACCCAAAGCACCCTCTACCCGATGGTGCGTGGGCGAGTGATAGCGATCAATGATCAGCCACCCAGAGAGGCCGTGCCGCCGGATGCCCGTGGCGACAACTCACTGCGCCGTGAGCTCAACCTTACTTGGCAATCTGAAGTGCCAGAAGGCAACCAGTGGTGGCTGGCGAGTGGTTCACGCCAGCGCAGCTGGGTAGCAACTCAGGCAGTGAGAGCAGCGATGAAAGCCAAGGCTGGATGAGTGCCGTGGAGGCAACACCACAGTCGGGGCCTGTGCCCATTTCAATGGAGGATGGGCTCGCCGAAAGGCTTGGGCTAAGCATTGGTGATGAGATGACCTTCTCGGTGGGTAGCGACGAGATCACTACCCAAATTACCAGCCTGCGCAGTCTGAATTGGGATAGCTTCCAGCCTAATTTCTTCGTTATTTTCCCGCCGGGCGTGCTGGAGCAGTTTGGCCATAGTTACATCACCGCTTTTCACCTGCCAGACGCGGAACAGGGACTGATTCGTGAGCTGATCACCGACTTCCCTGGCGTCTCGTTGCTTAATGTGGACGCGATTTTAGGTCAGGTGCGGGATGTGCTTGCCCAGGTCACCCGGGCAGTGGAGTTGGTGCTCGCCTTGGTGCTACTGGCAGGGATTAGCGTGCTGTATGCCGCGCTGACCGCAAGCCGCCCGGTGCGTGCCCATGAAAGCGGCCTACTGCGCGTATTTGGCGCAGGCAGCAGAATGATTTCACGGGTACAGGGGGCCGAGTACGCGCTGTTGGGTTTTGCCAGTGGTTTGATGGGCGCAATACTTGCGGAGCTAACCTCGGCCGTACTGTATATTTACCTGCTGGATCTCACCCCGCGTTTGCATCTGGGACTATGGGTTTTCCTTCCCGTTGGCGGGGCGCTATTGATCGGTGTCATTGGGCATGCGCTTTCGCGGGGGTTGCGTCGCCAAGCGCCGGCAGCCAGCCTCGGCCTACTGGGTGAAGCTTAATCCGGTGAGGATTTGACGACTCATGAATCAGCGGGCCAGCCAAAAACCGACGACGGTGGCGCTGATGACAGCAACAAAAAAGACCAGATTACGGGCGCGGGTATCACGACGTGGTTTCATAACGGCACCAATGCAGTGTTAAGTACTATGTTAAGTACAATGTTGAAGTAAAATATTCCTAGCATGGTAACGTTTGTCGCCTACGCCGTCATCTTGCTGACCCTGTGACGCGGCCGTTTGTTTAGGATTATTAGGAAACCTCTGATTAACTATTGCGCTCGACCATACGGCGTTAAAAATCGCCTCAAAATGCTCATTTACAACCCGTAAACTCCGCTTTTTCGTTGATTTTTGCCTTGTCTGGCCTTCGCTCATTACGTTAATCAGAGGCTCCTTAGCTGTTTACTCAGGACTGTTACTTTATGCCCAAATCACCCCGGCAGCGCTCTCTGTTGCGCCAAAGCCGCTGTCGCTTGCCCAAGGTCGCTTAGCGGCGCTGAGCTGGGGGCGTGCTGACGCCCCAACCTGGTTAGCCTTACACGGCTGGTTGGATAATGCGGCCAGCTTTACCCGATTAGCCCCGCTGTTGGTAGAGGCGTTGGATATTCGTATTGTGGCGCTGGATTTTCGCGGCCATGGTCATTCGGCACACGCGCCACAGGGCGGTGACTATGCCTTATGCGACTATGCCCTTTGGGACTATTGCCATGACGTGTTGGATGCCATGGAGTCCTTGGGGCTGGAGCAAACCAGCTTACTGGCCCATTCCATGGGGGCGGCAGTGGCCTGCTTGCTCGCCGCTTCGTTACCCGAACGCGTCGAGCGGCTAACGCTGATTGATGGACTTGGAGCGCTCAATACGCCCATTGAAGAGACCGCCAACCAGCTGCGTAAGGGGCTTACAGCCTACCGTCGGCCGCTGTCACGAGCGCCGCGTTACCCCGATATCGAGAGTGCCGTTGCTGCGCGTGTTGCAGGCGGGGTCACGCCGCTGGATAGCATCGCGGCAACGCCGCTAGTAGAGCGTAACACCCAGCCTACTGCTGATGGTCATGTGCAAATGCGCACCGACAGCCGGTTACTGAAGCCGTCCCTGGTGCGCTTTACCCCTCAGCAAGTGCTATCGCTACTGGCGGAAATTAACGTTCCGCTGCTATTGATAGAAGGCGAGCAGGGAATTTTAGGCGAGCGCAAATGGGCTCAAGAGGCACGGCAAGCGGTCAAAGGATTAACCCGAAAAGTGCTCAAGGGGGGCCACCATTTACACTTGGAGCCTAGAGCAGTGGCGCAAGTTGCCAAGGTTATCGGCGCTCACTGGGTAACACTGGTGCCGTTTAAGGGAGGAACGCAGCATGAATGAATTGGCTCACGTGAGCAGTGGCAATAAAGTCGCTCTGGTATTGGGCAGCGGTGGTGCCCGTGGCTACGCGCATATCGGCGTGATCGAAGCGCTGGAGGCGCGGGGGTTCGAAATTATTGCCGTATCGGGGTGTTCAATGGGCGCAGTGATTGGCGGTATTTATGCCGCGGGTAAGCTGCCTGAATACCGTGACTGGGTGTGTCAACTCGACTACCTGGATGTGCTCAAACTGGTTGACGTAACCTGGAGCTCAATGGGGGCGATGCGTGCAAGCAAGGTCATGAGCAAACTGGAAGCGCTGGTCGGCGATATTCTGATTGAAGACCTAGCGATCCCCGTCACCACGGTAGCGACAGACCTGGTGCGGCAACGGGAAGTGTGGTTTCAAAGTGGCCCTTTGCTGCAGGCGATTCGTGCCTCAATGGCCGTGCCGGGTGTTATAACCCCTGTTCATCTGGGCGAGCAGGTGCTGGTGGATGGCGGGCTGCTCAACCCGCTGCCGATTATGCCTATGGTAGCCGCGCACCAAGCAGACTTTGTGGTAGCGGTTAATGTGACTGCCCATAGCCCGTTGCCGGTGACCTTGGATGAGTTACTGCCTAAGAGGAGGAAAAAGCCGATAGCCGCACCCAAAGCGAGATCGACCGCGATCAACGCATGAGCAGTTGGATAGGCGATGTACGCGCAGCTACCCAAAAACTGTGGGCAGGGCTGGGTGCCAATGGTGATGGCGCAAACGGGGAGAGCGACGACAAAGAGCTAGAAGAAACCACTGAAGCGCGCGGCAAGCGCGAGTGGAGCAAGCTCGATATGATTTTGGAGTCGTTTGATATTACCCAGGCGGCGTTGGCCAAGTACAAGGTGGCGGGGTACCCGCCTGATGTGCTGATCGAAATCCCCAAAACGGTGTGTAGTACTTACGAATTTTACCGGGGCCGAGATTTGATTCGCCTTGGTCGCCACTTGGCAGATGAAGCGCTGGAACGCCGGATGCCCAGTATCGCTTCCGATGCTACCGAGTAACGGCTACTGACCCCGCTTGCGCAGTAGGATGTACACTGCCCCTGTGCCACCATCGAGATCGATGGCCGAGCAGAACGCCAACACCCCCGGCCACTCCCGTAGCCAGGTATTGGTATGGCTTTTGAGTACAGGAAAATCAGAGGTGGTGCCCCACGCTTTGCCATGCACCACCAGCACACAGCGCAGACCTTGCCCCGCTGAATCACGCAGAAAACTCTCCAACTCCGTGCGGGCCTCCTCCAGCGTATAGCCATGTAGATCAAGCCCCGCCTGCCATGCGGTTTGGCCGCGCTTTAGCTGGCTAAACGTGCGCCATGGTAAGTCGGGCACGCTGAACTCGAGGTACTCTGAGGGGCGCACGGCTTCCACCCGGCCATCCGAAGTGCGCCCGCTGGATTGAGGGGCGCTGCTCTCAACCGCCGCGTTGCGCCGTGCTTCATGGGCCTTAACGTCGCGCTTGGGTTTGCCTGGGTCGGCCTGATTGGTGGCGATAGGGCGTACCCCGCCGCCTTCAAGGCGTCGCGGAAGGCACTGATATCGTCATCATTCGGCAGGTGGCGGTGTCGCGTCATGTCAGGCTCGGGTGGGTAGAAAAATGGGGGTAGCACGGGTGAATCAGTTAAAGAAGCACAGTATAGCGGGCTGAGCGTTGCTGTGAACCGGGCGGCGTGAAAGGTACAATTTTTATTCGTCATATGGCTCAGGTTCTATTGCCTGTAGTCATGATTATCGTTAACCAGGAGCCGCTGTGACCACGCATCTAAATGTTGAGCATTCTCACTCAACCTTTCCTCCCGTAGTCGTTGCTGGTGAGCCAGCTCTTTACGCTGCGCGACTACCTGCGCTGGGTCTCCAGCGAGTTTATCTGGCGGGCCTGCACTATGGCCATGGTACCGATTCTGCCTGGGATGAGGCGGTGGCACTCTGCTTGGGCGCGCTGCATCTGCCGTGGAATATTGACCCCAGTGTGTTAGAAGCGCGGCTTCTGCCCGTGGAGCGTCAGCGGATTATTGCCTTGGCGCGGGAGCGTGTTACCACCCGCCGCCCGCTGCCTTATCTGCTCGGCGAGAGCTTCTTTGCCGGTCACCCGTTTAGCGTTGACGAGCGCGTGCTGATTCCGCGCTCGCCGATTGCCGAGTTGATTGAAGACGGCTTTGCCGCCTGGTTTCCCGAAGAGCCGCCTGCTAGCGTGCTGGATCTATGCACTGGCTCCGGTTGTATCGGCATTGCTACGGCACTCTATTTGCCCACTTGTGAAGTGGCGCTTGCAGATATCAGCCAGGATGCCCTGGCCGTGGCACGGCAAAATATTACCCGCCATGATGTGGGAGACCGGGTGCGAGCGGTGGAATCGGATGTATTCAGCGGCTTGGAAGGTCGACGTTTTGATCTCATCGTCTCCAACCCGCCCTATGTTGATGCCCGCGACCTGGCCACCATGCCTGCTGAGTTCCGCCATGAACCCTCCTTGGCACTGGGGGCAGGCAGCGATGGCTTGGATATCGTGCGGCGCATACTCCGTGAAGCGCGGGAACACCTAACCGATGAGGGTTGGCTGATCTTAGAAGTCGGCAACTCTGATCGCCATGTGGAAGCGGCGTTTCCCGACGTGCCTTTCCTATGGCTTGAATTCGAGCGTGGCGGCCAGGGCGTATTTGCCTTGAGCGCCGCTGAACTCGACGCCCATGTGGCGTCTTTCCAGTGAGGAACTAATCGCCATGTCTGGCAATACGTTTGGCAAACTATTTACCGTCACTACCTTTGGTGAGAGTCACGGCCCAGCGCTCGGCGCGATCGTTGATGGCTGCCCGCCTGGGTTACCGTTAAGCGAAGCAGATTTACAGCATGATCTGGATCGCCGTCGGCCGGGCAGTTCGCGGCATACTACCCAGCGCAAAGAACCTGATCAGGTGCGCATCCTGTCAGGGGTGTTTGAAGGCAAGACCACCGGCACCTCTATTGGCCTGTTAATCGAAAATACCGACCAGCGCTCTAACGACTACTCAAAAATCAAAGAGCAGTTTCGGCCAGCGCATGCGGATTACACCTACCACCATAAATATGGCCACCGTGACTACCGCGGCGGCGGGCGCTCCAGCGCCCGTGAAACCGCTATGCGAGTGGCGGCAGGGGCGATTGCCAAGAAATATTTGGCCGCCCAAGGTGTTCAGATTCGCGGTTATATGAGCCAGCTAGGCCCCATCAAGATTGATTTCAAACAGTGGGAAGCGGTGGGTCAAAATGCCTTTTTCTGCCCTGACCCGGAGCGCGTAGCAGAACTGGAAGCCTACATGGATCAGCTGCGCCGCGATCAGGATTCGGTAGGTGCTGAGATCACCGTGATTGCCGAAGGGGTGCCGGTAGGGCTAGGCGAACCGGTGTTTGACCGCCTGGATGCTGACCTAGCGCATGGTTTGATGAGTATTAATGCGGTAAAAGGTGTGGAGATAGGCGCAGGGTTTGGTTGTGTCGCTCAGCGGGGCAGTGAACACCGTGACGAGATGACGCCTGAAGGCTTTCTCTCCAATCATGCTGGTGGCGTGCTGGGCGGTATTTCCAGCGGCCAACCCATTGTGGCTCGTTTGGCGCTAAAACCGACGTCCAGCATTACCACGCCTGGCCGCTCTATCGATATCCATGGACAGGCCGTCGAAGTGATTACCAAAGGGCGTCACGACCCCTGTGTGGGTATTCGCGCAACGCCCATCGCTGAGGCGATGATGGCGATTACGTTGCTGGATCACTGGCTGCGTCATCGCGGCCAAAATGGTGAGGTGAGCGTTGATACGCCGCGTTTAACCCAGCGCTAGCGCAATACGGTGAGGTTTGCAGTTCACTGCTACACTCAAACAAAACAGTGCAGGAGCCGCCTATGAAGATTAACGTTGAATTTGATCTTACCCCGGACGAATTTCGCCAATCTCTGGGTCTGCCGGATGTCGAAGCTTTCCAGAAAAACCTGCTGGAAAATATCCAGCGGCAAATGGAGTCTGGGGTAGAGGGCTACGACCCCATGAGTCTTATGAGGCCCTTTCTCCAGCAGCCGATGATGCAGCAAGGGCTCTCGCAGGGACTATCTGAAGGACTGTCTCAAGGGCTAGCCAACTTCGGCACTTATCAGCAAATGATGCTGGATATGTTGCGCCAAGCGGGCAGCGCCAGCACTAATGCCACTAGTGCGTCCTCGTCTAACGGCAGTGCGGCTGAACAGGGTGGTAACACCAGCTCTAAAAGCAGTGCGGCGAGTTCCAGGGCGAGCAGTACTAATAATAGTAGTGCCAATAAAAGTACCAGTAGTGGTGGTAAGGCCAAGTCAACAGCGTCGTCGCGCTCCCGTTCCGGCTCAAGCACACGTTCAACATCCAAGCGCAGTGATTCATAAATCAGTAACGATAGACTGGCAAAAATAGATTGTGGGGAAGTGGATTGAAAGATTGCTAATGGCGATGTGAGAGAGGCATTGCGGAGACGTTTTGTAGCGTTACTGAATGCAGCTACTTAAAACAGTGTCGCTGTTGCAATGCAGCATGTCAGGGACTACTCTTTTTGCAGTGCAGCAAATCAAGGCAAGACAAGCTACATCACGATGAGTCACTCCAAGGCTCATGCCAAGGAACTAAACAGGAGCAGACACTATGCAAGACAATATGATGGACGCCTTCAACGCCCAAACTAAGCAAATGTTTGAGCCCATGCGTAAAATTAATTCGCTGATGCTCAACAACATGGAAAAAATGACCCAGTATCAGCTGGAAGCCATGAAGCGCTACAGCCAGATGGGTACAGAGCGCATTCGTAGCGCCACTGAAATTCAAGACGCAGAAAGCCTGCGTGATTTCGGCACCAAGCAAGCTGAAATGATGAACGAGCTTTCCCAGCAGATGCAGGAAGACGCGCGCGTCATGAGCGAAATGAGCCTGCAGTTTAAGTCTGAAATGGAAAAAATGTTCAGCGAAGCCGGTCAGCAAATGTCCGAGCAAGCCAAGGCGGCTACAAAAAGCGAGCAACCTGCCAAAGCCTCTAGTCAGTCATCGCGCAAAAGCTGATTAGTGACCTCATCGCGGCGCCCAAGGCGCCGCGATGCATTTATAAGCTTTAATTTATATATGCTTACATAGCCAAAGTGGTCGGTGCGCCCGATGATAGGCGTAGGGAGAATGAGTATGCAGTCAGCGTGGCACAATCCGTTCCAGGCAATATCACAAGGGCTATCTGACAGCCTGTCTGAAGGGCTTTCTCAAGGACTGCCTGAAGGGTTATCCCCAGAGGAAATTGAAGCCTGGAATAACCAGCTTAAAGAGATTAGCGAACAGTACCAAGGATTGATGCAGGATCTGCTTTCCCGTATTGCGCCCAGTGAAGCCGCCGACTCAATTTACAGTGATATGCGTGAAAGCTTTGAAGCGGGTGCGCAGTCATTAATGCAAAACCCTACGCTGCTGTGGGAAACCCAGAACCGTTTGCTTCAAGACCAGTGGCTATTGTGGCAGCAGGCCCTGCGTGGCATGGCTGGCGAGCAAATAACGCCGCTGATTACCCCGGCTAAAAGTGACCGTCGCTTCAAAGATGAAGCCTGGACTCAAAACCCCCACTATATGGCCATTATGCAGCAGTACTTACTGTTCTCGCAGATGGTGGAAGAGCTGGTTGAAAACTTAAGTGGGTTGGATGAAACCCAGAAGCGTAACTTGATGTTTTACGCGCGCCAGTTGGTCAACGCGATGGCGCCCACTAACTTTATAACTACCAATCCAGAGGTCATGCGCCGCACCATTGAAACCCGTGGTCAAAACCTAGTGGATGGTCTGGCCCGTCTACGTGAAGATTTAGGTAACTCTGGTGAGGGCATTAATGTCCGCATGACAGACCGCGCCGCCTTTGGCGTAGGCGAAAACATAGCGGTAACGCCCGGTTCAGTGGTGTATGAAAACGAACTGATTCAGTTGATCCAATACACGCCAACGACGGAAAAGACCTTTAAAACGCCGTTGCTAATGGTGCCGCCGTGGATCAATAAGTACTACATTCTCGATCTGCGCGAAGATAACTCAATGGTGAAGTGGCTGGTGGATCAGGGCCATACGGTGTTCCTGATCTCCTGGCGTAATCCTGGCCCGGAGCAGCGCGATGTTACCTGGGCCGACTATATGCAGATGGGGCCGATCAGCGCGATAGAAGCTATCGAGCAGGCCTGCGGCGAGAAGTCGGTTAATCTTCTCAGCTACTGTGTCGGCGGCACGTTAACGGCATCTACGGTAGCGTACCTCACCAGCACCCGCCGTGGGCGCAAAGTAAAGTCGGTGACCTATATGGCCACGCTGCAGGATTTTCGTGATCCTGGCGATATCGGCGTATTTCTCAATGAGCGGGTGGTTGAAGGCATTGAGCAAACTCTTGAGGCGAAGGGCTACCTTGATGGCCGCTCAATGGCTTACACCTTCAACTTGCTGCGTGAGAATGATCTGTTTTGGTCGTTCTACATTAATAACTATTTGAAGGGCGAGACGCCTGCCGCCTTTGATCTACTCTACTGGAATACTGATGGTACCAATTTAACTGCAGGTACCCATGCCTGGTATTTACGCCATATGTATTTAGAGAACCGCTTGGTTGAGCCAGGTGGCATTGAGCTGGATGGCGTGAAAATTGATCTGCGCAAGGTGTCGGCGCCCAGCTATTTTATCTCCACCAAAGAAGACCACATCGCCAAATGGAACAGCACCTACTATGGGGCGTTGCTACCCAAGGGGCCAGTGACCTTTGTGCTAGGCGGCTCGGGGCATATCGCAGGTATCGTCAACCCACCCCATAAGAACAAGTATAGCTACTGGACTAACGACACACTGCCCGAAAGCCATGAGGAGTGGCTTGCAAGTGCTACGGCTCAGGAAGGCTCCTGGTGGCCTCACTGGCAGGCATGGATGACCGACAATGGCTATGCCAATAGCGAAAAAATGGTGCCCGTGCGCCAACCAGGGGACGGTGAACTCAACATTATTGAGCCTGCGCCGGGCCGCTACGTGAAGATGACAATCCCTGAAGTGTTGGGGAAATCCCGTCTTCTTCGTAATTGGCATAGGCGAATAGCCTAAGGTTTCGCGAGCTGAAGCTCCCTCCCACTAAAAAGCCCGCTGGCATTTTTGTCAGCGGGCTTTTCTTCGCCACTGTCAGTTTCGAATGAGATAGTCGAAAGCACCCAGCGATGCCTTGGCGCCTTCGCCCATGGCGATGATGATCTGCTTGTAGGGCACGGTAGTTACATCGCCTGCGGCGAAGACGCCGGGCACGGATGTCATACCATGGGCATCGACGATGATCTCACCGCGGGGTGTCATCTCAATCGGAGAGCCTTTCAACCACTCGGTGTTAGGCACCAGACCAATCTGAACAAAAATACCTTCCAGCGCGATGGATTTGCTCTCGTCAGACGTGCGGTCTTTATAGTTCAAACCATTTACACGGCTGCCATCGCCTGTCACTTCGGTGGTCTGTGCGTTGAGGATAATATCGACGTTAGGCAGACTCTTGAGCTTTTTCTGCAGCACCGCGTCGGCGCGCATTTCTCCCATAAACTCTACGAGTGTGACATGGCCGACAATACCCGCCAGATCGATCGCCGCTTCAACGCCAGAGTTACCGCCACCAATCACCGCTACCCGCTTACCTTTGAACAGCGGGCCGTCACAGTGAGGGCAGTAAGCCACCCCTTTGTTGCGGTACTGCTGTTCGCCGGGCACATTCATTTCGCGCCAGCGGGCACCCGTCGCCAGTACCAGGGTTTTGCTCTTAAGCGTTGCACCCGACTCAAAGGAGACTTCGTGCAGCCCACCTTCCGCCTCGGCTGCTTTGAAAGCCGTGGCAAGCTGCAGGTTCATGACATCGACTTCGTAATCTTTTACGTGCTCTTCAAGCGCGCTAACTAGCTTGGGGCCTTCGGTATGGGAAACGGAGATAAAGTTTTCAATTCCCATGGTGTCAGCCACCTGGCCACCGAAACGCTCAGCGGCAATGCCGGTGTTAATGCCTTTGCGTGCTGAGTAAATAGCGGCTGCCGCGCCTGCCGGGCCACCACCAATGACGAGCGTATCGAAAGCGGCTTTCTCGTTTAGCTTTTTGGCATCGCGTTCGGCGGCACCAGTATCAACTTTGGCCAAAATCTGCTCAAGGGTCATGCGGCCTTGATCGAACGGCTTACCGTTCAGATAGATGCTTGGCACTGACATGATTTCCCGCGACTCAACTTCGTCCTGAAACAGTGCCCCGTCGATAGCGACGTGACGAACGTTCGGGTTGAAGATAGCCATGAGGTTAAGCGCTTGAACCACGTCAGGGCAGTTCTGGCACGAGAGCGAGTAGTAAGTCTCGAAAAGCATCTCGCCGTCGAGGGCTTTGATTTGGTCGAGTAGCTCAGCAGACGTTTTAGGCGGATGGCCGCCGACTTGCAGCAGCGCCAATACCAGCGACGTGAACTCGTGGCCCATGGGGATACCGGCAAACACCACGCCAGTCTCTTCACCCGGGCGGTTAATCGCAAACGATGGCGTGCGGTCGTCCTGGCCATCGCTGTGTAGGGTAATCTTATCGCTCAGGCTGCTGATGTCCTCAAGCAAGCCGAGAAGTTCTTGTGACTTGGCACCGTCATCGAGGGAGGCAACGATCTCGAACGGCTGAGTCACTTTTTCCAGATACGCTTTTAACTGGGATTTTAAATTGGCGTCCAGCATGACAGTAGCTTCCTCGCAAGTAACAGACGTATTAAATACACGCGTGTGACGGCGCTAATCATTAATAATTTAAAACTGTTTTAAAACAGAACGCCCGGGCGAAACCCGGGCGTTGAACCTGCACGCTCTTGCGCCACGCAAATAAGAGCAAGCGCGTGAAAGCCGTAGGCGGTTTAGATTTTGCCTACAAGATCCAGTGAAGGTGCCAGCGTTCGTTTCTTCGCCTTCTTTCCATTTAGCCGGGCACACTTCGTTCGGGTTGGCACGAACGTATTGAGCGGCTTTCACTTTACGCAGCAGCTCTTCGGCGTTACGGCCGATATTGCCAGCGTTGATTTCGACAATTTGGATTTTACCGTCTGGGTCGACAACGAATGTGCCGCGCTCAGCAAGACCCGCGTCTTCAATCAAGACTTCGAAGTTACGTGAAATCCGTAGCGTCGGATCGGCGATCATTGGGTACTGCAGCTTGCCGATGGTCTCTGAGCTGTCGTGCCATGCTTTGTGAGTGAAGTGGGTATCGGTCGAAACGCTGTAGATCTCAACGCCCAGCTTCTTGAACTCGGCATAGTGATCGGCCAAATCGCCCAGCTCAGTGGGGCAAACAAAGGTAAAATCGGCGGGGTAGAAGAAGAAAATAGACCACTGGCCTTGCAGATCAGCTTCACTTACGTCGACGAATTCGCCATTCAGGTAAGCAGTGGCTTTAAACGGTTTTACTTCAGTGTTGATCAAGGACATTCAGATAATCTCCAGTTGTCATGAGCGAAGGGTTTATAAAGTAGTGCTAATGCTAACGGCTAGCGACTAATGTCTAAAATTAAAAAAAGCCATCTAGCCAATAGCATTGCCCTATTGGCGTACCACAAGATCCTGTTTTACTAGCTACTTAATGGGGTCGGTAGGGCAAAATACAAGAATTTTTCACATTGGCTTGCGGTAGGCGTCACTGCACCGCAAAATTCGCACGGTCAGTAATATGGCCTACGCTATTGTTAGCCGCTGAGGGCTGTTGCCGGCAGCAGCAGGGCGCACTTGGTATGAAGACACTTGGCAAAACATTTGGCTGAATTGTTTAGTGAATGCTGAATTGTTTAATGACTAGTTGAGACAACAGGAGCAGTGATAATGGGGAACATCCACAAACTTTCCGCGGCCGTTGCGGCTATCTCATTCGCCGCAGCGGCTAGCGCTGCCCACGCTGAAGAGGTGCGGGTATTTAACTGGTCAGACTACATTGCCCCGGAAACGCTGGAAAAATTCACCGAGCGTACCGGCATTGAAGTGACTTATGACGTTTATGACAGCAATGAAATTTTGGATGCCGCACTGCTCGCCGGGCGTTCCGGCTACGATGTGGTGGTACCTTCTACCTACTATTTTACCCGCCAAGTGAAAGCCGGTGTTTTTCAGCCGCTCAACCATGAGTTACTAACCAATTTAGACAATCTCAACCCCGAGCTGATGGCCAACCTGGAAACCATCGACGCCGGTAGCGAATACTCGGTTCCCTATAGTGGGGCACCAATGGGATCGGCTATAACGTTGACCGGGTAAAAGAAATTCTGGGTGATGACGCGCCGGTAGATAGTTGGGCACTGCTGTTTGATCCTGAAATAACCGCTGCATTGAGCGAAGCGGGCTGCGGCTTGTCGATGCTGGACTCTGCCGATGAAATGCTCTCGCCCGCCATGGCGTACCTGGGGTTTGATCCCCTGAGTGAAAATCTGGACGATATTGAAGCGGCTGGCGAACTGATCGCCGACGTTCGCGATGACATGACTTATTTTCACTCTTCCCGCTATGTGTCCGATCTGGCGAATGGCGATATCTGCGTGGCCGCTGGTTACTCGGGTGATGTTTTCCAGGCCGCCGATCGTGCTGAAGAAGCAGGGCGAGATTTCACCATCGCCTATAGCATTCCTAAAGAAGGCGCCGCGCTCTGGTTCGACATGATGGCAGTACCCGCCGATGCGCCTAATACTGAAAACGCTCACGCCTTTATCAACTTTATTCTGGACCCGGAAATCGCTGCTGAAATTACCGAGTACGTGCGTTATGCCAATCCTAACGCGGCGGCCGATGAGTACCTCTCTGATGAAATCATCAATGACCCGGCTATTTACCCAGAAACCGAGGTCATGCAAAACCTATACGTGCAGGCTGAAAAGCCTCAAGATGTGCTGCGTGCCCGTACGCGCATTTGGAACCGCGTAAAGTCTGGTCGTTAAACCGACATTTATCCGACGGCGAGCCTGGAGTTAATTCTCTATGGCTCGCTGCTCGTCTTTTTTAATGCCCGGATTGCCGGGCCTTTTGATGGGAGTGGCGAATGGTCACTACGCCCCTGTCGAACGAGCCTTCATCTGCTTCGCCAATCACTCCTTCTTCGTCGCGCCCCCAGGGTAAAACCCCGCGGTTTGCTGAAGATGTGGTGCTGGAAGTAAAACGCTTAAGCAAGCGGTTTGATGATGCGCTGGCGGTGGATGATGTCAATTTGCAGGTTAAGCGCGGAGAAATTTTCGCGCTATTGGGTGGTTCCGGGTCAGGTAAATCAACCCTGCTGAGGATGTTGGCGGGTTTGAAACTCCTTGAGGGCCGTATTTTATTAGACGGTGAAAATATCACCGCTATGCCTCCGCACAAGCGGCCTATCAATATGATGTTCCAGTCCTATGCGCTATTTCCGCATATGACGGTGGCGCAGAATATTGCCTTTGGTTTAAAGCAGGATAAGCTCCCCAAAGCGGATATCGACGCTCGCGTCGCGCAAATGTTGAAGCTGGTGCATATGGAGCGCTTTGCCAAGCGCAAACCGCATCAACTTTCTGGCGGTCAGCGCCAGCGTGTAGCACTGGCGCGTTCGCTGGCCAAGCGGCCCAAACTGTTACTGTTAGACGAGCCCATGGGCGCACTGGATAAAAAACTGCGCACTGAAATGCAGCTAGAGGTAGTGGAGATCATCGAGCAGGTGGGTGTTACCTGCATTATGGTCACTCACGACCAGGAAGAGGCCATGACCATGGCCGACCGCGTGGCGATCATGGCCGATGGCTGGATCGAACAAATAGGCTCGCCGATCGATATTTATGAAAGCCCGGTGAGCCGCATGGTGGCGGAATTTGTCGGTACGGTGAATCTGTTTGAAGGAGAGATTAGCGAAGATGCTGCTGACCACTGCCGCATCGTCGCTCCCGCGCTCGAGCGGCCCATTTATATTGACCACGGTATTACCACCCAGGCGTCGAATCGGCGGGTTTGGGTCGCGCTGCGCCCTGAAAAAATCTGGCTAACCCGCGAGAAACCACAACAGAATATAACTGGGCAGAAGGCAAGGTGGATGATATTGCCTATTTAGGCGGTTTCTCGCTCTACTACGTGCGCACCCAGTCGGGCCAGATCATTAAAGTCAGTATGGCCAATACCGAGCGTCGCGGTGATCGACCCACCTGGGAAGACAGTGTGTATGTCTACTGGGAAGATCACAGTACGATTGTTTTGAACCGCTAGCGTCTTGAGCTGCTAACGTTTTGAATTGCGATAGTGGCGCATTCCTTACCGCGAGGAGACTGCCTTTAATGAAGTTATCTCGTTCTTCAGCACTGCTCAAACGCTTGCAGCTGGGGCGCCGAGCAGTGATCGCGTTTCCGCTCGTGTGGCTGATGCTGTTTTTTTTACTGCCCTTTGCGCTGGTGCTCAAAATCAGCCTCTCCGAAGCGGCGATTGCGATTCCGCCCTATGGCCCGCTGCTTGAGTACGCCGATCAGACGCTGCATGTCTTTCTTAATCTGGGCAATTATCTCTTTCTGCTCTCAGATTCGTTGTATATCGCCGCCTATTGGGGCTCAGTGAAAACGGCGTTTATTGCCACGCTGGCCTGTTTGTTGCTCGGTTACCCGATGGCGTATGCCATGGCCCGAGCCCCAGCACGCTGGCAACTGCTGTTACTGCTGCTGGTCATGTTGCCGTCATGGACGTCGTTTTTGATTCGTGTCTATGCCTGGATGGAATTCTAAGCAACAGTGGGTTAATCAATAACCTGTTGATCGGGATTGGCCTGATTGATTCGCCGCTGCGCATGATGAATACCCAGTTTTCAGTGACTATTGGCATTGTTTATGCCTACTTGCCGTTCATGGTGCTGCCGCTATATGCCCACTTAACGCGCATGGATAACTCGTTGTTAGAGGCCGCTGCAGATCTTGGCTCGCGCAAGTTCAATACCTTTATCAAAGTCACCTTGCCGCTCTCTACGGGCGGCATTGTGGCCGGTTCGATGCTGGTGTTCATACCTGCGGTAGGGGAGTTTGTGATTCCTGAACTGCTGGGCGGCCCTGATACGCTAATGATCGGCAAAGTGCTGTGGGAGGAGTTCTTTCTCAACCGCGACTGGCCCGTGGCGTCGGCGCTGGCCATGGTGATGCTACTGCTGTTACTGGTGCCGATAGTCTGGTTTCATCGTTACCAGTCCAAGGAGCTTGAATAATGAGCATGCGACGGCCGAGCTTCTCAACGGTCATGCTGGTGCTTGGCCTGCTGTTTCTTTACCTGCCAATGTTTGTGCTGGTGGTGTATTCGTTTAACGCCTCGAAACTGGTCACGGTGTGGGCGGGGTTCTCCACCCAGTGGTACGGCGAGCTGTTTCGTGATCAGCAGATTTTGTCGGCGGTATGGACGAGCCTGCGCATCGCGTTTTTCGCGGCCAGCATGGCGGTTTGCCTGGGCACCGTGGCAGCCTTTGTAATGACACGCTATGGCCACTTCCGTGGTAAAACGGCGCTGTCGAGCATGGTCACGGCGCCGCTGGTAATGCCCGAAGTCATCACCGGTCTTTCGCTGCTGCTACTATTTGTGCAGATGGCGCAGATTACCGGCTGGCCAGCCGATCGGGGCATGGCAACCATTTGGATTGCTCACACCACCTTTTGCAGTGCCTATGTGGCTGTCGTGGTGGCTGCGCGGCTGCGGGAAGTGGATCACTCCATTGAAGAGGCCGCCATGGATTTGGGCTCACCTCCAGTGAAAACCTTCTTTTCTATCACGCTGCCGATCATTACCCCCGCGCTGGCTGCAGGCTGGCTGCTGGCGTTTACCCTCTCCCTGGATGACCTGGTGATCGCCAGCTTTGTTTCCGGGCCAGGGGCCAATACGCTGCCGATGGTGGTGTTTTCTTCGGTGCGTATGGGGGTGTCGCCGAAGATCAATGCGCTTGCTACATTGATCATCCTAACGGTATCGCTGGCGACACTGTTGGCGTGGTTTCTTATGCGACGTAATGAGACCCGGCGGAAGGCTGCTCTACGAGAAGTTTAAATCAAACTATAGAACGTCGTCGTCGCGCCCGGCGACGACGCTATCGAGTTCTCCGGTCACCGGTGAGACGATGATCTGTAGCTGGATGGGCGCGCAGCATTGATGGCAATCCTCCCAGGTATCATGGCTGCCCTGTGACGTATCAATCAGAAAGGTCAGCGGCGAATCGCAGTAGGGGCAGTGGAAGTCATAATTGACCAGGGCGTCGTCTTGCATTGTTGGCTACCTTGTATAGCGGATGCGCTAAATCAGTTTCTTACCCAATGAGTGTAGCAGTGTGGTCGTCGGGTAGGGCATCGTAGGATTGAATCAGGTAGGATATCCCAGGATTTAAGTTCCCAAAGCAACGCAGCGAGAGTAGCGATGATGTTACGTAACATGGCAGTAGCGGCCCTAGTGGCCTTTCCGATGGTCGCGTTGGCTGAAACCCCCAATGTCACCGCTGGTGAGTGGGAGTTTGTGAGCAAAACCAGCGTCACCGGCGAAATGGAAATTCCGGATCAAACGGAAACCGAGCGCCAGTGTATTAGTCAGGAAGAGCTTGAGGGAGCTGAATTTGGCTTCATCGAGGAAGAAGAAGGCTGCGAGCTGCTCGACCAGGAGCTGAATGCGGACGGTCTCAGCTACAGCATGGTGTGTCGCGCTGAGGGTGGCGAAGCCACCATCGATGGCGAAATGCGTTTTATGGGCGAGCGTATCGAAGGCAGCGTCGATATCCTTACCCAGTCCCCCATGGGTGAGCTGAGCATGAATACCGTGATTGAAGGCGAGTATCTTGGCGAGTGTGAGTAATCGCTAGCTCTCTTTTCAAAGGGTGCCAACAGGCACCCTTTTTCATTGAGGTCGTCATTGCGAGGAGCGCAGCGACGCGGCAATCTCAAGCGTGCGGTGGCCTCTAAAAACCAGATTGCTTCGCTGCGTTGGCAATGACATCAGTCAGATGGTGCATTAGCAATTTCCTCCTCTAACCGCCTTTTCACTGCCCCAGGCGAACCGGTGTGGCGCGCCAGCAAGTCGTAAGCCACAGGCACTACAAACAGCGTAAACAGCGTTGCCGAGCCGAGCCCCGCCATAATCACGGTGCCGATAACCAGGCGAGACTCAGACCCCGGCCCTGTCGAGACAATCAGCGGAATGGCGCCGGCCATGGTGGTCACAGCGGTCATTAAGATGGGTCTTAAACGCGTCACAGAGGCTTCAATCAACGCCGCACGGAAGGCTTTACCCTCATCGCGCAACTGGTTGGCAAACTCGACAATTAAGATGCCGTTTTTCGCCGCTAGTCCAATCAACAGCACAAGCCTACTTGGCTATAGATATTAAGCGATTGACCGCTTAGTAGCAGGGCGAGTAGCGCACCGCTCATCGCGAGCGGCACCGTAAGCATTATCACAAAGGGGTGAATCAGGCTTTCGAACTGCGCTGCTAACACCAAAAAGACCACAAGCGCGCCCAGTATTAACAAGAACGCGGTGGCGCCACTGGCCTGCTGGAAGTCCCGTGATGCGCCTGCCACATTGGTTTGCGCCTCTTCCGGCAGTAGCTCCGCGGCGCTCTGCTCTAAATAGGTCAAAGCTTCGCCAAGGGGGTAGCTATCCGCCAGGTTGGCTTCAATGGTAATCGCCCGTATACGGTCAAAGCGGTTCAAAGTGCTGGCGCCAGCAAAGTCGGAGAGGGTGACCAAACTGGCCAGGGGGATTAGTTCACCTGTGCGAGCGGATCGAACCTGAATGTTATCCAACGCCCTCGGGCTGTTTTGACTGCCGCGGTCACCTTCCAAAATGACGTCGTACTCTTCACCATCATCAACATAGCGAGTGACGTTACGGCCACCTAACAGCACTTCAAGCGTTCTGCCGATCTCGGTAACCGTAACGCCCAACGAAGCGGCACGCTCGTAGTCAATATCGACTCTTAGCTGTGGCTGGGTTTCGTTGTAGTTGCTCTCTAGTGCCATCAAGCGCGGGTTGTTTTCGCGCACATGATCGATCAGCGTATCGCGCCAGCGGGCAAGCTCTTCGTAAGTCCCACCGCCCAGTACAAACTGCACCGGCTTTTGGGTACGCTGCCCAAACCCCTGGCGCATCACCGGGAAGGCTTGTACCCCCGGCAACGTACGCAGCTTTTCGCGTACTTCGCCCATGATCTCCCAGGCACTGCGTCGGCTGCCCCAGTCGGCCATATTGACGATAATAAAGCCGCTATTGAAATTCTCTATGTTGCCGTAGCCACGAGGGGCGCGAACGACTACGCGCTCCAACTCACCGCTCTCCACCAGTGGCGTCATCCGCGCTTCGATCTCATCCATGTAGTCCATCATGTAGTCGAAGGTGGCGCCTTCAGGGCCATTCACTAATACGATAAAGTTACCGCGATCCTCTTGAGGCGTGTATTCGTTGGGCAGTACCGTGGCCAGCCAGGCGGTGGCGCCAATCAATAATACAAACGCCGCGACCACCAGCCAGCGCATTTTGAGCATCCACTCTAACGTGGCCTGATAGCGGCGCTGTGTGCCGCTGAGCAGCCACTGCACAGCCTTGCCAATCCGGCTTTCGTGCATGCCCGGCTTAAGAATTTTAGACGCCATCATCGGCGTAAGCGTCAGTGCTAGCAGAGTAGAGACCACTACCGCAGCGGCCATGGTTAGCGCGAACTCGGAAAATAGTCGGCCAATATCGCCTTGCAACATACTGAGTGGCAAGAAAACCGCCACCAACACTAGGGTGGTGGCGATGACTGCAAAGGCGATTTGCCGGGTACCTCGAAAGGCGGCGACTAGCGGCGTCTCGCCGTAGTCGTGCATACGCCGGTTAATATTTTCAAGCACGACGATGGCATCATCGACAATCAGACCGATCGCCAGCACCAGCGCCAGCAGAGTTAGCAGGTTAATTGAGAAATTCATCGCTGCCAGAGCAGTAAAGGCGCCAATAACGGCAATCGGAACGGTCACCGCGGGTACCAGGGTGGTGCGCAAATTGCCCAAAAACATAAAGATCACCACCACCACCAGCCCATGGCGATAAACAGCGTCATAACGACCTGCTCAATCGCCCCGGAGACGAACAGCGAGGCGTCGTAGTTCAGGCTCAGTGACATCCCTTCAGGCAGGTACCTTGTAGGCGTTCAGTTCGACCTGAACGGCTTCAGAGAGCTCTATCACATTGGCCGTCGACTGCATGATCATACGCCAGCCGACCATGGGGATGCCGTTAGAGCGGAAGACAGAACGATCCTCCACGCGCCGACCTCTACTCTTGCTACGTCAGCAAGGCGCACCAGATAGCCGTTTTCCTCCTGGTTTTGGAGAGCTGAGGCGAGGCGCTGAAAATCTTCGGCACTGGCAAAACTACGGGGGAGGCGGACAATAAACTGCCGATCCTTGGATTCAAGCGAGCCTGCCGTAGCTCTACGTTCTCTGCCCGCAGTGCGTCTTCGATATCGCTAACGGTGAGTCCCCGTGCGGCCAAGGCATTGCGATCCAGCCACACGCGCATGGCGTAGTCACTGCCGCCGCCGACACGCACCCGTGCTACCCCTGGCTGAACGGAGAGCTGCGACCAAAAAGCGGTTAGCGTAGTCGGTTAGCTCAGTAATGGAATAGTCGTTTCCGGAAGGCTTAACCAACCACCACTTCTTCGCTGCTATCGGCTTTGGTGACCTCTGGGTTGTCAGCGTCGTCGGGTAGGTTGCGCAGCGCGCCGGAGATGCGGTCGCGAATATCATTGCGCGGCATTGATATCCATATCAATGCAAATTCGATCTCGATCTGAGAGCGTCCATCCTCGCTTTGCGAGGTAATCAGCTCAATGCCTTCAACGCCAGCAATGCGGTCTTCTAATACTTGGTAATCCTGTTTCGACGACGCTGGCCGAGGCTCCGGGTAGCGGGTATCGATGGTGACCACTGGCGGGTCGATGGTGGGGTACTCTTCAGCGGCAGACGATTGAGTGCCAGCAGGCCAAAGGCAATAATCAGCGCCGCGATTACCATCGCCAATACCGGCCGCTGAACAGAGATATACCGATAAACGCATTAGCGGTCGGCCTCCAACAGCGCTCGTATACCGGTCTCGTCATCGGCGATCCCGATTAACCTGGCTTCTTGCCCGTCACGGGCCAGCTGTAGGCCATGAAAGACAATTAAATCGTTGGCGGCGAGTCCCTCGAGAATTTCCACCTCGCCATTGCGGCGCTCGCCGATCACCACTTCACGCTGTGCCAAGCGTGTGCTGCCTTCACTCTGTTCAATTAACATCACGAAGTGACGGTCACCGCTAGGCTCAATGGCCGCCTCAGGGATAACAACCGTATCGCGTACGTGCTGTTGAACGATCACTTCCATCAGCATGCCAGGCCGCAAGCGGCCATCGGTATTCTCGAGATCAGCGCGGACGCTTACGCTGCGCGTGACTGGATCCACCCGTGGCCGATGGTGGCAATTTCACCCGCTAAAGAGGGCGTCAGGGTAGGCGGCAGTTGTGGCATTGAGCATCAAGCCTGGTGAGAGGCGGTCGAGAAATACTTCGGGACGCTGAAATCTAGCTGCATAACATCCAATTTATCGAGCGTCACCAGATCCATGCCTGGAGTGACCAGGGCGCCAACACTGATATTGCGAAAGCCGACGCGGCCACTAAAGGGGCTTTTATCTGGTAATTGGCCAACTCCGCTTCAATCGCTTGAATATCGGCATCTGCCTGGCGCAGCCGTGATTGGCTATCTTCTACATCGGCCCGAGCCGCCAGGTTGCGCTCTTGCAACTGCGAAGCGCGATTTGACGCATTACGCCGCTCTTCGCGAAGTGCCTGGGACGCCCTCAGCTGCGCCTGTTCCTCGGCATCCTCCAGACGAATAAGCAACTGGCCTTCTTCGACCTGCTCGCCGTCACGGAAATTGATCTCGGCAACGATATCCGTGACGGTAGCCGATAGTGTGACGCTCTCATCGGCACGAAGGGTGCCCAAGGCTTCTATTGGATCCGACCAGGTAGTCATGATCGCCCGGGTGCCTATGACTGACGGCGCCGATTGGGCGAACGCTACGCTGGAAAGCAGAAGAGTGAGAGGCAGGAGTGCGAGTCGCAACAGCCGTCGTCGATGAAAGGGCAAAAGCATAGTGTTCTCAGCGTTAGATAATATTTATACAGTTATTGTATATGGTAATTGTATCCGCATAATAATTTTTAAGTGCGACCCTGTTAGAATGCCTGCCTTTTACGACGGGAGTCGCTCTCAATATGAGCTGTCCATTATGATCTATGACGTTGTCATCATCGGTGCTGGCGCCGCAGGCTTAATGTGCGCAGCGCAAGCAGGCTATGCCGGAAAGCGGGTCTTAGTGCTTGATCATGCTAACAAAGCGGGCAAGAAGATTCTCATGTCCGGGGGTGGCCGCTGCAACTTTACCAATCTTGGCACAACGCCACAGCACTTTTACTCTTCAAACCCTTACTTTTGTATTTCGGCGCTCAAACGTTACCGCCCTGAGCACTTTGTTGAGCTGGTCGAGCGCCATGGCGTTGAACATGTTGAGAAAACGCCGGGTCAGCTATTCTGTGCAACCTCGGCTAAAGATATTGTCCATACGTTACTGACCGAGTGTGAGTGGGCTGGGGCTGAAATCAGGCTCAGCACCCAGGTTACCCGCGTGGAGCAACAGGGCAGTGCCATGCGTCTAACGACTTCGATAGGTAAAATCGATGCCGGGGTGGTCGTCATCGCGAGCGGTGGGCTTTCCATTCCGAGCATGGGCGCGACGGGTTTTGGCTACGACATTGCCCGTCAATTTGGTCTAGAGGTATTCGCTACGCGACCCGGGCTGGTGCCCTTTACCTTAAGCGATAGCTGGAAAGCGCGCGCAGCTGAGCTCTCTGGTTTGAGCGTGCCAGTGGCTGTTAGTGCTGGCAGTCGCCGCTTTGTGGAACCCATGCTGTTTACCCACCGCGGCTTGTCTGGGCCGGCGATGCTGCAGATATCCAGCGTTTGGCAGCCAGGGGAGAGCATTAGTATCGATCTACTGCCCAATGAAAACGTGGCGGAATCCCTACGTGAGGCACGCCAAGAAACGCCTAAGCGTCAGCTCTCGACTTGGCTTGGCGAACGCTTTCCGAAACGCTTTGCGCAAGCACTGCTGGAGTGGTACCCCGACCATGACTTGGCGCGGCCCCTGGCCCAGTATGCTAATGCCGCATTGGATGAGTGGGCGCAAAGACTCAACGCTTGGCAACTGAAACCAGCAGGAACAGAAGGTTGGCGTACCGCAGAGGTAACCATGGGCGGGGTCAATACCGACGCGATTTCGTCCAAAACCTTTGAGGTTAAAGGCTTACCACAGTTGCGCTTTATCGGAGAAGTATTAGATGTAACGGGAGAGCTAGGCGGGTATAACTTTCAGTGGGCGTGGGCGAGTGGCGTAGCCTGCGGGCAGGCTGTTTAATAAGCTGATCAAAGATTTGCAAGTGCCGTAAACCGATACACTGGCTGTATTAAGCCTCTTGTATTTTGGCGATGGGTTCAAGTTTAGGGGCTGTTGACGTTTCGCTTATGGCAGCGCTGAAAAGTCAACAGAGCCTAGGGCAATGCTGCCAAGAGGTCGGCTGGTAGGTCGATCAGGCGCTTCCTTACAAGTGCCGAAACAGACTAGGATCTAATCCAGCTTTTTGAATTCGATAGGCTAGCTTAGCTCTCGTTACGCCTAGTTCTCTGGCGGCCTTAGACACGTTGCCATCTGTTTTATAAAGTGCATTTGACAAAATTTCTGCTTCACTTCTCCTGTGATATTTAGCGCTCTTCTGCGTATCGTCAATCTTACCCCGGCCAAATAGATCAGGCCCACTTGTGCCAGCCTCCAGCTCTCCTGTGGGATCAATATTGAGGCCTGAAGGGGGATTGAGTTTTGTGGCAAAGCCAACGTCGTCAAACATATGAAACACATTGAGCGGCTCAGAATCTAGCGCGTTAATCACGCCACGTTCTATTAAATTCTGAAGCTCGCGAATATTTCCAGGATAACTATAGTCTAAAAGTGCTTCACTGGCCTTTCGGGTGAGTCCTGGAATATTTTTTTATAAACGTTTGAGTAGCGGTATAAAAAATGTTCGATCAATAAGGGGATATCATCCTGGCGTTCTCTAAGAGGGGGAAGGCGAATAGGAAAAACATTTAAGCGGTAATAAAGATCCTCTCTGAATAGTCCATTCTGCACTTCCTTGAAAAGATCTTTATTTGAGGCGGCAACAACCCTGACGTTAACTTGAATAGGGTGTGCACCACCGACTCTTTCTATCTCACCATTCTGCAGGGTGCGAAGAAGCTTACCTTGTGCCTCATAACTTAATGATGGAATTTCATCAAGAAATAGTGTGCCCCCATTGGCTCGTTCGAACCGACCCGGTCGACTTTTTTCTGCACCTGTAAACGCACCTTTTTCTACGCCAAACAGCTCTGCCTCAACCAATGTGTCAGGGATTGCAGCACAGTTAAGGGCGACAAAGGGGCCGTTTGCCAAGTTGCTTTTGCGGTGAAGCTCGTTAGCAAACAAGTCTTTCCCAACACCTGATTCTCCATTGAACAGTACCGTGGCTGGCGTTGGCGCGACTCTTTCGATCTTCTGCAAAGCAATACTGACTGCTGCTGAAATACCCACGATCTTTTGGGTATCTATTTTCTCATGGATAGAGGCAGGAGATGACGCTGTCGTAACGCCAGTGGTTTGTCGAGACGACTTACGCGCTTCAGGCGCAAGGTATTCTCCTGGTGAGCCAGCTAAGGTCATGGGTACTGCCTATTTCTTGATTTGTCATCTCACCTACGATTCGGCAGAAAGAGCCGCCGCAGCCAGCACACTCCAACTCACGATATATCACTCGCTTACCGTAGAAAGCACTGGCGTAGCCGCTGGCATAACCTAGCTGCATCCAGCAAACCGGTTCACGTGATAGGCCGTACGCATTTATATGTTCGGCGGCTTCGATTGAACCATGCCAAAGGAACTCGGCATTGAAAATACCGTTCGGGATGTCGTGGTCGCGTCGTACCGTTTCGACTTTAACCATCCCCATGACCGCATGTAACCGCTCTCCCGCGGTCAACGCACCAGCTTCATCGTTTAGTGGCCAATGTTTTCGTACAAAAGCTGCGTCGGCAGATCCAGCTGAAAAACCTACGCGCATCAGCAAGCTGCATGCTCTAGAAAAGCCTAGTGATTCAATGATTTCTCTGCGCAACACACCAAATGCATTAGCCCCAAGTAGCACCATGCGGCGATCATCGAACCAAATTTTTCCATCGTTAGGGGTAAGGCGCAGCCTCTCTGTCAAATCACGTAAAGTGGGTGGGTCTCCATCATCAAGGCCTATCTCACAAGAGCTCGCTTGATTGGGTTGCGTTGTCATTTTCGAAAGCGTCATTTTTTTTGTCATGTCTTTCTCATTTTTTTATTAAAAATATTAAATTAATTAAATACTGGCGAGTCTTGTTCAATCCTTCAGTTGTACTTTAGTCGTGTCTAGTCTCTTAACTTCCTTTGCATAATAAGAATTTTACTTTATTTTTTATACTAAGGTCTAGGTTTTGAGTAGTTGGCATAGCAATTGCTGAATAGTTCTCTGTAATACATCGTTTCCATAAATAAAGTGAGAACAATAATGGCTAATGCACCCGCTAGTAATGCTTATCGTATCGTAGAAGTTCCTGAGCCAATGAAGGCAATGCAAGACCGATTTGGGCGTGAGGGAAGCTATGTAGGGCTCTCTGAGGTAGAAAGCCCATGGGTTCCTTTTGGTGATAATGCAGCTATACGGCATCTGGCCTTTGATGTAAGGAATAATGTTTATTGCAATATTTTATGGATTAAAAGCCCTGGTGTGATTGGTACCCATAAGCACCGAGGAATGGTATGGGCTGTAGGAATGGAGGGATCTTTCCGATATTTGGAATACGACTGGGTTTGCGGGCCTGGTGAGTTTATAACGGAAATGCCCGGACAGGCTCACACGTTAGTGACCGACGATGCTAATGGAATGAAAGCTCTATTTTGGATGCAGGGAGCTAACGAGTTCTTCGATGAGAAGGGGGAGTGGGCAGAAACGCTGGATGTTTTCTGGTTCATCAATCACTACGTCACTTATTGTGAAGAACACAATATCCCCATCAATGAACAGTTATTTCTATGAGGTGGGATATGCGTGTATTAGAGCAATTCAGCGTAGAAGGGCGTTCAGCCCTGATCACGGGGGGAGCCTCAGGTTTAGGACTTGCCTATGCCGAAGCGTTGGCAGAAAACGGAGCTAACGTGACACTAGCGGATATAAACATCGACGCAGCCGAATGTGAGGCACAAAGACTCCGTGACGAAGGCTGCAAGGTTCATGCTGTCCAGCTAGATGTCGCTGATCGAATGCAGACCAGTCGAGCCTTCGAAGAACATGTCCGCCAGTTTGGCAACTTGGATATTGTTTTTGCTAATGCGGGGATCGATCCTGGGGCAGGGTTTTGGAACCCTTCAGGAGGGCGAAATAGAGATGGTCAGATTGACGTTTTAGATCCAGCCCGCTGGGATAGAACAATTTCTATTAATCTGACGGGGGTCTTTAATACTCTGCGAGTGGCAGCTAAATACATGAAGCCACGGCGTCGAGGATCAATTGTTGTCACGTCCTCCAATGCTGCCTTTATTACAGAGCCTGTGGTCGGGCTTGCTTACATGCCTGCAAAAGCGGGAGTGTCCCATTTAGTACGTCAAGTTGCCTTAGAGTTGGCAGAGTTCCGGATCCGGGTCAACACTATCGCGCCCGGCGGTTTCGTAACCAACATTGGTGGTGGCTGGTTGAAAGACGAAGCAGTTCGCCAGGCCTGGAACGCCAAGGTACCTCTAGGGGAAATCGCTGATCCTGAACAGATCAAGGCACTGGCGCTATACCTAGCCTCTGACGCCTCTTCCTATATGACCGGTGCTCAATTGGTTATTGACGGAGGCACTTCTCTTGGGAGGGTGGGCTGATGCGTGCTGCCGTCTTTCAGGGGTTACACCAGCCTTTAGATGTTTGCGAACTTCCAGACCCTACACCAGGAGACGATGAGGTTGTCATCCAGGTGAAACGATGTGGAATTTGTGGCTCCGATCTCCATATGACTGAGGATCCCATTTTCGGCATTTGTCCTGGCGATGTGCTGGGTCACGAATATGCAGGCGAGATAGTCGCTTTAGGTCGAAAAGTCAGTGATGTATCTATAGGAGATCTTGTATCCGTTATACCTTTCCGAAGTTGCGGTTATTGCGCTGCATGCCGTTCTGGGAATCCTGCTTGGTGTCTAGATATGGCGTTGGAGGGAGGGGGATATGGTGAATATGCCGTCACCGCTGCGCGCCAGTGCGTACCTCTTCCTCTCAATGCAAGCATGGACGACGGTGCAATTGTAGAGCCTTTAGCCGTTGCTCTCCATGGTCTCCAGCTATCCGGCATGAAACCTGGTGACCGTGTCCTCATCCTTGGTGCTGGGCCTATCGGGTTAGCTGTCGCTTTTTGGGCGCGCCGCTTTGGCGCTCAGACGGTTGTCATACAGGATATTACCCGATACCAAGAACAACGTGCCTATGACATGGGGGCGACCGGTTTTGTTTGTGATCCATATCAACCCATTAAAGCTGCAGAGCGGTCACTTGGAGGTTCAGCAGACATAGTATTCGAGTGTGCGGGCGTTCCTGGTCTCATTGCGCAAGCCATTGAGCAGGTTCGCACGCACGGTACGATTCTGCTTCTTGGTTTATGCACTAAGCCTGACAGCTTTATACCCTTTAGTGCTTTATCAAAGGAAATACGCCTTCAAACTGCCGTTTTCTTCTCACGACGTGAATACGAAAGTGCGTTGGATATTCTCGATTCTGGCGTTGTAGAGCCTCGCCATTTAATCACCGAGACCGTGCCACTTAACAATGTGCCAACCGCATTTGAAGCGTTAAAAAAGCGCACCCATCAATGCAAGGTGTTAATAAGCCATGACTAACAATAATACAGCTACCCTGCCTAACACGCCCAATAACACTCGTTATCAAATCCTTTTAGTTACTCTATTGAGCCTTAACTTTGGCATTGTATTTTTTGACAGGAATGCACTTAACTTCCTGATGCCATTTGTTCAGCCAGAGTTGGCCTTGACAAACCTACAGATAGGCCTAACAGCCTCTGCGTTATCAGTCACCTGGGCAATATCTGGTTTAATATTTGGTGCAATGTCTGATCGAAGTGGCCGAAGAAAGATATTTTTGATCATGGCGACGATTGTGTTTCTCTCTGCTCTTTTTTATCAGGTCTTGCCACCTCATTCTTATTGCTTCTCGGTGCTAGATTGCTTATGGGTGTTGCAGAAGGCCCTATCCTGCCTATATCGCAATCAGTAACGGCAATAGAAGTTACTCCTGAAAGGCGGGGCATTGCTATGGGGGTCATGCAGAACTTCGGGTCAAATTTATTGGGTTCTTTTGCTGCGCCGGTTGTCCTTGTGGCTGTTGCTTCTGCTTTTGGCTGGCGAGAGGCGTTTTTCCTTGCAGGGCTTCCAGGTCTTCTAGCCGCTGGACTCCTCTGGTGGTTAATGCGTGAACCGACAGCATCTTCAGTACCTATCGCAACGGGTGTGAATCAGTCCTGTCAGCGCCCAAGTCTCAAAGAGGTCTTCGCTCATCGAAATATGCTGCTATGTTCGCTTATTGCGGTGTTATTGATTGGATACTTAGTAACTTGCTGGTCTTTCATGCCAATTTACCTAACCAGTGTACGTGGTTATTCTGCTGAAACCATGGGGTGGCTGATGGGAACTTTAGGCATCTCGGCAGCGGTCGGAAGCTTCGTCGTCAGCGGTATCTCTGACAAAATTGGTCGTAAGCCAGTAATGGTAATTACCCCATTTATGGGGCTCATCCTCACCTTAAGCGCCATGTATTTTGATGGCTCGGCTATTATTCTGGCAGTGTTGTTTTTCTTTGGTTGGGCATTGAACGGCATCTTTCCGCTTTTTATGGCCACCGTTCCCTCTGAAACCGTCGATTCGCGCCATATTGCAACAGCCCTGGGTTTTGTAATGGGTATTGGTGAGATATTGGGAGGTGGGGTTCTACCGGCGCTAGCAGGCGCTGCGGCAGATAGTGTTGGCCAATCCGCACCGTTGTGGTTAATGAGCGCTATTTGTGTGATTGCTGGAGTCCTGGCTTTGGGGCTCAAAGAGACCGCACCAGCAGTTCTGGTTAAGCGTGCTCAGGCGCCTGATGTTTCGGCATCTTTCAGCAGTTAGTCGCTAAATACCGATAATCACACAAGAAGCTCAGCTTTCGGGCCAAATGTGTCGGTATAAAGCGAATAGCGAGCTATTTAACGAAAGTGATCAAATTAAGTTGGCCGACAGGCCAGAATTTTTCACTGAGTGGCCGCCTTAAACGATGTTTGGCTAATCTCCGCTCGCTGGCTTCTAAGGTACAGTCAGCGAGCCGCACAGCCGTCCAAATTAACTAGCCACTTTGGCTAATAATTTAAGTTTTTTGAGTAGCATATAGCCCGCAAGGACTTTTCTACCTGCCGCCATTGCTCCACCTGGGTGGCGCATCAGCTTGAATGCAGCAAAGCCACCAATGGCGTAAAGCGGCAGCTTGAAGCTTTGCCAGTTTCTATCCAGTGGTGAGGCGGCTTGCTGTAAAAATTCGCTATCGACCAAAATATCCACGCGCTGCTGCTCTAGCTCGGCTAACAAAAGCGCTTTGCGTTCAGCGCGGCTGAGCGGTTTGGTTGGTGGCTTAGCGGTGTCTGCGGATGGTTTCATCACTTGGCTCCTCAAGCAGTGCTCGATCAGCAGCAAGCTGTTTGAGTGTTTCTTTTAACAGAGAGTGTTGCTTGGACTGGCGAATCGCAATAACCGCGAGTAGCAAACTGGCGCCGATCAGCACACCTGCACTGATGGCAATGGCGGTTAAGCGATAGGTATCCCAGAATATAACCACTACCAGTGCCGTCAAAGTGGCAATACCCAACAAGAGCAGCAGTAAGCTAGCTCCTGCCAGAAGAAGTAGAACCAGTAAGCGAGCACGCTCCTCTTCTAACTCAAACACCGCCAAACGCAGGCGGGTTTCGCTATTCGCAATCAGCGATTTCAGCAAGCGTTTGGCGGCAGAGAAGACGCGTTGGGTGGGGCCCAAAGCCATTAGCGACGACCGAGCAGCATACCCACAACCATACCTACTGCGGCACCAATGCCAATACTCGTCCAGGGGTTTTCATGGACGTAGCGATCACACGCATCGGCCTGATGAGTCAGCGAGTCGCGGGTTTCGTCATAAATACGCTCGCCACGAGCTTCAAGACGTGCACGAGTGTCTTTCAAACGACGTTCGGCGCGAGTACGTAGATCGTTCATCTCTCCGCTGGCATCTTTAGCGGTCGCATTGACCAGCTCTTCAACGGTTTCACTCAAGTGGCGCAGATCATCTTTGAGTTGATCGGCTTGAGTAGAGTAGGTGGGTTGACGTTTAGCCATGGAGTCTTCCTTTGACGAGTGAATGATTGGGCTACTAACTATTAGTTACTGTATTTTTGCTGCTGACTACAAGCATAGCAGCCAGCTAGTAACAGACAAGCAAATGCGTCTATCGGTTCAGCCCTGTCGCACTAAATAAGGGATTTAAACTAAACCCAAGGCTCAAGCGGTGCACGCGATGATCATAATCGATCATGCTTTCACCATATCCGTAGTAGTACTGTACATGCGCTCGCAAGCTGTTGAAAGCGGGCCAGCTGTAATCAATCTGGGTGCCGATATTGCCAGCGCTGGGATTGCCGCGTAACTGACCGCTCACTTCATGGTTATTATTGAGACGCTTGGCGAGGCGAATATCGCCGTATCCCATGTAGCGTTCGATATCCGGGTTGTCGTCATCCTCTGAGGATTCCGGTACCCGCCAGTGGGGTGCCAGGGTGAACGCCCAGTCGCCGCGCTGGAAGGTGCTTTCAAGGTATACCCGGTTCCAACTGCGCGAGAGAGGATCTGAGCGACCATTAGACTGGTGATTGAGAGATACTCGGTTGCGGGTATTCACCCAGCCAAGCGCTTCCCAGGCATTGTCAAAGTCGATAAACACTTCCGGCTCGTAGTTGGTTTCCCTAAAGGGTGATGAGGCGTCGGTATTATAAGCCTGCCACCAACTGCGCTGGGTGTAGCCAAAGTAGACGTCGCCGTAGTTACCGAATACCTGTTCAGCCAGATTAACCTTGGCACTGAACTGGAATTTTAACTCCACGCGATCTGCGGGGGTGCCGTTAGCCACCGTGCGGAAACTTTCACGATTTTGGTTAGCATTGTAACTAACAGGGAACAGATAGTTGGTGCGGTGGGTGGTGATTGAAAACGGATTCCGGGTTGATTCCTGCTCAAGTTCACGGCGATCGCTTAAATCTTCCCTTGCAGCCTCTTCAGGCAACTGTTCAAACGGTATGTCTAGCGCGGCGTCTTCGGGATTTTCTATCTGCTGCAACTGTTGATGCAGATCATACAGTTCAGCATTGAGGGCACGGATACGCGCCTCAATCTCTTGCTGAGACTCGGCAACGGCATTCACACTAAACGTAGCAAGGCTCAGCAGAACAATAAGTTTCGTCAACGGCAATTTTCGGGTGACCATCAAGGTGACTCGCAAAATGAAGGAATAAGTAAACGCCAAGCTTGTTTCTATCACGCCGCCTGTGGAAGTCAACACCTCTGATTGCGCTGACCATCAGAACGCCTGACAATAACCTCATTCTCCGTCTCTGCGGAGCATTTGATGCCAGCGAGGCCCTAAGTAACGTGTTGATACGTAACGTGGTGAGATGCGCCTGTAAGTGGAGTATAACCTGTTTGTTGCTGCTGCTTGTCATGAGCAGTGTCGCTATTAATCCAGCCTACGCTGCGCTTCAGACCAATATGCTGGAGCGGGTGCCCGAGCAGGCTGAATTGGCATCAAGGCTTGCTCAGTTAGAAGCCCTTGAAGAACCCTTGACCGCCCAGCAGGCCAACGATAAAGAGGCCCTGGAAGCGGCCCTCGAAGCTTATGAGCGGCTGGCTTCTGTTGACGAGCGTCTTGCCGCGCTAGATACCCGGGTAGAACAAGCCCCTGAAATGTTAGCACGCCTGCAGCGCGAGTTGAGCGAAGCGGAAGAAGCTTCGCAGCAGCTAACGGTTGCCGACTTGAGCGACCGCCCCCTCGACGAGCTGGAAACGTTGCAAACTAACGCCGTGGTCGAGTTGCAGCAGTTGCAAAGCCAATTGGCGGAAGTGAACTCGCAACTGTTAGCCGCTCAAACACTCCCTGAGCGGGCCCAGCAATCCATTGCGGAAACCCTTCAGCGCGCGGA
This sequence comes from Halomonas sp. PA16-9, assembly GCF_009728585.1. Lineage (NCBI taxonomy): Bacteria > Pseudomonadati > Pseudomonadota > Gammaproteobacteria > Oceanospirillales > Halomonadaceae > Halomonas > Halomonas sp. PA16-9. The sequence goes on along the minus strand of NZ_CP040452.1, from coordinate 1,219,663 downwards.
AAGTTTACGCCGACAGCACGATGAGCGCGAGGCTTTGCTGGCGGATCGTCAACTTTCTGCCCTTAGCGATGCGCAACTGATCCAATTACGCCTTGAACGGGCGCTGGCCGAACGCGAAGTAAGCTTTTATCAGCGCGAGCTAAGCGCTAACAGCCGCCTGCGCGAATTAGCTCAGGAGCGGCGCGATGTGCTGATGCTGCAGGTCGATTATCAAGAGCAGCAGCTAACGATGTTACAAGGGGTGATTGATCGGCAGCGTCGGTTGGCCTCTGAACAAGCCATTGCCGACGCTGCCAGGGATAACCCGCTGATCGCCGCGGGACATCCGGTGGTGGTGCAAGCGCAGCAAACCAACCAGACCCTAAGCCTGGAGCTGCTACGGGCAACCGACCGTGCTAACACTGTTGTGCGTGACAATATTGAAGCCCAGCGGCAGTTGGAGAACGTGCGTCAGCTACAGCGTAGCCTTAATGAGCAAATCGAGGCTATTCGCGGCAGTCAACTGCTGTCGCGAATTCTGCGCGAACAGCGCAAGTCGCTGCCTCCGTTGTCTGCGCCCCGGGATTTGCAGGACGAAATTGCCGACCTGCGCTTAAAGCAGTTTGATTTAGTCCGCCAGCGCGATCAGCTACGCCAAAGCGAACAGTATGCTGCTACGCGGCTGTCCGAGGAGGGCATAGAGGCGACGCCGGGACTGATCGATTCCCTTTCGCAGCTTTATCAATCCCGCCGTGAGCTGGTCGAGCAGTTGGAACAGTCTTACGGCAGCTTATTAAGTGCGGCGATTGAGCTTCAGCTCAACCAGCAGCAGCTGGTCACAACGACCAGTGAGCTGCGTAAAACCATTGATGAGCAGCTGTTTTGGGTTGCTAATAGTCGCCCTTTGGATATCAATTGGCTGCGTCAATTGCCCCGCAACCTCCAGCTGGAGTGGCAGGAAGGGGAGTGGCGAGCCATTTTACCCACTCGCTGGAAAGGGCTCTCTTGGGAGGTGCTCAGAGGGCGCCCCTGATGGTATTAAGCCTGGTATTAATCGGGTCACGACGCCAGATTAAAGCCCGATTGGACAAACTGCACTCGCAGATTGGTCGGTTAAAAAGCGATACCCAGCTGCATACCCCCAAAGCGGTGCTGCTGAATGCGCTGCTAGCGCTCTCCGGCCCGCTGGCCTTGGCCGGGGTTGGGGTTGGGCTCTTGGGAGCAACTGGGCCATTGGCTAATAGCGTTGCCCCTGCGCTGCTTCAGTTGGCGTTAAGTTGGGCGGTGGTCGCCTGGGGCCGCAGGTTATTGGTCGCCGATGGCGTGGCCGAGCGCCACTTTACCTGGTCTGCGCACTACAACGCTCGGTTACGCCAGCTGTTAGGTGGGTTAGGCATTTCCTTGGTGCCTGTCATAGCCATTGCGGCGATGTCTGGAGAGATGGAAACCCCGCTGGCACTGCGTCCCGTTGCGTTGGGGTTGCTGTCGCTTGGGTTGTTGGCGATGAGCTGGTGGCTGGCGCAGTTGATACTGGCGCATATCCCTATTTTTTGGCGTGCGCCTGTTTCGCTTGCTGTTGGGGCTTGCGATGGCCTCGGTGCCGCTGATGCTGTTGGGATTGGTAGTCTGGGGCTACGAATACACCGCGTTGCACCTAGTGGGGCGATTCGCGATCACGCTTTACTTGCTGGGGTTATGGGTTGTGGTGGAGGCGACCTTGGTAAGAAGCCTTGCGGTGGCTGCAAGGCGGCTTGCCTATCGCCGTGCTCTGGCGCGCCGTCGTGCTCAGGTGCAGGAAGGGGCGGAAGGTGGTCTCGAAGTCGTGGAAGAGCCGCCGCTGGATATGGAGCAGATCAATAGCCAGTCGCTGCGGCTTTCCAAGTTGATTGTCTTGATCGGCTTCAGTGCGCTGCTTTATTTGGTCTGGTCAGACTTGCTCTCGGTGCTCGGCTATTTGGACAACGTGTCATTGTGGGAGGCGCAAGAAGGGGATCTGGTCGATAACGCTCTATCGATATCCGACGTCTTTGCTGCACTGCTGATTGTCGCTATTACCTTTATCATGGCAGGCAATCTACCCGGCCTGTTAGAAGTGATGGTGCTATCCCGGCTGTCATTGAAACAGGGCAGCGCCTATGCCATTAGCTCGCTGCTCTCCTACACCATTGTGGGTACGGGGATTGTCATGGGGCTGTCGACCCTGGGCGTTTCCTGGGACAAGCTGCAGTGGCTGGTGGCCGCCTTGAGTGTGGGGTTGGGGTTTGGCTTGCAGGAAATTTTTGCCAACTTTATATCGGGCTTGATCATCCTGTTTGAGCGCCCGATTAGGATTGGCGATACGATTACCCTGGGAAATTTGCACGGCACCGTCAGCCGTATCCGTATCCGTGCGACCACTGTCACCGATTTCGACCGTAAAGAGATTATTATCCCCAATAAAACCTTTGTGACTGACCAACTGATCAACTGGTCATTGTCGGATAATATCACCCGTGTTGTGCTCACCTACGGTGTGGCCCACGGCTCCGATATGGCCAAGGTGCACCAGCTATTACGTAAGGTGGCGGACGAAAACCCCCGAGTGCTAACCGACCCAGAGCCTCAGGTTTTCTGTTTAAGCTATGGACAGCACAGCCTCAATTTTGAACTGCGTATTTTCGTCAATGATCTGCTCGACCGGCTGTTTGCTGCCGATGAAATCAACTGCCGTATAGATGCGCTGTTTCGCGAAGCGGGTATACGCGTGGCGTTTGAGCAGATGGATGTGTGGCTACACCCTGAGCAAGGCGAGGAGGTTAAAGTGCAGTCGGCGAATCAGTTGCCCCGCGTCTACGTAATGCACTTTAAGCTCTCTTTTTTAAGGCTCTTTTACTGCATGCAGGAGAAATTCTCGGTTGCCGTCGCCACCGGTGATCGGGCTCTCCTGCCAATGTTGAATGGTAAGTCCGCAGGCGTCGCAACTGCGACGAATGTTGGCCTCCACTTCTGCAAAGCGTTTAGCGTCGCGTACCACGCCACGTTTATCCAGGGCGCCAGGGCTTAGCTCAAACTGCGGTTTCACCAGCGAAATCAACTGACCGCCCGCTGGCAGCAGGGCAGCAATCTCGGGCAGAATCAGCGTTTGCGATATAAACGACACATCCATGATGGCGCTATCAATGGGGAAAGCAGCAAGCGCGCTATTGAGGGCTTCGCTACTACTCATCGAGCGCGCATTTATCCCCTCTAGACAGGTGACGCGTGGGTCGCTGCGCAACTCAGGTGCAAGCTGTCCGTGGCCAACCTCTACACCAATCACATGGTGGGCGCCAAAGTGCAGCGCACAGTCGCTGAAGCCGCCGGTTGATTGACCAATGTCGAGCACAACAGCGTCATCAAAACGCAGCTCAAGCGCTGTGAGCACCGCCTCTAATTTCAACCCTGCTCGGGACACATAGCGCTCTTCGGGATCGTCCTCTACTTCAAACCGGGTATCGTCGGGCCATTTTTCGGATGCTTTGGTTAACGGCTTACCGTTCTCGGCAAGCCGTATCCGCCCGTGCCGAATAAGCCTTTGGGCGCGGGTACGCGAGTTGGCCAGCCCCTGGATGACCAACAATTGATCGAGTCGCATCATAGTGATTGAAAGTGTCGCTAAGCGTACTTGTTACCCTTCGTCGCGAGGCGTTTCGGGTAGCGGTGAATGGGGGAGGGTTGAGTTGGAGCCTTGATCCGCCTGTAGCTCGGTAGGTGGAAGGCGCGAGGCTCCCCAGCTCCGATGCAGGAAGTGTCTGACATTTTCCACCTCTTCGCTGGTGACGTCGGCGATGTCAACGCGCTCCAGGGGATCATAGTGGTAAATATACAGCCGCGATGCAAAGCGCTCAAAGGCAGCGAGGCTTCGCCAAAACGTTCACCATTGCCCGATGTACTCACAATGACGCCATCGCCCCAATCCTGCCCGCTATCATTGTTGGGATTATAGAAGTAAACCCGCATAACATCAGAGGGGTCGAGAGAGGCCCGCAAAATAGTAATCGCGTGCCAGCCGATAAAACGCGCCGCGCTATCGGTGACCGCAATGCCCGCTGGCTGAGGGTGAATCAGCGGCTGGTTGCCATTGTAATAAGGGTGATAGTAAGCGAAGAAGTGGCGTATAAAGTCGTCCACATCGCTTAGTTGACCGGTGGCAACGTCGACATTGATGCGAAAGCCGCGGCCAGACCACCAGCCGTGAAATTCAGGATTCACCCAGCGGTGAGGGTCACCTTCACGGCCAATGCAGCGCCGGCCCATTTCGGCATAAATTCGATCCAAGTGCGGCACGACAATCAGCGAAACCGGGTCGAGATCGATGGGTAACTGGGTCGCCACACCTGAGAGACTCGCCATTGATGAAATGGCTTGTCCTTCAAAATGCATAATGATTTCGTCATCCCGGGCAGCCCAGGCCACCATCTGCAGCAGGTAATCTGGGTCGTTATAGGCCCACATGGAGAGTGCCCGTGCCGACTGGCAGGTAGGGTTGTTGCCCTGACCAACGCCTAGCGGTAATCCCAGCATGCAGAGTACGCCCTCTATCAAGCGTGCCCGGGGAGAAACAGTGTCGCCATAGGCCATGGAGAGTCGCGACTGTGCCCACTCTGATAGCGGTAGATTAAGCTGACGCCACATTGCCGGTGCTACCGGCGGCTGATAGAGAATGCCGCGTTCAAGCATCAGCGCCAGGCCGTAAACCGCTTGAGCGGTAGCAGGGTAAACGCCGCCACGAATTAGCGCTTGAACAAGCTCGCGGTAGCAGAGCAGGCAGTCGCGGCCGGTAGATGAAAGGCCCAGTGCTTCGGAGAGTAAGTGATCCCCCTCTTCGAGTAGATGACGCAGTAATACGGCGTGATATGGCGATACCAGGCCGGTGTCGTGCATCGCCCGGGCGAAACCGGTGGATTCAGCCTGCAAAGCAGCCTGATCCATACGTTCTAACCGATCACGGTAAACGTCGACCCCAGGGTCTTCACGACAGGCTTGAGTTGGGCCATAAAGCGAACTCACCAGGCGGTCGGCGCCCTGGCCGCTGGCGCCAAGATCAATTTCCGGGTTGGCCTGACACAGCGCAATTTGGGTGATCATCTGTTTGATCGAATCAACCTGAATAGGGCGCTGTTTTAAAATGCGCCAAATCTCATCGATCAGGCGATCAACAATGTGCTCGTAGCCGATGCGCTCGGCTAAATGCTGGAAAAGCTGGCGGGGAATAGTGGCCAGGCGCCCCTGGGTTTCCCGCTCCGCTTCGCTGGGCGGTAAAAACAGTAGCCACAAATTGATCGCCATTACCTGAGTCAGGTAATGGTGAGCATGCTCTGCGGACACCAGTGGATGCTCAAAATTGCCTTTAGCCACAGCTAGGAGCCGAAGCTCGCTTAGCGCCTCAATGACGACAACATTGGCATCCGCGCTTTTCAGCGAGAAGGTTGTCAGAGTCGGCACCAAATATTGGGGTGTTTCCCAATCGGAGCCCAAAAATACACCGGAGTCCTCAAACGCTTGCGCGCGGGTCTCCAGTGCTGCACAACCGCCGTCCTGAAGCAGTACTCGACGCGCAGTGTCCATCACACGCGGCAGCTTGGCGGGTTTTGAGAAGGCGGGCGCCTGGGTAAGCAGGCGAACGGCGTCATCAAATTTGCTCAACAATCCATTGAGCTTGCTATCTTCTTGAGAAGACGTCACTTGATCTGTCTCCACGGTGACTCCTTATCCCAGCGTTAGCGGGGATTATACATAGAAGTCGAGGTCTTCTTGGCGTTTTAGCAGATCGCGAATCGTATGCGCATCCTCGCCTTTGAAGTAGACCAGACCCCAATGGGTACCAAACGCGGTGCGTTTAGTAACGGTTTCTTCTACTGGTGAGGTTAGCTCATGAGACTCGAAGTAGGGGTGATCTTCGGTCTCTTCGGGAATTTCCAAGCGGCTGACCACACGACGGCGGGGGTAAACGCCAAAGCAACCGGCAAAGCCATCGGCATCGACCACTTCTTTCGGAAAGAACGTGGCCACTTCTTCTTTCGTGGTTTTCGGGTCGAACACCAGCATGGAAGCCTGGTAAGCATTGAAGCCGTAAACACGCTCTAGCAGCTCGAATACCTTGAAGCCGGGCGGACGGTAAGCTACTTCGCCAAAGTACATCTCACCATCGCTGGTGACAAAGTATTCCGGATGGATCAAGCCAAACTCAATGTCGAACGCTTTAATTAACTTCTCGATCTGTTGGGTGATCTGCTCGCGGTAAATCTCAAGTTCAGGCGATGCGGGCACAAACACTGAGTAACCCAGCGTCACGTACTCTGAGATGTTCAAGAAAGCGATTTTGCCATCGTGAACCCATGCTTCAACGGCAAATTCCCAGCCATCCAGGTGCGATTCCATCAGTACCGGGAACTCTTCTTCCGGGATGGTATCGACTTCATCTGGGGTACGAATAACGCGATGACCAAGACAGCCTGCTTTATCAAACGCTTTAAGGTGAATCGGGTCGTTGGGGTCGCCGTCCAGCTTAAGCAGTGTCTGGTTAACGCGCTTTAGGAAGCGCACGACATCTTCTTTATCGTGGGCTTCTTCAAAAATACCCACACGGATGCCGCCGAGTTGGGCGCGACGCTTCATCAACGCTTTATCGCGTAGCAGCAACGACTGACCGTAAAGGCGCGGGTTATCCAGTAGCACAGAGTTGATGGCCCCGGCCCATTCAACGGTCTCTTCGTAGAGCGGAATGGCGACATCGACGCCTTTCTCTTTAAGCGTCTCGGCAATTTCCATCGAGCGGTCATTGAGTCGCTCGAAATTCCAAGGCACGTAGGGAATGTCGTGTTTTTGGCAATACTCTTCCGCCCAATCAGGTGCAACGACAATGTAGCGACGGTCAAAATTTTCGGCCGCTTCAATCGCATTGAGGCTCCAGCCTAACAGAGCGATATAGCCCTTATTTGGATCCTTCTGCATGTTGATGACTCCTACTTGGTGAAAAAATATTATTGCTAAACCACGCTAGCTACCATACATGAGAGGCGCATGCCCGGCTAATGAGCGCTTTGTCCGTCGTATTAACGCTAAGCTTGCTAAGGGTTAAGCCTAAAGGCGCGGCGATGGGAATATGGTAAGCTAGGCGGTTCAACTTTTAATGTACGAATGGCAAGAGGATTAGGCCAAGATGGCGGCCAAGCCGATCTACCGTGTGGTGGTCCACCAGCAGGGTGAAATTTGGGATTTATACGTCCGAGAAATCTTTCAAAGCGAACTCTGGGGCTTTATTGAAGTCGAGGAGTTTGTCTTTGACGATGCTTCACGGGTAGTGGTTGACCCTGCAACTGAAAAATTGCAACGAACCTTCGATGGCGTCAAGCGTAGCTACCTACCGTTAAATGCGATTGTGCGCATTGATGAAGTAGAGCGCGAAGGACCATTGAAAGCGGTCAAAACCGATACTCGGGTAGCGGAGTTCCCCCGTCCCTTTCCGTTGCCCCCCGCGGAGAAGGGTAAGCGTATGAGACAAGCGCACCGCTAAGTTAGGCGATAAGCGCTGTTGGCTTCGTCCGCCTTGCAGCGTTTTTAATCAGGACATGATGTCATGCTAGTAAATAGAACTCGTTATCGAAATTACGCCGCTGCGGCTGGCATTTTACTCAGTGTTACCAGCCTCAATGCCACTGCCCAATCTGCTAACCAAGCCTGGGTGACCGATGAACTGAGCACCTATGTGCGCAGCGGCCCAACTGATGGTTACCGCATTATTGGCACGCTCAACGCAGGCGAGCAGGTAGAGGTGCTGGAAACCAGCGGTGACTACACCCGAGTGCGCAACAGTGATGGCAATGCGGTCTGGGTGTTGAGCAATGAGCTTCAAGAAACACCCAGTGCGGTTGAACAGCTACCTGCGTTAGAAGCCCAGGTAGAGGAACTCACCGCCGAGCTTGAGGGCATCAATGAAACCTGGGAACAGCGTACGGCCTCAATGACTGAGACTCTAGAGTTGCGTGAGAGTCGCATTGCCGAGCTTGAGGCCAGCAACCAAGAACTGGATGCGCAAGCGGAGCAGTCCCGCCGGCAAGTTAGGGCGCTTCAAGCGCGGCTGGAAACCCAGGAGGAAGACCTGCTGATGCGTTACTTCATGTATGGCGGCGGTGTGGCTGGCGCAGGCTTGTTGGTGGGACTGATTGTGCCGCACCTACCGCGGCGGCGTAAAAAGCGTGACCGCTGGTTTTAACGGCGCGATAAGCCTCCTCTTCGCTAGTGCAATCGACTTCACGGTGGCCAAATAATGAGCGATCAATGGCGCAAGCGCTGGCAAGAAGGGCGTATAGGCTTTCACCTGCAGCAGGCACACCCGGCGTTGCTGCGTCATTGGGCGTCGCTCGGCGTTGCTAAAGGCACCAAGGTATTGGTGCCGCTGTGCGGTAAAAGCCTTGATATGCGCTGGTTGGCAGACGAGGGTTATCCCGTTCTGGGAATTGAGTTTGCCCCGGAAGCCATTGAGCAGTTTTTGGCTCAGCGCAGCACATCGGTATCCCGCTACCGTCAGGCAGATTTTACGATTTCCCGCCAAGGCAGCGTGGAGCTATGGTGCGGGGACTTTTTTCACCTGCATATCCAGCAAGCCGCCGAGATCGGGGCGTTTTATGATCGCGCCTCGCTGATAGCGTTGCCACCTGCAACAAGGCAGCGCTATGCGTTTCACCTTGCTCAGTTGGTGCCGCCTGGTGCCAAGGGGTTGCTGATTAGTTTGTCGCATCCTGAGGGCAGTGCTGGGCCGCCTTATAGCGTGCCCAACAGCGAAATCGAAAGCCTGTTCACCCCCAACTTCATACTGACGTTTCTGGAACAGGGCAGCCCCGATGAGCGTGGCCGAACGGAAAGCGTATGGGCACTTGAACGACGCGGGCCGCGGCTCTAGGAGTAAAGAGGCGCAGCCCGAGTCAGAGGTGTTTCTATAAAGGGTAATCTTAGCGTGCGAGTAAATTGGCCAGTTCTGGATCGCTAAAGGCGCGGTTCATGCCATCGCTAAGTAGGTCGCTAAGCATCCGTGCGTTGCTGTCGGCATCGGGCTTAAGGGCGTAGCCCTGGGTACGGCGCGAGGTGTAGGTGCCCGTATAGGTAGTGCCCTTGTTTTTAGCAATAGCGCGGAAAACGCCTTCAAGACGTGCTTCATCTACCAGTGGCTGGCCGCTGTCGCCACGGGCGTAGTGCAGGCTGGCAAGTTCCAGGGTTAAGCTCGGGCGGCCTTCGGCCTGCTCGGTGGTGGGGCTAAAGCCCATATCGCGTACCGCGCGCTCAGCTTCTTCTTGGAGACGGGGAATTAACTCGTGGCTGCTCACGGTAATGTGCGCCGTCGACATACCACCACCTGCTCGATTGCCAATAATGTCGCTCTCGCGTCCATCCTGGGCAATCACAGTCACCTGCTGGCCTGAGCCAACTTGCGGCACCTGGGTACTGCGTTCAGGGCTGAGCTGTAAGTATTGGGGGCTTGCGCAACCAGCAAGCCATGCACTGGCAAGCAGTACACCCGAAATCCGTAAAAAGTGACGCCGAAGCATGGTCTTCCTCCGCTATGGCTAAAACGCCAGTATAACGCGGGTAGCGCGTTGGCGGTATGTTCTGGCGATGTGGCTTTGCTCAATCACTTCCGATGTCTCACTGTATATTGCCTTTGCACACCGTTGTGAATGCGAAAGCAGTGAAACAAGCTAGCCCGTTAGGCTGTTTTTTTGAGAATCGGGACTCACGATTAGCCAAACGGAAAGTAAAACGATCAAAGAGCCAAGTAAGAATCCGCTGGAAATTGTTTCATCAAGGATTAAAAAGCCCCATAACACCGCGAAGGGTGGCACCAAGAATGTAACGGTGAGTGACCGTAACGGCCCAATGTCGGCAATCAATCTAAAATAAAGGATATAAGCGAGGGAGGTGCATAAAAAGCCGACTGCGAACAGGCTGATCCACACATCACCTTGAAGCCAGTCGATAGTGGGGCCAGATGAAATATTCCAAAGCAAAAAAGGGCTGAGAAAAGCGGTAGCGCCTATTTGACTGCCAAACGCAACCAGCGTTGAATCCAGGCCACCCTGTTGGGTTATCCACTTGCGGGTAAGAAAGCCAGCAAAGCCGTAACCAATAGTGGCTATCATGCAGGCAGCCACGCCAATATAGATGTTGCCAACGATACTTGAGTCACCCACAGTGGTGATAACAGTGATGCCAACAATTCCTAGCGTTACGCCCAGCCATTTTTTTATAGTTAAACTCTCGCTAAAGATAAAAAAGCCAATCATGGCACCTGTTAAAGGCGTTGTCGCATTTAGAATCGCTGAATAGCCAGTAGGTAGTAGTGTTGCTGCTATGCTGTACATAAGAAATGGGATGCCTGAATTTATAGCACCCAAAATCAAAATTTTGCCTAGTTTGCCTCTGAACGCCAGACTTTTACGTATGATAACGATGATAAAAGCCAAACCAATGAGGCCAAAAAAGACTCTAAAAAATGCTGTGTTGATTGGGCCTATCGCCGGTGAGGCGATTCTCATAAAAAGGAAGCTTGCTCCCCAGATAGCGGCTAGCGACAGCAGTCGTATATAGTCTATTGCTCTCATTTTATGTCCCTTTTCAAGATTTTCTCTTAGCCTCAAGCCGCTAAGTGATGGTTGGCTTTTTTAAGTTTTTTACCTGGAGTGGTCAGGGTGTGTCTTGGTTTTTTGCTCCATGGCAATGCAGTATTGGCTTTTGATAGCATCGAAAAAACCGTTTCTTGCTCTTGTTACGTGTTTTTAAACCGGAATGTGAAGGCTTATGGTTTGAGGCGTCGGGGTTGGCTTCGTGCCACGGGGCGGCTGGCGCCGCTTTCCGCGGCTTCGGGCATTAGAGGGGAAAAATGGATCTGTTTGAAAACGACGATATGAAGTTGATTAATCTGCTTCCAAGGGATGGTGAGGTTTACTACCACGGCAAAGTCTTGGATACAGTTACCGCCGATATGTATCTGGATAAATGCCTAAGCGAATTAACCTGGGAGCATGATCGTGCGTTTATTTACGGCAAAGAGATCGTTACAAAGAGGAAAATAGCCTGGTATGCGGATAAGCCGGTTTCCTATACATACTCAGGATATACAAAGATGGCGTTAGTATGGCCTGATTTTTTACGAGAGATTAAGCAGGTGGTGGAGAGCCACTGCGGGGAGATGTTTAATTCGTGTCTGGGTAATTTTTATAGCTCAGGCGATGAAGGCATGAGCTGGCACAGTGACGCCGAAAAAGACCTTGTTGAGAGTGGATCAATCGGGGCGTTGAGCCTAGGCGGCGCAAGGAAATTTTCGTTTAAGCATAAGCCAACAGGGGAGAGCGTGTCGCTTAATTTAGAGCACGGCAGTCTGTTAATTATGAAAGGTACTACACAACAAAACTGGCTACATAGCCTGCCTAAAACCAAGAAAGATGTTGAGCCGCGGGTGAGCCTGACCTTTAGGCAAATGCGTTTTGAGCTAATGCGATGAAACGTCAACGCTAGCTGCTCCATTTAGGGCAGCTAGCGCTTCCGTAGCGTTATGCCACGCGGCTTTGCTCCGTTGCTTTCGACTCAGCGTTGGGAAAGCGTCGCCAGTGGCGGGGGTGGGCGAATAAGCGTTGCCCGCGGCGAAGCGCCAAGTGCTCAAAGTCAGTATGGCGCACGGTAGCCAGCCAAGGCTGGGCGAGCCAATCCGCCTCCAACTCCACGCGCACTTCTGCGCCCACCGGCGAGATCGCCGTGATAGTGACCGGTAGGTGGCTCTCAGAGGTGGGTTGCTCGGTTAACCGCACTTCATGGGGGCGTAGCAGCAGCTCTTCATGGCCATCGGGTAGATCCACGTGCCAATAGGCATCGCCACAGGTAAGTACGCCGTTGGTCACTTTGCCTTCCAGATGGTTCACATCGCCTAAAAACTCAAACACAAAGCGGTTTTTGGGCTCCCGGTAGAGCTCATCGGGAGTATCAATTTGCTCAATACGGCCGTTGCTCATGACTACGACGCGGTCGGAAAGCTCCAGCGCCTCTTCCTGGTCGTGGGTGACAAAGACGCTGGTGAAATTGAACTCGTCATGCAGGTGGCGCAGCCAGCGGCGTAACTCTTGGCGCACTTTGGCATCAAGTGCGCCAAAAGGCTCGTCCAACAGCAGTACTTCCGGTTCCACTGCCAAGGCGCGGGCTAGCGATACTCGCTGCTGCTGGCCGCCGGAAAGCTGAGCAGGGTAGCGGTTGGCGAGGTGCTCCAGCTTGACCATTTCAAGTAGCCTAAACACCCGGGCGCGAATCTCACCGCTGCTGGGGCGCGTTTACGCGACAACACGGTCAGGCCAAAGGCCACGTTGTCGTAGACGCTCATATGGCGAAACAGCGCGTAGTGCTGGAAAACAAAGCCAATTCGCCGGTCGCGCACATGTACATTGGTCACGTCGCGGTCGCCAAACAAAATCTTGCTGGGTTGTGCGGTGCGGTCGGCATTTTCCAAGCCGGCAATAATCCGCAGCAGCGTCGTTTTGCCCGAGCCCGAAGGGCCAAGCAGGCCGACCAGCTCGCCTTCGTGAATATCCAGGTTGATCGGCTCTAACGCCTGGGTAGTGCCGAAGTGCTTAGCGATGTTGTGTAAGTGAATGCTCATGCAAATGCCTCCCGGCGCGCTGCGCGCCATTCCAGCCCGGCCTTGGCGGCGAGCGTTAGTAGGGCAATAAAGGCGAGTAGCGCCGCGCAGGCAAACGCCCCTACGGCATTATAATCCTGATAAAGCTGCTCAAGGTGCAGTGGTAGCGTATTGGTCTTGCCGCGTATAGCGCCGGAAACCACTGAAACAGCCCCAAATTCCCCCACCGCACGGGCGTTGGTAAGGATAACGCCGTACAGCAGTGCCCAGCGGATGTTGGGCAGTGTGACACGACGGAAGGTCGTCCAGCCGGTAGCGCCAAGCGTCACGGCTGCTTCTTCTTCACGGGAGCCTTGGGCCTGCATCAACGGGATCAGTTCCCGGGCCACAAAGGGGCAGGTAACAAAAATAGTCACCATGAGGATGCCCGGCCAAGAAAACATCAGCTGAATATCATGGCCGTCCAGCCAAGTGCCGATCCAGCCGTTGCGGCCATACAGCAGCAAGTAAATCAGACCCGCGACAACGGGAGAGACCGCAAAGGGGATATCGATCAACGTTTGCAGAATGCGCCGCCCAGGAAAGCTGAACCGCGTGACCAGCCACGCCAGGGCAACGCCAAATACCAGGCACACGGGAATGGTTTAGTAGCGCAATCATCAGCGTCAGACCAATCGCGTGCAGGGTGAAGGTGTTACTGACATTCGACCAGAAAACCATAACGCCCTGGGAGAATGCCTGAGCAAAAATGGCCACCAGCGGCAGCAGTAAAAACAGTGCTGACAGCACCAGAGCGGCACCTATCAGCAGGCGCCGGATAAGTGGCGCATCACCAATTCGACGCATTACCCCTTACCTCCATGCAGACGGCGCACAAAGCGGCCCTGCCAAATATTAATTGCCAGTAGCAGCGCCAACGAGACAAACAGCACCACTGAAGCAATCGCCGAGGCCCCTGCATAGTCATACTCTTGCAGCTTGACGAAAATCATCAGTGCGGTGATTTCCGTTTCATAAGGCATATTACCGGCGATAAAAATGATCGCTCCGAACTCGCCTAGCGAACGAACAAACGCCAGCCCCGTGCCGGTCACCAAGGCAGGCCAGATATGCGGCAAGATCACGCGGCGAAAGGCCACGCCGTCGGTAGCACCCAATGACATAGCGGCTTCATCGACTTCCACTGGCATATCTTCCAGCACCGGCTGCACCGTGCGCACCACAAACGGGATGCTGGTAAAGGCCATGGCCAGGGCGATGCCCACCCAGGTATAAGCGACTTGAAACCCTAGCGGCTCCAGCAATCCACCCATCCAGCCGCTACTGGCATAAAGGGTTGCCAACGTAATGCCTGCCACTGCGGTGGGTAGCGCGAAGGGGAGGTCCATTAAGGCATCGAGTAAGCGCTTGCCAGGGAACTCGTAGCGAACTAACACCCACGCCAGCAATAAGCCAAATATGGCGTTGATAATCGCTGCAACGGCTGCCGCGCCAATGGTGACCATATAGCTGGCAACCACGCGTCCTTCGGTGATGATCGCCCAGTATTGGGCAAAACTAAGCTCCGCTAACTGACCGAACAGGCCCGTAATAGGGAGTAGTAGCACCAGCGAGATAAACAGCACGCTGATACCCATAGAAAGGCCAAAACCCGGCAGCACACGAGTACTGCCGGTTCGCCAGGAGGCAAGTTGACTCATAGTTCAGGCTGGCTCATGAGTGAATATTAGCGGCGCTGCAACTGGTCGAGAAGGCCACCACCCTCAAAGTGGGTCTCCATGGCTTCATCCCAGCTACCAAACACTTCATCTACTTCAAGCAGTTCGGTTTCCGGGAACTGGTCGGCGAACTCTTCGACCACGGCTTCGTTATGCACTCGGTAGTTGAAACCTGCCAGCAGGCGCTGAGTCTCTTCTGTGTAGAGGTACTCAAGATAGCTCTGGGCCAAATCGCTGTTACCGTTGCGCTCTGCGTTTTCACCAACAACGGCAACGGGGAACTCTGCCAGAATGCTAACGGGTGGCACGATTACTTCGTAGTCGTCACTGCCATACTCTTTGCGAATGTTGTTGACTTCAGACTCGAAACTAATCAGTACATCGCCAATTTCACGCTCGATAAAGCTGGTGGTTGCGCCACGACCGCCGGTATCAAACACCGCTACGTTGGCTAAGAAGGTGCGCATGAACTCTTCGATTTGCTCTTCATCGCCATCGAACTCGTTCTCGGCAAAGCCCCAGGCGGCTAAGTAAGTATAACGACCGTTACCCGAGGTTTTCGGGTTGGGGAAGACCATCTGTACATCTTCTTTGACTAAGTCGTCCCAGCTCTCAATTCCTTTAGGGTTGCCTTTACGCACTAGGAAGGCGGGTAGTGGGAGTAGGGAGAGGCATTGTTCTCAAACGCATCCTGCCAATCTTCGGCCACCAGCCCAGCATCGGCAAGTACCTGCACGTCGGTCACCTGGTTAAAGGTCACCACATCGGCACGTAAACCCTGAAGGATGGCACGGGCTTGTGCGGAAGAGCCGCCGTGAGACTGGCTAATGGCAATCTCTTCACCGTGTTCCTCCTGCCACCAAGCTTGAAACTCAGGGTTGATCGCAGCAAACAGCTCGCGAGCGATATCGTAAGACGAGTTGAGTAGTTCACGCTCTTGGGCGGCGGCGGTTCCACTTACCGTAACGCCTAATGCAATGGCAATCAGGCTGCGGCGGAAAATTGTTGGCAGTGCCATAGAGAAACTCCTTAAAAACAGTAAGCGCTTAGTATCGCGATATTGGCAAGGTTAAATCTATCAATGTGGAATTACAATCATGCTTTATATTCTATTTAAGAATATGTGTGTGATGAGATGCGCGACGCGGATACGTGGTTCTGTTAAGCGGCTCTGATAAGATAGCAGCCTGGCTTTGCTCTCTTGCCTGCACACTCGCGGGTATATCGAGTGTCTACACTTCGTCTACTGATTGATAAGCAGGAATGGAATATGACCGCTGCGCAGGATTTCTTGATTGCCCCCTCTATTTTATCGGCTGACTTTGCCAGGCTGGGTGAGGAGGTGGATAACGTGCTGGCTGCAGGCGCGGATGTGGTGCACTTCGACGTCATGGATAATCACTATGTGCCCAACCTGACCATTGGGCCCATGGTGTGTAAGGCGCTGCGTAAGCATGGCGTCACGGCGCCCATCGACGTGCATCTAATGGTTAAACCGGTAGACCGCATGATCAGCGACTTTATTGAGGCGGGCGCCAGCTATATCACCTTTCACCCGGAAGCGTCTGAGCACGTTGATCGCTCGCTGCAGCTGATCCGTGATGGTGGCTGTAAAGCCGGCCTGGTATTTAATCCGGCCACGCCGCTCTCCTATCTCGACTATGTGATGGATAAAGTCGATATGGTGCTGCTGATGAGCGTCAACCCAGGTTTTGGTGGGCAATCCTTTATCCCCGGCACGCTGGACAAGCTGCGCGAAGCACGGGCGCGCATTGATGCCTCAAAATTTGATATGCGCTTGGAAATCGACGGTGGGGTGAAAGTGGATAACATCGCCGAGATCGCCGCAGCAGGCGCCGATACCTTTGTGGCGGGATCCGCCATTTTCAGCGCCTACCAAGCCAGCGACCCGCACGGCTATGACGCGGTGATCAAGCAGATGCGAGCGGCGCTGGCCAAGTAAAAAGTCAGTGTCGAGTGTCGTTTAGTGCAATTTCATGCGCGGTTTTAAGTAACGATTAAGCTTATCGACCAGCCAGGCCAGCCCCGTTTTCGGCGCCCCATGAATAGAGAGCTGGTGCATGCGGTAGAGCGATGCATAGGCTTGGCGAGCCAGCCAGCCCTCTAAAAACAGGCCGCGGGAGGCGGAGCTTCGCATCAAATTACCTACCGCATCGTAGCGGGCCAGCGATACCAGTGAGCCGTGATCGCGATAGCGGAAATCGGCTAGCGGTTTGCCTTCCAGTTTATTGACCAGATTTTTGGCGAGCAGCTTAGCCTGCTGGTGAGCCGCCTGGGCGCGAGGAGGCACCGTGCCGCTTTCACCCATCGGGCAACTGGCGCAGTCGCCTAGAGCAAAAATTTTCTCATCATCGACGCTTTGTAGGGTGCTTTTTACTTCAATTTGGTTTTTCTTATTCGTTGTCAGGCCTAGCTCCGCCAAAAACGGCGGCGCTTTGATACCTGCTGCCCACACGTTGATATCGGTCTTGATCACTTCATCGTCACCGGTGATCAACTGATGCGCCTGAGCTTCTTTAACGGCGGTATCGGTATGGACGGTTACGCCCATGCTCTCAAGCTCTGTTTTGACAGTTTGGCTGACCCGCTCGGAAAGCCCTGGAAGCAAGCGCGGCGCCGCTTCCAGTAGGTGTACGCTGATTTGCTGGTGATCAACGGACGTCACCCCATAGGCATTGAGCATGCGCGAAGCGTCAAATAATTCGGCCGCAAGCTCTACCCCTGTTGCACCGCCGCCGACGATACCAATGGTTAACTGAGTATGTTGGCGTAGGTTGGGGTCGGTATAGCGCAGAAAGGTGTTGATCATATCGCGCTGGAACGCCTTGGCCTGCTCGGGCGAATCAATAAAGTGGCAGTGCTCCGCCACGCCGGGCGTGCCGAAATCGTTGGAAACGCTGCCTATGGCCATGACCAGATAGTCATAGGCAAGCTCGCGGGCGGGTAGTACCTCTTGCCCATCTTCATCATGAATCGGCGCTAATTGCAGCGTCTGTTGCTCGCGATTAATGCCGGTTAGCGAACCGCGCTGATAACGGTAGAAGTGAGCCGATGAATGCCCGCGAAGATCCACCTCGTCCATACTGGAGTTCAGTACGCCGGTGGCCAGTTCGTGGAGCAGCGGTTTCCATACGTGGGTGGTATTGCGATCCAGCAGCACAATTTCTGCGCGTTTGCGCTTACCAAGGTGCGGCCTAATCGTGTGGCAAGGGCTAAGCCGCCAGCACCGGCGCCGACAATCACGATTCTGGGAGTGGGCATATCACTACCTCCTTAACTAAATTAGCCCCAGCATAGAAGGTTCTGATGCGTCTGACTAATGCGAACGTTTGCTTTGAGCAGGTAAAATGGTTTTTAAATCAAAATGGGGCAGAGCGCATTGAAAATACATCCAAGCCACTACTCAGAACGACACCCAGTGCTACAGGGAAAACGGCTAATTGCCTTCGACTTGGACGGAACGCTGATCGATTCAGTGCCCGACCTGGCCGCTGCCGTGGCACGCACGTTAAGCGAGCTGGATTTACCCGAGCCGAATGAGACAAAGGTGCGGGATTGGGTGGGCAATGGCGCGCCGGTATTAGTGGAAAGAGCCCTGACCTGGGCGTTAAAAGCGGCGCCTGAGCCAGCGCTTCTTGAGCGCGGTTATGATGTGTTTATGGCGCACTACGGCGCTGCACCCAATACCCTGACAACGCTCTACCCGGGAGTAAAGCCAGCCCTAGAGGCGCTGCACCAGCAAGGTTTGACCCTGGTGCTGATTACCAATAAACCCGAACGCTTCATTGAGCCGCTGTTAAATCACTTCGAGCTGCTGAACTATTTTACCCTATGGCTCGGCGGTGATTCTTTGGCCGAAAAGAAGCCCCACCCATTGCCGCTACTTCACGCTGCGCACCATTGCCAAATACCGCCAGCTGACTGTGTGATGGTCGGCGATTCACGTCACGATATGGCGGCTGGAAAGGCGGCAGGCTTTACTACTCTGGCGCTGCCCTATGGTTATAACCATGGGGAGCCGATAGAGAATAGCCATCCCGACCTAGTGCTCAGTTCGTTAACTGAATTGCTGTTGAAAGCACCTCGACCCACAAAGGGCATTGACTAGGCTTGGTCGGTCGCTTACTTACTCGGCCGTGGCGCCCCCTAGCGCGGTATGCATCACTTCAGCGTTATGGCGCAGCATGTCCGCGTAGTTGGCAGCGGGGCCATCTTCACCGCTCAGCGAGTCGACATACAGCGGACCTGCTAGGGGCAGTGAAGCCTCCCGGGACAGGGCGTCCATATGGATACTAGGTGTAGTGCTTTCAAAAAACAGCGCAGGGGGGCGTTTCTCGGCAAGCTGTTCGCTGATCTTGGCCATTGCCTGGGCGCTGCCTTGAGTCTCATGGTTAACCCCCCACACCCCTTGGGCATCAAAGGCGTAGGCGCGGGCAAAATAACCAAAACCTGCCTCACTGGTTAGTAATGTGCGGTTAGTTTGTGGGATACCTTCAAGCCGCTCTTTTACCGCTTGGTTAAGATTGTTCAGCGCCCTGCGTGCCTCGTCAGCGCGGGCATAAAACGCATCGGCTTGCTCGGGTAGATGCTCGGCCAGGGTCTCAGCAATGACATCGATGTAGGCTGCAGCGCCCTCTGGATCCATCCACATATGCGGGTCTGGCTCGCCTTTATACTGTCCGGTGGAAATCGTCAGTGGCGTATAGTCGGCCTTTTTAGCCACTTCCACTAGCGTTAGCTGGTCGTCAGACATCGCCTCAACATGGCGTATCCAAGGCTCTAGTCCAAGCCCGTTATAAAACACAATATGCGTCTCTTCTAACGCCAGTACGTTGGGTGGGGTTAGCTCCCAGCGGTGAACATCTTCTCCCCGTGGCACAATGACATTGACGCTGACAGTGTCACCCGCCACTCGTTTGACCAGCTCCTCCATGACTGAAAAGGAGGCAATTACGCGCAGCGTTGTGTTGGCATAAGCTGGCGCAGCGCTTATCAGCGCGACGAATAAGAGCGCCCACACCCAGGTAAACCACTTTGACATCCCACGCTCCTAACTGGCTAAAAAAACTATCGAAAAAGACGGCAGATAATAAAGACTGCGGTGGCCCGTTGCCAGTTCCACTGCAATGCGAGGCCGCAAGAAGTATTACCCAAGGGAGGATTCCCTCAAGTGAAAAGTGCCACTATGCTGAATAGTATTACACTCCTAAGCATAGCGTGCCTTATGACTGGCTGAACGGTTTCTTATTCGCGGCATCGGTGTGGCATCCCCAAAGCTGTGATTTATCGCCCATAGCGCTGGTGGTCTAAAGGGGAGGGGGCTGGTTGACACTTAACCCCTGCAAGGGAGTGCTCGGTTGCGGTATCATCACTCCATTAACGGTTTAATCTGTGGTCGAAATGACACAACGGAGTAAGTGGGGCAATGGCGCAAGCTCAGTCGGTGCATAAACAGCCATCACAGGAACAGTCAGCGCAAAAAGTGGTGATGCTGGACAATTATGACAGTTTCACGTTCAACATTGTCCAGTACCTGGGTGAGCTTGGTGCCGAAGTCATCACTCACCTCAATGACGAAATCACCATTGAGCAGATCGAAATGCTGGCGCCGACACACCTGGTGGTATCGCCTGGGCCCTGCACTCCCAACGAGGCGGGCATATCCATGACCGCCATCAAACACTTTGCAGGCAAGCTGCCTATTTTAGGCGTTTGCCTGGGCCATCAGGCGATTGGCCAAGTGTATGGTGGCAAGGTCGTGCACGCGCCACAGGTGATGCATGGTAAAACCTCCGCTGTGCTGCATGCTAACCAAGGCGTGTTTGAAGGGCTGGATAACCCGGTTGAGGTTACCCGCTATCACTCCCTGGTGGTCGATAAAGCGAGCCTGCCCGACTGTTTACAAATCACTGCCTGGACAGGTGATGACGACGTAACCCCCGGTTTAGTCATGGGGTTTCGTCACCGCGAGTTGGATATTGAAGGGGTGCAGTTTCACCCCGAGTCGATTCTTACCCGCCAAGGCCATGAGCTGTTGGCCAACTTTTTAAAACGCGGCTGATAGCCGGTTTCACACGCTTTTAGGGGCCCCTCTGCTCATGCAAATGCGAGATGCGATTAATGCGGTGATGCGCCGCGAAGACCTCTCTTTCGATGCCATGCACGCTTTGATGCGTCAGATCATGACCGGCGATGCAAGCGATGCACAAATTGGTGGCCTGTTAGTAGGCCTCGCCATGAAAGGTGAAAGTGCCGCGGAAATTAGCGCCGCTGCTCAAGTAATGCGCGAGTTGATGAAGCGCGTTGAACTGAGTGCTGAAAACGTTGTGGACATTGTCGGCACCGGTGGCGATGGTGCCAACCTGTTTAACGTTTCCACCGCCGCCAGTTTTGTCGCCGCTGCCGCTGGTGCCCATGTGGCCAAACATGGCAACCGAAGCGTTTCGTCTTCATCGGGTAGTGCGGATCTGTTCGATGTGGCGGGCATCTACCTGGATCTCAAGCCTGACCAGGTAGCGCGCTGTATCGAGCAGGTGGGTGTAGGCTTTATGTTTGCGCCTAATCATCATCCGGCCATGCGCTATGCCATTGGCCCCCGCCGTGAAATGGGCGTGCGCACGCTGTTTAATATTTTGGGCCCGTTGACCAATCCTGCTGGTGCTCCCAATCAGGTACTGGGTGTTTACGCGCCGGAGCTGGTGCCGCTGATGGCGGAAGTGTTGCAAACCTTGGGTAGCCGCCACGTGATGGTCGTTCACTCCGAGGACGGCCTGGATGAGATATCTCTGGCCAGCCCCACCTTGGTAGCCGAGCTTAAAGCGGGTGAGATTACCCAGTACACCATTACACCCGAAGAGCTGGGTATTGAGCGCCAAAGCTTGGCAACGCTGAAAGCCGCCAGCGCCGAAGACAGCCTGCGCTTGGTTAAGGCCGCGCTTTCCGGTGAAGGTGCCGCTGCCGATATGGTCGCGCTAAATGCAGGGGCCGCGCTCTACTGTTCGGGCGTTGCGGATACGTTAAAAGAGGGTGTGATGGTAGCCCAGGACGCGCAAGCTTCTAAACTGCCGCTTGAGAAGCTTAGAGAGCTTTCGCACTTCACCAGCGTTTTTAAACAGTAAGAGACCACCATGACTCAACAGGCAACGCCGACTATTTTAACGCGCATTCTTGCTCGCAAAGACCAAGAAGTGGCTGAGCGCCGTCAGGCCGTTTCAGAGGCGGATTTGCTCGCGTTAGGAGAGCAGCAGAGCACCCCGCGTGGCTTTATTGAGGCGCTTAATACGCGCATCGCAACGGGTGATCCGGCGATTATCGCCGAGGTGAAAAAGCCTCACCGTCAAAAGGCGTTATTCGCGAAGAATTTCACCCCTCGGATATCGCCAAAAGCTACGCCCAGGGCGGTGCTGCCTGTCTCTCTGTGCTTACCGACGCCGACTTTTTCCAGGGCCATGAAGACTATCTAATTGCCGCTCGGGACGTCTGCACGCTGCCGGTGATTCGCAAGGACTTTATCACCCATGGCTATCAGGTTTGTGAAGCGCGGGCGATTGGTTCGGACTGTATTCTGCTGATCGTTGCCGCCCTGGATGATGCTCAACTGCGCGACCTGCATCAGCAGGCCAATCAGTTGGGTATGGATGTGCTGGTCGAGGTGCACGATGCCAACGAGCTTGAGCGTGCCCTGGCACTGGATCTAAAGCTGGTCGGCATCAACAACCGCAACCTGCATACCTTTGAAACCAGCCTGAATACCACCCTGGATCTGTTGCCGCGCATTCCTGAGGGCGTCACGGTGATTACCGAATCGGGTATTCATACCCGCGATGACGTTGAGCTAATGCGTGACCACAATGTTAACGGCTTTCTGGTTGGCGAAGCCTTTATGCGCGAAAGTGATCCAGGCTTGGCGCTGAAAAGGCTGTTCTTTTAACCTGCTTGCTTTAGGCACACAAGCAGTGCCTGAAGCGGGTGCGGTAATGATTGTTCCGAGTAACGCTTCACTTGGCTACGGCAGGAATAGCCGGTGGCCAATAGCTTGCCTGTGTTTTCTTCGGCCTCCACCTGGGGCTGCCACGACTGGCGTAGATAGTTTTGGACGTAGCGGCATTGCGGGTTTCGTGGCCATAGGTGCCAGACATACCGCAGCAGCCGGTGTCCATCAGCTCAAGCTCTAACCCAAAGGCCGCAAATACCTGCTGCCATGCTTTAGGGCTACCCGGTGCATTGGTTTTCTCGGTGCAGTGGGAGAGCAGCTTAAAGCCGGGGTCGGTTAGCTTAAGTTGGTTGGGCGCTAGCGTATTGATGCGGGTCGTGAGCCACTCCTGCAGCATCAGCACCTCCGGCACCGCCTCATTACCTAGCGCTTTGACGTACTCCTGGCGGTAGGTGAGCGTCATCGCCGGGTCGATGCCCACCAGGGGGATATCAAAGCGGGCCAAGGTGCGTAGCCGCTCGGCCTGCTTGGCGGCGGTACGTTCGAAGGCGCCCAAGAAGCCCTGCACCTGGAGTGGTTTGCCGTTCGCCGAATAGGGCATCACAAACACGCGTAGATTGAGGCGCGAGAGCAGTTCCACCACGTCCATCACCAGCTTGGCTTCAAAGTGGGTGGTGAAGGCATCCTGGACAATAATCACGCTATTGGCACGCTGCTGTTCGGTTAACAGGGCCAGTGAGAGCGGTGTTGCCTCGGCGACGCCCCAGGCGTTCAGCTGCTTTTTAACACTGGCCCGTGAAAGCGCCGGGGAGTCGCTCATGCCCAGCGTACGGCGCATCAGTTGCTCTACCCAGCGCTGGCCAATCACGGCGTTATACAGCGGTGCGGCTTTGGCCAGGGTAGGCAGCATAAACTCGGTGCCGCCAATCACGTAGTCGCGCAGCGGGCGCAGGTAACGGCCGTGGTAGACCTCCAAGAACTGCGAGCGGAACTGGGGAACGTTGACCTTGATCGGGCACTGACTCGCGCAGGACTTACACGCCAGGCAACCCGCCATGGCGTCATAAACTTCATGGGAGTAGTCGTGGTGCTGCTTGCGGCTTAGAGTATTCGCCACCCGCAGCGGAAAGCGTTTAATAAAGCCCCAGCCGCCTTCGGCTTTTTTCTTGCGCGACTCCTCAACAACATCGATTCCCGCCTGGGTCTGCAGGCGCAGCCACTCGCGGATCAGGCTGGCGCGGCCTTTGGGCGAGTGACGACGATCCCGCGTCGCCTTCCAGGAAGGGCACATGGGATCGTCAAGGTCGTAGTTGTAGCAGGCGCCGTTGCCGTTGCAGTACACCGCGGCGTCATAGGCTTGCCAGGCGCGCTCGTCGATGGTGCGATCAAACTGACCGCGCATGGGCACGCCATCCACCGTCAACAGATCAGGGTCGCTATCCCTGGCAATTAGCTCGTTGCTTTGAGGCTTACTCGCAGCGTCGGGCGAGGGGAAATGCCCGCGGCCCCGGGCGGGTTAGAGAGAGGTGAGGCGATCTTGCCAGGGTTTAGCTGGTTATAGGGGTCAAAGGCGGCTTTTACCCGCTGTAGGCTGGGGTAGAGCTCACCAAAGAATTTAGGTGAGTACTCCGAGCGCACGCCCTTCCGTGTTCGCCCCACAGCAGGCCGCCATATTTCTGGGTCAGCGCCGCCACTTCATCGGACACCGCGCGAATCAGTGTTTCCTGTTCGGGATCCTTCATATCGATGGCGGGACGCACGTGAAGTACACCGGCGTCGACATGGCCAAACATCCCGTAGGCGAGGTCTCGGGCATCCAGCGCGGCGCGGAACTCGGTGATAAAGTCCGCCAAGTGCTCCGGCGGCACGGCGGTATCTTCCACAAACGGAATCGGCCGCTTCTCGCCCTGCACATTGCCGAGCAAACCCACTGAGCGCTTGCGCATGGCGTAGACTTTCTGGATCTGCCCACGCCCCTCGGCCAAGTGTAGCCTAGGCGCTCAACGGTGGTGTCTTGGCTTAGGTGGTCGGTGAAGGCGCGAACCCGCTTGGCGAGGGCGCTCTCATCGTCGTCATTAAACTCGATCAGGTTAATGCCGCGAATCGCCGTGTTAGCGATCGCCGGGAAGAACTCCGCCACGCTGTCCCAGACGAAGTCCTCCATGGCCAACTGCAGCACGGTGTCGTCGATGGTCTCTATGGAAGTAGGGCGCAGCGCCTGCGGCTGGGTTGTAGCGCCTGCGGCTGAGGTTGTGAAGAGGTGCTAGCGGCCATCAGCGCTTTGGCATCCCGCAGTGCATCCATAAAACTGGTGTAGCGCACATTGACCAGAGTGGAGTGCTTGGGAATCGGCAGCACATTCACACCGCCTCGTTCAAAAAGCCCAGCGAGCCTTCCGAGCCGCACAGCAGGCTGTTGAGGTTGAGCTGCCCCTTGTCGTCGCGCAGGTGGGCCAAGTCGTAGCCGGTCAAGCAACGGTTGAGCGGCGGGAACTTGGCTGCAATCAATTCGCGCTGTTGGTCGATAATATTGGCGGCGGTGGCATGTACGCGGCCCAGAATACCTTCCTGCTGGCACTCAGCCTGCTCTTCGTCCGATGTTAAAGCGCGGCTGTGCAGGTGCTTTCCACCGATCAAAATGGTATCGAGCTCCAGCACATGATCACGGGTTTTTCCGTATTCGCAGCTGCCCTGGCCGCTGGCATCGGTAGAGATCATGCCGCCTATAGTGGCGCGGTTGGAGGTCGAAAGCTCCGGGGCGAAAAACAGCCCATGGGGTTTGAGCGCGGCGTTTAATTGATCCTTCACCACGCCCGCCTGAACGCGCACCCGCCGTGCTTCCACATCGATCTCTAGGATCTGATTCATATGGCGGGAGACATCCACCACAATGCCATCGGTGAGCGACTGACCGTTGGTGCCGGTGCCGCCGCCTCTGGGCGTTAATACAATGCTGCGGTGAGTGGTTTGCGCGGCCAACCGGGTAAGGCGCTCTAGGTCTTCGGCATGCTTGGGGTAGACCGCCGCCTGGGGCAGGCGCTGGTAAATTGAGTTATCCGTCGCCAGCACCGTGCGGTTGGCGTAATCGGGAGCAATTTCGCCTTCAAAACCGCGCGTTTTAAGAGCCTGTAAAAAACGTACATACTCATTGCCCAAGCGTGCGAACGGGGCGGTACGGGTGTCCAAGGATGCAATCATAGTTGATCAAGCCGTCAGTGCCGGGGGCGCAATAAAAGACCGCTACTTTACCGCAGCGGCTGCCTCGCTGCATCTCACTGTAGCGCTTTACTCTGCTCCCAGGGCCTCTTTTACCAGCGCTAATGAGGCATCCGACATCGGTAGCTTCAAGGCTAGTGCATGGGCGCGGGGTGACATTTTACGCCAGGTCATCTGCACAATGCGCACCATATGGTCGTGCTCGATCTTGCGCGAGAAATCGGCAAAGTAGTTCTCTAGAAACACCAGGCAGGCGCAATCTTCCAGCGCTTGTACATCGGGGTCGCGGCCCAGGCCTTTCTTGCCGATAATCGTTGCGGCTCTGGCGGCATCTTCGTCTGCATAGCCTGCGTCGCGCATTAGCTGGGCGGTGGTATCGCCTGCGCGCTTGCCCTGGTCGCGTCGCCAGGTTAAGTAGCCTACGCGCCCTTCGGGGTACTCCTCACGCGGCACTAACCAGCGCTGTAAGTGCTGGGCGCGTACGGCTAAGCGCAGCACCTCATCTGGAGCGTCATGCACGCGGTCTAGCCAGTCGCTCATGCGCTGGGCATAAGCCAGTTCCTGGGGCATGGGTGTGCCATCGGCAAGCGTCGTGGAGCGCGGGTCTTCGGCATGCAGGGCATCGATGGCGATGAGCGTTTGATCAAAAGCGGTAGGCATAGCAGCGTTGCTCGGCTAAAAATGATGCTAATAGGTTGCCGAGAAACCGTGCGAATCACAACTGCTGTATGGGAGGGGGTTATGAAAGGCGGTAAAGCGCAGCGCCCGCTGCTAAGCACAGCGGACGCCTTTTCATACGCTATAAATGCTAGCGTTAAAGTTAGCGACGGTTGTAGATTTCTTCGTTGAGCTCACCCTCGCTTTTACCTACCAGCGTGGTGACCATTAAATCGCCCGCGACGTTGACGCTGGTGCGTGCCATATCAAGGATCCTATCAATCCCCGCGACCACGGCGATAGCTTCCAGCGGCAGACCAACCTGGGCCATCACAATCGAGAGCATAATCAGGCCAGCGCCTGGTACGCCTGCGGTACCAATGGAGGCCAGCGTGCCGGTGGCGACAATCATGCCGTAATCCATCATGCTCAAATCAGTGCCAGTCATTTGGGCGATGAATAGCACGACCACGCCCTGGTAAAGCGCGGTGCCATCCATATTGATGGTGGCGCCTACCGTAACACAAACCCTGAAACCCCTTCGGAAACGCCCAGGTTCTTCTGCGCGCAACGTATAGAGACCGGCAGGGTGCCCGCAGAAGAAGCGGACGAGAACGCCACAACAATAGCGTCCAGACTGCCCTGCAAATAGCGCATGGGGTTTAGCCGCCCCAGTAGCGAGATCAAACCCGAGTAGATCACCAGCACGTGAAGAATGCTGGCCAGGTACGCCACGCCAATCAACTTGGCCAGCGGCAGCAATATCTCTAAACCGTACTGTCCGGAGACGTGGGCGATAAGCCAAATACGCCGAAGGGCGCAAACGCCATCACAATGCCAGTGAGCTTGTACATTGCCTCGGCAAAGCTATCGAAGACCTTCATGACCGGCTCGCCTTTATCGCCGATCAACGTCAGCGAAATACCTAAACCAATGGCAAACACAATGATCTGCATAATGTTGCCGTTGGCCAGGGCGTCCAACGGGTTACGCGGCACTAAGTTAACCAGAATAGAGACCAGCGATGGCGCTTCGTTAGCGGCCACTTCAGAGTCAAAACTTAAATCAACGCCCACGCCCGGCTGCAGCAGGGTGGAAAGTACCAGACCAATGGAGATAGCAAAGGCGGTGGTGACCAAATAGAGCGTAATGGTACGCGCGCCAATACGACCCATTTTCTGGGGGTCGCGCATTGAGGTAATACCCACCACCAGAGTGGAAAACACTAGTGGCACAATCAGCATCATAATGGCGTTAATAAAAATATCGCCAGCGGTTTAAACACGCTGGCGGTCTCACCTAATAGCGCGCCTGCCAAAATACCCAACGCCAAGCCGGCGAGAATCTTCTTCCATAGGGCAATTCGTCGCCACCAGGCAAACTTTCCTTGCTGTGCTGTCTCCTGCACTGCGCTTCTCCTGTCAAAAGTGTTAAAACCTATTATTTATCGATTCGTTAGACGAATCGGCGGGCACTCTATCACTTTTGGCTAACGGGCTGGGATGGATATGCCGAGTGGTCATAGCACATACAGTCGATTCGATAACTGAACCTTGCTTAGCGATAGTGCAAACTTATTACGTGCCGCTACCTTCTAGCAGCGCTATGCGCTGCATTCGCGGGTGCGCCGTAGGCTTACCACGCGCTACTGGAGTGTGGCGTTAGCTAGTGCTGACTTCTCTGGTGCTGGAGCCTTTTAGCGTAGCTAAACGTGCGTCTGGTGATACCGGCCATAGCTCCTCGCCGCGCTTTTGCCTACAATAGACCCCTTTATGCACGCGCATTGGCGCGGTGCTTTTATTGTTTTCAGGCCAAGGGACAGGATTCATGCTCGATCCGAAACTGCTGCGCGGTGATCTTGACACGGTTGCTCAACAACTGGCCCGGCGGGGCTTTGTGCTTGATAAAGCGGGATTGCAGGCGCTGGAGTCGCGTCGCCGCGAGCTGCAAACGCAAACCGAGCAGCTGCAAAATGAGCGCAATATGCGCTCCAAAGCGATTGGTAAAGCCAAAGCCAACGGTGAAGATATTCAGCCGCTGCTGGATGAAGTCAGCGATTTAGGCGATCGCCTGGATAAAGCCAAGCGCGAGCTAGCCGACGTCCAGGAAGAGTGGGACGACGCTATCAGCGGTATTCCCAACCTGCCCCATGAAAGCGTGCCGGAAGGCAAAAGCGAAGACGAGAATGTCGAGCTGCACCGCTGGGGCACGCCGCGGGAGTTTGATTTCGAGGTGCTCGATCACGTTGATCTGGGTAAGCAGTCGGGTTATCTCGATTTTGAGCTGGCGGCTAAAATCACTGGCGCTCGCTTTGCGGTCATGCGCGGGCCGATAGCGCGCCTGCACCGGGCGTTGGCGCAGTTTATGCTGGATACCCAAACCGAACAGCACGGCTACGAAGAGTGCTACGTGCCGTATATGGTCAACCGCGATTCGCTGATGGGCACCGGCCAACTGCCGAAGTTTGGCGAAGATTTGTTCAAGTTGGACGATGAGCGCGAGTACCACCTGATTCCCACTTCAGAAGTACCGCTGACCAACTTTGTACGCGATGAAATTGTCGAGCAGGCAGCGCTGCCGATGAAGCTTACCGCACATACGCCCTGTTTCCGCTCCGAGGCGGGCTCGCACGGGCGCGATACCCGCGGAATGATCCGCCAGCATCAGTTCGATAAAGTCGAGATGGTGCAGATTGTGGAGCCGGAGAAGAGCTACGAAGCGTTGGAAGAGATGCGTGGTCATGCAGAGGCGATCCTGCAGGCACTGGCGTTGCCGTATCGCGTAGTGACGCTATGCACTGGGGATATGGGCTTTGGGGCCACGAAGACCTACGACTTGGAAGTGTGGCTGCCCAGCCAGGAGACTTACCGGGAGATCTCGTCTGTCTCTAACTGCGAGGATTTCCAGGCCCGGCGTATGCAAGCGCGGTATCGCCATCCGGATTCCAAAAAGCCGCAGTTGCTACATACGCTGAACGGTTCAGGGCTGGCGGTTGGTCGTTGCCTGCTGGCGGTGCTTGAAAACCACCAGCAGGCAGATGGCTCGGTGATTATTCCTGAGCCGCTACGTCGCTATCTGGGCGGCGTGGAGTGTCTGGCCCTTTAAGCGCCCACTCAACGCTAACCCCGGCATCAATGCGGATGGTGCCGGGGCTGTAATCGCTGGCGGCACTGGATTGACTGGCGCCAGCGGCATCGCTTTCTGCACGCATCGCCATCATGCGCGGCTGGAAGATAGGTGATTGCGTCTCTTCAATGCGCTGCACATGACCAAGCTCAGCATCTAAGCTGTCGGCCATCAGGTTTGCTTTGTGTTGCGCTTTCTCCAGCGCTTTGACCAGCGCTTCGTCAGTGGCAGCGTCGCGGTCTTGTAGGTCAAACTGCACGCCATCCAATGAGTTAACACCAGCGGCTATTAGCGCGTCTAACACCTCGCTTAACTGACCAAGGTCGGTGAGTTCGACGGTGATCGGGCGCTCAAGACGTGTGCGCTGCAGGGTCTCATGCTCGCCATCTTCATTGCGTGGCCCTTGAATATGCTCAGGATAGACATTTAGCGAGCCTGCATTGATGGCATTGCGTTCAAGGCCGGTGGCTTCCATTTGTTCGATTAATTCGCTGGCGCGGGTCTCTAAGCGCTCGCGGGCATCGCTAAGTGCGCTACTATCGCTCTCTTCCAAGGTGGAAAGGGCGGGTGTGTTTTCCCACAATCGTGCATTCAGGGTGGCCTTGTCGGGTTCTACCTCAACCCAAGACTGCGCTTGAACATGCAAGCTTGGCTGGGGCGGTGTTGACGGTGAAGCGTGTGCAAAAGGAGCGCTAAGGAGTGCCAATAGAGCGCCGCCTAGTAGGCCATTGCGTAAACGTTTAGAGCCTGGTTTTTGAAGGTTAGCTGGTATGGCTTGCATAAATGTTTTCCTTAGTGAGCGGGCAGTGGCGCCGCCAAGTTAAAACCGGGTATAAATCATTCAAGTAGACGCAGCTTTGAAGCGAAGTAGAAAAGAAAGTTCAGTACGGAAGAGTGGACGCAAAACAGTTGCTTATTATTTGCACGGTTTGTGCAATACGCCGAATGCAGCCATCATATATGGACAACAAGCTAGGGATGGATTATGTCGAACTTGTCGGACGAGGATTACCGCAGTATTCCCCTCAATGCCACCTTGGCACTCGCTGCGTTGGTAGTGATCATCGCTGGAATGAAAGCAGGTGCTGATTTGTTAGTGCCGTTGCTGCTCGCGATATTTATCGCAGTAGTGTGTACTTCACCGGTGCAGTGGCTGCATCGCTGTGGCTTAAGCATGCGAATGTCGGCATTTCTAACATTGATGGTATTGCTGGCGTTTATATCGCTGATTGGCCTGCTGGTGGTCAATAGCTTCAGTACCTTCGTGGCAGCGTTGCCGGAAATTGAGTCGCGGCTTTATGAACAGTATTGGAATTTACTTAATGCGCTCTCTTCACGCGGGCTAGCAATTAATCCCGACCAGATTAACTCGCTGTTTGAAATGGAGGATGAGGGCTCTTGGATGCCTGCCTTACTGGGTCAGCTAGGCAACCTCTTTATGCAGGGCATCATTGTTGGACTGCTGGTTATATTCATGCTGTTCGAGACGTTGAACGTGCGCGATAAAATTTCCCGCGCACTGGAAAATCCGGCGCCTAGCTTGAAGCGTTTTAGTGAGTTCAGCTTAACGCTGAAGCGCTATCTAGCCGTAAAAACCATGATTAGCCTGGCCACTGGGGCGCTGGTATGGCTCTCTTGCATGATTGTAGGCGTGGATTTTCCGCTGTTGTGGGGCGTGTTGGCCTTTGCACTCAACTTTATTCCCAATATTGGCTCCGCGCTGGCGGCGATCCCCCCCGTGTTGTTGCTGTTGGTCGCCCAAGACGGCGGTGCTTTTCAGGCGTTACTGCTAGCCTCTGCTTATTTGGTCATCAACTTTGTGCTCGGCAATCTGATTGAACCGCGGGTAATGGGGCAGGCGTTGGGGCTTTCTACATTTGTGGCGTTTTTATCGCTGGTGGTATGGGGGTGGATCTTTGGTGCGGCGGGGATGCTACTTTCGGTGGTACTAACGATGACGTTGAAGATCGCACTTGATAGTCACCCACAAACACGGTGGATCGCTAGGCTGTTAGGGCCTGGAAGGCGTCGTGTAAAAGATATTCGGGTAAGCGATGCGAGTCTGCCGCCGTGGAAACGCAAAAATTAGGAAGGAAAGTTAGCGAAGGCGTGTTACCGCCGACAGAGTCGGCGGCTATTACAAGTGCTACACATTCATCAGGCGTTTTGTTCGATGAATTGCGTCAGTTGTGACTTAGATTGCGCGCCAACCAGTGAAGCGACTTTGGTGCCGGATTTAAACAGCATGACGGTAGGTACACCGCGGACGCCTTGCTCGGCAGCAATTTCTGGTGCGTCGTCTACATTGACACTAACAACTTTCAGGCTTTCCTGACGTTCTGCAGCTACTTCATCAACGACCGGGGCCATGACCTTGCATGGGCCACACCAGGGCGCCCAGAACTTCATTAGCACAGGCTGTTCAGCGTTGAGGACTTCTTCTTGCTCAAAATTGGCGTTGGTGACATCAACATTATTAGCCATTTGCTTCTCCCGTTTGCGTTGCTCTTACTGTTTCGTTGCCTCAAATGGAGCAACGGTCATTACGCGATCCATTGGTGCTCTTTCAGTGCGCCTCGTGTCTATCGCGACAAGTGTGGGCAGATGTTAGCGGGCGCGAAGGTTGCTGGCAAATTTCCTGCACAGTGAGTTAACTAAATAGCAGAAATTAAAGGGTGCTGGTAGGGCGTTTTTTTATAATATAAAAGTATTATTTTGGTGTTTTTTATTCTATATGGTGCTGTAGAGTGCCGAGTGTGACGACACGATCCGTCAGACGTGATGTGGCATCAGCGCTGTGTGTGCTTAAAGATTCGGCCTACATCAAGATACGGTCTACATAGATCTGTATAGAGAATAAATAAGGTGAGGATATGAAGCTACAACAGCTCCGCTATATCTGGGAAGTCAATCGACATAACCTGAACGTCTCGGCCACAGCGCAAAGTCTATTTACCTCACAGCCGGGGATCTCTAAACAGATACGTTTGTTAGAAGATGAGCTTGGCGTCGAGATTTTTGCGCGCAGTGGTAAGCACTTGACACGTGTGACGCCTGCCGGGCAGTCAATTATTGACCTGGCCGGGCAGGTACTGCGTCTCACCGAAAACATCAAGCAGGTGGCTCAGGAGCATAGCGATGAGCGCCGCGGTAGCCTCGCCATTGCTACGACCCATACCCAGGCCCGTTATGCGCTACCGCCCATTATCAGCGAATTCACCCTTAAATATCCTGATGTGGCGCTGCATATGCAGCAGGGTACGCCCAAGCAGATTGCACAGATGGTCAGTGAAGGCCAGGCCGATTTCGCCATCGCGACCGAGTCGCTGGAGCTATTTACCGATTTAGTGCTACTGCCCTGCTATCGTTGGAACCGCTGCGTACTGGTGCCTAAAGGGCACCCGCTAGCCACTCATCAGGGCCCGTTGACCCTGGAGGCGCTCGGTGAACATCCGCTGGTCACCTACGTGTTTGGGTTTACCGGCCGCTCGCAGTTAGACGACGCCTTCAAAGCGAAAGGGTTAACGCCCAATGTGGTGCTAACCGCCGCCGA
Source organism: Halomonas sp. PA16-9 (assembly GCF_009728585.1). NCBI lineage: Bacteria > Pseudomonadati > Pseudomonadota > Gammaproteobacteria > Oceanospirillales > Halomonadaceae > Halomonas > Halomonas sp. PA16-9. The sequence continues at coordinate 1,186,824 of NZ_CP040452.1, read as the reverse complement.
TGCCGACGTGATCAAGACCTACGTGCGGCTGGGCATGGGGGTTGGCATTGTGGCGCATATGGCTGTGGACGAGGCGCTTGATGATGACTTGGTGGCACTGGATGCAAGCCACCTGTTTGCCAGCTCTACGACAAAAATTGGTATCCGTCGTGGCACCTTTATGCGCGGTTACATGTATGATTTTTGGAGCGCTTTGCGCCTCATTTAACCCGCGACCGGGTTGATGAAGCATTAACGGCAGGCCCGCGCCATGAGCAGTCGTTGTTTGACGACCTGGACCTGCCGGAGTATTAACCCGCAGTGTGGAGTTAGTGCTGCAAATGTAGCCCGCACTCGCGTTTCTCTTCCACCTTGGTAGGGTCGAAGTAATCGAAGTTATTGGGCAGATTATGCGCCTGTAGATACTGGTACATATCTTTGGCGCTCCACTGCAGCAACGGGGCAACTTTCAATAGGCCATCGCTGTTGCGACTAACCGGCTGCATTTTTGCGCGCTCGGGGTGTCCTCAGCGCGCAGTGCGGTGAACCATACGTCGGGCTGCATTTCACGCAGCGCACGCTCGAAGGGCTCGATTTTAACTTCCTGAGTAAAGGCTGCGTGGCGTGGGTCGTCGATACCCGGCATGGGGCCTTCCAGCGCTTCACGGTGGGCGCGCGTGCGCCGGGGTACAAAGCTCACGATGTTCAGGTTGAGTTGTTGAATCACTTCGTCAGCGAATTGATAGGTCGCTTCGGTGTTGTAGCCGCTGTCCATCCACACAATGGGTATATCCGGGCGCACCTGGGTCACCATATGCAGAATCACCGCCTCAAAAGGGCGAAAGTTGGTGGTGCAAATAGGTCGTGCACCCTGGGCCAGCGCCCACTCAACTAACCCTTGAGGATTATTTGCGAAATCTCTGTTAATCGCTTCAAGCTCTGAGGACATACTGCCTCCTAATCGGAAATTAAATAATACTGACTAGGCTACCAAACAGGAGGCAGCGAACCCCAATACCGTTTAGTTTGGCTTTTATATTCCTTTTTGATATAGAGCTCGCGCTGCTTATTCCAAAGCGCCAATAAGGTGGCGAATTTTATCCAGAGTCTCGGTGTACTCTTCGTCCGCTTGAGAGTCTGCTACTAAGCCCCCTCCGCCCCATACATGCAGTCTTCCCGCCTCGGCAACCATAGTGCGAATAGCGATGGAGGTATCCATGCTGCCACGTACATCGACATAGCCAAGGCTGCCGCAATAAACACTGCGTTGGCAGGGTTCTAGTTCATCAATGATCTGCATCGCGCGAATTTTAGGTGCACCGGTAATTGAGCCGCCAGGAAAGGCCGCCTTAAGCAGTGCCAGCGGGGTGTAATTACCGGCCAGCGTTCCCTGCACCACGCTAACTAGGTGGTGCACGTTAGGGTAGCTCTCTAAGCGACATAGCTGCGGAACGCGAATGGAGCCTGGCTGGCAGACGCGACCCAGGTCATTGCGCAGCAGGTCAACGATCATCACATTTTCAGCGCGATCTTTAGTGCTGCTCAATAGCTGTGCCGCCAGCGCCTGATCCTCTTCATGTGTGGCCCCTCGCGGGCGGGTACCTTTAATCGGCCGTGTTTCGACCTCGCCGTTGCTGCACTGAATAAACCGCTCGGGTGAAAGTGACAGTACGGCCTTATCGCCCCAGGCCATAAAACCTGAATAGGGTGTGGGGGTCGCTTTGCGTAACTGCAGGTACGCCTGCCACTCATCCCCTTGGTAGTCGGCATAAAAGCGTTGAGCCAGGTTGATCTGATAGCAGTCACCCGCGCGAATATAGCGCTGCACGGCGTTAAAGCGTGCGACATATTGGGTGTGGCTAAGTTCTGCTTTAAAGGTATTCGTTAATGTAAACGCGCTAGTTGGCTCTGGCGTCTTGGTAAGCCAGTTTTCCACCTGCTCACGACGCTGCGGAGTGGCGATTAGCCACGCCTGCTGGGCCATGTGATCCAGGGTGATACACCAGTCGTAAAGCCCCAAACGGGCTTGCGGTAAGGTGACCGGGCTTGCCTGAGCACTCTGAACCGATAAGGTTTTACGCCCTAAATCGTAGCCCCAGTAGCCTATTAGCCCGCCTAGAAAAGGGAGTTCACTGGTTTCATCAGGGATATCCAGTTGATCCAGTAGCCACTGCTGAAGGGCAAACGCATCGTTAGCCAAGTGCGCCGGTGGGCTAAGCTGATCTGACGCAATACTCGCTTCGCCATGATGAGTAACTTCCAGCGTAGCAAGTGGGTCGCTGCTGATAATATCAAAGCGACCGGTGGCGATAGGGCGGCCACTATCGAGCAGCACCGCCGGGCCTGGCACGTAGGCAGGCGAATATACCCAATGGGTCGGGTGAATAGGGCAGGGCAGTTATCGTCAACGCCTGGTTCATTAAGCAAACGCCTGGCCGGTAAAAGGGCTGCATATGTTAGAGGTCGTTGAAGATCGGCACCAGTCGCACGATTGACGCATTTCTCACGCTTGGAAGAGGATTGTTGACACTGTTTTTGCAGCTAGACTTTTTGCCTACAACGAAAGATGTATAAAGTCGCTTTATAAGCAGGTTGACGGCGGTGGTTCGCGGGGCTAAAGTTTCGCTATGTTTCTAATTGTCGACAATTCGCCATGAGCTTACCTGTTTCTTCTTCTTATTCCGATTCCTCGCCGCATGAAATGGCAACCCCTGAAGTACGCACGCTCGCCGAGCGGGTATTTCATCAGTTGCAGGATGCCATCGTACGCGGCGAGCTTGCTCCCGGCAGTAAGATCACCGAGCCGGGATTGTCTAAAACCTACGGTATTTCACGTGGGCCGCTGCGCGAGGCGATGCGCCGCCTGGAAGCACACCGCCTCATCGAGCGGGTTCCCCATGTGGGCGCAAAGGTGGTTAAGCTCTCAATGAAAGAGCTTTTAGAGCTGTTTGACCTGCGTGAAGCCCTGGAAAGTATGGCGGCGCGCTTGGCGGCTGAGCATATGTCACCGGCAGAGGTTCAGGGTTTGCGGGATGTGCTGGCGCTGCACGAAGGTCAGGCGGATTTAAAGCGTGGCGAAGCTTACTACCAGCGCGAAGGCGATCTCGATTTTCACTACTGCATCGTTCAGGGCAGCCACAACAAAATGCTAATGAACCTGCTCTGTGATGACCTTTACTACCTTGTGCGCCTTTATCGCACTCAGTTCAGTGCTAGCGGCACGCGACCGCAGCGCGCCTTTGTGGAACACCATCGCATTGTGGATGCCATTGAAGCTGGCGATGCGGAGCTGGCCGAGCTGCTCATGCGCCGCCATGTCAGCGCCTCCCGCGCCAATGTGGCGGATCGCTATGCAGCGACCCTCGAACAGTCAGCATCTAAATCGCAAAGCTCTTAATCACGCAGCTAAAACATAACTAGAAATTAGCAATAGGAGAAACACCCCATGTCCCAGATGACTCCCGGCGCCCGGTTTCGAGCCGCGCTTGAGGCTAACCGTCCGCTGCCGATCTTAGGCACCATTAATGCCTATACAGCGCTAATGGCCGACAAGGTTGGCCATCAAGCCATTTACCTCTCTGGTGGCGGTGTAGCTAACGCCTCGTTCGGCTTGCCGGATCTGGGCATGACGACCATGAATGATGTGGTGGAAGATGCCCACCGTATCTGCGGCGCTACCGAGCTACCCCTGCTGGTGGATATCGATACCGGTTGGGGCGGTGCCTTCAATATTGCACGCACGGTAAAAGAAATGCAGCGCGCTGGCGTGGCCGCGGTACATATGGAAGACCAGGTGGCTCAAAAGCGCTGTGGACACCGCCCCAATAAAGCAATTGTCTCTCAGCAGGAGATGGTCGACCGCATTAAAGCTGCCGCCGATGCCAAGATCGACCCCGACTTCTATTTGATTGCTCGCACCGATGCGTTTCAAAAAGAGGGGCTTGATGCTGCCATTGAGCGTGCCAACGCCTGCGTTGAAGCCGGTGCAGATGCCATCTTCGCTGAAGCGGTTCATACCCTGGATGATTACAAAGCCTTCTGTGAACGGGTCAATGCACCCATTTTGGCTAACATCACCGAGTTCGGTGCTACTCCGCTGTTTACTCAAACGGAGCTTGGCGAGGTTGGCTGCCGCATGGTGCTTTACCCGCTCTCGGCCTTCCGCGCCATGAACGCTGCGGCACTGCAAGTCTATCAAAGCATCCTCGACAACGGCCACCAAAAAGACGTGGTGCCGCTGATGCAAACCCGCGACGAACTCTACGATTTTCTCAATTACCACGACTTTGAGCAGAAGCTGGACGCGCTGTTTGCCGAGAAAGGCGATGACCAATAAACCGCCAGTTAAGATGAAGCGCAGTTGGAAATGATTTCTTCTGCAAACTGGTGAGAGGACAGGTTGAAGCGAGGGTCTTTTGTCATGGATGACAAAAGTAGCGCCCAGGGAGGGGTTCACAGCGCCCTCGCGGAAACCTGTCCTCTCACCAAGATAGCTTTGCCGAAAGTTTAATGAACGACCTTATTCATAAATCGATAGTAAAAATAAAAGCAGTAATAGGAGACACACCATGGCTGATAAACCCGCAACAGGTGCAGGACTGCGTGGCCAGAGCGCCGGTTCCACCGCGCTATGTACAGTAGGCAAAACCGGCTCAGGCCTGACCTACCGTGGTTTCGATATCAAAGAACTGGCTGAAAAAGCCAAATTTGAAGAGGTCGCTTACCTGCTGTTAAAAGGCAAGCTGCCTAATCAGGGTGAGCTAGACCACTACATCAGCAAGCTCAAAAGCCTGCGCGGCTTGCCCGATGCATTAAAAACGGTACTTGAGCAGATCCCCAAAGACGCTCACCCGATGGACGTAATGCGCACCGGCACTTCAATGCTGGGCAATCTAGAAACCGAGGAGAATTTTGATCAGCAGCAAGACGTTGCTGATCGGCTGCTGGCGGTGCTGCCCTCGATTATTTGTTACTGGTACCGCTTCTCCCACGACGGTGTGCGCATCGATACCGAAACGGATGATGACTCAGTAGGCGGGCATTTCCTTAATATGCTGCGCGGCGAGCCCGCCTCTGAACTGCATGCGCGGGTCATGAACGTATCGCTGATTCTTTACGCCGAGCACGAGTTTAACGCCTCTACCTTTACCGCAAGAGTATGCGCCTCGACGCTTTCCGATATGCACTCCTGCGTGACCGGTGCGATTGGGTCGCTGCGCGGCCCACTGCATGGCGGCGCCAACGAAGCGGCCATGGCGATGATCGAGGATTGGCAGTCGCCGGAAGAAGCAGAAAGCAAGATCATGGGCATGCTGGAGCGTAAGGATAAAATTATGGGCTTCGGGCATGCGATTTATCGCGAGTCCGACCCGCGCAACGCGATTATCAAGCACTGGTCCAAGAAGCTCTCTGACGATGTGGGTGATAAGGTGCTTTACCCGGTTTCTGAGCGGGTCGAAGAGGTCATGTGGCGTGAGAAGAAGCTGTTCTGTAACGCAGACTTCTTCCACGCCAGCGCATACCACTTCATGGATATACCCACCAAGCTGTTTACGCCGATTTTCGTCTGCTCTCGGCTGACCGGCTGGGCGGCGCACGTATTTGAGCAGCGCGCCAATAACCGCATTATTCGCCCTAGCGCCGATTACACTGGCCCCGAGAAGAGCGAGTGGGTGCCGATAGAAGCGCGAGACTGAACCGCTTGCTGCCCGGTGACTTGGACACCGGGCTTTTTTCAGCCCCCTTCTTGTGAGTCTGCCTGCTATGAATACCCAATACCGTAAACCGCTGCCTGGCACAGAGCTTGAGTTTTTTGATGCTCGCGAGGCGGTGGAAGATATCCAGCCCGGTGCCTATGCACATCTGCCCTATACCTCTCGTGTGCTGGCGGAGCAGCTGGTGCGTCGCTGTGATCCTGAATTGCTTACCGATGCGCTAAAACAGTTGATTGAGCGCAAGAGTGACCTGGATTTTCCTTGGTATCCCGCGCGTGTCGTCTGCCACGATATCCTAGGCCAGACTGCGCTGGTCGATTTGGCCGGGCTGCGTGACGCCATTGCTGAGAAGGGCGGCGACCCCGCCAAGGTCAACCCGGTAGTGCCCACCCAGCTAATCGTTGACCACTCGCTGGCGGTGGAGCACGCAGGGTCGGAAGAGGGCGCCTTCGAGAAAAACCGCGCCATTGAAGATCGCCGCAACGATGATCGCTTCCACTTTATCAACTGGACTAAGACGGCATTTGAGAACGTCGATGTGATTCCCCCCGGCAACGGCATCATGCACCAGATTAATCTGGAGAAGATGTCGCCGGTGGTGCAGAACCGCGACGGCATTGCCTATCCGGATACCTGTGTGGGTACCGATAGCCATACGCCCATGGTCGATGCCCTTGGCGTTATATCCGTAGGTGTGGGTGGTCTGGAGGCTGAAAGCGTCATGCTGGGCCGTGCCTCCATGATGCGCCTGCCGGATATCGTCGGCGTGGAGCTGACCGGCAAGCTGCAGCCCGGCATTACCGGCACCGATATGGTACTGGCGATTACCGAGTTCCTGCGTAAAGAGCGGGTAGTGGGCGCTTACCTGGAGTTCTACGGTGAAGGTGCCGACGCGCTAACGGTCGGCGATCGCGCCACTATCTCCAATATGACCCCCGAATACGGCGCGACCGCGGCGATGTTCTACATCGATGGCCAAACTATCGACTACCTGAAAATTACCGGCCGTGAAGATGAACAGGTGGCGTTGGTCGAAACCTACGCCAAGCACACCGGCCTGTGGGCGGATAGCTTGACCGAGGTTGAGTACGAGCGGGTACTGACCTTTAACCTCTCGTCGGTAACCCGCACCCTGGCGGGGCCCTCCAACCCCCACGCCCATTTGCCAACTTCAGAGCTTGCCCAACGTGGTATTGCTGTTGGGCTTGAGGCGGCACAGGCGGAAGAGAAAGCGGGCAAAATGCCCGATGGCGCGGTTATCATCGCCGCCATTACCAGCTGCACCAATACTTCTAACCCTCGCAATATGGTCGCCGCCGGGCTAATCGCCCGTAACGCCAACCGGTTGGGTTTGCTGCGTAAGCCATGGGTGAAATCGTCGCTGGCGCCGGGCTCGAAAACCGTCAAGATGTACCTGGAAGAAGCTGGGTTGATGAGCGAGCTGGAAAACCTCGGCTTTGGGGTAGTGGCCTACGCCTGCACCACCTGTAACGGGATGTCCGGGGCGCTGGATCCAAAAATCCAGCAGGAGATTATTGAGCGTGATCTCTACGCTACCGCCGTGCTTTCCGGCAACCGTAACTTCGATGGCCGTATCCATCCCCATGCCCAACAGGCCTTTTTGGCGTCTCCGCCCCTGGTGGTCGCCTACGCCATTGCGGGTACAATTCGCTTTGATATCGAAAAAGACGTCCTGGGCGTGGATCAGGCGGGAAATCCTGTCACTTTGAAGGATATCTGGCCAGCGGATGAAGAGATCGATGCGATTGTTAAATCGTCGGTGAAGCCGGAGCAGTTCCGCCAGACCTATATTCCCATGTTCGATCTGGATAAGAGTGCCCGCGCTCAGGTCAGCCCGCTATATGACTGGCGGCCCCAGAGCACCTATATCCGTCGCCCGCCTTACTGGGAGGGCAATATGGCTAAAGTGCGCACCCTGAAAGGCATGCGGCCGCTGGCAATTTTGCCGGACAATATCACCACCGATCATCTCTCACCCTCCAACGCGATTCAGTTGAACAGCGCGGCAGGGGAGTACTTGGCCAAAATGGGCCTGCCGGAGGAAGACTTCAACTCCTACGCCACCCACCGCGGTGACCACCTGACTGCCCAGCGCGCTACCTTCGCCAACCCGAAGTTGTTCAACGAGATGGTGCGCGATGCCGACGGCAACGTTAAACAGGGCTCGCTGGCGCGGGTAGAGCCGGAAGGCCAAGTCACCCGCATGTGGGAGGCGATTGAAACCTACATGGCCCGCAAGCAGCCGCTGATCATTATTGCCGGGGCGGATTACGGTCAGGGCTCCTCACGGGACTGGGCGGCTAAAGGCGTGGCGCTGGCGGGCGTGGAAGCGATCGCCGCCGAAGGCTTTGAGCGTATTCACCGCACCAACCTGATCGGGATGGGGGTGATGCCGCTGGAGTTTGAGCCCGGGACTACGCGTATGACACTGGGCCTGGACGGCACTGAAACCTTTGATGTCGAAGGCGCCGTTTCGCCAGGGGCGATGCTCACCCTAGTGATCCACCGCCAAAACGGTGAAAGCGAGCGGGTTACGGTGAAGTGCCGTTTGGACACCGCCGAGGAGGTGTCTATTTACACTGCTGGTGGTGTACTGCAGCGTTTTGCCCAGGACTTTCTTGAGTCCACGGCGGCTTAATTGAAACGGCCTAGCTGACCAAGTGAACCCGGTGCCTTTAGCTTTTCAGATAAAGCTTGGAGCACCGGGTTATTTTTAGGAGTGGTAATGATGAGCGAGTCAGTTCAAAACAACCGTGTGCCGCAGATAAAAATTCCAGCCACCTATATGCGCGGCGGCACCAGTAAGGGCGTGTTTTTTAAACTAAGCGACCTACCCGAAGCGGCCCAGCAGCCAGGCGTGGCGCGGGATCAGTTGCTACTGCGTGTCATCGGTAGCCCTGACCCTTACGAAAAGCAGATTGATGGTATGGGGGGCGCCACTTCAAGTACCAGCAAGACGGTGATTCTGTCTGAAAGTGAATCGGCAGAACACGATGTGGATTACCTGTTCGGTCAGGTCTCCATCGACAAGCCCTATGTGGATTGGAGCGGTAACTGCGGCAACCTCTCCGCGGCGGTCGGCCCTTTTGCGATTAGCAATGGTCTTGTTGACCCTGCACGTATTCCTGAAAACGGGGTGGCCGAGGTACGCATTTGGCAGGTGAATATACAGAAAACCATCGTCTCACGGGTTCCTATCGTCAATGGCGAAGTGCAGGAAACTGGCGATTTTGAGCTGGATGGCGTGACCTTTCCTGCTGCCGAGATTCCGGTGGCCTTTATGGATCCGGCCGATGGTGAGGGAGCCATTTTTCCCACCGGTAATCTCATTGATCAGCTTGATGTGCCAGGCGTGGGGATATTGAAAGCAACCCTGATTAATGCCGGTATTCCCACCGTGTTTATTAACGCCGCCGACATTGGCTATACCGGCGCCGAGCTGCAGGATGCCATCAATGGTGACAGCCGGGCGCTTGAGATGTTTGAAACTATCCGTGCCCATGGCGCTGTGCGCATGGGGCTAATCAGTGATGTCAGCGAAGCGGGTAAACGACAGCACACGCCCAAAGTGGCTTTCGTAGCGCCGCCGGCGGATTACGTATCATCGAGCGGTAAAAACGTACTGGCGGCGGATATCGATCTGCTGGTGCGAGCGCTCTCCATGGGCAAACTACACCACGCCATGATGGGCACCGCCGCCGTTGCCATTGCTGCGGCGGCGGCCATTGAAGGCACATTAGTGAACCTGGCCGCCGGTGGCGGTAAACGAAACGAGGTCACCTTCGGGCATCCTTCCGGCAGCCTGCGGGTGGGAGCTGAGGCAAGCCTGGTGGAAGGGCGTTGGCATATCGAACAGGCACTGATGAGCCGCAGCGCGCGGGTGTTGATGGAAGGATTTGTGAGAATTCCTGGTGACAGCTTTTAGGACGCATTCCTTGGGCCATACTGAGTAGGTGATTCAACAGTAGGAGATAGATCCATGTCTGCCACATCCGAAGCCAATGAGCGGCCCGATTACGACCCCGAGCTACAGGCTATTGCCGATTACGTACTCAATTATCAGGTGGCGTCCGATGAGGCATTGGAAACCGCCCGCTACTGCTTAATGGATACGCTTGGCTGCGGGCTGTTGGCGCTGCGTTTTCCAGAGTGCACAAAGCACTTAGGCCCGATAGTGGAGGGCACGGTAGTACCGTTTGGGTCGCGGATACCGGGCACCTCGCTTCGCCTTGACCCGGTTAAGGCGGCGTGGGATATCGGCTGTATCATTCGCTGGTTGGATTATAACGACACTTGGCTTGCCGCCGAGTGGGGGCACCCTTCCGACAATCTTGGCGCGATACTCGCCGTTGCTGACCACCTTTCCCAGCATCGGGTTGCACAAGGCGACGCTGCGCTTGCGATGCGCGATGTGCTCAACGCCATGATCATGGCCCATGAGATTCAGGGCGTGCTGGCGCTGGAGAATAGCTTCAATCGGGTTGGCCTCGATCACGTGGTGCTGGTGAAGGTCGCCTCTACGGCGGTGGCCGCCAAGCTGTTGGGCGCCAATCGTGAACAGTTGCTCTCGGCGCTTTCACACGCCTGGGTGGATGGTCAGAGCCTGCGCACCTATCGTCATGCGCCAAATGCTGGTTCACGTAAAAGCTGGGCCGCAGGGGACGCCACCTCACGGGGCGTGCGCTTAGCGGATATCGCCCTGCGCGGTGAAATGGGTATTCCCAGCGCGCTCTCGGCGCCCCAATGGGGCTTCTACGATGTGCTGTTCAGTCATGCCAACAAAGATTTGAGCCTCAAACCGGAAGCTGACCGCCGCCTACGCTTTCAGCGGGAGTTTGGCAGCTACGTGATGGAGAACATTCTGTTTAAGATCTCCTTCCCGCTGAGTTTCACGCTCAAACCGCCTGTGAAGCCGCCGTGACGCTCCATCCGCAGGTGAAAGACCGCTTGGCCGATATCGAGAAAATCGTGCTCACCACCCACGATTCGGCTATTCGGATTATTTCCAAAACCGGCGCACTCGCCAATCCGGCGGATCGTGACCACTGCCTGCAATACATGACAGCGGTGCCGCTTATCTTTGGTGCGCTTACCGCCGAGCACTATGAAGACAGCTTTCATGCAGCTCATCCGCTAATAGATGAGCTGCGTAATAAAATGGTGGTAGAAGAAAACGCCGAGTATTCGGCGGATTACCACGACCCTGAGAAGCGCTCTATCGCTAATGCAGTGCAGGTGTTTTTTAGCGATGGGAGTGCGACCGATAAAGTGACAGTGGAGTATCCGGTCGGCCACCGACGTCGTCGGGAAGAGGGGATGCCGCTATTGGTTGAAAAGTTTGAGCGCAATCTGGCAACTCGCTTTCCGACAAGTCGTTGCCAAAAAATCGCCGAGCTGTGCAGCCATCAAACAACGCTTGAAGCGATGCCAGTACACAAATTTATGGATATGTGGATGATTTAACGTGCGCTATTCACAGTGCCCGGTGCTTATACACACCGGGCACTGTGGTGTTAACGAGCGACATGCTCTCCAATGAGGCTATTCAAATGTCACTTGATCGCGCATGCGGTCAACGGTGGCAGGCCCAATGCCGCTGACGCGCTCAAGATCTGCAGCGCTTTCAAAGACGCCGTTGGTTTCGCGCTCTTCAATGATCGCGTCGGCTCGGCTGGGGCCGATCCCTGGTAGTTCGGCCAGCAGTTCAGCATCGGCAGTATTGACGTTAATCGGGGCTACATCTTGTGCCAGCACGCCACTGGAAAGCCCTAAGCTAATGCTAAACAGTAGTGCGGCCAGCATTCCTTTAAGTGTCATTTTCATATGCAATGATCCTTTTAATAGCGTTGGTTTTTTGTGTTTACACATGCGACGTCGTGTAGAGGTTTCTACCTGTGCCCGCGTTATCAGTGGGCAAGATAAACGCCGCTGCACTTGTTAACTTAGCCTTATTTAAAGCGTGTTTATGTCAGCGATATATGACAGCAGTTGTAAGATTTTAGCTATGGATATATGGCAAATGGCTTACATGATGAGGGCGCGAGGAGTAGGGAGAGGCTGATATAATGGTCAAAAACGTACTTGGAGTAACGTTGTGGTCACCGATTCCCCGATTATTATTGCCCTTGATTACCCGTCGCTAGACGCCGCGCTGTGCATGGCTGATCAGTTGGATCCCACCCGATGCCGTGTGAAAGTGGGTAAAGAACTGTTCACCCGTAGCGGCCCGGCAGTGCTTGAGGCGCTGCATGGGCGCGGGTTTGAGGTGTTTTTGGATCTTAAATTCCACGATATTCCCAATACCGTTGCCAGCGCTGTGCAGGCGGCGGCGGAGCAGGGCGTGTGGATGGTCAACGTACATGCCAGCGGCGGGCGGCGGATGATGGAGGCGGCCGTGCAACGTCTGGATCAGAATGCCTTAACGACCCATCTAATCGCCGTTACCGTATTGACCAGTATGCAGACCGATGATTTGGCAGAGCTGGGTATTAAGGCACCACTCGCCGATCACGTGGAGCGCTTAGCGCTGCTGGCGAAGCAGAGTGGCTTACAAGGAGTGGTCTGCTCGGCCCAGGAGTCTGCGCGAATCAAAACGCTATGCGGTGAGTCGTTCTTGAAAGTGACCCCTGGTATTCGACCAAGTTTTGCAGTCGCTAATGACCAACAGCGGACGATGGGCCCCAGTGAGGCTATGGCTGCGGGAAGCAGCCACCTGGTCATTGGTCGCCCCGTCACTCAGGCTGACGACCCCATGGTAGCGCTTGAGGCGATTGAGGCGGAGCTAGAGGGGCACTAAATATTTCTGCATACCTTAGCTTTGTGAACACTATTCGCCCTCCACGCCAATGACCGGCTTAATCGTGCCCCAGAAGCGGCAACTGGGGCACTGCCACTGTAACGCGTCGCTAGCAAAGCCGCAGCGCTGGCAGCGATGACGCGTGCGGTTAAGCAGCAGCGCCTCGGTATGATGTTTTAGCAGCAGCAGGCGCGTATCAGGGGAAGGTTTTCCGCTAAGCCGCTGGCTTTCGATATACAGATCGATCAAATAATCCAGCCCGCCTAAGCTTGGTACTGCGCGCAATCGCTCACCAATCAACTCAATCGCTTTGTCGACGCCGTCACGCTGATGAACGAGCTGACCTAGGGCAATAATGGTACTGGTGTAAGGCGCTAGCTCAAGCAGGCGATAGAGGTGCGCTTCGTAGCCGGTGTCATCATTATTGCGCATATAGGCGTGCTTAAGGGCAGGCAGCATGGTGGGGATATGCGCTATCTCCTGGCCGGGGATGTTGTCTAATCGCTCAATAGCGCGGGCATAGTGCCCGTTGTCCATCTCTAGTTCGGCCAGCATCAGGGTGGCGCGAACGCATTTCTCATCCAGCTGCAGGGCTTTTTTGAGATGCTTTTTCGCCAGAGGTCGACTGGCTTCACTAATTTCTTCCAGTGCCAGCTCGCATAGCCAGTGCGCCGCGGGGCGACGCATCTTAGGATACTGTTTAAGCAGCGGCTGAATAACGTCAAGGGCTTGCTGCCACGCTTTTTCACGCTCTAGTAAGTCGACGAGCAGCTGTTTGGCAGCATAGCGGTGATCATCATCACCGCTATGCTCCAGCAGGGTATTGAGTAGCCGCTGGGCGCGGTCATGAACACCAAGCGCCATAAAATCCCGAGCAAGTTCAAGCTGGATCTGTTCGTTAGTGTGCTGCGAAAGGGCGGGGCGAGCCAATAGGTTTTGGTGAATGCTAACGGCTTTGTCGGCCTCGCCGCGGGCGCGAAACAGCTTGCCGAGGGCGATATGGGTGTGAACCGTGTCACTGTTGACCGCTAGCACGTTGATAAAAGTATTGATCGCTTCGTCGGGCTGCTCATTAAGCAGGTAATTAAGCCCGACGAAGTAGTCCCGGGAGAGGCCTTGAGACGAGGCCGCAGGCGGATGGGTGCGATGTCGGCGGCGTAAGGCTTGGCGATAACCTAACCCGTAACCAATGGCAATGGCGACCAACAGTACGCTTAGCAGCGCGACATCCAGCATTTATGCCAGTTCCTTAAACTCCTGGGTGCGTAGGCTATCGAGCTCTTTACGCTGCTGCTTATTCTGGCGCTGGCTGCGGGCCAGGGTGGCTTTTAACCGCACGTAGACACCTAGCATGGCGAGCATGCCGAGTATGACGCCAAACACCAGGGTCGCGAGTAGCCAAACCGAGAGTGATACCGCTGGCAGCTCCAGCCAGATAAGGTTTAAGGCAATGGTTTGCTGATTATTAACGGCAAACAGAATGCCTACCAGCACTACTATCAGCAAAATAACGGCTAAAATCAGCCCTTTGATCCAACGCATGTGAGTTTCCTAGTCTGTGACGTTCACGGTAGCGCTATTGTGTACGACTCAAGCAGCGACGTCATCCCACAGAAATTAATAGTCGCGTTTTAGTAGCCTAGTGCTCGACTAGCGTCTACCTGCTCGCGTAGCTCCTTGCCAGGCTTGAAGTGCGGCACATACTTACCTTCCAGATCGACTGCATCGCCTGTTTTTGGATTGCGCCCTACCCGCGGCTCCCGATAGTGCAGTGAAAAACTGCCGAAACCACGGATTTCAACGCGACCGCCGCTAGCTAGAGAATCCGTCATGTCGTCCAGGATAATACGCACCGCCGTTTCAACATCTTTGGCGGATAACTCCGGCTGACGCATCGCAATTTGTTCGATTAATTCAGATTTAGTCATCGGTTGGCTCCCTGCGAACATTGAAGGCCGTGACGCGCTCTCGACCTCGCTAACATCAAATTCAGCATACTGCGCAATTCAGTATAAAACAATTCAGATAAAACAAGGTTCTACACTCTTTAATAGCATAGGCGATGGAGGGCGCTGGCGCGACCCCACAGCTTAGGTATACTGGCCTTTCATTTATATAACTGGAGCGGCTGACGTTGAACGACGATAATTCCCCAGCAGCCATTTTGCGCAAACGGCTTTACTGGCACTCCCGGCGCGGTATGTGGGAGCTTGACCTGCTGCTTATTCCATTTCTTGAACAGCGTTTTGACCATCTTGGCGAAGCGGATCAACTGGCCTACCAGCAGCTCATTGAAGGCGAGGATCAGGATCTTTTTGTCTGGCTGATGCACCGAGAGTGGCCCGAGGAGCCTAGCCAGCGGCGTATCGTACAAATGATCGTTGAACATGCTGAAACCACCGATAATTCTGCCTATCGTACCCTCTAAGTATTGGCTACTAGCCCAATGTGGATTGTTGATCGGCATTGTGGCGCTGAGCTATTGGGTAGGGGCATGCCAGCGGCGGTGGCGATAACGGTGTTAGGCGTTGTCCTTGGATGGCGCGGCTATCTTCGTCAACCCAAAGGCGTGCTCTCGCTGACGTCGACGGCGCCACAAGTTCAAGGTCGTTGGCTGCGCGAGTCGCAGCCTGAAGAGGGGGCTCTCACGCGAAATGAGGCTCTGGGCGATACGGATCGAGTACGCTGTGACTATCTAGGGCCCTGGTTAATAGGGCTTTATGTGGGTAAGCAGCGGGTTTGGCTCTGGCCTGATAGCGCGCCTCAACAAAGCTTGCGTGAGGCGCGCAAGCTCTTTCATCGTCCGGGCCGCTAGCGGTTTGTTGCTAACGCGTCTGTTAAGTCGTTCATCGCAAGCGAAGAAGCAACGGCTTCAGGCTGCCGGCTAGGCCAGTCGGTGGAGTAATGCAGTCCGCGTGACTCATGCCGCTGCTGAGCGGCGAGAACAGTCAATAGTGCTAACTGTAGGGTCTGGTGCAGGCGTTTGCCTTCCGGGGCTGTTAGGGCCCCCTGAATCTCTTCCACACTGTTTAGCAGTGACTTCAAGTGCGTCAGGGCAGTACTTAGCCCGGTGGCGCTGCGCACAATGGAGACATGCTGGCTCATGGTGGTGCGCATTTGTTGGCGTATATCGCTGAGTACTGCCTTGGGTAAGACAGTCGCCGCAGCCTGCGCCGGGGGGGGAAATCCGCTACCGCTGGTCGTTTGGCCGTGCTGTTCCACATCGGCTAACAGCGCTTGTGCACAGCTGCGGGCAAATACCAAGCACTCTAACAGCGAGTTGCTGGCCATACGGTTGGCGCCATGCAGCCCCGTGCAGGCGGTTTCACCGATGGCATAGAGGTTGGCAACGTTCGTGGCGCCTTGCAAGTTGGTGGCGACACCGCCGCAGCTATAATGGGCGGCAGGCACCACGGGGATAGCCTGCTGGGTGATATCAATCCCCGGCAGGCACAGTGCGCCAGAATAGTGGGGAAGTGGTGGCGAATTGCCTTTTCACCTAAATGGCGAATATCCAACCACACGTGGCCCAGAGCGCTGCACTGTATTTCGGCATCAATGGCGCGGGCGACGACATCCCGCGGGGCTAGCTCCGCACGCTTATCCAGCGCCAGCATGAAACGCTCTCCCGCCTCATTGAGCAGATGTCCGCCTTCACCACGAACCGCCTCACTTATCAAAAACGCCGGGCCTTCGGGGTCAAACAGACAGGTTGGATGAAACTGTTGAAACTCTAGATTCATTAACCGAGCACCCAGCTCTGCAGCCATCATCATGCCTTCGCCGCTACTGGGAGCGGGCGTAGTGGTGTGGCGGTAAAGGCCGCTTGCGCCGCCAGTGGCCAATACAGTATGGCGCGCAGTGAGCGAGTGCCACTGGTGGTTAGTATCGCTGCCATAGGCGCCGCGGCAGGCACCTTGGGGATCTTGTAGCAGGCCAACCACCGTTAAATCGTTGCGCTGGGTGATGTTGGGGTGCTGCGCTACTTTGTCTATAAGAGTATCCACCACGGCGCGGCCGGTGGCGTCGTCAGCATGTATGATCCGCCGTGCGTTGTGGCCGCCTTCTCGGGTTAGATGATATGGGTAGCGTGCGGCAGGGTCGTGCTCGGGTGTAAAGGGAACGCCCTTATCAATCAGCCACTGAATAGCAGCGGGCCCATGGGTAACGGTAAAGCGAACGGCCTCGATATCGCATAGCCCATCGCCAGCCACCAAGGTGTCATTGATATGCGCGTCGAGGTCGTCATCCGGCGAGAGCACGGCGGCAATGCCGCCTTGAGCCCAGCGGCTGGCGCCTTGATCATCTTGTGCAGGGCGAACCAGCGTCACTGACCTGTGATCAGCCACCTCCAAGGCAAGGGTGAGCCCAGCGACGCCGCCGCCAATGATAAGTACATCGGATGTTGGCGTGCTCATGGTGCCCGCTCCCTCTTGATACTGATCGAAATATTGCAAACCCTAAACGTCACTAGCTTCGTCGAGCGCGAAAAGTTAGAAGGCAGGCATCATAGCGCGGCGATTAGCGTTTAGCGATGCTTCGGCTTAAGAAATGAGTGATATTCGGGGAGACAATTGCGCGATGTTCAAGTACGCGAATAGGCGCGGTAAAAGGCCGCGTAAAGAAAACCGATACAGGAAATAAATGACTGAAGAAGAAAAGATGGAGGGGAAGTAAAAAAACAGAAATGGTGCCCGGAGCCGGACTTGAACCGGCACGGGGTTGCCCCCGAGAGATTTTAAGTCTCTTGCGTCTACCGATTTCGCCATCCGGGCTATACATCACAAAAAATCACATCGCAATGCTGTTTCGTTCTGCTTAAAACACCACTGCTACACAAAGATGGAGGCTGGAGTCGGAATCGAACCGGCGTACACGGAGTTGCAGTCCGCTGCATAACCACTCTGCCATCCAGCCTCAAAAGTCGTTGGAGCGGGAAAGTAGATTCGATCGGACTGGCGCACCAGCTCACGACCCTAGCCTTCAATACCACACATCCAAAATGGAGCGGGAAAGGAGATTCGAACTCCCGACCCTCGCCTTGGCAAGGCGATGCTCTACCACTGAGCTATTCCCGCTCGACTCGAGGGCGAATTATACGGATCGCCACCGCGTTGTCAATCAATGAATTAGCGTGTGTTCCTTATTTACTTATCAGCAGCTTACATGGAGCGGCTAAGATGCGGCCAGGCGGCTTTTAGGTACTGAATCATCGACCACAGCGTTAGGATAGCGGCGGTATATAGTACTACAACGCCTAACAGCGCAAATTCGTGCGTCGGTGGAAGCGCCAGCAAGATCAGCAGTGACACCATTTGCAGAGTGGTTTTAAGCTTGCCTATCCAAGAAACCGCCACCATGCCGCGTTTGCCCATTTCAGCCATCCACTCACGCAGCGCCGAAATGACAATTTCCCGGCCGATAATCACCAGCGCAGGGAGCGTCAGCACCAGGGTGTCGTAACGCTCGATCAATAGCGCTAGGGCGACGACCACCATGAGTTTGTCAGCCACTGGGTCTAAAAAAGCGCCAAAAGGCGTTGACTGATTCCAGCGTCGCGCTAAATAGCCATCCAGCCAGTCGGTAATGGAGGCCAGACCAAATAGACCGGCCGCCACGGGCATGCTCCAACTGAAGGGTAGATAAAACAGCACCACTAGCAGCGGAATAAAGGCGATTCTCGCCAGTGTCAGTATGTTGGGTATATTCATCGCAGAGAGCGATCCTTGCCGGAAAATCAGAGGATTCGAAGTGTCTGGCCTCATTCTATCCCCCTTGGCCGATGGCATCCATGCCAAACGGGCGTTTATCCGTTGAGTGCTCGGTAAATACTCTCGGCTAACGACGCATTAATGCCCGGTACGCGAGCGAGTTCATCGCGGCTGGCCTTTTGCACGCCCTGCAGGCCGCCGAAAAAGCGCAGTAATTCCCGTCGACGTTTGGGGCCAATGCCGGGGATATCTTGTAGGGTTGAAGTGCGTCGCGCTTTATCGCGCTGAGCGCGGTGGCCAGCAATGGCAAAACGGTGTGATTCATCACGAATATGCTGGATCAAGTGTAGGGCGGGGGAGGCAGGGTCCAAATCTAGCGGATTGTCCGCTGTTTCCACAAACAGGCTTTCAAGCCCCGCCTTACGCGTGGTGCCTTTGGCGACACCCAATAGAATGATGTTGACGATGTCGAGTTCTTTAAACACCTCGCGGGCCATATTGAGCTGGCCCTTGCCACCGTCGACGATCAGGATGTCAGGGGCGACTGCTTCACCGCTTTTCACGCGCTTAAGGCGTCGGGTTAGGGCCTGCTGCATGGCAGCGTAGTCATCACCGGCGGCTACCCCTTCAATGCGGAAATGGCGGTAATCGCTTTTGCGTGGGCCTTGGTGATCAAACACCACGCAGGAGGCAACGGTCGCCTCGCCGTGGCTATGGCTGATGTCGAAACACTCCAGGCGTTGCGGTGTGTCCGCTAAGTCCAGCGCTTTCTGCA
This sequence comes from Halomonas sp. PA16-9, assembly GCF_009728585.1. Taxonomy (NCBI): domain Bacteria; kingdom Pseudomonadati; phylum Pseudomonadota; class Gammaproteobacteria; order Oceanospirillales; family Halomonadaceae; genus Halomonas; species Halomonas sp. PA16-9. The sequence continues at coordinate 1,167,828 of NZ_CP040452.1, read as the reverse complement.
GGGCGGTAAAGCGTTGAGTGAGCTGGGTTTGGTTGGCCAGTTGAGAGGCTAGCTGCTGCTCAGCGTTGGTAATGGCGAGCTGTTGCCACTGGGCGCGGTGGCCGCGCACTTGGCTGGTAACGCGAATGCGCTTGCCCGCCTGTTGGGTCAGCGCTTCGGCAATCAGCTCGCTGTCGTCTAACGGGTGGCTGGTAATCACTTCGCTGGGCACGTTGTGCGGTTGACCGAAATAGTATTGGCTGACTACTTCGGTGAGCAGCGTTTCAAGCGGTAGATCCAGATCGTTTTTCGGCGTGTGATGACGCGCCCCCAGCAGGCGACCATCGCGCACGCTCAACACCGAAACGCCCAGTGCACCGGGGCGCTGGGCGAGGGCGAAAATATCCGCATCACCGCCGCCGGTGTCGACAAACTGGCGTTGCTGAAGCTGGCGCAGTTGCTGAACCTGGTCGCGAAGACGGGCGGCCTCCTCGAAGTTGAGTGCCTGGCTGGCCTTTTCCATCGCCTCCATCAGTTCTTGAGTAACACTCTCACTTTTGCCTTCCAGGCACATCACTGCGTGTTCGAGGTCGCGCCGGTAGTCTTCGGCGGAGATATAGTCGACGCAGGGAGCGCTACAGCGATGAATCTGATACTGCAAGCAGGGGCGTGAGCGATGGGCAAAGACGCTGTCCTCGCAGTTGCGAATATGAAATATCTTTTGCATCAGCGCCAAGCTTTCACGCACGGCTCCGCTGCTAGGGTAGGGGCCTAGGTAGCGACCATCGTCGCTGCGCTGACGGGCGCGCTTATACTCAAGTGCCGGGTAAGGGTGGCGGTCGGTGACAAAGACAAACGGGTAGGACTTATCGTCGCGCAGTAAAATGTTATAAGGCGGACGCAATTGTTTGATCAGCGTCTGTTCGAGCAGAAGGGCTTCAGTTTCCGTGCGGGTGACGGTGACCTGAACGTCGGCGATACGCCCCACCATGGCCTGGGTTTTGGTATTCAGTTGACCACGGAAATAGCTGGCTAGGCGTGCCTTTAAGCGCTTGGCTTTGCCCACATAGAGCGTATTGCTTTGCTCGTCGAGCATGCGGTAAACCCCTGGAGAGGAGCTTACCGAGCTCAAGAACTGTTTTGAATCAAAGGTCATATTAGCGTGTCGGTACCCGATAACAGCAGGGAAGATAGGGGTTATATTTGGGTGGCGTCAAACCCTCGACCAGCCCGTGACGGAGCGCTAAGTGAGTAAGCTCGACGTCGGTGGCAACCTGTAGTTTATCAAAGAGTCGGTAACGATAGGTGTTTACCGTTTTAGGGCTTAAGTGCAGGCGATCGGAGATATCTTGCACTCGCTGGCAGTTAACGATCATCAGGGCAATCTGTAGCTCACGGTGGGAGAGGTGGCTAAACGGATTATCTTCCTCGGTGAAGTGCGAAAGCGCCAGGCGTTGGGCAATTTCCTGACTGACATAGCGGCGGCCATGAAACACTTGGCGAATGGCATCGGTCATTTCTATCGCATCTGCACCTTTGCTTAAAAAGCCTGAAGCACCTGCTTCAAGCATGCGGCGCAGCACGCTGTCTTCCATATGCGCGGTCAAGATCAAGACCTTCACGTCTTCCATGTTGCGGTGAATGCGTCGAGTGGCTTCGAGCCCGCCTATGCCCGGCATGCGAATATCCATCAACACGATGTCGGGTTTTAAATGGCGACACTGTGTTACTGCACTTTCGCCATCGTCGACCTCGCCCACAATTTTAATGTCACACTCTTCATTTAGCAGGTGAGCAATGCTAGTTCTTACTAGGTGATGATCATCGGCGATAAGTACACTGATCAATGGACAGGCTCCTGCTTGGAAACATCATGGACTCAGGCGTTGGCCTTGGACACTACTCTATCTTGTTAACTATATGTGCATATAGAGTGCCACAGCTAACGACAAAGGAGAATTAGTTGTCCGCTGCTGATGTAAAAACTTGACCGCGGTAAATGTTCACCGTAGTATCCGCCTCGCTGTTGGAAAGACAGCACGTGGGGCCTTAGCTCAGCTGGAGAGCGCAACACTGGCAGTGTTGAGGTCAGCGGTTCGATCCCGCTGGCCCTCGCCACCAACAAAAATTTCACCCAATATTAGAAAAAAGCCTCGTTGTTTAAACGAGGCTTTTTTTGTTTGCAGTAAATCGTTTATTCAGTGACCTTACCCAGAAGCAAAAACTCGATCAACGCTTTTTGTGCATGCAGGCGGTTGCCTGCTTCCTGCCAAACCACGGCACGTGGGTCGTCGAGCAGCGTGTGGCTGATCTCTTCTCCGCGATGGGCAGGCAGGCAGTGCAGGAAGAGGACGTCTTGGTCTGCCTGATCGAGCATGGCTTCAGTAACTTGGAAACCTGCGAAGTCGGCTTCACGTTTCGCCTGCTCCTCCTCTTGGCCCATGGAGGCCCAAACGTCGGTGGTGATCAGGTCGACGTGCTTTACCGCTTCCTGAGGGTCGTGCAGCAGCGTTACTTGATCGCCAGCGGCCGCCATAATATCGGCTCGGGGCTCGTAGCCTTTCGGGCAGCAAATGCGCAGATGGAAACCGAATTGGCGAGCGGCATTGATCCAGGAGTGGCACATGTTGTTACCATCACCAATCCACACTGCTGTGCGTCCCTTTACGCTGCCGCGTAGCTCAGTCCAGGTCATCACGTCGGCAAGTAGCTGGCAGGGGTGGTAGTCATCGCTTAAGGCGTTAATCACCGGTACGCTGCTGGCGCTGGCGTAGGTTTCCAGCCAGCGTGGGAGAAGGTGCGAATCATCACCGCATCGACCATTTCAGACAGTACGCGAGCGGTGTCTTCAATTGGTTCGCCACGACCCAGCTGAGTATCGCGGGGGGAGAGAAAGAGTGCATGGCCGCCAAACTGTGCCATTCCCGTTTCAAACGAAACCCGTGTACGCGTCGATGATTTTTCAAAGATCATCGCCAGGGTACGGTTGGGGAAGGGTGTGTAAACAGGACCTTGGGCTTTTAGATTAGTTTTGATCGTAATGGCACGCTGGATCAAATAGTCCAGCTCATCTGGGGTCAAATCTAGCAAGGTCAGGAAATGGCGTGTCGCCATAAGGGCTTCTCTCGCGCAAAAACACTATCCTAGCTATGCTGCAGGGGATGCGCAACGCGAACGGCATGCGGTAGAATGCCATATACACGTTAAAGCCGAGCGCTCTACTCAGTACTATTCTAAGTACGATTTCTTAAGTACTAGTCTCAAGTACCCATTACAAGGGCTAGGTTTTAGAATCAGGTTCAAGGATCTGGTTCAAGGGCTAAGCCTAGTAGATGAGTGAGAGGGCATCGGTCATCAATAAGCGAGGAAATAGTATGAGCACAACTGCCGAAAACATTCAGCGTCAAATTAGCGAAAATCCGATCCTGATTTACATGAAAGGTTCGCCCCAACTGCCTCAGTGTGGGTTTTCTGCCCAGACCGTCCAAGCGCTTATGAGCTGTGGCGAGCGTTTTGCGTTCGTTAACGTTCTGGATAATCCGGATATTCGCGCCGAGCTGCCCAAAATTGCTAACTGGCCGACCTTCCCACAACTGTGGGTAGAAGGCGAGCTGGTGGGTGGTTGCGACATCGTGGTTGAGATGCATCAAAGTGGCGAGCTGGAAAAGCTAGTAAAAGCCGCTGCTGAGCGTGCTGGTGCGGCGGAAGGTGGTGATAACGCCTAGGCGTTGTCTAAAATAGCCCGCTTTATTCAGGCGGTTGGCGGGCTGCGGTGCAACCGTTAGAATGGCGTTTGTTCTCGCATCGTCTTTGTTATGCATCGTGGCCTTTGCCCCGCGCTGGCTACAGCGTGGGGCAAGTCAGCCCGCCGAAGGAAGTACAGCTTCATGAGTTATCAGGTTCTGGCCCGTAAGTGGCGGCCTCGCACATTCCACGAACTCGTGGGCCAGGCCCATGTTCAACGCGCCTTGGTCAATGCCCTGGATCAGGGTCGTTTGCATCATGCCTACCTGTTTACGGGGACTCGCGGTGTGGGCAAAACCACCTTGGCGCGTATTCTTGCCAAGTGTTTGAACTGCACGGCTAACGGGCGTGGTGATGAGGGCATTACCTCTACACCGTGTGGGCAGTGCGATAGCTGTCAGGCAATTGATGAAGGGCGCTTTGTTGATCTTATTGAGGTCGATGCGGCGTCAAGAACCAAAGTAGAAGATACCCGGGAACTGCTGGACAATGTCCAGTATGCGCCTACCCAAGGGCGTTATAAGGTGTACCTGATCGATGAGGTGCACATGCTTTCCACCAGCAGTTTCAATGCGCTGCTGAAAACGCTGGAAGAGCCTCCCCCTCACGTTAAATTTCTGTTGGCGACCACCGACCCGCAAAAACTGCCGCCGACGGTACTTTCACGCTGTCTTCAATTTACCCTCAAACATATGCCACCAGAGCGCGTGGTGGAGCATCTCACCTATGTGTTGGGTGAAGAGGGCGTCGCTTTTGATGAAAGCGCCTTGTGGCTATTGGGTAAGGCGGCGGAAGGCTCAATGCGCGATGCCATGAGCCTCACCGACCAGGCTATTGCGTTTGGCCAGGGGGCCGTTCGCCATGCGGATGTGGCCGCCATGCTGGGTACCTTGGATCATCGCCATATTCTTGGGCTGGCAGAGTCTCTGGCCGATGTGGATGTACAGCGCCTGCTCTCCGAAGTGGCCGAATTAGCCGAGCAAGGCCCGGACTTTGCCGCGGTGTTGGATGAGCTATCGAGCATACTGCACCGCTTGGCAGTGGCGCAGATGGTGCCGGATGCCGTGGATAACAGCCACGGTGATCGTGACGCTATCCTGCAGCTAGCAAGCCGCTTCACTGCTGAAGACATTCAGCTCTATTACCAAATTGGTATTCAGGGGCGTGGGGACATGGTGCACGCTCCTGATCTGCGCAGCGCGTTAGAGATGACGTTGCTGCGTATGTTGGCATTTCGCCCTCAGGGTGTACCGAAACCGCCGCGTACCCCGCTACCGCTTCGCCGCGAGCCTTCTCAATCGGCAGCGACCGAAACGAGTGCCCAAGTAGCAGAGACGCCATCACCGGCGCCGCAGCCCTCGCCAGCAGTTGATGCAAAGCCAGAAGTTCATTCCACACCAGACGCTCAGCCTGAAACGCCATTAGAGCCAAGCCCTGAGCAGACAGCGCCTGCCGCTGAAGAGGAGCCTCCGCTGCAAGAGCCACCGCCTTGGGCAGTCGAGGCGGATACGCAAGCGGCTGAGGTGGAAGCTCCCCAGCAAGCCCCTGAGCCAGAGGCTATGTCTGAATCAGAACTTGTTACTGAGCCCAAGCCTGTTACTGAGCCAGTGCCAGCCTCAGCGCCTTCACCCGATGCCGAGCCACAAACGGTGGGGCCCTTAACGGCTGCAGCGCCAGAAGCTGAACCAGAGGTCGTTCCAGAAGCCCTGTCAGAAACCCCGCCAGAAGCCTTTCCAGAAAGCCGGCCGGATATTCAGTCCGGCAAGCTGGATAATGCGCAGTGGTTGCAGTGCTTTGATTCTCTTGGCTTGGGCGGCTTAACCCGTAACTTGGCGGGCAACTGCCTGGTCGAGAGTGACGACGGTACGCTGCTGACGCTGCGCCTCGACCCCAGCCAAGAGGCCATGCAGGCGGAAGTGCATCAAACCCGCATTGAGCGGGCGCTAAAAGAGCAGGGCATGCCAAGGCGAATAGCGTTTTACGTTGCCGAGTTGTCTAATAGCCTTGAGACGCCACGGCAGCGTGAAGAGCGTCTTAATAAAGAGCGTCATGCCCAGGCGGTTGATCTACTCAATCACGACCCCCATGTACAAAAGTTACAGCAGGCGTTTGGGGCAAAGCTGATAGAATCCAGCGTAAAGCCTGCCGACGCTATGCGCTAAGCTCATTTTCTAGACGCGTGATAGAAACACTCGTTTTAGCTATACCTTTTAACTACGTATGTTGGAGATCAGACCATGCTTAAAGGTGGAATGGGCAACTTAATGAAGCAAGCCCAAGAGATGCAGGAAAAAATGCAGCAAGCCCAGGAAGAGGTCGCCAAAGCCGAAGTCCAGGGTGAGGCGGGTGCCGGTATGGTCAAGGTCACCATGAACGGTCGCCATGACGTTTCAAACGTGACCATTGACCCCAGCGTCATGGAAGAGGACAAAGAGTTGCTGGAAGATTTGCTAGCCGCGGCGGTCAATGACGCAGTGCGCAAATTGGAGGTCAGTTCTAAACAGAAAATGGAAGAAGCGACGGCAGGTTTGAACCTTCCGCCCGGCTTTAAGATGCCGTTCTAAGCAATGCGTTTTTCTCCTCTCGTTGAGCAGTTAATGGATGCGTTTCGCGTATTGCCAGGCGTTGGGCCCAAAACAGCTCAGCGCATGGCGATGCATTTGCTTGAGCGTGAGCGTCCTGGAGGGCAGCGTCTGGCGGCGGTTATTCAACAAGCGATCGATGAAGTTGGATACTGCCAGCGCTGCCGCACGCTCACTGAAGCAGAGATCTGCATGCTGTGTGAAAGCCCGCGGCGCGATGATGCACTACTTTGCGTGGTGGAGTCGCCTGCCGATCAATTGGCGATTGAAGAAGCCGGTGGTTTTAAGGGGCGCTATTTTGTGCTCCACGGGCACCTTTCGCCGCTAGATGGCGTGGGGCCTGAGTCGATCGGTTTAGACTTACTGGAAGCGCGTGTTGCAGAAGGGCTCATCGAAGAGGTGGTGTTGGCGACTAACCCCACCATCGAAGGTGAAGCGACCGCCCATTATATTGCTTCGCTACTAGCAGAACACGGTGTCAAACTCTCGCGGCTTGCCTATGGCGTTCCCATGGGTGGAGAGCTGGAGTACGTAGATGGCGGCACTTTGAGCCGTGCATTTAATGGTCGCTTGCCGTTTGCCAGTGAATAAGCCTACCTAAAACGCAAATGCTTTAGTATTTGCGCCAACCTGGAAGAATGCTTTTGTCCTCTCTGACCCCCTCTTATCAATGGCTTGATACTCCAGAGGCGCTTGATGCAGCGTGTGAGCAAGTAGCCGATGCTTCTGTAATTGCTCTGGATACCGAGTTTTTCCGAGAGAACACGTTCTTTCCAGTGCCGGCGTTGGTTCAATTCACCGCGGGGGAAGAGGCTTATCTGATTGATCCGGTAGCCGTCCCGTGTACTGATAAATTCCGAGCCCTGCTGCAAAATAGTGCTATCAAGTTACTGCACGCCTGCAGCGAAGATCTAGAAGTCTTCCAGCACTGGGCAGGTGTATTGCCGGAACCGTTAATCGATACTCAGGTAGTACAAGGATTTTTAGGCGAAAATCCTGGAATGGGGTATCAAAAGCTGGTCGAATTTTGGGTCGGCGAAACCCTGCCTAAGGAAGAGACCCGCTCAAACTGGCTATTACGCCCGCTGTCGCCTGCGCAGTGCCAGTACGCTGCTCTGGATGTGATCTATTTGTTAAAAGTCTGGACGCTCCAGGCTGAAAAACTCGCCATGTTGGGGCGGCGTGAATGGGTAGACGCTGAGTGTGCTAGCTTAATTGAACAGGCGGGCCGCAGCGTCGATAACGACCAGCAGTGGTATACCCGTCAACGCCAATTGTGGCGCTTGACGCCCCGGCAAATGGAAGCGTATCGGCTAATGACCACCTGGCGTGAAGGCGAGACACGCCGTCGTGACTTGCCGCGCAACTGGTTGATTAGCGACAAGCTGCTATTTGCGATCGCCGAAAAGATGCCCAGTAATCGCTTCGAGCTCGCTGAGGTGGAAGGCGTTAAACCGATGCTGATCAAAAAAGAGGGCGACGCACTGCTGGCAATGGTCAAACAGGCTCAGCACTGTGATGAAGAAGCGCTGCCCAAGCGTTGGCCAGACCCCATGCACCCGACGTTCAAATCACGCTTTAAAGCACTCAAGAAGGCGGTAACCGCTAAAGCTAATGACTTGGGTGTGGCACCGGAAATGCTCATGCGCCGCCGTGATATTGAAACACTGGTGATGCAGGACTTGGCAGGGGAACCTCTCACCTGGCCGACCGGTTGGCGTGGCGAATGTCTGAACGGCGCGTTGGCCCAGGCCCTTGAGGAGCGAGCATAATGAGCGACAAGCTGATTTGCGAGGTTTTTAAAAGCTCGCGTAAAGATGAAATGTATTTATATGTCGATAAGCGTCAAGGATTTGCAGACGTCCCTGCGCAATTACTTGAAACCTTCGGCAAGCCTGTACCGGTGTTTACCATGCTGTTGACCGCAGACAAAAAATTGTCACGGGTTAATGCGGCAGACGTGGTGGAAGGGATTAAAGACAAAGGGTTCTACCTGCAAATGCCGCCACCCAAAGAGGCTTATTTGCTCGACGTGCATCGTGCCCATGTGGCTTCGCGCTCTGATGCCCGTTCTGACGAACAGTAGCGCCATCCGGCTATGAATTTTCTTGCCCATGCGTGGTTGGTGAGCGCTGGTAGCGATGATTTCCTCTACGGCAATTTAATTGCCGATGGCGTTAAGGGGCGCAATTTGGCCGATTGGCCTGCTGCTACTGCACTGGGCATTCGCCATCACCGTCGGGTAGATGCCTGGGTAGATAACCACCCTAGCGTTGTTAATGCACGGCGGCGTGCGCCAACAGGGCAGCGGCGCTATGCGGGGATAGCCCTGGATATGGTGTGGGATCATTTCCTGGCCCGTGATACGGCAGGGCAGGCGGATCAAGAAGCAATTGTTGAGCGCTGTTATCGACTGCTCTCCGCTCGTACCGCGCCGAACCGGCTGGCCGGTATGATGCCGATTCTCGTCGAGCAGGACTGGCTAAGAGGCTATGCTGATTTTGCGTTTACCTGCCGGGCCGTTGCCGGGATTGGGCGGCGTTTGTCTGGCCCCAATCAGTTGGCTGCTTTAGTGCCTTGGCTGTACGACGATTATCAAGCGTTAGAGGCCGATTTCCAGACCCTATGGCCCGAACTATTGGCTGAATTAAGCCACCAAGATACACCCCCATCATAATGAGTTTTTCGTAATAATGAGCCAGGAGACGATGGAGACCGCAATGCGCGAACGTTTTTGGGAGCGCTTTACCCTCGAAGAGTTGACGCCCCTGGAGTGGGAAGCGTTATGCGATGGCTGTGGGCAGTGCTGCCTGCTAAAGTTGCACGACGAGGATACTCAGGAGTTAGCAGTACTGAACGTTGCTTGTCGCTTGCTGGATATTCACAGTTGCCAGTGCAGCGATTATGCGAACCGCTTTGAAACCGTTCCCGACTGCACCCAACTGACGCCTGCCTTGGTTAAAGAGTTCACCTGGCTGCCGCAGAGCTGTGGTTATCGGCGGGTGGCTGAAGGGCGCAAGTTGGCGGGTTGGCATCCGCTGTTAAGCAATGATGCCGAGCGGGTTCACCGCAAAGGCGTCAGCGTACGCAGCTTTGCGGTGTCCCAAGATGAGGTGCCCGAGCAGCAATTGGAGTCGCATATTATTGCCGTGCTGCCGATGTAGTTCCCTTCGAGCACTTTACTCAGCAGTTGAAGATGCTTGCGAGTGCAGTCCCAGCGCCCAGAGAATAAACGCGTCTTGGCGGGCGGTATCGCGCCACGCTTTGAATCGACCGGATGCGCCGCCGTGGCCGCTGCTCATATCGGTACGCATCAAAATCGGCGCTGAACCCAGCTGCTGCTGTGTCACCTGGGCATAAAACTTGGCGGGCTCCCAGTAGCTGACACGGGTGTCGAACCAACTGCCCTCAATCCATAGTGCAGGGTATATCTGCGCTTTAATGTTATCGATAGGTGAGTAAGCGGCTATTCGCTCGGCGACCTCTGGTTCTTCAGGGTTGCCCCACTCGCTGTACTCCGCGGTCGTCAGAGGCAGCTCCGGGTTCTGCATCGTGCGCAGCACGTCTAAGAAGGGCACGTCTAGCAGAGCGGCGCAAAACTTTTCCGGGGCACGATTAATGCAGGTGCCGACCAGCAGCCCGCCAGCGCTGGCGCCATAGGCCGCTACGCGCTGTGCATCACTGACACCTTGCTCCACAAGCGCTTCCCGGGCGGCCAGGAAATCGTCAAAGCTATTCTCTTTGTGGGCCATCTTGCCGTTTAAATACCAGGGTTCGCCGCGCTCGCCGCCGCCACGCACATGAGCAACGGCAAAGGCCGCACCGCGCTCAAGCAGTTCCAGCCGGGCGATCGAGAACCAGGGGTCGAGAGCCTCACCGTAAGCGCCGTAGCCATACAGCAGCGTGGGTAAGGGCTGATCCGCCAAGTCGGCGCGCATCACCACCGATACGGGCACTTGCTCACCGTCGCTGCTGGTGGCCCAAAGGCGGCGACTGATTAGCTGTTCCGGCTGTAAATTGCCGTAAACAGGTACCCGCTTCAGCAGCGTTCGCTCGCCGCTGGTTAGATCGAGTGAAAACCAGCTGGGCGGCTGGGTAAACGACTCTTCGCGCAGGCGCACTACCTGAGTATCGAAGTGCGGCGCATCTTCCAGCATTTGCGAGCAGGGTTGTTCAGGCAGTGCCAGGGTCTCATCTAGGGTGCAGCTGTGCTGGGCATCAAACAGTAAACGCCGCAAACGCACTTGCGCCTGGGCATGGTCGCGCTCAGCCAGCATCAGTCCCCAAGAGAACGCATCAACGCCTTCCAGGGTGGCTTCTTCACGGTGGGTGATTAACGTTTGCCAATTCAATTGGGGCTGACCAAGCTGACTTTCGGGCAGAAAGTCGAGCTGGAAGTGAGCACCTGCCTGGTTATGCAGGCGGTAAAAGCTGCCTGGTCGGTGATCAATGCTGTATTCAACCCCCGCCTGGCGCTGCTGAATACACAGCGGGGCTGAATCAGGAGAGTGAGCGGCCAATAGGTGAATTTCACTGGTGTCTTTTGAGCCGCTTTCTAGCAGCAGCCACGACCGCGAGCGCGTTTTGCCAATACCGAGCCAAAACTCAGGATCCTCTTCCCGTAGCACCAATACTGGCTCATTTGAAGCGTCAGGCTCCATCAGCGAAAGCGCAAGCCGCCAAACGCTATCAGGGCGCTGAGTGTCGTCAAACCGCGTGAACAGCAGCGTCGCCGTGGAGGCAGTTTGATCTTCTGCCCAGCAAAGCCCCGCACCAATATCGCTTAATAGTTGCACGGGCGTTCCGTTAGGCAGCGCTTTCAGCCACAGAGTAAAACGCTCGTCGCCTTGAGTATCTTCTGTCCAGGCCAACCACTGCTCATCGGGTGACAGCGCCATATCGCCCATGTCGTAAAAGTCGTGCTCGGCGGCACGGGCTCTAACGTCAAAAAAACATTCCTGTTGTTCAGGCTGGCGATTGGGGTGGCGCCACCAGCAGGGGTAATCATCCTCGGCACTGGTTTCGTTCCAGAACGTGAAGTGGTCAAGCGTTGTCTTAAGGCTGGTCACGGCTAATTCGCGGCGCGCCAGGTGGCTCTGGTATAACGCTTCCTCCAGCGGGGCAAGCGGGGCAAACCAATCGGCTTGTTGCTGGTTGGCGGCCTCTAAAAAGGCACTGACCTGTGGGTCATCGCGCTCTTCTAACCAGTGCCATTGCGGGTCATTAGCGCGATAATAGCGTGCAGCGGGTAAGCCTGAAGGTATGCCTTGCTGTGCTTTCATAAATTGATAGGTACCATAACGGGAAATCAACGTCGGGTGAGTTCACCCATATGAGGGGTATTATGCTGTTTGCAAATTCAACGCCACTACTGTGGTTGAGTTATTACGGGCTGTCGCTGTTAGTGATTGTCGCGGTCTATTTTGCGCTCACTTTTCTGCCTCGCTTGCCACGTCTTGTACTGACCTGGATGGTGGCAGGGGCGATATGGGCACCCGCTACTTTCCGGCTGCCGTTAATAGAAGAGGGTGAATTCTATACCGGTTGGGCACCTTCGGCGATGGTGGCAGCGGTTGGGTTTTTAGAAAACAACGGCGCGGCACTTCGTGGCGGGCTAATGTGGCTGGTGTTGGGGATGGCATTAGGCGCGCTGATTGGCGTTGCTCTGTGGTGGTGGCGCCGTCCTGGGGACGATGAGTATGTCGCCCAGGAAGAAGAGAGTGCCGATGAAAGCGAATCACCACGCCGTCGCGAACCGGTGATTGGTTAATGCCTGTGTTTAGGTTCCATGCTTTTGCAGAAAGCGCCGGGTGTCTATGTATTGGTAAAGCGTATGTGTGAACTGCTGGGTATGAGCGCCAATGTGCCCACCGATATCTGTTTTAGCTTTTCGGGCTTTTTGCATCGCGGTGGGGCACCGGCCCTCATCGCGATGGTTGGGGAATTGCCTTCTACGAAGAGGGCGGTTACCGCGATTTTCGCGACCCCCATCCCTCCGTCGATTCCCCTATCGCCCGGCTAATTTGCGATTACCCGATTAAGTCCAATGTGGTGATCAGTCACATTCGCCAGGCCAACGTGGGGGCGTAAAGCTTGCCAATACCCACCCTTTCACGCGCGAAATGTGGGGGCGACCCTGGTGTTATGCTCACAATGGGCAATTAAGTGGCTGGGAGCGTTTAGCGTTAGGAAACTACACCCCGGTTGGCAGCACCGATAGCGAGTACGCCTACTGCTGGTTAATGGGGGAGATTCGCCGTGAATTTCCTTGCCCGCCAGCAGATCCCACAACGCTGTGGGAGCGCTTGCACCAGCTATGTGAGCAGCTAAGAGCGCTGGGCGTGTTCAATATGCTGCTCTCCGATGGCGGCTATTTATATACATTTTGCGCCACGAAGCTTGCACATATTACCCGCTGCGCGCCCTTCGGCGAGGCGGAACTCTCCGACGCCGAGATGACGGTGAATTTTGCCGAACATACCACGCCTGACGACATCGTTTCAGTAATTGCCACTGAACCGCTCACGCACAATGAAGCCTGGCAGCGCATGGTGCCGGGTGAGCTATTGGTCTGGCGCGATGGAGAAATTCAGGCGCGTTACTGTCCATAAAGAAACGATCTACTAAATTGGAATGAGGGACGCAGCAGAAAATCAAGTGAGCCCGACTATGGGCTAAAGTTGAAACGTTAGTTTCAATCGATCGTTTTACAGCCTGTTAGAGGTCGTATATCGTTGGGCTTCTTAACCTATTTTTCAGATAGAGCCTAGCGACAACAACAAGGTCGGTGACTTACGCCGACGCCAATAGCGGAGATTGCCCATGAGCGAACACGCCAACGCCGCCGTTTTACGTGGCCCAGCGCTTGAAGGGTTGGATCAGTACGATTCAGTCACGGATGTTTTTCATAACGCAGTAACACGCTTTAAGGACAAGCCAGCTTTTTCCTGTATGGGAAAAACGCTCTCTTTCGCTGATCTTGACCGCCTCTCTGCAGACTTTGCTGCATGGCTACAGCATGAAACCGACCTCGTTCCCGGTGATCGTATCGCCATCCAGTTGCCCAACGTACTGCAGTTTCCTGTGGCGGTATTCGGTGCACTGCGCGCAGGCTTGGTAGTGGTCAACACCAACCCGCTATATACCGAGCGGGAAATGGCCAACCAGTTCAAGGACTCCAACGCTAAAGCCATTGTGATTTTGGCCAATATGGCGGACAAGCTGGAGAAAGTGCTCGATAAAACAGATATCAAGCATGTGCTCGTCACCCAGCTAGCTGACTTGCACGATGTGCCCAAGCGCTGGTTAATCAATGCAGTGGTCAAGCACGTTAAGAAAATGGTGCCTGCTTATTCACTGCCCAGTGCGGTTGGCTTCCGTGATGCGCTAAAAAAAGGTGCCTCGCTAAGTCATACCGAGGTCAAGAGGAGCCCCGACGATTTAGCCGCGCTTCAATATACCGGTGGCACCACGGGTATGCCAAAAGGCGCAATGCTGACCCATCGCAATCTCATCGCCAATATGCTGCAAGCGCGGGAAGCGATTGGTACTCATCTGACCGATGGCGAAGAGTTGGTTATCGCACCGCTACCGGTTTATCACATCTATACCTTTACGGTTAACTGCCTGTTCCTAATGGAAACCGGTAACCACTCTTTGCTGATCACTAATCCTCGCGACCTGGATGGTTTTATCAAAGAGCTCAAGGGGGTGCCCTTTAGCGCTTTTATCGGCCTCAATACGCTGTTTAATGCGCTATGTAATCGCGACGATTTCAAGCAGCTCGATTTTTCCAAATTGAAACTGACGATCTCCGGCGGCATGGCGCTGACCAAAGCAGCGGCGCAGCGTTGGGAAAAAACCACCGGTTGCCCAATTGCCGAGGGTATGGTCTGACCGAGACTTCTCCCATTGTTAGCTTCAACCCGACCGATGCGATCCAACTGGGCACTATCGGTAAGCCCGTGGCAGGCACCGCGGTAAAAGTCGTCGACGCCGATGGCAACGACGTGGCATTGGGCGAGCCGGGAGAACTGTGCGTGCAAGGGCCACAGGTGATGAAAGGCTACTGGCAGCGTGAAGATGAAACCCGTGACGCCATCGATGAGGATGGCTGGTTCCGCACCGGCGACATCGCTGTGCTGCAGGATGATGGCTATATCCGCATTGTTGATCGCAAAAAAGATATGATCCTGGTCTCTGGCTTTAATGTTTATCCCAACGAAGTTGAAGATGTGGTGGCAGCCCACCCGGATGTGCTTGAGTCTGCCGCGGTCGGTGTGCCAGATGAAAATGCTGGCGAAGCCATCAAGCTGTTTGTGGTAAGTAAAAATGACCAGCTAGATGAAAAAACACTACGCGACTGGTGCAAAAAAGAGCTCACTGGCTACAAAGTGCCGAAATTCATAGAGTTTCGCGATGAGCTGCCCAAAACCAACGTGGGCAAAGTGCTCCGCCGCCAGCTGCGCGACGAAGAGCCCTCAAAAACGTAACTGTAGATGATGACTCGGCACTGTGGTTAGGCGTCGCGGAGCTGAAAGCGTTACACTATACGACCCGCTCAATTGAGCGGGTTGATTTTTTATAACTCTTACTAATATCTCTTGTTAAATGCCCAAGCGAATGGAAGCCGACTCAATCGTGACCACCGACACATCCCCAGCCCCCACCGATAGCCAACGTCTTGCGTCGCTGAAACAGGCCGCGGGCGATGTGATGCTGCGCGATGCAGAGCGGCTGGAGCGCCGGCTGGCTGGTTTAAACCGTCGCCTACGTGATAGCAAACCGATTAGCCGTGGCTTGGACGAGGTGCAGCGCGAGCTTGGTCGTGCCCAGCAGCAGCTCAGTCAGCGCGAAAGCCAAAAGGTCGCCCTCAATTACCCGCCAGAATTGCCGGTGGTCGAACGCCGGGAGGATATTGTCAACGCCATCCGCGATCATCAGGTCGTGGTGGTGGCGGGGGAGACCGGCTCAGGCAAAACCACCCAACTGCCTAAAATGTGTTTGGAACTGGGCCGAGGCCGCCGTGGCTTAATTGGCCACACCCAACCGCGTCGCTTGGCTGCCCGCAGTGTCGCCAGTCGCCTGGCGGAAGAGCTGGAAGTCTCTCTGGGCGAGCAGGTGGGCTATCAGGTGCGCTTCACCGACCAGAGCAGCCCAACGACCCTGGTCAAACTGATGACCGACGGGATCTTGCTGGCCGAGACCCAGCATGATCCGCTGCTGCTGCGTTACGACACCATCATTATTGATGAAGCCCACGAGCGCAGCCTGAATATCGACTTTCTGCTTGGTTACCTCAAGCGTTTGCTCCCCAAGCGGCCCGATCTAAAAGTCATCATTACCTCGGCGACTATCGACGTAGAGCGCTTTGCCAAACACTTCGGCACCGCCAAGACGCCTGCACCGGTGGTGGAAGTCACCGGGCGTACCTACCCCGTTGAAGTGCACTACCGGCCGCTGGTACGCGATGAGGACGATGAAGAAGACCGCACGCTGCAAGAGGGCATTCTGCACGCGGTGGAAGAGATTGAAGCCGTTGAGCGCGAAAAAGGCTGGTTGCATGGCCCTCGCGATGTGCTGGTGTTTTTACCTGGTGAGCGCGAAATTCGTGAAACCGCAGATACCCTGCGCCGCGCCGAGCTGAAAGGCACTGAAATCCTGCCACTCTACGCGAGACTCTCCAACGAAGAGCAGAACCGCGTGTTTGCGCCGCACCGCGGTCGGCGCATTGTACTCGCCACCAACGTCGCGGAAACGTCGCTGACCGTACCCGGTATTCGCTACGTGATTGACCCTGGCCTCGTACGTATCAGCCGCTATAGCTACCGTTCCAAGATCCAGCGACTGCCGGTAGAAGCGGTTAGCCAGGCCAGCGCCAACCAGCGTAAAGGGCGCTGTGGGCGGATTGCCGAAGGCGTGTGTATTCGCCTCTACAGCGAAGAGGATTTCCTATCCCGGCCGGCTTTACCGACCCGGAAATCCAGCGCACCAACCTTGCCTCGGTGATTCTCTCGATGCTGGGGCTCAAGCTCGGCGATATCGAGGCCTTTCCGTTTGTTGATCCACCGGATAGCCGCTTTGTTAAAGACGGCTTTCGACTGCTGTTCGAGCTGGGGGCGGTGGACGACAAGCAGCGCCTTTCTCCGCTTGGGCGTAAGCTGGCGCGGCTGCCGATTGACCCGCGCTTGGCGCGAATGGTGTTGGCGGGTGCCGAATTCGGCAGCCTTCGCGATGTGCTGATCGTCGTCTCGGCGCTAGCCATCCAAGACCCCCGCGACCGACCGGCGGATAAGCGCCAGGCGGCCGACCAAGCTCACCAGCGCTGGCATGATCCGGATTCCGATTTTGTCGCCTTGCTGAACCTTTGGCACGGCATTGAGAATGCCCGTGAGGCGCTTTCAGGTAATCAACTGCGCCGCTGGTGCCGCGAGCACTACATCAACTACCTGCGCATGCGCGAATGGCACGACACCTTCCGCCAACTGCGCCAACTGCTGCGCGATATGGATATCGACGTGCCCGCGCCGCCGCCCCGTAATGAAGACGAGAGCGAAGAACAGGCGCGTCAAACGCGGCGTAAAACGTCGGGCAAGGTGCATCAGGCGCTACTCTCGGGGCTGCTCTCTAATCTGGGGACGTTGGTGGAGAACCGCGAGTATCTCGGCGCCCGCAATCGCAAGTTTATGATTCATCCAGGCTCAGGGTTGGCCAAGAAGTCGCCCAAGTGGATCATGGCGTTCGAGATGGTGGAAACCTCCAAGCTGTTTGCCCGCACCGTGGCCAAAATCGATCCCCAGTGGATTGAACCCCAGGCGCAGCACCTGGTTAAACGCAGCTACAGCGAACCGCATTGGGAAATGAAGCGCGCCCAGGTAGTGGCCTTTGAACAGGTCACGCTGTTTGGTCTGCCGATTGTGGCGCGGCGCAAGGTACATTACGGGCCAATCGCGCCCCAGGAGTCCCGGGAGCTGTTTATTCGCCGTGCGCTGGTGGAAGGGGAATTTCACACCAAAGGTGCCTTCTTTGCTCATAACCGCGCGTTGATCGACGAAGTCGAAGCGCTGGAAGATCGCGCTCGGCGGCGAGATATTCTGGTCGATGAAGACACGCTCTATGACTTTTACGACCAGCGGATCCCGGCGGAGATAGTCAACGGCAAGGGCTTTGAGCACTGGCGCAAGCAGGCCGAGCAGCAAGAGCCACAATTACTGCATTTCGATATTGATTCACTTAAAGCGCGCGACGCGGAGGACGTTACCCAGGCGCAGTATCCTGATCATTTGATTCTGGCGGGCGTCGCGTATCCGGTAAGCTACCACTTTGACCCCGAAGCCGAGGATGACGGTGTTACCCTGACCGTTCCCGCTGCAATGTTGCCCAGGTGCCGGTGCATGCTCTGGAGTGGGTTGGTACCTGGGCTGCTGCGTGAAAAGTGTATTGCGCTTCTGAAGTCACTGCCGAAAAGCATCCGCCGCCAGGTGGTGCCGATTCCTGATTGGGTGGATGCGGCGCTGGAAACCCTGGTGCCCGATCAGCGCCCGTTAACCGAGGCCTTGGGGGAGTTCATTCGCCGCCGTACATCGACGCGGGTGCATCCCGACGACTGGCGCCTCGACGTGCTCGAACCGCATCTGATCATGAATATTCGCGTGGTCGATCACGCGGGCGAAACCTTAGGGCAGGGGCGCGATCTGCGTGCTTTAGAGCAGCGCTTTGAAGCGGCAGCCAGCGCAGGCGCCCAGGCACTGGCTGAACAGGTTAGCCAAGAGCCCGCTGTGGCCGGGCTACCCAAGACGCCGCTGCCCGCTTCGCGCGTTACCACCCAGGCAGGTATTCGCGTAGAGGCGTATCCTGCCCTGGTCGCTGAAAGCAGGATTGCGAAAACCAGCGGTCTTGACGCCAGCGAGTTCAAGGTGGCGTTGTTTGATCACCCTGCAAAAGCTGACGCTGCCCACCAGGAGGGCATCGCTCGGCTGGCAATTGCCAAGCTACCTGAACAGGTTAAAGCGATTAAACAACTGCCGGGTGTTGAGAAGTGCGCGCTACTGTTCGCCAAAGTGGGTAGTAAACAAGCTTTGATCGACGATCTGCTGCTTGCGGTGTTTACCCAGGTGATTGCTCAGCACCCCCTGCCGCGCTCGGAAGGCGAGTTTAGCCAGCGACTAAACGCTACTCAGGGTCAGCTTGTAGACGAAGCGAAAGCACTGCTGGTACGCGTAGAGGCCGCGCTAAAAGGGCATCTGGCGGTCAGTAAGGTGCTCAAAGGGAAGCTTAATTTTGCTCTGGCGCTGGTGTATAGCGATGTTAGCGCGCAGATGCAGCGTCTGGTCTATCCAGGCTTTATTCGCGATGCGGGCGCTTGGCTGGACGAATACCCGCGCTACACCGAGGCGGCGCTCATTCGGCTTGAAAAAGCCGCCCGTGAGCGCGGTCGCGATCAAATGATGATGCAAGATGTCCAGGCATTAGAGGCCCGCTTTGATGCCCGCCGCGAAAGCGAGCGACGCGGAAGGGTGGAAGATCCTGAATTGGTCGCTTTTGGCTGGTGGCTGCAGGAGCTTAGAGTATCGCTATTTGCACAGCAGTTGGGGACTAACATGGTGGTGTCGGTAAAACGATTGGAAAAACGCTGGCAAGAGATCACTAGCGTTTAGCTAGGGGTTGAAAAAAGTTGCTGGAAAAACCGCTATTTTACGCACACAGTAACGTGATGGGTTCGCCGTAAGTCGCACGCTACATTGATGGCCGGTCACGTCGGCAAGCCGCTTAGAGGAGATTGGCATGACACATGTGGTGATTACCGGTACAGGTCTCTATACACCGGAACACGCCATTGATAATGCGGCCCTGGTGGCGGCATTTAATGCTTGGGTAGACAGCGAGAATGAACAGCATGCCGGAGCCATTGCGCGCGGCGAGCGCGAACCGCTGGCACATTCAAGCAGCGAATTTATCGAAAAAGCCTCCGGTATTAAGAGCCGCTATGTGCTCGATGCAGCTGGGATCCTTGACCCACAGCGTATGCGGCCTAAACTTCCGCAGCGGGGCAATGACGAACCCTCTATTCAGTGCGAGATGGCGACCGCTGCCGCGCGGCAGGCGCTGGCCGCTGCCAAGGTAGAAGCTGCTGACATCGAGCTGGTGATCGTGGCCTGCTCAAACCTGGAGCGTGCCTACCCCGCTATGGCGGTCGAGGTGCAGCAGGCCTTGGGCACAAGTGGCTACGGGTTCGATATGAATGTGGCCTGTAGTTCAGCGACGTTTGCTTTGGAAACGGCTGCCAACGCCATAGCCTCCGGCAGTGTGAAGCGTGCCCTGGTGGTCAATCCGGAAATTTGCTCGGCGCACCTCAACTTTCGAGACCGTGACAGCCACTTCATTTTCGGCGATGCTTGTACCGCTGTGGTACTAGAAAATAGCGCTATTGCGGTGGCCGATGAGCAGTTTGAAATTCTTGGCACGCGTCTGGTTACCCAGTTTTCCAACGCGATCCGTAATAATGCAGGGTTCCTTAACCGCGTAACGGACAGTGACCCACTCGCCTTGGATAAGCTGTTTGTGCAGGAAGGGCGTCGGGTGTTTAGAGAAGTTTGCCCGATGGTGGCTAAATTGATCACCGATCATTTGGCCTCCTTAGAGTTGGCCGGTGGCGATCTGAAGCGCATGTGGCTACACCAGGCTAACCGGCATATGAACGATTTGATTGCCCGCAAAGTATTGGGCTATGACCCGAGTGAAACACAGGCGCCGATTATTTTGGATCGTTACGCCAACACCAGTTCAGCGGGTTCTATCATCGCCTTTCACCTCCATCGCGAGGCGCTTGTGGAGGGCGATATTGGCGTGATTTGCTCCTTTGGAGCAGGTTATAGCGCGGGCAGTGTGGTTATTCGTCGTTTGTAGATGTCTGTATAAGGTGCAAGGGAATTGAAAAAGGAAAATGTCATGTGGCAGTGGTTTAATAACGCGCAGCCTGCGCTTTCGCTGCGTAGCAAAGGGTTGCCACTACTACTGGTGACGTTACTCGCAACCGGAGGCTGTGCCAGTACGCAAATGGCGGAAAATACTGCTCCCGAAGACCCTTGGGAAGGCTTTAACCGCAAAGTGTTTGCGTTTAACGATGTGTTGGATCGCTACGCGCTCAAGCCGGTGGCAACAGGCTATCGTGCTATTACCCCCGACCCGGTAGAAACGGGCGTAGGTAATTTTTTCTCCAACTTAGGTGAAGTGCGTACTGCGCTTAACAGCGTGCTGCAGGGCAAACCGTCAAACGCGGGCCTCGCCACGTCACGTTTTTTAATTAACTCCACGGTAGGCATTGGCGGACTGTTAGATTATGCCACCCTAATGGAAATTACTGCGGATGAAGAAGATTTTGGCCAAACGTTAGCGGTGTGGGGGTGGGAAGATTCGCGTTATCTGGTGCTGCCTTTCTTTGGCCCCAGCACGCTGCGGGATACCACCGGTATGCCCGCGAATATGGCAACGAACCCCGTTAATTATGCAGAAGACGATATTGTTCGAGTAGGCCTTACCGCACTCAAAGCGATCGATATTCGAGCGGGTTTGCTTGACCAGGAAGAATTAATTCGTGGTGATCGCTACCGTTTTATTCGTGACGCTTACTTGCAGAACCGCCAATTTGAGGTGAGCGATGGAGAATTGGGTGATGACCCCTTTGCCAGCGAACCTTCGACTTTGATGACAGCGATTTTGATGACAGCGGTCAGGATGATAGTGACTTTGGTGACAACGAAGTCACCGATTGAGGCTTATGATGGATCATTCTAAGCAGTTGATCGCGGTGATCGACGAACCTGGTCGTGAACGTGATGCGCTGGCTGAAGCGATTACCTGCGATGGCATGTGGGTGTTTGCCGCTGAGGATATCGCGCATTTGCCCGCTGACACGGCGCTCATTGTTGCCCATGCTCGGGCAGTTCCGCGGCAGCAATGGACACACCTAACGCGACGCCTACCGACACTGGTAGTCAGTGACTCGCGTCAGGACGCCGACTTGATCAAAGCGATTGATGTGGGGTTGGTGGACTATATTGTCCATCCGCTGCGACACGCCGAGCTGTTGCGACGAATGATCCGTAAGGCCATTAAGCTCAACGATTTGGCGCTGGAGCGCGAGCGTGACCATGCGCGTCTGGCGGAGTTAAACGAGAGCCTAGAGACCCACCTCGCGCTGCTGCGGATGGATCAGCAGAGCGGAGGGCATATCCAGCGGCGTTTGTTGCCGCTGCGGCCCAAGGTGATTAACGGGGTGTATTACGACTACGTATTTGCCCCTTCGCTCTATTTGTCTGGTGATTTTCTCGATTACCAACGCTATAACGAGCGCTACAGTGCCTTCTATTTCGCCGATGTATCGGGGCATGGCGCCTCGTCGGCGTTTGTTACCGTGCTGCTCAAATATTTATGCAACCGCTGGCTGAGTGAGTGGGATGGCCAGCATCCGGAAAATCTGCCGCCTGATTGGTTAAAGGCGATGAACCGCGAGCTGCAGGGCACCGATATTGGTAAACATGCCACCTTATTTGTCGGTGTTATTGACCACGAGGCGCATACTCTTCACTATTCGCTCGGCGCACAGCTTCCCATGCCCCTGTTGGCAGCAGAGGGAGAGCTACGCCGTTTAGAAGGCGAGGGAATGCCGGTAGGCCTTTTCCCCGATGTGGAGTATCCTTCGCTGAGTTGTGCATTGCCGAATAAATTTCGTCTATGGCTCTGCTCAGATGGAGTATTGGAATGCTTGCCGGGTAAAACGCTCGACACGCGGCTCAAGGAGCTTGAGCAATTAGTAAGCGAGAGTGTAACGCTTGAGCAGTTGCGCGACCGGCTAGCAGAAACGAATGCACTCCTTGCCGAAGGGGATGCAGAGTTTGATGCCAACCAAGAGCGCGATGCTTTACCCGATGATCTAACAATCATGATGGTGAGCGGATTTGGTCATGCTGATTGAAGAGGGCCGCATTAAAGCGGCGTTCGATTCTGGTGTTTTTATTCTAAAACTGTGTGGTGATGTGCGTTTGACGCTCTGCGCCACGCTGGATACTCAAGCCCAGCGTCTTGCCGAGACGCCGGGGTTGCGTGCCGTATTGATTGACCTGCGTGAAGCCACCAATGTCGATTCGACGGCGCTTGGTTTTTTGGCCAAGGTCGCGATGGCGGTGAAAGGGCGCCTGGAGCAGCCGCCGACGATTATTGTCGATAATCCTGATGTACGGCAGATGTTGGACGTGATGGGCTTTGCGCGTTTCTTCACGCTGATGGAAGCGCCGCTACAACAGACGAGTACGCTCAACAATGAGCTTGAAGAGCTGCCCCAAGAGCCGGCAGACGAAGAGGGACTGCGCGATCGTATCCTGGAAGCCCACCGTATTTTAATGCATATGAACGAGCATAACCGTGAGCAGTTTCAGCCACTGGTTGACATGCTTGAGTCGCAAGACGCCACTACGCATCACTAAGCTCCCCTCTCCTTGATAAGCCCCTGGCCTCTCCCAAGGGCTATCTACCGATAGTCTCCAATCCCGACAAAGGCCTTAAAATCAGCTATGATTAGCGGCCTATCTATTCCAGTGCGTACATTATCGCCTTAAGGAGACCCATGGATCTTAATCCTCGCCGGGTAGCACTGTTGGTTGCCGCCAATACGGCGCTGGCACCCTTTGCTATCGACGCTTATTTGCCTGCCATGGGTATCATTGCTGAAAGCATTGGCGCCAGTATTCACCGTACTGAACTCTCCATCAGCGTATTCTTGTTCGGCTTTGCATTGGGCCAGCTATGCTTTGGGCCGCTTTCGGATCGGATGGGTAGAAAGCCTGTGCTGTTGGGCGGATTGGTGGTGTTTATGCTGGCAAGTCTTGCTATTACGATGGCGCGAACAGTTTGCCACGCTGCTGGCTTGGCGGTTTATTCAAGCGCTGGGAGGCGGGGCCTGCGTGGTCAACTCGGCGGCGATTGTGCGCGACTGCTTTAGCGGGCGTGAGGCCGCCAAAGTGATGTCCACCATGGCAATGATTATGATGCTGGCGCCGCTGGTGGCGCCTGCAGTGGGCAGTTTGCTACTGCACGTGGCCGGCTGGTGGCTGATTTTTGTATTCTTAGCCGTTTACGCAGGCTTTTTGCTCTGGCTGCTAGGAACGCGGTTACCTGAAACCCGCGATATGTCGCTGCCGGCAGCTTCACCACGGCAGGTAATACGCAACTACGCCAGCGTGCTTAAGCATCGTGAAGGCATGGGCTATATCTGTGCGGTAGCGGCTTCCTTTGCGGGCCTGTTTGCCTTTGTGACCGCTTCGCCGTTTCTTTATCTCGACTATTTTGGCCTCTCGCCCGGCACTTATCCGCTAGTGTTTGGGGTCAACGTGGTCGTTATTGCGCTCTCTAATCGGGTCAATATTCATCTGCTCCGCAAGCGCACTCCTCAGCAGAATTTGCGTTTAGGGTTGCTTATACAACTGGTGGCCGCGCTTGGGTTGGTAGCGGTGACCGCCCTGGACATCGCGTCGCTAGTGATCGTGGTGCCGTTGATTATGCTGTTTACCGGTATGATCGGGCTGATTACACCCAACGCGATCTCGTCGTTACTGGATCATTTTGGCCATATCAGCGCCACGGCAACGGCGCTACTGGGCGGGATCCAGTTTACCTGCGGCGCCCTCGCGGGAGTGATGGTAGGGCTGTTCGAGGTAGAGCATCTTTGGCCCATGGTACTCACCATGCTGGGCGCTGCGTTGCTAGGCAATATCGGTGTGCGCAAACTGACTAAAGCACCTGCTGCGGATGAATAGTTTTCAAATGGATAGGGCGTATGGATAGAGCATATGGATAGTTTGAATGGGTAAGTTGAATGGATAGCATGCTGGCTTGGGTCAATATGCCGATGAGCACTTGGTTAGCTTGCTCCGCCGTACTGTTAATGGGTGCTTTTGTGCAGCGCGCTACCGGCTTTGGTTTGGCCATTATTGGCGCACCGCTACTGTTGATGCTAGAGCCTCGTCTGGTGCCGGTCACTCTGGTACTGTTCGGATTTACCGTCTCCCTGATGATGGTGCGTCATTACTGGCACGAGGTGCGCCTGGATTCCATTGGCATGGCGCTAGTGGGGCGCCTTCCCGGCAATGCGCTGGGTATTTGGCTGCTACTCGCCGCCCCCATGTTTGTGTTAGAAAAGCTGATTGCGGTCATCGTCCTGTTTGCGGTACTCGTCACCTTGTGCCGCTTTCAGTTGCCGGTAAACCGAATAACGCTGTTTGGCGCTGGGGTGCTCTCTGGCATTTTTGGCACCGTTGCGGCTATTGGTGGCCCACCATCGTGCTGCTGATGCACGGCTTACCCACTGATCGTGTGCGCGGCAATCTAGCCGCCTTTTTCATTTTGACCTCTCTATTGACCTTAATTACCCTTGCCTTGGCTGACCAGATTCAGCTTTGGCATTTCCAGGTCGCGCTTACCTTCCTACCTGCAGTATTAATAGGTAACGCCTTGGCAGATACCGTAGCCCACCGTTTAGACCGACGCATGCTGCAAGGTGCCTCGCTGGCGTTATGCACCCTCGCGGCGCTAGGACTTTTGTGGTGATGTAAGGTCGGGTTGCCTCTATGTAACGAAAAATTTTCTACGTTTTGCTCGCTGTCATGAAGTTGTCATGGAACCAGTGCAAGGTATGCCTTGCGAAGGCCAGATCCCTACATGAACAGGAGTATTTCGCATGAACCGTATTCTAAAAACCACCGTTATCGCGGCTGCTGTAATGAGCGTTGCCGGTGTTGCTCAAGCCCGTGATCAAATCCGAATCGTTGGTTCCAGTACCGTTTACCCGTTTGCCAGCTACGTAACGGAAGAGTTCGGTGCGACTACTGGTAACCCGACGCCTGTTATTGAATCGACTGGTTCGGGCGGCGGTTTGCGTCTGTTCTGTAATGGTGTTGGTGAAGGCACACCCGACATTACTAACGCTTCTCGTCGCATGAAAGTGTCTGAGTTTGAGCGTTGTGAAGAGAACGGCGTTACCGATATCACCGAGGCTAAAATCGGTTCTGACGGCATCGTATTGGGTCAATCAAGCGAAAACGATGACATTGCTTTAACCCGCGAACAGATCTTCATGGCGGTAGCTGCCATGGTGCCGGTTGATGGCGAGTTAGTTGAAAACCCCTACACCAACTGGAGCGAGATCGATTCTTCGCTGCCAGACCGTGAAATCTCCATTTATGGGCCGCCGACAACTTCGGGTACCCGCGATGCTTTTGAAGAGCTGGTAATGGAATCTGCGTCTGAGGGTATGGATGTTTACGGCGATGAAGGCTACACCGATATTCGTTCTGACGGTGTTTACATCGATGCCGGTGAAAACGACAACCTGATCGTTCAGCGTCTTTCAGAAGACACCGGTGCCTTTGGTATCTTCGGCTACTCTTTCCTTGAAGAGAATACTGACACGATCAGCGCCGCCAGTATTGATGGCGTCGATCCTGAAGCTGAGGCGATCAGCTCCGGTGACTATCCTATCGCGCGTTCACTGTGGTTCTACGTGAAGAACCAGCACGCTGAAGACGTCCCGCCGATGTACGATTACGTCGATATGTTTATGAGCGAAATGATGATTGGCGATGACGGCTACTTGCGTGATATCGGCTTGATCGTTCTGCCAGAAGAAGAGCGCGAAGAGTGGCGCCAGGCTGTTGCAGATCGCACTTCAATGACAGCAGACGTTCTTAAGTAAGTTGGTAGGTCAGATTAAAAGTGGTCGGCAGCGCAAGCTGCCGACCCGTTATTGTTGATAGGTTTCTTAACCGGTGACCACGTGAGAGAGATGCGATGCAGACCAACCAGCTTCTTCTGATTTTTTGCAGTGCATTATTGCTGCTGGGGCTGCTGGCTTTTTTGCTGGCCGTTCAAAAGCCACTCGGTTACGTAGCGCGGGTACGGCGATGTTCGCCCAGCCTGACCAATACGCTTGGTTTACAGTACTCTCCACGCCGGGCCAGCCGTGGTAGTGAGTGCCTTGGGCGCTTTCGTTTTGCTTCTAATGGGCGCCGACATTCCTACGCTTTATCTGCTGGCGGCGAGCTTAGTGATAGCAGCCATCGGGCTACTGGTGAGTCTTAATCAAGTAAAACCCGATTTTCATGCCCGTCAAGCCATTGAGCGGGTCATTCGCATGACCCTGGCTGGGGCAGCGTTAATCTCCATTTTGACGACCTTTGGTATTTTAATTTCGATTATTTCCGAGGCGCTGCGCTTTTTCCAAATGCACAGCTTCTGGGAGTTCATCACCGGCACCACTTGGAATCCAGGCGCGAGCTTTTTAGCATCCGCGGGTCGCGGTGATGGTAGCGGCGCTGAGTTTGGCTCGGTACCGCTGTTTGCTGGCACCTTTATGATTACCGCCATCGCTATGCTGGTGGCGGTGCCTATCGGTTTGCTTTCAGCGATTTATATGTCTGAATTTGCACCGCGCAAAGTGCGTACCGTCGCCAAGCCGGTGTTAGAAGTATTGGCAGGTATTCCTACCGTCGTTTATGGCTTTTTTGCCGCCATCACCGTGGCGCCGATCATTGTCAATATTGCCGGTTTTCTGGGGCTCGATGCGTCTTATAACAATGCACTGGCACCCGGCATTGTGATGGGCATTATGATCATTCCGTTTATCTCATCGCTATCTGATGATGTGATCAATTCGGTGCCCGATAGCATGCGCCAGGGGTCGCTGGCACTCGGTATGACCAAAGGGGAAACGATTCGTGATGTGGTAGTGCCCGCTGCCATGCCGGGGATTATCTCAGCGTCGCTCTTGGGTATGTCTCGTGCCATGGGTGAAACCATGATCGTGGTTATGGCGGCGGGTATGCGGCCTAATTTAACCGCTAATCCGCTGGAAGATATGACCACGGTGACTGTGCGTATCGTGGCGGCGCTCACCGGCGACCAAGAGTTTGAAAGTGCCGAAACATTATCAGCTTTTGCCCTTGGACTCGTGCTCTTCGTGATCACACTCGCACTCAACTTGGTGTCAGTATTGATGATCCGTCGTTTCCGTGAAAAATACCGCGTGAATAACCTGTAACGCCGAGGAACTGTTTCGATGAGCCACTCTTTTGACGAAATCAGCCAGCAGCTTAAGCGGCGTCACCGAAAGTCTACCCGCCTTAAATGGATAACCATGGGATCGTTAGGTCTCGCGGGCCTTTTTCTGGTGCTGTTTTTTGCCGATATGCTGAGTAAAGGTCTACCCGCTTTCCAGCAGGCCTATATACAAACCGAGATTAGCTACACACAAGAAGCCGAAACCGATGGGCGGCGGGCATTTGATGAAGAGCTGTTGCCGTTAATTAGCCGTACGGCGGTGCGTACAATTCCATTAGAGTTGCGCAACAATCCTGACATGATCGGCACCAGTAAAGCGGAGTGGGTATTAGCGAATAGTGATGTCGATCAATACTTGAAGGGACACCGGCATCGCTTGAGTGACGAGGAGCAGGAAGCCCTTGATGCCCGAGTCGAATCTGGACAGGTGGATCTACGCTTTAATACCACTTTCTTTGGTTCGGGTGATTCAAAAATTGCCGAGAACGCGGGCATTTTATCGGCAGTGGTCGGCACCATTATGACCATGATCGTCACCCTGGCGATATCTTTCCCGATCGGCGTGATGACAGCTATTTATCTTGAAGAGTTTGCGCCGGATAACCGCTTAACCCAGATTATTGAAATTAACATCAATAACCTAGCGGCGATCCCGTCGATTCTATTTGGTCTGCTGGGTCTTGCGATCTTTATTAACTTTTTCGGGGTGCCGCGGTCGTCCCCATTAGTGGGCGGTATGACGCTGGCATTGATGACGCTGCCAGTGATCATTATTTCGACACGTACCGCACTGCGTAGCGTGCCTGAATCCATCCGTCACGCAGGCTTTGGGGTGGGCTGTTCACGCTGGCAGGTAGTGCGGGATCACGTTCTACCCTTAGCAATGCCGGGTATTATGACAGGTTCTATTATCGGCCTGGCGCAAGCGATGGGTGAAACGGCGCCGCTGATTATTGTAGGGATGGTGGCCTTTATCCCCGATGTGGGCGTTTCCTTTACCAACGCGGCAACAGTGATGCTGCGCAAATATTCACCTGGGCTGGTGAACCTGAGCAGGCGTTTGTGGAAAAAACTGCTGGCGGTATTTTGGTGCTACTCACCATACTCATCTCACTCAACGCTTTTGCCGTTGTGATGCGTAAGAAATTTGAGCGTCGCTGGTAGGCCAGTGCGTTATAGAGGACATTTCTATGAATAGCCATGCAACTGTAATGAACGGCCAGCAGACACCTGCGGTTGGGCAACCCTATACACGAAATGAAGCTGCGTGCCACGACCTGAGTTTCCGGGTTCGCGATTTGAATCTGTGGTATGGCAAAAACCAAGCGCTGAAGAATCTAAATATTGATCTTTTTCAGAAAAATGTGACGGCGCTGATTGGCCCTTCGGGTGTGGTAAGTCGACGTTCTTACGCTGTTTGAATCGTATGAACGACCTGATTCCTAGCGTACGCACCGAAGGCCTGGTCGAGATGGACGGGTTGGACGTTAACGCACCTAAAATGGATGAAGTGGCGCTCCGTCGCCGGGTGGGCATGGTTTTCCAAAAGCCTAATCCGTTTCCTAAGTCGATCTTTGAAAATATCGCTTACGCACCACGCATGCACGACTTGGTCAGCCGTAAAGCCGAGCAGGAAGAATTGGTTGAAAAAGCGCTGCGTGACGCTGGGTTGTGGAATGAGGTGAAAGACAAGCTGCATGAGCCAGGCACCTCTCTGTCCGGTGGTCAGCAACAGCGGTTGTGTATTGCCCGCGCTATTGCGGTTCAGCCTGATGTGATTTTGATGGATGAGCCAACCTCAGCGCTTGATCCTATTTCCACCGCCACCATCGAAGACCTGATGGACAAGCTGAAAGAGAAATTCACCATCATTACCGTGACGCATAATATGCAGCAGGCGGCGCGGGTGGCGGACTACACGGCGTTCTTCCACCTGGGGGAAATCATTGAGTACAACGACACCAAAGTGATGTTCTCAACCCCGGCACAGAAGAAGACCGAGGACTATATCTCGGGTCGTTATGGTTAATTAATGCTTGCTAATTAATACTTACTACGCAGGCCTACTACACGGTGGGCCTGTTTGTTAGTAAGCGTTTTTTTAAGTGTTTATATATGTTTTAACGTATATAGCCGTTATGCTTTCTCTTAATAGATTGTGTAACCGTTAGCTTAGGAGGCACTCATGGCACTACGTATTGGCATTAACGGCTTTGGGCGGATTGGGCGTTTGGCACTGCGCAGTTTGTGGGGGCAGGTAGACGCTGGCGCGGTAGCAATAACACGCATTAACGACCCGGGCGGCGATGCGGCAACCTTTGCCCACCTGCTGGAGTTTGATTCAGTTCATGGGCGCTGGGCACCAGGTAAGGGCATCTCGGCAACCGATGACGCTATCGTTCTCGATGGAAAAACTGTCGTCTTTAGCGCTAATAAAGCAATTGCCGATAGCGATTGGTCGAACTGCGATATCGTGATCGAGTGCTCGGGCGTAATGAAAACCACCGATAAACTGCAGGCATACATTGATCAAGGCGTCGGTCATGTGGTGGTGAGTGCGCCTATGAAAGAGGCGAACGTGCTTAATGTGGTGGTGGGGGTGAACGACCACCTTTACGATCCTGCTCAACATAAGATCGTTACCGCTGCCAGCTGCACCACCAACTGCCTGGCGCCGGTGGTCAAAGTCATTCAGGAAACCTTCGGTATCCGCCATGGCTCGATGACCACGGTGCACGACATTACCAATACCCAAACCATTCTAGATGCTCCGCACAAAGACCTGCGCCGGGCGCGTGCTTGCGGCATGAGCTTAATTCCCACCACTACGGGTTCGGCCAAAGCCATTACAGCCATTTTTCCTGAGTTAGCGGGTAAGCTTAATGGTCATGCGATTCGTGTACCCCTGGCGAATGCTTCGCTGACTGATATGGTGTTCGAGCTTGAGCGTGAAGTGAGTGTCGAAGAGGTCAATCAGGCGCTAAAAGCCGCGGCTGATGGCGAGCTTGCCGGTATTTTGGGCTATGAAGAGCGCCCGCTAGTGTCGATTGATTACCGCACCGACCCGCGCAGCTCGATCATTGATGCGCTCTCCACCATGGTGATCAATGGCACCCAGCTAAAACTCTATGCCTGGTACGACAACGAGTGGGGCTACGCCAACCGCACGGCAGAGTTGGCCCTGATGGTAGGTAGTGGGCAGGTAGGCGGTGAGCAGGTGGGCCGTGGCTGATTTATCGTTGTTAAAGCGGGTAAAGGCGCTACCTTTCGAGGTGCGCCAATATATGCTGATTACCGGCAACTACTGGGCCTTCACGGTAACCGACGGCGCGCTGCGTATGCTGGTGGTCATGCACTTCCATCAACTGGGTTACTCGCCGTTAGAAATCGCCATGCTGTTTCTGTTTTACGAAGCTTTTGGTGTGGTGACTAACCTGGTAGGTGGCTGGTTGGGTGCGCGGTTGGGTCTCAACCGCACCATGAATGTGGGGCTTGGGCTGCAAATTATTGCGCTTGCTATGCTGATGGTACCCGCTAGCCTGCTGACAGTTGCTTGGGTGATGGCCGCTCAGGCGCTGTCGGGGATCGCCAAAGACCTCAACAAAATGAGCGCTAAAAGCGCCGTTAAAGTGCTGGTGCCAAAAGAGAGTGCTAACGCCAATAGTTCACTCTACCGCTGGGTGGCGATGCTGACCGGCTCTAAAAACGCGTTAAAGGGGCTGGGCTTTTTTGTTGGCGGGTTGCTGCTAACGTTGATTGGCTTCCAGGCCGCTGTGTTGGTCATGGCGGTGATGCTTGGCAGCGTGTTACTGCTTTCACTGTTGAGGCTTAAGGCGGATTTAGGCCGCCAAAAAGTAAAGCCCAAGTTCTCCGAAATCTTCTCAAAATCACGCGCTATTAACGTGCTCTCCGCGGCGCGCTTTTGCCTGTTTTCGGCACGGGATGTGTGGTTTGTGGTAGCGCTGCCGGTGTTTTTATACGATCAGCACGGCTGGACACACTGGACAGTGGGTGGGCTGTTAGCGGTATGGGTGATCGGTTATGGCGGGGTGCAAACCCAAGCACCTAAATTAACCCGGCTGATCAAAGGCGATGCGCGGGCACTTACCGCCGGCTGGGCGGCGGCATTGGGCGTGCTGGCGATTTTGTTGGCGATGCTGCCCTTGGCGCAGGTAGGCTGGTTAGTCGTCGGTTTGCTCGCCTTTGGCGTATTGTTTGCGATTAACTCCAGCTGGCACAGTTACTTGATTGTGCATTATGCCCGCGCTGACGGCGTCTCCATGGATGTTGGTTTCTATTATATGGCCAATGCCATGGGGCGTTTAGTGGGCACGCTACTGTCGGGCTGGCTATATATGGCATATGGGCTGAGCGCCTGCCTGTGGGTATCCGCCGCCTTAGTGGCTGCCAGCGCATTGATGGCGCTGGCGTTGCCTAAGCAAGTCGCATGATCCGCGCTTCGCCCAGGCTGGGTTTAACGCTCACTTTAGGCAGTGCACAAACTCTTGCCTGGGCCTCCAGCTATTACTTGACCGCTATCCTTGTGGTGCCCATGGCCCGCGAGCGGGATTTGAGCTTCTGTGTATTCGTGTGCTTCGACTGTAAGGGCGAGGCGTCTATATAAAGGCGACGTAGTTTCCACTGTCCGATCTGTATGAATTGGATTGGTTTATGGTATATGTGATATATCTTGCATTGAGCTTACTTAAGCGAGAGTTTATATGACAGACCATCCTTTTTCGTCTCAATCACTCCTTGCTCAGGGCGGTAGTCACCTTGAGCACGAATATGGAGTAATCATCCCGCCAGTATATACATCAACGACTTACCTTCGAGACAGCGATAATCAATATCGCAGCGGTCGAGTGTATTCCAGAGCTGACAACCCAACGTACCGACCTGCAGAAATACTCTTGGCAGAGCTGGAAAATGCGGTTGATGCCCGTTTATTCGCCTCGGGTATGGCAGCGGCAACAACTGTTTTTCAGGCGTTAAAGCCCGGCGATTCAGTCATCGCTCCTAAAGTGATGTACTGGGCGTTGCGTAAATGGCTGCAGACCTTTGGTGTCGATAGCGGGCTGAATGTTCGTTTTGTGGACACTACAAATCTGGACGAATTACGCCTTGCCATTGATGAAAAAGCACCCACACTTATTTGGCTTGAAACGCCTGGCAATCCGCTCTGGACCGTTACCGATATTGCTGCAGTAGCTGATTTAGCAAAAGACTGCAGAGCCCTGCTTGCTGTTGACTCTACTGTTGCTACACCATTGCTAACAAAACCGTTGAACCTTGGTGCTGATATCGTGATGCATTCAGCCACCAAATACCTCAACGGCCACTCTGATGTTATTTCCGGAGTATTGGCTGCACGGGAAGATAACGCCTTCTGGCAGCGTCTGGTTGCCATTCGCGCCCAATCTGGTGCAGTTCCTGGCCCAACTGATGCAGCTCAATTACTACGTGGAATGCGAACCTTGTTTTTACGGGTGCGGGAAAGCTGTCAAAGTGCGTTATATATTGCTGGACAGCTGGAGCAGCATCCGCATGTAATTGAGGTGTTATACCCCGGTTTAAAAAGTTTTTCCGGCCACGACGTGGCTCAAAAGCAAATGAGCAGTGGTTTCGGCGGTATGTTGTCTATTCGTTTAGCCGGTGGAGAAAAAGCCGCTATTGCAGTTGCCGCTAAAACGCAGCTCTGGTGTCGGGCTACTTCGTTAGGCGGTGTAGAAAGTTTGATTGAGCACCGTGCCAGTATTGAAGGTTCTGACTCGCCAGTTCCGCTGGATTTGCTGCGCTTGTCGGTCGGGATTGAAAAGGCCGACGATCTGCTGGCCGATTTGCAGCAATCCATTGATAGCGCTCACGCGTAAATGCTCATGTACGTAAAGCCGCGCGTACCATTAACCCTTGTTACCGTCTTCTTAGCTAAGGCTGTAACAAGGGTGAACCCTCCATATACAGGTGGCGAAGCTTCCACCATCCCTCAACGTTTAAGCTTAACCCTTGCCCTATAAGCGCCGGGTCAATGAACAGCGTTATATTTTGGTAGCGATGGCATTGGTAAAGCGAAGAGTCTGCGGGTGGGTTTGCCTCGGCAATGGCGACCTTGGCAAGCCCACCGCAGCAGCCATGTCTTGGGGAAAGGCGTACGGTAAGGATGCCGCCTCGCTGCTTGATAAAGTCTAGTGCTTTGCTATCTATATCAATCACATTACCCATGGCCTATCCAATCGTTATTGAGCCCAATGCTTGGGATGGCTACAGGCATGATGACCTGGTGACCTAGCTCAAAATTTAATGATTAACAGTAGCCGGAAAATGATGGCGGGTCTTGTTTGCAATTCTTACCAGCGCGAGCATCAGCGGTACTTCGACCAATACGCCGACAACAGTGGCTAGCGCAGCGCCCGACTGTAAGCCAAACAGTGCGATAGCCGCTGCCACCGCCAGTTCAAAGAAGTTGCTGGCGCCGATCATCGCCCCCGGGGCGGCAATATTGTGCGGCAACTTCCAGGCCTTAGCCCAGCCATAGGCAATAAAGAAGATCAAAAAGGTCTGAATAATCAGCGGGATCGCGATCAGCACGATATGCAGCGGATTATTCAGAATGACCTCGCCCTGGAAGGCAAACAGCAGCACTAGGGTAATGATCAAACCAATCGGCGTGATCGGGCCAACGCGCTTCATAAAGACATTGTCGTACCATTCGGCGCCGCGTTTTTTAATCAAGCTCTGCCGGGTGATATAGCCCGCCGCCAGGGGAATCACTATATATAGGATCACTGATAGTGCGACGGTGTCCCAGGGCACCTGAATATTGGAGATGCCCAGTAGGAAGACCACGATAGGGGCAAACGCGAACAGCATAATTAGATCATTAAGCGCCACTTGCACCAGAGTGTAGGCGGCATCGCCGCGGGTCAGGTAGCTCCACACAAACACCATGGCGGTACACGGCGCGGCGCCCAGCAGAATTGCACCGGCTAAATACTGGCTGGCTAGCTCGGCGGGAATAAACGGTCGAAAGATCACCATCAGAAATAGCCAGGAGATGGCGAACATAGTGAAAGGTTTGATCAACCAGTTCGCTGATGTAGTAATGATCAAACCTTTGGGCTGACGACGCACACCCAGTAGCGAGGTGAAGTCAATTTGCGCCATCATGGGGAATATCATCGCCCAAATGAGCACCGCCACCGGAATCGATACCTGCGCCACTTCAAAGCGTGACAGCGTTTCCGGTACCGCTGGAATAAATTGCCCAACTAAGATGCCTACCACAATGGCGAGTGCTACCCATAGCGTGAGGTAGCGCTCAAAAAATCCCATGCCTTCGGCGGTAGAGGGTGAGGCGTTGTCTTGCAGTGCTGGCATGTGAAGCTCCTGATTAGATGGCGCGTTGATTAACCCGCTTTGAGACTTCTTCGGCGCTCTCTTTGCGCTCCGAATAACGATCCGTCAGCACGTCACTGCGATCACGCACTAGTAGAGTGAATTTCACCAGCTCTTCCATGACATCCACGATACGGTCATAAAACGGTGAAGGCTTCATCCGGTCTTTATCATCAAACTCCAGAAAGGCTTTGGGTATCGAGGACTGATTGGGAATCGTCAGCATACGCATCCAACGCCCCAAGATGCGTAGCTGATTGACCGTATTGAAGGACTGCGAACCGCCGCAGACCTGCATTACCGCCAAGGTTTTGCCCTGAGTAGGGCGGACGCCACCCAGGGCAAGGGGGATCCAATCTATTTGCGCCTTCATAATGCCGGTCATTGCGCCGTGACGTTCGGGGGAGCACCACACCATCCCTTCTGCCCATTGGGCCAATTGGCGTAGCTCATCGACTTTGGGGTGGCTGGCATCTTCTGCATCCGGTAACGGCAGCCCCCTGGGGTCAAAGATTCTTGTTTCTGCGCCCATGGCATTGAGTAAATGTGCGGCTTCCTCAACCGCTAACCGGCTGAAAGAGCGCTCACGCAGAGAGCCGTATAGCAGCAATATTTTAGGTGCGTGTTCAGTGCTATGTGGAATCCTCAGCCGTTCGCTGCTGGGCGGTTCAAAGAATTCAGCGTCTATATTAGGCAGATCATTCAGGTCGGAAAAATCAGTCAGTGAGATCATCGCGGTTTACTCGGATTGGGTCTTAATAGCTTGATGATTCCATCATATATGTTTTTTCGTATATTTCTAGGGCAACTGTGTGCCTGCAATATTGCCGTCATGAACCCGGCGTAGAGTGACAGCCACTAACTACATAAGAGGCTGTTTATTTATGACGAAGCGCCGCGTGTTGTTCCTCTGCAATGCTAACTCTGCACGGTCTCTGATGGGGAGGCGTTGCTTCGCCATTTGGCAGATGATCGTTTTGAAGCGTTTAGTGCCGGTTCTGAACCGGATGAGCCCCATGCATTGACACTTGAAGCGTTGCGTAAACACGGGCTCCCACCGAGGGCCTGCGCAGTAAGTCGTTGGATGAGTTTGAAAGCGAGACCTTCGATTTTGTCATTGTGCTGTGCGACAAATCCCAGCAAGCCTGCCGCGATTGGCAAGGGGAGGCGGGCGAAGTTCTATCCTGGGATATTCGTGACCCTCGCTTGATCGGCAAGTCAGATGCTTATGAGCAGGCATTATTAGAGATTCGTCGGCGCCTACAGCTCTGGCTGCCTCTCCACACATCTGATTAACCTTACTGAAAGGGGCGGGTCGAGATGAAATGGATTAATAACTTAAGCGTCAAGGCAAGTTGGACGCTTGTATTAGTGGCCTTTAGCGGCCTGGTCGTCGTCATTGGCGCACTGGGTTTGTTCGCCAACCATTTTGGTCGTGAGGCATTTACGTCGCTTCATGAACGGGACATGGCACAAATTAGTCAGCTCAATAGCGCCTATACCCAGCTGTTGCGTGCGCGTATTCAGATGAACCGTGCAGCGGAGTTAATTCGTACCCCTTCGTTTGATCGACCTGACCCTCTGATAGAAGAAGCCCAGCGGTTGCTTGATGAGGCGTCCGAGAACTTCACTCAATTTACAGCGAGTGATTTTGATCAGGATCAGCAGTCGTTTGTCGAACAGTTAGCTTCGAACTTTCAATCATTTGTTAACAATAATCTCAATCTTCAGATGATGATGCTTGAAGAGCGCGACATATCAGGCTTTTTCTCGGGTGAGTCGCGAGTGGATGATAGTAGCGAGCACTTTGTGGCAAGCGCTGAGGCTTTTATTGGCGCTTCCACTCAGCGGGGTAACACCTTGCTTATGCGCTTTGAGCAGGTTTCATCGCTACTTTTTTGGGGAGTGATTACAGCGCTTGGCGCTGCGCTGTTGGTAGTGACGGTAGTGGTATGGGGCGTGCGTAAAAATGTGCTTCGTCCATTGAAGAAAATCACTGGGCACTTCCAGCGCATTGCTAACGGTGACCTGTCGGCGCCAGTAACGGCGCACTCAAGTAACGAAATTGGTCAGCTATTTAGTGAGCTGGATAAGATGCAGCACTCGCTGACGGCCACGGTTAATCGTCTTAATACGAGCAGCCAGCAGGTATATAGCAATAGTCAGGAGATGACTGAGCAGAACCAGCTTTTGGCGAGCCAAACCGACACTCAAGTGTCAGCTTTGCAGCAAATGGCAGCGAGCTTGGAACAGCTAACCGCCACGGTGAATCAGAATGCTGAAAGTGCGGCGCATGTTAACCAGTCAACGGCAGATGTGTCTCAAAAAGCGCAGCAGGGTGATGAGGTGATTACCCAGTTTATCGCCACCATGGAGGCGATAAATAGTCACTCCGAAGAGATTCAAAGCATTATTCGCATGATTGAAAGCATTGCTTTCCAAACCAATATTTTAGCGCTCAATGCATCGGTTGAAGCCGCGCGTGCCGGTGAGCACGGGCGTGGGTTTGCGGTGGTCGCCAATGAGGTGCGTGCACTGGCAACGCGCAGTGCCAGTGCCGCCAGTGATATTCGCTCACGCATTGAAGCGTCGAGTGCGAGCGTCCAGCAAGGCAGCATATTGTCTCAGCAGGCTGGTGAACATACACGGGCGATCATGCAAGCAGCGAGGAATGTGGACACGCTGATGACGCAAATCACCCATGCCTCTGAAGAGCAGCGGCGAGGCATTGAGGAGGTCAACCACGCGGTTGCTCAGATCGATACCACTACCCAAGACACCATGCGCTTAGTCAATCAGGCGGCCCAGAGCGCGGAGGTGCTGTCCCAAGAAGCTTTGCAGATGCGTGAATATGCCGGTCAATTTAGTGTGTTGGAGAGTGCCATTGAACCAGGCTTGTCTGGTATTGATAAAAATCAAACTGACTATCCCGAATGGGAGCAGCTCAGTCATCAAGAGGGCGCCTTACCGGATGACCATGAGCAAGCCCGTCGTCAGGCGGGATTATTGGCTTCGGCTTAGCATTCTGGATGAAGGAATTTAGCTTTACTCCTGAGCTTACAACGCTATCATGCGATTTTCTCTGAGCGTCATGTAGCGTGTTAGCAACAAAGTGGTTAGTGACACCCTTTAGCTTGTTTTTTCAGCGTTTTCTGAACGACCCTATGCTGCTCTCAATGAGTATCCTATGGGTCGTTTTGTGTTGGCTGGAGCCTCAACCACTGAGTGAAATGGCTGACCGGGTTCACTGGACAACCCTTGTAGTATTAACCGGCCTAATGCTGCTCAGTCGCGCGTTAGAACTGAGTGGTTATTTAACGCTCTGGGGTCGTCAGTTATTAGCTCTACTGCGTGGTGAGCGCCGACTTGCGGTCGGTTTGATTCTGTTTTCGGGGCTTCTCTCGGCGATAGTCACTAACGATGTGGCGCTGTTTATTGTGGTACCACTGACGCTTAGTCTGGCGGGAATGGCAACACTGCCGATTGAACGCTTGATTGTGTTTGAGGCGCTGGCTGTGAATGCAGGCTCATCGCTGAGCCCGATTGGTAATCCGCAAAATCTCTATTTATGGCAGCTTTCAGGCATTCGCTTCGGCGACTTTTTATGGGTAATGTTGCCGCTTGGGGGGGGCTTGATGCTGTTGCTCTTACTTTTTGTTCCCTTGGCATTTCCGAAAGCGTCAATACACTTGGAAGCAGTTTCTGCGATGACGGCTGAGCGCCGAAAGGCGCCGTTATGGGCGGCGCTTATTGGCTATCCACTTTTTCTGGTCGCGGTAGACATGGGGTGGGTGCTATCGGCGCTGGCTGGCGTTTTGCTTTCGATGCTATGGGTGGCTCGACGGGCGGTATTCAGTATTGATTGGCTACTGCTGATAGTGTTTGTATTGATGTTCGTAAATCTAAGTGTCATCGGTGAGCTGAGCGTTGTTCAGCAGTTTATACATTCAATGCGCCAGTGGCCGGGTGGCGATGTTAGTGCTGGCGTACTCCTTTCACAGGTCGTATCCAACGTGCCAGCGACCCTACTGCTTGCCCAGCAGAGTGAGTGGCAGCCGCTGGCTTGGGGCGTTAGCGTGGGTGGCTTTGGTTTGGCGGTAGGCTCAATGGCGAATTTAATCGCGCTACGTTTGGCACGCCAGCCTGGGATTTGGAAGGAGTTTCATTGCTGGTCGCTCCCCATGTTGGGGCTGGGGTGGTTGTTTGCCGCCGTATGGCTCAGCGCCCTGGCGCGGTAATAGGGTCAGGGCGCTTCACAAAAGGCTATATTTTGTAATAGCGCAGCTTAATCAACTAGCTCGACGGCGACAGCCGTTGCTTCGCCACCGCCAATGCATAAGCTGGCAATGCCGCGTTTGCCGCCTTTGGTACGTAGGGCATGAATTAGCGTAGCGATGATGCGTGAGCCGGTAGAGCCAATCGGGTGGCCTTGGGCGCAGGCGCCGCCAAACACATTGACTTTGTCGTGGGGCAGGCCCAAGTCATCCATGGCCATCAGTGTCACCACCGCAAAGGCTTCGTTAATCTCGAATAGGTCTACGTCATTCACGCCCCAATCGAGCTTTTTCATCAGCTTTTCAATCGCACCCACTGGCGCGATGGTGAACTCACTAGGGTGTCGCGAGTGAGTCGTGTGGCCTAGCATACGCGCTAGCGGCTTAATACCTTGTTGATCTGCAGCTTCCTGACTCGCCAAGATAAGTGCCGAAGCGCCGTCGGAAATTGAGCTGGCGTTGGCGGCAGTAATCGTACCGTCTTTGGCAAAAGCGGGGCGCAACTGGCGGATTTTGTCGAGCTTAGCTTGGAAGGGCTGCTCATCGTGTTCGACAAGGGTTTCGCCCTGGCGAGAGGTGACCATCACCGGTGCGATCTCTGCGCTTAGGTGGCCTGAGTTGGTGGCGGCCATGGCGCGCTCAAGGGACGCAATAGCAAAATCATCCAGGCGCTCCCGCGTGTAGCCTCGCTCAGTAGCCACATCCTGGGCAAACACGCCCATTAGTTTGCCCGTTTCGGCGTCTTCCAGCCCATCCAAAAACATATGGTCTTTAAGCTCGCCGTGCCCCAGCCGATAGCCGCCCCGCGCCTTGGTAAGCACGTGGGGGGCGTTAGACATGGACTCCATGCCGCCAGCCAGCAAAATATCGCCACTGCCCGCTTTGATTAAATCGTGGGCAAGCATGGTGGCTTTCATCCCCGAGCCGCACAGCTTGTTAATAGTGGTGGCGCCATTGGCATCAGGAATGCCCGCTTGGCGCATTGCTTGCCGCGCAGGGCCCTGCTTAACACCAGGGCAGTACACAGCCCATAATGCCTTCGGTGATCAGGGCTGGGTCAATTCCCGCCTCTTCAATGGCCGCTTTGATGGCGACTGCGCCAAGCTGTGGCGCTGTCATGCTTGCAAGGCTGCCCATCATGCCGCCCATCGGCGTGCGTTTGGCGGCGAGAAATACAACATCGGTGGGGTTGCTCATGGCCAATCTCCTTCAGTTTATTGTGATTATCATAACGAGTAGTGGGTGATACGTTGACCCGTAGGCGGTGCTGTGGTTCTCTCCAGAGTAACCAAGCAAGCGCTAGTGTAAATGACATGAATGTAATGAATGCATCCCCTCGCCGCAAGGAACTGACGCGCCTCGCTGCTCAGCTATTCGTCCAAGAGGGCTTTGATCGCACGACCGTGCGAATGCTGGCGCAGGAAATGGGTATTAAGTCCGGTAGCTTGTTTCATCATTTTAAAGATAAGCAGGAAATCCTCGCTGCGGTCATTGAAGAGGGCACTCAAAATGCCTTGATGATTGCGCGAAAAGCGCTGGACGAGTGCGCTGCAGAGCCTGAAGTTCGGCTGCGCGCTATGGCACGTGCCCATCTTGAAACCCTCTTTACCGATCGCAATGCCCATGTGGTGGCACTCTTTGAGTGGCGCCGACTCGACCCAGCGGCCAGTGCTCATTTGAGCCACTTGCGTGACGCTTACGAGGCGCTGTGGGTCGCTGTTATCGACGATGCGTTGGAAGCTGGCTTGATCCATGGCGACCGCTTTCTTGTCTCGCGTTTTGTTTTGGGGGCGCTGAACTGGACAGTGCGCTGGTACGACCCCAGCGGGCCACGCTCGCCTGATGACCTCGCTGACGAGCTGGTTGCCATGATTATGCCCACCTCTGCTTAATACTCTGACAACAGCCTCGACCAACGTCTAACGCTACAGCTTATATCAGTGCTTGCTCTCTGAGTCGTTTGCTTTTAGCGTTGCTATTATCTTTTAGCTTACGTTAACGTCAACGGATAAATATAACAACACTGCTTGCGGTTATTCTCACTACGAGCTCATTTCCAATAACACAAGAGAGCCATCATGACAGCGACATCACAATCACTGCCCGACTATTACCACTACCTCGATAACTTTTCCGTTGATCGCGTTCTTGCCCGTCTGGATGACCACCGGGACGGCCTGCTAAATGCCTTTGAGGCCTGCTGTGGTCGTCATGTGCGCGCTGGCCGCGGCGATGTGCTGGCGCTGGTTCAAGAGGACTCTCAAGGTGATATGCATACCTTGAGCTACGCCGAGCTAGACGAGCAAAGCGCAAAGTTGGCAGGGTGGTTTGAATCCCAGGGGTTGGGTATAGGCGACCGCATTGCCTGCATGCTGCCGCGGTCACCACAGCTATTGATTGCAGTGCTCGCCACTTGGCGTATTGGGGCGGTCTACCAGCCGCTGTTTACCGCCTTTGGCCCCGATGCGGTGGACTATCGGCTAGGGCGTGCAGGCACCAAGTTGGTGATTACTGATCACGCTAACCGCTATAAATTCGATGGCCTTAGCCAATGCCCGCCGGTACTGGCGGTGGGCGGGGCGACCAGTGAGCATGCCGATGATCACGACTGGCAGGCGGCGTTGACGCATACGTCAATGAGCGACAAGCCGCCGAGGCTTGCGCCTGAAGCACCATTTCTGCAAATGTTTACCTCTGGCACCGTGGGCAAGCCGAAAGGCGTTGCCGTTCCACTGGCAGGGATGACCGCTTTTGCGATCTATATGGAGCTGGCCATTGATCTGCGTGACGATGACCGCTTCTGGAATATGGCCGATCCCGGTTGGGCTTATGGTCTCTACTATGCGATTGCCGGGCCTTTACTGCTTGGTGTGACGACGCATTTTTGTGAGGCAGGATTTAGCGCCGAGGGGGCGCTGGCGTTTATGAAGCGCCACCACATTACCAATTTTGCTGCCGCGCCGACCGCTTACCGCCTAATGAAAGCGTCAGGGCTATTTGATGACGCCCATGAAACGCTTGAGCTGCGTGCGGCTAGCTCGGCGGGCGAACCTCTAAATACTGAAGTAGTGACCTGGGTTGAGAAGTCGTTGGGATGCCCGGTTATGGATCACTACGGCCAGACCGAAACCGGCATGACGTGCAATAACCACCATGCCCTTGACCATCTCAAGCATGTGGGCGCAATGGGCGTGCCGAGCCGGGTTATCGACTGGCAATTTTGGACGCGGAGTATAAAGAGCTGCCTGCCGGGGAGCCTGGTGTCCTCGCCGTCGATATCAAGAACTCCCCGGCACACTTCTTCCAGGGCTACACCTGGCAAGAGAAGAATCCCTTTGTGGAAGGCTATTACCTGACGGGCGATGTGGTTATCCGCAATGAAGACGGTACCTTTCAATTTGCCGGCGTGTGATGACGATATTATTACCACCGCGGGTTATCGGGTGGGGCCAACGGACGTTGAAAATAGTGTGATGACGCATCCTGCAGTCGCCGAATCGGCGGCAGTGGGGCAGCCTGATGAGATCCGCGGCGAGGTGATCAAGTCGTATATCGTGCTCCGCGAAG
Source organism: Halomonas sp. PA16-9 (assembly GCF_009728585.1). Lineage (NCBI taxonomy): Bacteria > Pseudomonadati > Pseudomonadota > Gammaproteobacteria > Oceanospirillales > Halomonadaceae > Halomonas > Halomonas sp. PA16-9. The sequence goes on along the minus strand of NZ_CP040452.1, from coordinate 1,125,179 downwards.
GCTATGAAGCCAGTGACGAGCTGGCTGATGAAATCAAACAGCGAGTGCGCGAGCGGCTTTCGACCCATGCTTTTCCGCGCATTATTGAGTTTGTCGATGAGTTGCCTAAAACCCCCAGCGGCAAGATTCAGCGCTTTAAATTACGTGCCCAGGCAGTAGAAGAAGCCAAAGCAAGTCAATAGCCCATCAAGTGAGTAGCCAAATCAAATGAATAAAAAAGCGAGTGAATAAACCCACCACGATATATAGCAACCATACATAACGACCAAAGGGATACGGAAATGCAGGTTAAGGAGAGTACCTTTTAATTACCGGGGCTGCCTCTGGTCTTGGGGCGGCTACCGCTGAGCGCTTAGTCGCTGCAGGCGCTCGCGTCGTGTTATGCGACTTAAACGACAGTGTCAATGCCCATGCCCAGCAGCTGGGGGCAAGCGCACGCGCCATTCTGGCGGATATTACGTCAGGCGAACAGATGCAGCAGGCCGTAGATGCGGCGGTAGCGCTGGGTGGCGAGCACGGGCTTTCAGGCGTAGTTCACTGCGCGGGTGTGGTTAGCGTGGCCAAGCTGGTTGATCGTGAAGGCAACCCGGCTGATTTAGAAAGCTATATGAAAACGATCAATATCAATCTGGTCGGCACTTTTAACGTCATGCGCCTTGCGGCTGCCGCCATGGCTAAAAACGCGCCGAATGAGAGTGGTGAGCGCGGGTGATTATTAATACTGCGTCCATTGCTGCTTTTGATGGGCAGGTAGGCCAGTGTGCTTATAGTGCCTCTAAAGGGGTGTTGTGGGTATGAGCTTGCCAGCGGCGCGGGAATTGTCGCGCCATGCTATTCGGGTGATGGCCATCGCCCCTGGCGTATTTGAAACGCCGATGATGAGTGAAATTCCTGACGAGGCGGCCCAGGCACTAGCGGCGGCGGTACCTTTTCCTAAGCGTTTAGGTAAGCCAGATGAGTTTGCTCAATTAGCCGAGCAGATTATTACCAACCCCATGCTCAATGGCGAACTGATCCGCTTAGACGGTGGCATTCGCATGCAGTAACTAGATGGCCAGTAGGTAAAAGAAAAATAAAACGACTCGCCGGCTTTTGGTTGGCGAGTTTTTTTATTATTTGCACCAGGGGTTTACTGGTTGGGCGACCAAAGTTCTAGAGTGTTTTTGGGCTAAATTCAAACGCTCGCTTGACTCTGAGGGGCGCTCGCGCTAATTTTCAAACATGTGTTTGAAAGCTCTCTGCCATTAAGAGTTGCTTGGCTTTCAACCCCCCCCTTTCTTAGGAGAAGTGTGATGCCCAGCTATCAGGCCCCTATTCGTGATATGCGTTTCGTTATGGACGAGATGCTTGACTACCCCGCTCACTACGCGCGCCTGCCAAGCGGTGACGATGCATCGCCAGATGTTGTCAGCGCTATTTTGGAAGAGGGGGCACGCTTCGCCCGCGATGTACTGCTGCCGATCAATCAGAGTGGCGATGAAGAAGGGTGCCTACTGGAAGGGGGCGAGGTCAAAGCGCCTAACGGTTTCAAAGAGGCCTACCAGCAGTACGTAGAGGGGGGGTGGCCGAGTCTGGCCGCCGATCCTGCTCATGGTGGTCAAGGGCTGCCGCCTTCATTGGCGATGCTGTTGTCGGAAATGATCTGCGCCACTAACTTGGCGTGGGGCATGTACCCAGGGCTCTCTCATGGTGCGGCAGACGCACTTCGCCATCATGGCACCGATGAGCAGAAGGCGACGTATCTCACCAAGCTGGTAGAAGGGGTATGGACGGGCACTATGTGCCTAACTGAACCGCACTGCGGCACTGACCTAGGATTGATCAAGACGCGAGCAGTGCCCGCTGATGGCGATGCCTATGCGATTACTGGCACCAAAATCTTTATCTCGGCCGGTGAGCATAATCTGGCTGAAAACATTGTCCACCTGGTATTGGCAAAACTGCCTGGCGCACCGGAAGGTTCTAAAGGTATTTCGCTATTTGTAGTGCCTAAGTTCTTGCCCGATGCCCAAGGTAATGTGGGTGAGCGTAATGGCGTCACCTGCGGTTCGCTCGAGCACAAAATGGGCATTCATGGTAATGCCACCTGTGTGATGAACTTCGACGACGCAACCGGCTACTTGGTAGGGCCGCCCAATAAAGGGCTGGCGTGCATGTTCACCATGATGAACGCTGCGCGTCTTGGGGTGGGGATTCAAGGGCTGGGGTTGATTGAAGCCAGTTTCCAGAATTCATTGAGCTATGCCCGTGACCGGTTACAGATGCGCGGCTTATCGGGCAAACAGGCTCCTGAAAAGCCCGCTGATCCGATTATCGTCCACCCTGATGTGCGCCGCATGCTGCTGACCCAGAAAGCCTTCGCCGAAGGCGGGCGTATGTTGGTGCTTTATACCGCGCAAATGCTCGATTTGGTGGAGCATGGTGAGCCGGGTGAAGAGCGAGATCACGCTGAAACCCTACTTGGCTTGCTAACGCCTATTGTTAAAGCCTTCCTGACCGAAGTTGGTTTTGAAAGCACTAACGAGGGCGTACAGATCTACGGTGGTCATGGCTTCATTAAAGAGTGGGGCATGGAGCAATTGGTGCGCGATGCTCGCATTACTCGACTCTATGAAGGTACTACCGGTATCCAGGCGCTTGATCTGCTAGGCCGTAAAGTACTAATGAGTCAGGGTGAATCGCTGAAGGTATTCACCAAAGAGATCCATAAGTTCTGTAAAGCTGAAGCCGACAACCCTGCACTCAAAGAGTTTGTTGGGCCGCTCGCCAAGCTGAATGCAGAGTGGGGCGAACTGACCATGGGGTGGGGATGAAGGCAATGCAAGACCGCGAGGAAGTAGGTGCGGCGAGTGTTGATTACCTAATGTATTCAGGCTATGTCACCCTGGCGTACCTATTTGCACGCGCGGCCAAACAGGCGTCTATTTCTTTAGAAGGTGACGATAAGGCCTTCTACGCTGCAAAATTGAATACTGCTCGCTTCTATTATCAGCGTCTATTGCCGCGTACCAAGGCCCATGCGCAGATGATACAAGCAGGTGCTGCAAGCCTGATGGCCATCTCCAGCGAAGATTTTGGTCTGGGATTTGAAATTTAATTAACGGCTAAAATGTGAAAAGAGCACTCTCTGATCAGGCGTTCTGATCGGTGGTTTGCGGCAGAAGGGTAGCCTTCTGCCGCTTTTTTATACGCAATAACTTCTTTTACTTGCTATCTTATTAGTCAGGCCTTAAAGTACGCATCCGCTGCCGGGGACGCCAAGCGTTACCAGCGGTGAATGAAGTGTAAAAGCTTCGGTTTGTCAATGAGTTAGCGGTTTTAGGTGTGGTTAGTTTTACATCGAAAACAACGCCCTTGACAACCACCAGGAAATGCGTAGAATACGCCTTCCTCGCTGAGGCAAGCCAGTTCAACGGCAAGTCGAGTGGCCCAGTTAGTTTATTAGCTAGCCACCGTAGCGAAACAGCTCTTTAACAATTTGATCAGGTAATTCATGTGGGCGCTTGCTGATGTTGGTGACAAATCACCCAATATCAAGGCAAGCGGTCATGAAAACGTAAGTTTGAATGAATTCGTTTGAACCTTGAGCCAAGTTTGATCCGCTTTGTTGCCTTCGGGTGACATGTAAGGATCACATAGATCTTAAACTGAAGAGTTTGATCATGGCTCAGATTGAACGCTGGCGGCAGGCCTAACACATGCAAGTCGAGCGGTAACAGATCTAGCTTGCTAGATGCTGACGAGCGGCGGACGGGTGAGTAATGCATAGGAATCTGCCCGATAGTGGGGGATAACCTGGGGAAACCCAGGCTAATACCGCATACGTCCTACGGGAGAAAGGGGGCTTCGGCTCCCGCTATTGGATGAGCCTATGTCGGATTAGCTAGTTGGTAAGGTAATGGCTTACCAAGGCAACGATCCGTAGCTGGTCTGAGAGGATGATCAGCCACATCGGGACTGAGACACGGCCCGAACTCCTACGGGAGGCAGCAGTGGGGAATATTGGACAATGGGGGCAACCCTGATCCAGCCATGCCGCGTGTGTGAAGAAGGCCCTCGGGTTGTAAAGCACTTTCAGCGAGGAAGAACGCCTATCGGTTAATACCCGGTAGGAAAGACATCACTCGCAGAAGAAGCACCGGCTAACTCCGTGCCAGCAGCCGCGGTAATACGGAGGGTGCAAGCGTTAATCGGAATTACTGGGCGTAAAGCGCGCGTAGGTGGCTTGATAAGCCGGTTGTGAAAGCCCCGGGCTCAACCTGGGAACGGCATCCGGAACTGTCAGGCTAGAGTGCAGGAGAGGAAGGTAGAATTCCCGGTGTAGCGGTGAAATGCGTAGAGATCGGGAGGAATACCAGTGGCGAAGGCGGCCTTCTGGACTGACACTGACACTGAGGTGCGAAAGCGTGGGTAGCAAACAGGATTAGATACCCTGGTAGTCCACGCCGTAAACGATGTCGACCAGCCGTTGGGTGCCTAGAGCACTTTGTGGCGAAGTTAACGCGATAAGTCGACCGCCTGGGGAGTACGGCCGCAAGGTTAAAACTCAAATGAATTGACGGGGGCCCGCACAAGCGGTGGAGCATGTGGTTTAATTCGATGCAACGCGAAGAACCTTACCTACCCTTGACATCTACAGAAGCCGGAAGAGATTCTGGTGTGCCTTCGGGAACTGTAAGACAGGTGCTGCATGGCTGTCGTCAGCTCGTGTTGTGAAATGTTGGGTTAAGTCCCGTAACGAGCGCAACCCTTGTCCTTATTTGCCAGCGAGTAATGTCGGGAACTCTAAGGAGACTGCCGGTGACAAACCGGAGGAAGGTGGGGACGACGTCAAGTCATCATGGCCCTTACGGGTAGGGCTACACACGTGCTACAATGGCCGGTACAAAGGGCTGCGAGCTCGCGAGAGTCAGCGAATCCCTTAAAGCCGGTCTCAGTCCGGATCGGAGTCTGCAACTCGACTCCGTGAAGTCGGAATCGCTAGTAATCGTGAATCAGAATGTCACGGTGAATACGTTCCCGGGCCTTGTACACACCGCCCGTCACACCATGGGAGTGGACTGCACCAGAAGTGGTTAGCCTAACGCAAGAGGGCGATCACCACGGTGTGGTTCATGACTGGGGTGAAGTCGTAACAAGGTAGCCGTAGGGGAACCTGCGGCTGGATCACCTCCTTAAACGATGCGTCACAGTCAGTAAGCGTCCACAATGAATTACCTGATCAGAATACTGTTGATACGCAGTGATAAGTGGCTCTGTTTTTTTCACGTTAAAAAGAAAAAATAGCTTTTAAGGTCTTAAAGGTCTTTTTCTTTTTTAATATGAAAGAACGCTTATCACTGCTTATAGCAGTCGCTCTTTAACAATGTATATCATGCTGACAAGAACACTTCGCAAGAAGTGGTCTTAAATTGTGATACGTCTCAAGCGTATCCGGCAAAATGAAACGTGATCATTGCGACATCCAGACTCCTTCGGGTTATAGGGTCAAGCAATGAAGCGCACACGGTGGATGCCTAGGCAGCCAGAGGCGATGAAAGACGTGGTAGCCTGCGATAAGGCTCGGTGAGGTGGCAACAACCTGTGACCCGGCATTTCTGAATGGGGAAACCCACTCATCATAAGATGAGTATCGTGCACTGAATACATAGGTGTACGAGGCGAACCAGGGGAACTGAAACATCTAAGTACCCTGAGGAAAAGAAATCAACCGAGATTCCCCTAGTAGCGGCGAGCGAACGGGGACCAGCCCTTAAGCATGAGACTGATTAGGCGAACACGCTGGGAAGCGTGGCCGTAGCGGGTGATAGCCCCGTAGTCGAAAATCTGATCATGTGAAATCGAGTAGGTCGGGGCACGAGAAACCTTGACTGAAGACGGGGGGACCATCCTCCAAGGCTAAATACTCCTGGCTGACCGATAGTGAACCAGTACCGTGAGGGAAAGGCGAAAAGAACCCCGGAGAGGGGAGTGAAATAGATCCTGAAACCGTGTGCGTACAAGCAGTAGGAGCAGACTTGTTCTGTGACTGCGTACCTTTTGTATAATGGGTCAGCGACTTATATTCAGTGGCGAGGTTAACCGTATAGGGGAGCCGTAGGGAAACCGAGTCTTAACTGGGCGACACAGTCGCTGGATATAGACCCGAAACCGAGCGATCTATCCATGAGCAGGGTGAAGATTGAGTAACATCAATTGGAGGCCCGAACCAGGATCTGTTGAAAAAGATTTGGATGACTTGTGGATCGGAGTGAAAGGCTAATCAAGCTCGGAGATAGCTGGTTCTCCTCGAAAGCTATTTAGGTAGCGCCTCACGTAGTACCGCCGGGGGTAGAGCACTGTTTCGGCTAGGGGGTCATCCCGACTTACCAACCCGAGGCAAACTCCGAATACCGGTGAGTAGAGCGTGGGAGACACACGGCGGGTGCTAACGTCCGTCGTGAAAAGGGAAACAACCCAGACCGTCAGCTAAGGTCCCGAAATCCTGGTTAAGTGGGAAACGATGTGGGAAGGCTCAGACAGCTAGGAGGTTGGCTTAGAAGCAGCCATCCTTTAAAGAAAGCGTAATAGCTCACTAGTCGAGTCGGCCTGCGCGGAAGATGTAACGGGGCTAAACCAGGTACCGAAGCTACGGGTTCATTCTTAGGAATGAGCGGTAGAGGAGCGTCGTGTAAGCCAATGAAGGTGAATTGAGAAGTTCGCTGGAGGTATCACGAGTGCGAATGCTGACATGAGTAACGATAAAGGGAGTGAAAAACTCCCTCGCCGGAAGACCAAGGGTTTCTGTTCGACGCTAATCGGAGCAGAGTGAGTCGGCCCCTAAGGCGAGGCCGAAAGGCGTAGTCGATGGGAAACGGGTCAATATTCCCGTACCGGACATGGTTGCGATGGGGGGACGAAGAAGGCTAGGTGAGCCAGGCGTTGGTAGTCCTGGTGAAAGTGAGTAGGCCGAGACCTTAGGTAAATCCGGGGTCTTAAAGCCGAGACACGAGACGAACTGACCACGGTCAGGAAGTCACTGATGCCACGCTTCCAGGAAAAGCCTCTAAGCTTCAGATCATGTGCGACCGTACCCCAAACCGACACAGGTGGTCAGGGTGAGAATCCCAAGGCGCTTGAGAGAACTCGGGTGAAGGAACTAGGCAAAATGGTGCCGTAACTTCGGGAGAAGGCACGCCGGCATAGGGTGAAGAGACTTGCTCTCCTAGCCCGAACCGGTCGAAGATACCAGGTGGCTGCAACTGTTTATTAAAAACACAGCACTCTGCTAACGCGCAAGCGGACGTATAGGGTGTGACGCCTGCCCGGTGCCGGAAGGTTAAATGATGGTGTTAGCCGCAAGGCGAAGCTCTTGATTGAAGCCCCGGTAAACGGCGGCCGTAACTATAACGGTCCTAAGGTAGCGAAATTCCTTGTCGGGTAAGTTCCGACCTGCACGAATGGCGTAATGATGGCCACGCTGTCTCCACCCGAGACTCAGTGAAATTGAAATCGCCGTGAAGATGCGGTGTACCCGCGGCTAGACGGAAAGACCCCGTGAACCTTTACTATAGCTTCACACTGGACGCTGATGTTGCCTGTGTAGGATAGCTGGGAGGCTTTGAACTCTGGACGCCAGTTCGGAGGGAGCCAACCTTGAAATACCAGCCTGGCATCATTGGCGTTCTCACTCAGGTCCGTTATCCGGATCGAGGACAGTGTGTGGTGGGTAGTTTGACTGGGGCGGTCTCCTCCTAAAGAGTAACGGAGGAGCACGAAGGTACCCTCAGCACGGTCGGACATCGTGCATTGAGTGCAAGAGCATAAGGGTGCTTGACTGCGAGACAGACACGTCGAGCAGGTGCGAAAGCAGGTTCTAGTGATCCGGTGGTTCTGTATGGAAGGGCCATCGCTCAACGGATAAAAGGTACTCCGGGGATAACAGGCTGATACCGCCCAAGAGTTCACATCGACGGCGGTGTTTGGCACCTCGATGTCGGCTCATCACATCCTGGGGCTGAAGTCGGTCCCAAGGGTATGGCTGTTCGCCATTTAAAGTGGTACGCGAGCTGGGTTTAGAACGTCGTGAGACAGTTCGGTCCCTATCTGCCGTGGGCGTTGGATGTTTGAGAAGGGCTGCTCCTAGTACGAGAGGACCGGAGTGGACGACCCTCTGGTGTTCCGGTTGTCACGCCAGTGGCATTGCCGGGTAGCTATGGTCGGACGGGATAACCGCTGAAAGCATCTAAGCGGGAAGCCCCCTTCAAGATGAGACATCCCTGAGGCCTAGAGCCTCCTGAAGGGCCCAGCGAGACCAGCTGGTTGATAGGCACGGTGTGGAAGCGCTGCAAGGCGTTGAGCTAACGTGTACTAATGGCCCGTGAGGCTTGACCCTATAACACCCAAGGGGTCTGGTCGTAATGATGACGAACATTAAACGCCGGATACGCAGCGTGTGGCCCAAGCGACATAACGCCAGGGCGGCAGGCGATGAGACGATCACAAGATAGCAAAAACGCTAGTCAGCATGATGTACATTAACAGTTACGCCTGACGACCATAGCACGCGTGAACCACCTGATCCCTTGCCGAACTCAGAAGTGAAACCGCTTAGCGCCGATGGTAGTGTGGGGTCTCCCCATGCGAGAGTAGGTCATCGTCAGGCACTTATTTAACAAGAAACCCAGCCCATCGGCTGGGTTTTTGTTTGTGTGGAAGAAAATAAATAGCGCTGGATAAATGCTATGATGCGCCCCAATTAATTAGGTAGCCCACACCGTTTGTGATGGGCGGAATCGAGGTGAAGTGGTGAGTGAAACGGTACCTACGTCATGGTTAGTTTACTGCCGTCCTGGGTTTGAGAGTGATGCGTTGACAGAGCTACAGCATCACGCAGCATTACAGGGCATCGCCTGTGAGTCATCTCATGGTGAGGGGTGGGTAAGCTTAACGCGTGTTGATGGTGAAGCGGTAAATGATTTACACCGCCAGGCAGCGTTTAAAAAGCTGATTTTTGCGCGCCAGAGCTTAGCGGCTTTACCTGCGCTCACTCTTTCACGTGACGATCGTCTTACCGCTATCTTGGAACAGGTCAAAGCCAGCCGTTGGAGCTTTGAAGAGATTTGGCATGAAACGCCGGATACCAACGATGGCAAAGCACTGGCCGGGCTGATTAAGGCGCTTACCAAGCCGCTGGAAAGTATGTTGAAAAAACGTGGTGCGTTAAGGCGCAGCGCGGGCGCACGACGTTTACATATTTTCTGGACTGACGGTGATCAAGTGCAGCTGGCGATGAGCTTCCCAGGCAATCGTAGTGATTTGATTAATGGTATTCGGCGGCTGCGCTTCCCCTCCCGTGCGCCTAGCCGCTCAACGCTGAAGTTGGAAGAGGCGTGGCACGAGTTTATTCCTAGGGATGAGTGGGATGTGCGGCTAGCACCGCATATGCAAGCAGCTGACTTAGGGGCCGCCCCAGGAGGTTGGACGTGGCAGTTGATTCAGCGCGGCATGTACGTGTATGCCATCGATAATGGCCCGATGGAATCACAGTTGATGAAGACTGGGCAGATTGATCATCTCAAAGAGGATGGCTTTACCTGGGAGCCACCACAGCGCTTAGACTGGCTGGTCTGCGACATTGTTGATAAACCAGTGAGAGTGCTAGCCATGGTGGAGCGGTGGCTGATTCGTAAATGGTGCAAAGAGGCGATCTTCAACCTCAAGTTGCCCATGAAAAAGCGCTGGGATGAGGTGACACGTTGTCTAACGGCGCTGGAAGAGTCGCTGGAAAAAGCGGGTGTGCATGCCAACGTATCATGCCGTCACCTCTATCACGATAGGGAAGAGGTAACGGTGCATGTAAGGCTTAGGGATTAATGCTAGTGAAACCCATGTTTAATAGCTTGGCTCGTAAATCCGGATAGTTTCATCTTCGGTTAACAGCGGTAAAATACGCTGCATGGCCATTGCCCGCGCTTCGCTTGAGTGCCACTCCTTCCAAGCGCGGAGGTCACGCCATTTGGTAATCATCAGTCGGCGATCGGTATGGCCCAGTTCTACCAATGTTTCACCACTGATAAAGCCCCTTACGCCTAGAGAAACACGCATTGCCTCTCGCGCTGCTTGCTCAAATTCTTCTTCAAGACCGGGCATAATTCGCCGTTCGATGATAACTTTAATCATACTTTCTGTTTCCTACATCGAGGATATTGATGGCTGATAATACGTGTACGTTACCCAACGTTGATGCGGTATTGGACACCACAGGACTCTACTGCCCAGAGCCGATTATGCTGATGCATAACAAAGTGCGCGACATGACCCCAGGCCAAGTGCTCAAAGTGATTGCCACAGATCCAGCCACCACGCGAGATGTGCCCAAGTTTTGTCAGTTTTTAGGGCACGAGCTGCTAGAGCAGCACACCGTCTCTGAGAGCAACTACCTCTACTTTATTCGTTTAGCATAACCTTTTGAGATAGACCTTTGAGATAGTCCGTCGAAATAGCCCTTCGAAATAGCCCGAAAAGCCATGCGAGGCTCAAATCAAAATCGTTGATGTTGGCCTCGCTCACAAAGCGACATTAAGGCACTCGATTAATCACTGGCCACAACCATCATGGCTAGCGCATCAAGCGTCGCTGGATCTTCTTCCAGGATACGGTTGGCGATATGGCGCTGGAAAAAGTAAACGGTCTGATGGCGGGCGTGAGCGCTGTACAGGCATTCATCCCCTAACAAAATCGGTGTCATCGCCGCTTTGTTCTCGTCGGCAAGGAGCGCGTCAAGGCTACCGTCGCTGTAGAGACGCCAACCGTAAACGGGCTTCATATGCCAGGGTGAATCGGGGTGATTCATGCACAGCGCGTGGGTGCCCAGAGTGTCGGGGATTTGCTGAATAAGGGTGACTTCGCCAGAAGCCTCATAATCAAAGTATTCAGCCGCCGCAACTAGCTCGTGGTATTGTGATCCGGTGGCGTATCAAAAATTTCTTCCGTTTCAGGATCGCGATAACCTACGAAGTAGCCATTTTCCTGGCTGTTCAGATCATGGCAGGCTGCCAGGCTTTCCATCCACGGCACCAAACCGATGACGCTACCGTCCTCTCTTAACCCCCAGGCCAAAATAGGTAAGCCATAGTAGGCGTCGGGACTCGCAGCGAGCTGGTACACCATCTCTAAGCCATCTAGCTCAGGGGCTAAACGGACAAGGCACTTTTGCGCCTGCTGACGCTGGCGCACAGTTTCCAGGTCGATGACCTGGGCAGAGCGGGGTGACAAGGATGCGCCCATTGTGTCCCTCCTTATGCTGCGTGGTCATCAGATTGGCAAAGCTGATTCATTTGCCTCTCATATCCACAAATAGCACAACTTGCTCATAAGGTTAAGGGTTCTGCGCTTTTTAATTATCTGAACAAGTTGGAAAGCGAGCTCGCAGCGCTTGATGCTCAGAGAGCGCTTGCTGAAACTGGCCCCAGGGCGCTTGGGCATTATCCAGCGAAAGCCAGCGTTCCTGGTAGCGTTGAATCGCTATTGGCTTGCCTACCTGCTGTGCGTCAATTAAGCGATTGATCGCTGTTAGCCATTGCTGGGCAGCGTTCTCCAAGCGCTCAAGCGACGGCGATTCCCAACGGCTTAAGCAACGTGTGGTATCACTCTGCCGAGCTAACAATGCATTCGCTTCTGTTAAGCGTTGAGTGGCGAGTAGCAGGGCGCGCAACACCTCAGCGGTCAATGGCCGCTCTTGCAGGGTTTTCAAATGGTTTTCAAGGGTTGAAGAGTCCTGCTGCCAGTCGAGGTCAAACTGGTGATCCGTCATTTGCTGCAAGTAATCGATCGCTTCAAGCTGGCCAGCAATAGTAGTTTCATCGATGTTAGATAAAGGCTGGCTTGCTCGTGAGAAGCTTTTAACCCACTCGCTGGAATCAAAAATAGCGTTCCAGCTTACCGCGGGTAACTGTGTCGTTTTAGTCGTGGTTAATCGGTTTAGGCGCGTTCTATCTTCATCGCTTAACTGCTCGGGAACTTCGCTATTTAAGCAGGTGCTTAGCCGCTGCCATAGAGTGCGCTCATATAACCACTGTTGGCTAGGCGGTGCTACACGCCCCAGTTGATTGTTACGTGCAGCGACTAGCGACGTGATTTGGCATTCGCGTAGCGCGTATACATTCAACAGGCTGTCCCGGGTTTCGGGGATATCTATAATTCGATCGGGGCGCTCAGGGAAGTCGCCAATATTACCCGGGTCAGCTCTTTGAATGTTTGATAGTGCAAGGTCATTGGCGAGTTGCTGATGATAACGCTGCCACTGCTGCTCAGCGGGGTTGTCCCCACAGCCAGCCAGGAGGGCGCTTAGGATGATTGCTAGAGAAAAGTTTCTCCATCGCGCCATGCTTACCCCCGAATGCTAATACGCTGTAAACGCCAGCCAAGTAGCAGTGCTGCGGTGCTCAAGCCCGCAATCAACCCAATCCAGTAGCCATGAACCCCTAGCGGGGCGACCTCGCCCACTCCATAGGAGCCCAGCCAGTGGCCGCCACCCAAGCCTACAATCCAGTAGGAGAGCACCGTAATCACCATCACAATGCGGGTATCTTTATAGCCGCGTAAAGCACCCGCTAAATTGACCTGCAACGAGTCTGAGAGCTGAAAAATGACGGCTAAAGCAATGATCGAGAGCGCTAGCGCCTGTATCTCACTATTGGAGGTGTAAAGTGCGATTACCGGCTCGGCGCTAACCCACAGTACGAGGCTGTTAATAGCGGCAATGATGACGCTGATGACAATTCCATTCCAAGCGACTTTACGGGCTAGTGCTAAGCGCTGCTGACCCAGCGTATTACCCACTCGTACGGTCAGTGCCATACTCAGCGACAGGGGCAGCATAAACAGAATGGAGGTGAAACTTAGCGCTATTTGGTGAGCTCCCACCGTGACTTCACCAAAGCTGGCAATGAAGAGCGCAATGAGTGTGAACAGAGTCACTTCAACAAAAATGGCTACGCCAATGGGAACGCCCACCACCACTAATTCACGTATACCTAGCCACTGGGCGGTGTCAGTTTTTGCCAAATCGCAACGCTTTTATAAGTACTTCCCCTGCGCGTGTAGTAGGCCATCGCGAGTGCCATCGTCCACATGGAGAGCGCCGTCGCAATGCCGCAGCCAAAAGCGCCCAAGGCAGGTAACTGTTGCAGACTAGTGGGAACCCAGGCGCCAAATAAATCAACCAAACCATCACCGCCGTAGATCAAGAGGTAGTTGGCAGGAATGTTCACGCTTAAACCGACCAAGCTGATCCATAGCGCCGGACGGGTATGATTCATACCATCTGAAAACGCTCTAAGCGCCTGAAATAGAGCGATCCCCGGCATGCCAAAGGCGACGGCTGACAGATAGGCGGCAGACTGGCTGGCGACCGCTGGGGCACACTCATTAATTCAAATATCGGCATGATAGCCGACCAAAGCAGCACAGCCGCGATAGCGCCTAGTAGCAGCGCGACCCAAAGCGCCTGATGAACGGCTGGACGAATAGCCTCATTGCGCTTCCCACCCAGCAAATGCGCCACAATTGGGGTAAGCCCCATTAAAGTGCCCGTCATAAATAGCATGAGTGGCATCCACAGGCTCGAGCCCACCGATACAGCGGCAAGTGAGGTGGCGTCATGCCGACCGGTCATCATAACGTCGACGACACTCATCCCTGCCTGAGCCAACTGAGCACCGCAAATAGGCAGTGCCAAGTGCATTAACATTCGTGTTTCTGGCCAGTAAACCGATTTAATTTGCTGAGTAAAGCCGCCCACTTGTTGGCTCCTGAAGGGGAAAAGTTGCTGTGAAAGGCCGCTATATTAGCAGGAGCGACTCACTTTTGGGGTTAGCCGTTAGCTTGTATTAATGTGGGTATAATGCCCCAAAACCAGTATCAAACGAGGTCAATGTGAGTGACAGGCAGGAGAGATGGACGCTCGAGGATATTACCGCGCTTTTTGACGGGATTTTTGCTGAGCGGTATCAAACCCGGTTGATTCGGGGCGGGGATGAGCCTCTCTATCGGCCCGCTAACAGTGAAACCCCTTATCATCAGGTTATCTTTGCGCGGGGTTACTATGCCAGTGCGCTGCACGAAATCAGCCATTGGTGTATTGCGGGAGCACAGCGGCGCCAACAAGAGGATTACGGCTACTGGTACTGCCCTGATGGGCGCGATGCTGAACAGCAAAAAGCGTTTGAGCAGGCTGAGATTGCGCCACAGGCGTTGGAGTCTATCTTCACCCGTGCCTGTGGTCGCGTGTTTCATGTCAGCGTGGACAATCTAGGCGGCGATATAGAGGTAGATATAGAGGCATTTGCAGCGCGAGTGGAGGCCCGCGCCCAGCGCTACTTGAAGGAGGGCTTTCCAGCCCGCGCAAACGCCTTCCAGGTGGCGCTTAAACGCTTCTACTCTGACCAGGCGACGCTAGCGGAAGCCGTGGCACAGGCGCATGCCACGTTGGATAAAATGGATAAAGCGCTGCCGGCTTAATCCTCTTCGGTCAGGCGCTGATGCATCGATAGCATCACTTCCAGCTCATGCTCTGGGCGCATCGGCTCTAAACCCAGCTCGCTGAACGTTTCGCGCCGTTGGCGGTGCCATTCGCCTGGGGTAAGTGAAGGGTAGAGCACCGACGCTGGGGCTAGCTCAACAAAAGGATCAAGCCCGTAGGTGTCAAAAAGGCGCGCTAGTGCCGCTTCGTCGTCGCCATTGTCGCTGGTATACAGCGTGGCGGAGAAGTGGTCGTTCTCAAGCTCGCGAATTACCTCAAGCGGACTAACCCCTAAGCTCTCCAGCTCTTCCATGCTGTAAGCGCCCATGGCATTGGTATCCTCTTTGATCCAGCTATCGTCCGGCTGAATCAATGTTTGCTTCACCCGGCCATCGGGGAGCGACCAGGCAATGGCTAGCGGGAGCCCATCGTCTTCGCCTGTTTCAATGGCTATAAACCCTGGATAATCGGCCACGCTAATACTCCTTTTAAGATTCCGTGGGAAGACGGAAAAAACGCTGGGCGGTCTGTGTGGTTGCCGCACCTAGCTCTGTTTCGCTAATACCATGCCACTGGGCGATCTCGCGGACAATCCACGGTAGCAACGCCGGTTCGTGTCGGCGACCCTTTAATTTCGCCGGTAGGTTACGGGGTAACAGATAAGGGCAGTCGGTTTCTACCATCAAGCGCTCTAAGGGTATATCGCTTACCAATGGGCGCAGGTGATGACCGCGCCGCTCGTCGCAAATCCAACCCGTCAACCCTATATGTAAGTCTAGGTCGAGATAACCAAACAGCGTATCGCGGTCAGCGGTAAAACAGTGCACCGCGTGGCTGATGTCGTCTCGCCACGCATGCAGGATTTCGCGCATACGCTGGCCAGCATCTCGTTCATGTAAAAACAGCGGCAAACCGCTTTCTACTGCGAGAGCCAGCTGCGCTTCAAGGGCACGCTCCTGCTCCTGGGGCGTCGAAAAGTTGCGATTAAAATCCAAACCACACTCGCCTACGGCGACCACTTCCGGCATGGCATGCAGGGCCGCCATGGCATGTTCAAGGTTCTTATCCCAGTGACTGGCATCATGGGGGTGCACTCCCGCCGTGGCGTAGAGGCCAGGATACTGCTTAGCCAGGGCAACCGCTTGCTTGGCGTGGGCAAGGTCGGTGCCAGTAACGATCATGGTCGTTACCTGCGCCGCCTGGGCGCGCTGGATAACCGTCTCAAGATCACGCTCGAAGCTTTCATGGGTCAAGTTAGCGCCGATATCCACCAAAGGAGCGCTAGGCCGAAACTGTAGTGCTTCGGGTAAAAAGTCATCGGCATCAGCAGTGGCCAAAGGTCTCTCCCGTTCAATATGCAAAGGCACCATTGTAACGGCACGCGCGAGCATCGACTAATGGTGTATTGAAGAAGGTGAGCGCAAGGAAATGGCACGAATTGCAAAAAATCTGGCTCGATAGGTAAACAGCAAGGGCTTATTACCGCCTAAGATGAACGCAAGCTATTACGTGCTACGTCACTGCGATTGATTCAATAACACCCTTTAATAACAACAAAAGAGAGCCACATAATTATGCAACAATCTTATCGTTCATCTTACCGCTTTGCTACTTCCACTCTCGCCGCTGCCATTCTGGTGGCCTGCTATGTGCCAACTACCGTCGCTGCTGAGGGTATCTCTGATAACGAAATCCGTATTGGCTATTTAGCCGATATGTCCGGCGTTTATCGCGACCCCATTGGCCCGTTGGGCGAAGACGCTATCCATATGGCGATTGAAGATATGGGCGGCAGTGTCAATGGGGCCAATATTGTGGTGTTTAGCGCCGATGACCGTAATAGCCCGGATGTAGGCTCAAGCGTCGTGCGTGAGTGGATCGATGAGCGCAACGTCGATATGGTCACCGGGCTGGTGGCATCTTCTGTCACTCTGGCGGCGGTGAGCCTGCTGGAAGAGGCGGATAAACTTGGGCTGGTCAATGGCGCTGTCTCTTCAAGCATTACCAACGAGCACTGTTCGCCCAATCATATTCACTGGGTTTATGACACCTGGGCGATGTCCAACGGTACGGCAAAGGCGATTACTGATGAGGGCCACAAAAATTGGTATCTGTTAAGCGCTGACTACTCTTTTGGTCACGCACTGGAGGCCGACGTCACGCGCGTAGTGACTGAAAATGGCGGCACTATCGTAGGCAGCGCTCGCCACCCTTTCCCCAGTAGTGACTTCTCCTCCTTTATGCTTCAGGCGCAAGCCTCTGGCGCTGATGTCATCGCGCTGAATAACGCTGGTGGCGATACGATCAACGCGGTGCAGACAGCAGGGGAATTCGGCATTACCCAGGCAGGGCAGATTCTGGCGGGAATGGTGCTGTTTAGTACCGATATACGCAGCATTGGCTTAGAGAACGCTCAGGGGCTGCAGTTCACCAAAGCATGGTACTACGATTTAAACGATGAAACCCGCGCATGGGCGGAGCGCTTCCGTGAGCGTACCGGCAGCATGCCCACCATGGTACATGCGGGTCTCTACTCCAGTACTCGCCACTACCTTGAAGCGATTGAAGCCACCGGTACTGATGACACTCAAACCGTTCGTCAGCAAATGGCCGATACCCCCATCAACGACATCTTCGCCACCGGTGGCTACATCCGTGAGGATGGCCGCATGGTTCACGATATGTATTTAGTAGAAGTGAAAACACCTGAAGAGTCGCAAGATGAGGATGATCTCTTTCATGTTATTCGCACCATCCCTGCAGAAGAGGCCTTCCGTCCGCTTTCAGAGAGTGTCTGCCCGCTGGTAAACAGTTAAGAAACCTCTGATTAACTATTGCGCTCGGCCATACGGCGTTAAAAATCGCCTCAAAATGCTCATTTACAACCCGTAAACTCCGCTTTTTCGTTGATTTTTGCCTTGTCTGGCCTTCGCTCATTACGTTAATCAGAGGCTCCTTAAGTCTCTGCTAATAACAACTCAGAGGATTTGGCATGCCGGAAACGTCGGTTATTCAGCAAAACAGTATCGGGGCTGCTTTAAACCGCAGCGCTCGAAAATACTCACACCAGCTGGCGCTGGTATTTGGCGAGCGCCAGTGGCGCTATCAAGCGCTCAATCAGGCAGCCAACCGCGTAGCCAATGGCTTGCTGGCAGCTGGGCTTTCGCCAGGTGACCGGCTGGCGGTATATGGCAAAAACTCCGATACCTATGTCATCGCCTGGCTAGCCGCTGCTAAAGCGGGTTTGGTACATGTGCCGATCAATTTTGCCTTAAGCAGCGATGAGCTGCGCTATATCCTTGACCAGTCTGGGACAACGGGTTTGCTCAGCGATATCAGCCTCGCCGACAAAGTGAGTGTCGCGACCGAAGGCTTGGATCTAGCCCTGATGGGAACCCTGCACGCGGATCAGGGGCAGGATGCAGCAAGCTTTGATGTACTCGCTCATGCTACGTCAGGATCCAATAGTGAAGAGCCCAATGTGGCGGTCGACGGTGCCAGCCTTGCTCAGTTGCTCTATACCTCGGGCACCACCGCCGCGCCGAAGGCCGCGATGATGACCCATCAAGCACTGATGGCCGAATATATGGCCTGCATGGTTGAGCTGGATATCAAAGGCAGCGACGCCATGCTCGCCGCGCTGCCGCTCTACCACTCAGCACAAATGCACGTCTTTCTCATGCCAGCACTGTTGCTCGGTGCGCCCGTCTATTTGCTAGAGGCGCCGCTTCCCGAGCTGTGTTTAAGCGCCATAGCTGATCACCAGATCGCGTCATTTTTTGCCCCGCCCACGGTCTGGATCAGCCTGCTACGCCACGCTGAATTTGATCGCTTTGACCTTGGCGCTCTCAATAAAGCCTATTACGGTGCCTCGATTATGCCGGTGCCGGTACTGGAGGAACTCCAGCAACGTATACCGGGAGTAGGGCTCTATAACTGTTATGGGCAGAGCGAAATTGCTCCCTTGGCGACCGTGCTGCGCCCTGAAGAGCACGCCGAGCGCCCAGCGTCCGCTGGGCGGCCGATTCTGACGGTGGAAACCCGTATCGTCGATCTCGATATGAATGACGTCCCACCCGGCGAGCATGGTGAAATCGTCCACCGCTCACCTCAGCTTATGAACGGGTACTGGGATAAACCGGTGATGACCGAAGAAGCCTTCCAGGGCGATTGGTTCCACTCCGGGGACGTGGGCTACTTCGATGAAGCGGGCTACTTATACGTTGTTGATCGTATCAAGGACGTGATCAATACCGGCGGCGTGCTGGTGGCTAGCCGTGAAGTAGAGGAGGGGCTATTCAAGCACCCAGCGGTCTCCGAAGTAGCGGTGATCGGCCAGCCGGATGAGAAGTGGATCGAAGCCATTACGGCAGTGGTGGTACTGAAAGAGGGTCAAGAGGCAAGCGAGGAAGAACTGATCCATCACGCAAAAACGCTGATGGCGCCTTATAAAGTGCCTAAGCGCATAATGTTTACCGATGCGCTACCCAAGAGCACCGCAGGCAAAATTCTCAAGCGCCATCTGCGTCAAGACCTCAAGGAGTGAGCATGGACGAGCAAACGACCGACCTGTTTCACACCATGATCAAGCGCTGCCTAAGCCAGGAGGTTGCCCCGTACTACGATGAGTGGGAGGCAGCGGGTGAAATACCCCGTTCACTATGGCATTCATTGGGCGCTGCGGGGCTGCTCGGCATTGACCTTGACGAACAGCACGGTGGTTCAGGGGCCGATATCGCCATCACCCAGCTGGCGCTGGAAGAGCTCTCCCGCCAGGGTTTTGGTGGCCTTGCCAGTGCCTATAATATCCACGCCAATATCGTTATGCCCTACCTGCAGAACCTGGGGACAGCGGCTCAATGTGAGCGTTGGCTACCTGCCATGGCCCGTGGCGATGCTCTTGGAGCCATTGCCATGACTGAACCCCATGCGGGTAGTGATCTTGCGTCAATGAGAACCCGGGCAAAGCGTACTAACGATGGCTGGGAGTTAAGCGGTAGCAAAATCTTTATCACCAATGGCCAGTTTGCCGACCTGGTGATCGTGTGTGCCAAAACCGACCCTTCCGCCGGGTCAAAGGGCGTGTCACTTTTTTTGGTCGACACCCGCTTACCCGGCTTTTCGCGGGGGAAACCGATTAAAAAGATCGGCCAGCACGCCAGCGATACCGCCGAGCTTGCCTTTGATCAAATGCAGTTGCCCCATGATGCGCTGTTGGGAGAGGAGGGCGCCGGGTTCCGCTACCTAATGCAGGAGCTGCCCCGTGAACGCCTGGGCGTTGGTGCACAGGCGCTGGGCGCCGTGGAGGGAGCGCTGGTGCTGACGTTGGAGTACGTACAGCAGCGCCAAGCGTTTGGACAGCGGGTGGCGGATTTTCAAAATACCCGCTTTACCTTGGCGGAGATAAAAGCCCAGCTGGACGTGGCCCGTGCCTACTTTGAGCACTGCGTCGAAAAGTACCGCCAGGGCACCATGAGCAGCACGGATGCAGCGATTTTAAAACTGCAGCTCAGCGAGCTGCAGTGTCAAGCGGTGGATCGCTGCCTGCAGCTATTTGGCGGTTACGGCTACACCCACGAATATCTCATTTCACGCTTTTATCTGGATGCCCGAGTACAAACGATCTATGCCGGCAGCTCAGAGATCATGAAAGAAGTTGTCGCCCGCTCGCTGCTGGGCAAAGTGGCGTAGCAAGACGATGCGTTTGAACACAGGAGAGAGCCATGCGGTTGGATGATGTAGTGATTTTAGGCGGTGCACGAACCGCGATCGGAAGTTTTGGCGGTTCGCTCTCAACCAAGGCGCCGTTTGAGTTGGGGGCGATAACCGCCAAAGAGGCGTTGCGCCGTGCTGGCGTTGGGGGCGGAGATATCGATCACTCGGTATACGGCCACATTATTACCACCGGCCCCCAGGATGCCTATCTGGCGCGTCATATTGCACTGGAAGCAGGCGTGCCGAAAGAAGCGGGGGCCTTCAACGTCAATCGGCTATGTGGTTCCGGCGTACAGGCGGTGGTCTCAGCCGCCCAGCAGATTGCCATGAGCGACAGCCGCTTAGCGCTGGCAGGTGGCGCTGAGTCGATGTCGCGCGGGGCTTATCTGCTGCCTCCTCAAGCGCGCAACGGCGTGCGTATGGGTGATGTAAACGTTGAGGATTTAACCCTGGGCATCTTGAGCGATCCCTTTGGCAGCGGCCATATGGGCTGCACCGCCGAGAACATCGCTAAACAGTATGGCCTAAGCCGTGAGCAGCTGGATCAGTTTGCCCTTGAGAGCCATCAAAAAGCGGCGCGTGCCATCGCGGAAGGCCGCTTTGACGATCAAATCGTAGCAGTGGAGGTCAGTCGTGGTAAGCAAACAGCTCTTTTTTTCCGCGATGAGCATGTACGCGATGGCGTCCAACTTAGCGATTTGGCGCGGCTCAAGCCCGCCTTCCAAAAAGATGGCATGGTGACCGCAGGCAATGCCTCGGGTATCAACGATGGTGCAGCCACGTTAGTGCTTGCCCATGCCGATGAAGCCACACAGCGGGGCTTAGCGCCCAGGGCGCATCTTCGTGTTGCCACAACAGCAGGCGTTGAGCCAACGCTAATGGGCCTTGGTCCGATTCCTGCGGTGCAACGCTGCCTCCAACAGGCGGGGCTAAGCATTAACGATATTGACGTGATTGAGTCCAATGAAGCCTTTGCTGCCCAAGCTCTGGCGGTGGCCGACACGCTAGGTTTTCCGTTAGAGAAACTAAACCCTAACGGCGGCGCGGTTGCCTTGGGCATCCGGTGGGGGCCACGGGGGCTATTCTGATTCTCAAAGCGCTACACGAATTGGAACGTATTAACGGTCTACGGCTTGATAACGCTATGTATTGGTGGTGGGCAGGGCATCGCCCTGCTTATCGAGCGCGGCTGATCCGACTTGATTGCCACAAGAACAAGCTTATAGGAGTGTTTATGCCTTCAGTTACCCCGAAAATTTTACCCGCCGCGGCCTCTGCGACAAATCCTGCCTTGATGATTGGCGACCTGCTGGAGGCAGGCGTGCGAATGGCGGGCGACAATCAGATTGTCTACCGGGATCAGAGCCGCCATAGCTACGAGCGTTTTCGTGAGCGGGTGCACCAACTGGCCCATACGCTGACGTCACAGGGCGTACAAGCCGGTGACGTGGTAGCGGTGCTGGATTGGGATAGCCACCGCTATCTGGAGTGCTTTTTTGCCATTCCAATGATCGGCGCGGTACTCCACACGGTGAACGTGCGCCTGGCTCCGGAGCAAATCCTCTACACCATGGAGCATGCCGAAGACGTTTTCGTCATCGTGCACGAAGAGTTTGTGCCGCTGCTTGAGCCGCTGGCCGATAAGCTGCCCCAAGTACGTGGTTATCTGATGTGTCAGGAGGCTCCGCAAACAATCGATACCACGCTGCCGCTGGTGGGCGAGTTTGAAGCGCTATTAAGCCAGCAGCCCATTCACTATGACTTTCCCTCCTTTGATGAAAACGCCGTCGCCACACTGTTCTATACCACCGGCACTACGGGTAACCCCAAAGGGGTTTTCTTTACCCACCGCCAGTTGGTGCTGCATACATTGAACGAGTCTAGCGCTTTCCAGGCGCCCGGTTTTGAGCTGCTCAACCGCGACAAGGTCTATATGCCCATTACCCCCATGTTTCACGTTCACCCTGGGGAGTGCCGTATACCGCCACGCTGATGGGGGCTACCCAGGTCTACCCTGGCCGCTACGAGCCGGAAATGCTGGTCAAGCTGCTGGTCAGCGAGAAGGTCGACTTCTCCCACTGCGTTCCCACCCTGCTCAACATGGTAGTCAGCGCCGAGGCGATTGCCTCAAAACAGGTCGACCTCTCCGGCTGGAAAGTATTGGTCGGTGGCAGTGCGTTAACCGAGTCGCTAGCGAGCAAGGCATGGGCGTTGGGGATCGACACTCGCAGTGCATATGGCATGTCGGAAACCTGCCCGCTACTCACTGCCGATATTCTACCGCAGGATATCGGCGACGCTGATTTTGAGACCCAGCTACCCTGGCGCTGTAAAGCGGGCCTGCCGATACCATTGGTTAAACTGCAAGTGGTCGATGCGGACGGCGAGCCGCTACCCAATGATGGTAAAAGCGTTGGCGAAGTGCGTGTTCAAGCGCCTTGGCTGACCCAGGCCTACTACAAAGAGGAGAAACGCAGTGCGGAGCTATGGCGCAACGGCTGGCTGCACACCGGGGATGTGGGCTCCCTTGATGAGCGGGGCTTTTTGACCATTAGCGACCGCATAAAAGACGTGATTAAAACCGGCGGTGAGTGGCTCTCGTCGTTAGAGCTGGAGAGCTATATCAGCCAGTGCCCAGGTATTGCCGAAGTGGCGGTGATTGGGGTCGCGGACGATAAGTGGGGAGAGCGTCCTGCTGCTTTAGCTGTCCCCGTGGATCTGAATAACCCGCCCACTATTGAAGCCGTGCAGGCGTTTTTAGAGCAGTTTGTGGCTCAAGGAAAGCTCAACCGCTGGGCGGTTCCCAGCATGATTCGCTTCGTCGATGAGATACCCAAAACCAGCGTGGGCAAGCTGGATAAGAAACGTATCCGCACCGAAATTTAGGCTATTCCCTCGGTAGATTAGCGAACATTCCCCGCCGTGCGTGCTTTGCGATACGCGGCGGGCGAATTGCCTGTCCAGGTTTTAAAGGCACGACTAAAGCAGGCTAGATCCTCAAAGCTCAACGCCTCCGCGATGCTAACCAGGGGCTTCTCACTACAGGTGAGTGCCTGAATCGCGACATCGCGGCGGTACTCATCCTTGACCGCTTGAAAGTGAGTGCCCTCCCTTTTGAGATGCCGCGCCAGCGTGCGTGCCGACATATGCAATGCATCGGCGGCGCTATGCACTGTGCCTGCCGTCAACAAATGGCGTGAGAGGTGTTCGCGCACCCGGTGGGTGAGCAGGCGATCTGCAAACGACACATAGAACCAGTCTGCCG
This sequence comes from Halomonas sp. PA16-9, assembly GCF_009728585.1. Classification (NCBI taxonomy): domain Bacteria; kingdom Pseudomonadati; phylum Pseudomonadota; class Gammaproteobacteria; order Oceanospirillales; family Halomonadaceae; genus Halomonas; species Halomonas sp. PA16-9. The sequence goes on along the minus strand of NZ_CP040452.1, from coordinate 1,101,696 downwards.
GGGCGCGCTTTAGAAAAGCGCCCAGGTGTCTCTTGGTCTGGCGGATAGGATGATCAAGAAAACCGCGATCTATATAGATCGCGGTTTGCGGCTGCCCAAAGCGTACTGTACCAGGATAAAAGTAGAGATAATCAGCGCTGTGCGGCGGCTGGGGGTAAGCGCACTCCATTAAAATGGGTGGTATTTTACGCGCTATCATCCACGACGCGATGCCGTGAAACAGCTTGAGCATCAGCTCATGAATCAGAGTGCGGCTGCCCGTCAAGGGGGCATGTTCCACCAGGGCCATACGGGCAAGATCCCCTTCGAGCGTAAATGCATAGCCAAAGTCGTCGAGAAGAATACGGAAAAACTGCGTATAGCGGTGCAGTGCTACCTGCAAATTGGGCGCATCCAGCATGCTTAAACACAGCAGCTTCAGGGTGCCACCCCGCAGCGGGCGGGAAAAAAAGCCGGGCGTTTCGTCGTCCAGTTCGTTCACCAACCCACGATACAGTTCGGCAAACTGCTCAACCGTGACGCGGCCATGGGGGCCGAAAGTAAAAAGGGCGAAATGCCCGCCCGTTCCAGTAGCGTGTGGGCGATGTTGAGCTGTTGGGTAAGCCTTTAAACAGCTCATTTACAAAATGCATCGAGACGGTCACCGTCACTGTCAGCCCGCCTTTAAAAGTCGTTTTTTGGTTGAGATATTGTAGTTGCTAGCAAAACGGTATCACGCTGGTGGTTTCCGCTCTACGATTCCCCTCTATATGGTTCCCCCTCCTGGGCCGCTCATGCGTTACACTGTGCGCCTCACGATTTAGGAGGACACCGCGTGACCCTGTTACGACTCGAACAGCTGCAACTCGCCTACGGCACCCATGTACTACTCAATCGCGCCGACCTGACGGTTGAAAAAGGCGAGCGGCTGGCGCTGGTCGGGCGCAACGGCACCGGCAAATCCACTCTGCTGAAGCTGGTAGCGGGGGATATCCTGCCCGATGATGGCTCAATTTGGCGGGCACCTGGCCTCAAGATCGGTGTGCTGGCTCAGGAGTTACCCGAGTCATCCGGCCTGACCATTTTTGACATGGTCGCCCAAGGGCTGCCGGAAGCCGGGGAGCTACTCTCCGAGTACGATCATCTGATCAATGATCCCGACCCGATATGGATCGCATGGCGACCCTGCAAACGCGCCTGGAAGCCATTGATGGCTGGTCGTTCCACCAGCATATCGACACCGTGCTGACCCGCTTAGGCCTGCCCCCCGCGGCTGAGATGAGCTCGCTCTCCGGTGGCTGGCGCCGCCGGGTGGCGCTGGCGCGTGCCTTGGTCGCCGAGCCTGATCTACTGTTGCTTGATGAGCCTACCAACCACTTGGACTTAGACACCATTGCCTGGTTGGAAGAGCAACTGCTGGCGTTTAACGGCGCGGTACTGCTGATTACTCACGATAGGGCGTTTCTTTCCAAGCTGGCCACCAATATTCTGGAGCTAGACCGTGGCCAGCTAGGGCGCTACCCGGCAAGTACGAAGAGTATCAGGCTCGTAAGCAGCACGAGCTTGAAGTAGAGGCGCGGGAGAACGCCGAATTTGATAAAAAACTTGCCCAGGAAGAAGCCTGGATTCGTCAGGGCGTTAAAGCACGGCGTACCCGCAACGAAGGCCGGGTTCGAGCGCTCGAGGCAATGCGTAACGAGCGTAGCCAGCGCCGCGAGCGTCAAGGCAATGCCAACCTGACGGTGGATCGCGGTGAGCGTACCGGCAAGCGCGTTGTGGAGCTGCAAGGTGTCACCCAACGGTTTGGCGATGAGGTGGTACTGCGCGATATCAATCTTGAGGTACTGCGCGGTGACCGTATTGGCTTCCTGGGGCGCAACGGTGCGGGCAAGACAACCCTGCTGAAAATCCTGCTGGGCGAGTTGGAACCCACTGAAGGCAAGGTGCAGATGGGCACCAATCTGAAAGTGGCTTATTTCGACCAACTGCGCGCTGGGCTTGAACTGGAAAAAACCGTTTACGACAACGTTGCCCAAGGCAGTGATCGTGTCAGTGTGGGCGGTAAAGATCGCCATGTGATGAGCTATCTACAGGACTTTCTTTTCACCCCCGAGCGGGTGCGCCAGCCGGTGAAAGCGCTCTCCGGTGGCGAGTCCAACCGCCTGCTGCTGGCCAAGTTGTTCACTCAGCCAGCTAACGTGTTAGTGCTCGATGAGCCGACCAACGACCTCGACATGGAAACCCTGGAGCTGCTCGAAGAGCTGCTGCTCGATTTCGATGGCACGCTGCTACTGGTCTCCCACGACCGAACCTTTATGGACAACGTGGTGACCAGCATGCTCGCCTTTGAGGGCGATGGCGTTGTACGTGAATACGTGGGGGGCTATACCGACTGGATTCGCCAGGGGGGCAAGCTGCCGCCAGCACCTGGGAAGGGGCGGCGCGTCAGCGTACCGAACCCACCTCAGAAGCGCCCAAGAAAGTGGCTGAAGCACCTGCCGCAACGGTCAAGAAAAGCGTCAAACTCTCGTATAATTTGCAACGCGAGTTAGATGCACTGCCCGCCGAAATCGAACGTCTTGAGGGGCAAGTAGAGACGCTGGAGAGTGAAATCGGTGACCCAGCGTTTTATCAGCAGGATGCCGACGCCGTTACGGCTAAGCTGCAAACGCTTGAAAAAGTGCAGAAAGCGTTAGAAGTTGCCATGGAGCGCTGGATGGAACTGGAAGCGATGGCTGCCGGTGAGTAGCTTGAAAACGTTAAAAGGCGCCGTATGGGCGCCTTTTTTATAAACGTTATCGGGCCTTAGGTTACTCGTCGCTTTCTTCGCCTTTTTTACCGACGCGAACGGCTAGCACATCGCATTGGGCACCGTGCAATACGCCGGTAGAGGTTGAGCGAGCAGTAGAGCAAAACCGTGCGGCCATGGGAGCCCACTACGATTAGATCTACATCGTGCTCTTCAGCAAAACGGTGAATTTCGGTGTCGGGCATACCCACCACAACGTGTTGGTCAGCCTCGGCAATATGCGGGGCGGCGATTTCGGCTAAGCGTTTTTTTGGCGTGTTCATCCAATTGATCCTGGATGCTGGTCAAGTCCATGGGGATATCGCCACCGTAGGCAAACCCAAGCGGTTCCAGGGTATGCATAATGGAAATTTTGGCTTGGTCGTTGCGCTCAGCGATCGCAACGGCACGTTCCAGAATCTTGTGGGAGTCTTTGGTTAAGTCAACGGCAACTAAAATGTGGTGATAGCTCATGGCGTATCTCCTTGGCAGTAGGTAACAAAGAGGCTCTTTGTTCAATAACCGTTACTTTAGATGGCGTGTCCTGTTTTAACAATAGCAAGCGTTTTAACAATGACTTGGGTCAAAAACAGCGACCTGAGTCATGGTTTTTAGATTAGTTTATACAGTGTGGCTTATGTGGGAGGAAATGTAGAGATGGAATGGTTGATTATCGTGTTTATTATGCTGTTTGTAATTGCGCCGGTGATGTGGCTAAAGCCTAGCCCGCGTCAAAAACGCCAGCAGGCGCTGCGTACTCAAATCGCCAAACAGGGCGTCAGTATCAAGCTGGAAAAGCCGCCACTACACCATTTTAGAGGCACCATGCCAGCTTATCGCTGGCACTATCCCCAGGAAGAGCCGGGCCCTGATTTTCTATTGGTAAGAGACAGCAATGCCAGTGAAGCCTTAACGCCATTTCATGCTGGCTGGCGTTGGCGGATTGCCCCCTTGCGGCCTTTACCTGATGCCGCCACCGCAGCGTTAAAAACACTACTTGAACGCTTGCCGCAAGATGCCTTGGTGGTGCAGTCAACGCCCTATGCATTGACGCTTTGGTGGTGGGAGTCGCAAACCGCGGAGCGATTCGCGACCTATCTACCCGAATTTCAGCAACTGCGGGAGGCGCTGCGTGGCCGTGCCGACCAGCCTTTCAGCCAGCCGTTAAAGGGCACTGAGCAGGCGTCATCCACAGTCAGCGATCAAGATGCCGGATTATCCTGATCCCGTGCTTGTATCGCCAAGCCGTTTGCCTCGATCACTGCCAACCATTCGTTGAGTTGTTCGAGGTTCTCCTCGCTTAAGCCAGCGAACATCTCTTTGCGCGCTTGTTGCGCAACGCTGTCGATCTGTTCCAGCAGCGGCATAGCGGCAGGGGTAAGATAAATCCGCTTGCTGCGACGGTCGTTGTCGCAGGCTCGGCGTTCAACTAGGCCTTGTTCTTCGAGCTGGCCCAGGGTGCGCACAAGAGAGGGCGCCTCAACACCAATCACACGGCGAGATCGCACTGCGGATGGCCTTCGCCAAGACGCCAGGTGATATAGCGTCACCCAGCGTGTTTGGGTTAATCCCAGCGGCGCCAAGCGGCGATCCAAGATGGAGCGCCATAAGTGGGGCAAGCGTGCGATGCGAAATCCAATCGTTGAAGCCATAGGTAACTAGCTGCCAATAAATGTGAGTAGTCGAATTGTCATAAGCTACGCCGCTGAATGCAAGGCGCTTAACCCTTCAATCTTCGGTCGCGCCTCTTCATCGTTAGGGCTACCCGCACAAACCGCCGTAAGTTTAATCCACTTAGACCACTGGCGCGTATCTCTCCATCTGCCAGCGTGGCTTGCTGAGCATCGTCTGAGACCTCAAAACGTATAATCCCAAGCGCTGGCCCGTACCTGTCATGATATCATGCGCCAATCGCCAGTAGGGTCTTCGGGAAAGTTTTGCTTGTGGCTCCATGCGCGGTAACCCTGCTCGCGTCCACCGTCGATATTAAGCTCCACAACATCCATTGGCACACCATTGTGATGCCAGGCATGGGTAATAGTTTCACTTAATCCCCGCGGTGCCCGAATAGCGTGTAAACATAAAGGCCATTTTCGCTGATGGCTTGTGGCGTTAACGCCATCGAGCCTTGAGGCAGGCGCTGCTCAACATTAAAACCAGGAGAGAGCGCGCTACTGGTCATCCAGAGACTGGCAGGCGGTACCCATATACGTCCAGCCAAGCTCCATAGGCGAGTAGCAGCGTCAACACAAAAAAAGCGCACCAGCGTTTGAGCGAGCGCTGCTTAAGCAAGTGCCAAAAACTTGGCAAGGCCACCAAAATGGTGATCCCCAGGGCCAGTAGCAGGCTCTGGCCGGTGGTAAGGTGCACCATGATGGGGAGTGTGACCAGTAGTACCAGGAAGACACACTGGGCATGAAAGACGAAATAGAGACTGCGCCAGCGCTCCGCGACTTTGAAGTAGAGCGGATCGATAATCGACAGTATTGCCATGCCGCCCACCAGCAGCGCAAACAGCGTTTGCCCGCTATTCCACACCGTGGTGACTAAGATAAACGGCAGGGTGAAGAAAAGTGTCTCCTGGTGAATCATCTGGGCAATAAAAGTGGTTACGCCCCGGGGTGGCGTGGGGTGACCCCGGCGCGACAACCAGCGGCTGATCAAGCCTTCCGAAAGCAGTAGCGTCCAGGCAAACAGTAATCCCAGCGCCAGCGCTGCGCCTAACCACTGCTGGCGATCAACTAAAAAGAAGCTGCTTAGCCCGGCAGCAAAGGCCATTGGTGGCCAAAGCCAGCTCCAGGGCTTGAGGCGTTCGACAATGCGTTCAATTCGCTGCTGAATGGCTTCAATACGTGAAGGCGTGAGCAGTGCGCTCATAACAAGATAACCTGCAAAGTAAAAGGAAGCGCGATTCTAACAGGCTGTCAGGCTTAACGCTGATCTACTGCAAATCCATGCTTCTGGCGGGATCGGTTACATTCACTCAGACGGCGCTCTATGAACGGATGCCGGAGAGCGCTGGTCTCACTAAATGAGTAAATTAGCCAAAAGTCTGGGCTTGACGTTATCAGGCAACTCAACCAAGCTAAGGCAATCAAACGACCGTATGAAAGTCGTGTGGAAGCCGTATGAGAAATGTGGCGGGTTCTCTTTTCAGAGCCAGCCCGAAAATGTGGAGAGAGCGCGGATGATCTATCAAGGCAACGCCATCACGGTGACACGTCGTGACACCCCGAGTGGCAATGATATCGCAATGCTCACTTTCGATCTGAAAGATGAGTCCGTCAACAAGCTTTCCAGCGCGGTGGTCGCAGAGCTGAGCGAAGCAGTAAAAGCCATTCAAGCTGAAAATAGCTTAAAAGGTTTACTTATTGCGAGCGGGAAAGATGTGTTTATCGTGGGCGCCGATATCACCGAGTTTCACAGTCTATTTGATAAAGGCGAAGCCTACCTTGAGGAGATGAATCTCAAGGTTCACGATATTTTTAACGCTATTGAAGATCTGCCGTTCCCTACCGTAACGGCGATCAATGGTCTGGCACTGGGTGGCGGCTGCGAAGTATTGCTGACCACTGATTTTCGCGTGATGGGCGAGAAAGCCAAGATCGGACTGCCAGAAACCAAGCTCGGCATTCTGCCCGGGTGGGGCGGTTGTGTACGCCTGCCGCGCATTATTGGCGCCGATAATGCCATCGAGTGGATTGCCGGTGGTACCGAAAACCGTGCCGATGCCGCGCTAAAAGTGGGCGCCGTCGACGCGGTGGTGACGGACGAACAGCTGGAAGAGGCCGCGCTGGATATTCTTGACCGTGCCAATGCCGGTGAGCTGGATTACCAGGCCCGTCGTGCTGAAAAGACCAGCCCGCTGAAGCTCAACCCGATTGAGCAGATGATGGCGTTTGAAACGGCGAAAGGCTATGTCGCCGGTAAAGCGGGGCCTCATTATCCGGCGCCGGTAGAAGCGATCAAAGTGATTCAGAAAGGCGCTGGCGAAGAACGTGGCCGTGCCCAGGCGATTGAAGCCAAAGCCTTCGCCAAGCTGGCACTCAGCAGCGTGGCGTTCAACTTGGTGGGTCTGTTCTTGAACGACCAAGTGGTCAAGAAAAAAGCCAGCAAGTATGAGAAGCAGGCGCAGCCGGTGAAGCAAACGGCCGTGCTGGGTGCGGGTATCATGGGTGGTGGTATCGCTTATCAGAGTGCCTCTAAAGGCACGCCGATTCTGATGAAAGATATCAAGGATGACGCCATTGAACTGGGCCTGAAAGAAGCCCGTAAGCTATTTGCCAAACAGGTGGAGCGCAAAAAGCTGACCACCGAGCAGATGGCGGAGAAGCTGACTAATATTCGTCCGACGCTCTCCTACGGAGATTTTGGCAACGTCGATCTCGTCGTCGAAGCGGTGGTTGAAAACCCCAAAGTCAAAGACGCCGTGCTTACCGAAGTGGAAGGTATGGTGAGCGAAAATACCATTCTCACCTCGAACACATCGACGATTTCCATCAACCGCTTGGCGCAAAACCTAAAGCGGCCTGAAAACTTCTGCGGCATGCACTTCTTCAACCCCGTGCACCGCATGCCGCTGGTAGAAGTCATCCGTGGTGAGAAGACCTCTGATGCCGCCGTTGCCGCCACCGTGGCCTACGCCAGAGCAATGGGCAAAACGCCGATTGTGGTTAACGACTGCCCAGGCTTCTTGGTCAACCGGGTACTTTTCCCCTACTTTGGCGGCTTTAGCTTCTTGGTTGAGCAGGGTGCTGACTTCCAGCACGTTGATAAAGTGATGGAGAAGTTTGGCTGGCCCATGGGCCCGGCTTACCTGCTGGACGTGGTCGGCCTGGATACCGCCGTTCACGCCAATGAAGTAATGGCGGAAGGCTTCCCTGATCGTATGGCTCGCGACGGTAAAACCGCCATTCAAGTCATGTATGACAACGACCGTTTAGGCCAGAAGAACGACAAGGGCTTTTACGCCTACGAAGAGGACAAGAAGGGTAAGCCGAAGAAAGTCACCGACGAAGCGGCTTACGCTTTAGTTAAAGAGGTGGTGAAAGAGCATAAAGAGTTTTCCGACGAGGATATTATCGCTCGCATGATGGTACCACTCTGCTTGGAAACCGTGCGCTGCCTGGAAGATGGCATTGTGGCCACGCCAGCCGAAGCCGATATGGCGTTGATCTATGGTATTGGTTTCCCGCCGTTCCGGGGTGGTGCGCTGCGCTACATCGACGCCATGGGCGTTGCAGAGTTCGTCAAGCTGGCGGAAGGGCTAGCCGAGGAGTTGGGCCCGCTATACGCGCCCACCGACAAGCTGCGTCAGATGGCTCAGAACAACGAGCAATTCTATTCCAGTGACAACTCTGCCACCCAGGCCTAACCACCACGCACAAGGAGATATAAGATGAGTTTGAATCCGAGAGACATTGTGGTGGTAGACGGTGTTCGTACCGCCATGGCGAAAGCCAAAAATGGTGCTTTTCGTAACGTTCGTGCAGAAAATCTGTCTGCTGCGGCTATGCAGGCGCTGTTTACTCGCAATCCTAATCTAGATCCTTCTGAAGTGGATGATGTGATCTGGGGCTGTGTGAACCAAACGCTCGAGCAGTCGATGAACATTGCTCGTAATGCGGCGATTATGACCGGTATTCCACGCTCGGTGCCCGCGCAAACCGTTAACCGTCTGTGTGGCTCTTCAATGACGGCGCTGCATATCGCCGCCGCCAATATCAAAGCGGGTATGGGCGACTTCTTTATCATCGGCGGCGTTGAGCACATGGAGCACGTACCCATGGCTCACGGCGTTGACGTTAACCCGGCGGCCAGCAAATACGCTGCTAAAGCAGCAATGATGATGGGCCTAACCGCTGAACTGCTGGGTAAAATGCACGGCGTTTCCCGGGAAGAGCAGGATAAATTCGGCGTACGCTCTCACCAGCGCGCCCAGGCGGCCATGGAGAAGGGCTACTTCGATAACGAAATTATCGGCGTCGAAGGCCACGATCAACGCGGCTTTAGAGTCATGGTTCAGCGTGACGAAGTGATTCGCGGTGACGCTAGCCTGGAGTCTATGGCGAATCTGAAGCCGGTGTTTGACCCGCGCAACGGTACGGTCACGGCGGGTACCTCCTCGGCGCTCTCCGTGGGTGCCTCGGCAATGGCAGTGATGAGCTACGAGCGCGCTCAAGCGCTGGGCTTAGAGCCTATTGCGAAGGTGCTCTCTACAGGCGTCGCGGGTTGTGATGCGTCGATCATGGGCTACGGCCCGGTACCCGCGTCTAAGAAAGCGCTGAAAATCGCCGGTCTTTCCGCGGCGGATATCCAAACCGTTGAACTCAACGAAGCCTTCGCGGCGCAGGGTATTCCGGTGCTGAAAGATCTCGGCTTCCTGGATGCGATGGACGACAAGGTTAACCTCAATGGCGGTGCAATCGCTCTGGGGCATCCGCTGGGCTGCTCGGGGTCACGTATCTGCACAACGCTGTTGAACGTTATGCAGCAGCGCGATACCACCCTGGGTTTAGCCACCATGTGTATTGGCATGGGGCAGGGCGTTGCGACAGTGTTTGAGCGCTTGAAATAACCACCTCGCGCTATTGCTATCAATCAGCACCACAAAACGGCATCTGCGTGAACTGACCCCATAAACTTGGACAGTGAAAAACTAAGCAGCCAAGGCCTGATTTCGGTACTGCACCGGACTCAGGCCTTTTAATTTGGTCTTAATCCGCTCGTGATTGTAGTAATGGATATAGTGCCGAATGCCCGCCTGTAATTGCTCAATGGTGTCAAAGCGGTTCAGGTAAAAATATTCTGACTTCAGCGTACCAAAGAAGCTCTCCATTGCGGCATTATCCAGGCAATTGCCTTTACGTGACATGCTCTGAATCACGCCATGCTCGCTGAGCTTACGCCGGTAAGCTGACATCTGATATTGCCAGCCTTGATCAGAATGCAGTAAAGGCGCGTCTTGGTCGGCCAACTTAGCCAAGGCTTTCTTGAGCATCCCCCTACCAGCGAGTACTGCGGCTGTTTCTGCATTGAGTAGGACACGATTTCCCCGTTGTAGAGATCCATCACAGGCGACAAGTACAGCTTTTCGCCTCGGATATTAAACTCCGTGACGTCGGTTACCCACTTTTGGTTGGGTCGTTCAGCATGAAACTGGCGGGCAAGAAGATTGGGAACACTGGCCTGTTGTCCACGATAGGAGCGGTATTTCTTCGGGCGTACCAGCGACTTCAAGCCTAGATGCTGCATTAGGCGCTGGACTGTCTTATGGTTGACCTGCTCGCCCGACTGACGCAACGCTGCTGTGATTCGGCGATAACCGTAGCGGCCTTTGTGATGCTCGTAGAGGACGTGAATGCGTCGCTTCAGACCAGCATGCCGATCTTCCAACTGCTGAGCCCTTGCCTGATAATAGAACGTACTACGCGACAATTCTGCTACTTTTAGCAGCACCGCCAAAGGGTGGCCTTGCTTCAGCTCAAGGACTATCTGCGCTTTTTCTGCGCGGCTTGTTCTTTTGCCTGACGCAAGGCCCTCAACTTTTTTAGGTAGGCCACCTCAGCACGCAAGTACTCATTCTCTTGGAGCAGCTGCTCCAGCGAGCTCTTATCCGTCAGTGGAAGTGGGGGCTTTGGGGGCTCTGTTGTAGGCATCTTCGTCGGACGTCCTCGGGCTTTAGGCTCCAACGCTTGGAAGCCTCCTTCATGATACTGGCTTTCCCACTGCCGTACGACGCTCGTACCACCTCGAATATCGAACAGAGTCGTCGCTTGTAAGGCTGATAGCTCCTCTTGCCTCATCTGTTGCAACACCGCTAATTTGAACTCAGCGCTGTAGTGGGTGAACTTTTTCTGCAAGCCACTTAGACCATGCTGTTCAAAGTGTTTAACCCAACGCCTGACGGTTGTAGGGCCAAGACCGTACTGTCTGGCCAGACTCTTGTAACCCTGCTGTCCTTCTGCGTAGCGTTGCACTACTAGTAACTTGAACGCTTCATTATGTTTCGTCATGAAAAACACCCCAATCGTTGGATGAGCGTCCAACTTTTGGGGTGCAGTTTCAGCGAGGTGCCGTTTTTATTTGCAAAGCTCCTATTCAGAAAATGCTATTCGGCTTGAAAAGCCGTGCGGTGGAAATCCGCCGCGGCTTGGACTTCCGCAATACCGCAGTTATCGGGCACAGGCACGGTGTTGCCCGCTAATACTGCAAGTACGGCTCTAGTGCCGTTGGACAGTGACTCCAGGTTGTAGCCGCCCTCTAATACGAACACCAAACGGTCATCGCAGTGTTGTTCGGCCAGTTGCTGCAAGAAACCGGTCAGTGCGCCAAAACCCTCATAGGAAACGTTTAAGGCTAAATCGTGCCAGGGGGGTCAAATCCTGCCGAGACTAAAATAATGTCGGGCTTAAACCACGCTGCGGCCGGAGCAAGAATGTCACGAAATGCCTTGAGATACGCTTCGTCGCCAGCGCCAGCCGGTAACGGAACATTAATCGTGGTGCCTTCAGCTAAACCGGCTCCCACCTCTTCCAGGTGACCTGAGCCGGGATAGAAGGGCGCCGCGCGGTGAATATCGAAAAACATCACGTCCGGCTCTGCCCAAAAAATATCCTGGGTGCCGTTGCCGTGATGGGCGTCCCAATCAACAATCAGCACTCTCTCACAACCCAGCGCACTGCGCGCATGGGCTGCGGCGACCGCTACATTGTTGAATAAACAAAAGCCACGGGCGCGAACGGGCTCTGCGTGGTGCCCTGGCGGGCGCACAAGTGCAAAGGCACTTTTAGCGCGCTTCTCCATGACCGCTTCTACTGCGGCAATGGCCGTTCCCGCGGCGACTTCGGCGGCATCGACGCTACCCGGTGAGACCGCTGTGGTATCCACATCCAACCAGGCATTTTTCCCGCGCAGGCTAAAAATATCGCTTAGATAGGAAGTGGTATGCACCCTAGCGAGTTGTTCATGGGTGGCTGCTTTGCCACCTTCAATGTGCAGGCCCGCAATGGGCGCTTTCTCAAGCAGGTGCTGAATGGCTTTCAAGCGGCCGGGGTGCTCGGGGTATTTCCACGGCACAGGGAGCCCTGCAAGTAGATGTCGAATGCGCTTATCGATCCGTTGAGGTAGAAAGTCGGCGTCAATATTGGGCTCGTGAGCGAGCACCCGATCATCATAGAAAGCAATGACTTTATGCATAATGGCTACCTAATGTACGTGCGCTAAGTCACAGCAGTAAATTCAAGCAAGTACTGCCGCCCTTTAATCGCACAATGGGCACGAAATGCTTATCTACAGTAAGGCAGGCTGGGCGAGGTTATACAATATCACTCTCAAACCATGTCACTTTCAAACAATGCCACTCTCAACACTAAACGCTAGGGTCATGCTGAGTTCTTCTACCTGATCTACAAATGAGGGCTGCCACTCGCCGCGCAAAATGAGCGGTGGCTGTACCCATCGCCAGCGTAAGCCAGTGACGATGCTTTCTACTGCGCGTTGGGTGCCCGTGCCATCGTGCCCTGCGCGAATATAGAGCGCGCAGGGTAATCCCTGTTTCTTTTCAATGACAGAATAGTAGCTCCGATCAAAAAATCCTTGAGGGCGCCGCTCATATACCCCAGGTTTTCCGTGGTGCCGAGCAGAATCGCGTCGCAGGCCAGCACGTCGTCTGGGCCGGCTTCCAGGGCGCTTTTACCACGCAGTGCATCTGTTCAAGGTCGGAATGGCTAGCACCCTGGAAGGCCGCATCGCGCAGTAGGCGCGTATATTGTCGAAGGGGCATGGGCAACAATTAATAGCTGTTTTTTGAACTCAGATGTCATAGCCGTAGCCTAAGTAAGCAGTAAATATCTAAAAGTTTGCGACCAGTGCTGGAAATGCCACACTGCTTCAGTGACTTTAAGTAGAGAGCCTATATGCCCAACAAGACTTCTATCAATGTCTTTTACGATGCGAAGTGCCCGCTGTGTCGTAAAGAGCGCCGCCGCTATGAGCGCTGGTCGGGGCGGCATGCCGCTGATATCGCTTGGCTTGATGTGAGTGAACATCACCAGGCGCTACAGCAAAAGGGCGTCGATCCCGACATGGCGCTGCGTTCTCTGCATATCGAAACAGCATCTGGGCAATTGGTGGAGGGGATCGATGCTTACCGTTTATTAATGAAGCGTATTCCCCTGTTGGCGCCGGCTGCCTGGATCATTGGTCTACCGGGCATTAAATCGGGCTTGCGGGCGCTTTATGATGCCTGGGTTAAGCGCCGCCTGAAGAAACAAGGCCGGTGGAGTTGTGAGACTAGGAGCGAAAGGCATATTAGATAAAACCAAGGAGATAAAACATGACATTTGCACTTTCATCAATGCAGGTTACCAGCTTGGCGTTTGCTGACCATCAGGCGATCCCTGCCAAGCACACCGGGGAAGGTGAGGATGTTTCGCCAGCACTTGCTTGGCAATACGCTCCCGAGGGAACCCAAGGGTTTGCGGTGATCTGTCACGACCCGGACGCGCCGTTGGTCAAAGACGGTAGCTATGGCTTTGTCCACTGGGTGCTCTATAACCTACCCGGCGATATTCAGGAATTAACTGAAAAGACGGCGGCGGGCACCGTCGGTGCAAATGATAAAGGTGGTACTGGCTATTGTGGCCCGATGCCGCCAGAAGGGCACGGCAAGCATCTTTATTATTTCTGGGTGCTGGCGCTGGATCATCAAACCTCGCTCCCTGAAGGGCTCACGCTGGCTGAACTGCTCAAAGAAGTAGAGCCTCACCTGCTGGGAATGAACCGTTTGGTGGGTACTTACCAGCGCGATTGATCTAGCCTCTGGCTGGACATTTTGCGTAACCGTGTAGGCTCCATCGCTTTCTAACTGTGGTGATGGAGCCGACTGATGAGTGATTTGCCTAACTGTCCTGCCTGTGCCTCTGAGTTTAGCTACGATGATGGTCTGCAATATGTCTGCCCAGAGTGCGGCCATGAGTGGTCAAAAGTGGCAGAAGAAGAGGGCGCTGATGACGCTTCAGGCGTGCGCGATGCCAACGGCAATATGCTCGCCGACGGTGATAGCGTAACGGTGATCAAGGACTTGAAGGTTAAGGGCAGTTCACTGGTGGTTAAAGTGGGTACCAAAGTGAAAAGCATTCGCTTAGTTGAAGGCGACCACGATATCGACTGTAAAATTGACGGTATCGGCCCGATGAAGCTTAAATCCGAATTTGTTAAGAAAGCCTAGCGCTAAAGCAGATCGTTAAAAAAATAGCCCCCTGGCATTGACCAGGGGGGCTATTGATTTATCTAGCCTAACGTTTATTACGCAGTCGTATTAATCTGCGTACCTACGCTGCCACTGGTGGCCAGTTGCGGATCCATCGAAACACTCTCCATCAGCGCGGCAATCTGTGATGCACTGCCATCTAACGCTTGTTTAAAAACGCTAAGCTGGGCCTGTTGGCTTATCTGCACCTGCTGAAGCGCCATTGATGCACTTACCATGTTATTTACTGCTGAATCCATGTCGTCACCTCGAATAGCATTTGCCATCCACAATGATGGCATCTGATACCTAGCCGAAATTACCAGACGCCATCATTAAGTGTAAAGCCATAAAGCAAAGAATGACTGATGATAGCTTTCCTAAATGATAATGATTGTTGTTTTTGATGCTATCAGCGCCGAACGTGCCGATATTTTGCGTAAATTGCTATCCATTTTGCTCAGGGGCTTCACATCAAATTTATACAGGACTAAAATGGTACTCAATTGACGTGGCGACCATTTGATTTGCTGCGTACTGATGACATAAAGGGAGTCGACATGCTTAAGCTTTCTCGGCTGACAGACTATGCCGCGGTGGTCATGGCGCAAATTGCCCGCCATTCCCAGGCGTCGCATGCAGCGGCAGAGTTAGCAGAGGCCGTGCAGTTGCCCCATCCGACGGTGAGTAAAACGCTCAAAATGCTAGTGCGGGCAGGGCTGCTGGTTTCTCAGCGTGGCGCCCAAGGCGGTTACCGCCTGGCCCGGCCCGCATCGCAGATTACTGCCGCCGATATTATTGCGGCGATTGAAGGCCCCGTCGCCATGACCGAGTGCAGCCAAGCAGAAGGCGATTGTGAGCTTGTGGCTACCTGCGGTGTGGCAGACAACTGGCAGCGGGTCTCCTTGGCAATGCGTACTCTGCTAGAGAGCGTGACCCTGGCGCATCTGGCTGATACAGCGCCGATTAAGCTGCCAGTACAACTGCCTATTCAAACGATCAGCCTGTCGGCGGCGTCGGCCTAACGGCGGCGCGAGTACAGCAGGCCTAATTTATTATTAAAGGCGATGACCTCGCCACCCAACTGCCGGAGGGTATCACCATGGCAAGCGAAGAAATGGAACAGTTGGTTCGTCGCGAATACAAAGATGGCTTTGTAACCGATATTGAGAGCGACACCCTGCCACCTGGCCTGGATGAAAACACCATCGCCTTTATCTCCAAAAAGAAGGGCGAGCCGGAGTGGATGCTGGAGTGGCGTCTGGATGCCTACCGCCAGTGGCTGAAGATGGAAGCCCCTTCCTGGGCGCATCTCGACTATCCGCCGATCGATTACCAATCGATCTCCTATTTCAGTGCGCCGAAACGCCCGGAAGACCGCCCGCAAAGCCTGGATGAAGTGGATCCCAAACTGCTGGAAACCTATGAGAAACTGGGTATTCCGTTGCACGAACGCGCCGCGCTGGCAGGTGTTGCCGTCGATGCGGTGTTTGACTCCGTTTCGGTCGCCACCACCTTCAAAAAGCAGCTTGGCGAAGCAGGGGTTATTTTCTGCTCTATCTCTGAAGCTATCCGTGACTACCCAGAGCTGATCAAGCAGTATTTGGGCACCGTGGTTCCCGTGGCGGACAACTACTTTGCGGCGCTGAACTCAGCGGTGTTTACCGATGGCTCCTTTGTGTTTGTACCAGAAGGCGTGACTTGCCCGATGGAGCTGTCTACGTACTTCCGCATTAACGCGGCCAACACTGGCCAGTTTGAGCGCACGCTGATTATTTGCGAAAGCCGTGCCCAGGTCTCTTACCTGGAAGGCTGTACGGCTCCAATGCGCGATGAGAACCAGCTTCACGCCGCGGTGGTCGAGCTTGTCGCTCTGGACGACGCCTATATCAAATACTCCACCGTGCAGAACTGGTACCCGGTGATGAAAATGGCGTAGGCGGTATCTATAACTTCGTCACCAAGCGCGGTGACTGCCGTGGTGACCGTTCACGGATTAGCTGGACGCAGGTAGAAACCGGCTCGGCGATTACCTGGAAGTACCCCTCCTGCGTACTGCGCGGCAAAGACAGTATCGGCGAGTTCTACTCCGTCGCCGTTACCAATGGTCGCCAGCAGGCCGATACCGGCACCAAGATGATTCATATTGGCGAAGGCACGCGTTCGTATATCGTCGCTAAAGGTATCTCAGCGGGCAGGAGTGACCAATCCTATCGCGGCCTGGTGAAAATTGGCCCGCGGGCCAAAGGGGCGCGTAACTTCACCAGTGTGACTCGCTGTTGATAGGTGATAAGTGCGGTGCGCATACTTTCCCTTATCAGGAAATTGGCAATAGCACCGCGACCATTGAGCACGAAGCGACGACCTCGAAAATCGGTGAAGACCAGCTGTTCTACTGCCAGAGCCGCGGTATCTCTGAAGAAGACGCGGTCAGCATGATCGTTAACGGTTTCTGCAAGGATGTCTTTCAGGAACTGCCGATGGAGTTTGCCGTTGAAGCCGAAGCACTGCTCAACGTCACCCTGGAAGGCGCGGTAGGTTAATCGCTGGTTGTCCAGTTCACCCAATTTTATCAGTGTCGCCGTGGCGACTCGCCAGAATCAGAAGGTATTCAATATGTTGCAAGTGAAAGATTTACACGTCACCGTCGAAGGCAATGAAATCCTCAAAGGCCTCACCCTGACCATCAATGCGGGTGAAGTGCACGCCATCATGGGGCCGAACGGCGCGGGTAAATCGACGCTATCCGCGGTGATTGCCGGTAAAGATGGCTATGAAGTCACCCAGGGCACGGTTACCTTCGATGGCAAGGATGTGCTCGAAATGGAAATTGAAGAGCGCGCCCAGGCCGGCCTGCTGTTGGGTTTCCAGTACCCGGTCGAGATTCCAGGGGTTAAAAACATTTACCTGCTGAAGTCTGCGCTTAATGCCCAGCGCGTAGCCCGCGGCGAAGGCGAAATGCCAGCGCCAGAGTTTATGAAGCTGGTGAAAGAGAAGCTTGGTTACATGAAAATGGACGCTAGCTTCCTACAGCGCGCCGTTAACGAAGGCTTCTCTGGCGGTGAGAAAAAACGTAACGAGATCCTGCAGATGCTGGTGCTTCAGCCGAAGCTCGCGATGCTCGATGAGATCGATTCCGGCCTGGATATCGACGCCATGAAAGTGGTCGCCGATGGTGTCAACAGCCTGCGCGCTGAAGACCGCGCCATTCTACTGGTCACCCACTACCAGCGTCTGCTGGATTACATCGTGCCAGACCAGGTTCACGTCTTGGTCGATGGCCGTATTGTCAAAACCGGTGATGCCGAGCTGGCCAAACAGCTGGAAGCCAATGGGTACGAAGGTATCGAGGAGTCTGTGGCATGAGCGATACGCAAACCTTTTTAGACACGCTGAAGGCGCGCAGCTCGAACTACACAGCGGAACCGACCTGGATTGCTGCTCGTCGCCAGGCGGGTGCTGCACGTTTTGAGGCGCTGGGTTTTCCTACGCGTCGCGATGAAGAGTGGAAGTACACCGACGTACGTTCGATTGCCCAGGGCAACTTTGCAATAGCCGACAACGCTGAGTTCTCTCCGGCCACCGCTGCGGCGCTAACGCTGCCGATTGATGCCTACCGGCTGACCTTCGTGGATGGTGTTTTCTCATCGGCGCTCTCTGATTTGGATTCACTGCCGTCAAGCGTTCAGGTGTTACCGCTTTCCAAGGCGCTCGCAGAGAACCACGAAGCCGTGGGTGGCCCGCTTGGGCGCTTAACCGGGGTCGATTTTTCGCCCTTCGCCGCGCTAAACACGGCGTTTATGGAAGAGGGGCAGTGGTTCGCATTGCACCGGGAACAGTGGTTGAGAAGCCCATTCTGCTGCAGTTTCTGTCCCGCGCAGGCCAGCCGGTGATGTGTCACCCGCGGGTGCTGGTGGAGGCAGGAGGCCGCAGCGAGGCGACGCTGATCGAGCACTACACAGGCGAAAGCGAAGCGACGAACTTCACCAACGTGGTTGGCGAGCTGATGCTAGACCGGGGCGCGATACTGGCCCACTACAAGCTGCAAGAAGCGCCGTTGGGTGATTTGCACGTGGCGAGCATTCACGTAGAGCAGGGACGCGATACGCGCTATACCTCCTATAACCTGAGCCTGGGCGGTGCGCTGGTGCGCAATGACCTGATCAGTGACTTGAACGGCCAGGGCGCTGAAACCAACTTCCTGGGTCTGTTCTTTGGTCAGGGTCGCCAACACGTCGACAACCATACCAAGGTCAACCACAATGCGCCGCTGACGTTCTCCAATGAGAACTACAAGGGCATTCTGGATGATCGCGCCCACGGGGTGTTTAACGGCAAGGTCTATGTCAAGCGCGATAGCCAGAAGATCGAAGGTTTTCAGAGTAACCAAAACCTACTGCTATCGGATCGTGCCCACATTGATGCCAAGCCTGAGCTTGAAATCTACGCCGATGACGTTAAGTGCTCACACGGCACGACTACAGGCCAGCTAGACGAAGAGGCGATTTATGCGCTGCGTACCCGCGGTATCGATGAAGCCACCGCTCGCGGTCTGCTAACGCTCGCTTTCGCTGGCGAGGTGTTGGACAAAGTCACCCTGGATGCGATTGCCGAGCGCGTTGAGTTAGCGGTCGCCGGTAAGCTGCCAGAGCGCTTCAACCTTGCCGGGCTTGTCGAAGCGGCGGTTTCACTTAACGACTAGCGCCACTACCCAATCAGGAGCGTCTGATGCCACATTCCGTTATTGAGCCAACGTCTAGCCCTTCTCAAACAGGCACTGTGCAAACAAGCCCTGCGCAAGCGACCTTTGATGTTATGCGCCTGCGCCAGGACTTTCCGGTGCTGGCCCGTGAGGTGCACGGCAAGCCGCTGATCTATTTAGATAATGCGGCCACTAGCCAAACGCCTCAGCAGGTGATTGACGTGTTTAGCGATTACTACTCGCGCTATAACGCCAATATTCACCGCGGGCTGCATACTCTCGCCGATGAGGCGACGGCGGCGTTTGAAGGCACGCGCCACCGGGTTAAGGCGTTCCTTAATGCGGAAGATGCGCGTCAGATCATCTTTACCCGCGGCACCACGGAAGCGATTAATCTGGTCGTGCATAGCTGGGGGCGTGCAAATCTTGCACCTGGCGAGAGGTGTTGATTTCGATGTTGGAGCATCACTCCAATATTGTTCCCTGGCACAGCTGTTGGCCGCCGAGATTGGTTTTACCATTAAGGTGATTCCGTTGAGGCCAACGGCGCGCTGGATATGGCTGCCTATCGCTCGCTGCTGAGTGAGCGCACTAAGCTGGTGGCGGTGAACCATGTCTCTAATGCCCTGGGAACTATTAACCCGGTGCAAGAGATGGCAACCCTTGCCCATCAGCAGGGTGCGCTGATTCTGATTGATGGTGCTCAGGCAGCACCTCACCAAGTGGTCGATGTGCAGGCAATCGATGCTGACTTCTATCTATGCCTTCTCTGGCCACAAAGTGTATGGGCCGACAGGCGTTGGCGTGCTCTACGGCAAGCAGGCGCTGCTTGAAGCGATGCCGCCCTGGCAGGGGGCGGGGAGATGATCAGCACGGTCTCCTTTGATGCGGGTACCACTTTTGCCGCTATTCCGCATAAGTTTGAAGCGGGCACGCCCGCTGTTGCGGAGGTCATTGCCCTGGGTCGAGCGCTTGAGTGGATGGAGAGCATTGGCATAGATGCCATCGGCGCCTGGGAAGGCCAACTGCTCGATCACGCTACCCAGGCGGTCGGTCAAATCGATGGTCTACGTATTTTAGGCACTGCGCCGGATAAAGCGGCCGTTCTTTCCTTTATTGTGGAAGGGGCGCATTCGCAAGATATCGGCCTGCTGATCGATCAGCTCGGCGTCGCTATTCGTACCGGCCACCATTGCGCACAGCCCTTGTTGCATCATTTTGGGGTCGACGCGACGTGCCGTGCTTCATTTGCGGCGTATAATACCCTCGATGAAGTGGATCGCTTTGTAGAAGCACTCCAACGTGTCATTGGTATGGTGCGTTAAGGTCGATTCTTTAGGAATCGTCATTTAAGGACAGTTATGGATCTTGAGCAAGTTGCCAGCCTCGAACGTGGTCAACAGTTACCGCTCCAGCGCGATGTGGAAGCCATTGCCATTCCGTTTGGCAGTACGGAAACACTGGCTGAAGATAGCGTTGTTAGCGTTATGCAGGCGAAAGGCAGTACGGTAAGCGTCGGTTTTGAGGGGCGCCTCTATTTGATTGAGGGGCAAAACCTGGATGCCCTGGGGCTTGAGTCGCTCCCGCGTCCTACGCTGCCCGAAACGGCTACCGAGGAAGAGATTGAGCAGTTCGTGTGGGATCAACTGCGCACCTGCTTTGACCCGGAGATACCGGTCAATATCGTTGACTTAGGGCTTGTCTACGGCTGCCGTATCGAGCGCCTTATCAGTGGTGAGCGTATGGTAACTATCCGCATGACGCTGACCGCCCCTGGGTGTGGGATGGGCGATGTAATCGCGGCGGATGCGCGCAATAAGATCCTCGGTGCGCCGCAGATCAGCAAGGTTCACACCGAAATAGTCTTCAGCCCGCCCTGGAGCCGTGACATGATGAGTGACGAGGCCAAGCTTGAACTCGGCATGTTCTAACCCCGGCTGGGGAGCTGGATGCATAACCTTTTGTTGAAATGGCTAAAGCGTTTATTAATGTCGCTAGGAGCACTGTCGCTGCTGGCGACATTGCTGTTTATAGGCGGCAATTTTTGGGTGCTCGCGACGACCGCCGCTTACATTGAGCGTCAGCCGCAGCAGTGTCGTCCAGCAGAGGTGGGGATTGTCTTCGGTACGTCTCACTGGACGCGTAGTGGGGTGAGAAACCCGCACTTCCATGCGCGCATGCGAACCGCTGCTACTTTAATTGAGCAAGCTCAGGTCGAGCATCTTTTGCTCTCTGGGGATAATCGTACCCAGGCGTATAACGAGCCGCGCGCAATGTGGCGCGAGCTGTATCGACGCGGTGTCGCGTCTGAACAGCTGACCATGGATTTTGCTGGTTTTAGCACCTACGACACGCTAGCGCGTGCCCGAGACGTTTTTCAGCTGGATAAAGCCCTGCTGATCACCCAGAGCTGGCATCTTCCCCGCGCGGTATTTATTGGTCGTGCGCTAGGTATCGATGTCACTGGCTGTGTGGCGGATGATCCTACCGTAGCAGTGGGGTGGCGTTTAAAGCTGCGCGAGTGGGCAGCACGCGTAGCCACCCTGGGTGATCTCTATGTATGGGGGAGGGAGCCCTATTTTCTCGGTACGCCTGAGCCCATCGAATTACCCAGGCGGACGCCCATAGACCTTATTCTGCCATCACTAAACGAGCGCTTTAGCCCTCCATAGCTCTTTTATTAGCCCTTGCCATAGATAGTTTCAAGCCCCTAGCAGCGTGTCTATAGGGCGTTAGCGGTGGGTTTGCGCTTTTGCAGCGCATACAGCTCGCGGATAAGCTTACGGCACCCCTGCATGCACTCTTCTACCACCGGTTCAATCGGATCGGGTAACGGGTGGGTATACAGAGAGGAGAGCGCCTGCATTAATACACGCTCTTGCTCCAATAGCTCATTGATGAGTACTTGGCTATCGTTGCCGACAAAGCTTTTTAGACGGCTCCACAGCCATAAAAAATCATCGCGCTCAACGTCTGCATCCCGGGGCAGCATTTTTAAATGCGCACGGGCCAGATCCTGCAGCTGGCGCATCTGCTTGAGCCGCGCAGCATAATGCGGCTTTAAAGCGTCACGCAGCGACGGGCGCAGGCGTTCAATATTGTCTTGGAAATAATCAATGCTATCGGCCAGCGCTTCCAATACGCTGTCCATCGCCACTTGGCGATTATCGAGAAACATGAGCGTCTACCTCCTTCGGTGACGCAGATTGTGGGGGTGACAGCGACTATTTGCCACCCCCGAAACGGATTATTTTAATATTTTGCCTTAGCCTTTAGGCTTGGGCGGTGCTTTACGGGCTGGTGAAGCGTTTCTTTCAATGTGCTCAATGATCATTCCCGCAATATCTTTGCCGGTGGCGTTCTCAATGCCCTGCAAACCAGGCGAAGAGTTAACCTCCATAATCACCGGGCCGTGATTGGAGCGTAGCAAATCGACACCGGCAACGCGCAGGCCCATGGCTTTGGCTGCACGGATCGCCGTTGAACGTTCTTCAGGGGTGATGCGGATCACGGTGGCGGTGCCGCCGCGGTGTAGATTCGAGCGAAACTCACCGTCCGCCGCCTGGCGCTTCATTGAAGCGACCACTTTATCGCCAATCACGAAGCAGCGAATATCGGCGCCACGCGCCTCTTTGATGTACTCCTGCACCATGATATTGGCTTTCATGCCATGAACGCTTGAATGACGGATTCAGCGGCCTGGTTGGTTTCCGCCAATACCACACCAATCCCCTGGGTGCCTTCGAGCAGCTTAATGACCAGCGGCGCACCTTTGACCATGGTGATCAGGTCGGGAATGTCATCGGGGGAGTGGGCAAAGCCGGTAATTGGCAGCCCCAACCCCTTACGCGACAGCAGTTGCAGTGAGCGTAATTTATCCCGCGAACGGGTAATCGAGACGTTATCGTTGATAACGTAGGTGCCCATCATTTCAAACTGGCGCAGCACCGCACAGCCGTAAAAGGTGACCGATGAACCAATGCGCGGGATCACCGCATCGAAAGGCTCAATCTCTTGGCCTTTATAGTGATCGAAGGGTGGTGCGAGGTAATGCTCATATAGCAACGCAGCGTGTCCACCACGCGGGCGGTATGCCCACGCTGCTCTGCGGCTTCAACCAGGCGGCGGGTAGAGTACAAATTGCGATTGCGTGACAGCAGAGCGATATGCATGTAGGAGACTCCGAGCTGAGATTGAAGCGACTAATAAGGGGTTAAGGCTCACCGTGCAAGAATGCGGCACCGGGGGCCACCAGGAGGCGGCGCATGGCACTACGGCCTAGTAGCATCGGGTGGCGCATATTGCTGCGGTCAGTAAGGGTCAGTTCAATGGGGAAATTCAAATCGCCCATCTGCATCGGGGTACGTATAACATAGCGCCACTCGCTATGACCGTTGGAACTGGTGACCCGGCGTCGATCATGCAGGTGCAAACGGAAGCGATGCGCTGGCGTGTCTGGCCCTCCGCTATGGGTGATAAAGCTAACCCACAGTTGACCATGGTCATCTTCATCGGTCTCTATCTCTTCTGCATGCAGTGCAGATGTTCGCGCGCCAGTGTCAGCTTTACAGCATAGGTGAAGCCCTAGTTCAGGTAGCGTCACCATCTCGCGGCGGCCAATGACCGCTTTGGCCTGATAGGGTAATTCCTTCACGGCTCACTCCTTGCAATTAAAAGTGACATCGGATCAAGCGTTCCTCTGTGACATCATCAGTGTCAAACGGCGTTGGGTTGCGGAGCCAGCAGGCGCATCCCGCAGTGCCATCATGACCGGTAAGCGTAGTCGTGGTATTAACGCAATATCACGCACTACGGCGGCAAAATCGCTACGCTCATCTTCTGCTAAGCGTTGCAGAAAAAGTGGCAGGCGCTGCGCGTCTTCAAGATAGCCCCAGCCGCGCCCGGCTATTGCCGCGAGCACATCCGGCCCACAGGCCGCTGAGTTGTTAAGTAAGGCCGTGTACCAATTACCCACCTCTGATGCATCCGTATTGCCCACTGCGCGCAGACAGGCACACAGCGTTTCGATGTCGCCCGCTTGTGCAGCGGCTTCGCCACGACGCTGCAGTGCCGCGACTAACGCCTGTGGCAATGGCTGGTGCTCTAAACAGTAGCACAAGGAGTGGATAACGGCGGTAGGCAGTTCAGGCAACCGCTGCGCGAGCGATTCAGCGTCAAGTGTTTCCATTCTCACGACGTAATCGGCAATCCCTTGTAACCCCAATGCCTGCCAATCGATCGCTTGCTGGCCGCTCAAGTAGGCATCAACCGGCTCAAAATGCTGGCTGGCGGGTAGCCCACGCGCATGGGTGGCGCGTGCATTGAGCATGGCTTGGAAGGTGACGTTAGGCGTGAAGGCGAGGGGATTATCCTTCATTAAGTGATCCACGTCCGCTGTTTCTTCACGACCCACGTTAGAAACCGCGCGCCCCAGTGTTTCCAGCAGCCGGTTTAAAAACGCATCGCGCTGGGCGGGGGCAATCATTCCCTGCTCGTCCAGTGGCAAGGCTAAGAACCAAATAGCCGGTTCGGGCATATCGCCAAGGCGAAACACAATGGCTAAGCGCGCTTGGCCTTGCCAGGGTTCTGGCCAGGCCATTTCGCCACCTTCAAAGGCGGCAAGTGACTCCCGCGGGCAGGAGACGACATGGCGCCCCATATGGTAAAGGGAAACCTCGCCACCGCTGCGGGTAAAAAACTCATCAAGGGTTTGAATTGGTTGCATGACATCCTTCCGCGTTGCAAGCCTGCACTCTACCTTGCTGATGTGACACTGTCAGCCGCAGAGACTGATAAAACATGGTGTTAATGACAGTGCCTTAAGGCATTAGCATTAATGACAATGCGGTTAAAAATTAATCAACTGTGCGAAAGCCCCATGAGAGCAAGCGTTGCGACACCTTTCCATAGTTTATCCACAGGCTCGTGCAGGTTTTCTGTGAGTCTATGGATAACTTCCCGCAAGCGTTGATAGGTGGCAAGGCACTCGCTGAGTGGGGATAATGGGCAGACGACACACTTTTCATTTTCCGAGGTAGTGACACACGTCTTTATGAGTACTTATCAACCGCTGCAGACAGCACTTCTAGAGCTTGAGGCGTCGATGAAAGCCGCCGATCTATGGCGCATGCCAACACCCGATGCAGAGGCGTTTGCCAGCCAGCAGCCATTTTGCATCGACACGATGTCGCTGCCTCAATGGGTACGCTTTGTGTTTATTGCCCGCTTGAACGCTTTGATGGATGCCCGTGCAGCCATGCCCGCAAAGTGCGAGGTGGCTCCCGCCGTGGCGGCCTATTTACAGCAGGAGAAAACACCCGCCCACCACCAGCTGCTCATCGTGCGGGCGGTAGAGAAGGTCGACCAGATCGTCACTGAAAGCGCTTAAAGCGGCATGCTACTAAACGCACAAAGCCCACCGTGAGGCAGGCTTTGTGGATAACATCCGCTAGCGGTTTTGCAAGTGGCTTAGAAGCGGTAACTGAGGCCTGCCATGACCACGAGAGGATCGATCTCAACGGTACTGCCGCCGCACCGTTAACGCTCGCATCGGTATCGATATCGATGTACCAAGCAGCGGCGTTCAGCGCCCAATGGTCATCAATTAATAGATCAACACCTACCTGGCCTGCCGCCCCAGGAGTCATCCAGGTCTAAATCACCAATCGTCAGCTCCTCATCGGAAAAAAGGTGTAGTTAATACCGGCGCCGACATAGGGCTGTACGCGTGACTGAGTGCCGCCCAGCGGGTAGTACTGCAGTGTTAGGGTCGGCGGCAGGTGCTTGGTTGAGGCAATGTTATCGCCGTTTAAATGGATGTCGTGTTCAAACGGCAGCGCCGCCAGTAGTTCCACGCCGACTTTATCGTGGAAGCGATAGCCCAAGGTGAACGCGAAATCGGTTTTATCCTGTACATCCACTGATAGCGCACCGTTGGCCAGTGAGCCGTTGTCGCTGGTGGGGGCGACTTTGGCCACACCCACGCGGGTGAAGAAATCGCCAGCGCCGTAGGCGAATGCCTGGCTGCTGGTCATCATTGCCGCAGCGGCAACAGTGGTGACGAATAATGTAGGCAGGGTGGCTTTACGCATGGGATCACTCCAGGTGTTAACGCAGATAGTAAGATTAGACGGCTTTTCGATAGCCGCTTAACGATGAAACCAGTGTAACGAGACCCAGGGAGTGGATTATTGATCCAGGGCAAGAGTTATTAGACATGGGGGGTTAGGGGGAGGGGAGGCTGGAGAGACCTAATTCAGAAGCGGGCTGCTAACCATTTGGCTTGCCCATTTGTATGGATGCATGCGCAGTGATATGAAGTATTTTTAGTCTGTAATGCGTGTTTTTCTGATACGCTCAGCAAGAGGTATGATCAAATATTGCCAGAATATTGTTTATAAAAATAAATTAAAACAGCAGGTTGTAAAACATCTGCTCGTGTTTATAGGCAATGCGAAAAGATGGTCAGGAATGAGCATGCGCATTTTTCTAGCGAGCATTTGAATGGGAGTTGGTAATTTGCCCATTACTATTAACACATTGGAGTTTTTTTATGGTGTTACGCTTTCTAGGAAAATACGTATGCGCAGAAATAAACTGCTATGCAATACGAGGCAAGAAATGAAGAAATGAAGAAAGGAATGTTGACATTTTTCTGCGGGAAAATGGGGGCAGGGAAAACTACAAAGTTCTTGAAGTTTCCCAAGAACGAAACGCCGTACTGCTTTCAGAAGACGAGTGGCTTGCGTCGGTTTATCCCGATAGCATTAAGACACTGGAAGATTACGTAAAATATGCTGGACGGCTCAAGCCTCAAATGAAGAAGCTGGCTCAGTCGATCTTGGCGTCAGGCACTAATGTGGTAATGGACTTTCCTGCAAATACGATTCCGCAACGAAAATGGCTTAGAAGTGTCTTTTCAGAGATTCAGGCTCCCATGAGCTAATTTACATTGACCAGCCAAATGATACCTGCTTAGAGCAGATAGCCAAAAGGCGTGCAGAACAACCGCAGAGAGCGACAACGGA
The DNA here is from genome assembly GCF_009728585.1 of Halomonas sp. PA16-9. Lineage (NCBI taxonomy): Bacteria > Pseudomonadati > Pseudomonadota > Gammaproteobacteria > Oceanospirillales > Halomonadaceae > Halomonas > Halomonas sp. PA16-9. The sequence goes on along the minus strand of NZ_CP040452.1, from coordinate 1,074,949 downwards.
TACTGAAAGAGATGTTTGAGCAGGTTACAAAGTACTTTGTTGCGCCCACACCTGATGAAGGGTTAACATAACTGTAATTTCGGCAAATGGATAATAGCCGCAGGTACAGCGACTGCTTGTACGTTGCGGCTGCGCCTTTATTACAAAGCCGCGCACGTTGCAGCGTTATGTCATTTTGGTGAATTATAAACTTGATTTGTTCGTACTACGGTGCAGCGATTTGCGGGCCAGCAAGCAGTTCTATGAGCAGCTCGGTTTCAGCTTCGTGGAAGAGCAGCATGGCTGTGGGCCAGTGCATTACTCGTCAGAAAATGCGGGGTTTGTATTCGAGTTGTATCCATTGGTTAGCAGCGAATCAGTAGACAACACGCGACTAGGATTTTCAGTGGAAGGTCTGGGCAATATCATCCTGACTTAGAATTAGTGGACCAGTATAAGTTTGGCGGAAAGCATGTTTATGTCGTCCAAGATCCTGATGGCAGAAAGGTTGAGCTTAGTGAGCAGAAACCATAACAAGCGGCATCACGGTGAGCGCTTTTCCGCTGATCCAAAGCGCAGGTTGTACCGGGAGTTATAACGTCATTGCTACCGTTTGAGATCGTGGTAGAAATTTTCGTGTGAGCCCAAGACCATCAGTTCAAGGACAAGAGCACCATCATCAAAACTGTAGCCGAGCAGAGTCAGTTGCTCGTTCATTTTGAACTGATGGACTCTAGCGCAAACGCTAAGAAGCTTGTTGCCGCCTGAAACAGCCCATTTAGGCCGTGCACCAGATGCCAACCCCTTCGCTGCGTTTGCCCACGCTGATGACTGTCTTGAGCTGCTTTAAAGAGGAATAATTGCAATGAGCAACAGTATTGAAAACTCAGACCAGTTGGCTGAGGCCAACCAAAAAATTGTTTCAGAAGGTCAGGTTCTTCCTTCTGTTCGACTTAAAGATGGTAGCAAGGTACAGACGGGCACTGTCGCAACCATGCTCCACAACATTAATCTATACAATTCAGGCGAGCGCGGGCAAGTAGAGAAAGAGCTTGAGCTGGCGGTGCCGACACTGATCAAGGTAGGACTGTTTGAACTATTTGCGCCTGATGATTGGATAAACGGCTCTAATCCTGGGCGTCGTTTCGTAGGCGAGCTTGCAAAAGGCTACTTGTCAGAAGCAAGAGGCTAAGCAATGTACGCAACAAGCTTGGGTACGGCGTTACGTGGAGAGAAGGCGTTGAACCATAGCGAACACTCTTCTTTTAGAGAAAAGCTCGTTGAGCATCTTTTCATTGGCGAACTGCTAAAGCTTTCCTGGAAGGAATTTGGCTGCACGCTAGAGGTGGCGAGTCCAGAAGTTGATAACGCTGGCTATGATCTAATAGCGGAAGATAATGGGGTCGTGAGGCATATACAGCTTAAAGCTTCATACGTTGGCGGCAAAACAGCCAGCCAGAAAGTTCATACGAGGCTTTCTGAAAAGCCTTCGGTGTGTTATTTGGATTTATTTCAACGAAGATACCTTGGAGCTGGGGCCATTCCTCTTCTTTGGCTCTCTTCCAGGCGAGAAATTACCTAGCCTTGACGGGCTTATGGTTGCAAAACATACCAAGGGCGACCAGGGCGGATTTAAAGCCGAACGCCCTAATATAAGGGTTTTGCCAAAAGGTTGGTTTAAAAATTTCAGTTCTATCGATGAGGTCTATGAGGCCTTATTTGGGGCAACATGTTACAAGGCCGCTACCACGAAACCGGGAGAAAAGGCTCAATGAGTATCAGGGCCATACACGCGAAAGACGTATTCTGACGATGTTATGCACAACGTTCGTCTTGACGTACGTACCCAAAGGCGTACATTGTTAGAAAATTGAATGAGTAAGAGGGCGTCATGACCGGAATCACAGCAACTGAGGCGCGCAGCAATCTTTATCGGTTGATCGACGAAACTGCCGAGTCTCACCAGCCCATCGTCATCATGGGCAAGCGGAACAAAGCTGTCTTGGTATCCGAGGAAGACTGGTCGGCGATTCAGGAAACACTTTACCTGCTCTCCGTGCCAGGTATGCGGGAGTCTATTCGTGAGGGGATGAATACCCCCCTAGATGAATGCGATGAGGAGCTGGACTGGTGACATGGAAGTTGGTTTACACCAAACAAGCCCAAAAAGATGCGAAGAAACTGGCCTCCAGCGGCCTCAAGCCAAAAGCCCAGGATTTACTGGTACTGATTGCAGAAGACCCCTACCGTAAGCCGCCTCCGTTTGAGAAGCTCATTGGTGATCTTGCTGGCGCCTACTCACGCCGGATCAATATCCAGCATCGCCTAGTCTACCAAGTGCTTGAGGACGAGCGAGTGATAAAAGTTCTTCGGCTCTGGAGCCACTACGAATAATGCATCACCAGCCGCTATTGCCAAAAAAACCGTTCGTTAGATAAAAAAAGCCACTAACAAGTAGTGGCTAACTATTGATTCCTGGGACAGTCTGGGAGGAGGGCGAGCGAGCTCAATGAGTCGCTCGCCTCCTAAGCACCGATCCCTAAGCACCTACCATTTAGCGCCGACCTATTCAGCCGTTGCCAGCAGGCTGGCGTTACCACCCGCTGCGGTTGTGTCTATGCACAGATGACGTTCCACCACGTAGCGATCCGGCGAGATGGTCTGGGTCTCAAGCGATACGATGGCACCGTCGCGCTTGGCCAGCGCCATCCGCAGTTCACGAGTCCAGTCGCTGGCGCCAGCGGCGGCGACCGCTGCAATGCCTTTGACTTCGCTCAGTGTCTCGGCTGAAAACGCTTCCATCAAGCCCAGCCACCGGTGCGCCGGCATCGGTCAGTGGCTTCACGGCTTGCTCGGCACCTGATGCGACTACGACAGCGGCACAGCCCGCGCCTAGGGCCTGTGCTGCTTGAGCAATGGCGATATCCAGCGTCGGCCCTAGGCACAGAACCACTCCCTTCGGATACATGGCCAGGCGGTTGCTTTCACCTGTCGGTCCCGGCAGTGTCTGTGGCGTCATGTCCAACGCTGCTGTTTCGGCAAGTGCCTTGCGGATCACGCCGCCTTTGCCGGAGAGTGCCTTGCGCAGTACCTCGATGCGATTGGGTCGTACCGCCCAGTTACGCGCATCCAGCCCGTCGATGGCCGATTGGAGATCGCCGAGTGATACGGTTTTTCCCTCCGGCGTCTCGTGGCGCTCGGCGTCAGCGGTGCGGCGGAAGCGATTGACGTAGAGCGGGCCGCCAGCCTTGGGCCCGGTACCTGAGAGGCCCTCGCCGCCGAACGGCTGAGAGCCAACGATAGCGCCGATCTGGTTACGGTTGACGTAGATGTTGCCGACATGGATGCGCTCGACGATCTGCTGCACGCGGTCGTCGATGCGGGTATGCAGGCCGAAGGTCAGCCCGTAGCCCTTGCCATTGATGTCGTCGACGACCTTGTCGATATCCCGCGCCTTGAAGGTGGCCACGTGCAGCACCGGGCCGAAGATTTCACGTTCGAGATCTTCAATGCCTCCAACCTCGATCACCGCCGGGGTCACAAAGGTACCGGTGTACGGCGCAGACAGCTTCTTCAGTACTTTGCCAGCTTTCTCATTCGACGCCACGTAGTCGCTGATTTCCTGTTGGGCATCGGCGTCGATCACTGGCGAGACGTCGGTATCGGTGTTCCAGGGGTCGCCAATGGTGAGCGCGTCCATGGCGCCATAGAGCATGTTGAGCAACCGGTCGCGGGCCTCTTCCTGGACATACAGCATGCGCAGTGCCGAACAGCGCTGGCCAGCCGACTGGAAGGAGGAGATCAGGATATCGCGCACCGCTTGCTCGGTCAGCGCCGTGGAGTCCACGATCATGGAGTTCAGACCACCGGTCTCGGCGATCAGTACGGCGTCGGGGCCTGCGTTGTCCGCCAGAGCCTTGTGGATGATCTGTGCCACCGGGTCGAGCCGGTGAAGCAGACGCCAGCGATACGTGGATCGCTGGTTAGCGGGCCGCCCACCGTTGGGCCGTCGCCAGGAAGCAACTGTAGTGCCGCTTCCGGTAGGCCAGCCTCACGCATCAGCTCGACGGCGCGGGCGGCGATCAGGGGCGTCTGCTCGGCGGGCTTGGCGAGCACCGCGTTGCCAGCAACCAAGGCGGCAGCGATCTGGCCGGTGGTGATGGCCAGGGGAAAGTTCCACGGGCTGATGCAGACGAAGATGCCGCGGGCGCTGCCGGGCTCTTCCGCTTCCAGCCGCTCGCCCTCGTTGGCGTAATAACGCAGGAAATCCACCGCTTCGCGCACTTCGGCAATACCATCGAACATCATCTTGCCCGCTTCGCGGGTGGCGATCACGGTCAGCTCGGCAATGTGTTCCTCGTAGAGGTCGGCGGTGCGTCGGAGTACCGCGGCGCGTTCGGCGGCCGGGCGCGCCGACCACTCTTTGAAGCCTTGCTCGGCGGCGTCGAGGGCAGTGGCGACCTCTTCCGGGGTAGTTTCATGCACCTTGCCGATCACCCGAGAGCCGTCGGCGGGGAGACGGCATCGCGCGCCGGGCCCTGGGGAGCGGGGCTGCCCACCAGCATGGGGCCTGCGGTCCAGATGGCGTCGGCAAATGCTTCGCGGGCATTGAGCAGCGGCAAAATCGAAGCGGGTTCGTTGATGCGGTAGCCCTTGGAATTCTTGCGGTCGGGCTCAAACAGCTCGCTGGGCTGGCGGATCAACGGGCTTGAAACGTCGTTGCCGAGTTGCTTAAACCCTTCAATGGGATCTTTTGAGACCTCGCTGGGCGGAATCGAGCTATCCACCACCTGGTTGACGAACGAGGAGTTTGCGCCGTTCTCCAGCAGGCGGCGTACTAGATAGGCCAGCAGGTCGCGGTGCGCGCCGACCGGGGCGTAGATGCGACAGTGCGTGCCCTCTGACTCTTTAACGATGTGGTGCAGCGATTCGCCCATGCCATGCAGGCGCTGGAACTCGTAGCTGTCCTTATCGTCGCCCGCCATTTCTACAACGGCGGCGCAGGTGTGGGCGTTGTGGGTCGCGAACTGCGGGTAGATGCGGTCGCGTCGGTCGAGAAGCATTTGCGCGCAGGCCATGTAGCTGACATCGGTGTTGACCTTGCGGGTGAAGACCGGGAAGGTCTTGACCCCCATCTCCTGGGAGAGCTTGATCTCGGTATCCCAGTAGGCGCCCTTAACCAGCCGCACCATAATCTTGCGGTTAAACCGCTCGGCCAGCTCGTAGAGTGTCTCTATCATCGGCGCGGCGCGGCGCCCGTAGGCTTGCACGACCACCCCGAAGCCGTCCCATCCATCAAGACTGGGGTCGGCCATTAGAGCCTCAATCACGTCGAGGGAGAGATCCAACCGATCCTGTTCTTCGGCATCGATATTGAAACCGATATTGGCCTTGGCTGCCTGCTGCACTAGTTCCTTGGCGCGCGGTACCAGTTTCTGCCATCACCGTGTCGCGGTGGGTGTATTCATAGCGCGGGTGCAGCGCCGAGAGCTTTACTGAGATGCCGGGGCTTCCGCGCACGTCGCCCTTGGCCTGCTCGGCAATCGCGGTGATCGCCTCTGAATAAGCTTGGTGATAGCGGACGGCATCTTCGTCGGTGCGTGCCGCTTCACCCAGCATATCGTAGGAGTAGGTATAGCCCTGTTTCTCCAGTTCGCGGCATTCTTCATGCCTTCTTCGATGGTCTGGCCAAGCACGAACTGGCGGCCGAGAATCTTCATCGACTGGCCAACCGCCTTGCGTACCACCGGCTCGCCCATCCGGCGCACCAGGCCGCGCAGCGCTCGGGTCGGGCCCTTGGGGTCTTCTTCCAACACCTTACCGGTCAGCAGCAGTGCCCAGGTAGAGGCATTGACCATTGATGACGAGGACTTACCCAGGTGGGCGCCCCAGTCGGAGGGCTCGATCTTGTCGTGGATCAGGTCGTCGATGGTTTCTGCATCGGGCACGCGCAGTAGCGCTTCTGCCAGACACATCAGGCCAACGCCCTCAGTGGTCGAGAGCCCGTACTCGGCAAGGAACGCCTCCATCATCGAGGGCGACCTTTCCTTGCGCCACGCTCCACGTAGTTGGCGCCAACGGCGGCGACCTTCTTGCGGTCATCCTCCGACAGCTTGATACGCTCGACCAGCCCGTGCAGCACATCTGCCTCGTTGGCGTCGTAGTTGGTGCGAATGCGTGAGCGTAGATCACTCACGTCGCTATGCAGATGGTCGTTCATACAGGGTCTCTCCTTGCTAGCCGACACTAAGGCGTTGCTGCGTCGGTTAGGGTGTAGTCATACTTTTTGCAGTCAACACAAAATAACTAACCTAAAGAGGGCTCCCGCGGGAGCCCTCTTGATACGCTCAATGTGGCTGAGCGCTTACTTGCGTTCGATATGCTGATATTCACCGGCATCGTCAGTCGCATTGCTGACTACGATGATGGCGATGAAGGACGCGATGAAGCCAGGAATAATCTCGTACACGCCAGGACCACCCAGGAATTCACCGTTCCAGCCCAGTGAGATCCAGATCATAACGGTGAGAGCACCCACGACCATGCCTGCGATGGCGCCATTGCCATTGGTGCGTGACCACATCAACGACAAGATAATCAACGGGCCAAACGCGGCGCCGAAGCCTGCCCAAGCGTTACTGACCAGCCCCAGAACCTGGGAGTTTTCGTCAGAGGCAATAACCGCTGCCACAATGCCCACAAGTACTACACAGACACGGCCTACGGCGACACACTGCGCTTCCGTTGCGTTCTTGTGCAGGAACAGGCGATAGAAGTCTTCGGTTAGTGACGAAGAGGCCACCAGAAGCTGGCTTGAAACGGTGCTCATAACCGCTGCAAGCAACGCCGCATAGAGGAAGCCGGTAATCAACGGATGGAACAGTAGGTCTGCCAGGATGATAAAGATCGTTTCTGGATCTTGGTGTCATTTTCAGCAATTGATGCGACCCTCAGGGCGTAATATCGGGCTATTATGGTAGTCTGTACAGGATTGAGTGCGACAGAATTAATAGCAATTGATGCGACAGGCCTTGTTTTATTCAACATTTGGTGCGACTACCCATGCCACTGCCTACATCCGTTCGTAAAATCGGCCCTACCCGACGAAGTGTGTCTGGCTACTATGCCTTTCGCGGGGAGGAGTCTATTGCGTTCGAGTCGACGCTCGAACGTGATTTCCTCATCAAGGCTGACTTTGATGTGAGCGTCCTTGGTGTGATTTCCCAGCCGTGCGAGATCCCGTTTCATCATCCCGTGACCGGTAGGCGCTACACCTACACACCTGACTATTTGGTTTATTACCGTCTCGGTAACCGTCATTACAGGGATTACCCAAAACCTCTCCTGGTGGAGGTCAAACCACGGGAAAAGTGGCAAGCACATTGGCGTGAATGGTCGCCTAAATGGAAGGCGGCGATACGGCATGCCAACAATGAGGGCTGGGCGTTTCGCATTCATGATGAAAGCCGCATTCGTGATAAGACCTTGGACAACATTACCTTCCTAGCGCGCTACAAGCGGATGGTGTTTCCCTCTGTCGAAAGCCAGGCAGTCCTCAACACGGTGAGGGAAATGGGGGTGGCGACCTTGGATTACCTGCTTTCTCGGCACTTTATGGGCGATATTTACCGGGCAGAGGGGATTGCGCATTTATGGCATCTACTGGCGACTCGGCAGTTAGATTGCGATATGGCCCAATCCTTCAGTCCTCTATCGGAGGTATGGGTACCCGATCATGAATAATCATCGTGGCAGCGCAACTGAACCCAATAACGGCGTCGCCCAAACACGCCAACACTTGCAGATTATGGTGGGTGAGCAGGTTCAGAAAGATGGCACCGTTTACCGAATTTCCCAGGTGCTCGATTTTGAGACGGTCATTGGCATTGCCGTTGAGTCCGGGCGTAGTTGCCCGCTTCGCATCAAAGAACTAGCGCCTCTCAATAGCGGGTCCGTATCCCCTGAGCAGGATATGTCCGAGATTGGGGATGCCGATTGGCGGGAGGCCGAGCATCGCTTTTCCATCATTAAGCCCTTGGTGGATCGCCATACGGTGGGGCGGGATGCAGCGGAGGAGCGTGCTAAACAAACGGGGGTTGATACGGCTACGATCTACCGTTGGTTGAAGCGGTATAAAGCGACGGGCTCGGTGCTTGCATTAATTCCTCAAAAGCCAGGGTGGAAGAAAGGAAAGTCGCGTATCCCCGCGCATGCCGAGGCGGTGATTCAGGAAGTCATCAAAGAGGTGTATTTGACGCTGCAGCGTCCGTCCGCACAAAAAGCGGTACAGGAAGTCATGCGGCGCTGCCATGAGCGGCGCATCGACCCGCCGAGCCCTGGTACCGTTCGTTCTCGTCTGCGCGACATCCCAGAGCGCGACCGATTGCGTGGGCATGGCTTTAGAGAAAAAGCGATTAATAAGTTTCAGCCGGCGGCCGGAAAATTTCCCAATGCGGACTATCCGTTAGCCGTCATGCAGATTGACCACACGCCTGCCGATATTATTTTGGTCGATGACGTATATCGCAAACCGATTGGCCGTCCATGGATTACGCTGGCCATGGACGTGTGTACTCGCATGGTCACGGGGTATTACTTATCGTTTGACCCGCCCTCTGAAACATCTGTCGGCATGTGTGTGGCGCACTCCATGCTTCCTAAAGATGAGTGGTTGCTACTGCATAATGTGGAGGCTGAGTGGCCGGTATGGGGCACACCCGCCACGATTCATGTCGATAACGGCCCAGATTTTCGCTCTGAGACGTTTAGGCGCTCATGCCTAGCCTATGGGATCAACCTTGAGTTTCGGCCTGTTAAGCAGCCTCGTTACGGTGGCCACATTGAGCGGGTGCTGGGGTCTCTTCTCAAAGAAATTCATAACCTGCCTGGGACGACTTTCTCCTCCATTAAAGAGAAAGAGGGGTACGATCCAGAGAAACACGCGGCCATGACGAAAAGCGAGTTTGAAGAGTGGCTGGTGACGTTGATCTGCAAGGTTTACCACCAGCGCCTTCATTCTGGGATTGGTATGTCGCCGATGAAGAAGTGGGAAATTGGTGTGTTTGGCAATGCGGATGTGCAGGGAGTGGGATTAGCGCCGAGGCCTGCTGACAGGCTCTCTGTATTGCTCGATTTTTTGCCCAGCTTTCAGCGTACGATCCAGACCTTTGGTGTGACCATCGATGGCATAAACTATTACGATGAAGCGCTAAGACCTTGGATCAATGCCAAAGATCCAGACATGCCAGACAAGAAACGCACCTTTGTTTTCCGGCGCGACCCTCGCGACATTAGTGTCATTTGGTTCAAAGACCCGGAGCTCGGGCACTATTTTCGCGTGCCCTTTGCCAATCTTGCCCTCCCCTCGATGAGTGTTTGGGAGTATGCCCAAGCTAAAGCGCGCCTTCGGCAGGAAGGAAGAAACTCGGTCAATGAGACTGAAATTCTACGCGCTATTAGTGAGCTGCGAACCCATGTGGAGGAGTCGCAAGCACGTACTAAGCGAAGTCGCCGTCAGGCACAACGACGTAAAGAGCATGAGAAGAAGGTGACGCCTGCAGATCCCCTTTTACATGCGCCCTCAACTGCGGCCCCTAAAGAGACACCCGCTCAAGGGGACGGTCTTTTAACGGGTGATATCGATGTGAACTGGGACATAGCATGAGCACACACCTTCATCCTGATCTTCGTCACGTCTTGGGGCTGTCCGCTAAAGAGCGAATGGAGTTTATGGATCAACCGCGCTGGTTGGGCTATCCATTGGCCAATCGTGTCATTGAGGTCATGCGTGGGTTGATGGAGAAGCCCAGTCGTCCTCGTATGCCTAACCTCTTGCTCGTGGGTGACTCCAACAACGGAAAGACAACCATCGTTCAACGGTTTCGTAAGCAGTACGGTGAAGGCTACGTGAATGAAGACGTAGAGCCCGTGAAGCCTGTTGTTGTCACTCAGGCTCCCCCGAGTGCCGATGAGAAAAGTCTGTATATCGCAGTGCTAGAGAGTTTCTGGGCTCCCTACCGGCCTACAGATCCTGTTCCCAAGCTGCGCTACCAGGTGATTCATCAACTGCGTGCTTGCCATACGCGCTTACTGATCATCGATGAGTTTCACTCTCTGTTAACCGGTGGTGCTGTTAAGCAGCGCGAAACGATGAATGCCATTAAGCTTTTATGCAATGAGCTAATGATTCCCATCGTTGGTGTGGGGACGCAAGACGCTGTGCGTGTGCTGCATTCAGACCCACAGCATGCGAGTCGCTTTGATGTGGTCGCGTTACCAAAGTGGGAGCTCAATCAGGAGTTTCAGAAGCTGCTCGCTGGCTTTGAGAAGATATTACCTCTCAAACATCCTTCCCAACTGCATGAGCCCCAATTGGCGACCCAGCTCCACGCGATCTCTGGCGGCAATTTTGGCGACCTGCACCGGCTGCTGATTGAGTGTGCCAATGCCGCTATTTTGTCCGGGGCTGAGCGCATCGATGAGAAAATTATTCAGAGTAAATCATGGGTGCGACCTACCCGTGGCATTAGGGAAGTGATGCTGTAATGCCCTGGGCGCTGAGTGTGCCTCTGTTGCCTGAAGAGTCGCTTTCTTCATGGCTGGTACGGGCGGCGTTGAGACAGGGGTGTGATCCCTTGTCGCTCACTGGGGCTATCTGGCCAACATGGCGTATATGGACGAGAGATATTGACAGGGAAATTCCCCTCGTCAGAATGCGCCCATTAGCCAATGCATCGGGGATATCTTCCGCTGAGTTTCAGAAAGCTGGGATGCGGGACGATTGTGAGAAAGTGGCCGGTTACTCATTACCCGAAACGCGTACTTGGCCCTGGTTGTTGGCACTCGGCAGCCGAAATCGAAATCGCCATGGAGGACAACAGGTATGTACGTTGTGCTTGGGAGAGGACTCGACCCCGTACTTACGCCGACACTGGCGATTCGCTTGGCACACTGGGTGTCGCTCTCATGGGGTGCAGTTGGTAGACGAGTGCCCGGTATGCAAGGCCCCTATAGAGCCCCATCGCTTGTCAGCGGAAGGTCAACATTTAGCTCAGTGCAGCCGGTGTCATAACGATTTTAGAAAGGCGGTATGCACGTCGCCTTTACCTGAAGCGTTCAGTGTTCAAGTGATGGCTGATCGTGTGTTAGAACAGGATAAGGTGACGTTTAGGCAGGCCTCTATCGCACCCGCCGATTGGTTTTCTATGGTGGCCTTTTTTATTGGCGTTATACGGCGTGCAAGTCGGCGGCCTGTGTCACCCCTGGCCGATGCGCTTCTTTCATTGGGCATTTCGGTTACGGATTGCCGAATGCCTGTGTCTGGCCTGGCGTTTGAGCTGCTGGCTGTCAGCGAGCGTAGTGCCTTATTGGTAGCGTTGGAACGCTTGCTCAGTATTGGCCTTGAAGAAACGTTTAGCGCTCTGGTCGCTTGTAATGTCAAAACGAGCGCGCTTCATGATCCCCGAAAGTCACCCCCCGTTATGTTGTTGCCGTTGTTATCGCGGTTATCTCATCACCCCCATGGGCCGCATCGCCGTGCTCTACCGGCTCATCGCCCCATGTCGGAACGCGCAGTGAGAGCCTCATGGGCGCGCTTAAAACGGAGAATGAAAGCGGAGCCAACCTCTTGAAGCAACACAAAACGGTCGACTGCGATGAGTGTGGTCGAGAAGTCTCCAAATTGTGGCGACGCCATAAAGGGCATGGTTACTGTTCAACTTGCTATGCTCGTGTGTTTAAGCGGCGAATGTGCCCACGATGTGGTGAGTTAGCCCGTCTGCCTAAGAATGACCCAGACGCCGTCTGTCGTCAGTGCAACGTCGACAAACCGTGTGCACGATGTGGAAAAGCCCGTTCAGACTACAACATCGGCAAGGTCACTCCCTACGGCCCTGTCTGTATCGCCTGCGCTCCCTATTTCAAAGAACCAGAGCCCTGCGAGGCGTGTGGGAAAGCATCTCAACGTCTTACCCGAGTGGCGCGTATGGGGCATGATCATCGCTTATGTCCACGCTGTTCGACAGCAGACCACGGTACCTGTTCTGCATGTCGTCGACATCGCTTATTGGTCATGACATCCAGCGGTGACGCATTGTGCAAAGCCTGTAATGAGCAAGGGGAAATTGCCTGTCCATTGTGTGGTAATCCCATGCCAGCGGGTCGAGGCGATGCCTGTGAGCCCTGCTATTGGACGCGCACATGTCGTAAGCGGATCATCATTGGCCAAGCCGGTATCACCACCAAAGCGTTACGTGAGGCCTTTGGGGAATTTGGTGAATGGCTGATTCGTACCACAGGGCCGCATAAGGCTGCCCTCAAGATCAATCATTTCTTCTCGTTCTTCCTTGAGATCGACCAGGCATGGTCACGGATACCGAGCTATTCGGAGCTGCTTCATCACTTCGGTGCGGAGGGGTTGCGGCGTGTAAGACTTCCTATGCGATGGCTGCATGAAGAGCAAGGGGTAGAGCCGGATCACCAAGCAAAGAAGATCGACTCAGAGAAACGACGTATCAAAGCGTGTCTCAGGTCTATGCCGTCCGCTTCTTTATCAGAAAAAGCGCTGCATGCTTATTGGCAGCAATTGGAAACCCGTATAGAGGCGGGCAAAACGTCCCACACCTCCGCACGACTTGCACTAAGAGCGGCAGCCGCATTGCTACTCGCTACTGACCGGGAGGGGCAGCGACTGCCTCAACAGGGCGATGTGGACAACTATTTGCAGGCGGTGCCCGGACAAGCAGCCTCGGTCACGGGGTTTACTAATTTCTTAAATCGCCAACATGCCACCACGTTGGCTCCTCGGGTGGATGTAAAACGGGCAAGAAAGCGGCGAAAAGAAACACTAGCCCGCACCCTGATGACGATGGCCCGGTGTGCTGATCAAGGAGAGGCCTGGAGGGAGGCATGGATCGTTGCTGCCATGGAGTATTTCCATGACACAAAATTAACGCAGAAAATGCTTCGACAACAGACCGTAGAGCGGACGACAGACGGGATACAGGTGGTAGTGGGTGGCGTTACCTACTGGCTGCCTCTGGATATTGAGTGCTAAGACACTGATAGCGCGCAGTCACTTGGAGGGCCCCGCGACTCTGTAGGCGAATGTCGCCCCGCCGTTTGGACGGGGCTATGGCTCTCTACCTATATGCCAGGGCTCAACGGGGTGCCAAAAGGCGTGTCATGACCGTTGAGATGACGTCAAAACCAGGTCTTCATAAATGCCCTTGATAGCCTTCTCTTCTGGGCTGTGGCGCTGTGGCTCCTGTTCCTGCTTTGGATGTAGTGGGGTTATAAGCCCGTTAGAGAGTGACAGGACATCGCTGAGCTGCTCGTAATCGAGGTTTACGTTATCGACATTGTATTGGTTAAGGCGTGTCATGGTCTCTGTGAGTGCGGTCATACTGTGCTCTTCTTCTCCAAGCGGCGGAAAGGCTTGAATCAGCGGCTGACCGCCTTCCCAACCTATCTTGATCGGCTGATTGATGATGTTGACTTGGGTGCCGGGTGGAATGCGGTCAAATATAGATTCGATGTCTTTGGGTAACATGCGGATACAACCTCGGCTTGCGCGCATGCCAATGCCATCGGGCTGGTTGGTGCCGTGAATCAAATAGCCATCGAAGCCTAGGATGATGGCATGGTCTCCTAGCGGGTTATCGGGGCCGGGTGGCACAACGCTGGCGCGGTTTCACCGCGTGCTTCCGCTTCGCGTTTTACCGACTCAGGCGGGTACCACGCGGGGTTTTTAATGTTCATGGTGGTCTCGGTCACGCCTAGAGGAGTATCAAACCCTTCGCGACCAATGCCAATAGGATAGGTCTCAACACGCGGTGTCTCACCGTTTTTGACATCTGGGTAGTAGTAAAGCCGCAGCTCGGCGATATTGATGACGATCCCAGTACGCTCCACATTCGGCAGAATAAAACGTCCCGGAATAGTCACTTCCGTGCCCACCCCTGGAACCCAGATGCTAACCTCTGGGTTTGCACGGATCATCTCCAAATAGCCAAGGTTGTGACGCCTGGCAATATCTATCAAGGTATCGTCGTAATCCTTTACGATAAAGGTGTCAGCCTCTCCGATAATATTACCTTCCTCTGGTAGCGGGTAATGCCCTTTGGGCCATTCCGTCTCCTGGGCAGTGGAAGGTTGTGCCGCCATGGCGACAGGGAGCCATGCCAGAAACGAAACCATCACACTCACGATGAAGCCGATCTGCATTGGCCATGGGAGGAATCTCTTAAGTATTGCTGCGTTCTTTGCCAAGAGCATCGCTAGGTTCCTTTTTCATCTAATGCGTCGTTTTTTGATCGAGATAAGTTCAGTTGTAACCCGAGCAGTGTCAGCACCGCAGCGAGTATCCAAGCGGGGCCACTACCGGTGCGTGTGAAAGGAGTTAGGCCCTGCATCGGGGTCACCTCGCCAGTTAAACTGGCCGGTTCAAACTGTGGGGCACGGGCTGTGACGTGGCCTTGTGAATCGATGATGGCCGTCACGCCATTACTGGTAGCTCGAAGTAGGTGACGACCATTTTCTAAGGCACGTAGACGCGCCATTTGAAGATGTTGGTGTGGGCCAATGGAGCGCCCAAACCACGTATCGTTGGAAACCGTTAATAGCAGCTCGGCATTACGCGCCTGTTGGGCGACATGGTCGGCAAAAATGATTTCGTAACAAATGGCATTGCCAATGGTGGCTCCAGCCACGTGTAACGGAGCCTGTTCGCCTGTCCCTGGGGTCAGGCGAGGTACTGGCAAGTCGAAAAAGCAAGGGTGCCAGCGAGGAGACTTTGGAATGGCAAATACTCGCCAAAGGGCACCAAGTGCGCCTTCTGGTATTCGCCCTGCACATCATTTAGCCCTATGACGCTGTTATAAGAGCGCCCTTCACTGTCGCGTTGCAAAATGCCGGTCAACAAGGCGGTGTCAGGCCCCAGGTCGGACGCTACTTGCTCAAGTATTTGCTGTGCTTCCTGCTCAAGCATGGGAAGGGCTGCCTCGGGCCAAACGATGAGATCGATATCCCTTGCTTGCTCCCGTGTCATCGCCGTGTAGATACTGATCGCCTCGCGCTGCCCTTGGGCAGTCCACTTAATGCGCTGGTCAAGATTCCCTTGCAGCAATGCCACCCGGATGGGCTTGCCAGCCGGGGTTGTCCATTGGGCGGGCAATAGGAATGGAACGATCCACAAGGCGGCCATTGGGACAAGGAAACCCCAGCGGCGACGCAGTACCTCTACCCCTAACGTACCTGTCAGCGCGGTCATGAGTGACAGCAAGTACACACCACCAACGGGCGCCCATGGGGCTAGTGGAGAATCTACCTGAGAGGTGCCCAGCAATAACCAGGGAAAGCCGGTGAGCAACCAGGTGCGTAGCCATTCGCTCACCACCCACATACCGGCAAAGCTAAGACAGGCTAACCGTGGCCCCGTGATGCGCCGATAGAGCCCAAAGGGGATTGCAAAGAAGAGCGCCAGGGCGCTGACAAAAAGAGTGGTGAGGAGCATCGCCACCAAGGCCCCGGTGCCACTGAAATCGTGAATAGCAACGAAGACCCATGATGTGCCAGAACCGAACAGGCCTACCCCATAGCACCACCCACGCAGGGTGGCCATGGCGGGCGTTAGCGACTGTATCTTCCAATAGACCAGTGCCACGGCCACTGGGCCAAGCCACCATAGGGAAAAGGGGGCGGCACTCAAGGTGGTCATTACCCCAGCGGCGAGCGCTACAACGCAATCGACTATTGGTGAGGAGCGCCCAGCAAAAAGCGTATATTCTTTATCTTTATCGACCACATCCATAGCGTTACTCAGAGCGCTTAAAAGCAGGACTTTCACGCCATAACGCCACTGCGAACATCAATACACCTGCAAACAGAGCGATATCGGCCATGTTAAAGGCGGGCCAATGCCATTCGCCCCAGTAAATGTCCAGATAGTCGACGACGTACCCTCGCGCTAAGCGATCAACAGTATTACCGAGCGCGCCGCCAAGAATCAGGCTGTACGCACAGGCCTCCAAGCGCGACAGGGGTTTGCATAGCTGCACAACCAATACGACGACCACCACCAACGCTAAACCAAGAAAGAGGTAGCGCTGCCAACCCCCTGCTTCTGCGAGAAAGCTGAAAGCGGCTCCTGTGTTCCCGGTATAAACCCAGTTAAAAAACGGCGTTAGCGGAATGACTTGGCCAAACGACATCTGGGCGTGCACGATTTCTTTGACCAGTTGATCGGCTAGAGCCAATACGCAAGCAAATGTGAACCATGGCCAACGTCGTGAAGGGCTATCGTTTGGCGCTGTTCTCATGACGTTGTTTTTCCTTGTGACAGGCCTGTCATTGCGGTACTGGGCGAAAAGCGGTAACCCAGCAGTCGCATGGCGTTCAACGTCACCAGGACGGTAGCACCGGTATCGGCCATCACCGCAATCCACATGCCGGTAATACCCAGCGCCGTTGTAACTAGGAAAATGGCTTTTAAGCCAAGGGCGAGAACAACGTTGGTTTTCACATTGCGCAGTGTGGCACGAGAGAGGTCTATCAGCTCAGCGATGCCGGTAACGCGGTTCTTGAGCAAGGCTGCATCGGCGGTTTCCAACGCCACATCCGTGCCGCCCCCCATCGCGATACCCACATCGGCTGCCGCGAGTGCCGGTGCATCGTTGATGCCATCGCCTACTTTACCGATGGGGCCACGGCCAGCCGCTTGCCAGTCTCGAACATACGCTGCCTTGTCTTCAGGCATTAGTTCGCCGTACGCTTCAATGCCTAAGCGACCCCCCGTGGCAGCGACGGTGCGGGCATTATCACCGCTGAGCATGACCGCCTGTACGCCCAAACGGGATAGCGCCGCTAGGCCTTCAATGGCATCTTCGCGTGGCTCATCGCGAACCGCGATCAAGCCCAGTAAACGCTCGCCTTCGACGAGGAGAGCGAGGCTCTTACCGGCTTCTTCTAACGCGACAATCCGAGCACTGAGACTTTCCTCAAGGATGACTTTCTCGTGAAGGTGACGAGGCGTCATTAAGCTCAGCTCGCGACCCTCCACCTGGCCGGAAACACCGCGCCCCGCCAGAGCGCGGCCGCCGGTGACGGTGGGGAGGTTGATGCCCGACTGTCGGGCATGCTCAACGATAGCCGTGGCGATAGGGTGACTGGAATCCCGCTCTATTGCGGCGGCGAGCCGCAATACGCTGTTATCGTCTTCCTCAGCAATCCAAGACTCCACATCTGTGACTCTTGGGGTACCCGCAGTGAGGGTGCCCGTTTTATCTAATGCCACCAAGCGAAGCTTACCTAACTGTTCAAGAACGGCTCCCCCTTTGATCAGTAGTCCGCGCCGAGCTCCCGCCGAGAGACCGGCGGCGATGGCGGCTGGGTGGAAATGACTAACGCGCAGGGGCATGCGATTAACAGCAATGCTAACGCACGGTAAATCGACTCCGACCATGCCATGGTCGATACCAGCGGTGGCACTATCGCCATCAGTAGGGCGAGTAAGACGACGGCGGGCATATAGTAATACGCAAAACGATCAATAAAGCGTGCTATCGGTGCCTTGGCGGCCTGTGCTTCTTCAACCAGACGAATAACGCGTGCGATCGTATTGTCATCAGCGCCTCGTGTTACCTCCACCTCCAGGGCGGCATCAAGATTCACTGTGCCAGCAAAAATGTCATCACCAGGCGCTCGCGAACGGGGTATGGACTCGCCGTTTACCGGCGACTCGTCAATGTCGGAGGTGCCCACCAGGATGCGTCCATCGCAGGGTACGCGATCACCGGGCCGCACCAGCACACGCTGCCCGGGTTTAAGTGACTCCGCCGAGACGTCACGCAGATGGCCATTGTCCATCAGCCTCGCCGTTGAGGGTGTTAAATTTGCCAAGGCTGAGATACTGCGGCGCGCTCGTGAAGCAGCTACCCCTTCGAGTAGCTCACCTACGGCGAACAAGAACACGACCATCGCAGCTTCAGCGGCAGCATTGATGGCCAATGCGCCAAGCGCAGCGATGCACATCAGCATCTCTATGGTAAAGGGATTGCGCATTTTGAGGGCGCCCCAGGCACTCTGCGCAATGGGTATTAAGCCGACTAGCGTGGCCAAAATGAAAGGCATATTACCCAGCGCAGGCCATGCTAAACGAAGCGCGAAGGCTACGATCAGCAAATTGCCTGTGATAATGACCAAGCGCCCTTTAGCGGTTTGCCACCAAGAGGATGAAGCACCAGGTGCGCGTGTTTGGCCATCATGGGAAGCCACTTGATAGCCTAGTTCGTTCAGGATGCCCTCAATGGTCTTTCGCGAGGGGGCCCCGTGATCGTGGTGGTGAATCTTCACTGATCCCGTGACCGAGCTTGCCGTGACTTCCTCAATGCCTTCCAGTCGCTCTAGCGCCGATACAACCTTGCGCTCACAACCGCCGCAGTCCATGCCTTCAACACGCAGCGTCAAGGTGGTAGGCGCTGTTGTCGGCGTTGATGTTTTCATGGTGCCTCTCCTGCCAATGGGCTATGGTTTTTAAGTGTAAACCTTGTAGCAACTACAGCTTCAAGCCCTGCCTAAGGAGTTTTACCATGTCGATGATCGGCCAAAGTATCAGCATTGGTGAGTTAGCACGACGAGCCGATTGCAAACCTGAAACGGTTCGCTATTACGAGCGTATTGGGCTGTTGCGCGATGCGACACGAACCGGTGGGGGGCAGCGCCGCTATGGAGACGACGCTGTGCGGCGCTTGACCTTTATTCGTCATGCCCGTGACTTTGGCTTTTCGGTGGAGTCAGTGCGAGAGCTTTTGGCCATGTCAGATCAACCTGATATGCCTTGCCAAGAAGTCGATGCCATCGCCACGCATCACCTAAAGAAAGTGGAGTCCCGCCTTCAACGACTGTCCATACTGCGTGAGGAGCTTCAACGGATGGTCACGCAGTGTGCCGGTGGTAAAGTGGAAAGCTGCCGAATCATTGAGGTCATCAGTGATCATCAACTCTGTATCACTGAAAAATCGCACGGAGGGGCTCTCGACTTGGGTTAGCACTAACGCTACGCCCCACGCCCAATGGTCAGCCCAGCGAAACATCCAAAAACAGCATGAGTACCAATCCGATGGAGAGGCCCAGCGTGGCCTTTTTTTGGTGCCCGCTTCGATGAGTTTCGGGAATAATCTCATGACTGATCACATACAACATCGCCCCCGCTGCAAAGGCCAACCCCCAGGGCAGTAGCGCTTGTGACATGCTGATGACTCCAGCGCCTAATAAGCCACCCAACGGCTCAACAAGCCCCGTAAGGGCGGCAATCGTCCATGACCGCCAACGTGAATAGCCCACGCCTAGCAGTGATACTGCTACGGCCAGTCCTTCTGGGGCATTCTGAAGTCCAATGCCAATCGCTAGTGGAATGCCTCCTTCGCTTCCCCCTGCGCCGAAGGCCACGCCAACGGCTAGCCCTTCTGGCAGGTTGTGTATCGTAATGGCAATAATAAACAACCAGATACGACGTAGTGAGGCAGCCTCTGGCCCTTCTCGCCCCTGTTCGAAGTGCTCATGAGGTAAGAGTTCGTTCAGTAGTGCGACCATTCCAATCCCTAGCAAGATGGCCGCACAGGCAATGGCAGCAGGTACCACGCTACCTCCGTAACGCAGCTCCGAGGCTTCTAAGGAGGGTATGATCAGTGAGAAGAAAGAGGCCGCTAGCATGACGCCAGCGGCGAACCCCAACGCTAAATCGCGAACACCACGATTCGGTCTTTTGGTAAACAAGATAGGAAGCGCCCCGACAGCCGTCATCAAGCCCGCGGCAAGGCTTCCCAATACCCCCATTGTGACGAGAGAAACCTCTTCCATACCGATTACCTGTCTTGTGGTAGATGAGTGATCACAGCGCTAGGGTTCCATAACGAGGCAAGCACACGTTCACGTTACTAACAATCCATGCAACGTTGCTAAGCACGGGTGGTTACGGCTCGTTAAACGAGATCAAGTCATAAATGGACGCCGTGCCGATAGCTTGTTCCAAGCGATCTCTTGCCTCGTAAAGTGACGCTTGATATTCACCTTGAGTCGGCTGCTCACCCAACATGATGCGTTGACCTTGACCAAGGGGATCAACAGGCTGGTTATTGACTCTCACTTCGTAATGCAGGTTGGGGCCCGTGGCGACCCCGGAGGAACCTACCTCTCCGAGCGACTCTCCCGCATTGACTAAATCCCCAACCACTAGCTGTGGGGAGAATCGGCTAAGGTGTGTGTAGCGACTAATGGCCCCTGTGTCGTGCTCCACCTCGATCACCTGCCCATATCCCCCTTGGCGACCCATAAAGAATACGCGCCCAGGTGCGGTGGCAATGACCGGCGTTCCTGTCGGCGCAGCCAAGTCAATTCCATTATGAGGACGCATCCCTCCATACACAGGATGTCGCCGATTCCCAAAGCGAGACGTTAAGCGGGCACTAAGCACGGGCAACCGCAACGTGCCTAGCAGGGTGTCGCTTTTGAAAAGAGCTACGTCCCCCTTTTGGGTGACCGGCCATATGACCTCCAAGGGCTCTGCCTGATCAGGCAGAGCGGCATAACTGAGGCGTGGTGGCCCAACACGGGCGCCGTCCTGGCGTCGATCTTCCTCCCACACTAATTGAATACGTTCACTGCCAGAAAACTCCAGCGGCGCTGCGATAAACTCGCTGAGCAGTGTTTCCAGTTTAGTGGCGAAACGCGTTGGGACACCTTCTGCTGCCAAGGCCTCGTAGAGGGTGGTATCAATGACGACATCACGCCCAAAGGTTAGGGTATCAACGCTATCGAGCGGTAATGTGCCTTCTTGCTCGCTAGCCGCCTGTAACTTGACAGGGCTAAGTTCAGACGGAGGCAATGACAGATGCGTTTGCCAATTGGCTTCGGCTAGCAAGGGGTAAAAGCCCACAAAGCCTAGTAACCACCAGCGCTGCATCACTGGCCATCCTCTTCCCCAGAGATCTCCGCTACTTCACTCTCAACGGCATCAATCAGCTCTTGCATACCAAAGGGGTCTAAAGGCTCGCCATTGACAAAAAAGGTAGGTGTTTGGCGAATCTGATTGGCTCTGACATCCGCCATGTCTTGGTCAATCACCGCCTGCACCTCAGCAGAAGTCAGTTGCTCTTCGGCAGCCGCTAAATCAAGGCCTCCTTGGCTCGCGATATCGAGGATAGCGGATTCATCAAAACTGCCATGTGAAGCCCATTGATCCTGGCGAGCCAGCAGCCTCTCCAGTACCGGTTCAAAGACGCCCTGACGACGAGCAACTTCTAATACCCGAATGGCCTTATCAGATACGTCGCCGTGGAAAGGAGTGTAGCGCACGATGAGCCGCACTTTTTCTGGGTAGGTTTCCAGAATACTTTTTGTCAGGGGATAGAAAGCACGGCAGGCTTCGCAAGCCGGATCGAAGAATTCCACAATCGTCACCGGCGCGTCTTCTCGTCCCAAGATGGGGGAGTGTGAGCGCACCAAGGAGTCCTCTGTCTGGACACTGCTCTCCTTTGCTGCCTGAGCTTGCATATCTAAGAGGGCAGGTTTCGATACGGCGACGATCGCAGCGGTCAGCATTAACGTACCGGCCAATATAAAAGACGCTTTTTTGAACATGTTTCTCTCTCTTTCTCAACGATGGGGTGGAAAAGTAGGGTTGAAAAATAAGCCAATCGCTATGGGAGTAAGCCGCTCGCTACCTACCTGAGCCGGGAGTCGGCCTCGGTCTATCACTCGTGCCCATATAGATTGGCATTTTGATGCGCGTGGTCACTATGCTCAAACTCTAGGCTGGAATGAGCAATACTGAAGCGCATTTTAAGCTGCTCCTTGATCTCTGCTTTGACGGATTCAAGCTGCTGCCAGCCGGTTTCTGTCAGAACCACGTGGCAGTCAAGGGCTGCCATGTTTTCCTGCATCTGCCATAGATGCACATGGTGAATATCCTGGACTCCCTCGATATCTCGTACGGTCTCAACGACTGCCTGCCCGTCAATGTCCGGGGGAGATCCCAGCATTAGCGTACGGATAGGGCCGCCAATTTCAGAGAAGGCTAGGTAAAGAATATATAGCGCAATCCCTATCGTGATCGCGGGGTCCACCCAGCGCATGTCGTACAGTAAAATAAGCGAACCACCGATAATCACGGCGATGGAGGCAAACGCATCCGATAAGTTATGCAGAAAAAGGGCGCGGATATTGACACTCTCTTTTTGCATTGACCACGTGAGCATGGCGGTAAGGGCATCGACGACGAGCGCGACGCCACCAATAATCACGATCGTCCATCCCTCTATCTCAGGGGGATCGACCATCCGCATAGCGCCTTCGTAAATCAGGTAGACACCGACAATAATGAGGGTGGTGTAATTGATGAGTGCTGCCACTATCTCGATGCGGCCATAGCCAAAGGTCATATGCGCATCGGCAGGCCGTCTGGCGATTTTACGAGCAGCAAAGGCAATGACTAATGCTGCCATGTCAGAAAAGTTATGTAACGCATCAGCGATCAGCGATAGGCTCCCCGCCATAATGCCACCGACGATTTGAGCGATGGTTAAGAGCCCATTGGCCCAAATGGAGATGCTGACGCGCCGGTCGCCAGAGGCAGGATCAATGTGGGGATGATCATGATGATGTCCCATCTGTTACCTTCTCTCGAATTATCTGTTCTTGGTACTATAAAACCTCTAGCAACTAAAGCTTCAACCCTTGAGCATTATCTATTTGCATCGCTGGATTGGGAAGCACGTCCCTAGCTACCAAGGAGCCTTTGTGTGCTGGGCCGAAGGTGATCATGTTTTAGGTGGGGGCTCAATCCACTTCAACCGGTAACGTCCAATCCACCATGGGTAGATTCATTTATTTTGTCGAGGCGCACCTTGTCTGGTTTAATCGTCGTCGCGGGGGAGGCTTACTCTTTCCGGCCACCGGAATAATGCTTAAGTTCGCGATTGGGCCATTACTGGCATTACTGATGTTGATTATCAGCCTCACATTCGATGCGCATGCAGTGCGCATCGTGTTCCGAAAGCCGTCACGGCAGTTGTTGGCATTGGGGCTGGTCTATGGGCCTATGTCGATTGCCGGGTGGCTAACGGGCCGTCTATTTTTTGGAAGCGGCCCGCTGGCTGCTGGCCAAACCTTGCTCGGCACGCTGCCGACAGATGTGTCTTCTCCTCTTTTGGTACTGATGGCGAAAGGCAATGTGGCGCTTGCCGCTGTTTTCAACGCAGTCAACACCGCGTTATGTCCGTTTATTGTTCCCTTCCTGTTTTTATGGCTCACCGGCCTTCAGTTAGACGTGCCGCTTGGATCAATTATTCTTGAATTAACACTAATCGTGCTTCTTCCTACCGTGATTGGGGTCAGCTTGCGTACAAGGTTCTCGGCTTTCTTTGCACGGCATGATTCAGCGTATGCAGGGATAGGGTCGATTCTGTATCTGCTGATCCTACTCGCCGTGGTCGGGCCGAATGCCACCACGATCATTGGCTATGGCTGGTATGCGTTTGTGATTGCGGGCGCGGCCCTGTGCCTCAATTTGATTGGGTACCTGGTAGGTATGTCCTCACGGTTACTCACCTCTGATCGCAAAGAGGTGATTACCTATCTTTTCACGGTCAGTAAAAAGGAATTCAGCATCGCTGCAGCGTTTGTCGCTGCTTCTGGCTTGCCATCAGAGATCGCAATTCCAGCCGCTTTTTTTGCCGTGATTCAAATGATCACTTCGCCCATCGCAGCGAAGATCCTCGCCCGCCACTGAAGGGATGGCCGTATCGGCTCTTCGTCAGAAGAGCAACCTGCACACGGGGTGTACAGGTTGCTCTTACCGACAAAACAGACACCGCTACTCATAAAGGTGGCAAATAGTACCTATGCTAAGTCACTGCGACCAATACTGACCTTGCTAAAAGCATTTAACACAGAGGCTTCGCAGGGTATCTGTTCCTTTTTGGATTTAGGGTGCTTGAACGTATCGGCGAATCCTGGGCAGTGACCAACTAGTTTTTGGACAACACCTTCTACGTGCCGCACGTTAGACAGCACTTGGCGTAACCACTGCTCGAAGCTGCCTTGGTGGCTCAGCGTGAAGACTAAACCTTTATAGGAAGGAGGCTTGGATGCCTCCTCGCTACCGCCAGCTCTGGGTTTTGGAGGGCGTCGTTGGATCTCCATGAGATAGAGCGTTTGATCTAACACATGCACCCGAACGACGAGCACCCCCGCGAGGTACCTTGGTCTGAGTATCAATGTAAACCCAATTAGCGACTGACGTTTCCACCTCCTCGTCTATTTCGAAAGGTTCGAGGCTGATTAACCGAGGGTCAGGAGAAGTGCTGAATCCGTCTTCAAAGGTAAACCAGCTAACGCCACGAATCGTTGCGGGATAGGCCGATTGTAAATAGAGAAGCGCATTCCACATATCACGTAGAAAGCCCTGTGATTCCAGTGTAATAGGAGCATGAATAGACGCTTGTCCCACTCCCTTCCCTGACCCATGTGGCTCCCCAGTGGAGAAAATGGTTTCGTCACCCGGAACGGGGACGCCTCGTGTATCGGGCACGTTTTTTCGGGTATATCGTTTATCCAAGACGGCGCGAGGCTTACCTAAAATAACGAATTCGTCCTCAGTAAGGTCTAGCCAGGAAGAACCATGGTCGGGCTCGTCATCATCCGTCAGGTCAATGACATCGGGGATGTCTTGAAGCTGATGATAGGGGAACTGAGAGGGGGCATCGTCGCCATCGGTGGCTGGTACTGTCGTTGATTTCTCTCTTTCACGGTGGATCGTGGCACCATCGGGCTGCGTACAGCCTAATATCTGCAAGCCTAGGAATGTGTTGCCACCATCAATTGGAACGCCAGAAACAGAGATTTCCCCGCTGCCTTGAAACCATGGAGTGACTTTTAAAAGCATCTTATCTTGGGGGAAGCTGGCTTCAGTCTGCGCATAAATATCTCTGGCAGCTTGTTCGGCATAGGGGTCGTACAGCATGTGCGCGAGCAAAATCGCATCGTGCCTATGAACACGATATGTAAATCTGACAGGCCAGGTACCTGGCGATGGGGGCGCATTAAGCGGTCGATAAAGCCGTTCTTTGACCTCCTCCCAACAGTAAGTGGCGAGCACACGCTTGATTTCAGATGATCGACCGTAAACGCGTGCAAAAAATTCGGTGCAAGGGATGAGCAGATGTTTGCCATCTGGGAGGTCAAATTCAATCAGGTACGATTTGTGTTTTCTGTCCAGCGGTAAATAGCTTGCCTCATGAAAGGAGGTATAGAGGCTGCGCCCTGCTTTGTGCAAGTCGTCTAAGGAGACAATCCGCCAGCCGCCCGGAGAGAACGAAACAGGGAATGTTTTCTCCTCAAATGCGATGCGGGAGTTGCTCACGCCCTTTTCCCAGACGGAGCCGATTCTCAATAGTCCGACATGCGTTAAGACCGTCGTTCGCTTAATCACGTCTCCTAATTTGTTCTCCTGATCAATAGGTCTTAAAAATACATAAATTTTAGGGACGCTTTGTGAGCGGATATTTTTGAAGATAGGCCCGTACCACCAAACGACCAAGCGCTCAGTTTCGTCTTTAAGGGTGCCATCTTGAAAGCTAAAGGTTCTGGATTGTTTGAGAGAAACGGTCACAAGGGCGTGCTCTATGTAAACTCAACATAGAGATTGTCGCAGCAATTATTGTTTAGTCGCAACAATTGTTGAAAATGACAGCCGCCACCTACCAGGGCGGCGCCGCTGGCACTGTGATGGGGTTGTCGAAATGGCCTTTTGCCCCAGTCTGCTTCCAGCGGTAGCCCGCAAACCGAACGCACGGCAGCGACTTCCAAGGCATTCTCCTCGGAAAGCGGCGGCAGAATGCCCGGCAGGCGGCTGGCCAGCATGGTTTTGCCGGTGCCAGGAGGGCCTGCAACAACAGGTTATGCCCCCGGCCGCAGCGACTTCCAGCGCCCGGCGCGCCTGCTGCTGGCCGCGCACATCGGCGAGGTCATCCACCGGGGCGGTGGTTTTCACCGAAGCGCTGAGTTTGTGTGGGGAGATCTTCTCTTGGTCGAGTAGGTGAGCTACTACCTGCCAGAGAGTATCGGCAGGCAGCACCGGCAAATCGCTGCTAGGGCGGCCTCATCGGCGCAGTCGCGGGGAATGATCAGTGCTTTTTTTGCCCGCCGGGTGGCCAGGGCAAAGGGCAGTATGCCCGGCACCGCGCGCAGTTTGCCATCCAGGGCCAGCTCACCAGCGCACTCCATACCTTCCAGCGCTTCCACGGGAATTTGCCGGAGGCGGCGAGGATACCTAGGGCGATGGGGAGGTCAAAGCGGCCGCCCTCCTTAGGTAGATCGGCGGGGGCGAGGTTTAAGGTAATACGGCGGGTATTGGGAAAATCAAAGCCCGCATTAACCAGTGCACTGCGCACCCGTTCGCGGCTCTCTTTTACCGCCGTTTCCGGCAAGCCCACTAGCGTTAGCCCCGGCAAGCCGTTGGCTAGATGCACCTCAACATGCACCGCCGGTGCATCTAAACCTACGCCTGCCCGCGTGGCTACAATGGCTAGCGTCATCGCCTTTCCTCGCTGTTTTTAGGTAAAACTCTAACCCGAATGTAAGCGAAATCTACATTACCTTAAGTACTTAACCTATCGTAATTAAGAACGCTTTGGTAGCGCTTGAGTGGCCGGTTTAAAATAGTTGGGCAGCTTGTCGAGGTAATGCGGCTGCCTTAAATTATCGCGCATCACTTTTGCATTGCCACTAAGCGGAGAGCGATGATGAGCACTCCCATTGCAGATCACTCTACTCTGACGGATCGCTATCAAACGACTGTTCCAGCATCGATTCGCCGGGCGCTAAAGCTGAAACGGCGAGACCGTATCCACTATTCCGTCCGCTCGAATGGTGAAGTGGTGTTTTCCCGTGCCAGTAATGAGACTAAACATGGTCCTGTGATGGTTAATTTTCTTAACTTTTAGAGCGCGATCTTCTGGTGTATCCAGAGAGCATTTGTCCTGTTACCGCAGGTAGTTTTGTCGAGGTCGAATGTCTCATCGCAGGCATGGAGGCAGACCTCGAAGAGGTGCTGGAAGAGAATGATGACGAATGAAATCTCTAGCGGTGAATGGATGGACAATCTATGCCCATCCGATGTTTTGGGAAAAAACCGAAATGCTCGCCGCGAAGGTGAAACGGCTGTAAAGATCCCGTCGTCAATTAGGCCAACGCGTAGACGAGCAGAGTAGAACGGTTGATACAAGCATCATCCAGTCGTGGAAATGCTATTAATTAGCTTCCCTCTGTAGTGAAGGTGGGCTCGTAGTTCACAGGAAAATTTATTGATCGTGCAATAAAGCAAACCTCATGTATCCGGTGGTGGATGGCTTCTGCAGCTTGTAAATCAGTCCCTGTCTTCACCGTTATTTGAGGACGCAAAGTAGCGGATGAAAAACGCCCTGCTCCTCCTCGTCCGACCTTTCCTAGCCCGACAGGGTCATCTGCATAAGATGTAACCACGATGCCTTCATCGGACGCATAATGCAGATACCAGAGCATATGGCAGGCAGACAATGCTGATAGCAAAAGGTCTTCTGGGTTCATCTTTGTTGGATCACCACCTAGAAGTGGGTCATTAGAACAGTGAATGACAGACTTACCAGCTATGGAAATATCCCAAGTCCGATCAAAATCGTGGTAGCCAGTCGTACCGTTCCACGACTTCCAGTCCAAACAACATGTGAAGAATATTCATGACCCATGGTTTTGTCTCTTGGCTTTGATAGTATGTATACATGTATACACTTGCGTTGAAGGGAATGACAATGGGTCTTGTCGAAAAAATTCGAATGGAAATTTTAGAAGGACGGTATGCCCCTGGATCGATGCTGCATCAGGCTGCGCTTGCCGCTAAATATGAGGTCAGTCGTATACCTGTGAGAGATGCTTTACAGGCTCTTGCCACGGAGAAGTTAGTCCATGTCATTCCAGGAAAGGGAGCCCGTGTCATCTCTTTAACGTCCGAAGAGCTAGATGAGATCTATGACCTTAGGGTTACACTTGAGTGCGACCTTCTTGAGCGCGCTATCTATCTAGCAAATAACAGTGATCACACGGAAGTTAGCTATGCACTCAAAAAGTCATCCCTGGAAGCGGGACGCCCGGGATGGCAAA
The DNA here is from genome assembly GCF_009728585.1 of Halomonas sp. PA16-9. Classification (NCBI taxonomy): domain Bacteria; kingdom Pseudomonadati; phylum Pseudomonadota; class Gammaproteobacteria; order Oceanospirillales; family Halomonadaceae; genus Halomonas; species Halomonas sp. PA16-9. The sequence continues at coordinate 1,046,782 of NZ_CP040452.1, read as the reverse complement.
CAGGAGATTGGCAATTTCACCGAGCGCTTTACTTGCCTGCGCGTAGACCGCGTCAACTAGCCATTGTCGAGGAGTTGCGGACTAGCTGTGCCTTGTATGCTAGCAATTATGAAGATTTATCATCAGAAACTAACCGCTGGTTAGATGCACGAGGCAATCGTTCGTGCGTTTGTAAATGGTTTGAGCGAAGAGGCCAGCTCCATCCTACGCAGTCACATTATCGCTTCACGCGCTAAGTTAGGTTCTAGTGGCTAAGTATAGGCTGGCAAATAGGTTTTGTCGGAGAGGAAGTTTAATGGAAGGAAAACATACGCTAAGACGATTTGGCTACTACTAATAAATTCTGAGGCAATACATTCAGGGATTTAAGCGGAAGGAATAGGCGTTGGCTGTCTGAACTGAGAAGCGAGAAACCAAACTGTTCATAAAAGCGCTGTGCTCGCTCATCAATAGCGTCGACTACCATGGCGTAAATGGCGATCTCATCGCTGACAGCCAGCGTTCGCTTAATGGCATCGACCAGCAACATTTTTCCCACCCCGTGGTCTGGGCGCCTTTATTAACCGCTAACCTGCCGAGCAGGGCTGCTGGGATAGGGTGCCGCGGGAGTTTACGAGCGAGGTCTTGGGCAATTGCCCGAGTTCAATCGACAGCGTGGAGAGCGTGTAATAGCCCACAATGCTTGTTGGCTGCTCCACCATTGTTGCCACAAATACCCGACTGACACGACGCTTCACATCAAGGCGCGCCTGTTTTTGAATATAGTTATCCAGTGAGGGTACGCCGCAGTGAAACCCTGGCCTGTAGTGATCGCTGTTCAGTGGTCGTATGACCAGGTTTGTATCATCGGTCATTGGCTAGTGACACGCCGATCATGCTCCTCGAAAGCGGCTGCCAGTTTTTTGTTAAAGCTAACCGGCTTATCCAACGCATGGAAAAAGGCTTCAGCGTCTTGGCTGTTTAGACTCATGGCTTCATGCGCATGAATGGTTTTTCGGCATGCGCTAACGCGCTGGTCAGAATGAAATTGCTGACGGTTTTCCCTTCGAAGCTTGCCGCGCGTTCAAGCGCCATTTTGGCGCTATGTTTCAACCGGAGATTAATACGCTCTTGTTTGGCATCGGTGGCTACGTTCATGACGGATTCCTGATGTGGTTCATCTAGAATAAATGTACGTCAAAATGGTGCCTTTTTCAATTTGATGTGATCGAGGTATCCGCGGGCTAAAACGCTAAATCCGCTGGCGCAGCCTCTAGCGCCGTAGTCAGCTTCCGGGCAAAGCGCTGGGCGGAGGGAAGTGCGCCGAAGCTCCATACCGGCGGCAGGTGAACTATCCTGTTGTGCCTGACACTGGGGAGCTGCTGCCACAGGCCGCTTTTTGCAAGCTTCTCTTCGACTCCTGTGGGCAGCGGGTCGATGATCACCAACGTTGCCTCGGGGTAGCGCGCCAGCGCTTCAATCCCTACCAGCGCAAATCCCCAGGCATTTGTGGATTGATCCCAGGCATTGGGGAGGTCGAGCTGCTCCAGAACGGCGTTGTACAAGCTGTTTTCCCCAAACACCCGCACGTGGCGGGCATCCATAAACTGCACCATCAGTAGCGGCGCGGTTTCTGACTGTGAGAGGGCCGGGATTCGCGCAGCCTGGTCATCAAGGCCTGGGTTTCTTCAATAAGCTGCTTGGCCTGGGGCTGGTGCTCGGTTAACTCGCCCAGCTCACGGGTCAGGGTTTGCATCTCCTGCCAAGTATCGGTGCCGGGGAGTAGAGTGAGAACGACGTGACGGGTGCTATTCGTTCCAGGCGCGGCGTTAAACCGGCAAACATGGGCGAGATAAGTGTCTGTTCTGGCGGCACCTGGGCCAGCAGTTCTAAATTGGGCTGGGTACGTAGCCCCATATCGGTGACGCTGTCGGGTATATGGGGCTCGCCCACCCACTCCTGGTAATCGCTTTGCTGAGCCACGCTGCTAACCGGCGCATCAATCGCCAGCAAGGTTTCGGCAATCGTCCAGTCCACCGTGGCCCACTGTGCCTGGGCAGTCGACAGGTGCAGCATACAAACGGCAAATAGCCCGCAGTGCGCGAGCAAAGAGAACAGGTTGGTGTGGCGCATGGTGGTGAGAGGCCATCCAGAAAATAAGGGCTGTATTTAAACGATAATATTTATTGTTTGCAAACCTGCATTCAAGAAAAAAAGCCCAGGCACAGAGGTCTGGGCAGGCTAGGTTACAATAAATTAATAATGCTTAGATAAGGGCTTAGGCAAGTGCTTGAACCGTCGCCTAGCACGAGCGTTTAGAAACGGTAGTGAACACTGGCGGTGACGCCGCGCTCGGCACCGAAGTAGCAGTACTCCAGGGAGTTGCAGGAGGCCACGTACTCTTTATCCAGCAGGTTATTCACGTTTAAACGTGTTTCGACACCATCTACGCCGAGTTGGCTGAGGTCGTAGCCAATGGTGGCATCCACCAGGGTGTAGTCGGGCACGGTTTCGGTATTGGCCCGGTCAGCGGCGATATCCGCGTAGTGACGCACGCCGACACCCATATCTACGCCATTTAGCCAGCCTTTGTTGGCCTCGTAGTGGCCCCAGAGCTGCACTTGGTGCCGTGGGGAGTAAATCGCGTTGTTGCCCTGGTTACCATCATCGCTTTTGGCGTAGGTGATGTCGGTGAAGCTATAGCCTGCCTGAAGCGAGAGGGTATCCGTTAGCTGGGTTTGCGCTTCCAGCTCCAGCCCTTGGGATTCGATCTCCCCTACGGCTCGGTATGGGTCGGTGGGCTGCTCTTTGGTGGCGACGTTCTCCTGACCGATATGGAACAGCGCCGCGCTGTATTGGTTTTGGCTACTGTTAGGCTGGTATTTAACGCCGGTTTCCCACTGTTCGCCTTCCATGGGCTGGAGCAGATCGCCACTCTCATCCACGAAACTGGTGGGGGTGAAGGCGGTAGAGTAGCTCAGGTAGGGCGCTACGCCGTTATCGAACAGGTAGACCACCCCGGCGCGGCCACTGAACTGGGTATCGCTAAGGGAGCTGGTATCACCGCTATCGCGGTTGGCATTGTCGATATTGACCCAGTCGTAGCGGCCACCCAGTGTGAAGCGCCAGTTATCGAGGGCTATCTGGTCTTGCAGGTAAACCCCGGTCTGGTCGATCTCATGGCGTTCGCGCACCGGGGCGTAAAACTCGATGGGGTCGCTGCCATAAACCGGGTCAAACGCATTGAGCGGCGGGAAATACCCAGTGGGCCATGACACGTCGTTTTCCCGCTGCTGGTAATCCACTCCAAACAGCAGCGTGTGATCCATAAAGCCGCTGCTGAGTGTGGCTTCAAGCTGGTTATCGAGTGTCCAGGCTTCCAGAGATTCATTGCTGCCGGAGTAGTAGCGGGTGAGCTCGTCAGAGGTCGGTGACGTCCAACCATAGCCATAGACTTGATTGAGCACTACGTCGGAATTGAGATAGCGCATCAATTGGCGGCCGGTCACCTGGTCGTTGAAGCGGTGTTCCAGGGCGTAGCCGAACATGCGTTGGGTTCGCTCGTAGGTGTCGTAATCCTTTTCACCATCAAAGAAGTTGTTGCTGATCTTGTGGCCATTATGGGCGACCACGGCCCCCTCATAGGGTACGCCGGAGTGGTAGCCGCCTTCGGGTTCATCCTGTAGGTAGGCTTCTACGGTGAGGCTGGTGTCATCGGTGATATCCCAGGTGAGCCGGGGCGCAATGGCATAGCGCTCCTCTTCTGCCGGGCCAAACTGGGTATCCGCGGCGCTGGCAATCCCGGTCAGGCGAAAGGCCACCCGCTGCTCTTCGCCAATAGGGCCGGTGAGGTCAAAAGCGGCGCTGCGCTGGTTATTATTACCCACTCGAAAACGCAGCTCACCGCCCCCTGTTCAAATTCTGGCCGCTTGCTGTTCAGGGCGACTACCCGCCAGGGGAGGCGCGTCCATAGAGTACCGAGGCGGGCCCGCGCACCACTTCAATGCTTTCCAGAAACCATGGGTCAATGCGCATACTGCTATGGGAGTTGGCATCCCCCATTACTTTCAGGCCATCCAGGAAGGTATTGCTCAAGCTGCCGTCAGAAAAACCGCGCAGTACCAGGTAGTCGAAGCGATTGGAGGCGCCTACCTGATTGCTGTAAACACCTGGCGTGTAGTCGGTGGCGCGCTGCACGGTACTTACGCCGCGGTTATCCATCTGTTCGCGGGTGATCGTGGAAACGCTCTGGGGTATTTCGATCGTCGGCGTTTCCACTTTGGTGGCAGCCTGCTGGGCAGTCACCGTGACGGTGGCTAACTCGGTGCTTTCTTGAGCGTATACCGGGGAAACAGCCAGTGCCGAGAGAACGGCGACGCTAAGCGGAGAGCGTAGAAAACGGTGATGGGGGATGAGCATGGAGGCACCTGCAATAAGCATCAATTAACCAATGTGTTAATGAGAATTATTGCGCTTAATGGCTACTGAAAGGTATGCGCAATGACAAAGGGAGTATGCGTACTGCCAAAAAACGTCCAACAGAGGAACTTAGCGCTCCAAAAACAACCCTGCGGCTTTAATGGCGATGGTGTACTTCATGGGGCGCAATGCCAAAAGCGCGCTTAAAGGCGGTGGCAAAATTGGTGGCGTGGCGGTAGCCACAGGCGTGAGCGGTTTGCTGCACGCTATAACCTTTGCGTAAGTACGCTTGAGCTTGGGTCAGGCGACAACGTCGTAGGTAGTCGAATATCGAGCAGCCGTAACAGCGGTGAAACTTGGTGCGTAGGCTGCTCGGGCTCATCGCGGCATTGCGGGCCAACTGCTCAAGCCGATAATCCTGGTTGGGGGAGTGTTCGAGCTGCTGACGCAAGTGCTCCAGGCGCTGGTGGTCGCGCTGGGTTAAACCCGGTGGCAGGCTGACTGCCTTTTCTTCGTCGCTGGACTCAAGGGAGGCGGCAGGCAGCCCATGAGCTAACAACTGGAGCGCGAGCCCCTGCCATAGCAGGCGCTGCCGCTCTATTGACCAGTTCGAAGCCAGTGCTGCCTCCAGGCTATGAATAAGGAACTGCGGCACCTGCCAGGTATGCAGTACGGGCGTTGCCGGAGGGGCAACATTGATAGGCGAAGAGTTAATGGGCGAGAAAGAGAGAGGCTCTGTGCAAGCCAGAATCGATACGTTGAGAATGCGCAATCGTTGTGGCGCGGGCTGGAAGACCTCAAGCCCGGTCTGCTCGTTGAAATGGGCACTGAAGGCATCGCCGGCCTGCAACTGAAACGACTGGCGCCCTAGGCCGACTTGGATATGGCCTTCGAGTATCACGCTGAGAAACCACGGCGCGGCATGCCGGGAAGTGGAGGCGTAAGCGTGCAGGACATCAAGATCAGAGTGTGTCACCCGCAGTGTGGGGGCTACCTCGACGTCCATCACCCGCCCATGGGCAACACAAGGCGCTGGCTGGGAGCGGTCGGGCGCTTCGGGAAAGCGGTAGTCGATCCCGAAGCGCTGACCAATAGCCAGCAGGTCATGGGTGGTCAGTGGTACGCAAGATGGCGTTATTGAGCCGAGTGTAGCCATCCCCGTTACCTCACCCTTGAGCGGTTGTCAGCGAGTAGCGAATCAGCACTTAGTACTCCATTGACCAGTTCAGGGTGTAAGTACGCCCGCGGCCCTGGTAGTCGTAGAGGTACTCTGGGCCGTAGTAGGGCGAATAGAACATGGCGGCTCGCTGACCCCAGACGGTGGAGTACTGATCATCCAGCAGGTTCTGCACTCCCAGGCTTAAGGTGCCAAAATCGGTTTCCTGGCTGAGCGATAAGTCGAGGGTGGTATTGCCATCGATCTCGCGGTCGGCATCGTCTTTCAGGTCGAAGTTGTGGTTGGCCTGCAAGCGAGCCGAACGTACATAGTCCGTCCAGCCAATAAAGGCAGTGGCGGAAGAGAGCGATGCATAGCGGGCGTCACGCTTCTCCCACTCCCCTTGGTCGTTCTCCTGCTCGGAACGCACCAGGTGCAGAGTGCCCCCTGCCTCCAGGCCATTATCAAAGTAACGGGTCACGGCGCTTTCCAGGCCGAAGTCGCGTTTCTTCTCATCGACGACGCTGACGCTTAAATCCTCGGCGTTCTCTACCGCTTTGTCCGACCAGGCGTAGTAAAGCGCTGTTTGGGTCGTCCAGTTGCCACCCTGGTAGCGCCAGCCTAGCTCTATCTGATCCGTCTCGATGGCAGATAACGGGTTGTTATCGACACTTACGCCGGGGCTCTTGCCGTAATATTTGGCAGGATCTGGCAGTTCGAAGCCCTGGCTAAACTGCAGCCAGTTCTGGTGACCGTTGCCGTAGTCGTAGAGGGCGCTGGCATTGAAGAGCGTTGCTTCATAGTCATTCTCGCCGCCAGGAATCCCCTGGAATTCATCCACTTCGACGTCCATATGCTGCTGCCGCAACCCTGCGGAGAGCTTGAGCGCCTGGGTGGCCTGCCAATCGCCCTGGAGGAAGCCTGAAAGCCCGTCCACTTGATAACCGGGGTAGCGGGGTTCAACCCCTGATGCCTGTTGCACCAGGCCGCCGGAGGCGTCCGAGATGTTGGTATCGAACAGCATCTGGCTGGCATCGAAAGTTTCACGATCCAGATCGAGGCCGTAGGTTAGCGAAACGTCATCACCCAGGCGCGATTCAAACAGCGCTTTGATGCCGCTTAAATCGGTGTTTTGTTGCGAGGCGCGAAATTGCAGGCCGTCGGAAATTGGGTAGGGAAATGCCTGGAAGCTGGACTCCTCCTCCCGGTGGAACGCCTGCAGGTAGAAGTTTTGCCCCCACAGGTTGGCGTGGTGATAGTTGACGTTGACGAGCTTACGGTCGGTTTCCGGATCGCGCTGTGAACGGTAGCCATCGCGAATTTCGGCATCGTTCAAGTTGGGCGTGGCAGCGTCGAGGTTGGGAAAGTAAACACCCCGGTCACCTTCATAACCTGAACGGTACAGCTGGGCACCCAGTTCCAGACTCTGTTCATCGGTCAAGCGGAAAGAGAGGTTGCCCAATACATCAATGCTGCGATTATCCTGTAGGTCGGTCTGGGCGATATCGGGAAAGATTTCCTGGCCGCTGCCGTCATAGTGGCGGCCGTTGTCGCCAATGGCGGTACCCAGATAGCCTTGAACCCGCTCGTTACCACCGCTGATGGATTGTGCGAGGCGTCGATCTATGTCATCGCTGTTGTTGAAGCCGGTGGTGATGCCTGCTTCAGTACGCCAGTTCAGGCCTTCTTCACCTTTGCGGGTAATGATATTGATCAAGCCCCCCGTAGCACCGCCGCCATACAGGCTGCTGGCGCCGGAAAGCACTTCCACGCGCTCAATATTGAAGGGATCGATGGCATCGAACTGTCGGGAAAGCCCACGGGAACTGTTCAGCGATACGCCGTCGATGAGCACCTGCACGCCCCGGCCTCGCATGTTTTGCCCATAATTGGTGCGCCCTTGAGGCGCCAGATCCAACCCCGGTACCAGATGCCCCAATGCTGTCTTTAGGTCTGCACCATTGCGGGTCTGCTGTTGCAGCATCTCTTTGTCAATTACCCATACAGCACCGGGAATTTGACTGATCTGACTAGGAGTGCGCGATCCAACGACCCATGGTCTCGTCGGCGCTAGACGCAGTATTTTGGGCGAAAACGCCATTGGAGAAGCTCAGTAACAGGCCGGTGCCAACAAGCCCAGATATTGAAACAGACGACGGCGAAAAGAAAGGCTTTGCAAAAGGCAGCTTTGCAACAGATAGGTTTGATAGTGACAGGGCGTGCATAGTGAACAATCCGCAGACGGTAAGAAAATCAAAGGCGGAGAGTATCATCACGAAAAACAAAGTCAACGATAGTGATTCGTATTTATTTTGAGGCGTGTGCAGCAATAGGCCATCGCCCTATTGCTGCTGCTAATGAAACTTAGGCGTTATCGGGTTTGTTCTTCTCTTCTGCTGCATCTGATTCCGGCTCATGCGGCTCTGGAACCGGTGGAGCTTCTGCTTCAAATGGCGTGGCCGTTGTTGACGCGGAGGCATCAACGGCTGCTTCAAGGTTAGCGACTTGGCGCTCTAACGCCTCTACCCGCGAACGGGTGCGCTGCAGTACATCCATTAAAATGTCGAAATCTTCCCGTGAGACAAGCTCCAGGCGGTCGAAGGCGCCGCGCACGACTTGCTGCACGCCCATTTGAATATCTTCTGGCGCCTGGGAGGCGTTTTGTAAACGGTCACCAATCTGCTGTGCCAAGCGGCTAATACGGTCTTGAGGCGCCATCGTTCTCTCCTAGATAAACCTGCTTTAAATATTGCTTACCGGTAAGGATACGCAACAGTTGGCGAATTCGCATGTATCGCGTGCTTTTACTGCTTAACCCAGGGTGTGCATCGAAATAGAGCAGGCTACTTTTGCTTACGCTCTTTTTTGGTGCAATAGCGGTGGTGTGAGAATGGATTTGCTCAGATTTAGCGCTGAGCTGCACTTTTGATGACGGCTAATTGGCTGACTTATAAGCAAAAAAAGTCAGCTGGCACAGTATGCGCATTATCGGTTCAGGTGCTTATTCTGGCGGCTGTGCCGCTACCAATCTAGCAGGACTTATCCAGCAGGGGAGATCCGGGATGAAACTCATCACCGCTATCATCAAGCCATTTAAGCTCGACGACGTTCGTGAGGCATTGGCCGACAACGGCGTTCAGGGCATTACGGTCACTGAAGTTAAAGGTTTTGGCCGTCAGAAAGGGCATACCGAGTTGTATCGTGGCGCGGAGTACGTCGTCGACTTTCTACCCAAGGTAAAAGTGGAAGTGGCCGTAGACGACGCCCGTTTGGAGAGCGTATTGGATGCGATCTGTAGTGCGGCTAACAGCGGCAAGATCGGTGACGGCAAGGTGTTTGTGACACCGCTTGAAGACGTTATTCGGATTCGGACAGGCGAGCGCGGTGCAGATGCCGTTTAACGCTGCTTTTTCGGATCATTTCTATAGTTCAACGGGGAACTTACAATGAATGAGTTGACTGATCTGAGCTACGCGCTCGATACGTTCTACTTTCTAATTTGCGGTGTGCTCGTCATGTGGATGGCAGCAGGCTTCTCCATGTTAGAAGCGGGCTTAGTACGCTCCAAAAACACCGCTGAGATCCTGACCAAAAATATTGCGCTGTTTGCCATTGCCTGCACCATGTACCTGCTGGTGGGCTACTACATCATGTACTCCAGCAGCGCTGGCGGGTTCCTGCCCAATCTGGGCTTCTTGATTGGCGCTGAAAACAGTGTGGATGCGGTTACCGCAGGCGGCGATGACGCGCCCTACTACTCCATGCGTTCTGACTTCTTCTTCCAAGTCGTGTTCGTGGCAACCGCCATGTCGATTGTGTCGGGCGCCGTCGCTGAGCGTATGAAACTATGGGCATTCCTGGCCTTTGCTGTAGTAATGACCGCGTTTATCTATCCGGTGTCTGGCTACTGGACTTGGGGTGGTGGCTGGTTGTCTGAAGTGGGCTACTCTGACTATGCGGGTTCCGGCATTGTGCACCTTGCCGGTGCGGCGGCTGCGTTAGCGGGTGTGATCGTGCTAGGCCCACGTAAAGGCAAATACGGTAAAGACGGTTCTATCCACGCTATTCCCGGTGCCAACATGCCGCTGGCGACGCTGGGTACCTTCATTCTGTGGATGGGCTGGTTCGGCTTCAATGGCGGTTCCGAGCTCAAGTTGGCGGCCGTTGATTCCGCTAACAACGTGGCACAGGTGTTTGTAAACACTAATGCAGCAGCGGCGGGTGGTGTTATTGCCGCACTGATTTTGGCCAAACTGTGGTTCCGCAAAGCGGATCTGACCATGGCCTTGAACGGCGCCCTGGCTGGCCTGGTGGCCATCACCGCTGATCCGCTCTCTCCGACCGCACTGAGCGCTACCATTATCGGCGCGATTGGCGGCATCATCGTGGTCGCAGCCATCGTCACCCTCGATAAAGTGAAGCTGGATGATCCGGTCGGCGCGATCTCGGTTCACGGTGTTGTCGGTATCTGGGGCGTGCTGGCAGTGCCGCTGAACAATGACGGTGCATCATTCGGTGCTCAAATCATCGGTATCGTAGGTATCTTCGCTTGGGTATTCCTGGCCAGCCTAGTGGTATGGCTCATTCTGAAAGCCATCATGGGCATCCGGGTTAGCGAAGAAGAAGAGTATGAAGGCGTGGATATCGCTGAGTGCGGTCTTGAAGCCTATCCCGAATTTGGTATTAAGAAATAAACAGCGGTATTAAGAAATAATTTAATGCTGACCTAGTGAGCAGGCGTGCTCCTTCTGGCCTCCCCTTAGTGGGAGGCTTTTTTATTCTCTGTCGATAGCGGTGTATGCTGGTAGTTAGCGGTTAACGGCTGCGACATTCGCAGCCGTTCAACCCGACCCCATCACGGCCACCCAGTTAGAGGATATGGTAATGAAATTGATTACAGCGATTATCAAGCCGTTTAAGCTCGACGATGTGCGCGAGTCACTCTCCGATATCGGTGTACAGGGTATTACAGTGACGGAAGTGAAGGGCTTTGGGCGCCAGAAAGGGCATACCGAGCTGTATCGCGGTGCTGAGTATGTGGTGGACTTCCTGCCCAAGGTGAAGCTGGAAGTCGCCGTGGACGACGACATGGTCGAGCAGGTGATTGATGCCATCACCCAGGTGGCGAACACAGGTAAAATCGGCGACGGCAAAATCTTTGTGATGCCGCTGGAGCAGGTGATTCGTATCCGTACTGGCGAAACGGGCAAAGACGCGGTTTAACGGTGAAGGGTAAGGTGTGAATGGTAAGTAGTGCCGAGTAGACAAAGCCCCTGTGGATGCTCTCCCCAGGGGCTTTGTATGAGTGATGCGATCATTCTGGCGGCTATAAACTTTTTTCTATTCACCACTCACTCATTACGATTCACTATTTACGTCTCACTTCTCAACAAACGCACGCTCGATGACGTAGTCGCCCGGCTCGCCCATGCGCGGCGAGATATTCAGACCCAGCTCGTCAAGTAGCGCGCTGGTATCGTCCAGCATGGCGGGGCTGCCGCAGATCATTGCGCGATCCTGGCGCGGATCAATGGGCGGCAGGCCGGTGTCTTCAAACAGCTTGCCCGTACGGATATGGTCGGTTAGGCGCCCCATGGTGTGGAACTCCTCCCGAGTAACGGTGGGGTAGTAGACCAGCTTTTCAGCGATGTCTTCACCCAGGTATTCATGGGCTGGCAACTCTTTGGTGATAAAGTCGGCGTAGGCCAATTCAGAAACTTCCCGCACACCGTGAACCAGCACTACCTTCTCGAAGCGCTCGTACACTTCAGGATCCTGGATCAGGCTCATAAACGGCGCCAAGCCGGTACCGGTGGAGAGCATGTAGAGGTTGCGGCCCGGCAGTAGGTCATCGCATACCAGTGTGCCGGTGGGCTTGCGGCTAACCATGATCTGATCGCCTACTTTCAGGTGCTGAAGGCGTGAAGTGAGCGGGCCGTCGGGTACTTTAATGCTGAAGAACTCAAGGTGGTCTTCGTAGTTGGGGCTGGCAATGGAGTAAGCGCGCATCAGCGGCTTGCCGTTCACTTCCAAACCAATCATCACGAACTGACCGGTTTTGAAACGCAGGCTGCGCTCGCGGGTGGTGCGGAAGCTGAACAGGGTATCGTTCCAGTGATGGACGCTAAGCACTTCTTCCAGAGCAAACTTACTCATGCCGTTTTCTCCATTAGTCGATGCTGGCGCTAGTCCGCATCGGTCATATTCTTAAAAAGAATAAAAATGATTAAATATGTTGCCAGCAAGTCTAAGCAAAGGGTGGTATATCTGTTAAGCGAATTATATTGATAACGGTTATCTGAAAAATAGATATAGATCAAATAAAGGTCAGACTCTATGCACTACACCCTGCGGCAGTTGGAAGTCTTTGTGGCGGTTGCTCAGCATGAGAGCGTCTCCCATGCGGCGCGGGCGCTGGCCATGTCTCAGTCGGCAACCAGCACGGCGCTTGCGGAGCTTGAGCGGCAGTTCGACTGCCAACTGCTGGATCGGATTGGTAAACGCTTAAAACTCAACGCACTGGGTTTTCAGCTGTTGCCCAAAGCGGTGGCGCTGCTGGATCGCGGCGAAGAGATTGAAGAGCTTCTACGTGGCCAGAAAGGGGTTGGGTCGCTGGATGTAGGGGCTACGCTGACCATTGGCAACTATCTGGCCACGCTGCTGATCAGCGATTTTATGCAGCGCCACCCCGGTAGCCGGGTGCGCTTGGCAGTGCGCAATACGCGCCATATTATCGAAGGCGTGCGCCAGCACTCGCTGGATTTAGGCTTGATCGAGGGGCAGTGCGACGATGACATGATCATCAGCCAACCCTGGGTGGAAGATGAGCTGTGCGTGTTTTGCTCGCCGCGACACCCACTGGCAGGCCGCGAGCACCTTGAACTTGAACAGCTGCTGCGTGAGGACTGGATTATGCGCGAAGAGGGCTCTGGCACCCGCATGACTCTGGAGCATGCCGCGCGCCACCGCCGCAGCCGGTTTAACACCCTGCTAGAGCTAGAGCATACGGAAGGTATTAAGCGTGCCGTGGAGTCAGGGCTGGGGATTGGCTGTGTCTCGCGCCTGGCACTGCGAGATGCCTTCAGGCGCGGCAGCTTGGTGCCGCTGCCTACGCCGGAGTTGGATCTAAAGCGTCAGTTTACGTTTATCTGGCATCGGCACAAATACCTCACCACCGGCGTGCGCGAATTCCTGCGCCTGTGCCGTGAAATGACCGCTGGGGCCAAGCGCAGCGACGATATTGCGCTGCCGCCGATTCCTTAAGCGTTTATCGCTCAGTCAATTCGGGAGCAGGCAACTGATGGTTGCTAGGGGCGTTTTTTGGCTCAAGTGTAAAGCCGCCTACCAGCGCAGCGAGCCTATCCGCCTGATCGTTTAGCTGTTCAGCGGCGGTCGTCGACTCCTCCACAAGCGCGGCGTTTTGCTGGGTCATTTGGTCTAGGTCGGTGACGGCAATGCTCACCTGGCTAATGCCCTCGCTTTGTTCTCGAGCGGCCGTACTGATATCTCCCAACATTTGCGTTACCCGCGTGACGCTTTCTGCTAATTCGTGCATTGCCGACTCCGCATCTCGAACCATTTGGGTACCGCTTTCAACCTTGCCAGCCGAAGTATTAATACGCTGGCGGATATCCTTGGCGGCTTCGCTACTGCGAGAGGCTAATTTGCGAACTTCGTCGGCGACCACGGCAAACCCACGACCGTGTTCGCCAGCCCGGGCGGCTTCCACAGAAGCATTCAGGGCAAGCAGGTTAGTCTGAAAGGCGATGCCGTCGATGACGGTCACGATGGCCTGAATTTCATCGGAATTGGATCGAATATCATCCATCGTTGCCACGACTTGCTCAAACGCGCTGTCGGTACGCGAGGCTAACTGCGAGGCGGTTTGTGAAAGCCCACTGGCTTCTTGCGAGGCGTGAGTGGTATGGCTAACGGTGCTGCTGATTTCTTCCATCGCAGAGGAGGTTTGCTGCAGGCTGGCAGCGGCCTGTTCAGTGCGCCGTGAGAGGTCGTGGCCACCTTGAGTAATTTCATTAGCCGCGTGGTTGACGGCTTCACTACTACGGCGCACATCCACCAGAATAACCTGAATTTTTTCTGCAAAGGCATTGAACTGCTCAGCTACCGCGGCACTTTCATCTCGCCCATGCACCGGTAGACGTTGGGTAAGGTCACCATGGCCTGAAGCAATCTCTGCCATGCGGCTTGCAAGCCGCTTAAGAGGCCGTGCGATTCGCCCGCCAATCCACCATAGCGCTGCCACCCCCAATGCTGCCAGAAGTAGCCCTACTACCGTCATGCCCAGCGTATTTTGCTGGCGCTGCTCGCTGAGAACTGCTTGCAGCTCGCCTAACTCCGCAAGCGCTACGTCTTCAGGGAGCTGGAGTACCAACACCCAGGGGAGGCGAGTATCGCCAATGGTAATAGGCTGATAGCGCTGCAGTAGACCATCGTTAACGCTGCTTTGCAGGCTACCTTGCTCTGATGCCTCTCGGATGCCCGCGAGAATTGTACTGCTAAGGGAGTCACTGGCAGGCGAGCCCAGACTCTTTGCGCCTGCCGTGTCGGCGACTAGCCCCCCACTTCCCGCGACGAGAGCCATGCGCCCAGCGCCTTCGTATAGCGCTTGGTTGGCATCGCTTAGCAGGGTTTGGATAAAGTTAAGGGAGAGGTCTACCCCCGCAACGCCACGAAACTCGCCATCCACCAAAATGGGGGCGTTAAACGAAGTGACCAGTTGCGTCTCGCCGCCATAGTCATAAGCCGCCGGATCGATAATGCAGGGAACTAGGGTTTCACGAGGGCAAAGATAGTATTCTCCTTCCCGAACGCCGCTGGGAAGGCGTTCTTCACTCTCCATGGTATCTCCCAGCGGCAGCACTTCTAGAGTTTCATCCTCGGTGCGGTACCACCAGGGCATAAAGCGACCGCTACCGTCATGGCCATAGCGCTCATCTCCTGCATATCGTGCGTCGTCACCAAACGCATTGGGCTCCCAGCCGATAAATGCATCCAGCAGTGTCGGGTTGTCGGCCACAGTTTGGCGCACTAAGTTAGATAGTTCGCGGCGGTTCAGGTAAAGCGAGCGGCGCCCCTCTTCATCCTCCATACCCATCAAAGCATTAGTAGTCGCCAATTGATTGGCGATAGTCATGGCATTGTTGAGTTCGCGCTGAATACGCCCGCCCTCTGCTTCGGCAATGGCATCCAAGCGCGCATTCAATGCACTTTTCATCAATGCGCCGGTATGCTCATTCACCGTTTGCTGGGTGCGGGCCGCGGCGACCAAGTTATAGATGACTAGCGCAGCCACAATCGCGAGCAAGCAAGGGCCCGCAAGTGCGACGACAAAAGAGCGTAACGAACGAAAATGCATAGCGTTACCCCTTAAGTAATGTGATGGCGGCGGTTGTCATGTGCTTGGTACTGCACTTGCAGGGCAGGTGCCGCGGCGTGAGACAGCTTAAAACTACTGATAGTGCCTGCCAGATGATCGGCCTGTTCTTTTAGCTGCTCGGCGGCGGTCGTGGACTCTTCCACCATGGCTGCGTTTTCCTGAGTCATGCGATCCAGTTCTGCGACGGCAATGTTGACCTGATTGATGCCATCGCTTTGCTCGCTGGTGGCCGCATTGATCTCCTCCAAAACATCGGTAACGCGGGTAATATGCGCGACGATGTCTTGCATGGTAGATCCCGCATTACGCACTAAAGTGGTGCCATTGTTAACCTTGGTTTGAGAGTCCTCAATCAGCTTTTGAATATCGTTGGCGGCATCACTGCTACGCCCAGCCAGCTTGCGTACTTCGTCGGCCACCACGGCAAAACCACGGCCATGCTCGCCAGCGCGGGCAGCTTCCACCGACGCGTTAAGCGCCAGCAGGTTGGTCTGGAATGAAATGCTGTTCATCAAGGTGACAATCTCACCGATCTTATCCGAAGCGTGGGTAATGTCTTCCATGGTGGTCACCACATTTGCTACAACCTTCCCACCTTCGTTGGCTACCTCTGAGGCGGTTTGGGAGAGCTTGTTGGCTTCTTTTGCGGATGCAGCCGTGTGTTGAACCGTGCTGGTGATTTCCTCGATCGATGCAGAGGTCTGCTGCAGGCTAGCGGCAGCGTTATCGGTGCGACGGGATAAGTCCTGGCCACCCATGGCGATCTCATTGGCCGCGTGGTGAACAGATTCACTGCTGGTGCGTACATCGATTAATACGGCCTCCATTTTGCCTACGAAACGGTTGAAGGCCTTGGCAATTTGTGTGACTTCATCATTACCCTCTTCGGGCAAGCGTCGGGTTAAATCGCCCTCTCCCGATGCGATATCATCCATCGCATTACGAACTCCCAGCAAGCGGCGTAGCAGCAGAGAAAGCAGCAAACCGAAGACCACTGCCGTGATTGCGGCCACAATCAGCAGCGTGACTATCGATGTAGTGGCGATGGCGCGCAGGCCCGCTGTTGCCTCGTGTTCGTCCAGTGCCACAATCAACTGCCAGCCACTGCTACCACCCACGTTATTGCCCATTAGCAACGTATCGCTGTTTTGCAGTGAAAGCGATTGGGGTTCATCGGCTTGGGCGATTTCGCTAAGCCGGGTGTTGGTCAGTTCATCGCTCAAACGTGTGGAAGGTTCGAGCGTCATGTCAGCGTCAGGATGCGCGATCAGGGTGCCGTCTTCAGTGGTTAAAAAGCCGAAACTGGACGGCGTAGGGGCAATGCCGGTAACAATTTCGATCACATCCTCAATAGTAATATCCGCACCAATGACTGCGGCCAGCTGCCCATTACGGTAGAAAGGGCGTGCAAAGGTAACGATTAAGCCCCCCGTTTGGGCATCCGTGTAAGGTGCCGTAATAATGGTCTCTTGCGCTTCGGCTGCGCCTTGGTACCAGGGCCGCTGACGCGGGTCGTAATCGCTGGGGGGCTGCCATCCATCGGAAAAAATAGCGTCTGGTGTGGAAGGATAAGCAATGTAGGCTGTCATAAAGCTGCCTGAGCCAGCCAGTTGTCGAAGTGCGGCAAGTGGGTCATCGCTATTGGCTGCATCATCCATGCTGGAAAGCATGGTATAGCGTGCGTTAAACCACTCGTTGATAGCTTGCGTATTACCGTTAACCACGGCGCTAAGATTGCGCGTTATTTGCTGGCTATTATGGTGTTTTACGGTGGTGTAACTGGCAATGCCGTTAACCACCAGGGCGAGGGTAATCGCCACTAATGCAGCCAATAGGATGCGTGCTCGGAGGGTAGATAGCATGGTCGCTCTCGACGTAGAAGTGCATGTCAGTACTCAGGGGGAGGTACCGTTTATAATGTCTTCTAGGCTATCGGCGAGAGCGACCCTTTCTTTAGTCTTACATGGTCTTTAAGTTTTGGATATTACTAGCGTAAATCACTAACTGCTTGTTGAATATCGGCCATTGAAGCTTTACTTAGATCTTTTGATAGGGAATGAATCACCAGCTTTTGGGTAGGGGCATCGAGTTTATCGCGTAAAAGCCCTAAAAATTTAGGTGGCGCCACCATAATGAGCTTCTTCATACTGTTGCCTACTCGAGCACTATAAAGTCGCTGAGCGACCTCTTTCGCAAACAACTCGTTTTCGTGCTTAGTAGCCGTTCCCTCTTCGCCAGCCGAGCGAGAGGTAGTGGACATCGACTCATGCACATCGCCTCGACCGTCGGTGACCAAGTCACCTTCGTGTAGACGTCCTTCAGCGTGAACCATGCTTTCTTGCTCTGCCAACGTTAAGGCATCTCGGGTAAAAATGCGTGCGCGAGCGGCGTCGGCTACCACGATATAGGTTGTCATCGCTGTGCATACTCCATGTCGTTGATGGTCATCTAACCATGGCAAGCGTTTGGCGTTAGGTCAAACGCTTGCCTCGGCTTAAGCAACGTGGGTTACAGCACCTTGCTACGCAGCAAGCTGGTGACGGCTTCACCAATCAGTACCAGCACAATAATGGCAATCAAAATGGTCGCCACGGTAGGCCAGGCAAAGGTGTCAATTGCGCCCTGGAGGATAACGCCGATACCCCGGCGCCCACCAACCCAAGTACCGTCGATTCGCGGATATTGATATCCCAGCGGAGGATGACGATGGCAAAAAACGCGGGCATGACCTGAGGCACGATTGCATAGGCGACCACTTTGGCCTTGGAGGCCCCGGTGGCTTCCATGGCCTCTACGGGGCGCCGGTCAATCTCCTCTATTGCTTCGCCCATCAGCTTGCCGATAAAGCCAATCGAGCGAAACATGATGGCGAGTATGCCCGCTAATACCCCAGGGCCAAAAATGGCCACGAACAGCAGCGCCCAGATGATGGTGTTCACCGAACGGCTTGAGACCAGAATGAAGCGACCAAACCACAAAAGGCGCGGTTGGGGGTAGTATTCTGGGCGGCGATGTAGGCCACCGGGAGCGCCAGGAAAATCGTCAGAAAGGTAGCCAGCGTAGCGATATGCACGGTCTCGATCAGCGCTGCGATAATGCCATTGAGCCCCGCCGCACTGGGTGGCCACATGCGTGCGCCAAGCCCGGAGATTTGGTTGGGCGCATCCCACACCCAGGGCCAGAAAATATCAATATCGCGCACCGCCCAAACCACTAACATCAAGGTAGCTAGCAGAACGGCGTAACGAATCAGGCGCTGTTTGCGGTCATAGCGTTGCCAAATACGATCGGCAAGCTGCTGTGCGTGATCTACCATATTTTTTTCCTTACCCAGCCGCTGACACCTTCACTGAGCAAAATGACCGCGATGATAATGAGCAGAATCGCAAAGGCGAAATCGTAGTCGTAACGCCCAAAGGCATTCATCAGGGTGCCTCCAATGCCGCCTGCCCCAACGATTCCGACCACCGCTGATGCGCGCAAGTTACTATCCAATTGGTACATGGATAGCCCTACCTGGCGTGGCAGAATTTGCGGAAAGACCGCATAAAACAGAATGGCCACATAGCCTGCGCCGGCGGCTTTCATCGCCTCTACTTGGCCCCAATCAATCTCCTCGATCTCTTCGGCGAGCAACTTGCCCACAAAGCCGATGGAGTAGAGTGTCAGAGTCAGAATACCTGCGAGTGGGCCAAATCCAACGGCAGCGACAAACAGGATGGCAACAATTACCGGATGAAAGCTGCGCGATACGATAATCACCGACCGGCCAATCACATAGATAGGCATTGGGGCGATATTACGTGCCGCCATCACGGCAAAGGGAATAGAGAGTAAAACCCCCAATAGCGTCGCCAGAATGGCGATTTGAAAGCTCTCTTTAAAGCCTGTCAGCAGCAGCTCGTAGCGCTCTAGGCTGGGTGGGAAGCCGCCGCTAAATATGCGTGCCGCGCGGGGCAATCCTTCAGAGATCCGCGCCCAGTTGAACGGCAGCGAGCCGAACGCCCAGACCAGATAAACCACGGCAACCACGATTAACCCATAGCGTAGCAACGGGTTGGCAATGAACGGCGGCTTTCGCCAGGTGCGGGGCGCCGTTGAAGGGGCCTCAGGCGGAGTCATGTGAGGGTTCCTCCGCTGGCGTATCAGTAATCGCATCGTCCGGCGCTTCAATGCCACCGTAGATGGCGTCTAACGCGTCTTTGTTGAAATCGGCAGGCAACCCATCAAAGATCATCTTGCCGTGGCGTAGGCCCACAATCCGCTCGGTATAGGTTTTGGCCTGTGCGACGTTGTGAATATTGATGAGTACTGGCAGCGAGAGCTCACTGGCCAGGCTTTGCAGCAGTATCATGATTTGCTCGGAGGTGCGTGGATCCAGCGAGGCAGTTGGTTCGTCCGCCAGCAGAACATCAGGCTCCTGCATCAGGGCTCGCACGACGCCTACCCGCTGGCGCTCGCCACCGGATAGCTCATCAGCGCGCTTGTTGGCGTAATGAGCGATTCCCACCCGCTCCATTAGCACAAACGCACGCTCAATATCTGCCTGAGGGTAGCGGCGCGATATCGCTTGATAGAGATTCACATAACCCAACCGCCCGGCCAACACGTTCTCCATCACGGTCAAGCGATCCAGTAGGTTAAAGCCTTGGAACACCATGCCGATCTTGCGGCGAGCACGGCGCAGCTCGGCGCCTTTCAGGTTCACCAGCTCATTGCCGTTGAGTTTGATAGAGCCGGAGGTTGGTTCGACCAGACGATTGATACATCTCAGCATGGTGCTTTTGCCCGCACCCGAGGCGCCTACGATAGAAACAACGCTGTTTCCCTCTACCTTGAGGTCAAGCCCTTTCAGCACGGCTTCATCGTGGCCATAACGTTTGACCAGATTGGTAATTTCCAGCATGTGTCCGCTTCCATCGTCGAGACAATAACCGCACCGCCGGCGGCGGTGCGCTACGTTTACTCTTCCAGGTTTTCTGGCGTATAGCTCACGTTATTGGCCGCTTGGATGGTACGAATTACCTGCCAGTTGTCTTGGTAGTTGATGGGTATGAATTTCTCGACGCCCTCAAACTCTTCACCAAGTTCGGTGCCGACAAAATCAAAGCTAAAAAAGGCTTCCTCTATTTTCTCGACCAGGTCGGGATGCAAGTTGTGCGCGTAGTTATAGGAGGTAGTGGGGAAACGGTCGGATTCGTAGATCAGGCGCACGTCTTCTTCATCGTAAAGACCGCGTGCTGCCATCCGCTCGACGACTTCTGAGGCCACGGGGGCCGCGTCGTAATCCTTGGCCACCACGCCCAGCATGGATTGGTCGTGGCTACCCGAATAGACCACTTCGTAATCCTCATCGGGGGTGATGCCGAGTTCCGGCAGTAGCGCACGAGGGGCTAAATTGCCCGAGTTTGAGGTGGGTGAGGTATGGGCAACGCGTTTGCCTTTGAGATCCTCAACCTCATGGATATCAGAGTCAACATGAGTAAATAACTGCAGGGTGTAACCGAATTGGCCGTCATCAGAGCCCATCAAGGCAAACGGCACGGCACCGGCCAAATTCACCGCAAACGGCGTAGGGCCAGTGGAGAAGCCAGCGATATGCAGCCGACCGCTGCGCATGGCTTCAACTTGGGCAGCGTTTGACTGTACGGCGAAGAAACGCACATCCCGTTCGGTAACCTCGGCCAAGTGATCGATAAACGGCTGCCAGATATCCGAATAGATAGCCGGATCCTCCACGGGGGTATAAGCAAAAATCAGCGTGTCTGGATTGACCCACTCAGCCTCATCGGCAGGGCGATCCGCCACCATATCGCCATCTTCATCACAATAGATGGTATCCAGGGCGCCACGTTCGCACTCCGCGAAGGCATGGGTAGAGAGCAGGGTGAGCGGTAGTAGGGATGTAGCGATAAGTATCGCAAGCGGGCGCTGGCGGAAGAGCGAAGTTGTCATGGTGAGCCTCGTTTGTGCGTTATTGTTGTGTTCTTGCTATGGGTCAGGCTGTATTTCCTTGGCTGCGTTTTGCCACTATTGAAAGCGGAAACTGTTTCGTAAGTGGACATTCCGCGTCAAGGATGGTTATTTTCGAAAGTAGACACCTTCAATCTAGGGTTTGTGACAAACTTATGTCAAATACTTTACAGCCGCTCTCCGACCATTGGCGCAACCGCTATTTATTCATGCGCCACGGCCATAGTCAGGCTAATCAACAGAGGGTGATTGTCAGCTCGCCGGGGCGCGGGGTGGAAAACTTTGGTCTCTCCGAGCATGGTGAGCAACAGCTTGCCCAGCTCGTTGCCGACTGGCAGTGGCCTGTGCCGACCCGCGTGGTGCATTCAGACTTTTTGCGTACCACCCAAACCGCTGCCCATGTGGCGGCCAGGTTCGAGTTGGTACCCAGCGTGGATACGCGCTTGCGGGAACGAAATTTTGGCGAACTAGAGGGTTGGGGGACGAGCACTATCCCAGTGTATGGGCGTTAGATGCCGAGGATGCTGAACACCAGCACCATGGAGTAGAAGCGTTGAGCCGGGTGGCGAGCCGTATGCAGGCGGTGATCGGTGATTGGGAACAACAGGTAAGCGGGGAAGTCATTCTGCTCGTCAGTCACGGTGATCCGCTGCAAATTCTGCTGACTGCCCTGGCCGGGAAACCGCTGACGTCCCACCGTGAGCAAACCCCGTTAGCACCCGCTAGCATTACTCTTTATGGGCATGGCGTGTAATCCACTAAAAGCTGTGTGGTAGTCTCTAAGAAAAGTAAAGAGAACCTGCTATGCCTGCTCCTTTTTCGCCGGATGCGCCGAGCCTGCTGAATGCCCTTGCTGTGGGCAGCCGCGCGCTCATCGACGCGCACTTTTGGAGTGAGGGCGTCGATCAGCTATTGGCGGCGCTAGGGGAAGCGTCGGGTGTCAATCGGGTGTGGATATTTCAAACCATAGAGCGCAACCCAAACGGTGTCTTGCAGGATTTTGTTTTTGAGTGGGCATCTTCATCGCACTATCGTGAGCGAACGCAAAAACGCTTTCGCTTTTTTACCACGCTGATCGACGATCCCGAGTATGAGGAAATGGTCAATCGTCGGGAGCGTGGTGACTCACACACCTGTATTACCTCGCAGGTGGATTTGGGGTCGCTGCGCGACAATTTGGAAAGCCAGTCGATTTTATCGATGGTGACCGTTCCGATTATGGTGGATGGTCAGTGGTGGGGCACTTTGGGCTTCGATGACTGTGAGCGTGAAGTTGACTGGGAGGGAGCGGGGTTGCAGGCGCTAGTGATCGGCGCTGAACTGATCGCTTCGGCTATTTATCGTCAGCAGCTTACCCGCAGGCAGCGGCAGGTTGATCTGCTGCAGCAGGTCGCCGCCTGCGGCACCTGGGAGATTAATACTCGCAGTGGCGCAACCTGGTGCTCTTCGGCGTTGCTGCTTTCGCTGGGTTATCCTGGTGATTATGCAAGGCTCCCATTGCGCCGCTTACTGGCTCACGCCATGCCCACTGACCGCTTACGGGTGTTTGGTTTGATCCGCGAGTGCCAACAGCGGCTGCAAACCCAATGCCGCATTGATGTTCAGCTCAGGGTCGCATCCGGGCAATGGCGTTGGCATGAGCTGGTGATGGAAAGCTACTACTCCGATGATGGCTATTTAGCGCGTATCGGCGGCCTAGTCATCGATATTAGTCAACGTAAAAAAAGCGAAGAGCAGGCCTGGGCGGCGGCGGAGTTTGACGCCTTGACCGGCACACGCAACCGACGTGGCTTGGCTAATCACTTAGCACAACTCAATGAGCAAGCTGAAGCGGCAGCCTATTATTTGCTGATGATTGATATTGATTACTTCAAACATATCAATGATCGCTACGGTCACCCCGCGGGGGATACGCTGCTGGTGGAGATGGCAAAGCGAGTACACGAGGCCCTGCGGCCCGAGGATTGTCTGGCAAGGTTCGGCGGTGAAGAGTTTGCTGTTACGGCGGGTGATTTATCGCACCAACAGGTAGTCCAGCTGGGTGAGCGTATTCGCCAACGAAGTAGCCCAGCAGCCGTTTTACCTGACGGCGGGTGATTCGCAAGCGCCGATGATGGTGACACTCACCGTCAGCGTGGGGATTGCACCTCTGGCGCTCACCAGTGATTTAGACCACAGTCAGGCAGTAGCCGTTGCCCAGGCCGACCAAGCGCTCTATGCCGCCAAAGAGGCGGGGCGAAATCGCGTTGTGGCTCACTGGCAGCCGTGATGACGACGACTGATGAGGTTTATTGCTGCGACGGTGGAATCCAGGCAATCATATCGACTTCCACATCAGCGCCGCCAGCCAAGCCGGTTACCCCGATACAGGTGCGGGTGGGTAGAGGCTGGGGAAAGTAACTGGCGTAGACCTTATTCACTTCGTCGAAGTGGCCCATATTGGTAATGAACACCCGGGACTGCACCACATATTCGAAGGCACTTCCGACTTCTTCCAGCACAATCGCCAGGTTCTGCATTACCCGATGAGTCTGTTCGGTGAAGGTGCCCAAAAGCATCTCGTTGGTCTCTGGCACCGTCGGCATCTGGCCAGTGATAAAGACCAGATCACCTACGCGGCAGGCGTGGGAAAAAGGCGCAATCGGTTGCGGGGCGCGGTCGATAAACAGCTTTTCAATCATGTTTTTATCCTTTTTTAATGTTTTTAAAACATCATGGGCCTCAAGTGAGGCCCATGATGACGAACTTATCCACAGCTGCTTTGTCGCTGGGGCTGTGTATTAATGCCCCAGAATCTGGCTTAAGAACAGCTGGGTACGTTCAGACTGCGGGTTGTTGAAGAACGGCTCTGGCGCGTTCTCTTCAATGATTTGCCCCTGATCCATAAAGATCACCCGGTCGGCGACGGTTTTGGCGAAGCCCATTTCGTGGGTCACGCAGATCATGGTCATGCCCTCTTCCGCCAGTTCCACCATAACGTCCAGCACCTCTTTGATCATCTCGGGGTCGAGGGCGGAGGTGGGCTCGTCAAACAGCATCACGTCGGGGTGCATGCACAGCGAGCGGGCAATCGCTACACGCTGCTGCTGACCGCCCGAGAGTTGCCCCGGGTACTTAGTTGCCTGCTCGGCAATGCGCACCCGTTCTAGGTACTCCATGGCTAGCGCTTCAGCCTCTTTGCGCGGCTTCTTTTGTACCCACATTGGCGCAATACAGCAGTTTTCCAGCACTGATAAATGCGGGAACAAATTGAAGTGCTGAAACACCATGCCGACACTACGACGAATCTGCTCAATGCGCTTAACGTCTTGGGTCAGCGGTAGACCGCCCACCACAATTTCACCTTTTTGGTGCTCTTCAAGGTGGTTAATACAACGAATCAGCGTTGATTTACCCGAACCTGAAGGGCCGCAAACCACGATACGTTCGCCGCGTTTTACCTCAAGGTAGATATCCCGCAGTACGTGAAAATCGCCGTACCACTTGTTAACGTTATGCATCTCGACCATCAGGTCAGAAGCACTGGTGTCAGAGGTGTTGGTGGCTGCTTGTGTCATGTTGAAATCCTACTTAAAACGTAATGAGATGCGGCGTCAGTGCTTATGGCCGGTGTTTAGCTTGCGCTCCAAGTACTGGCTGTAGCGCGACATGCTGAAACAGAATATCCAGAACACGAACGCGGCAAATACATAGCCCTCTACCGAGAAGCCCAGCCAGCGCGAGTCGGAAAGCGCCGCTTGCACAATGCCCAACAGGTCAAACAGCCCGATGATCATGACCAGGGTGGTGTCTTTAAACAGTGAGATAAACGTATTGACGATGCCAGGAATCATCATTTTCAGTGCCTGAGGCATCACGATTAGCCCCATGCGCTTCCAATACGTCATCCCCAGTGCCGCGGCGGCCTCATCTTGCCCTTTGGGAATCGCCTGCAAACCACCGCGAATAACCTCGGCCATATAGGCACTTTGGAACAGCGTCAGGCCGATTAGCGCACGTATAAGGCGATCCACGTTAAGTTCAGACGGCAGGAACAGCGGCAGCATCACCGAGGCCATAAACAGAATGGTGATTAGCGGCACACCGCGCCAAAACTCGATAAAAATCACGCAGAAGGTTTTGACGATGGGCATGTTCGAGCGTCGCCCAAGGGCTAATACAATGCCAATAGGCAGTGCGCCAATCATCCCCACGCTAGCCAGTAGCAGCGTCAGCATCAAACCGCCCAGCGGTGGGTGGAGACACGCGGTAGATCAAAGTAGCCGCCGTGTAGCAGCACGTAGGCGATCACCGGGAAGATCAGCAGCGCAAACAGTGTCATCCAGCGCTTAAACGGCAGGCGCGGAATGACCATCCAGGCAATAATGCCCGCGAACATGGCAAACACGATATTGGCGCGCCAATACTCCTCACTCGGGTAGAGGCCGTACATAAACTGGGAAAAGCGTGCGTTAACGAATACCCAGCAGGCGCCCACCCGTGTGCAGTCTTCGCGGCTGTCGCCCACCCAGTTGGCATCAATAAATGCCCACTGAACCGTTGGCACCACGAGTAGATAGAGCACGTACAGGCCCAGTAGCGTGAAGATGCTATTGATAGGGCCGTTGAACAGATTGCCTCGTAGCCAGGCAACTGGCCCAATGGTGCCTTTAGGAGCCGGGCGCTGAGGTATGGTTTCTTTATTGTGAATCATGGGGTCGCCTCCGGCCTAGCGTTC
The DNA here is from genome assembly GCF_009728585.1 of Halomonas sp. PA16-9. Lineage (NCBI taxonomy): Bacteria > Pseudomonadati > Pseudomonadota > Gammaproteobacteria > Oceanospirillales > Halomonadaceae > Halomonas > Halomonas sp. PA16-9. The sequence goes on along the minus strand of NZ_CP040452.1, from coordinate 1,021,141 downwards.
GACCAGCGCAACGCGAGCGTTGAACCAGTTCATGAACATGGACACCAGCAAGCTGATGATCAGATAAACCGCCATGGTCATGGCAATGACTTCGATTGCCTGACCGGTCTGGTTGAGCGTGGTGCCGGCAAAAACCGATACCAGGTCGGGGTAGCCGATGGCGGTGGCCAGTGACGAGTTTTTAATCAGGTTGAGGTATTGGCTGGTGAGTGGCGGAATAATGACGCGCATAGCCTGGGGAATGATGATTAGGCGCAGCACTAGCTTGCGCGGCAAGCTCAATGCCTGGGCGGCTTCCGTTTGGCCATGGGGGATGGCTTGGATGCCCGAGCGCACAATCTCCGCAATGAAGGACGCGGTATAGATAGACAGCGCCAGCCACAGGGCCAAAAATTCAGGGATAATGGTAATACCACCGCCGAAGTTAAAGCCGCGCAGTACCGGCATCTCCCAGGTCACCGGTACACCGGTAGCGACCAATACCAGCAGCGGTAGGCCAAAGATAATCACCAGCGACATCCAGAAAACCGGCAGGCGCTTGCCGGTGGCTTCGTGACGGCGCTTGTTCCACATGACCAGTGCGATGCTGGCAATAATGGCTACCACGAAGGTGGCTGGGATAAGACCAAATCCTGATTCGAACAGCGGTTGAGGCAGGTACAGCCCGCGCACGTTCAGGAAAATGGCTTCGCCAAAGGCCATGCTCTCTCTAGCGCTGGGTAACGTCCGCAGTACCGCGAAGTACCAGAAGAAAATTTGTAGCAGCAGCGGGATATTACGAAACGTTTCGATATAAGCGTTAGCTAGCCGGGCGATCAACCAATTGGGCGATAGCCGCGCAATACCGACGATAAAACCAATAATCGAGGCAGCTAACACCCCCAATCCACCGACTAGCAGCGTATTGAGCAAGCCAATCACAAAAGTGCGGCCGTAGGTACTTTGGGAGGAGTACTCGATTAAGCTTTGACCAATACCAAAGCCGGCTGTGTTGCCCAGGAAGCCAAAGCCAGTGGTAATGCCGCGAGCATTCAGGTTGGCTTGGGTATTGCCGATAATATAGATCAGGAAAGCCGCGACAACGGCGACCAATATAAGCTGAAAAATAAGTGCGCGCTTAGCGCGGTCTCGCCAAAACGGCGGCTTGTGGCCAGCGGGGCGAACGTTAGGTCTTACAGACATGGATGGCGTCTCCGCTACACGGAAGGTCAATCAAATGGCCCGCCACGACCTTTAAACAGATACCTGTGAAGAGGGCGGCGGGCCGGGGTCAAGCGAGACGCTTAGCGAATCGGGGGAGCGTACTGGAAACCACCGTCGGTCCACAGGGCGTTAACACCGCGCTCAATTTCCAGCGGCGAGCCCATGCCCACGTTGCGGTCGAAGCTTTCAGCGTAGTTACCCACTTGGCTAATAATGTTGTAGGCCCAATCTGCTTCTAGGTTCATGCCTTCACCGTAGTTGCCGTCTTGGCCTAGCAAGCGAGCGATGTTGGGGTCTTCAGAGTTAAGCATTTCTTCAGCGTTTTCACTGGTGACGCCGTACTCTTCGGCGTTAATCATGGCGAACAGCGACCATTTCACAATGTTGAACCAAAGATCGTCACCCTGACGAACCACAGGGCCTAGTGGCTCTTTGGAGATAACGTCAGACAGGATCATCGAGGCTGAAGGATCGTCTAGCTGAATACGTAGCGCCGCTAGCTGAGAGGTATCGGAGGTTAGCACGTCACAGCGGCCGGCCTGATAGCCACCCACGGTTTGCTCAGAGGTATCAAATACGATCGGGTTGAATTCCATGTCGTTAGCACGGAAGTAGTCAGCCAGGTTCAGCTCGGTAGTGGTGCCAGACTGAATGCAGATGGAGGCGCCGTCGAGTTCATCAGCACCGGTAATACCCAGGTCACGGGATACCATGAAGCCCTGACCATCATAGAATGTTACGCCGGTGAAGTTCAGGCCCAGGGTGGTATCGCGGGTAGTCGTCCAGGTGGTGTTACGTGAGAGAACATCAACTTCACCAGACTGCAGGGCGGTGAAGCGCTCTACGGCATTGAGTGAAATATAGTTGACGGCTTCTGAGTCGCCGAGCACCGCTGCCGCTACTGCGCGGCATACATCAACGTCGATACCTTGCCAGTTACCGTCGTCGTCCGGAGCTGAGAAGCCCGGCAAACCATCGCTCACACCACACTGAACGGCGCCACGCTCAATGGTATCTTCCAGGGTGTCGGCTTGAGCAGTTGCCATTCCCGCCAGGCTAAGTGAGCCAGCGGACGCCAGAAGCGCTAAGTGTTTTTTTATTGAACATCTAGTTTCCCTCGAAGTTATTGGAATCAGCTACTGAAATCAGTTAATGAAACCAGTAGTTGAAATAGTTATGCATGCCGTAGCATGTCACTAAACCTAGCAAGGAAGATGCCAACAAGGGTACAGGCGTTAATTCAGCGCTTTTCAACGCTACTCAACGAATTCGAGACGAAGGTCTAGGTGCAAAAAAGGTTACCGCCCACCTCGCATTGCACCGTAATAGGGCAAGCTGAGGTGGGCGGTAACACGAAGGCAGGTATTAGGCGTGGTTTACTCGGCTGCGAATGCCTTGCGCATAAATGGCGGAAGGGCGAGCGCACCGCGATGGGCGTCAACGCTATAGTATTCAAGCGGCAAGTCGTGGTTGGTGGCTGCCTGCTCGCGGAACGTATTCACGTCGGTGGCTTTACCCGCCAATGTTACGCTCCACCAGCCTGAAGGATAAACCGGCTGCGGGAAGGGCAGCGTGGCAACGCTGTCAAAACCGGCTTTCAACATGTCGTTGCGCAGCTCTCGGATGATCGAGCCACTGTGGTAAAGCGGTGATTCGCTCTGCTGCACCATTACGCCGCCGCTTTTCAAAATACGGTGGCAGCGCTTGAGAAAATCGGTTTTAAACAGCCCTTCAGCGGGCCCAACCGGGTCGGTGGAGTCGATAATCAGCACATCGATGCTCTCATCAGGTGCATCGTCCACCCACTTGACGCCGTCGGCGAACAGCAGTTCAGCGCGGGGGTCGTTATTCGACGCTACCAACGACGGGAAGAAGCGCTCAGAGGCCTTGGTGACCTCTTCGTCGATATCAATTTGGGTAACTTTCTCGACACTCGGGTGGCGCAGCACCTCTTTTAAGGTGCCGCAGTCGCCACCGCCGATGATCACCACACGTTTGGGATCTTGGTGGGTAAACAGCGCCGGATGCGCAATCATCTCATGGTAGAGGAAGTTATCGCGATCAGTCAGCATCACGCAGCCGTCCAGCACCATTAGGTTGCCGTAGGTTTCGGTGGCGTAGACCTCTAGATGCTGGTATTGGCTCTGCACATCCAGCAGTTTTTCAGAGATCTTCAGTGAGAAAGCGCTGCCGTGGCTATCAAAGACTTCGGTAAACCATTGGTCGTCGCGTAAATCGCTCATCAATTGGCTCCTGAGTGCTGTGCATTTGTGTGCGTTGGAATATCGCGGTGATACTGCGGGCTTAATTCGTGCAGCGCCTCCATAAAGGCAGTGACGTTGTCGGGGTTGGTAAACTGGCTGATACCGTGGCCCAGGTTAAACACGTGGCCAGGGCCATGGCCGTAGCTTTCCAACACGCGGGCTACTTCAGCGCGGATAGCCGAGGGGCGGGCAAACAGAACGTTGGGATCAAGATTGCCCTGTAGCGCCACTTTGTGACCAACCCGGGCACGGGCATCGGAAAGCTCGGTAGACCAGTCGATCCCCAATGCATCGGCACCGGCGCAGGCGATATGCTCAAGCCACTGGCCGCCGTTTTTGGTGAAGAGAATCACCGGTACGCGGCGACCGTCGTGCTCGCGGATCAGTCCCGAAACGATCTGCTCCATGTAGCGCAGCGAGAACTCAAGGTACGCAGGGGTAGAAAGTGCGCCGCCCCAGGTATCAAAAATCTGCACCGCTTGGGCGCCCGCGCGAATTTGGGCGTTCAGGTAGTCAGTTACCGCATGCGCCAGCGTATCCAGCAACTGGTGCATGGTATCCGGGGTATCATAAAGCATGGTTTTCAGATGGCGGAAGTCCTTGCTGGAGCCGCCCTCCACCATGTAAGTCGCCAGCGTCCAGGGGCTGCCTGAGAAGCCGATCAGCGGCATGCGGCCGTTCAGCTCACGACGAATGGTCGACACCGCACGCATCACGTAATCCAGGTCGCGCTCGGCGTCGGGCACGCTTAGCGCGGCGACTTCTTCCTGTGTACGCACGGTTTTGCGGAATTTTGGGCCTTCGCCGGTTTCAAAATAGAGCCCCAAGCCCATTGCATCGGGAATGGTTAAGATATCTGAAAACAGAATGGCCGCATCAAGCGGGTAACGCTCCAAGGGCTGCAGGGTGACTTCGCAGGCCAGGTCATGGTTGCGGCAAAGATCCATAAAACTGCCCGCATCGGCCCGGCTGGCGCGGTATTCCGGCAGGTAGCGGCCCGCTTGACGCATCATCCACACCGGGGTGCGGTCGACGGGCTGGCGCGCTAGTGCGCGAAGAAAGCGATCATTTTGCAAAGGTGTAGTGGTCATAGACACTTGCTCTTAGGAAATTTGCCCGCATCGTATTGGAAACCGTACTTGGGAGCGTACTTGAAACCGTTTTGGGGATCGTATGAGGGCAATTGTACTTGAAGATAGGTGTTAGGGCGGCGTACTCGATGGCAAAAATCGTCGCACCCGGCCAATTTTTCTCCATTATTTAGTCGCCTTGTCAGCGTGAGGCGGGCGCCGCTTCCTGTTAGAATACTGACCCACTTTGCCAACACTGGTGTGGTTAACTGGTTTGGTCAATCAGCGAGGTAACCTGTGACCATTCGCTTCATTGCCGCTTCCCGGCTGCCCACGCCCTGGGCAACGTTTACTATGCATGGCTTCGAAGATGAGGCTACCGGCAAGGATCATATCGCCTTAACGTTGGGTGATGTGACCGGCGGCGAGCCGGTGTTGGGGCGGGTGCACTCCGAGTGTTTGACCGGTGACGCACTCTTCTCCATGCGCTGCGACTGTGGCTATCAGCTCCAGGAAGCGCTAAAACGCATCGCTGAAGAGGGCCGCGGCGTGCTGTTTTACCTGCGCCAAGAGGGGCGGGGAATAGGCCTGTTAAACAAAATTCGTGCCTACCACCTGCAAGATCAAGGTGCTGATACGGTCGAGGCCAACGAGCAGCTCGGTTTTGGCGCCGACATGCGCCGCTATGATCTGTGCGTGCCGATGCTTAACCATTTGGGCATCACAGCGTTAAGGCTCATGACCAACAATCCGCGCAAGGTGGATGCCCTCACCCGCGACGGCGTGAATGTCGTCGAACGTTTGTCGATCACCACCGGCCTGAACCCTCATAACGAGCAGTATCTCTCAACCAAAGCGGGCAAGCTTGGCCATATGATGGCCCTGGATGACTTCACTCACGCCAGCGATGTGGATATTGAGCGCAAGGGGTGATAATGGCTTGGAGAGGGTGTTTATTGGAATATGACTAATAGTTATCGTTAAATGTTAGTTAAACATTGGAATGCCATTGCGGCAGCGGATGTACGGTTTTCAACGCCGAGCTTTCGAAAGACTTGCTCTAAGTGTTTGTTAACAGTGCGAGGGCTCAGTTCGAGTATTTGGCCTATTTCACGGTTGGTCTTGCCCTGTGCAATCCATAGCAGCACTTGTGATTCACGGTTAGTCAGCCGAAGTTGGCTTTGTAAGAGCAGGCTTTCACTGTCCCCATTCTGATGCAGCAAGCGAAATAAGTGTTCATTTGCGGTAGATTCACCCAGGTATCTCAATCTTAAAGTGTTATGCGACAAGGGCAGAGCTAATTGATCGCCGGTTTGCGGCGTTCTTATTAGCCAGCGCTGAATTTGTTCGGCAAGCTCTGTGCGTGGGTTGATACTGCTCTCTTCAGTTATGTTGATCCACTCCTCGGCCTGAGGCGTACCCAAAGCCATCTTCCTTGTGTATCTGTTGAGAATGATACTTGGCCAAGTTTATCAAGGGCAGTGTGAGCACTTTGGGAGAGGCGGGCATTATTGAGGTGTACGCGAATACGAGCCACCAGTTCCTTCGGCCGAACGGGTTTTGTCACATAATCCACGCCACCAGCCTCAAGTCCCCGCACGACATCTTCGGTATCCGTCAGTCCTGTCATAAATATAATGGGTACGCTGGCTAACTCGGCATGTAGCTTAAGATGACGACAAGTCTCAAAGCCATCCATGGTAGGCATTAAGGCATCCATTAGAATTAAGTCGGGTGTCATTTTCTCAGCGATTGAGATTGCTTGAGCCCCACCCATCGCCACTAATGCTGTTAATCCAGCCTGCTCTAAAGCATGGTGAATCATTCCCAGGGAGTCGGCGGAGTCATCAACGACCAGGATGAGATCCTTACGCTGAATTGGGTTCATGGCAATTTCTCCAGCAAACGCATCACTTGGTGGAAGTCAAAACGATCTAAAGCATTTTCCAGCGCTGATACCAGTGAAGAGCTGATCTTTCCATGATCCTGGGCTTCGTTCAGACTGTTACGTAAACCGCTTATATGGCCGATTTCTACTAGCGACACGAGTTCTTCCCGTAATACCGCGTCAATATAAGCTGGGACTGTCATTTGAGCCTGAGCAGAACTAGGTGAAGAGGGGGGCTGATGATGCCATTTCAGCTGTAGCTGGCGTGCCAGGGTGTCAAGGAGTGCTCCCTGTTTGAAGGGCTTAATCAAGTAGTCGTTATGCAACCCTTCAGATAATGACTCAACTTGGCTCTCACGTGCGTTGGCCGAGAGCATGACAATAGATCCATGAAACCCTTGCTGGCGCAGGTGGCGAGCTGTTTGCCATCCGTCTGTGTGCGGCATGGCGATATCCAACAATATCAGGTCAGGAAGAGAACGGTTGGCTAGCCCTAAACTAGTAATACCATCGGGTGCTTCTAATATGGTAAATCCAAGTGGTGTTAGCATGTCACTAATTAGACCCCGATGAGAGGGATCATCATCGACTACCAGCAGGGTGCGTCGTTCACCTTGATATCCTTGCACGACATGATGGGACGATCTTACAAGCTCTAAGGGCTCGATACTGGACAGCATTACTGAAAGCCGAAACTCACTGCCGCGTCCTGGTGTACTAACTACTTGTAGATCCCCACCCATGATATCAGTCAGTAGTTTAGTAATTGTTAAACCTAGTCCAGTACCGTTGGCGACTGGAACGCCGGGTTTGCGCACCCGTTCAAAGGGTTTGAAAATTCGCTGAATATCTTCCTCTTCTATACCCACGCCGGTATCGCGAATAGTGAATTCTGCTACCTGATTGCGGTAGCGAAAGTTGAGCGATACCTTGCCATGGTTAGTGAATTTAATGGCATTGGAGAGCAAATTAATAAGTATCTGACGCAATCGCTTTTCATCGGTAATGACCCATTCCGGGATACGCCCCTGGCTAGTAAAAGTGAAGTCGATGCCTTTTTCCTGAGCCTGAAGACGAAACATGGCAACAAGCTCATCAATTAACTCGCTGATGCGTACTTGGTTGCGATAAAGCTCCAGGCGGCCCGCTTCAATCTTGGAAATTTCCAACAACCCTTCGATCAAATCAGATAGATGTTCAGTACTGCGGCGTATGATGGCGACCGCTTTGCGTCGCTCCGGTGGGATAGTGTCATCGTGCTCCAGGAGCTGGGCATAGCCGAAAGCGGCATTAAGCGGCGAGCGTAGCTCATGGCTGAGGCTCGTCAGGTAGCGGCTTTTAGCCTGATTGGCCGCTTCAGCAAGCTCTTTTGCTTTTTGTAACTCTCGGTCAGTTTCCTCATGAGCATCGATCTCCTCTAGTAGCATACGTGTTTGACGATGGGACTCCTCATGTGCCACCACCCGGCTCTCGCTGGCCAGCACGAAGAGCCAAGCCACTACGCCGCTAACAATAACGAGAATGGCGAATATTTTAGCTAGAGTGGTAGCCATTAACGCCTTCACATCCGGTGTAAGGTCTGGGAGTTGGTAGAAAACCAGTATTAAGAACCCGGCAATAACCAGAGTTACCAGCATCAATAGGCTGGCGAAATGGCCCATTCGGGAGTTGAAATGCTTGAGCATATGATCAGGTAGCAGAGCACCCAACCAGTCCATTAATTGCTCTTGGAAGGTGGCATGCTGCTTACAGGCATCGTTACAGCGAGCATCCAGAGAACAGCAGAGTGAGCAGATAGGCGCATTATAAGCAGGGCAAAAGGCCATATCTTCGCTATCGAAATGGTGCTCGCAAATGATACAGGCTTGGCCTTGGACGACCGTTTTGGGTTCTGGGGGACGGGCGATGTAATAGCGTCCCTTGGTCAACCAAGCGATAGCGGGCGCGCAGATGAACGCGGTCAGCAAAGCCAAAAAGGAAGCCAGTGCTGCTGCCGTGTCGCCCAGAGCCCTGCCCTGGCGGCGAGCGCAACGGCCGCCGCCAGGAGCATGGCGCCGAAACCAACTGGATTGATGTCGTAGAGATAAGCGCGTTTGAACTCGATATGGCGTGGGCTGAGTCCCAACGGTTTGTTGATGACGAGATCGGCCACCAGCGCGCCTATCCAGGCCATTGCGACCATGGCGTAGTTGGCCAAGATGACTTCAAAAGCGCGATAAATGCCTATCTCCATGAGTACTAGAGCGATCATTACGTTGAAGAGTAGCCATACCACGCGACCTGGATGGCTATGGGTAAGTCGAGAAAAAAAATTGGACCAGGCGATGGATCCAGCATATGCATTGGTGACATTAATTTTAAGCTGCGAAAGTACGACGAAGATGCCAGCCAGAGCCATCAACATGGCAGGGTGTGTAGTGACATGGCTGAACCCTACCAAGTACATATGCATTGGCTCCTGAGCTAGCTCTGTGGCCAAGCCATGATGAAGAGCAAGTACCGCAAGGAACGAGCCTGCCAATGCCTTGATAGCGCCAATGATGATCCAGCCTGGTCCTCCAGCGAGCATGGCAGCCCACCATCGCAAGCGTTTATCCGGCTGAGCTTCGGGTAAAAAACGCAGGTAGTCGACTTGTTCGCCTATTTGGGCGACGAGTGAAAACATCACCGTGGTGGCTGCCCCAAACAGCAATAGATCGAACCCTTGAGTGCCGATGAGAGGGTTGTCGAATGCCAACCAACGTGGGAGTGAGTCGGGATCCTGCAGAAGAATAAAAACAAAGGGCGTCAGTTGCAGGATGATCCACAGTGGCTGAGTCCACACTTGGAAGCGGCTAATGTAGGTAAACCCATGGGTGACGATGGGGATCACCACCAGAGAGCTAATGACGTAACCCAGGGTAAGCGGAACGTTGAACAGCACCTCTAGTGCCATCGCCATGATGGCGGCTTCTAAAGCAAAAAAGATGAATGTGAAGGTGGCGTAGATGAGGGACGTCAGCGTAGAGCCAAGATATCCAAAGCCGGCGCCGCGAGTGAGTAGGTCAATATCCACTCCGTAGCGCGCCGCATAGTAGCTGATAGGGATACCGAGCAGGAAGATAACAAGCGTGACCACGGCGATGGCGGCAATAGCATTCGTAATGCCGTAGTTGAGGGTAATAACGCCCCCAATCGCTTCCAGTGCCAAAAATGAGATAGTTCCTAAAGCCGTCAGAGCAACACGCTTAGCACTCCAGCGCCTTGCGGATTTGGCTGTAAAGCGAAGCGCAAAATCTTCTAATGTTTGATTAGCGACCCATTTATTGTAGTTGCGTCTAACCGGAAATATTCGTTGTTTTGTGGTCGTCATAGCGGGCCTTGTATCGGCCAATGGGTATCGGCCAGTAGGGTTGGATGACCTCTTAACGCTCAATGCTGAAAAGAATGATGCAACGTCCATGCCCGAGGCGTATGGGTGAGTCTAAACGGTGGGTTAGGGGCTAGGTATGGGGTAAATGACGTAGTGGCCTGGTGCATTCCCCGCATGGTTGCCTTACTTAGGTCTCCCCATACTCGATAGCGAGGGATCCAACAAGATTCCGCGGTTTTTGAAGATCTAGCTTTCGCTGACTTGGGGACTCACCATTATGACGACGAAACATACCACTCGGTCGCACTTGCGGCGCCTTTTATTGACCGGAATTGTGGCGCTGCCTATTGCACTAAGTATCTCGACGCACGCTTTAAGTGCACCACCTACCGAAGAGGTCAATACCACAGGGCTTGCCGTGACTGACGATACGGTACAGGTGGGTATTTTGCATTCGCTGACGGGCACTATGGCCATCAGTGAGACTGGTTCGGTCGAAGCCGAACAATTGGCTATTGAGCAGATCAATGCTCAGGGCGGTGTGCTTGGCCGTCAAATCGTACCGATCATTGAAGACGGGGCGAGTGATTGGCCAACCTTCGCTGATCGAACGCGGAAGTTGCTCACTCAGGATAATGTTCCGGCCATCTTCGGTGCATGGACGTCGGCTTCGCGTAAGGCAATGCTGCCGGTACTGGAGCGTGAGAACGGTCTGCTTTACTACCCAACGTTCTATGAAGGGCTCGAAGAGTCGCCTAACGTCATCTATACCGGCCAGGAGGCTACTCAGCAGATATTGGCAGGCATCAACTGGGCATGGAATGAACAAGGAGCACGAACGTTCTACCTGATTGGCTCGGATTATATCTGGCCACGTACCTCAATGAAGATTGCCCGCATCCACATTGAAGAAGTGCTTGGTGGTGAAGTGTTGGGTGAGGATTACGCCCCGTTGGGTCACACTTCCTTCGGCTCCAACATCAACCGTATTCGTCTTCGCAAACCGGATGTCATTTTTGCGGCGGTAGTCGGTGGCAGTAACGTGGCTTGGTTTCGCCAGCTTAATGCCGCTGGGATTAATGCCGACAATCAAACGTTGCTGACCATTTCGGTCACTGAGGATGAAGTTCTCGGTATTGGTGGTGAGAACGTCGAAGGCTTCTACTCCTCGATGAAGTATTTCCAGAGCCTAGATAACGACAATAACGCTGCCTTTGTGGAAGCGTTCAAGGAGCGTTGGGGTGAAGACAGCGTTATTGGCGACGTTTCACAAGCCGCCTATCTCGGGCCATGGTTATGGAAGGCAGGTGTCGAGAAAGCGGGCAGTTTTGACGTAGACGCGGTTTCCGCCGCCATGGCCGACATCGAGTTGACGACAGCGCCGGAAGGTTACGTCCAAGTGCATCCCAACCGCCACTTATGGAGCAAAACACGCATAGGTCGCTGGAATGAAGATGGTCAAGCTACCGTTGTGTGGGAGTCTGAGCTCGTCGAACCCAACCCTTTCCCTGAAGGTTATCAGTAAGCCTCGCTACGTATCACAGCGGCGCAAGCCGCTGTGATGCCTAACGCTTGTTTTATCTAGACCTTACTTAAACTAGATCTTATTTAGCAGCGTTGCCGAATTTTAATTTTCATTAAAAGTAAGAGGGGAGGCCGCCATGAGTGGATTCACTACCCAGGAACTACTGGCGATTTTTGCCATGCAAGGTTTTGCTGGCGTGAGCTTTTTTAGTGTCTTGCTGCTGATGGCCTTGGGGTTAGCCATCATCTATGGCCAGATGCGCGTGATCAATATGGCACACGGCGAATTCATGGTGATTGGTGCCTACGCCACCTATCTATGCTCCATCACCCTGGGTGCCTTGCCCGGGATGGCTGACTACTATCTTTTCTTTGCTATTCCCATCGCCTTCGGTAGTGCTTTTCTGGTCGGCTATGTGGTCGAGATTGTGCTTATCCGGCACCTGTATCACCGCCCCTTGGATACCTTGCTGGCGACCTGGGGCTTGGCTTTGATTATGCAACAAGGGTTTCGGTCGGCCTTCGGTGCGCGGGAGGTGAGCGTATTGGTGCCGGATTGGTTACGTGGCTCTTACAGCCCCCATGATGATCGATATTCCACTTAACGGTATCGCCATCTTGGTGCTTACCCTGCTGGTGACATTAGGTGTGTGGTGGTTCCTCTATCGCTCGCGCTGGGGACTGCGTGTGCGCTGTACCACTGCTAATCGTGATATGAGCGGTGCGGTGGGCATTAACACCAAGCGGGTCGACCGAGTCACCTTTGCGCTCGGCTGCGGTATTGCCGGTATTGCTGGCGCTGCGTTTACCACTATTTCCTCCACAGGCCCCACCAGTGGATCGCTATATATCGTCGATACCTTCCTTGTGGTGGTATTTGGCGGCGCAGGCAGTCTAGTAGGCACGATCGCGTCGGCCTTCTCCATCGCTCAGGCCCAGTCACTTATGGAATTCTTCCTGGGCTCCTCCATGGCCAAGGTACTCACGCTGCTAACGGTGATCGGCATTCTGCTGCTGCGCCCTGAAGGGCTCGTGGCTAGTAAGGTTCGCCGCTAAGGAGACCCATCTAATGAACAAACTTTTCCGGTTTTTCCAGGATCGTCACGCCGGTTTAGGCAGTATTTTGCTGCTGGCAGTTGTCCTGATGGTCGTTATGCCGCTTGTGTTTGATATTTACCGTCTGAACTTGGCAGGTCGATACCTGACTTACGCCTTCGTGGCGCTTGGCCTGGTGCTTTGCTGGGGATATGGCGGGATTCTCAGTCTTGGTCAGGGAATTTTCTTTGGCATCGGTGGTTATGCCATGGCGATGTTTCTGAAGATTGAAGCCTCAGATCCAGAAAGCACCAGCATTCAGACCACGCCGGGTATACCCGACTTTATGGATTGGAACCGTATTACTGAATTGCCGTGGTTCTGGGTTCCCTTCAACAGCCTAACGTTCACCATCATTGCGGTGCTGGTGCTACCTGCGGCTTTTGCCTTCTTGATTGGTTTCGCCATGTTCAAGCGGCGCGTTAGTGGCGTTTACTTTGCCATTATTACCCAGGCCCTAGCGGTGGTGCTAACCATCCTGATCATCGGCCAGCAGGGCTATACCGGTGGCATCAATGGCATCACCGATCTGCGAACCTTGATGGGATGGGATATCCGCGATGATAGCGCCCGTTATCTGCTTTATTACCTTAATGCCATGTTGCTTATCGGCTGCCTGCTGATTGGCCGCTGGGTACTTAACTGCAAATACGGCCGCATTTTGACCGCCTTGCGTGACAAGGAGGAGCGGGTGCGCTTTTCCGGCTATGACGTGGCCAACTTTAAGGTGTTCATCTTTTGCCTTGCCGCGTTTATTTCCGGCATCGGTGGCGCGATGTTCACCCTTCAGGTTGGCTTTATGTCGCCCTCCTTCATCGGCATCGTGCCCTCCATCGAGTTTGTGATTTTTGCCGCAGTAGGCGGGCGCCTATCACTGGTAGGGGCGTTTACGGGGCGCTATTGGTTAGCTTTGCTAAAACCATGTTTGCCGAAGCCTACCCGCAACTATGGCAGTTCCTGATTGGTGCCGTTTTTATCCTGGTGGTGTTAGTGCTGCCTTACGGATTGGCGAGTATTTACGGCCGCTTTGGTCACCGCCTGCGTGCCCCTTTTGAGCGCTGGCTCGGTGAAAAAAGGGCTCACTCATCTGCTTCAGGTGATGGTTTTCAAGCGCCATTGCCAGAGACGCTGCAGGAGAAAAGGTCATGAGCTCTAACACCAATTTTCTACTCGCCATCGAAAATTTGACGGTCTCTTTTGATGGTTTCAAAGCCATAGAAGATCTGAATTTATATATGGATGAGAGTGAGTTAAGAGTCATTATCGGGCCCAACGGCGCGGGTAAAACCACGCTGCTGGATATGATTTGTGGAAAAACCCGTGCCAGTGAAGGGTCGATCAAGTTCAGGGGAAAGGAGCTGACTCGGATGCGTGAGCATCACATTGTTTGGGAGGGCGTGGGGCGTAAGTTTCAAACACCTTCCATCTACGAGGAGTTGACTGTGTTTGACAACCTCGAAGCCTCTTATCCACGTGGACGAAGTGTCTTCGGCGCCTTGGTGTTCAAACGTGACGAGGAAGTGCTCCGCCGTATCCATGAAGTGGCCCAGGAAATCCAGTTAGAAACGCGTCTTGATGAACCGGCGGGCTTGCTCAGCCATGGCCAAAAGCAATGGTTGGAGATCGGCATGCTGCTTATTCAGGATCCGGAGCTATTAATGTTGGATGAGCCAGTAGCCGGGATGAGCGTGAGTGAGCGTGAAGAAACGGCGCATCTGCTACGCAAGATTGCAAAAGGGCGATCAGTGATCGTGATTGAGCATGATATGGAGTTTGTCGCCTCACTGGGCGGCAAAGTGACGGTGCTTCATCAAGGAAAAATTTTGGCGGAGGGTGACATGCAGGCTCTCAAACAGGATCAGCGCGTCATTGATGTTTACCTGGGCCACTAAAGGAGGGCGCCACCATGCTTGAAGTCAACGATTTACGCGTTAGTTATGGTCAGAGTGAAGTGATCCACGGCATCAATTTCGCCATGAATCAGGACGAAACCTTGGCTGTTATGGGTCGCAATGGCATGGGCAAAACCACCCTGTTCAAAGCCTTGATTGGGGTGCTGCCAAGCGGGGCGGGAAGCATTCGCTTGGAGGGTAAAGAACTGATTGGCCTGCCCGCCCATAAGCGCGTCGCCGCAGGTTTAGCCTACGTCCCCCAAGGGCGCATGATCTTTCCCAATCTCACCGTGATGGAGAACATCGAATCCGGGCTTGAGACCGCGAAAAGCCGCAAAGTACCCCGGGAGATATTTGACCTTTTCCCAGTATTACTGGACATGCGCAACCGCAAGGGCGGCAATCTCTCTGGCGGCCAGCAACAGCAGCTCGCCATTGCTCGTGCACTGGTCACCGAGCCCAAGGTGTTGCTGCTTGATGAACCTACCGAGGGTATTCAGCCCTCAATCATCAAGGAGATTGCGCGGACACTTAATGACATTCGTGAGATGAAGAAGATCGCCATTTTGGTTTCCGAGCAAGTACTCAGTTTTACCATGGAGATCGCCGATCGGCTCACGGTCATCGAGCGGGGCGAGCTTATTCACGAAGAAACACGCGCCACCGCCGATCAAGCCAAGATCGCCAGTTATCTGTCTGTTTAATCCTGCTTTTTAATCAGTGCTCAACAAGCACAGGAGTGAATTTTATGCGTCATGGCGATATTTCCAGCAGTGCTGATACCGTCGGCGTAGCGGTGGTCAATTACAAAATGCCGCGCCTACATACCCGTGAAGAGGTGTTAGACAACGCCCGTAACATCGCAGAAATGATCAAAGGCATGAAAGTGGGTTTACCGGGAATGGATCTGGTGGTGTTTCCCGAATACAGCACCATGGGCATTATGTATGACAACGAGGAAATGATGGCCACCGCCGCCACTATCCCTGGCGATGAAACGGCGATTTTTTCAGCCGCCTGCCGGGAAGCCAACACCTGGGGCGTGTTTTCACTCACCGGTGAACGGCATGAGGATCATCCCCACAAGGTGCCCTACAACACCCTGATATTGATCGATAACCAGGGCGAGATAGTACAGCGGTATCGTAAGTGCATTCCCTGGTGTCCTATCGAAGGGTGGTATCCCGGCGACACTACCTACGTCACTGAAGGCCCGAAGGGCATGAAACTTAGCCTGATCATCTGTGACGACGGTAACTATCCGGAAATCTGGCGCGACTGCGCCATGAAGGGGGCCGAGCTGATCGTGCGTTGCCAAGGCTATATGTACCCCGCCAAAGAGCAGCAGGTGTTGATGTCTAAATCGATGGCCTGGGCCAACAACTGTTATGTAGCGGTGGCGAACGCCAGCGGCTTTGACGGGGTTTATTCCTACTTTGGTCATTCGGCGATTATTGGCTTCGACGGTCGCACGCTCGGTGAGTGTGGTGAAGAGGATATGGGGATCCAGTTTGCCCAGCTTTCGATCAGCCAGATTCGCGATGCCCGTGCTAATGACCAGTCGCAAAACCATCTGTTCAAACTGTTGCACCGGGGCTACTCAGGTGTTCATGCCTCGGGTGACGGTGATAAGGGCATCGCCGATTGCCCCTTCGATTTCTATCGTACCTGGGTTATGGATGCCCAGAAGGCGCAGGAAAACGTCGAGGCGCTAACGCGCAAAACGATTGGCGTTGCCGAATGCCCAGTGGGTGAGTTACCCGTCGAAGGCAAAGAGCGTGGCGCAGGGCAAGACTCACACTGAAAGGCCGCAAAGCCCTGGGGAGTTATAAATTGCCCTTTATTAATGATCGCCTGGAGGGGAGTCGTGAGATCGCTGATCTGGAGCGGGAACCAAAGGCCAACGGAAGGCCTTCACGCTTTCGGTTTGACCCTGCACAAGTAATGCAGCGATTGCGCGAACGTATTGTTGGCCAGGAGCACGTACTCGATGCCATGGAGGCGATGTTGTACGTCGTCAAGGCCGATATCGGCGCCGAGGAACGCCCGCTAGCAGTCAATCTTTTTCTAGGGCCCACCGGTGTAGGTAAGACCGAGACGGTACGGCTGCTAGCAGAGGCTATTGTTGGCCGTGCAGATGCGCTGTGCCGTATCGATATGAACACGCTTGCTCAAGAGCACTATGCGGCGGCACTGACGGGCGCCCCGCCGGGCTATGTGGGTAGCAAAGAGGGCCATACGCTATTTGATATCGATGCCATTCAAGGCAGTTACAGTAAACCCGGTATCGTGCTGTTCGATGAACTGGAAAAGGCCTCGAAGGAGGTGGTGCGTAGCCTGCTTAACGTAATGGACAGTGGCCAGTTAGTACTGTCGGGCGGTACACGGAGGATTGATTTTCGTAACACGCTTATTTTTATGACCAGCAATATCGGTGCTACTGACGTGGTGGTCTATCGCGGCCGTTTTGAGCAGGGTTGGCGTCGCTGGTTAGGTCTGAAGCCAAGCAAAGAAACCCGCGTGCAAGAACAGGCGCTGCAACGCCATTTCGACCCTGAGTTTCTTAATCGTATAGACCGCATATTGCCTTTCGAGAAGCTGGATGAGAATTGGTGGTCGTCCCTGTTGGATATCGAGCTCGCGAAACTCGATAAACGCCTCGCTAAACAGCAAATCACGCTGCAGCTAACTGACGAAGCTCGAAACTGGTTGTGCGAGAAACGCGACCCAAAATTTGGCGCTCGTGATTTAGCACGAAGGCTGCGTGTGACGTTAGAGCCAGCGCTGGCCAGCGCTCTGCTGACGTATCCAGATAAGCAGTTATTCCAAGCCAGCATCAACGAAAAGCATTCGCTTAGCGTTCTTCCCATCGCCACTCAATAGTTTTGATACGTCATATAACGTAGTGGCCGTGGTGTATTAGCTTATGGTTGCCTGAGTAACTATTTTACATAGTGGTACAGGGAAAACGGGTTTCTCTATAACCATTATTCGACGTTACGTGAAAGGGGTATGTGTCATGGCTGAAACAATCATTAAAATTGACCTTAATCAGTCACCTTACGAGAACGAGCAGATTCACAATCGATGGCATCCAGATATCCCCATGGCCAGCATGGTGAAGCCTGGTGATGACTTTATTATTGAATGCCATGACTGGACCGGAGGACAAATCCATAACAATGATAGCGCCGACGATGTGCGTGATGTGGATTTAACTCAGGTTCACTTTTTATCAGGCCCAGTGGGTGTTGAAGGCGCCGAGCCTGGCGATCTACTGGTGGTCGATATTCTCGATATTGGCACCTTTGAAGAGAGCCAGTGGGGGTTCAATGGCTTCTTTTCCAAACAGAATGGCGGTGGTTTTTTAACCGAGCACTTCCCAGAGGCACAGAAGTCGATTTGGGACTTTAATGGCATGTTCACCAAGTCCCGCCATATTCCTGGTGTAGAGTTTGCCGGTCTGATCCATCCCGGCTTGATCGGCTGCCTGCCTTCAAAAGAGATGCTGGATGAATGGAATAAGCGAGAAAAAGCGCTCTACGATACCGAGCCTGATCGCATCCCCCAGTTGGCCGCGCTGCCCTACGCCGATACGGCGCATATGGGCAAATTGTCAGGCACTGCCAAGCAGCAAGCTGCCGCTGAAGGTGCACGCACTGTGCCTCCGCGTGAACATGGTGGTAACTGTGATATCAAAGACTTATCACGGGGATCCACCATTTACTTTCCCGTTTATGTCAAAGATGGCGGGCTATCGGTAGGCGATTTACACTTCAGCCAAGGTGATGGGGAGATCACTTTTTGTGGCGCCATTGAGATGGCCGGCTGGATTCATTTGCGCGTTAACCTAATCAAAGGAGGCATGGAGAAGTACGCCATCAAGAACCCCATCTTTAAGCCGAGCCCCATAACGCCTAAATACGATGATTATCTGATTTTTGAAGGAGTATCGGTAGACGAACAAGGCAAACAGCACTACTTGGATGTCCATGTTGCCTATCGTCAGGCCGTTCTCAATGCCATCGAATATTTAAAGAAATTTGGTTATACAGGAGCCCAGGCATACTCACTACTGGGATGCGCACCCGTACAGGGGCATATTAGCGGTGTCGTCGATATTCCCAATGCTTGTGCAACTCTTTGGTTACCAACCGATATTTTCGATATTGATGTGAAGCCGAATGCCAATGGGCCCGGTGCCCAAGTCGCCCAGGGGGCTGACTTACCACTCTCAAAGGATAAGTAGCGGTTAATAGCATTGAGATAGGCGGCGGCGTCTTAACATCGCTGCCTGTTTGAAACAGAAACTATTAAGGAGAAAGAGGTATGCCTCTCTACGACTATAAATGTGCTGCCCATGGCTTATTCCACGAGCTGGTTCCCCTACGAGAATCAGGTGATGCTCACGTTTGCCCAACTTGCGGAACGCTATCCCCTAGAGTACTGATGGTTGCCCCTCAGCTGTTAATGATGGACGCCACAAAACGTAATGCTTTTGCTCGCAATGAAAAAGCCGCACACGAGCCTAGGCATGGGAATCAGAATAGTGAGCACGAGAGCGGATGCTGTCATCGAGAACGTCATAAACCCCAGGTATTTTATACGGCGGAAGGTAATAAAATGTTTCCCTCAGCACGTCCGTGGATGATTAGCCATTAAGCCCCCGATCGCTTCTACCGCACCACTCACGCCAATGATGTAGATATTGAGCGTAAGGGGTGATAATACTGGGGCATGGCATGTTAGGAGCCTCAGATTGAAAGCGGTCTATGAAAAGCAGTGTCGAGAACAGCGTGAAAACCCTCCCGAAGAGCAGGGCGAATTCAGCGTTGTCGAAGAGTACCTGAACAGCATCACCCACGGTATCGGTGCTGTGCTCAGTCTGGTGGGAATGGTAGTACTGTTGGTTGCGGCGAGTTACGCTGCCCATGCCGACCCGTGGAAAATCGTTAGCCTGAGCCTGTACGGCACCACGCTAGTCCTGCTTTATACCGCTTCGACCCTTTACCATGGCATCCCTCATCGGCGCTGGAAGCAGCGCCTTCAGTTACTTGATCACTGTGCGATTTATTTACTCATCGCGGGTACTTACACGCCTTTTTTACTCGTCAATATGCGTGGCACTACAGGCTGGGTTTTGTTTGCCGCCGTGTGGTCGCTGGCGTTGGTGGGGATCGCCTGCATACTGCTATGGCCTCAACGTTTTTCGATATTACGTGTGGCGATTTATCTACTCATGGGCTGGATGATCGTGCTGGCATCAGGAGAGATGGCGGCAAGTCTTTCAACGACCGGCATTGCCCTGCTGGCCGCAGGAGGAATTACCTACACGCTAGGGGTGATCTTCTACGCAGTGCGTGCGATCCCCTACAACCATGCGATTTGGCATCTGTTTGTAGTGGCTGGCAGCATCTGTCACTACTTTGCCGTTTATAGCGCCGTTCTACCGCACGTTTCAGCTGCTTAATGGTTAATCGCTCGACTTCGAACCATTGCCTGCTTGAACCCGCCTGTAAATTAGATGGTTTTTAAGGGGTTAAAAATACCTGTAACTCGCAGTTTCCCACTGTAGACTAAACGTTAAACTTAAGTTTTAGGATGTTGAGCCGACAGTAGTATCAGGTTTAGATGCAGACCTTGATGTATTTAACGCCGTGCATCCTGAAAAAACACAGTGGGTTCGTATAGTGATGTCTATTGCCACACCCAAAACGACATTCAATAAGCTTTTCCAACAAGAGGATTGTCATGAGCACTGTTAACAACGCCCACGACACGACGATGCCGTCGGTACTGGGCAAAAAAGACAGTACTGATGAGATGGTGCATCGCATAGGCCACTTAACGCGCCTACTGCGGGACAGCATGAAAGAGCTGGGCCTAGATCAGCAGATTAGCCAGGCGGCGCAGGCAATACCGGATGCCAATGACCGGCTCAACTACGTTGCCTCAATGACGGAGCAGGCCGCAGAGCGGGCATTGAATGCCGTTGAGCGCGCTCAACCGGTGCAAGACAGCCTTGAAGAAGAAGGCGCTGCGCTTAATGAGCGCTGGCAGGCGGCGGCAGCTAAGCTCGCGGCAGTAGAAGGTGATGCTAAGCTCGTCGAGGATACACAGAACTTTTTGAGCAGTAAGCTTCCCACCGCAACCGGGGCTACTCAAAAAGAGCTGCTTGAAATCATGATGGCCCAAGACTTTCAGGATCTCACCGGTCAGGTGATTAAGAAAATGATGGAAGTCATCAAGCTCATCGAAGAGCAGCTTGTTCAGGTGCTGGTCGATAATGTTCCTCACGTCACCGACGGCGTTAAGATGGAAGATGACCGCGATGAACATGCCAAGCTTCGTAACGGGCCGCAGGTGAACCAAAATAAGACGGATGTGGTGGCAGGGCAGGATCAAGTAGACGATTTGCTTGATGACCTTGGCTTTTAAGCAACGCCCGACTAGTTTAAAAACCGTTGCCACATACTGCCAGCAACGGTTTTTAAAGCGTTTAGATGTTGATTAACTCTCTGCTGCTGCCTGCTCTTTTTCGATTGCTCTAGCCATCGCGGCGCGCTGAATATGGCGTTCGCGATAGGCCAATAGCGGTTCGGGTAAGCGGTGCTTCATGCTGACCGCCCACGATAAAGTATGGGTTAAAAACAGATCCGCAAGGGTAAAGGTGTTACCCACCAAGTTTTCTTGCCCGTTGTAGCGGCGCTCCAGCGCGCTTAGCGCACGCTGAAACTCCCATGCGCAGACCGGCAAAATAGCGGGAACGCGTTTATCTGTGGGCAGGGCAAACTTATGCTTGGCCTGATTCCACAGTGGCTGCTCCATTTCGGTGACGATAAAGCTGAGCCACTGGTCGACCTGAGCTCGAGCGGCAGGGCTGCTGGGTAGGAGGTGCCGTCGCCATATTGCTCCGCTAGATAACGGCAAATCGGCACTGATTCAAATAGCGATACTTCTCCATCTTCAAGAACTGGCACCTTGCCATCCGGGTGACGCGCCAAATGCTTGGCTGTTTGCCCCTCGCCTTTATCCAGCGCCACATGCTGGCACTGATACTCTAGGCCTAACTCTTCAAGCGTCCACGCTGCTCGTAGCGAGCGGGAGTGGGGAAAGCTGTACAGCGTGATCATGGCGTGCTCCTGGCGAAAAAACGATTCTTTAATCTAGCGGTCGTTAGCGACGCTGTCGATTCTCTTCCTTGCCCACAGGTTTTTTTAACTGGGCTTTGGGGGAGTGTCCAACGGTTCGTTTAAAGGCGGTGCCGAAAGCACTCTGTGACATATAACCCACGGTTTCAGAAACCTCTGCGATACTTAGGCCTTCCTGAATCAATCTTTGCGCCAGCTGCATTCGCCAATGCAACAAATAATCGATCGGTGATTTTCCTACAGCTGTTCGGAAGGCATTAGAGAACGAAGATCGCGACATGCCGACTCGATGTGATAGGTCTGCGACTGTCCAGGGGCGACTAGGCTCAGAATGCATGAGGTCTAACGCGGCGCCAATTTGAGAGTTATTCAGTGCTCCAATCCAGCTGGTTAAAACATCTTCAGGTTCCGCTGTGGTGCCAGCATATTCCCGTTTTGCAAAAGCACGTAGAAGTTGAACCAGCAGCATGTCAGCTAAATGTCGCCGCATTAAACCGAAACCAATCTCGGTACGACGGATTTCGGTATCCAGGATTTCTAAAGTATGTCGCAAAGAGGCTGCCGATGGTGCAGCAGCCGGAATTCGCATGAATGGCGGTAGAGTGTCGATCAATAATTGCGCGTGTAGATCATCTAATAGAAAGCTTCCAGCAAGCAGTACTGTCTCGGCGCCGCCGTAATGACCAGTATCGGAATGTTCCCAGTCGATAACGGCCACTCCGTCCTCGGCCAAGAGGTTGGGATCACTGGCAATAACGTAGGGTGGCGTGTGCGAAAGAAGGAATACATCACCTTCATCAAGCCAGATATGTTCTTGGTTTGGATATATCAGCCAGCAGCCTCCACGCATAACGGCTGCGAATTTAAGAGCAGGTTTTGCAGGAAATCGAAGTGCCCAGTCCCCACCGGCTTCGAGTCTGGTACATCGCGCACTACGCAAATCGAGTAGCGAAAATACTTCCGTTAGCGTATCGCTCATTATTAATACGATCTCTATAAAAAACTGTATTTTCCAGCATAGATAAACCAGTTGAGGCTCACCATAATATTTTCATTAACCGAGAAGGGGGATATGAAATGACGGGTATCAGCGGCAAGGTTATCGCTATCACGGGAGCAAGCAGCGGCATTGGCCGAGAAACCGCACTTAAGCTGGCTGGAGTGGGGGCAAAGCTAGTTCTAGGGGCTCGCAAAAGGGAAGCGCTGGAAAGCCTCGAGGAAGAGATAACGCTGATGGGGGGCGAAGCGGCCTTCGCAATAACGGATGTCTGCGTCCGCGAGGATCTGCAGAGACTGGTTGACGTTGCCTGTCAGCGGTTTGGTCAGCTTGATGTTTTCATTTCCAACGCAGGCATCGGCCCCATCTCAATGTTAGATGAACTGCGCGTTGACGATTGGGATGCGATGATTGATGTAAATTTGCGTGGAGTCATCTATGGCATCGCGGCTGCACTACCGATTTTCCGTCGGCAGTCCTCGGGGTACTTCGTGAGTGTGATTTCAACAGCCGGGCTAAAGATCGTTCCAGGGCAGGCAATTTACGCAGGTACAAAAAATGCCGTACGCACTATCCACGAGGGACTTCGACAAGAAGCAGGCCCCAACCTGCGAGTAACGGGGATATCTCCCGGCATAATTCGCACGAGTTTTGGCGACGCTATCCCTTCTCAAGAGCTTCGAAATAAGGTTGCGGACAGCATGGAGTCAATAGCCATTGACCCTGCTGCTGTTGCATCGGCCATCGCTTTTGCCATTGCCCAACCACCCGAAGTCGATATTGGAGACATTGTCGTTCGGCCAACGGCGCAAGGGTAAGATCAAAGGCCTAGAGCTATCGAAGTTACCCTTGTGGGGCCTCGTTAACTAGCTTTTGGAAATTGGCGATTGCGGTCAGACTAAGCGTTCCCCCTTGCCTCGCGGATCCGCTCGTAGGCATTGCCGATTTCGCTGGTGCGTGCCTGTGCGATATCACGCATGCTCTCGGGCAGGCCTTTGCCGGCCAGTTTGTCCGGGTGGTTTTGGCTCATCAGACGGCGGTAGGCTTTTTTGATTTCAGCATCGCTGGCGTCATCAGAAACCCCCAATACGCGGTAAGCGTCCTTGAGAGCCTCTTCGCTGGCGCCTTGAGAGTTCGCGGCCGCGCCGTGCAACATCGCTTCGATCTGCTGCACTTCGGCGTCGCTGCAGCCTACGCCCCGGGCGACACGTAGAATCATCTCGTGCTCGGCGGGGTGAAGCACGCCATCTGCGGCGATAGCAGAAAGCTGAACCTGGATAAATACCTGGCGCAGTACCGGCTGGCGTTGGGTTAAGCGGTTAACGGTGGCCAGCTCGGCGTCTAGATCGAAGTCATCGGCGCGGCCACGCTCGAAGGCGGCGCGAGCCTTGGCGCGCTGTTCGCCCTGGAGGTGCATTTGATCAAACAGCTTTTCGGCAACGTCCAACTCGCCGTCGGTCACTTTACCGTCGGCTTGGCATAAGCAGCCCATCACCGAGAAAATCGACTCCAAAAAGCCTTCCTGGATGCGCATCCGGGCGATATTCAGGCGACGGCTAAGGCGCTTGCCTAGCCACCAGCCCAGGCCACCGCCAATCAGCAGCCCTACCGGGCCTCCAAACGCAAGGCCAATCAAGGCGAAAATAATAATTAGAAATAGCATATTAGTCTCAACGTAATTTAAAAAATAATGGCTTATGGCAGTCGAGCGCGAATAGCCTGCTCAATGCCTTCGATATCCAGCTGACAGTCGGCAAGCAGCTGCGCGGGTGTGCCGTGCTCTATAAAGGCGTCCGGCAGGCCGAGATTGAGCACTTCCACCTGAACGCCTTCGGCGTGGAGCAGCTCATTCACGGCGCTACCTGCGCCACCGGCAACCACATTTTCTTCCAGTGTCACCAATAGTTCGTGCTCGTCGGCTGCGTGCAGCACCGCATCGCGATCCAGCGGTTTGATGGAGCGCATATTGATATGGGTTGCGTTGAGTCGTTCGGCGACTTCCGCAGCGGCGCTGTTGAGGCTGCCAAAGGCGAGCAGCGCAATACGCACACCATCGTTGTCGGCATGGCGGCGCACTTCCGCTTTGCCAATGGCGAGTGGCTCAAGATGCGCGGGAATTTCCGCACCTGGGCCGGTGCCACGGGGGTAGCGCACAGCAGCAGGGCCAGGGTGGTGATAGGCGGCACTCAGCATGGCGCGGCACTCGGCTTCATCCGCCGGGGCCAGAACCACCATGCCGGGCACACAGCGCAGAAAGGAGAGATCCATGCTGCCGTGGTGCGTGGGGCCGTCTTCGCCCACCAGGCCCGCGCGATCAATGGCGAAAGTGACGTCCAGGTTCTGCACGGCAACGTCATGAATCAACTGGTCGTAGCCGCGCTGCAGAAAGGTGGAGTAAATCGCCACCACGGGTTTCATGCCTTCGCAGGCCATACCCGCCGCGAGCGTTACCGCATGCTGCTCAGCAATCGCCACATCGAAATAGCGCTGAGGGTACTCTTTTGAAAAGCGAATCAGGTCGGAGCCTTCGCGCATGGCGGGGGTAATGCCCATCAGGCGCTTGTCGCTTGCCGCCATATCGCACAGCCATTCGCCGAACACATTGCAGTATTTTTTCTTCGCGGGTGGCGGGGTAACCACCGGTTTCTTGACCGTAGTCGCGTTGGCTAGCGTTTCGGGTTTTTCCAGCTTAGTAATAGCGTGGTAGCCAATCTGATCCGCTTCGGCGGGCAGAAAGCCTTTGCCTTTCACCGTCTTGATATGCAGAAACTGCGGGCCGTCGAGGTCGCGCAGGTTTTCGATTGTATGGGTTAACGCGTCTAGGTCATGGCCATCAATGGGGCCTACGTAGTTAAAACCCATCTCTTCAAATAGCGTGGCGGGGCTGACCATGCCTTTCATGTGCCCTTCAGTGCGCCGGGCAAGTTCCAGGGCGCCGGGCAGGTGCGAAAGCACTTTTTTACTCTCTTCGCGTATTTTCAGGTAGGGCTTGCTGGAGAGCACCCGGGCTAGGTAGGTCGCCATGCCGCCGACGTTCTCGGAAATCGACATCTCGTTGTCGTTGAGCACTACCAATAGATTGGCATTCACGTGGCCAGCGTGGGCGAGGGCTTCAAAGGCCATGCCGGCGGTCAATGCGCCGTCGCCAATAATCGCGCACACGTGACGCTTATCGCCCTGTGCCTTCGCTGCCAGTGCCATACCCAATGCCGCCGAAATCGACGTGCTGGAGTGGCCGACGCCAAAGGTGTCGTACTCGGACTCGGCGCGGCGTGGAAATGCTGCCAGACCGCCGTGCTGGCGAATACTTAGCATGGCCTCGCGGCGGCCGGTGAGAATCTTGTGCGGGTAGGCCTGATGGCCCACGTCCCACACTAGTCGGTCGTGGGGCGTTTGGTAGACATGGTGCAGGGCAACGCTCAGCTCGACCACGCCGAGCCCAGCGCCAAAGTGACCGCCGGAAACACCCACGCTATAGAGCAGGTAGGCGCGTAGCTCGTCGGCCAGTTGGGCGAGCTGGGAGGCATTCATGGCCCGCAGCGCGGCGGGGTGGTCAAAGGAGTCGAGCAGCGGCGTCGTTGGGCGCTCGCGGGGGATTTCGTCGAACAGCTTCATGGGCATCTTTAGTGGTCGCGCTCGATCATGTAGTGGGCTAAGTCGGCCAGCGGTGCAGCACGCTCGCCTAATGGGGCGAGTGCGGCAATGGCCTCGTCAATCAGGCTGTGCGCTTTGCGTTGAGCACCCGCTAACCCCAGCAGGCTGGGGTAGGTGGGCTTGGCGCGTGCGGCATCGGCGCCTGACGTTTTGCCTAGGGTAACGGTATCGCCGGTCACATCTAGGATGTCGTCGTGAATCTGAAAGGCTAGACCAATGGCGCGGGCGTAGCGAGTAAGCGCGTCTAAGCGCGGGTCATCGTCGTCGACGGCTACCAGGCCGCCCAAACGCACTGCAGCGACGATCAGTGCGCCGGTTTTATGGGCGTGCATATGGGCCAGGGCATCGACATCTGGGTGATCGCCGACGGCGTCTAAATCCAGCGCCTGCCCCGCCACCATGCCGTCACGGCCAGAGGCGGAGGCCAGGGTGTGCACCAAATGGCTCAGCCGGGGGTGCGCATTGCTGGCCAACACTTCGAAGGCCAGCGCCTGCAGGGCGTCTCCGGCCAGAATCGCACTCGCTTCATCAAAGGCTTTATGCACAGTGGGCTGACCACGACGCAGGTCGTCGTCATCCATGGCTGGAAGATCATCATGGATCAACGAGTAAGCGTGGATTAGCTCAATGGCCGCGGCGGGGGCATCCAGAGCATCGTCTTTAGCACCGAGTGCCTGACCAGCCATATACACCAGTAGCGGTCGCAGGCGTTTGCCGCCGGCCAGCAGGCCATGGCGCATTGCCGCCTCGAGGCGTGGCGCTACCGCTGGGCGGTTATCAAACAGCGCCGCTAGGGTGGCATCTACGCGGGCATTGCTGGTCTGACGCAGGGTGGCAAGCTGGCTAGGCTGCATGGCTACCATGGGGGCGTCTCCTTGCTCTCATCCTCGGCCGCATCCTTAGGGTCGTCGGGGCCAGTAAAGGGCGTTACGTTTAAACGTCCTTCGCTATCTTCACTCAGCGCCCGCACCTTGAGTTCGGCGCTATCCAGGCGCTGCTGGGCATCGCGGGTCAGCCGCACGCCCTGTTCAAACGCGGTCAGTGCATCTTCCAATGAGAGCTCGCCTGACTCGAGACGTTCAACGATGGTTTCGAGTTGCTCAACCGTCGCGGCAAAGTCCTGTGGGGGTGATGTCGTGTCACTCATTGGGGGGTGCCTGTAAACCGGTATGTTTTTTAAATAAGCTTAAATAAGCCCACAGTATACACCGAGGCTGGGGGGCGGCGTCTGCCCTCTTCGAATACAGCTTGTTGCGCGACTTGCGATCCATTCATTGTCACCACGCAGACTTTTCATCATTCACACCCGGCCTGAACGATGCGGGTTGTGCTACGATATGCGGCTCCCGTGAACCGATACACGGCGCATGCCGCCGACCATAGAGGTTGATTCAGCCATGGCCAAAACGTCCCTGGACAAGAGCAAGATCAAGATCCTGCTACTCGAGGGCGTCCACCAAAGTGCGGTGGACAATTTTCACACGTCAGGGTACGCCAATATTGAGCACCTGCCGACGTCCCTTGATGAGGATGCGCTGATCGAAAAGATCCGCGATGTTCACTTCATTGGTATTCGTTCCCGCACCCAGTTAACGGAGCGCGTGTTCGAGGCGGCAGAGAAGCTAGTCGGCGTTGGCTGTTTCTGTATCGGCACCAATCAGGTCGATTTAACCGCTGCCCTCACCCGCGGTATCGCGGTATTTAACGCGCCGTACTCCAATACCCGTTCGGTGGCCGAGCTGGTGCTGGCAGAAGCGATTATGCTACTGCGCGGTATCCCAGAGAAAAACGCCCGCGCTCACCAGGGTGGCTGGCTGAAGTCAGCGAAGAACTCCCACGAAGCGCGCGGTAAAACGCTGGGTATCGTTGGCTACGGCAGCATCGGCGCGCAACTTTCGGTGCTGGCCGAATCGCTGGGCTTTAACGTCATTTACTATGATGTCGTCGCCAAGCTGGGTATGGGTAATGCAAACCAGGTAGCAAGCCTTGAAGAGCTGCTGGGTCGTTCCGATGTCATTAGCCTGCACGTGCCTGACCTTGCCTCTACCCGCTGGATGATCGGCGCAAAAGAGATCGCTGCCATGAAGCCCGGTGCGATCTTTATTAATGCCTCCCGCGGTAGCGTCGTTGAAATCGAACCGCTTGCCGAAGCGCTTAAAGCGGGCAATCTCAACGGCGCGGCGATTGACGTCTTCCCGGTAGAGCCGAAAGGCAACGAAGAAGAGTTTGAGAGCCCGCTGCGTGGCTTGGAGAATGTGATTCTGACCCCGCATATCGGTGGCTCTACCCTGGAAGCTCAGGAGAATATCGGTATCGAAGTGTCAGAAAAGCTGATTACTTACTCTGATAACGGCACCACCGTGACCTCGGTCAACTTCCCCGAGGTGGCGCTGCCCGCTCACCCGGACAAGCACCGTTTGCTGCATATTCACGATAACGTACCGGGCGTGCTGTCGCAGATTAACCGCGTGCTGTCTGAAAATGACATCAACATCTCCGGTCAATACCTGCAGACCAACGAAAAAGTCGGTTATGTGGTCATTGATGTAGATAAAGCCTACGGCCCCCAGGCGCTGGAAGCATTGAAGCAAGTGGATCACACGCTGAAAATTCGTGCGCTCTACTCGGCGCAAAATAGCTAACGCAATTGGTTAAATAAGTTGGCTGTAAAAACGGCGCCTCTTGCGAGGCGCCGTTTCGGTTTAGGCAGTTTAGTAGGTTCGGTCTTTAAGCAAGATCAAACAGCAGCACTTCGCCTGCTTCTTTGCCGGTAAGGTTAATCGCCTCATCCGGTTGGAACGCCGCGGCGTCGCCTGCGCTCAGTGTCTCACCGTTAACCTCCATTTCGCCGTTCACCACATGCAGCCAAGCGTAGCGCAAAGGCGGCGCTGTTGCCTGCTCGCCAGCATTAAACAGCCGCGCAAAGATTCACATCCTGGTTGATGCTCACAGACCCGTCGCGGCCTTCTTCAGAAGCCACTAAACGCCATTGCCCTTGACGCTCAGCGCTAGGAAAAGCCTTTTGCTCGTAGCTGGGCTTAATGCCGAGCTGCTTGGGTTCAATCCAGATCTGCAGGAAGTGCAGCTCATTCTCCTTGGAGTGATTGAACTCGCTGTGCAGCACGCCGGTGCCCGCCGACATGCGCTGCACATCGCCCGGGCGCATCACCTCGCCATTGCCCATGTTGTCTTTGTGCTCCATCTCACCTTCAAGCACATAGGAGATAATCTCCATATCCCGGTGAGGGTGGGCGCCAAAACCATGGCCGCCCGCTACGCGGTCTTCATTGATCACGCGCAGAGCGCGGAACCCCATATGGTTGCGGTCAACGTAGTTGGCAAAGGAAAAGGTATGGAAAGAACGCAGCCAGCCGTGGTCGGCGTAGCCCCGCTCGTTTGAACGACGAATAATCATGGTGTGCTCCGCAGGTTGCGTGAGATTGAATAATGACAATATACGCCTTACTGACGCTCCGTGGGTGAAGCTTTCTGCACGTTCCTGTCGAATAAATCGATGTATTAAATGTGATTGCCAGCGCTAAACTTTTGGTTAGCTTTCGAGTAAAATCCTGGCCTCTTCTAACCCGGTCCGCCCTTTGCGAGGGTGACTACCAGGAGTTTTGCATGTCAGTAACTATTCAAACGCCGCCCATTGTGGTCGCTGCGCTGTACAAATTTGTCACCCTCAATGACTTTGAAGCGCTGCGCGAACCGCTGCGCCAAACCATGCTCGATAACGATGTAAAGGGCACTCTGCTGCTCGCCAAAGAGGGCATTAACGGCACGGTGGCGGGTAGCCGCGAAGGTATCGACGCACTGTTGACTTGGCTGACTGCTGACCCACGCTTGGCTGATATTGATCACAAAGAGTCTTTTTGTGACGAAACGCCGTTCTACCGCACCAAGGTCAAACTCAAAAAAGAAATCGTCACCCTCGGCGTGCCGGATATCGACCCTAACGATACCGTGGGCACTTACGTCGAGCCGGAAAACTGGAACGACATCATTGCCGATCCGGAAGTACTGGTGATCGATACCCGCAATGATTACGAAGTGGCGATTGGCAGCTTCGAGCGGGCGATCGATCCTAAAACCACCACTTTCCGAGAGTTTCCTGAGTACGTGCGCGAGCACTACGACCCGGAAAAACATAAGAAAGTAGCGATGTTCTGCACCGGCGGCATCCGCTGTGAAAAAGCCTCCAGCTTTATGCTTAAAGAAGGCTTTGAAGAGTCTACCACTTAAAAGGTGGCGTGCTGAACTACCTGGAAAAAGTCCCGGAAGAGCAGTCGCTGTGGCGCGGTGAGTGCTTTGTGTTCGATAACCGGGTCACGGTGCGCCACGACTTAAGCAAAGGCGAGTTCGAGCAGTGCCACGCTTGCCGCATGCCGATCTCCGCCGAGGATATGCAGTCTTCTGCTTACGAGCCAGGGATTAGCTGCCCCCACTGCATCGACTCGTTGCCGGAGAAGACCCGCGCGGCGGCCCGTGAGCGCCAACGCCAAATCGATTTAGCCAAACAGCGCGGCGAGCCGCACCCCTTAGGCCGTGACACCCGCCTAATGAAAAAATGAAGTAGCGCACTTGTAGGTAAGATTTTTAAACAAAAACGTACGTAAAGCTTGTGCGCTAGACTGATGGGCAAAGTGTTACTCAACCTCAGGAGTTCACCATGCCCATCACCACTGATGACCTTTCCACAACGGCCTCCCTCCTACAACGTTTTGACCAGCAAGGCCTCACAACGCTGACGATGAGCGCGCCAGAGCGCTTTAACGCGCTCTCGGAAGCCATGTTGCAAGCGCTTCACGACGCGTTAGCCGAAATTGCCGACGATAGCAGCGTGCGCTGTGTGGTACTTGCCGCCGAAGGCAAAGCCTTCTGCGCCGGGCATGATCTGAAGCAGATGCGTGCCAACCCCGATAAAGCCTACTATCAAGCGCTGTTTGCCCGCTGTAGCGAAGTGATGCAGGCCATTGTGCACTTGCCTGTGCCGGTCATCGCCAAAGTGCAGGGCATAGCCACCGCTGCGGGCTGCCAACTGGTGGCGAGCTGTGATCTGGCTGTGGCGGCGCGCAGCGCACGCTTTGCTGTTTCCGGTATCAATGTTGGCCTGTTTTGTTCTACTCCAGCGGTAGCGCTTTCCCGCAACGTTGCGCGTAAACACGCCATGGAGATGCTGCTTACCGGGGAGTTTATAAGCGCGGATCAAGCCGCTGAGTGGGGGTTAACCGCGTGGCAGATGATGACGCGCTGGACGAAGCAACTGAAGCCCTGACCACCAGTATCTGCGCGAAAAGTGCTGTTGCAGTGCGCACCGGAAAAGCCATGTTTGCCCGTCAGTTGAGCATGCCGCTCGACGAAGCCTACGCCTTTGCCGGGGAAACCATGGCCTGCAATATGTTGGCCGAGGATGTGGGTGAGGGGATCGATGCGTTTATAGCCAAGCGGCTACCGCGCTGGAACCATCGCTGAATGAATGGAATTCGTTTCCGTAAACGCGACAATTGCCATGTTGTCACGTTATCCTGACGCCCTTTGTATTTTAGGGAAGGCGCCGTCAGCAAGGGCGCTTTTAGTAAGTAGTAGGAGCGCTTTTGGGAGCGTCTTTTAGCAGTGCCTATTTGGAGAAAGCCAAGTGAGTGAAGCCAAACGCAGGACGGTCGGTCGTCCGGCGAGTACCGCCAGAGCTAGCGGAGGCCATAGCCAGTCGTTGGTGCGTGGCTTAACGCTGTTGGAGTACCTTGCGGCCAGCCCGCTTGGTTTAGCCCTTTCAGATGTGGCGGAGATGGCTGAGTTGGCGCCCTCTACCACCCACCGCTTGCTGCAAGCCTTGCAGAGTCAGGGGTTTGTGACCCAGGAGAACGAGCAAGGCCTATGGCGCATCGATGTCAAAACCTTCCGTATCGGCAATAGCTTTCTTGAAGCCCGCGACGTGGTGGCCACAAGTCGCCCTTTTCTACGCCGTTTAACCGCTGAGACCGGCGAGACCGCTAATTTGGGCATTCGCGATGGGGTCACGGCGGTATTTTTAGCGCAGCATGAATCACCGCAAATGATGCGCATGATCACCCGCCTAGGTTCCCGCGCGCCGCTGCATGCCTCCGGCGTAGGTAAAGCGCTGCTAGCGTGGATGCCCGATGATGAGCGCGCCAAACTGCTGGATGGCAGCGAGTTGGCAAGAGTGACCGCCAATACGCTCTATCAATCCGACACACTTCAAATGGAAACGGAGCAGATTCGCGCCCAAGGCTTTGCCTGTGACCGTGAAGAGCATGCCATTGGCCTGCACTGCGTGGCCGCCTGTGTGTTTGATGAGCACGGCACGCCGTTGGCGGCGATATCAGTGTCTGGCCCGGTGGCGCGAATCCCGGAGGCTCGCTTACTCACCCTGGGGGCGCTGGTTCGCCAAACGGCCGATGAGATAACCCAGCAGTTGGGTGGGCAGGTGCCACGTTAACGTGGCTCACTGAGTCTATGCTAAGCCTGTTTTTTGTCGCCCTGGTCAGCGCCACGCTGCTTCCCGGTGGGTCTGAAGTGTGGCTAGCGCGGCTGTGGTGTCTCGGTGAGCCGCCTCTGGGGCTGTGGGCGGTGGCCACGGCGGGCAACACTCTCGGCAGCATGATCAACGTGGCGATGGGCCGCTATGCGCGTCAGTTTCAAGATCGCCGCTGGTTTCCGGCCTCGCCACGCAGCTTAGCCCGAGCGGAGCGCTGGTATCATCGCTTTGGCGAGCTAAGCTTGCTGATTTCCTGGGCACCGATTATTGGTGACCCCCTCACTGTACTGGCCGGCGTTTTCCGGCTGCCCTGGTGGCGGGCGCTAGCGTGGATTGTGGTCGCTAAAGGTGTGCGTTACGCGGTGGTGTTACTGCTGGCACAGCAGTGGCTATTACCGCTTTGCCAGTGAAACGCCTTATTAATCAAGTCATGTTAACCTGTACAACTTTTTCACAAGCGGCGCTGGCAGTGTAGAGTGTAAGCAACTTGGGCTGCCTATTATTGGCTTGCGTAAAACTAAGCAGCCGTTAGATTGAACAGAACACTCACCCAAAAGGAGGTTTAGGTGTGAAGCCACTTCGTTTATTACCCTGGCTAGGTGTCTGGCTATTGGCAATGATTGCCTTAATAGCCACGCCAGCAATGGCGCAGAGCGCGCCAAGTGAGTCGGCCAGCGCCGATGGTGCAGCATCCTCTGAAGAAGCAGCGCCTACGTCCTATGAGGCGCTGGCGAACCTGCTAGAGGATGAGCAGTCGCGGCAAGAGTTGATTGAGATGTTGCGCAATCAAGCCTCAGCGCTGCCCAATGGCGTTGCTACCGAACTCTCCCCGGAAGCGGCCGCTCAAGGCAGTGAGATAGCGCCGGAGGATGTCTCGCTGCCACGCCAACTCGCTGAGCTCACCAGTCGTGTGGTAAGCGATGTGGGGGGCCAGTTCGAGCAAGTGGTAGGCATTGTCGGCGGTCTGTTTTCTGGCCAAGAGGCAGACAGTGTCTTTGATATGGCCGCCTTCACCAGTGCGGCGATTAATCTGGGTATGGTGATTGTCGCCACCTTTGCACTGTTTATGATTGTTCGGCGGTTGGCTAAGCCGCTGTTTACCAAAATCAGCGGCTGGTCGCTGAATGGTAAAAATTTAACCCCCGTTTTACGTTTGGTTTTCTGCGTGGCGATTGCGGCAGTCATCGATGTGCTGATTGTCGGCTTGGCCTATGTGGGTGGTAATCTGCTGGCCACCTTTGCGATTGGTGAAGCAGGGGAGCTCTCGACCCGTGCCTCGCTGTTTTTAAATGCGTTCTTGATTATTGAACTGCTCAAAGCCGGTGTGCGGATGCTGTTCTCTTCGCGCTACGAAGGGCTGCGGCTACTGCCTATCTCTGCCCAGGAAGCCTCCTACTGGAACCGTTGGTTAGCGCGGCTGATCGGCATGGTCGGTTATGGCCTGATGGTGGTAGTCCCGCTGGTTAACTTCTATGTGGCGGCCTCGCTGGGTCAAGCGGTTGGTACGCTGATTATGCTGTTGGCGTTTATCTATGCGGTGGTTGTGGTGCTAAGAAACCGCGCCCGTCTGCGCGATAACCTGAACGAGATGGCGGCAAAATCAACGCTGACTGCCAGCCGCGTCTCTCTGCAGCTATTTGCACGTACCTGGCACCTGTTCGCGCTGTTCTATTTCTTGATCGTATTTGTGCTGACGTTAACGCGCCCTGGCGATGCGCTGCCGTTTGTAATGTTTGCCACCTTGAAGTCCCTGGCTGCCATTGTTGTGGGGTTATTGGTCTCCTCGCTTCTTACCCAGACCATTGGCCGTCGGATTACCCTGTCGGACGATCTGCGGCGCAAACTACCGCTGCTTGAAAAGCGCTTGAACAGCTACGTGCCCAATGCGCTTCGCGTGCTGCGTACGATCATTCTGATTGTGGTCATCATGATGGTGCTGAACGCTTGGGGCGCCTTTGACCTAGCTGCCTGGTATGCCTCTGAAGGTGGCGCCGTGCTGGTCGGTAACCTGACCAGTGTTGCGGTGATTTTGATCGTGGCGCTCGCCGTGTGGCTGGGTCTGGCAAGCCTGATCGAGCATAAGCTCAATCCGGAAACCGGCTACGGTGAGCCCTCGGCGCGGGCAAAAACCCTGCTCAGCCTGTTTCGTAATGCCCTGGCAATCGCTATGGTCACGATTACCGGCATGATCGTGCTGTCGGAAATTGGCATTAATATCGGCCCACTGATTGCCGGTGCCGGTGTGCTTGGTCTAGCGATTGGTTTTGGCGCCCAGAAACTGGTGCAGGACGTTATCACCGGGGTGTTTATCCAGGTTGAGAATGCCATGAACACCGGTGACGTGGTGACAGTAGGCGGCGTGACGGGCACCGCCGAGCGGCTCAGTATCCGCTCTGTAGGGATTCGTGATCTATCCGGTACTTATCACATCGTGCCGTTCTCCAGTGTGGATACCGTATCTAACTACATGCGTGAGTACGGCAACCATGTGGGCGAATACGGCATTGGCTATAACGAGAGCATTGACGAAGCCATTGAGCAGCTCAAACTGGCCTTTGAGGATCTCAAAGCCAGCGAAGAGCACGGCAACAAGCTGCTGGCTGATCTCACCGTTGCGGGGGTTACTGCCCTGGCAGATAGCTCTGTAAATATCCGTGTGGTGATTAAAACCACGCCGGGTGATCAGTGGGCCGTCGGCCGTGCCTACAATCGTCTGGTTAAACTGCGCTTTGATGAGGCGGGTATCGAAATACCCTTCCCGCACACCACGCTCTACTTTGGCGATAACAAAAACGGCAACCCACCGCCTGCCCATGTGCGGGTATTGGAGTCGACCGCTAAAGAGAAAAAGGTGGAGGAGTCAGCGGTGGCTACACCGGCTGCTAAGAGCGACACCCAGCAGGACGTGCAGAAGATTAGCGAACCTGACCATCTAAAGCCCGACCACGACGATGTTGATGAAATCTAAGGTGTTGATGAAACCTAAACGGTGCTCATCTTAGCATTCAGCGGGGCCGCCTTCGGGCGGCCCCGCTGCGTTTGGAGCAGAAGAAATTTTAAAGCCAAGTTCTTAAGTAAAGTTCTTTAAGCCGAGTAATTTTCCGAGTGACGCCCCTCTAGGTTGATTGACTCTCCGCCATCGACAAACAGAATCTGCCCCGCTACAAAGGGGTTGTCCAACAAGTAGTGCAGAGCTTGTACAAGGTGGTCGGGGTGCCCCTGGCGCTTGAGCGGAATGCCTTCAATACGCCACTCAATATAGGCGCTAGTGCGCTGGGAAGCGGGCAGTACCACGCCAGGGGCGATGCCGTTAATGCGAATGCGCGGTGCGAACTCCAGTGCCGCCATACGAGTCATCTCCGCTAGGCTCTTTTTCGATAGCAAATAGGCTGCATAGGGATACTGGTGATAGGCCACCTTATTATCGATGATATTGATCACCTGGCCCTCTTGAACGGTTTCGGCAAAGTAACGGGTGAGCAGTAGCGGGGTAAACATATTGACCCTGAACTGTGTCTCCAGCATCGCCAGCTCGGTCGTCGAGATCGGCGCTGGTTCATAGGCAGAGGCGCTGTTCAGCAGCAAATTAAGCCCTGGGAAGCGCTGTTTGGCCGACTGGAGTAAGTCGTTTAAGTCTTCGTTTAAAAAATCGCAGGAAAATATTTCGCACTCCCGCCCTTTAGCGCGGATACCGCTGGCGACCTCTTCGGCCTCTTTGCGGGAGCGATTAACGTGTAGAGCAATATCAAAACCGGCATCAGCCAACGCTTCGGAGAAGAATCGGCCCAAGCGGGTAGCACCGCCGGTTACCAGAGCAGCCTGATGATGCATAAAGCGTTCCCTACTGTTTTATTGGTATAGGAAGACTTTCTGCGTGAGTGTAGCGTTTGTCAATAACTTATACACAGCTTGCACGTGGCACGTGCTTAGAGGTATTGATAGATGAGTCCTGCTTACAGGGCCATTCAAGAAGACGTCACTTTTAACAGGATGTCGCTATGCCACCAACGACGTTGTTTACCAAACAATCTGAAGCGCTCCATGAGTGCTTGATCTCTTTAGGTTCTAACATCGACCCAGACCACTATGTGGCTCAGGCGGTCGATATCATTAACCGTGAGTGCAATCTGTTGGCTCGTTCCAAAACGATTCGCACCCAGCCGGTGGGGTACCAGCAGCAACCCGACTTCCTAAACGCCGCGCTATTGGTGAGCACACCGCTTGAGCGTGAAGCGTTTCGTGCTTATCTCAAAGGGGTGGAAGATCGTTTGGGCCGTGTTCGGGGAGCGATTAAATCGGGGCCACGTACCATGGATCTAGACATTGTGGCTTGGGATGGAGAGGTGGTCGATGACGGTTACTACCTGCACGACTACGTGAAAAAGCCCGTCGATGAAGTGCTGGCGAGTAGTGGCCGCAGCCTTGAGCCTCAAAAGTGTTCATGATTTTTGCGTTTAGGCCGATAGTAACGTCATAGCCTCCAGATTTTGGGGGGGCTACCCTTTTGCCCGAGGTGTGCGTTGTTCAGCCTAAATACCAATTTGATGTCGCTTATCGTGCAGAATAATCTGCGCGGCAGTCAGCAGGCCATGCAGACCGCAATGCAGCGCCTCTCTTCTGGGCTGCGCATCAATAGTGCCAAGGATGACCCTGCCGGCCAGGCGATTGCCAACCGTATGACGGCGCAAATCAAAGGTATGACCCAGGCGATCCGCAACACCAATGATGGCATATCAATGGTGCAGACGGCGGAAGGCTCGCTTAATCAGATTAACGACAACCTACAGCGCATCCGTGAGCTGAGTGTACAAGCAGCTAACGGCACCAACTCTTCCGACGACCTGGATTCTATCCAAGACGAAATTGATCAACGTTTAGAAGAGATTGAGCGCATCGCCGGGAAAAGTAACTTCAATGGCATTGGGCTGTTGAACGACACTAAATCACTGAACATTCAAGTGGGGGCTAACGTTGGCGATACCATTGCCGTTCGTTTTGAAGCCATGAATTTACAGGGGTTGGGTCTTGATGGTTTGGACGTGACTGAGGATTTCAGTGGGACGGATAAACCGATAGATAGAGTGGATGAGGCGATCAAGCGGTTAGATCGCCAACGTAGCTATTTGGGGGCGGTGCAAAACCGTTTTGAAAGCGTAATTGATGGCCTCAATAACAGTATTGTTAACACCTCCGCTGCCCAGTCGCGTATTCAGGATGCCGATTATGCTAAGGAAGTCTCCAACCTTGTGCGCGCCCAGATCCTGCAGCAGGCAGGCATTGCTATGTTGGTTCAGGCCAACCAGCAGCCGCAGATGATTCTGCGCCTGCTGGAAGGGCTATAAGGTAAGCACTGTAGCGCAGCTCTCTTAATCAATAATGCCCTGTTCCCGTGCCATGGCGTAGGCCGCTTTAGGGCCATCCCACAGTGAGGGCAATAGAATGAACGATACTGGGATGGCGGTTATCACAATAAATTGTTGAAGGGCCGAAATTTGGCCAGCTCCCATATATAACAGCACCGCCGCCATAACCGCCATGGCGATCCCCCAGAAGGCGCGTATATAAGGGCTTGGATCGTCGTGGCCTGCGCCAACAACCGCAATGGCGTAGCTCATCGAGTCACCGGTGGTGGCTACGAATATCGTCGTCAGCACTAAAATGGCTAGCGTCATCCAGGCCCCGCCCGGCAACGCTTGGGCAACCGTCAAGGTGGCGACATCAAACTGGAAGTTATTAAGCGCCTCGCTTAGCTCAATGGCGCCCGTCATTTGGTAGTAAATACCCGACCCGCCGAGCAGGGTAAACCACACGGTGGTGGCAATGGGGGCGAGAACTGCCACTGCGATGATCATCTCGCGGATGCTGCGGCCGCGGGAAATACGCGCCACAAAAATCGCCACCAGCGGGCCAAATCCGATAAACCACGCAAAGAAGAATACCGTCCACCACTGCATCCACCAGGCGGGAGCGGTTTCTGCTGTGATGGTTGCCATGGGGAAGAATTCACTAATATAAACACCCATGCTGGAAAGGTAGCTATTGAATAAAAATAGGCTAGGGCCAAACACCATAATCACGCCGCCCACAGCAAGGGCCAGGAACACGTTGAAACGGCTAAGCATCTGCATCCCTTTATGGACGCCACTCATGGCTGAAAGCACGTACATGCTGGCTAACACCGCTAATATGACCAATTGACTGGCGTAACTATTGGGAAGACCGAACACTTCATGCAGGCCAAAACTGACCTGTGTCGCTAAAAAGCCAATAGGGCCTACCGTACCGGCGACAACCGCGATGACACAGCAGGCATCAATGATTCCACCCAGAGGGCCACGCATTAGCCGCTCTCCCAATAGCGGATAGAGCAGGGTGCGTGGCTGTAACGGCTGGCCTTTCACATAGTGAGCATGGGCCAGCACGATCGCGGTTAGCGATCCCAATACCGCCCAGCCAATAAATCCCCAGTGCATAAATGACTGCCCCAAGGCGTTGGAGACGGCTTCCACCGTACCTGCTTCGCTCTCAAAAGCGGGCGGCGTGACGATGAAGTGGTAGACCGGCTCCCCGGCGGCAAAAAATACCCCGCCGCCCGCAAGTAACGTACACAAAATAATCGAGAGCCACTTAAACGTGCTCATTTCTGGTGCATCTAAGTTGCCGATTTTGGCTTTTGCTGCGGGTGTGAGCGCCAATCCCATCGCAATAAAGAAAGTGAGCAGCAGAAGCAATTGGAAGTAACTACCCAAGGCTAACGCCGTCCAGGCGAAGCCTCTGCTGATGGACTCAGCGACTAGCGTCACGTCGTAAAGTGATAGCGACAAAAAAGCGACGATAAAGCCGATGCTCAAGAGCAAAACAATAGGATCGCCGAGCGAAAGCCGCCCAGAACTGTAAGTGTCAGGGGCTTCGCCGATAGAGGCGGGGTGATTCATGTTAAATACCTTGTAGGGGGGAGGGCCAGCTAAAACAGCAGCCTATTAACACCTTTTGTTAAGCGGCGTAGTGCTGGTTAACGTGCCAAATAACAGGTAAAAAAAAGCGCCATTCAAGGAATGGCGCAAGACAGGAAACTGAGCTTAGTATATCGCCAATTTAGACCAACGTCTAATATGTTTTAACTTGGTGCGTTGCTCAGGTGCAAATGCACCATTTTGGCCATATAGCGGAGGGCAGCGGCACTTAACTGTCTACCTAATAGCATGAAAATTAAATAAAAAATCAATAATGGCAGTATTGCTGCAATGCTAAAGCATATTTTGTATACAAGGTATGCTCACGATGATGACCTCCACTTCTAAACGCCGTTTTTCTACTTCAACACTAGGCTTTCCCACTGCAACACCAGGTTTTTCTACGGCGCGCCTGCTCACCGGCTGCGCGGCAGCGCTGATGTTAATACCGGCTATCAGTTACGCCGACGATACCCAAATACGTTTTCAGCTGGATTGGCGCTTTGAAGGCCCCTCCGCGCCGTTTTTGATGGCTGAAGAGAAAGGCTACTTCGCCGACGAAGGGTTGGACGTTCAGATTGATTCCGGCAGCGGCTCGGCGGGTGCGATTAATCGCGTGGCGTCCGGGGCCTATGAAATGGGCTTTGGCGATCTTAATGCGCTGGTCGAGTTTCTCGCCGAAAACCCCGATGGCCCCGGTATCCAAGGCGTCTATATCGTCTACGACGGCACCCCCGCCGGTGTTTGCCCGCAAAGACCGCGGCATCGAGAGCCCGGCTGATTTAGCCGGTAAAACCATCGCCGCCCCCACCTTCGATACCGGCTACCGCGCCTGGGGCGTGTTTGCCGCGGCTAATAATCTGGACGCCGACGCGGTGGAGTGGCAAAACGTCGACCCTACGCTGCGCGAAACGCTGCTAACCCGGGGCGATGTGGATGCAATCACTGGCTTCTACTTCACCAGCCTGCTCAATCTTGAAGAGCGGGAATGAGCGAGGACGAGCTGACTATTATGCCGTTCCCAGACTACGGCGTGCCCCTGTACGGCAACGCCATTATCGCTAGTGAATCCTTCGCCGAAGAAAATCCGGAAGCCGTGCAGGGCTTTCTGCGCGCCTTCAACCGCGCCCTGGGCGACACTATTGCCGATCCCGAGGCTGCCATTGAGTATGTTAAAAACCGCGATGGCCTGATCGATGTGGAAATGGAGACTAGGCGCTTAAAACTTGCTCTGGATGGCGTCGTCGACACTCCTGAAGTGCGCGAAAATGGCGTGGGCGGAGTGGATGACGAGCGCCTGGCTCAGGCGATTCAACTGGTTGCCGATGCTTACGACCTCACGTCAATTCCTTCGCCCGATCAGGTGTTTAGTTCAAACTACTTACCTGCCCAGGAAGAACGCATGCTGTTTCCGGCCGAGGGCGAATAAGCATGTCGGCAGCATTTGTCACCTTTGATGACGTTAGCCTGGCCTACGATGCGTCGGGTAACGCCATTGAGGATATCAACCTGAGTATCCACGAAGGCGAGTTCGTCGCTTTCGTGGGCCCCTCCGGCTGCGGTAAATCGACCTTTATGAAGCTCTGCACCGGGCTGCATGCGCCTACCACTGGTGCCGTGCAAGTGGATGGAGAACCGGTCACCGGGCCGTTGAAGATCTCCGGCATGGCGTTTCAAAACGCCAACCTGCTGCCCTGGCGCACCACACTGGATAACGTCCTACTGCCGTTGGAGATCGTTAAACCCTACCGCCATCAGTTTCGTAAACGGCGCGAAGAGTTTGTCGGCTGGGCGCGCAAGCTGCTCAAGACCGTGGGGCTTGAAGGCTACGAAGAGCAGTACCCCTGGCAGCTTTCCGGTGGTATGCAGCAGCGGGCATCGATCTGCCGGGCGCTGATTCACCAGCCGCGCCTGCTAATGCTGGATGAACCCTTCGGCGCGCTGGATGCGTTTACCCGCGAGGAGCTGTGGTGCGTGCTGCGCGATCTGTGGGAAGCGCAGCGCTTTACAGTGGTACTCGTGACACATGACCTCCGCGAGGCGGCGTTTCTGGCCGATACCGTCTACATCATGAGCCGCCGCCCAGGCCGGGTGATTGAGCGCCGTGAAATAGAGTTGCCGCGACCCCGTGCACTGGAAACCACTTACCAAAAACCCTTTATTGATCTGGTTCAGGAGCTGCGGGCTCAAATTGGCGAAGTGCGCAGCACTTAATAAAAGCCCCCAGCACCTGATGAAAGGCGCACTTATGACGAAAAATAATCAGTTAATTGAACGACTGGCGCCGTGGATAGCGGTGGTCGCGTTGGTTGTTATCTGGGAAGTAACGGTGCGGGTGTTTGATGTGCCCAGCTTTATCTTCCCCAGTGCCTTGGAGACGGCCCAGGCGCTGGTAACTTATTCCGAGCCTATCGCCATGCACTCCTGGCAAACCTTCTGGACAACGCTGATTGGCTTTGGATTGGGTGTGGCCGTGGGGCTGGTGTTGGGCTTTATTATCGGCTCGTCACGCTTTCTATATAACGCTTGCTACCCACTGTTAGTCGGCTTTAATGCCATTCCCAAAGTGGCTTTCGTGCCCATCCTGGTTGTCTGGTTTGGGATTGGCTCGGTGCCGGCGATACTCACCGCCTTTTTAATCTGCTTCTTCCCTATTGTGGTGAACGTGGCTACCGGTTTAGCCACGCTGGAGCCTGAGATGGAAGACGTACTGCGAGTGCTGGGCGCGCGGCGTATCGATGTGTTGCTGAAAGTGGGCCTGCCACGCTCGCTGCCGTATTTCTTTGCCTCGCTAAAAGTCGCTATTACTCTGGCGTTTGTAGGCACAGTAGTGTCAGAAACGGTCGCCTCCAATCAGGGCATTGGCTATCTGATGATGAGCGCCGGTTCGCAAATGCGCATGGGGCTGGTCTTTGCCGGGCTGCTGGTGATCAGCGCCATGGCCATGGTGATGTACGAGCTATTTGCCCAACTGGAAAAACGCATGACCGGCTGGGCGCACCGTGGTCAGAATCGCTAGGGCCAGTGCGCAACTCACCAGCGGTAAAGCAGTGAAGCGCTGGTGGTGTTGTCGGTGCGCTCGCTGGTGTCGTCAGGCGGTTGGGAGTTGTGCTTGATTTCATGAGATAAGCGCAGCGACAGCTTTGAATTGAGCCTTGCCGTGAGCGCTGTAAGCGACCGCGACGTGGTATTTTGGTCGGTGTACTCAAACGACATTTCCTGCTGAATATCGGCGTAGTCAGAAAAAAACCATTGATAATCCAACGCTGTATAAGCCACTGCTAACCGATAATCGCCATGTTCGCGTAGTCGGTCATGACGATAGCCTGGCCCTGCCTCCAGCGAAAAAACATGGGTATCGTTCTCTAAAATCTGACGCCCATAGCCACCGATGGCAGAAAGCTGCTGGTCGTAACCGGCAAAGCGATCCTTCTCCCAGCGGGCAAACCCAAACAGATAGTGGGGGCCATCCAGTTCATAGCGTTCGCGTCCTGCGACTAAGTACTGCTCGGCGCTGGTTTTGTCATCCTTGGTGACGTTACGCACTTCACCACGCAGCGAGTAGGTGAAGTTACCGGTAAGCCACGTCAGCAGCGTTTTACCGATCAGCGTCTGGCTATCGGTATTGCCCGAGAGGCGGGTAAAGCCCAGTTCAGCATCGCCACTGAACACGGGCGCATCTTCCTGGGGAGGCGGTGGAGCGTAGAACGGGTTGGCATATGCCACGGTTAGCCATAGCGGCCAGCAGGCCAGCAAGAGTATCCATCTAACGATCGCCACTACATCCCTCCTTGATTTCGGCATTGGGCCATTATATCAGCGAACGATGACTCTGGGGTGACGGCGATTAACGCCGTTGGCTGGCGCGTGCCATAATGGCGCGGTCACGCATTTCGAGTCTACCTATGAGCGCTTCCCGCCCCCGAACGTTAGCCGACCTGCAGCGCTGGCGCCGCACTCGCGCAAGGCGCAGCTGGTATAAACGCAGTTTTCGCCTTCAGGTAATGCTGTTAGTCGGACTACTGTTGGCAGGCATGCTACTGGCGCAGGGCACCTACCTCAATCACCGCAAGGCGGAAATTATAAGCCAGCAGATGGGCGAGCGAGCGCTGGCGGTGGCCAAAACGGTGGCGTCGATGCCGCAAATTATCAACGCCTTTTCAATTCCCGACCCCTCTTTCATTATTCAGCCCCTCGCAGAGCGCGTTCGCCATGAAACGGGCGCGCGCTATGTCGTTGTAGGCAACGCCCAAAGTATTCGCTATTCCCACCCCGTGCCGGAGCGGATTGGGAAGCCAATGGTGGGGGGCGATAATGACCAGGCGCTGATTCATGGCCAATACTATGTATCCGAGGCAACCGGGTCATTGGGCACTGCCATTCGTGGCAAAGCGCCCATTTGGGATGAAGAGGGCAATATCATTGGCCTGGTGTCCGTCGGCTTTATGATGGATCGCGTGGCCATGGACGTAGCCCGCTACAACAGCTTTGGCTGGGCGCTGGTGGCGCTGATGATTTGTCTCGGCTTTGCCGGTGCTTACTGGCTATCGCAGCATCTTAAAAAGGTCATTTTAGGCCTGGAACCCTACGAGATTGCCCGCTTGGCTATGGAGAAAGAGGCCATTTTGCAGTCGATCCATGAGGGCATTCTGGCGGTTAATCGTGAAGGTCATATTACCTTGGTCAACCAGCAGGCGCGGCGCTTTCTCAACCTGGACGATGAGCATGTGCTGCTGGGGCAGCCCATCCGCGAGGTCGTGCCCAATTCGCGGCTATTGGAGGTGCTCCGACGCGGAGAGCAGGAGTTCGACCAGGAGATGTGGCTGGGCGATCACCCGGTAGTGGTCAACCGCGTGCCGATTCTGCACGAAGGCGAGATTGAGGGGGCGGTGGC
This sequence comes from Halomonas sp. PA16-9, assembly GCF_009728585.1. Classification (NCBI taxonomy): domain Bacteria; kingdom Pseudomonadati; phylum Pseudomonadota; class Gammaproteobacteria; order Oceanospirillales; family Halomonadaceae; genus Halomonas; species Halomonas sp. PA16-9. The sequence continues at coordinate 976,705 of NZ_CP040452.1, read as the reverse complement.
CACTTTCCGCAGCCGTCGCGAAATTGTCGATCTTTCCCACGCGCTTACCCAAGCCAGCCGTGATGTGGATATGCTGCGTGCCCAGGCCCACGAGTTTTCCAATAAGCTCTATACCATCTCAGGATTACTGCAGTTAGAACGCATCGAGGAAGCCCTCGCGCTGATCCATCAAGAAACCGAACGCGCCCAGGCGCAGATGAGCTTTTTAATGCGCAACGTGGCCGACGCCGTGCTTAGCGGTACGCTACTGGGTAAACTTACCCGGGCGCGGGAGCTGGGCGTAGCGTTGGAAGTCGATGAGCAAAGCTCGCTCTCCTGCCCGCTAATGCCCACCGGCCAAGAAGTGATGATGAGCGTGGTGGGTAACTTGCTGGACAACGCCTGCCATGCAGCGCTGAATGGGCCGAGTAAAGCGCCCAAAGTACGCCTGTTTTTCACCGATTTGGGGGAGCAGCTGTTGATCGAAGTGGAGGACAACGGGCCCGGAGTACCTGCCCAGCTCGCCGAATCGATTTTCCAGGAAGGCTTTTCGACCAAAACGGGCAAACACCAGGGCATTGGCCTGGCGCTGGTAGCCAGGCTCTGCCGCCAGCACGGCGGCGCCGTGACCCTGGAGGAGAGCGAGCTGGGGGGCGCATGCTTTATCGCGGTGCTCGACCGCTCGCTGTGTGCGCAGCAAGACCAACAGCAGTCTCAACAACAATTTTAAAAACAATTTCATCAACAATTTCAAAAACAGTGACCACGACGGCTAGGGGGGAACGCAATGTCTGATGGGCAGTACGGCATTTTGGTCATTGAAGACGATTTTCGCATTGCCGATATCCACCGGGCCTTTATTGAACAGAGCGACGGCTTTTATGTGGTGGGCATGGCGCGCAACGGTAGCGAAGCCAAGGCGATCATGGCGGAACAGGCCACCAACATCCAGTTGATCTTGCTCGACGCCTACCTACCCGATGTTGAAGGCCTGGAGCTGCTATGGGCGATTCGCCGCGACTACGTGCATGTGGATATCGTCATGGTTACCGCTGCCCGGGAAGTGGAAACCATCAGCGAGGCGCTGCGAGGCGGGGTATTCGACTACCTGATCAAGCCCATTGAAGCCGCGCGAATGACGCAAATGCTGACTCGCTTCCGTCGCGAGCGTGAAGCCTTGGCTAACCGTGCCGAGATGAATCAGGATGAACTGGACTCCGTGCTGGCGCGCCTGAAGCCCGGCGAGCCGTTGCGTGCTAAAAGCCAAACCCTGCCTAAAGGTATTGATCGGCTGACGCTGCGCCGGGTGATTGATGCCCTGGCCGACGCACCCGACTCGCTCACCGCCATGCAGATGGCGCGCATCATGGGTGCCAGTCGCTCAACCGCCCGCCGTTATTTAGAGTTTTTAGTTGCCGAGCAGGCGGTGAGTGCTGAGCTGGGCTATGGTGATGTAGGGCGGCCTGAGCGCCGCTATCGGCTGTTGGAGGCAGCACACGAGTGGCTGGCTTCTCTATAAGCGCATGCTATAAGTAAGTCGGCGTGAACAAAATGAACAAAATGCCCATAAAGAACATTTTGTCTTTTATGCGCACAAGCTTGTCGGTCAGGGGCGTGGTCTTCTAACGTTCGCGGCGTGCAGTCTCACAATAAGAAGCTTTAAACAACAAACTCATTACACAACAAAACTGATACGTGGAGAACGCCATGATTCTCAAGCCTGCCTTTAAATATATAACCCTGCTGGCCCTTCCACTGGCGGCTGTTACAGCCTTCTCTAGCACTGCCGCTGCCTTCGAACCGGAGGGTAAGGTGGAATGTATCGCTCCGTCCGATCCAGGCGGCGGCTGGGACTTTACCTGCCGCAGTGTGGGTAATGTCATGCAGGAGCTTGATCTAGTACCGGCGAATGTACAAACCATCAATATGGCTGGCGCTGGTGGCGGTGTGGCGTTTGCTCATACTATAAGCAAGCGCGCCGGTGACGACCATCTGCTGGTAGCGGCGTCCACGGCTACTACGACTCGTCTGGCTCAAGGACAATTCCCTGGGCTGACCGCCGATCAGGTCAATTGGATCGGTGCTCTAGGTGCGGATTACGGGATTATCGCCGTAGCCGCTGATTCCGAGATCGATGACCTGAATGAATTGATGGACTCACTTAAGGAAGACCCGCGTAGTGTCAAGTTCGCCGGCGGTAGCGCTAAGGGCGGTTGGGATCATCTTAAAGTGTTGATTGCTGCTCAGGCAGCCGATGTCGAGAATCTTCCGCGTATTGCCTACCTTTCGTACAACAATGGTGGTGAAGCGTTAACCCAAGTGATCGGCGGGCACGTAGACGCCTTTACCGGTGATATCACCGAAGCCCAAGGGTTTATGGAGTCTGGCGACTTGCGCGTCCTAGCGGTACTCTCCGAAGAGCGCCTACCGGGCGACCTGTCTGATATCCCCACCGCACGCGAGCAAGGCATCGACGCCCTTGGCCCCAACTGGCGCGGCTTTTATATGCCTGCGGATGTCTCCGAAGAAGCTAAAGCGTATTGGACCGATGCCATGGACACTATTTACCAGAGTGAAGAGTGGCAGAATGTCATGGCTCAAAACGGTTTGATGCCTTTCCACATGACCGCTGGTGAGTTTGAAGAGTTTGTACTCAACCAGATCAGTGACATTGAACAGCTCTCTAAAGATATTGGATTGATTCAGTAATGACTTTCAATGACCGCATCTTTGGGGTCTTGATGATCGTCCTGGCCGTTGCGTACGGCTGGGCCGCGACTCAGTTCCCGGAGCCGTTTGGTGGGGCCGAAGCCGTCGGCCCTGACACTTTTCCGAAATTGCTGGCCGTGGTACTGGCAATTTCCAGCCTTTATTTGATTGTACGCCCTGATCCCGACAACGCCTGGCCTTGGAGCCGTACGGGTGTCGAGCTAATCATCGCCGTGGTGGTGCTGATCTTTTACGCCATGCTGCTTCAGCCGCTGGGCTTCATTATTAGCACTACGCTTGCCGTGGGAACGCTTTGCTGGCGCATGGGGGCTCGGCCGTTCAATGCTTACATGACCGGGGCAGTCTCGGCAGTAGTCGTGTACTTTCTGTTTAGTTTTGCACTTGATCTCGCCTTACCGCTGGGTCTGTTGTCATTCCTGGAGGTGAACTGATGGAAACTCTAGGTTACCTAATGGATGGTTTTGGCGTTGCTCTGCAACCCCATAACCTGATGTTCGCCTTGCTAGGTGCTTTTCTTGGCACGTTGATCGGCGCTTTGCCGGGGTTAGGCCCTGCCAATGGCGTGGCCATTCTGATACCGCTGGCATTTAGTTTAGGGCTCGCTCCAGAAACGGCTCTGATTATGCTGACGTCAGTGTATGCGGGTGCCATGTACGGTGGGCGTATCTCATCGATTCTGTTAAATATTCCCGGCGATGAACCGGCCATGATGACCTGTCTTGATGGTTATCCTATGGCCCAGAAGGGCAAGGCTTCCGAGGCACTGGCGATCTCTGCGGTGGCCTCTTTTATCGGTAGTCTTATCGCCACTATTGGTTTGATCTTGCTGGCACCATTGTTGGCTAACTTTGCTTTAACGTTCGGCCCTGCGGAATATTTTGCGCTCTTCCTGCTGGCGTTCGCTACCTTAGGCGGTATTACCGGTAAAAACCCCATCAAAACAGTGGTTGCCGCCTGTATTGGCCTAATGATCGCCACGGTGGGTATCGACAATACCGGCGTGCAGCGCTACACCTTCGGGTGCTCGAACTTTTTGAAGGCGTGGACTTCATCATTGCTATCGTCGGTCTGTTTGCCATTTCCGAGCTGCTCTTCTTCATCGAAGAGCGTGCAGGCGGTGGTAAAGAGAAGATGAAGGTCAACAAACTTTCGCTCTCCTGGAAAGATATCCGCGAAATTCTTCCCACCAGTTTTCGCGGTGGGGTGCTAGGGTTTGTCGCCGGGGTGCTGCCTGGTGCTGGTGCTTCGTTGGGTAGCTTCATCAGCTATACCCTTGAAAAACGTGTGTTGGGTAAGAAAGGCTATTTTGGACAAGGCGACCCGCGTGGTGTGGCTGCTCCAGAATCTGGCAACAACGCTGCTTCGAGCGGTGCTCTGGTTCCCATGCTAACCCTAGGTGTGCCGGGTAGTGGTACTACTGCAGTACTCTTAGCGTTGTTGATTTCGCTCAATATTACCCCTGGGCCGCTGATGTTCACCCAGAATGCCGACATCGTCTGGGGCGTGATCGCAGCACTATTGATCGGTAACTTTTTGCTGCTGATCCTTAATATTCCGTTGGTGGGCATCTTCGTCAAGCTGCTGTCCGTGCCGCCGATGTACTTGCTGCCGATCGTCACGATGATTGCCTTCGTGGGTATCTACTCGATCAGTAACACCATCTTTGACCTCTACTTTATGGTGGCCTTTGGGGTGGGTGGTTATGTCCTGCGCAAGCTTGAGATTCCGCTGGTGCCAGTGATTCTTGGCTTGTTGTTGGGGCCAGAGATGGAGAAGAATCTGCGCCATGCCATGGATATCTCCGATGGCGACTGGATGATTCTTTGGGATAGCGGTCTGGCTATCGGCCTTTGGGTTTTTGCTGGATTGGGCTTGATCCTGCCTTATATTGTGGGCCCTCTGCTGCGTCGTGGTATGAAGGCAACCCCCAATTCAGGTTCGCCTGAAAGCGATTAAATACTTAAAGAAGTAATGTTGAGCAACGGAGCGCCGACGGAAGTCGGCGCTCTTTTTTTATTTCCGTTTTTGACGGGTAACAAAGAGTGGTTATGTAACTGATAAGTAATCACTGGGTTGCTGTTATGTATTTTAAAAGCCCGCGTATCTAATTGGTGCACCGAATCTTATTGGTGCATTGGCAGGGTGCTTTAGCTGCTTTTCTGCGCTTTATTTTGGTGCATATTGAGAAAGTCGAGATTTTCTGATGATTATTAAGTGGCTGATTAGATAGCTATAAGACAACTTTGTGCCAATCTGGCGCACCCCTTGCAAGAGCTGTTGGCTAGTAGACGTATTGGGGGGAGCTAACACAACCACCCCAAGTGCGAAGCCAATCATCAAGCCCCGGTCATAACAAACCCCAGTCATAAGGGGCGCAAGGAGATTAACAATGCACACTCTCAAACGCTCGACACACCCTCGCCCATACCTTTCAAGTGGCCGTTTCGCGACCGCTTTACTCACCACTGCCATCATGGGGGTCAGCACCCAGGCTATCGCCCAGGACGACGACCCGATCAAAGTTGGTATCCTGCACTCCCTCTCCGGCACCATGGCGATTAGTGAAACTGTCCTCAAAGACACCGTCGAAATGCTTATTGAGCAGCAGAACGAAGCCGGTGGTTTGCTGGGCCGTCAGTTAGAGGCCGTGGTGGTTGACCCGGCGTCTAACTGGCCGCTGTTTGCCGAACGCGCCCGGGAGCTGCTGGATCAGGAAGAAGTGGACGTGATTTTTGGCAACTGGACGTCGGTTTCGCGTAAATCCGTACTGCCCGTTGTAGAGGAGCTCAACGGGCTGCTGTTCTACCCGGTGCAGTATGAAGGCGAAGAGTCCTCTGAAAACGTCTTCTACACCGGCGCAGCGCCTAACCAGCAGGCGATTCCTGCGGTTGAATACCTTATCAACGAAGTCGGTATCGAGCGCTTTGCGCTAGTGGGTACCGACTATGTCTACCCGCGCACTACCAATCGTATCCTCGAGGCCTTCCTCAAGGATGAACACGGCATCGCGGATGAGGACATCATGGTCAACTACACGCCGTTCGGTCACTCCGATTGGCAGAACATCGTGGCAGAAATTCGCCGCTTCGGTGAAGAGGGTAAACCGACCGCCGTAATCTCGACGGTTAACGGCGACGCCAACGTGCCGTTCTATACCGAGCTCTCCAACCAGGGTATCGACGCTGCCGATATTCCCGTCATCGCCTTCTCTGTGGGTGAGCAGGAGCTTACCGGTATTGATACCGGCCCGCTGGTAGGCCACTTGGCTGCCTGGAACTACTTCATGAGCGTCGATAACGATGACAACTACGACTTTATCGATGCCTGGATCGAGTACACCGGCGACGATATGGCCGTGACCAACGACCCAATGGAAGCGCACTACATCGGCTTCAACATGTGGGCCGAAGCGGTTCGCAAAGCGGGCACCACGGACGTCGATACGGTGAAAGACGCCATTATCGGTGTGACCGTGCCTAACCTTTCCGGCGGTTATGCAGCCATGATGCCCAACCACCACATCACCAAGCCAGTGTTGATCGGTGAGATTCAGGACAACGGCCAGTTCGATATCGTGTGGCAGACGCCCTCTACCGTGGCCGGCGACGCCTGGTCTGACTACCTGCCTGGCTCCCGTGACCTGATTGCCGATTGGCGCAAGCCGATGGAGTGCGGCAACTTTAACGTCGTGAACGGCTCGTGCGGTGGCAGCACCGCAGCAGAAGAAGCCGAAGCGGCACTGGCTGAGTAAGCACGTCTACCGCAGTGGGAATGACTTCTTTTAAAACTGCCTGCTCGCTGGTGCTAGGGCAGGTTGATGCGAGGGTCTTTTTCCAGGGATGGAAAAAGTAGCGCCCATGGATGGGTTTACAGCGCCCTCGCGGAAACCTGCACTGGCACCGATATATTCAGTTACCCTCTTAGATAACCAAAGGAAGAACCCCATGAGGCGTTTCCTTTCCTTGGCGCTGCTCTGCTTCCTGCTGTTGGGTATGACCCTCACAGCACAGGCACAATCAACAGACGCCGCCAGTAGCTCCACTAATGATGCGGCCGCGCTCGAACTGTTGGAGGCGCTGGACGTTGAGTCTTACGCCGCCAAAGGCGAAGCGATTACCGCTATTCTGCAAAGCGACGACGAGCGCGCCCGTGACTGGCTGCAAGCGCTGTTGGATGGCCGCTTGCAGCGCACCGAAGACGGCCGGTTCGTGCTGGTGCTAGAGAACCGCGGCCGCGACTGGCCGGTGGCCGATGTCCTAACTGGCGAAGCGCTGGGCGAGATGTCCCGTCGTGATCTGGAGCGTATCGGCATCAACAACAACCTGCGTAATCAGTTGCGCAGTGCCATCGCGGTAGTTGACCTTTACTCGCCTAATGTGGAGCGCCGCCGCACCTCGGCCGAGCGCCTGTTAGGGGAAGTAGATGGTGAGCTGGTGCCCACTCTCGACGACTTGATCGAACAGGAAGAGGACGAGCAGGTGCGTTACCGGCTGACCCAGGCCGTGGCGATCTACCGCGCCGAAGCGGGCGAAATGGCTGGGGTCGAAGCGCTGGACGGCAGCCTACACCCCCGTTCCCGCGTGGCATTGAGCCGGGCAGCCAATAGCGATGATCCCGTCGTCGCCAATGCCGCTGCCGCTTCTCTGGCGGGCATTGAGCAGCAGCTCAAAATCAATCGTGGTCTGGAAACGCTCTATTTCGGCTTGAGCCTCGGCTCAGTGCTGGTGCTAGCTGCTATTGGCCTGGCGATCACCTTCGGGGTCATGGGCGTGATCAACATGGCCCACGGCGAGCTGATGATGCTGGGCGCCTACACCACCTGGGCGATGCAGCAACTGCTGCCCGGCCAGCCTGGGCTGGCGTTGATTCTATCGATTCCCGCGGGCTTTATGGTCGCTGCTCTGGCGGGTGTGGCGATCGAGCGCGGTGTTATCCAGTTCCTCAAAGGCCGCCCGCTGGAGACGCTGCTGGCGACCTTTGGTATCAGCCTGATTCTGCAGCAGCTGGTGCGCACGGTGATTTCACCGCTTAACCGTACCGTCATCACCCCCGAGTGGATGAGTGGTTCGCTAGTGGTGAATGATGCGTTGTCATTAACGCTTAATCGCATGTACGTGCTCGGCTTTGCGCTGGTGGTATTTGCGGGTCTGATGCTGATCATGCGCCGCACCCGGTTGGGGCTTGAGGTGCGCGCCGTGACCCAGAACCGCGCCATGGCCCGCTCCATGGGCATTCGCGCCACTCGCGTGGATATCATGACCTTTGCGCTAGGTTCGGGTGTGGCCGGGCTTGCCGGTGTCGCGCTCTCCCAGCTCACCAACGTCGGCCCTAACCTGGGGCAGAACTACATCATCGACTCCTTCATGGTGGTGGTGTTCGGCGGTGTGGGTAATCTATGGGGCACTCTGGTTGCTGGCTTATCGCTGGGGGTGATCAACCAGGTGCTGGAACCCTGGGCAGGCGCGGTATTGGCCAAAATTATCGTGCTGGTGTTTATCATCCTATTCATTCAGAAACGCCCGCGTGGACTCTTCCCGCAGAAGGGCCGGGCTGCGGAGGGCTAAGCGATGTCTTTAACGACCGAATCATCGACGAATTTTTGGCTAACACGCCCATTCAGCGAGCGTTCTACGCAGATTTTTCTCGGCGTGCTACTGGCCGCGCTGGCGCTGGTCACCCTCCTGCACGTGGCAGTGCCGCCGGATAACCCGCTGCATGTGGGCGCCTATACGGTCAACCTGTTTGGCAAGTACCTGAGTTACGCACTGCTGGCCGTTGCGGTGGACTTGGTGTGGGGCTATCTGGGCATTTTAAGCCTGGGGCATGGCGCCTTTTTCGCCATTGGCGGTTACGCCATGGGCATGTACCTGATGCGCCAGATTGGCGATCGCGGTACCTACGGCCACCCGGTGCTGCCCGACTTTATGGTGTTCCTGAACTGGGACAGCCTGCCGTGGTTCTGGCACGGTTTCGATATGGCTTGGTTCGCCTTTGCCATGGTTCTGCTGGCGCCGGGGCTGCTGGCGTTAGTGTTCGGCTTCTTGGCGTTTCGCTCACGGGTCACCGGGGTATATCTGTCGATTATCACCCAGGCACTGACCTTTGCCTTGATGCTGGCGTTCTTCCGCAACGAGATGGGCTTCGGCGGTAATAACGGCCTGACTGACTTCCGCGAAATCGTCGGTTTTGACCTGCGCAGCGATGCCACGCGCCTAGGGTTGTTCCTGGCCACCGGCGTTGCGCTGGCGCTGGGGTATATCCTGTGCCGTGCGATTGTGACCAGCAAGTTGGGGCGGGTGAGCGTGGCCACCCGCGACGCCGAAGCGCGTACGCGATTTCTCGGCTACCGGGTCGAGCGCTTTCAGCTGTTTGTGTTTGTGGTCTCGGCGATGCTCGCAGGTCTGGCGGGCGCGCTCTATGTTCCTCAGGTGGGAATCATTAACCCCAGCGAATTCTCGCCGATTTTCTCCATCGAGATTGTGCTGTGGGTAGCGCTGGGCGGTCGTGCCACGCTGTATGGCGCGGTGATAGGCGCCATTCTGGTCAACTACGCCAAAACCATCTTTACTGGCGTAATGCCCGATGCCTGGCTGTTTGCCCTGGGTGCAATGTTCGTACTGGTCACGGTGTTTCTGCCCAAGGGTGTGGCGGGGCTGTTTCGCTACCTCAAACGCCGTAAACGCGAGGATCAAACGACTGATCCTGACCATCCACACACGTCCAAGGAGGCCTCCGCATGAGTTTGCTGCAATCGCTGTCCCAGCGTGACCGGGTGTTCGATTTTATGGCGCCCCAAGCCTCGCCGGTGGACGTTCGCCATGGGCCGATACTTTACATGGAAGATGTCACCGTGAGCTTCGATGGCTTTAAAGCCATCAATAACCTCAACCTAACCATCAACGACGGTGAGCTGCGCTGCATTATCGGCCCCAACGGGGCGGGCAAAACCACCATGATGGATATCATCACCGGCAAAACCCGCCCCACCAGCGGCAGCGTATGGTTCGGGAGCCGCCATAACCTGCTGCACATGAACGAGCCCGATATTGCCAGCCTGGGCATTGGCCGCAAGTTTCAAAAACCCACGGTATTCGAAGCGCTCTCGGTGTTTGAAAATCTGGAGCTGGCCATGGCGGCGGACAAGCGGATTTTTCCTACCCTGACCGCCCGCATGACCGGCGAGATCAAAGACCGCATTGATGAAGTACTGGAAACCATCGGCCTGACGGAGCTGCGTCACCAGCCCGCGGGTATTCTTTCCCACGGCCAGAAGCAGTGGCTGGAGATCGGCATGCTGCTGATGCAGCGCCCGCGTCTACTGCTTGTGGATGAACCGGTGGCGGGCATGACCGAGCAGGAGATGGAGCGCACTGCCGAGTTGCTCACCGGGCTGGCCGGTAAACAGTCCGTGTTGGTGGTCGAGCATGACATGGGCTTTGTGCGTTCGATTGCCCGCCAGGTGACGGTCTTGCATCAGGGCAGCGTGCTGGCGGAAGGCACCATGGATCAAGTCTCCAACGACCCCAAAGTAATCGAGGTCTACCTGGGTGCCGATGACGAGGAGGCCGCCTGATGCTAGCGATCGAAAAGCTCAACCAGTTTTACGGCGAAAGCCACACCCTCTGGGATCTCGATCTTGAGGTACCCGCCGGTCAGTGTACCTGCGTGATGGGACGCAACGGCGTGGGTAAAACCACGCTGCTGAAAGCCGTGATGGGCGAAGTGGCCGTCAAAAGTGGCGAGCTGCGCTACACCTCCGAGACCGGCGAGATCGAGCTGACTAAAAAAGCCGTTGAGGCGCGCTCGCGGTTGGGAATTGGCTACGTGCCCCAAGGGCGGCAGATATTTCCGCTGCTGACCGTAGAGGAGAACCTGCGCACCGGCCTTGCCGCCCGCAGTGACGGGCTGAAGAAAATCCCAGAGCGGGTCTATGAACTGTTCCCAGTGCTAAAAGAGATGAAACACCGCCGTGGCGGCGATCTCTCCGGCGGGCAACAGCAGCAGCTGGCGATTGGCCGCGCACTGGTCATCGAACCCAAACTACTGATTTTGGACGAGCCAGGGGAGGGCATTCAGCCCAATATCGTCGCCCAGATTGGCCAGGTGATTCGCCAGTTGATCAACGAAGATGGCCTAACGGTGCTACTGGTAGAGCAGAAGCTGCCCTTTGCCCGTAAATACGCCGACCGCTTTGTGATCATGGATCGCGGCCGACCGGTGGCCAAAGGTGAGATCAGCGAGCTCTCCAATGAGCTGATCAAGCAGCATCTGACGGTTTAAGTTATCCACACCCGGTTACCGTCTGCCCGGCCAAGCGGTTGTCGAAAGGCGGTCGCTTTTTTGCGCGCGGATGAGCGGTGTTTCCAAAAGCTGGGCTTCAAACGCTGGGCGGCGGTTCCACCGGCGCCTGGCGTGCCCGTTGGCGTTTGACCAGTTGGGTAATCACGCCGTAGCGTGGCCCTGCCAGAAAGGCGAGCATCAGGAATACGCCGGTCATGACGGCCATCATGCCGCCAATGGAGACGTTGAGATACACTGCGAGGTAGTAGCCAGAAATACTCGAGGCGATAGAAATTAGCGCACCGATGATAAACATCATCCACAGCCGGTCGGTCAGCAAATAGGCGGCGGAGGCGGGAACAATGGCAAAGGCGATAAACAGCACCGCGCCTACCGCATCAAAGGCCGCCACGGCAGTGGAACTAGTTAGCATTAGCAGCACATAGAAAAGAATCGAGGGCATAAAGCCGAACGTTTTGGCCAGCGCCGGATCGAAGGTGGCCAGCTTCAGCTCCTTATAAAAGAGTCCGATAAACGCGTAGTTGAGCACCGTCATCACGCTCATCGATACCAGCGCCTGGGGATGGGCAGGCCGAAGATGTCGAGTGTATCCAGCCAGACAAAACCGATCTCACCGAGCAGCACGGTATGCGTGTCGATATGCACATCATTGGCATAAATATTCAACAGCAGCACGCCGATAGAGAACAGAGCCGGGAAGACCAGGCCGATAGCGGTATCCTGCTTGACCCGTTTGGTGCTCGCTAAGGCTTCGGTGAGCAGGACGGTTAACAGCCCAGTGAGGGCGGCCCCGATCAGTTGTACCGGCCCGCTCTGTTGCTTGGTCAGCAGCCAGACGATGACGATGCCAAACACAATCGAATGGCTGATTGCGTCGGATAACATGCTGTTGCCGCGCAGCACTAAAAAGGTGCCCACCGCCGAGGAGGCGATGCCTACCATCGCGCCCACTAGCATAATGGGCAGGGCAGTTGTGGTCAGTAGCTCTGCCATCATGATGCTAATTCCTCAAAGGCCGCGACCACTCTTCTAGCCTCCGCCTGGCCCTGTGCCGTTAGCCCCCAGCCGTCGTCGCTTGGGGTGGCACCGCGTGGAGAGCGGATTAGGTAGCCTTGCTGCTTAAGCTTGTTGAGCATCCTGCGTGAACCGAGTGTTGAGGGGGCGCATGAGGGATCGGCCGAGTGTTTATATAGCGCATAAAGTAGCTGCTGTTTCTGCAGCGCTGACTTCTGGCGATAGTGCTTTATCACACCCCACAGCAGGCCACGGCCGGGCGCCAATGCCAACGATATAAGCACGATGGCGGTTGCGGTAAGGACAATCAGCGGGCCGGTTGCCAGGCCACGCGATAGGGTGCTGATGGTTGCCCCTGAAACACCACTGACAATACCGACGCCTGCGGCGATGGTGAGCATGCCGCCTAGGTGGCGGCTCCACTGTCGGGCGGCGGCCGCGGGTGCCACGATCATGGCGGCCATCAAAATCACACCGACCATCTGCAGGCCGACGACGACTGCTAGCGCAACCATAGCGGTGAGCGATGCTTCAATCACGGTGATAGGCATGCCGAGCGTGCGGGCGTACTCCGCATCAAAGGTGACCAGCTTGGCCTGTTTCCAGAAGACGGCAAGCAGCAGCAGTGTGACCAGCGTAATGCTGCCCATCACCCATAAATCGGAGCGCAGCGTCGCGGCGGCCTGGCCGAAAAGAAAGGCCTCAAGACCGCCCTGGGAGGCGTTATTGGTACTCTGGATATAGGTGAGCAGAACGATACCCACGGCAAAAAAGATACTGAGGCAGGTGCCCAGGGCTGCGTCCGTTTTCAGGCGGCTTAAGCGCGTCAGCATCAGCATAATCAGCGCGGCGGCGGAGCCGGTGATCAGTGAACCAATAATAATCCCGCCAATATCCCGGCTGCCGGTGATGATAAAGCTTAAACAGATGCCGGGAAGGGCTGCGTGGGAAATTGCGTCTCCCAGCAGGCTTTGGCGACGCAGCACCGCAAAACAGCCCAGCGGGCCGCTGATCAGCCCCAGCAGCGAGGCGCCAATGACTACATTCTGAAAGGTGTAGTCAGATAAAAGCTCAAGCCACACCATGGGTTACTTCACCTTTGAGGCGGCAAACATTAACGATTCATTGTCGTTAAGTAGCGCGATTTGGCCGCCGTAAGCCTGGCGCAGGTGATCGATCTTGAACACCTCCTCGGCCTTGCCGCTGGCGATGACTCGCACGTTGAGTAGCAGTAGCCAGTCAAAGTAGGTGCGAACCGTTTGCAGATCGTGGTGTACCACAATCAGCGTTTTGCCCGCGTCGCGCAGGTGGCGCAGGATATCGATAATGGCCCGCTCGGTGGTGGCATCGACGCCAGCCATGGGTTCATCAAGAAAATACACATCGGCCTGCTGCACCAGCGCGCGAGCCAGAAACACGCGCTGCTGCTGGCCACCAGAAAGCTGGCTAATCTGTCGTTCAGCGAAGGCGCTCATACCGACCATTTCAAGTGCTTCCTGCGCTTCATGGCGCTCTTTGCGACCCGGTCTCTTGAGCCAGCCCAAGCGCCCGTAAAGCCCCATGGTGACCACATCCAGCGCCGTGGTGGGAAAATCCCAGTCAACGCTTGAGCGCTGGGGCACGTAGCCCACCCGTTTACGCTGTGTGGCGTAGGGCCGTCCATGCACCATCACCTCTCCCGACAACGACGGCACCAGCCCAAGCAGGCTTTTGATCAACGTACTCTTGCCCGCCCCGTTAGGGCCGACAATGCCCGCCATGACACCGGCGGGGATATCCAGATCGATATCCCATAGCACGGGCTGGTTATAGTAGCTCACCGTCAGGTTTTTAATGCTCAGTGCGGTGTCTGTAGGGTTGAATATCGCCATGGATGCACTGCCTTATCGAATGCTTATTGAGCGAGTTGCCACTCGCTGGCCCAGTCATCCAGTGCCTTTGGCAGCGGGGCCAGCGAACCGCCTAGCGCCTCGACAATGTGCTGGGTGTTACGGTAGATCATGCCCATATAGGTACCATCTACCGTGCCTTCATCGCCCATGGCGTCGGAATAAAGCTGGCCGCCGATGGTCACATCATGGCCTTGCTGCCTTGCGGCATCGATCACTGCCTGAATGGTGCGCGGGTTGATGGTGCTCTCGACAAATATGGCGGGCACGTTACGGGCAACAACGCTATCCGCCATGCTGCGAATATCGGCGATCCCAGTTTCGGTTTCGGTACTGATGCCCTGAATCCCTTCCACCTCAATGTCATAGGCACGACCAAAGTAGCTGAAAGCGTCGTGGGCGGTGACAAGAATACGCTGCTCTTCGGGGATGCTGGCAATGCTCTCTTTAACCCACTCATGCAGGGCTAGCAACTGAGCCTGATAACGCTCGGTATTGGTTTCAATCGACGTGGCGCACTCAGGGCGTGCTTCGCTCAATGCATCGCTTAGGGTGGGCAGTGTTTGGGCCCATAAAGAGACATCCATCCACAGGTGAGGGTCGACTCCGTAGACATCCTGAGCGGTGATCAACGACGCCGGATCAATGGAAGCGGGCGCCACGGCAAGCGTGGGTGTTCGTGCCGAGAAATTCTCCAGCACGCTCCCCAGCTGTCCTTCCAATGAGTAGCCTGAATAGAGAATGTGTTCGGCGCCCCGCAGCAAGGCCACGTCGCTAGCGCTTGCCTGATACAGGTGGGGGTCTACGCCGGGGCCCATCATGGCTTCCACATTAACGCATTCGCCGCCTACTTCCTGCGCTACATCGGCAATCATCCCAATCGTTGCCACCACGTTTAAGGGCGTTTCATCGGCAGTTGCCAACGCACTAAAAGGCAGCGTTCCCAATAGAATCACGGCATATTTTGTTGCCATTATTTAGCTCCAGACTCGTCATGAGGTAGATGGGCTGAAATTGCTTTGTGTAAACTGATTGTCCCGAGGAAAGAAGTATAGCCTTGGCTAAGTTTGTGGCGCTATTCATGAAATGTCAAGCGGATAAAAGGCGCTGAGGTGGGCTGAAAAGGGGAGCCTGAGTTATGGCGGGAGTAAGCGCAAGGTGCGCTACTCACGTACCTCTACGCCAGGTAAGGCATCAACAGGCCTTGGTTATGTTTTGGAGCGTCACTCGCTTACCGATTGGCCCTATAGTATGGCGAAGCACCGCTGCCGCGCCGCCATGCGAGCCGCTTGTGGGCTTATTCGCTAAAACCCTGCTCTGTGTTCGGTTGACGAAAATGCTTGGCGTGTAATATTGGCTGTTGATCAATAAGAAGCAGGTGGGGTATGCGCTATAAAGATAAACATCAGCTCGCCGCCGAGTGGCAAGCGCTTCTGGAGCGCACGCCCAAACCGTTGCGGCAAGCAGTCGAGACGTTGGTAGAGCACCACGGGCAAAGCTTTGCTGACCACTTTTACCGGGTGATGTTGGAAGACCCGCATGCTTCGCTGTTTCTCTCCAACGATCAAGTGGAGCAGCGTTTACACCCCTCAATGCAGCGCTGGCTGAAGGCCATGTTTGCCGTTGAGCACGCCGATTTTGAGTCCCTGGTTGAGCAGCAGGAAAAAGTGGGGCAGGTGCATGCCCGCATCGATATTCCGGTCAACCTGGTGCTAAGCGGAGCGCGGCAGCTTAAGCAGGTGTTTTATCAACAGATCAACGCCACGTTCAAAAGCCCGCTATCGCCGGGGGATGCCTCGGTGTACGTCTCCGACCATATTGATATGGCCATGGAAATCATGAGCCACGCCTACTCGGTGGCCAGTGACCGTAATGCGCGCACTGAAGAGGCGTACAAGCTGTTTTCACTCACCCAGAGCATTGGCGACGAGCGTGAACGCCAGCGTTCGGCGTTGTTGAATTGGGAGAATGCGCTGATGTTTGCCATAGCTGCCCAGCAGGATATCGCCACGCTGCCGCGGTTATCCAATTCCGATTTTGGTCTGTGGTACTTCCATAAAGCGTGCATGCGTTCGAGGGCGTGCCGGAGATTGCCACTATTTCACGCCATATTCAGCAAGTGGATCGTGAGTGGCTGGAAGTGCTGATGCATGAAGATGCTAGCCAGCGACTTAAGGCGCTGGGCGAGATTCGTGATGCCGCCCGTACGGTGTTGATGCTGCTCGACAATGTATTAGAGCGCGCCTCCGGTTTGGATGCAGGGCGCGACAGCTTAACCCGGTTGCTCAACCGCAAGTTTTTGTCAGTGGTGCTTAGTCGCGAAATAGACATTGCCCGCCACTCGGAGCACTGCTTTGCGCTGTTGATGGTAGATATCGATCACTTCAAATCGATCAACGATACCCATGGGCACGACGCCGGCGACAACGTGCTGCAGCAGGTGGCGAGCATCCTTGATCGCTCCACCCGTGGGGGGGATTACGTGTTTCGCATGGGCGGCGAGGAGTTTTTGATTGTGCTGGTCAATACTGACCATGACGGCAGCCGGTTATTTGCTGAGCGTTTACGCCAATCGGTGGCTAAGGAGCCGATGCTCGCCGGTGCCGATACGCTGCTTAACGTGACGATTAGCGTGGGTGTAACGCTTCACGATGGTCACCCAGACTATCACCACTCCCTGCAGCGTGCTGATCAGGCCCTTTATGAAGCGAAGCGCGGCGGGCGTGACCGGGTCGTTGTGCAGTAATGGTGTGAAGAGTGAGTGCAGGCTGAGCACTAAGCAAGTAGTGAGTGCATTTATTTGGTGCATTTGAGGTCTGATGTGGTGCTGTTTTGGTGCGCCTAGATGCGTGGCACTGCCAGTCACCGCCGTTCATCCCTACCATTGACCGCACAGCAGGGCTTTTCACCATTTTGGCGCATTAATTGCTTACCTATGTCAAAGGCTTAGTGAAAAGGAAGCGGTAGCAACCCATGATCCTGTGCGAACTCGCCAAACCACACATTGCCTCTGGCCACCGCTTCGATGCAGGCCGCCATTGGGCAGCTTCGTTAGCACTCACCTTCGCTCATCGGGGCAGTGCTACTCGCATGGTGCAGGCGCGTCATCAGGGACCACTGCGGGTGCAGCGCCCTTTCTATCCCGAAGGGCGTAGTGAGGCTTGTCATGTTTATGTGCTTCACCCGCCGGGCGGGTTAGTCAGCGGCGATGCGCTTACCATTAGTGCCCATGTAGAGAGCGGTGCCCATGCGCTGCTGACGACTCCGGCTGCCAATAAACTCTATAAAGCCGACAGCCAGGGCGTGGCATGGACGCAGCATACCCGGTTGAGCGTTGAAGATGGCGCGACTCTGGAGTGGCTGCCCCAGGAGACCATCGCCTTTGATGGTTCCAAGGGTGAACAGCGCACCCAAATTGACCTTCACGGCAGCGCCCGTTGCCTGGGCTGGGAAGTGATGGCACTGGGCCGCCCGGCCAGCGACTTACCCTATGTTTCCGGGCGTATTGAGCAGCACTTCCGCTTAACCCTGGATGGCAAACCGCTGTGGCTAGAGCGCCAACCGCTAGACCCACTACACCCACGCTTTGCCGGGCGCTGGGGGCAGGGCGGTGCCACGGTGCAGGCCACGCTCTGGGCAGTGGGGATTGCCGACGCGCCTGCTGCCATTGAAGCCTTGCGTGAAGCGCTGCCGGATAACCCGCGCTGGGCGGTCACCGTCCGCCACGGTGTTTTGCTGCTGCGCTATTTAGGCAACTCGCGTAACGAAGCCTGGGCGTTATGCGAACAGGCTTGGCAACTGCTGCGCCCCCGCTGGATCGAGCGTGAAGCACATACACCACGAATTTGGCTAACCTAATTAGCATCACTGCGATGCACTGCTGGAGACACATTCCATGGAATTAACCCCAAGAGACAAAGACAAGCTGCTGCTGTTCTCAGCCGCCCAATTGGCGGAGCGCCGCAAGGCGCGTGGTTTAAAACTCAATTACCCGGAAGCGGTGGCGCTGATCAGCTTCGAGATTATGGAAGGCGCCCGGGATGGCCGCAGTGTGGCGGACTTAATGAGCTATGGCCGCGAGATCCTTAGCCGTGAGGATGTGATGGATGGTGTCGCCGAGATGGTCGACGAAGTGCAGGTGGAAGCCACTTTCCCCGACGGCACCAAGCTGGTCACTGTCCATACGCCTATTGTGTGAGGGGTGAGAAGTGAATGGTTAGGGGTGAATAGTAAGTGGTGAAGAGCGGTGTTACTCATCACACCTAACGCCTCACTCCTCACAAGAACGAAGGAGCAAGTAGATGATTCCCGGTGAGTACAAGTTAAAAGAAGGTGATATCGAGCTGTGCGCGGGGCGTGAGCGGATTAGCGTCGAGGTGGCCAATACCGGCGACCGCCCGATCCAGATCGGCTCCCACTACCACTTTGCCGAAGCCAACCCGGCGCTGGTGTTTGATCGCGATAAAACCCGAGGCTTTCGTCTGGACGTGGCCGCAGGCACGGCGATTCGCTTTGAGCCTGGCCAGACCCGCGAAGTCACGTTGATTCCCTTTGTGGGCAAGCGCGAAATTTACGGTTTTCGCGGCGATGTCATGGGCGCGCTCGACGGAGGTAAACAATGAAACCGGTTAACAAGATCAGTCGGCAAGCCTATGCCGATATGTACGGCCCTACGGTGGGCGACCGCGTGCGCCTGGGCGATACCGAGCTTTGGATCGAAGTCGAACAGGATGCCACCCACTACGGCGATGAAGTGAAGTTTGGCGGCGGCAAAGTCATCCGCGACGGCATGGGTCAAAGCCAGCGCGCCGACGACACGGTAATGGATACCGTGATTACCAACGCGCTGATTCTGGATTGGTGGGGTATCGTCAAAGCCGACGTGGGCATTCAAAATGGCCGCATCGCCGCGATTGGCAAGGCAGGCAATCCTGACGTACAGCCTGATGTTGAAATCGTCATTGGCCCCGGCACCGAAATCATCTCCGGCGAAGGGAAGATCCTGACCGCGGGCGGTATCGACTCCCATATCCACTTTATTTGCCCCCAGCAGGTCGAAGAAGCGCTGATGAGCGGTATCACCACCATGCTGGGCGGTGGCACCGGTCCGGCGACTGGTACCAACGCAACCACCTGTACCCCGGCGCTTGGCACATCGGTAAGATGCTGCAAGCGGTGGACGATATGCCCATGAATATCGGCTTTCTGGGCAAAGGCAACGCCAGCCTGCCTGAGTCCCTAGAGCTCCAGCTCCAAGCAGGCGCCATGGGCCTCAAATTGCACGAAGATTGGGGCACCACGCCTGCCTCGATCAATAACTGCCTTAACGTCGCTGATGCCTATGATGTGCAGGTGGCGATCCACACCGACACCCTGAATGAGTCGGGCTTTGTGGAAGACACCCTGGCCGCGTTTAAAGAGCGCTGTATCCATACTTACCACACCGAAGGCGCTGGCGGCGGCCACGCCCCGGATATTCTCACTGCCTGCTCGAAAGCCTACGTGCTGCCCTCTTCTACCAACCCAACGCGGCCCTACACCGTCAACACCATCGACGAACATCTCGATATGCTGATGGTGTGCCACCACCTGGATCCCAATATCCCTGAGGACGTGGCCTTTGCCGACTCGCGCATTCGCCGGGAAACCATCGCCGCTGAGGATATCCTCCACGATTTGGGCGTGATCTCGATGATTGCCTCGGATTCCCAAGCCATGGGGCGGGTAGGCGAAGTGGTCTGCCGCACCTGGCAAACCGCCCACAAAATGAAGGTGCAGCGCGGCCTGCTGCCGGAAGATGAGGCCCTGGGGGCCGATAATCTGCGCGCCAAGCGCTATATCGCCAAGTACACCATTAACCCTGCGATCACCCACGGTATCGCTCACGAAGTAGGTTCCATCGAAGTCGGTAAGCTGGCGGATCTGGTGCTTTGGAAACCGGCCTTCTTTGGCGTGAAACCGGCGATGATGATCAAAGGCGGCATGATTGCAGCGGCGCCCATGGGCGATCCTAATGCCTCGATTCCCACCCCGCAGCCGGTGCATTACCGCTATATGTTCGGCGCTTTTGGCCGTGCGGCCAGCCAAACCCGGCTCAGCTTTGTCAGCCAGGCCGCGCTGGATGTGGGCATCAAAGAGACACTGGGGCTAAATAGCGAACTGGCGGCGTGCAAAAACGTGCGCCAAGTGCGCAAAAAGGATATGAAGCTAAACGATGCCTGCCCAGAATTAACCGTCGACCCGCAAACCTACGAAGTGCGCTGCGATGGCGAAATTTTAACCTGCGAGCCCGCCACCGAACTGCCGCTGGCTCAGCGTTATCATTTATTTTGAATAGCGCACTATGACCGCCAGCAAGTGCAGTGCCGGGGGTAGGTCTACGTGAGGGCGCTGTAAATACATCCCTGTACGCTACTTTTGCCATCCATGGCAAAAGACCCTCACTACGACCTACCCCCGGCTCGGCTACTGGGTGCTTAACTGCAGGTTCTGAACAGGATGATACCAATGCTTAAACTCATAGAACGCTTAGGGCCGATAGAGGAAAGCGCAGCGAGCGATACGCTCACGCTACCCTTTGAGCTACGTATTCGCGGGCGCTTAAAAGCCCAAAGCGATAGCGGCCGCGAACTGGGTCTGTTTCTGGATCGCGGCCCGGTGCTGCGCAGCGGCGAAGGTCTAAAAGCCGAAAGCGGCGAAGTGGTGCGTGTCTGCGCAGCGGTAGAACCGGTGGTTACCGCGCGAGTGAGTGCTGGCTTACCGCTGGCACGGCTGGCCTACCATCTTGGCAATCGCCACGTACAGCTGGCGCTGGGTGAAGATGAAAAGGGCGGCTGGGTGCGCTTTCCGCCGGATCACGTGTTGGAAGAGCTCGCCGAGCTGTTAGGTGCCGAACTAGAGCACCACAACGCAACGTTCGACCCGGAGCCGGGTGCTTATAACCAAGTAGGTGGCGGACATTCACATGGTCATTCGCACGGTCATTCGCACGGTCATTCACACGACCACGATCATGACCACTCGCATGAGCACCACCATGCCCACTGAACTCACTACGCTAGAAAGCCAAAGTGATGAGCTAGCGCTGCTAGGGCTGATGCAGTTGGTGAGCCCAGCGTTGCCCATCGGCGCCTTTGCCTTTTCCCAAGGTCTGGAAAGCGCCTTTGAGCTGGACTGGGTGCGCGATGAAGCCAGCCTCGCCGAGTGGCTAAACGGTGTGCTGGAAGATGGCTTAACCCGCTGCGAACTGCCAGTGCTGGCGCGGTTGCATGATGCGTTGGTCAGGCGTTTGGCCAGGCGGACATGGCAGAAGGTCGTAAATCAATTGCCGCGTGGGATGAGTGGCTGGCTGCTACCCGGGAAACCGCCGAGCTCGCCGCCGAAGATAGCAGGCTGGGCGCCTCGCTAAAACGCCTACTGGGCAGCTTGAACTTGTTGCCGAGAGAGCAGCAGTTGCAAAGTGAGGAATTACTCCCACCCTTGCTTCCGCCCCAAGCAGGTTATGTAACGCTGTTTGCCTACACGGCCCACGTCCGTGGCGTGTCTGTTCGCCAAACGCTGCTGGGGTTTGCCTGGGCGTGGATGGAGAACCAGCTAGCGGTGGCCTGTAAAGCCTTGCCGCTTGGCCACACCGCTGCCCAGCGAGTAATTGAACAACTGCGCCCCGCGCTAGTGAATGCCGTTAATCAGGCACTTACGCTGGATGATGAAGAGCTGGGCCCGGTGCTGCCCGGTCTGGCACTGGCTAGCGCCTTGCACGAAACCCAATATTCGCGCCTGTTTCGAAGTTAGATGGCCTAGAAGTTAACGAGGAGAGAACAATGACTCACTGTTTACGCGTTGGTGTGGGTGGCCCGGTTGGTTCCGGCAAAACTGCACTGCTCAAGCAACTCTGTTTAGCGCTGCGTGATTACTACGATATCGCCGTAGTCACTAACGATATCTACACCCGCGAAGACGCCGACTTCCTGCTCAAGCACGATGCCCTTCCAGCGGACCGTATTCTGGGCGTGGAAACCGGCGGCTGCCCGCACACTGCCATTCGTGAAGACGCCTCGATGAACTTGGCGGCCATTGATGAGCTCCAGGCGCGTCACCCGAAGCTGGAACTGGTCATGGTCGAGTCGGGCGGCGACAACCTCTCGGCGACCTTCAGCCCCGAGCTTTCCGACCTAACGCTCTACGTCATCGACGTCTCGGCAGGCGACAAAATCCCCCGCAAGGGTGGGCCGGGCATTACCAAATCGGATCTACTGATTATCAATAAAATCGATATCGCCGAGCAGGTGCACGCCTCACTAGAGGTAATGGAGCGCGACTCCAAGAAAATGCGCGGCGAGCGGCCCTTCGTGTTCACCAATCTTTATGACGGAGTAGGGCTTGAGGAGATCATCCGCTTTATTCTCGATAAAGGGATGCTGGATGAGCGGCGTCCGCAGGCCGAAGTGACCGCTAGCTAACGTCAATCGACCCGCGTAATTGGTTGGCGATTGGGGTCGACGTGCCATGGCAAGCCAAGGCGGGTATTGCGTTCCAATTCGGCAATCACCTGGGCGCCCAGCAGTAAAATGATGGCGCCCACTTCCAGGCTAATCAGTACGACCACCAGCGCTGCCAGCGAACCGTAGACGGCGTTAACGAACGAGAGATTGGCGAAATAGTAAACCAGCAACAGGCGAACCCCCTCCCACAGCAGTGCTGCCACAAAGCCCCCTACGATTGCCCGACGTAAGGCGATGCGCACCACCGGCAGCACTTTGTAGATAGCGCTGAACAGCAGGAACACCCCAGTGAAACTGGCCAGGTTAAGCACCGGCTCGGAAAATCCCGCCAGCGGCAGTTCCCGTTCAAATAGCAGCATCACCAGCGTATTAAGCGAACTGGCCAGGGTGACTACCAGCGTGAGAACCATAAGCGCCGCCCCCAGTACCACCATAAAGGCGTAGGGCAACATTACCGAAACCCAAACGCTGCGTTTGATATGCGGGCTATCCGGCGCATGGAAAATGATCGCCAGGGCGTCTTCCAGCATACGAAAGGCGAATGAGCTGAACAGGAGCAGAATGGGAAAGCTCAGAATGCCAATCACATCTCGCGATTCCAGCAGGCTGCGAACGGCCTCCAGCAACACTTCCGCGTGGGCAGGCGCCATATGGCGTGCCTGTACGGCCAGCACATTGAGTAAGTGCTGCTGATCGACGACTTGGGTTAACAGCACAACGAGCACGGCGAAAAGCGGCACGATAGAGAGCAGGATGTTGTAGCCCACTCCGCCGGCCAGCAGGACACCGTGATTTTTCAGGAAATTGCGTAATACGCGCCAAGCAAAGTGAGCCAACCGAGGGAGCAAGAGCAAGACAGCGCTAACAAATGGGTGGTTTCGAACCATGCTTGCTATTCTCCTTGGACATTAGGCCCTATCGCCATGATACGCTGATGGCGATGGCAAATAACAAGGGCAAATATCAAGGAAGTCACGAATTGCCTGATCTGGCTTCAGGAGAGAGTAGTAAGAGGCAGAAGCTAACTCACCGCCCAACAAACAAAAAGGTCGCCCTGACCAGGCGGTAGGGAGGTCAGGGCAACCGAAGATTGTGGTTAAGCGACTTGCTTAAAACGGGCCATCCCTGGCCACCACATCCTCACAGTGAACCTTTACTTTATGAATAACCTTAACTTAGGTTATGAACCTAACTATTAGTTGCTAATTATTTGAATCTTAAGTAAAAAAAAAAAAAAAACTGGTAAAGTTCGTGCACTTTAGGTCGATAAGGCTCCTATAACTACTAAAAACTCTTCACTCAAGACTGACTCTGGAGCTTGCTCACATATGTCCACTCCTTCTGCTCCCAAACGAGCCCTGGGTTTACAAACCAAGGTGCTGATGCTTGTACTGCTCCCTCTTCTGTTAGTGACGGTTGTGCTGGTCGGGTTTAAAGCCTACAGCAGCGCCCAAGACACCCGCGATACGTTGGCAAACCAGCGTGAAATGCTGATTGAAGAGCGCCGCCATGCGGTGCGCGATATCGTCCAGATGGCGACTTCTGCCATCGAGCCCATTTACGAACAAGCCGGTGCCAACGATGAGGCAGCCAAGCAGCAGGTAGCCGAGCTGGTGCGTTCCATGCGCTTTGAAGATAACAACTACATTTTTATCTACGACTATGACGGTAACAATATCGTCACGGCGCCTGCACCGGAGCGTGAAGGTACCAACATGATCGACGCGCAAACCCCCGATGGCACTTATCTGATTCGCGAGATCATTCAGCTTGCTCAGAGTGGCGGGGGCTTCTACAGCTATATGTGGGATTACCCAGGTACCGACAGAATTGAACCCAAGCACTCCTTCGTTGACCGCCTTGAAAAATGGGACTGGCTCATTGGTGCAGGCGTTTATGTCACCGATGCTGACGATGCTATTGCCGAACTTGAAGCCGCGGCCGCCGCCGATTTGCGCCAGGGCATTATATTTGCCTCCTTGTTGGGTATGGGTCTATTTATTGTGATTGCACTGATAGCGTATGGCTTGGTGCGTCGCACGCTGGGGCCGATCAAGCGCACTACTGCGGCTATGCACGATATTGCCCAGGGGCGCGGTGATTTAACCCGTCGCTTAGCAGTTGAAAGCGGTGACGAAATTGGCGAGCTTAGCGTTCAATTCAACGCCTTTGTAGCGCGGATGCAGAACACACTTCGTGATGTACGCAGCAGTACGCTCAGCGTGCACCAGGCCGCGGGGGAGATCTCACAAAGCTCTGATGAGCTTGCCACCCGTACCGAGCAGGCGGCCGCGAACCTGCAACAAACCTCAGCTTCCATGGAAGAGATCACCTCGACCGTTAATCACAGCGCCGACAATGCCCAGCAGGCCAATACGCTGGTGCAGTCTACTGCTGATGTAGCCCGCGAAGGTGAGACCTCGATGGGGCAGGTGGAAAGCACCATGAGCGATATTAACGACTCCGCATCGCGCATCAGTGACATCATCAGCATGATCGATTCGATTGCCTTCCAAACCAATATTTTGGCGCTTAATGCCTCGGTGGAAGCCGCAAGGGCAGGTGAGCATGGCCGCGGCTTTGCCGTGGTGGCACAAGAAGTTAGAGTTCTGGCCAGTCGTTCCAGCGATGCTTCCAAAGAGATTCGTGCGCTTATTGATGCATCGGTTCAGCACACTAACTCCGGTGCGAAGCTGGTACGCAGCGCCGGTGATACCATGCGTGAGATTGTCTCCAGCGTGGCGAAAGTCACCGATGTAATCGGTGAGATCACCGCTGGCGCTAAAGAGCAGAGCAGCGGTATTGGCCAGATCAACACTGCCGTGGCTGAAATGGACACCATGACCCAGCAGAACGCCGCCATGGTGCAGGAGTCCACCACCGCTGCCGCCAATATGCGCCGCCATGCGGAGCACCTGAATCAGTTAATCAACTCCTTCGTACTTGGTGACGATGAGCCCACGCCGCGGCACGAAGCGCTAGCGTCTCCGGCCCCTCAGCAACGTGGCAGTGATAGCGCCATGAAGCGCCCTGCGCTTTCATCGCACTCCTCATCACAGCCATCATCAAAGCCCTCACCGGCAAAGCATGCTGCAGATGAGTGGGAAGAGTTCTAACGTTCACTACCAGTGCTTGTGATATCAGCGCTTGGGAAAGATGGGTATAAAAACGGGGCTTGCCATTTGGCAAGCCCCGTTGCGTTAACGACGGTGATGCTTATCCGGCATGCCGCCTGGCCAGTCCTTCAGCCAGCAAGATGACGGCCCGCTTTGCCAGCGGTGAAAGCGGGGCATCCTCGCGCTCCAGTGTGGCGACCAGGCGATGCTTCATGGAGCGTGCCCAGAAGGTTTCCAGGTGGCGGCAGGTGGCCGCTGCCGCCGTTTCTTCATCGCGACCGCCGCCCAGGTTAGCGGCGATCTGGTTGGTCATGTGAATCAGCTGGTTATCGTGGTGCGACGACATGGTGTATCTCCTAAGCCGTGGCCATTGCCGCCGTAGCGGGTCGATGGTAGATCAAATGGCGGCCGGGCCGTGCAAAGCCTGCCAACAGCAGCCCCGACGCCTGGGCCTGCTCCACAGCCAGGGCGGTGGCCGCCGAGACAGCCACCAGTGCGCCAATGCCGGCACTGGCGCACTTGTGAACCATCTCGTAGCTGGCGCGACTGGTGACGAGCGCGAACCCCTCACCTAGCGGGCTGGCCTCGTGGGCGAGCGCACCGATCAGTTTGTCCAGGGCGTTGTGCCGACCGACATCCTCGCGCAGTTGTCTAATGTTCCCCCAAACATCGCACCAGGCGGCACCGTGGCTGGCGCCAGTGGCCGCCTGCAGCGGTTGGTGGGCGGACAGCTCCCGCAGGGAACGCTGGATGGCGGCATCACTCAACGGCGGCGCCATGACATGGGGAATCGGCCGTATGGCCTGCTCCAGGGCTTCGGTGCCGCATAGCCCGCAGCCAGTGCGTCCTGTCAGGCTTCGCCGCCGCTGTTTGAGCTCGGCCATTCGCTGGCTGGCAATAGTGAGATGAATGGTGAGGCCTTGAGGCTGTTCGTGGATGTCTAGATCGTAGCACTCGTCAACGTTTGCCAGGATACCTTCGGAAAGGCTGAAGCCCAGGGCAAACTCCTCAAGATTCGTCGGGCTGGCCATCATCACTGCGTGGGAGATGCCGTTGTAGACCAGTGCCACTGGCCTTTCCAATGCCAGTAGATCCTCCTGGGCATCGGCGTACCAGCCGTTGGTACCCCGGTGCACTTCCACCCGCTGGCGCATCAGGGCTGCTTGCGGCGCTGGCGCCGTGCCGTTCATAGGTGAACTCATGGAACCTCCTGCTGGGCCTTGGCTAGGTAATTACGCTGGGCCAGGTCAAAGGCGCTAAAGCGTTGCTGCCAGGCCGAAGGTTGGCTGACCTTCTCTACCTGCACTGCCGTGACCTTGTATTCCGGGCAGTTGGTGGCCCAGTCCGAGTTGTCCGTGGTGATGACGTTGGCGCCACTGCCGGGGTGGTGGAAAGTGGTGTAAACCACGCCTGGCTGCATACGTTCGCTGAGCCGGGCACGCAGCACCGTCTGGCCGGCACGGCTGGTGATGCCCAGCCAGTCGCCGTCGCGGATGCCGCGTAGCTCGGCGTCAGAAGGGTGCAGCTCCAACACGTCCTCGTCGTGCCAGCGCTGGTTATCGGTGCGCCGGGTCTGGGCGCCCACGTTGTACTGGCTAAGGATCCGGCCGGTGGTGAGCAGTAGCGGGAAGCGGCGGTTGGCCCGCTCCTCGGTGGCCACGTACTCGGTAATCGCAAAGCGGCCCAGCCCGATGGGGAACTCAACCTCGTGCATGGTCGGCATGCCCAGCGGGTACTCGGCGTTGCAGGGCCACTGCAGGCTGCCGTGTTCCTCCAGCTTGGCGTAGCTGACGCCCGCGAAGCTTGGCGTCAACTGAGCGATCTCGTCCATGATTTCGGAAGGGTGGGTATAGTGCATCGGGTAGCCCAGCGCATTGGCCAGATCCTGGGTGACTTGCCAGTCTTCCTTGCCTGCCAGCGCCGGCATCACCTTGCGCACCCGGTTGATGCGCCGCTCGGCGTTGGTGAAGGTGCCATTCTTCTCCAGAAAGCTTGAACCCGGCAGCAGTACGTGGGCGAACTTGGCCGTTTCATTGAGGAAGATATCCTGCACGATCAGGCAGTCCAGCGACGTGAGCGCCGCCTCGACGTGCTGAGTGTTGGGATCGGACTGGGCAATATCCTCGCCCTGAACATAAAGCGCCTTAAAGGTGCCTTCGATGGCAGCATCGAACATGTTGGGAATGCGCAGCCCCGGCTCGTCGTCCAGTTTCACGCCCCACACGGCCTCAAAGCGGCCGCGGGCGATAGGGTCGGCCACGTGCTGGTAGCCAGGCAGCTCATGGGGGAAGGAGCCCATGTCACACGAACCTTGGACGTTGTTCTGGCCACGCAGCGGGTTGACGCCCACGCCTTCACGGCCAATGTTGCCGGTGGCTAAGGCCAGATTGGCAATGCCCATCACCATGGTCGAACCCTGGCTGTGTTCGGTGACGCCCAGTCCGTAGTAGATGGCGCCGTTGCCTGCCATGGCGTAGGTGCGCGCGGCTTGGCGCACGGCCTCGGCGGGTACGCCGGTAATCGCTTCGGTGGCCTCCGGGGAGTGGCGCGGTTCAGCAATAAACTCACGCCAGCTGTTATAGGCATCGGTGTCGCAGCGCTTGGCCACGAACGCCTTGTCCTCAAGGCTTTCGGTGACCACTACATGCCCCAGCGCGTTTATCAGCGCCACGTTGGTGCCCGGGCGCAGCGGCAGATGTTGGGCCTCGCTCATGTGCGGGGTCTTTAAAAGGTCGATACGGCGAGGGTCGGCGACGATCAGCTTCGCCCCCTGGCGCAGGCGTTTGCGCATCAGCGAGCCAAACACCGGGTGGGCATCGGTGGGGTTGGCGCCGATCACGATAATGGCGTCGGCCTTCATCACCGAATCAAAGGTCTGGGTACCAGCGGATTCGCCCAGCGTGGTCTTCAGGCCGTAGCCGGTGGGCGAGTGGCAGACCCGTGCGCAGGTATCGGTATTGTTGTTGCCGAATGCAGCGCGAATCAGCTTCTGCACCAGATAGGTCTCTTCGTTGGTACAGCGCGACGAGGTGATGCCGCCGATGCTCTCGCGGCCGTGCTCAGCTTGAATCGCCTTGAGACGGGCTGCGGCAAAGCCGATAGCCTCTTCCCAGCTTACTTCGCGCCATGGCTGGTCGATGCTGTCGCGGATCATCGGTGTGGTCAGGCGATCCGGGTGTGTAGCGTAGCCGAAAGCAAAGCGCCCCTTCACGCAGGAGTGGCCGTGGTTAGCGTCGCCGCCCTTGTAGGGCACCATGCGAACCAACTGATCGCCCTTCATCTGGGCTTCGAACGAGCAGCCCACCCCGCAGTAGGCACAGGTAGTCACCACGCTTCTATCCGGCACGCCGTGATCAATCACGCTTTTTTCCATCAGTGTGGCCGTGGGGCAGGCCTGCACGCAGGCCCCGCAGGAGACACAGTCCGAGTCCATGAAGGCTTTGTCTTGCCCGGCGGCCACCTTGGAGTCGAATCCGCGGCCGTCGATGGTCAGCGCGAAGGTGCCCTGGACTTCGTCGCAGGCGCGCACGCAGCGTGAACAAAGGATGCACTTGCTGGGATCGAAGGTGAAGTAGGGGTTGGAGTCGTCCTTGACGGATTTCAGGTGGTTCTCGCCCTCAAAACCGTAGCGTACTTCGCGCAGGCCCACGCTACCGGCCATATCCTGCAGCTCGCAGTCACCATTGGCGGGGCAGGTCAGGCAGTCCAGCGGGTGGTCGGAGATGTACAGTTCCATCACGTTGCGACGCAGCTTGGCGAGCCGCTCGTTCTGGGTGGTCACCTTCATGCCCTGCGCCACCGGCGTGGTGCAAGAGGCGGGAAAGCCCCGACGCCCCTCTACCTGCACGGCGCACAGCCGACAGGAGCCAAAGGCTTCCAGGCTGTCGGTGGCGCACAGTTTGGGAATGTTGATATCCGCCAGAGCCGCCGCGCGCAGTACCGAGGTGCCTTCCGGCACATTGATTGTCACGCCGTCGATATCAAGGCTCACCGAGGCAGTGCCGACGGCCTGAGCAGGGAAGGGCGTGCCGAGGTCTTTGCTATGCCCGGCGTTGCTGGCATGCTGACTGGGGTCGAAGTGCTGAATCATGATCTGTCTCCGTTCGCCGCCCGCTGGAAATCCTCAGAAAAGTGTTTCAGCGCGCTCTGCACCGGGAAGGGGGTCATGCCGCCCATGGCGCAGAGCGAGCCGTCTACCATCGTTTCGCAAAGATCACTCAGCAGGGCGAGGTTGGCCTCGCGATTGTCGTTGGCGCGAATGCGATCGATCACCTCCACGCCACGGGTCGAGCCGATACGACAGGGCGTACACTTGCCGCAAGACTCCTCCTTGCAGAACTCCATGGAGAAACGCGCCTGCTCGGCCATATCGACGCTGTCATCGAACATCACCACGCCGCCGTGACCGACGCCTGCACCGACCTCGGCGAATGTTTCGTAATCCAGCGGCATATCCCACTGGCTTTCGGGCAGGTAGGCACACAGCGGGCCACCGACCTGCACGGCGCGCAGCGGTCGGCCGCTTGCCGTGCCGCCGCCGAACGCTTCCATCAGGGTGCGCAGGGTGGTACCAAACGCCAGCTCCACCAAGCCGCCGCGCTGAACGTTGCCCGCCAACTGAAGCGCCAGGGTGCCCCGGGAGCGGCCCATGCCATGGGACGCGTAGGCCTCGGCACCTTCGGCGAGGATAAACGGCACGGCGGCCAGCGAGAGTACGTTATTGACCACGGTAGGGCGGCCGAACAGGCCCTCGATGGCGGGCAGCGGCGGCTTGAAGCGCACCAGCCCGCGCTTGCCCTCCAGGCTTTCCAGAAGAGATGTCTCTTCGCCGCAAATGTACGCCCCGGCGCCCAGACGTACTTCCAGATGGAAGGTGCGGCCGCTGTCGCGGAGGTCGTTGCCGAGATACCCGGCGGTCTCGGCGCGGCGGATGGCCTCGTCGAGGATCTCTTTCGCCAGCGGATACTCCGAGCGCAGGTAGATATAGCCTTGGGTGGCGCCCACCGCGAGGCCGGCAATCGCCATGCCCTCGATCAGCATGTAGGGGTCGCACTCCATCACCAGCCGGTCGGCGAAAGTGCCGGAGTCGCCTTCATCGGCATTGCAGACGATGTACTTCTGCCCTGCTGGCGTATCGAGCACCGTCTGCCACTTGATGCCGGTGGGGAATGCCGCCCCGCCGCGTCCGCGAAGCCCCGAGGCTTTGACTTCCTCGACGATATCCTGGGGCTCGCGTTGAAGCGCAGCCTCCAAGCCGCAAAAACCGCTATGGGCGCGATAATCCTCAATCGATAACGGGTCAGTAATACCGATGCGCGCGAAAGTCAGCCGCTGCTGGCGGGCGAGGTAGTCGATTTCTTCCGTGGGGCCCTGCGCCAGTGGGTGGCTGACGCTGCCTTCCAGCAGGCCGCTATCGAGCAGCGCGGTGACATCGCCGGGGGCTACCGGGCCGTAGGCGAACCGGCCGATGGGGGTGTCGACTTCCACCAGTGGCTCAAGCCAGCTCAGCCCGCGGGAGCCATTGCGCACCAGCGTGATGGGTTGGCCGCGTGCGGATGCCTCTCTCTCCAGTCGGCTGGCGATCGTATCGGCGCCCAGCGAAAGCGCGGTGGTATCGCGGGGTACATAAACGCGGATGCTCATCCCATCACCTCCAGTGGCCGGGTTTGTAGCTCATCTATCAATTCATCGAAGGCTTCCGGCGTGACGCGGCCGCGTACGCTGTCGTCCACGCGGATCGACGGGCCGCAGGCGCAGTTGCCCAGGCAGTACACGGCCTCGAGAGTAATTTCGCGATCCGCCGAGGTCTGGTGGTAATCGACCCCCAAACGCGCTTTGGCGTGGGCCTCGAGCTGGCGCGCCCCTACCGACTGACAGGCCTCGGCGCGGCAGATCTGCACAACGTGGCGCCCCGGCGGCGTGGTGCGAAAGTGGTGGTAGAAGCTGATGACGCCGTGCACTTCGGCACGTGTCTGGTGCAGGGCATCGGCGATGATCGGCACCGCTGCCTCAGGAATAAAGCCGATGCGATCCTGAAGGGCGTGGAGGATCGGCAGTAGGGCGCCGGGCTTGTGCTTCAGGGCGTCGACCTCGGCCTGAATAGCCTGTGGCGCCCACTCCTGGGAATGGTTCATGGTGCCTTCCTCACTACTGTTTATTATGTTTTAAATATGCACTTTTTTTCATATTTAAAAAGGCGTGCATCACGGTTGATCTAACGCTAGCATCAAGTTAATGACTGCAAAATATGAAATTGTTTGCCTATGAAACGGATCAAGGTAACGCCCACCTGGTGCTTTAGCGATGAAGATGGGCACCGTCTCGATACCAACCTTCTGCGCCTGCTGGGGGCGGTGCATCGTCATGGCAAGTTGACCCATGCTGCCGAAGAGGCGGGTATTTCCTATCGCCATGCGTGGAATTTACTGCGCCAGGGCGGGGATTTTTTTGGTGTCACCTTGGTAGAAATGGCGCGTGGGCGAGGGGCGCGGTTATCGCCGCTGGGTGAAAAGCTGCTATGGGCCGAACAACGCGCCACCGCTCGGTTAAGCCCGCAGCTTGATAGCCTGAGCTCAGAGCTTAACCTTGCCATCCAGCAGCACCAGGAAGGCGTGCACCCCGTACTGCGTCTCCACGCCAGCCACGGTTTTGCGATAGAGCTGCTGCCGCAGCATTTGGGGGATCTGCAGCTTGACCTGCAGTACTGCAGCCCTCTGGAAGCGTTGGCGGCGCTTAACCGCAATAGCTGCGATCTGGCGGGTTGCCATCTCCCCAGAGGCGCGGTGGGCGAGAGCATGCGGCGCAAATACCGCCGACTGCTCAAGCCTCGCTATCATCGGCTGGTAGGTTTTATCGCCCGCCAACAGGGGCTAATGGTGGCGCCGGGTAACCCGTTGGGGATTGATGGCTTTGCAGCGCTGGCCGACAGGTCGGCCACGTTTATAAACCGGCAGGCGTCGTCGGGAACCCGGAAGCTGTTGGATGGCCTGCTGACCGAGGCGGGTATTGCTGCATCCAAAGTGAACGGTTATGAGATTGAGGAGTACACCCACTCGGCGGTAGCGGCCTATGTGGCGGCGGGAATGGCGGATGCAGGCTTTGGTGTCGAGGCCGCCGCGCAGCGGTTTGGACTTGATTTTGTGCCGCTGGCCACCGAAGACTACTTGCTGGCCTGCCACAAACGCTCCCTGAAAGAGCCTAAATTTGACGATTTTTTGCAAGCGTTGCGCAGCGCTTCCTTCCAGGAGGCGGTGCAGCGCCTACCAGGTTATAGCCCGAGCCAGTGTGGCTGCGTGATTGAGATCGCCAGCTTTTTATAAGGTCGTGCTGATTGGAAGAGTGCTAGAGGTAGCTACGTGGGTGTAAGTATCATGAGTATCGCATTTAAACTATAGGCTCTCTCTTTAGCTAGAGAGGGCCTATAGTTCAGCAATATCATTTAGTGGATTGCGGTTATTCTAAAAGGTAGTGACCCACAAAATGATGTTGGGAAATAGCGTAAATACTCCTATGGCGCCAAGTAAAATAAGCCAGTAAGGCAAGGAGGCCTTTGCAGCAGATGTTAAATTAACTTCATTTTTAGAAATGGATGATAGGACAAAGAGATTGAGTCCTACGGGCGGCGTTATCATACCGATCTCTATAAGTAGCGTGACAATAATACCGAACCAGATGGGGTCGAACCCTAAGCTTGTGATCATCGGGAAGGTGATGGGGAGAGTCATGAGAAGCAGTGATATGCCATCAAAGAAACAACCTAGCACGATATAGACGATGACGATCATCAGCAGTATGCCATATGGACCTAGCCCAAAGTTGCCAATCGTTTCGACTGCAGTACGAGGAATGCCTAGTAGGCTGACGGCTTGAGAAAGGATCACTGTACCAATCAAAATCATACCGATCGCGGTAAACATGATCGAGGCGTGCTTAAACGCCTGCCATAGTCTTTTGAAGGTTAAATCACCCCATGTTAAACCTAAAACGATACTGGCCACTACGCCCAAAGCCGCCGACTCCGTAGGCGTCGCGATCCCCAGGTAAATAGTTCCCAGCACGAAGAAAATAAGTACGGGAAGAGGCCATATCTCCTTGAGTCCAGTTATTACGTGCTTGAAGGTCACTTTCTCTTTAAACGTAGGGGTTATTGGCTCGCCAATTTTAGAGCGGATCATGATCCATGTGGAAAAGGCGGCAGCAAGGAGCAAGCCTGGCAGCATACCAGCGATAAAGAGTTGGCCGATAGAGACGTTTTGAGTCGCTCCGTAGATGATCAATGCCAGGCTGGGAGGAATGAGAAGCCCAAGGGTGCCCCCTGCAGCTAACGTACCCACCACTACACTTGGCTTATACCCACGTTTTGTCAGTTCAGGATAGCCAACTGCGCCTATGGCGGCTGCGGTAGAGGTGCTTGACCCGCTAACCGCACCAAACAGCGTGCAGACGGCAATGTTGGTATGGAGTAATTGCCCTGGAACACGCGCGAACAGAGGGGTTAGGCCGTTATAAACGCGTTTTGACACGCCGCTTGCGAGAAGTATTTCACCTAAAAATATGAATAGAGGAACTGCGCTTAGCGTAAAATCCGTTAGCATGTTCCAAGTTGCGTTAATCGCCAAGGGGGTGGCGCCGTTAGCTTGAAAGTGAAGCAGGAGTAGACCCGTAAGCCCCAGCGCCGCCCCTAGGATTGCGCCACTGGTTAAAAATAGAACTAGCGCCCCGCTCAAGAGTAACCAGCTCATATCGCATCCTCCGCTGAGGCAGTGTCTGTCGTGGGCTGTTTAAAACCATGGCTGAGCTGAATCAAGATGCACAGCATCATGGAGAAAGGCATGATGGCCATCCACGGCCATAAGAGAATGCTACTGATATCCGTACGCGAATTGAGCGAGAACGAGAAGTTCATGAAATTCCAGGACTCAAAGGCGAAGATGGCGCAGAACGTGAGTAATACGACGACGCCAATAAAGTCCATTATCCTCGCGATCCCTGCTGGCATCAGGTTGACGAGTATCTCTATGCGTATGTGGCGGCCCTTATTGAGCACATAAGGTAGACAAAGGAAGGTCAATGTTAAGAACAGCAGCCCCGCCAGCTCATCGGAAAAACGCAAAGGATGACCACCCAGATAGCGCATCAAGGTGCTGACGAATATCAGTGCCGTCATTGCGATACCGCTCATAACGCCCAATAGAAAGAAGGCATAGGCGGTATGGTTCAGTACAGTGTTGATTTTTCTCATCATCACGACTAGCTCCAAAAAGAAAGAGCCAATAGGTATTGGCTCTCGATTGGTTTATGTACCCATTACTCTTCGGAGATCGCTTGAGTGACTGTCTCGTAGTAGCGTGTGCCGTCCTCGCCTGCGTTTTCCGCCATGGCTTGCCACGCCTGCCAAGCGGCGTCTACAAAGGTTTCAACGTCATCATCTGAGAAGTCGGGAAGCATGGTGATTCCCAATTCTTTACGCTCTTGACGCGCCTGCGCTTCACGTTCTGGATCAACCGCAGTGGCGCGGGTCTCGTTCCAAATCTCTTCACCGGCTTCTTCCAGAGCCTGACGTTGGTTGTCGTTGAGGCGGGATAGTGCTTGTTCACTGATACCAAAGAGCCATGGGGAGGCAGCCCAAGGGTGTAAATAAGACTCGTACTCGGTGACTTCTTGAAGCGAAACGGTGGGGGCCACGGTAGATAAGTAATAGGCACAATCTACAACGCCTGTTTGAAGTGCCATATACATATCGTTTTGCGGAATGACTTGAGCTGAAATGCCCAATAATTCAAAAGTATCCACAAGGTGTCTGGACCAGACGCGGACTTTCTTATCCTGTAGATCTGCCAAGGAGTGTACCGGCTCTTTGCAGTGCAAACCTACATCGAAAATAGGAGCAACGACGCCACCAACGATTTGAATATCCCAATCTGAGAAGCCGTCTTCATAGAGTTCCCTGATTACATCAAGAATTTCGTCATGTTGGGAAGATTCCGTAATGGCGCCCTGAGCATATACAGATGCCAAGGCAGGCGCATCACGTGTGTAATATTCACCATACAGTAGTGCCATATCGACCATGCCCTGCTGCAATACTCTCAGCATGTCGGCTTCTTTAAGACCTAAGGCGCCTGCATGGTAGACTTCGATGTCAAGCTCGCCATCTGACTTTTCACTCACTAAGCTAGCGAATCTGTTGATCTGCTCTGCTTCAGGGCGAGATTGTGAAAGCCCGCTATGGAATTTCAACGAGATGTTCTCTGCCTGGACACTCCCGATGGTTGTTAAGGACAAAAGAGTTGCAGCGCCCAGAGTAACTTTTTTGCTTTTAGGATTATTCATAAGTTTATTTCTCAGAGGACAGGGGGATGGATTTTCATCTTGAATCAGTTACGACTTTCGAAAAGGTATTTTTTGCGACACTAAGGGCCTAAATAGCGACATTTGATGAACTTTTAAAAAGTACGTGGCGATGGGTATGTTTTTGTTATCTGACGAAGTAAGGCGAGAGGAAGGTTCGCGCCGCGGGACGCTAGAGGCTAAGGTTGTGTTAGTAGTAGGCTCATGAGTGAAAATGACAAAGCCATCTCTACCCAGTGCGATATCGAAAAGTTCAGTGAAAGACGACTGATGTAATACTCGATTGGCTGGTACGGCTGAAATTCGTACTTTTACTATAAGGTTTTTAAATAATATAACTATTTTTACTTTTTAACCAGTCACGTAGGGGTCGTGTAAATTGTTCAACTTGATACAAGGTTGGGCAGGTTTTACATGATTGGGTTTGAGATCTTGTGGTGTTGGTGAATTCTAATTATCCTGATTTTATTGGCTTATTTTTCCATGGCGTGATTTTTGCTTAAAATAACTATGACTAAAAAAATTGAGGTTCATCATGAAGGATAAATTCTCAAGCATATTGAAAAATAAAAACATGGCTTACATTTCTTCGACTGACTCTTTAGGGAAGCCTAAGATAACAAAAAAAGTAGCTTTTATACTGCTAGAGAACTTTTCAATGATGGCTTTCACTGGCGCTGTGGATGCACTCGTTACAACGAATTTAATGCAATCTACTACGATGTATGAGGTCTTGGTGGTGGGTAGCGAGGCGCCTGCAACGGTTTCTGACTTAGGTATTGAGGTGGCCGCGGATTATTCGTTAGACCAGTTCGATGCTACAAGCCTCAATATTGATGTGCTGATTGTATGCGGTGGCCTGCGTGTACTTCCTAAAAAACCCTCCTACTGCGCAGCAAACTGAGGCATGCCGACAGCAAAGACATGATGTTAGGAGGGTTATGGAACGGCGCCTACTTCCTTGCAGAGGCAGGATTATTGAACGGCTACCAGTGTGCTTATCATCCTGATGGCCGCGCGATGATGGCAGAGCAGTTCTGGGATGTATCGGTATCTAGCCGTAGCTTTATTGTGGATCGTAATCGTATCAGCTGTGCCGGGGCGAGTAGCTCATTGAGCATGATGCTTGAAGTAGTCAGAACTGATTGTGGCAATGAGGTGGTCAGTGCAGTTGAAGAGATGCTTAGCTGTGATAAGGGCTTAGACTCCCCAGATATTTCAACGATAGGTGTCGATCAAAACCTCACTCTGCCAGAAAAATTGAAAATATCGCTGCAATTGATGAAAAATAATATTGAAGAGCCTTTATCTATATCCGAAATAGCTAATTGGGTCAATATTTCGAGACGCCAATTAGAACGTATGTTTGGTAATTACGTTAATGCTAGCCCTTCTCGATACTATATGGAACTTCGTCTAACGCGTGCGCGTCAGCTTCTTCAGCAAACTAACAAGCCCGTCGCCGAAGTGGCAGTTGCCACCGGTTTTGTGAGTATCTCTCATTTTCGCAGCTGTTTTTTCCAGCTCTTTGAAGTAACACCGGGACAGTTTCGAAAGTTGTGCCAAGCTGGCGAACATTCAATGTGAACTTCTTGTTTGAGTTCAAGATGAATGCACTGAGGCTAGATAAGCGTCACCTTAAAAAGAGAGCCAATAAGGCTCTCTTTAAAAAGTGCAAACGCTGACTTAACCACCCGACCAACCCAACATAATCGGCACGTAAACCACTAACAGCAGCACCCCGATCAGCCCCAGCAGGTAAGGGATGATCGCACGGGTAATGCGCTCCAGCGGTAGCTGGGTGATCGATGAGGCCACATAGAGGTTGATCGCCACCGGCGGGGTAATCATGCCGATGGAGAGCCCCACCACGATAATCAAACCAAAGTGGATCGGATCAATCCCCAACTGCAGCACCAGCGGTAGCAGCACCGGGGTGAGGATAATCAGTGCACTGGCGGTTTCGATAAACACCCCAGTGAGCAGAATGATCCCCACGATCAGCAGCATAATCACGTAAGGGTTGGTAGACAGCGACAACACGGCCTGGGCAATCCCCCGGCACTTGCCAGCTAGACAGCGTCCAGCTCAGCACCGCCGACATGGCAATCACCAGCATAATCACCGCGGTGGTCATCGCTGAACGGATCAGCAGCTTATAAATCTGGGGCAGGTTAAGGTCACGATACACAAACAGCGATACCAGCATGGCGTAGTTCACTGCCACCACGGCGGCTTCTGAAGGGGTGAAGATGCCCGAGAAGATACCCCCCAGGATAATCACCGGCGTCATCAAGCCCCAGCTGGCGTCTTTAAAGGTCGTCCAGATGGTTGCCAGCGAGAGCGGTGTGCCTTTGGGGTATTGGCGTTTATAGGCTTGAGCAATGGCAATCGCCATTAACCCTAAACCCATCGCCAGACCCGGTAAAAAACCGTTTAGAAACAGCTTAGAGACCGACTGCTGGGCGATCACCGCGTAGATGATCATCGGCACCGAGGGCGGAATCACCACCCCGATGGTGCCGCTGGCGGCGATCAAGCTGGCTGCTGAGGCCGGGTCATAGCCTTTGCGTTTTAGTTCAGGCACCAGACTGGAACCCACCGCTGCGGTGGTCGCGGCGCCAGAACCGGAGATTGCCGCAAAGAACATGCCCGCCATCACCGAGACCACCGAGAGCCCGCCGCGCATAAAACCGACCAGCGAATCGGCAAAGCTGACCAGCTTCTCGCTCACCTTACCCTGGGCCATTAAATCCCCAGCGAGGATAAACATCGGGATCGCGACCAGGGCAAAGGAGTTGATGCCCTGGAACATCTGCTGGGTGACGACCATCAGCGGCACGCCGGATTGATAGAGCGCATAGAGCGTGCTGGCGCCAATCGCAAAGGCAATTGGCACGCCCAGCAGCATAAACAGGAAGAACAGCCCAAACAGCAGCAGCGTCATAGCGACTCCTCCTGGGGCTGGGAGGTTTCACCGTTAATCAGCAGCTCGATGATATCGACCAGTGCATACCACGCCATAATCGCCGCGCAGATTGGCATCACCGCGTAGACATAGGTCATCGAAAGCCGCAGCGAGGCGGATTTCTGAAAGCTCTGTACCTGCATATAGCGGTAGCCGATAACGATCAGCGTGATCATGAACGCCAGCACCACCAGCAGAGCGGCAAGCCGGGCGATTTGGCGCAGGCGGCCGGGCAGGGCATCCACCACAAAGGTCACGGCAATGTGTCGCCCGCGCTGAAACGCCAAGGTGCCAGCTAAGAAGGTGATCCACACCAACAGAAAGCGGGCGACCTCCTCAGTCCAGCCCACCGCGGTGAATAGCACCCGGGAGACGATCTGCAGGGTAATCACCCCAATCAGCGCCGCCATGCCCGCAAAGACCACGGGCTGTAGAATGGCGTCCAGAAAGCGTTCAGTACGCTGTAGCAACATTACCAATGGATGCGTGTGAGTGGGCACTTACTTCACTTCCTCCTGGATGCGTTGCAGATAGTCACCAAACTGATCACCGTACTTCTCATACACCGGGGCAACGGCTTCCTGGAAGGCGGCGATATCGGGCGACTCATTAATTTCCATGCCTGCCTCAGCTAATTCGGCTAATTGCTCGGCTTCCATGATGGCATTTTGTTCTCGGGCATAGCTAGAAGCTTCGCTGGCGGCATCGAGTACGATCTCCTGAACCTCCTCTTGAAGGCCGTTCCAGGCGGGTAAGCTCATAATGAAGATCGCTGGCGCATAGATATGCCGCGTCATGGTGAGGTAGTCCTGGGTTTCCGCCAGATTAAAGGCATGGATGGCGTTAACCGGGTTTTCCTGACCATCAATCGTGCCTTGTTGCAGGGCGGTCAGCGCTTCTGTCCACGCCATGGGCACGGCATTGGCGCCGAGTTCCCGGAACGTATCCACATAAACCTCGTTCTCGATGACGCGCAGTGTTAGGCCTTCGAGATCCTGGGGCGCATTAATCGCGTGCTGACTATTGGTGATATTGCGAAAGCCGCGCTCAGCAAATGCCAACCCTTTAAGGTTCACATCCTCTAATTTGCCCAGTATTTCCTGGCCGATCTCACCATCCAGCACGGAGTAGGCAGATTCAGCGGAAGGGAAGAGGAAAGGCAGCTCAAATACCGAGAATTCATCAACGAAGTTGGCCACGGGCCCGTTGGTGATCACGCCCATATCGACAGTGCCGATCTGCATGCCTTCTAGAATGGTGCGCTCGTCTCCCAGAGAAGCGTTGGGGAAGATCTCGACAGAGACCGCGCCGTCGGTCTGTTCGCTGACTAACTGCTGAAACCGCTCGGCGGCGATATGGTAAGTATCTTCTGTATTTACCACGGTCGCTAAGCGCAGATTGGTAGGCGTTATTTCCTCGGCGTGGGCCATGAGCGGTAAACCAAGCAGGCCAGCGCATAGCAATGTCAAGTTTAACTGTTTGAATTTACTTGTATAACAGGATGCGGCGTGAGCGGTGAAGCGGGCGTTGTGATTCACATTATCTCCTAGTGGTGGCTGTTCTTATTGTCTTATTGGGCTTCATCTATATCACATCGAACTAACAGGGCAAATTACTTATTTTCATTCCACTATTCGCGATAATAATCCAAAAAATCTTTATAGATCTGGGGCTTGAGAGTGGTGATAGTTAGCGCTAGCCTGCAAACATTACGATTGATTAAATGCCTTGGAAGGCCATTGTAAGGCTTAGTCGATGGCTAAGTCTTGCTACCCATGGCAACGCCAGCTAAAACAGGAATAACCAATGGACAAGTTGCTTAACGACCTAGTAGCGGTAGTCGGCCCAGAAGGCGTGCTGCTCGGTGAAGATGTCTCCCAGCGTAGCGTCGACTGGTTTACCGGGGCGCCCTGTCGTGCCAAAGCCATTGTAAGGCCCCGCAACACCGAACAGCTTAGCAAAGTCATGGCCTTATGCTATCAGGCCGACCAGCTGGTGGTGACCCATGGCGGCATGACCGGCATTGTGCACGGTGGGGAAGCCAGCCCTGAGGAACTGGTGGTTTCCTTGGAACTGATGAACCAGATCGAAGAGATCGACCTAGTCGGCTCTACGATTCAGGTTCAGGCTGGGGTGACGCTCCAGCGTGTGCAGGAAGCCGCGGCGGAGATCGATATGCAGTTTCCGCTCGACCTTGGCGCCCGGGGCTCGTGCACCATTGGCGGCAATATCGCCACCAATGCGGGCGGAATACGGGTCATTCGCTACGGCATGATGCGCCAGCAAGTGCTGGGGCTGGAAGCCGTACTTAGCGATGGCACCGTGGTTAGCTCGCTGAACAAAATGCTCAAGAATAACGCTGGCTACGACCTCAAACAGCTATTTATCGGTAGCGAAGGCACGCTGGGTATCGTCACTCGCGCAGTGCTCCGGCTGCAGCCACATATGCCCAGCGAGCAAACCGCGCTGGTCGCGGTGCCCTCCTTCGATACCTTGACCCAGCTGTTACGCAGGGTCTCCCAAGAGCTCGCCAATAGCCTTAGCGCCTTCGAGGCGTTGTGGAATAGCCACTACAAGCTGGTGACCACCGAGAGCGGCAAGCACGCGCCCCCGTTGGCCGACGACTCGCCTTTCTACGCGATCATCGAAACCCTGGGGCTAGATGACACCCAGGATGCGGAGCATTTCTCAGAGATTCTGCAAAAGGCGATGGAAGACGGCTTGATCACCGATGCCGTGCTGGCCAGTTCCGGTGCCCAGCGCCAGGGCATCTGGGCGATCAGAGAGGATATCGAAGTGCTGGTGCATCAACTGAAGCCGATGTTCTCCTATGATATCAGCCTGCCGATTCCGCATATGGACGCGTACGTCGATACCCTGGAGCAGAACCTCAAGGCGCAGTTTCCCCAAACAGGTAAAATGATAGTGTTCGGCCATCTTGGCGATGGCAACCTGCACATCATGATCACGGTGCGCGACGACAGCTCGCAAAGCCGCCGCCAAGTGGAGCAGTTGGTTTACTCGCCCCTGAAAGAGTACGGCGGCTCGATATCTGCCGAGCACGGCATTGGTCTCGAAAAACGCGATTACCTCAGTATTTCCCGCTCCAGCGAGGAGATCGCTTTAATGAAGCGCATGAAGGTCGCTCTGGATCCCAAGCTGTTGTTGAATCGAGGCAAAGTCGTGGCGGTGGAGTGAGTTTGGCTATTTGATTAAGGGTCGCCCAGGGCGGAGGGGGCTGGTGTCATCAGCTCCCTAGTTAATTGCCGCAACCAGTGTATGCCAGGATCGTGATCCTTCCTTTCATCCCAGCTCAGGCAGACTTTGAACGCTGGGACGTCTAAGGGCAGAGCGTAGAACTTCAAGCTATTGTTGCGGCAAATGACCCTGGCCGCGCTCTCTGTCACCACGCAAAGCAGTGCTGTGGATGCCAATATCTCCTGCAGCGGATTGATGTAGGGCGTCTTGGCGACGATTTTCCGCTCTAATCCCAGCTCCCGCAGTTTTTCATTAATTAAAAGCGGGCTGTCCTCGCGATGGGATAAAGCGACCTGCGGTGAGTTTAAAAACGCCTCAAGGGTAATGGCGCTACTCTCGCCATGAAATGTCGCATCACCCACACAGCCAATCACATCGTCAAACAGGTACTCATGATGAGAGGTGAGCGGCAAGGTTTCGAACTGCACCACCGCCAGGTCGATATCGTGCTCTTGAAGGACTTGCTGGGCACCCTCTGCACTTGCGATACGCGTGGAGAGCATGTTGAAACACAAATCGGGCGCGTGTTCCAAACAGTGCTGGATAAGCTTGGGTTGCAGCTGTTGGCTGACATAGTCCACCAAACTGACACGAAACTCGCGCTTTGAGGTGGCAGGTGAAAACTCGTTATTGCTGTGGAGTGCTTGATCAAGGTAGAACAGCCCTTTGGCTACGGCGGCATCCATCTGCCGGGCAAGCGGGGTCGGTTGCATGCCCTCCAACGTCTTGATGAAAAGCGGGTCGTCCATTAACAGGCGGAGCTTTTTCAGCGAGTGGCTAACGGCCGGTTGCGTCAGGCACAGCGCTTGTGCGGTGAGCGTCAAACTCCTTTTCCAATACAGCGTGTGAAAAACCAATAGTAAATTGAGATTGATCTTATTGAGCCTGTTCGCCAGCTTCGTATGGGTGGTGTCAGCCATCAGGCGTGTCTCTTGGTTGGAAGGGCCGTTCCGGCGTGGGAACAGCCCTCAGCCATTGCTGTAAAAGCACTTTATCTACTGTCGGGCTTGCCTAGATGGAACGCGAGTTACTTAAGCGCTTCCTGGATACGCGGCAGGTAATCCCCGAACTGTTCGCCGTACTTCTCATACACCGGCGCGACGGCGGCTTGGAAGGCCTCCATATCGGGATCGTCGTTGATCTCCATGCCTGCATCACGCAGGGCCTGCAGCTGTTCGCTTTCCATCTCTGCGTTTACTTGGCGCTCATGCTCCGCGGCTTCCTGTGCCGCCGCTAGCAGCACCTCTTGGGCGTTTTCAGGCAGCTGGTTCCAGGCGGGCATACCCATCACAAAAATCGCCGGGGCGTAGGTGTGGCGGGAAAGGGTCATGTAGTTCTGGGTTTCATCCAGGTTGAACGAGTGGATCACGTTCACCGGGTTCTCCTGACCGTCGATAGTGCCTTGCTGCATGGCGGTGAGCGCTTCAGTCCACGCCATGGGAATCGCGTTGGCGCCCAGCTCACGGAAGGTGTCGGTGTAGACCGGGTTTTCCATCACGCGGATGCGCAGGCCGTCCAGATCTTCCGGCGAGTTTACAGCACGCTCGCTGTTGGTCAGGTTGCGGAAACCTCGTTCGGCGTAGGCCATGCCTTTCAGATTCACCTCAGAAAGCTTATCGAGCAGCTCCTGGCCAATCGGGCCATCGAGCACTTCGTAAGCGGCTTCCGGGGAGGGGAACAGGAATGGCAGTTCGAATACCGCCATCTCTTCGACAAAGTTGGCCACCGGCCCGTTGGTGATCACGCCCATATCCACGGTGCCGATCTGCATGCCTTCCAGCAGCGTGCGTTCGTCACCCAAGGTGGCGTTGGGGTAGATCTCAATATCCACCTTACCGTCGGTGCGCTCTTCCACCAGCTCTTCAAACTTGGTGGCGGCGATATGGAAACCATCCTGCTCGTTGACCACGTGGGCCAGGCGCAGGGTGACGGGATCCATATCAGCAAAATCAGCGGCGTTCGCGGCGCTCACCAGCGCCAGTGAGATGCCCAGTGCCAGCGTGCTACGTGCAAATGTTTTCATATTATTGTGTTCCCAATGGACTAAGGTGCAGAAGTGCTCCCAAAGCATGCACCACACCAGGGAAAACGGTCAATTGACTAAAGGTACTCAAGCGCCATACGGCTGGACACAGCGCCCCGGCACAGTTACGATACGCACCCACAAGCGCCCGTAGCTCAGTTGGATAGAGTATCGGCCTCCGAAGCCGAGGGTCGCAGGTTCAAATCCTGCCGGGCGCGCCAAACATCAGAAAAGGGGGCCTGCGAGAAATCGTAGGCCTTTTTTTTGGTTTTAGAAGCCGATGTTAGTCCTGTAACTTCTCTTCTTGCCACACATTCAGTTCTCCCCTCTTATGTCAGGGTTACTGACGAAATTGGTTGCCATGTCACTATATGATTTATTCTAGTGCTCCGACCCTAGGTTCTGGTGGTAATGTTGACTTAATTCCCATACCACGCAACGATCACCTGATCCGGCATGAAGGGTATATGCCAGCGTCTCAGGA
This sequence comes from Halomonas sp. PA16-9, assembly GCF_009728585.1. Classification (NCBI taxonomy): domain Bacteria; kingdom Pseudomonadati; phylum Pseudomonadota; class Gammaproteobacteria; order Oceanospirillales; family Halomonadaceae; genus Halomonas; species Halomonas sp. PA16-9. The sequence continues at coordinate 932,092 of NZ_CP040452.1, read as the reverse complement.
AGAGAGCAGTCACTGCCAGAGGTACGGGGATTAATTATTATAATTTGAGGGCTAGCCGGAGTGATTTTGAAAGATTAAGGTATTTTATGAGCCATTTCGAAATCTGGAGACCTCCACTGAGCTATTTCCGTTCGATAGGAGGAATCATTCACTATATATCCAAGAGCCTAAATGAGGCTATTAGAGAGATATAGCTTGCTAGCTAATGCATTTGACTGATTAAGTGTCTTAAATGGATACGGTATTCATCGAAATAATTCAAATGGATACGGTTTTGGCCTCCTAGCCAATTGATCAACGAGACGTGCCCTCTCCTTATTGCAGTTGGCACTGGGTATATGAATAGAACGAGTGGTAGTCAGATGGCAAATATGCGAGTCAAGTACCATCCAAATGAGCACAGCATCCTTTATGGAGAAACCGGGGGAGCTTGCCCACTCTGCGGATTACCTATGATGTTTAAGAAAGCGAGTTCGAAACATCCTAGTATAGGCTACGAAATAGCTCATATTTACCCGTTGAATGCAAATGCTTCTCAGGCAGAAGCTCTGACAGGCTATGCAGAGCCCGCCGAGATAAATGGTCTTGAAAACGTCATTCTTTTATGCCCAACCTGCCACACAAAATACGATAAAGACTTCAAAATTGAAGAATATTGTAAATTACTTGATATTAAGAAAAATTACCTAAGTGAGGCTGAGGCAAAACTTACAGCCTCTCAGTATGAGATACAGGATGAAGTGCATGAGATACTAGATCTTATTGTTAACAACGATAACGATTATGGCGATCTATCAGCTACGGAGTTAAACGTTAGTTCCCTTCATGAAAAGCTAAAGACAGGTATTAGCCCTTTGCAGAAAAGGGACATTCGCTCAAATGCCATTGATTTCTTCGTGCCGATTAGAAACAAGATTCGCCTTATTGAGCAAAGGGATCAAGTCGCAATAAGAATTCTGCAAAACCAGATCAATACCTATTACCTGATTATAAACAGAAAAAATCCTGGAAACAAAGACATTGTTTTTAATCATATCGCTCAGTGGATAAGTTTAAAAACTGGAAAATCCATTATTGCGTCTAGAGTCCTCACTTCATTTTTTGTTCAAAACTGCGAGGTTTTCGATGCTGATTCCAACTAAATTCACAACTCTCGAAGAATCCACTATTTTTAAAATGCGCGCTATTTTAGAAGATAAACAAAACTGTGAGACTATCCCCGAACTGTTAGCCAGAACACTATATGGTTTCCAAGATGCTTCAGAATTCCTATATGCAGTAGACATCCTCTACGTCCTTGGAGCGCTTGATGTCAATGCCTCTACAGGAGTGATCGAATATGCTGAGTAAGATTACCTGCCCATTATTTAATCATGGCGAGATCTCCTTTCATTCGGGTTTGAACATAGTTCTTGGAGATGACGACGCTAAGAACTCCATTGGGAAATCATCAGCCCTGATGGTTGTTGACTTTGTTATGGGCGGCATGTCTCTATTGGAAGATAAAGTAGGTACAATTAAATCTCTTGGTCACCATGCCTATAGCATTGAGTTTGTTTTTGAAGGTAAAAGTTTCTTCTTCAAGCGGTCTACTGACTCATCCGATGTTATTCAAGTTTGTAATCAGTCTTATGAGACTCTGGAGGAGATCAGTGTCGATGCATATCGGGCTCAGCTCAAAACCTTATACAATCTGGATCATCTAAATAGTAGCTTCCGCTCACTCGTTAACCCTTTTAGCCGTATTTGGAACAAAGGTGGGCTAGACCCCGACCAGCCTTTCTCTGGCAATTTTAGGGAGCCAGCGGGAATAGCCATTGAACGGCTCATAGATTTTTTTGAGCGCACTGACGATATTTTGGAAGAGAAAGCCGTACTAAACTCCCATAATGAAAGAAAAAAGCTCATATCTAAATCGATGAGTGCAGAAATTATCCCCAAAATTAACAAAACTCAATATAAGAGTAATCAGAAATTAATAGCTGATAATACGGCTGCTATTGAAGTTTTAAAGCAAGGCTTCACTGGCGCACTTAGCGCATATGAAGCTCTTTTCGATGAGGGACTGCGTGCGCTGCATCAACAGAAAAATGATTTAATTACTAGGCGAAATGAACTGCTGACAAAAATAGACCGACTTAAACGTGATCTTTTAGGGGTGACGCCGAGGTTAACGGCCAACATTAGTCTTATCAAGGAGTTTTTCCCTGATGTTAAGGCTGAGCGGCTTGAACAAGTTGAAGCTTTTCACCAAAATATCAGCAAGATGGTGCAGAAAGAGCTCAAAAAAGAGCTGACCTTATATTCCAAGCATGAAACAAAACTTATTGCTGAGATTAGTGAGCTGGAAAGCAATATGCACGCTTCCCTAGACGCCAAGGGAACACCAGACGATCTTTTTGCGCGAGTTTTTGATCTTAAAGAGGTTACAGATAAAGCTGCTGAAGAGAATAAATTTTATGATCAAAAGGCGGCAGTCGCTAAGGAGCTGTTGTTAGCAAAAGAACGATTGGAAGCAATTTATGCTGGTATTTTTCTAGATATTGAGGCCAAGTTAAATTTTAAATTGAAGCAGTTCAATAAAGTCGTGTATGGGCCGAATAGAAATGCTTCGCAGATTAGAATCAAGAGTTCAAGTTCTTATAGCTTCATCTCCTCTGAAGACACTGGTACTGGAAAATCCTATGCAGGCCTGGTTGGTTTTGATCTTGCAATGCTCTCTTTGACACACCTTCCATTTATAATCCATGACTCGGTGATCTACAAGAACATTGAAGTGACTGCCACTGGGAATATTATTCGCATATTAGCGGCTGTTAAGCGTAAACAGATTTTCCTCGCTTTTGATGAAGCTGCGAAATTCGGTGACGCAGCAGAGCGGCGACTGCGAGCTCATACAGTGATTAAGCTGAGCCATGACGATCTTTTGTACAATAAAGATTGGAGGGAGCAGTAATAAAGAATGTTTTGGCAGAATACTACGACGTTAGTCTATCAGTCTCACGTATCAAATCAAACACCGGCGCAGCTTTGCCACGTCCGGGTATTTTGACTTGTCAGATCTAACGGTGCATCAGAAGATTGCAGTTTGGACATAAAATTAACACATTAGAAATGTCTTCACTACCGCCATGGTTAATAGGGGTAATATAGTGTAAATTTAAAACATTATTATCCTCTGTTGATTGTAAGCCGCACAATTGACATCGAGTGACATTTCTTCCTTCTAGTTCTATCTCTTTTAGTATTTTAAGTCTATTTTCTTGCCGGTGAATAAGTTTGTTACTCTTTGATTTTATGGTCCTGAATTCTTCTTCTGATTTTTTAACATCTTCTATAATGTTCTCGGAAACATTAAAGGCTTCAAGGAATTCAGAAAATATTAATAGATTTATTTCTTTGCCTGAAGATGCTTTTTTATATTCAGTAAGCAGCTCAAATTTAGGGGAGAAAGCCGATCCATTAGACTGGTTCCACCAGTCAGGTTTACGATCTTCGCTAACAAAAATTAAATCTTTTTTATATTTTTCTCCGATACATAATATTGTTAGCCAAACTATTAAGTCTCCCGCAGAATTTGCTTCTTTTCCTGAGTCTTTAAATCCTGGTGCGATTTTATGAGTATTCCTTCTTTCTAACTCACGCGTTATATATTCATCATCCTTGTCATGGCCAACAATGGTAGTGCCATTAAAATACTTACTATACATTTGAACTACAGGATCATTCGAAGACCAGTCCTTAATTTTGTTTGCTAATTTTTCACGGAAAAGTTATAGCTTTTCGCCACGCTTTCAAGTTGCTCTCTTTGCTGCTCTAATTCCTTAAACTCATTAGTACCTTTGAGTATCGCAGCTTCAGGTATTTTCAAGATAGAAATGTTGCGGTCACAAACTGTTTTGTATAACTCAGACAGCTTTTTATCCTTATTTGCTGCAAACTCTCTTGCTACATGCTCTGGCAAAAGCAACTGATCCCTTTTCGACAAAGATTCATAGACTTTTTCGATTTCTACAACATCTTCACTCCTAAGGGTATATGGTATAAGCAATACATTTGTATCTAGCACGACGATACAGTCGAAAATGGAGGCTAATGATAACTTTTTATAACTAGAAAAAATGTATTCTGTGCTACCAAACCTTTCTTGATAGGAAATAGATTTTTTTAAATCTTCTTCAACTGATGTCGGCTTTGACAATGATTACTCCTTATTAAGTTAAGTCTAACGGGTATTAACGGCCGATCCTATGATTGCATGAACATGCTGGCATACTTGTCTGAAAAAAATGTAGTCTGATAAGCTCCTCAAACCCATGAATTTTTAATTGTTAATATTAATTAGGTCCTGTGTCCAGAATTTGTGCGTCTTCTACATTTTGCCAGCATGCCCGTTCAGGACAATTTTTAGTAGCCATAAGCTGCCTTTTAGCTTTCAGGCTCACGCTCAATTCTCTACTGAATTTAGCCTAGCACAAGCCGCTTAATTGGGCTGAGACTTGTCAGTCTTCTTTTCAACGCTCCTTCTTGGCCTGCTGATTAGGGCTCGTAATATTCTCAAGCGTTGGCAGGCATGCAGCAGGCGCAGCCTTGATTAGATGGGAACTGGTGGGCAGAGACAAAGTGCCGAGGAAGCAAGAGCTCCGCGTAAGGTCGTGAGAACCTAGAGGCGGGGGTATGTGTTCATGGTCATCACGCTTGCCAGTGCGAAGTCTTGACTTTAAGCAGACATAAAATCGTTCCAGCGCCTTACCAAATAGTTACGCTCGTCCATGACGGTATTCCACATCGCGATACGGCACCTTCTTGTCTGGTAGTCTCCGCCGTCGCGGATTTCGCCTCGATGAATCATATCAGCGGTGCCACCGGGGCCTGGAAGGCTCTTGGTGGCAGGTTTGCCGCCATACCAAAAGTCCCACTCCGCAGCGGAAAGGTGAGGGCGCTTCATAGGAAGCGCCTTCATGGTAACGGTAAATAGAGTGCGTTACTTAAAACTCGACAGTCGCCGAAAGCTTGAAGGTACGCGGTTCGCCTTGAACCAGGTAGTTCGCAAAGGAGGTCGAGGCGCCGGACCAGTAGTTTTCGTCGGTCACGTTGTCGATGCCTGCGCGCCAGACCCAATTAGCGCCACCGACCGGTGTGGTAGCGCAGGCCGAGATCGAGGCGTGTCCAGGAGTCCAGCTGCAAGTCGTTGGCGACATCGGCGTACTGGGAGCCCGTGTGCAGGACGCGACCCGTGGCGGTGAGGCGTTCGATGAAGGGCGTGTCCCATTCGCCACCGAGCACAAAACGATACTCAGGGACGCCCGTGGCGTCATTTCCTTCGTTGCCATCCTGTGTTTTGGTGAGTTCGGCATCTATCCAGGTCGCGCTGCTGAACAAGCGCACTCCCGTCGTCGGCTCACCGTAAAGGCTTAGCTCCAGGCCGCGATTACGCTGCTCGTTATCCAGGTTGCCGACGCCATCGACGACCGCTGCAGAGGGTAGCTCGATCTGGAACAGGCTAATGCCACCGCCTAGGTTGCCGTAGTCGAACTTAGCGCCCACCTCTTGCTGCTCGGCATGGGCAATGCCCAAGTGCTGCCCAAAGTTCAGCGCTGTGGTATCGGTGACCGTGCCGCCATCCCGCAAAGCTTCGACATAGTTGGCGTAGAGCGAGATATTTTCCGTGGTCTTGAACACCGCGCCGACGGCGGGGTTACCCGACGATCGGCATAGCGATTGCTGCTGCCGTCGTTAGGACGTTCGTCGATCTCGAGTTCCTGATAGCGTGCGCCCAGCGTCAGCAACAGTCGGTCATCGATGAATCCAAGCGTATCGCTCAGCGTGACCCCTTGGGAGCGTGTGCGCGTCACGCTACCCCCCACGAAAGGCGTGCCATCCGGGCGAGATAAATCGACAGGATCGTAGATGTTGGTCGTGCCTGCCGCGAGGAAATTCCAGTCCGTGTCGAACTTGCGATAGGCGCTAGAGTAGCCAACGGTGATGTCATGGCTAACCGGGCCGGTCAACACATACCCACGAAGCCCCGCCTGGCTGGCGACGTTGTCGATATGGTTGTTGGTCTCGAAGTCGTTGACACTGGCGTTACCCCGCGTCATCGGTAAGGCGCGGAGTCGCCGACACGATGCCTTCGAGCGTGCGGTTACCCCCAAGGCCGCGAAAGCGGTCCAGGTGTTGGTGAGGTCATATTCGCCTCTGACCATGCCGAAATTGGTTTCTAGCTCGGTTCCACCGAAAGAGGGGGTGTAGTTCAACGAGGAATCCGGCGCAGCGGGCACCTGAGTGGCCGCGCCGGTGTTGACGCTTGAACGGCCGCCATCCAGGGTGAGCTTTTGATGACCGACATCGAACAATATCCGGCCTTTATCTCCACGGTAGTCGAGCCCAACGACAAAGGAGGTATCGCGCTGGTTTTCGTCATCAATGGCGTTGTCACCACGGCCGCGCATGGCACTTACCCGTGCCCCCCATTGCTTTTGATCACCATAACGCTGGCTAGCATCGACGCCCACTTCGCCGTAGCCATCGGAGCGGTAGCCACTGGATAGATTGAGCATCGGGTCATCCCCCGCATGCTTGGGCTCGATGTTGATGGTGCCACCAATTCCGCCGCTCCCGCCGATGGGAATGCCTGACGTAAAGGCGCTGGCGCCTTTGAAGACTTCGACGCGCTCGGCAAGGTTGCTGTTGATGATTTGTCGTGGCAGTACACCGTAGAGGCCGCCATAAGCCACGTCGTCACCGTTCAGGTCAAAACCGCGCACTTTGTACGCTTCGCCATAGATGCCAAAGCCCAGCCCTACCGATACTGAGGCATCGTTCTGAAGCGTATCGCCCAGTGTTTGGGATTGTTGGTTCTCCATCAGCTCACTGGTATAACTGATAACGTTGAAAGGCACGTCCATCGCGTCCTTTTCACCGATCAGGCCCACTCGGCCACCCGCCGCGATTTGGCCACCGGCAAAAGCCGGAGGTGGCGTATCTCCATAGGTCGGTACGGAGCCCGTGACGGTGACGGTATCCAGAGACTGATTGTCAGCACTCGTTTGCGCCCAGGCGGTCGCGGGCGTAATACCCATCGCGATCAGCGTCAGCGCGCGCAGAAGCCCTGCTTTACGGCGCTTAGCCGCTGTGTTGGAGGTGTTCCCAAGAGACATAGTGTCGATCCTATCGTTTTTACAGCAGCGCCCAGCCGCCACGTTTTTATGAAACCGATGTAAGAAAGCGGAGGCTTGGCTGTCGTGCCATGGTCACCTTTCCGGTATGGCTTTATATGATAAACAAAATGAGATGTATTAACATATGCGGATGACATTTTTCCGTACTGCCTTGCAAAAATCCGCATTGACGTCTCAATGTGATTCCTTTTTTCTGATGCTCTCGCTGCTATGTGCCACCGGTCGATGCTCTCTTTCTTGGCTCGCTGCTGTTTAACGGCCGCTTGCTTGCTGCCCTTTTCGAGTGCCCACGCGCAGTGGGCCACTATCAACTGGACCATTGCTGAAACGCTACTGGCCATTGAGGCGCCGCTGAGTGGTACCGCTCAACAAAATGGCTACCATGAGTGGGTAGGGGAGCCAAGGATCCCCGACGGCGTTGCAGATCTTGGCCTGCGATCACAGCCCAACCTCGAACTCATGGCGCAATCGCCACCGACGCAAACGTTCACTTCGCCGATGTTCGCCAGTTTGACAGAGCGTCTGGAGAGAATTGCCCCCGTCACGTCGTTCTCCCCCTATTCACCCGGCACTCATACCTGGCAAGAGATACAAACACTCACCCGGCAGCTAGGTGAGTTGACCGGCCACCGGCTGCAGGCAGCGCAGCTAATCAACGAAACGCATGCGTTGATGGACACGCTTAGCCAACAGCGCCCCGATGCACCGCCGCTACTGATGGTGCAATTCATGGATGCCCGCCATGTCAGGGTTTTTGGCGACAACAGTCTCTATAATGCGGTGCTTGAACGAATCAATTTGACCAATGCCTGGGATCGGCCCACCAACGCCTGGGGATTTTCACTCGTGGGTATCGAAGCGCTCTACGACTTTCCTGAGGCCACGCTAGTCGTTGTCGAGCCGGTGCCCGCTGGGGTCGAAGACACGCTGGCGAAAAGTGGTTTATGGCAACATTTACCCAGCGTTAAAAACGCCACTCTGTTGCGCTTACCACCGGTATGGAGTTTTGGCGCGCTGCCTTCCGCTCAACGCTTTGCTCGGGAGCTGGTTTCTGCCCTGGTGTTACGCAACCCCTTCGAGTAAGCGATTGCGCTCTTAATCCCATTTTTCGATCAGGCCAAATGCTAGATCAAGCACCGGCCTTAAGCAGACATAAATTCATTCCAGCGCCTTACCAAATAGTTATGCTCATCCATGACGGTATTCCACACCGCGATGCGGCTCATTCTTGTCTGGTAGTCTCCGCCGTCGCGGATTTCGCCTCGATGAACCAGATCAGAAGTGCCATCGGGGCCCGGAAGGCTCTTGGCGGCAGGCTTACCGCCGTACCAAAAGTCCCACTCAGCGGTGGATAGGTGAGGGCGGGTCAGTTCAGGGGTGGAAATGTAATAGCCTTGGCGGGCCATGACGGCGCCGGGCCATCCAGAGATCCACCAGTTGAGGTAATCATAAGCCGCATCTAGCGTGCGCCCCTTCACATGGCGTGAGATTGACATGCCACCGTACCAGGCGCGATAGCCCTCTGTTGGCGCTGCCATGCGCACCTGGATGTTGCGTTTTTTGAGGTCAGTCATGGCGGGTGACCACAGGCTTTCGATGCCGACCCGGCCGCGAACCATATCTGAAGAGGCTTGATCCTGATTGCTCCAGAAGGCGCGGAAGTGTTGCTGACGCTTAAGATTGATAAGGCAATCAATCAGGCTGTCGATCTCTGCCAGGCTGAGATTACCCAGGTCTTCGAACTCAACCAGCCCTGCGGCTTTTGCTGCCAGTGCGGCGTCTATTGCGCCGATGGCGCTGTCATTTTGCAGGCTGACCATGCCTTTCCAGCGCTTGTCCAACAACCAGCTCCAGCTCTCTTTGTTGATATCCAGCCCTTTGGGGAGCATGTCTGTGCGATAACCGAAGCTGTCCACATTGTGGCTAACAGGAAGCATGGTGATATGCCCACTTGGGCGAGAACCGTAGCTGCCATCGGGTTGAACATAGAGGAGGTTGACCGGGTTACTGCCTGCGCCCAGGGGCGCGTGGGGTGTCAGCCTTCCTGTCTTGGGGAGGTCATTGATCATATCCCAGTGTTTAATGCGATCCACCTGAATGGGTTGAATCGCATTAGCGGGCCACACGAAGTCCACGTTGTGAAACCATTGGTCATAGATATCGAAGCTGTCAGGGGTTAATACCCCCGCTTGCTGTGCGGCAACACCATCGAGCACCTCAAAGGTTAGGCGAAGGCCCAAGTCTTCCCGAGCACGCTTGCGAATGCTTTCAAGCAGCGTTACCGAGGTGCCGAGCACCCTTAGGGTAACGGGGCCTCGCTGCACATAGGGCATGGCTAGCGGTTTGGGTGATGCAGCTTCATGCATGGAATATCCTGGGGCTTGGGTGGTTGCTAACGGCATTCATGAAGGTATTCAGCGAGTCTGTCACGCACTTGGCGGTGATGCCATGAGTGATGAAAATCAGCTCCGAGATGCGGTCGTCTTTAGGCCAGGCGTCTACGTGCTCGGGTGGATGAACGGTGTGCTGAACGCCATGTATGATCACCGGGCGGGTATCCCCTTTGACATGCAGCACGCCTTTGACGCGCATGATGTGACTGCCATGGCGGTTGAGCAACATCGATAGCCAAAGGCCAAAGCACGTCCAGTCCACTTCGCCGTCGAAGCAGAGGCGGAATGACTGAACATCTCCAAGATGAGCAGCCGCGTCAGGTGTTGGCGGCTTACGCCAGGGCCCAAGCCATGTTTTTACCTCTGAGTAGCTGTAGTGGTCAATATGCGGCCCACTGCCGAATAGCTCATCACTGGCCTGCTTTAAGGCTTCCTGCCCCAATTGCTGCGCTGCCGGGTTGATGGAGTCAATCAGGCTTTGAACTTCATCAAGCTGGGCTTGATCGACCAGGTCGACCTTACTGATGACGAGTTTGTCGGCGACGGCAATCTGAGATTCCCACACCGGCTGGAGCTTGCGGCTGGCAGTGGCGTTGAGGGCGTCGACCAGAGTGAGATTGGTGCCTGGGCGCAGATGGTGCCGCAGTACAGGATCAGCGGTGATCGTTGAGGCGATGGGGCCGGGGTCGGCCAGGCCAGTGGTTTCCAGGATGATGCGCTTGAAGGGCGGAATTTTGCCGTCCTGCCGCTGTGACATCAGGCGCCTTAACGCATCAGACAGTTCGCCACGAATGGTGCAGCAGACACAGCCACTGGAGAGCAGCACGGCGTCTTCGGCGATTTCACCCAGCAGGCGGTTGTCTAGGCCCACGTCGCCGAATTCGTTGATCAGCACGGCGCTGTCGCCGAAGTCTTCACTGGCCAGTACCGATTTGAGCAAGGTGGTTTTGCCACTGCCCAGAAAGCCGGATATCACGTGCACCGGTAGCAGTGGCGTCTTGTCGTTCATTGATCGGTTCCTCTCTGGGGCGCATTAGTTTAACGAAGCCAGAAAATTTGCATCCAACGGGTCGATATCCCGCCCGGTCATCAGCTCGGCTTGGCGCCAGATGCCGCCTAGATCCTGGACGATCTCGCGCTTGCCAGTTGCGCTGGCAATCACAAAGCTGGAGGCCTGAAAATCTTCGAGTACGAGGCGATGTGGCTTGAGTACGCGGTTGATCAGTTCTGCCCGATAGGCCCTGGCACGGCGACGTTCGTAATGGGCCTGCTCAGGGTCTTCGATGTGAGTGCTCCAGTGGTTTTCACCGCCGAATACGCCGCATAATCCGCACATAACAGCTCCTTTAACAGTTGATTCAGAGTGGCAACGGGCCTATTGGGGTTCAGTTGAGAGGCCCAAGTGATGGCTGGCGGCAAGCGCTACGCGCATAAGTGCTTCATCCTCTCCGCAAGGTGCCGTTAGCTGGATGCTGGTGTGCTGCTGGTTCTCGTCCACACCGCTGGGCAGTGCGATAGCGGGGGAGTCCAGCAGGCTTGCCACCATGCTCAGCCGCAACGTGGCGAGATTCACTTCAGCGAAACGCTCTGGGTTATCTTCCAAAGGGGCAAGGAGGGGGGCCGTGTGGGCAACCGTGGGTGAGAGTAGCGTCGCCCCGGCGAGTTCACGGCGAAGCTGCGCTTGCAGTGCCCTGCGTTGGCGATAAAGCGTCACTATGCTGTCCGGTGCCATCTTCTGCGCACTCAATAATCGCTGCCGAACCCTTGGATCCATAGCCTCTGCAGCGTCACTTTCCAGCAGCTCACGGTACTCGGTGTAAGCTTCTGCTGCGCCCAGCCAGCCGTGATGCTGAATGAGGTTCAGAGTGTCGCTCACGCTGGCAAGCTTGCGTTTGACCAGGTGAAAGCCAGCATTAATAAGCTGCTCGGCGCTGCGCTCCAGGTTTTGCCGTACACCTTCTTCGATACGCTCATCCTCCAGATAGGCGGTATCCAGCACGATTACCGTGCGTTCGGGGTCAACACCCTCCCGCGTTGTGACCTCTTCTCCTCGCATGACATCGTCGATGGCCAGGCAGTCTTCCAAGGAATTAGCGATGACACCAATGGTGTCCAGACTATGGGCTAGGGGAGTGACGCCTTGCCGACTATGGCGAGCTTGGGATGGGCGATAGGATGCCAGACCATTAAAAGCGGCAGGTACACGAAGCGAGCCTGCCGTATCGGTTCCGATTGCTGCAGGGACGATACCCTTGGCAACTGCCACTGCTGAGCCGGAGCTGGAGCCGCCGGGCACTCTGGGTTCTCCGGTACCCGGCGTATGGTGAGGCGTGCCATAGTGCGGGTTCAGCCCCAGGCCTGAGTAGGCCAGTTCAGTCAGATTGGTCTTGCCCAGGCATACCATGCCAGCCGATGTCGCATGGCGAACCGCCGTGGCATCGTACATGGCGGGTTTTTCGGTGAGCACTCGGCTGCCAGCAGTCGTCACTGCCCCAGCAATATCGAACAGATCCTTCCAGGCGATCGGGACACCATCGAGCGGCCCTAGCGAAGCGCCGTGCGCTTGGCGCCGAGCGGCGGCCTCGGCCTCGAACATTGCACGCTCCGCAGTGAGCGATATAAAAACTGAGTCACTGTCTTTAGCCGCCACCAGGCATTGACGCGTCAGCGTTATAGGGTCGAGCTTGCCATGTTTGATGGCTTCGCCGATGGCAAGGGCAGTGCTTGGGTAAGAGACCATAAAAAGATTCCCCGAGTTGGTCGACTGGAACTGTAGCGACGATTAATGCCAGCTTAGCGATCTTCACGCTTAAGCGCAGAGGTCGGGATGTCGTCGGTTGTCAGGCGCTCGAAGCGTTTCTGCTCGGTGTAGACCCAATTAAGACCTACTGATGTCGCCAGAAAACGATCATCAAAATTGCTCTCTAGCTCTTCTTGAGGATAGCGACGCAGGACCCAGGTTTTCATCAGTATCACGTACACCACCAACGCGGTGATAAAACCAACGGCATAAGCGTACTCTAGGAATATGAGTGCCATAGCCCCGCCCGCCAGCCAGGCGATAATGCCAGCTGGATTGAAGCCGTTGAAAAAGCGGAATTGGCCTTCGGGATCGTACAAGGCGGGCACATTAAGGCGACGGTGCCGCAAAATATAGTAATCCGCGACCATGATGCCGCCGACAGCGGAGAGTACCGCGCCATAGTAGCTAAGGAAGGTAAACAAATTGTTCAGAATCAGCCAAGGCATGGAAGCGGTGCCGATGATACCGGCGATGACCAAGGCGACAGGATAGCTAATACGAGGTGCACCGGCATTGACGAAGGTAAGGGCGGCCGGAATCAGGTTGGCGGCATTATTGGTAGACCACTGAGCCAATATCACCATGGCTAATAGTGCCACCATGGTGAAGCCCCCGCCCTGGCCTTGAATGACGGTGACGGGGTTCCAGTCACCTGCCGCGATAAAGGACACGCCACCAATCAACGCCACCCAGGCCTGAGTCGCAGGTAAGGCCAGAAACTGTGCGACGAAGACGTTGCGATTGCGGGCGAAGAAGCTGCGTTGTCCTCCTGGCGTGCGTAGGAAGCGGGTCAAGTTGGGAATATCCACCGCTAGTGCTGACCAAAAAGCCATGTTGGCGAAGAACAGCGCCAAAGGCACTACTTGTTGATCGCCAACAAACGTCCAGATATTGATGCCGTTGGTCTCAGCTAACACGTTGAGCGTGAAGTACATCCAGACTGAGATGGCGACGATGCAGGGGGCGGCGATAGAGGCCAGTAATTCTACTGCGCGAATGCCGAGAGCGGTGTTGACGATCTGCACTACCGCGAAAAGCACATACCACAATACCCAATTATCAAACCCCCACAGGTACTCCACAATGCCGTTAAGGGCCAGGGCGCCGAGGTAAGTTTGTACACCGAACCAAATGGCAGCGACCACGCCCCTGGAGACCGCAGGAAGATGCGTGCCCTTGAGCCCAAAGGGGGCGCGTAAGTAGACGGCAAAAGAGAGACCGTGTTCTGTACCAATATCAGCGGTCAGACTCATGACGATGCCAAGCACAAGGTTGGCAAAAAAGATGATCGCCACGACCTGAATCAGTGGTAGGCCAGCAACACCACCCGCGCCGAGTTGGAAGGTGGCAATGATGACGGCCATGCCGATCCATAACCATATAAAACCAAAAAAGCCAATCGTTCGCTGATTCAGCCAGACCGGCAAAATGGAGGCTTCTAGCAAGCTCTGATGGCTATTGTTTGATCCAGCCGACGTTGCTGATTCGTTGATGTCTTTTGTATGTCCCATTGCATTGTTCCCCTGAATTGTTGGTAGTCAGTTTTGGTGACAATGGCGTGCTCATTTTTAAAGTTATAAAATGTAGTATGGATACAAAAAACATTATCTGGCAAGTGGCGTGCTGTAATTCTACGGCGCAGACTGGCGTTAAATAATCTAATATTTTGTTTTGTATAGAAAAAATTACACGAAATCTTGGTGAGTATCAGTTTGAGGGTGTTTGGCAGGCTATTGCCGGTGTTGCTCGGCTCAAAAGGCGGGGTGGGAAGTGTTAAGATATAACAATTTACGTGTATCTTTGCCTTGATGGTGGTAGCTAAGCAGGACTTGGTAATAACTAGGGAAGGATAAGTTTGTGGAGGATGTGGTTCTGACCATTGACGATAGTTCTAACAGCGTTCAAGAAGGGCAAGCTCCACGCTATGCCAAGATTCAAGAATCGTTACGCGATGCCATTCTGTCTCAGCGTTTGCCGCCCAGCTTGGTGCTGCTTGAGGGGCCGCTTGCGAGGATGTATGGAACCAGCCGTGGGCCAGTACGCAAGGCGCTTGAGCTATTGCATCAAGAGGGGGTGATAAGTCGCTTTGAGGGGCGTGGCTTTTTGGCGACGCCGGAGCCTGAAACGGTAACACCGGAGCGTCAGACACTGACACCGGAGATGTTGGGGCTAGCCCCTGACTATAAGTCCCAGATCGATGCCCGTCCGATATCTGATCGTATATATGCCGAGGTGGAGGAGGCTGTTGCTACTTGCTTAGCCTTTGGTCACTTTCGCATCGTTGAGACGACGCTGAGTGAATATTATGGCGTCAGTCGTACCGTCGCCAGGCAAGTGTTGGGACGCCTTCGCAACCAAAGGTTGGTAGAAAAAGATAATTACTCGCACTGGTTGGCGGGGCCCCTTACCGCCCAGGCAGTGGCTGAAGATTTCGAAATTCGTGCTCTGCTTGAGCCGGCGGCTCTTAGGGCTTCAGGCCCTCTGCTGGATAAAGCTGAACTAGAGGCGATGAAAGCAAACACTCAGCGCTTGATTGACCATCCTGAACTACAGAGTGCGGAGTCGATCACACGCCTTGAGCAAGATTTGCATCAGCGATGCCTGCGTCATTACCGAAACCGCAAGGCTTGCGAGATGATTGCTCAGAGCCAACTGCCGGTCATCGTAAACCGTATGTTTTTTCAAACGGTCGGTGTGCCCCCGAACGAGCCCCTTTTGAGGGAGCATCAGTTGGTACTTGATCATCTATTGTTTGGTGCTTTCGATGCTGCCGCTTCAAGTTTACAAGCGCATCTCCAGGCGGCTGCCGAGCGTACCCGGCGCCGGCTAAAGGTATTGTCAGTTTTTCCAGAGCCAGACCTCCCGCCTTACCTGCTCAAAATTTCTTGAGCCGCTCTCTTTGAACGCCCCTGTTGTCCTGTTAAAGCGCTAGCTACTTGCGATAAGGGCAGTTTCTAGCGCTTTGGGTTCTCTTCTGAAACGTAACCTGGATTTAAAAGTCAAAAAAATGCCCAATTTTGGGGCGTTTCCATAGTTTTCAGCTCTCCTTCAAAAATGTGCTGCACCATGCAGTCTGGGTTTTTGCTGTCAAAATTCATGAATTTATCGAGCTTATAGCCTTATTTTTGGGCCTTTTAGCGATTTTTTGCCTTTTTGGTGCGATTTGAAACGATGCATTGAGCATTTTTGGGTGTTGATAATACTTCATTGACAAAAATGACTGTTGTGTCCAATCTTCAATTTATGGCGTTTGGTGACAGTGATCATTCGCCTGCTGCAAGCACACCATGACCAAGTATTAATAACGAGGTGTTCAAAATGGCTAAAAAAGAGATTCTCTGCGCATTTGGTGTTGACGTTGATGCCGTCGCTGGCTGGCTGGGGTCGTACGGTGGTGAGGATTCGCCCGACGATATTTCCCGCGGCTTGTTTGCTGGTGAAGTTGGTGCACCGCGCCTGCTTAAACTGTTTGAGCGCTACAACCTGAAGACGACCTGGTTCATTCCCGGCCACAGCATTGAGACCTTTCCGGAGCAGATGAAAGCGGTTGTTGATGCCGGTCACGAGGTTGGCGTTCATGGCTATAGTCACGAAAACCCCATCGCCATGACGCGAGAGCAAGAGCGGGACGTGCTGGACTACAACATTGAGCTGGTCACCAAGCTGTCCGGCAAGCGCCCAACAGGCTATGTGGCTCCATGGTGGGAGTTTAGTCCGGTCACCAATGAGCTTTTACTTGAGCGTGGCATTAAGTATGACCACAGCTTAATGCACAATGATTTCCACCCCTATTACGTTCGCGTCGGCGACTCCTGGACAAAGATTGATTACTCCAAGCCTGCAAAGGAATGGATGAAGCCGCTGGTTCGCGGCGAGGAAACCGATTTGATCGAGATTCCTGCCAACTGGTATCTCGATGACCTCCCACCGATGATGTTCATCAAAAAGTCGCCTAACAGTCATGGTTTTGTTAGCCCACGCCACTTGGGTGAAATGTGGCAAGACCAGTTTGATTGGGTCTACCGCGAGAACGACTACGCGGTGTTTACCATGACCATTCACCCTGATGTTTCGGGCCGCCCTCAAGTGCTGATGATGCTTGAGCGTCTGATTGAGCATATGCAGAGCCATGAGGGTGTGCGCTTCTGTACCTTCGATGAGATCGCTGATGACTTCGCTAAGCGCAGCCCGCGTAGCTGAAGTCGATAAGCATTATTAATAATACAAAACGATAATTGAAAAGAGGGTGAAGTCGATGGCCGAGCCAAATTCAAATACGACTTCCGAGGCAAGTCAGCACGCTGATGAGCCCTGGAATGCTGTCATCACTAAAAAACAGATCGGCTATGCCTCGCTGGTTTGTTTCATTGCCTGGGTGGCGTCGGTCTACGACTACACCCTGTTTGGAACATTGCTTCCTGTCATTGCTGAGGATTTTGGTTGGAGTGCGGCTAAAGCCACTGCCATTAACACCTTTGCAACGATAGGCGTATTTTTGGTTTCGCTGGTAGTCGGCTTCATGCTTGACCGTTATGGGCGCAAGAAAACGCTGATTTTACTGGTGATTGGTGGAGCAGTGAGTTCTGGGCTATCGGGTGTCGCCATAGGAGCGGCTTCGATGGTTATTATTCGCGCCTTCTCTGGCTTTGCGGTTTCAGAAGAGGTAGTCAACGCCGTTTATCTCAATGAGATCTATAAGAAGGCCAAGGGGCGGGGCTTCATGTACAGCCTTGTACAGAGCGGCTGGCCTGTGGGTGCTCTACTAGCTGCAGGTATGACCTCACTGTTATTGCCCATCGTGGGCTGGCGCGGCAGCTTCTTTGTTGCCGCTTGTGCCTCGATTATCGTGATAGTGATGGCAGTCAAGTTGCCTGAATCGCCCGTGTTTGCGGCTATTAAAGAAGTAGAGCGTCGTCGTAAGGCTGGAGACGCAGAAGGCGCAGCAAAGTTGGCTGCTGAGCAAGATATTGAGGTCGACACTGGAAATAATCTGGGTCTAAAAGGGGTTTTTTCACCAGAATTGCGCCGTCATACCATCTCGCTATCGTTGGTTTGGCTATTCAGTTGGATGGCAATTCAAGTCTTCGCGGTGCTGGGTACCACCGTACTAGTTGAAGCGAAGGGGGTTAGTTTTGAAAACTCTCTTTACGTGTTGATTCTGGCTAACGCCGTTGGCTTTGTCGGCTACCTGAGCCATGGATGGATGGGAGATCGTATCGGCCGCCGTAACACCGTGCTGATGGGGTTCCTGCTGGGCGGTTTAGCCAGCATCGTTATGTTGCTTGGCCCAGCGGATGACAGCTTTATCTACATGATGTACGCCATCACACTGTTTTTCCTGCTTGGCCCTTTTGCGGCAATTCTGTTCTATATGGGCGAATCTTTCCCTGCGCACGTTCGTGGTACGGGGACTAACGTGGCTCACGTAATGGCCCCGGTAGGCGCGATTATTGGTTCCGGCTTGGTTTCCATACTGCTGACGATTGGCGTCAGTATGATTTGGGCAGCGATTTTGGCGGGCTCTTTGCCATTAGTTCTCAGTGGCTTGTTGATGTTCGGTACGCGCCATGTGGATCACCTCGAAAATGACCCAATGGAGGAGGCTGTGGCATGAGCGTATTAGCGCGCGACGATGGTTTGGCAGGCAAGGTGGCTATCATCTCAGGTGCCGCTAGCGGCATTGGGCAAGCCCTTGCCGTCCGCTATGCCAAGGCTGGCGTTAAGGTAGTGGCAGGCTACTACCCGAACGACCCCCATGATGTAGAGGAAACGGTCTCTGCGGTAAAAGCCATTGGCGGAGAGTGTGTGGCGGTTGCCTTAGATGTTAGAGATGCTAGTCAATGCGATCACTTTGCGCAGAAGGCTATCGACACCTTTGGTGCCCTACACATCGTTGTTGCTGGGGCAGGCATTCTACGCCAGGCACCCTTAGGTGAGCTTACCGATCAAGCATGGGACGACATGCTATCCGTAGACTTGACGGGGGTAATGAGAGTCTTCCGTAGCGCTTCCAAGTTAATGCAGGAAGGCGGCGCTATGGTGGCTATTTCCTCTATCGCAGGGGGCGTGTATGGGTGGGATAACCATGCCCATTATGCGGCAGCCAAAAGTGGCTTAGTAGGCTTAGTAAAGTCTCTGGCAGTTGAGCTAGCCCCCCGAGGTATTCGTGTTAATACCCTGATTCCAGGACTGATCGAGACGCCTCAGTCGTTGGATCCCGTTAATTCGCTGGGGCCTGACGGCTTAGCGGCAGCCGGTAAATCAATTCCTTTAGGGCGTGTGGGGTATGCCGATGAAGCAGCCCGTACTGCGCGTTTTCTGAGCAGTGACGATGCAGCCTACGTAACAGGCCAGCAACTGGTGGTCGATGGCGGCTTGACCGTGCGTTGGCCGAGCTAATCGTTTGCCTATGAAGCGAGGAGACATCCTCGCTTCTTTTATTTAATAAGCTGGGTGATCCTTATGTCTAAAAAACTTCAGGGACAAGTTGCTCTTGTCGTGGGTGGTGCTAGCGGTATCGGCCGGGCTATTGCGGAGTGTTTTCATGCGGAAGGCGCCACCGTTGCTTTGGCTGATCGCAATCTTGAGGCATGTGAAGAAATAGCATTATTACTCGGGGAAAGTGCAACGCATCATGGTGCCGATGTCGCTGATGAAGCTTCTGTAAAGTCGATGGTTGATGAGGTGATAAATCATCACCAAGTTATCGATGTGCTGGTCAATTGTGCGGGCATTTTGGATGAAACGCCTTTCTTAGACATGTCTGCTGAGACGTTCGATCGAATGATCAGTATTAATCTGCGCGGTGCTTTCTTGGTGGGACGCTATGTTGCCGAGCAGATGGTGAAGCGAAAAAGCGGCCGGATCATCAATATTTCCTCCCAGCTAGCGCTCAAAGGGGGAGTGGGTTTATCTCACTATTGCTCAGCGAAGGCTGGGCTATTGGGGCTTACTAAATCGATGGCTAGAGAGTTAGCACCTTATGGGATTCTTACCAATGCCATCGCACCAGGCCCTATTCTAACCCCGATGTTAGAAGGGCTTAGTAAAGAGTGGGTGGCCAATAAAGAAGCCGAACTTCCTCTCGGTCGGTTTGGAACAGCAGAAGAAGTGGCGCCCACGGCGCTTATGCTCGCTGCCTCTCCCGATGGCGATCTTTACCTTGGGCAAACGCTCGGGCCTAACAGTGGCGACGTCATGTAGCGGGCTGAAAATAGACTTATGCTAAGCCTTATTCTTGTAAAGTGGTTTTCCACCACGTTGGTGGTGGTCTGCGTATCGCTTGCAGCCGTTCGCCTGGGCCCCAAAATCGGAGGTGTTTTGGCAGGTACGCCAATAGTCCTGGGCCCAGGCTACTTCTTCATGATTCGTGAGCAATCCGACCCCTTCGTCGCTGATGCGGCACTGGGCTCTTTGCATGCTATGTTGGCAACGTTGCTATTTTGTCTTAGCTACGTGCTGCTGGCTAAGAGATTGGGGGCTTTTGCGAGTGTTGCTTGCTCTGCACTTATTTGGTTACTGGCTGCAGCAATAGCGGATCAGCTGCCAGGAGGCGTTTTCCTAGCCTTGGCGCTTTTCGGCATAATGTTACTGTTTTCGCGGGTTTATATTAATTCAATCGGGCTCTCTTCCAAGCCCGTTTCGGCACCCGTACGTTGGGGAGATTTGCTCGTTCGCGGTGTGTTAGCGGGAGGTGTTGTCTGTTTAGCGACAATTCTATTGGTGAATGTCGATCCTGCTATCTCGGGTATTGTGCTGAGTTTCCCTATCGGAATGTTAACGATAGCGCTGACGCTTCATCAGCGATATGGAGTTAAAGTAGCGCGTGTTACGTTAGCCAATACGCAGCTTGGAATGCTCAGTTTGGTAGCGTTTAGTGCTATGTTGAGTGCAAGTATCGAATTATTGCCTTCCAGTTTTGCATTTTGGCTTTCATTGTTTTTATCGCTTCTCGTTAGCACTTTTCTATGGCTTTTTAGTAGATGGGGGGATAGTCGCAAAGTTGTTTGTAAGTCCTGAATAGACCTGGGTTTTGTAGATATCTAGAGATATATGCTAATAATATTTAATATAAGTCATGATGTATCCCTGCCATCTACTAAATAGAGTCTGTATCTGAAGTGTTATAAAAGCCAGTTACTTCCTGCACAGCCATTGGCCTGAGTAAGCGTTTCCATTTAATGCAGGCGCTGACATCCACTTGGTAAACCAGGGTGGCTGCGTTTCTCCTCCGGATGCTGCAGTTGTAGCCCTCTAACATGGCGTGATTGCCGTTTTCAGAAAGCAGCTCTGGCTCATGTGCTTGATGCACGCAACGGCTAAGGCTCCTCTATAACAACGCGTTGGGGCGGCGCTATGCACTACCCTGCGGCGCCGCCGACACAGTGAGTTCAATCGCATCATGGCGCCAAAGTTCATCGTCGTAATCGATGGCTCGGCCATTCTGGTCGTAGTTGATGCGAGTAACTCGCTGAGCAGGCCCTCCCGAGGCCGCGCGCAGTGCCTCAGCCGCACGACAATGCAGCACCGTGGAGCAGAGTTCGAAGCTGACACGGCTGATGCGTATGCCGTAGTGGCTGCGATAGAGCTCGGTGAGTGAGCAGGTCACGAGGTCGTGCTCGAGGATCCCGGGGAAGCAGTCCGCGCGCAGGTAGTGTTCGACGTATAGCACGGGGCGCCCATCGATACGGCGTGCCCGGATGATGTGGAAAACCGGTGCTCCTTCCAGGATGCCCAGGCGGGCCGCGACCTTGGGTTGGGCGGGGCACTGGGTGGCTTTGAGTACCTCGGTTTCCGGGCAGCGCTGCTGGGACGCTACCATTTCCTTGAACGGCAGAGAGGCGAGTAAGTCGTAGCGAAGACGAGGAGGAGAGACGAACCAGCCGCGGCGGCTCTCCCGATAGATGCGACCTTCGGCTTCCAGTTGCATCAACGCCTCACGCAGTGTGATGCGTGTGGTTGAGAAGCGCTCCATCATCTGTCGTTCGGAGGGTAGGCGCCCGGTGGCAGAGGGGGCCTCCTCGGCCAGCATGCCCAGTAGCGCCTGCTGAAGGCGGCTGGTCGGTGGCGTCAGGCGGGGTAAAGCGTTATCCGCGCTAAATGGCGTGGCGTGTGGCAGCGTAGTGGTCAAAGGAAGCTCGCTTCTGGTCTAGTTCAGGCTGCGTAAGCTCGCACGCAGTCGTCTGCAGATTATTTTAGCGAAGGTATCATGTCAGGGGGATGACATGTTTGAGCTATAACCGACAATTTCAGCAGCAATTGTCGCTATTGTAAGGACATGTGAATGTCATTCAAGCGACATGCCTTTGTCATTTCCACTCCCTAGTATGCCTTTTGTCAGCCGTTACTGAACTAGACCAGATGGCGGCATCACCCTGACTAACCGAATGAGGCCATACTGTGAATCCGACACGCTCGTCGCTGCTGCAACTGACGCTAACCGCTGCGCTCGGAACGGCGCTTCTCGCCAGCCAAGCCCAAGCGGATACCGACCTGTCCGAACTGATCGCCGCTGCCCAGGAGGAGGGGCGCGTCGACAGCGTCGGCATGCCGGACTCCTGGGCCAACTGGAAAGACACCTGGGCCGATTTGCACGAACAGTATGGTTTGGAGCACATGGATACCGACATGAGCTCCGCCGAGGAAATTGCCAAGTTCAAGGCCGAGGGTGAAAACGCCACCGTCGACATCGGTGACGTGGGCATCAGCTTTGGCCCCATCGCCGTGTCAGAAGGCGTGACTCAGCCCTACAAGCCGACGACCTGGGAAGAGATTCCCGATTGGGCCAAGGATGAGGACGGCCACTGGGTATTGGGCTATACCGGCACTATTGCCTTTATGATCAACAAGCAGCTAGTGCCGGAGGAGGAGCGGCCGCGCACCTTTGCTGACTTGGTCGAGGGCGACTACAGCGTAGCGCTGGGCGCCGTAGGGCAAGCGGCGCAGGCTAACAGCTCTGTGCTCGCCGCCGCCTATGCCAACGGAGGTGATGAAAATGACCTGCTGCCAGGACTGGAGCTGTTTGCCGAGCTGGCCCGCCAGGGGCGGTTGTCACTGGCGGATCCCAGCATCGCCAACCTCGAGAAGGGGGAAGTCGAGGTGGCGCTGATGTGGGACTTCAACGCGCTGAACTACCGTGATCAGATCAACCGTGATGCCTTCGATGTGGTCATTCCTGCCGATGCCTCGGTGACTTCTGGCTACGCCACCATCATCAACAAGCACGCCCCGCATCCAAACGCGGCCAAGCTGGCTCGCGAGTTCATCCTCTCCGACGAAGGGCAGTTCAACCTGGCGGAGGGGTATGCCCGCCCGATTCGCGCCGAGCACCTGACCCTCCCGACGAGATCGCCGCCAAACTGCTGCCCAATGAGCAGTACGCCAATGCCCGCGCGGTAGACGATTTCGACGCCTGGGAAATGAGCGCTCGGCAACTGCCGAGCCAGTGGCAGTCCCAGGTGCTGATCCATCAGCAGTAACCGCCTCCTCTTCCCGACTGACGGCCGCCTCCCCGAGGCGGCAAGGAGCATGTGATGTCTCATCGCGTCATTCTCGTGGTGCTTGATGGCCTTAACCATGCCGTGGGGCGGCACGCAATGGGTCACCTGCATGCCCTCTGTGAAGCGGGCCGTGGCAGCTTCCACGCGCTTAATTGCGAGCTGCCAGCCATGTCCCGCCCCCTCTATGAGTGTTTGCTGACCGGCGATCGGCCTGTGGACTCGGGGGTGGTACATAACCAAGTGGTACGCCGATCAACGGGCACCAACCTGTTCGATCTGGCGGTTCGTCAAGGGCGGCGTACCGCTGCGGCGGCCTATCACTGGGTCAGCGAGCTCTATCTTGAGGCTCCCTTTGTGCCTGCCCGCCACCGTTTCCACCAGAATGCGGAGAGCGCGATCCAGGTGGGTCTCTTCTACTGGCAGGATCACTACCCTGACGATCACCTGTTCAGCGACGCCGAAGCGCTGCGCCGGCTCAACGCCCCTGACTTTCTGCTGGTGCACAGCATGAATGTCGATGATGCCGGTCATCGCCATGGCGGGGATTCGCCCCAGTACCGCAACGCCGCACGTCGCGCCGATAGCGCCCTGGCAGACTATTTGCCGCAGTGGCTGGCTGAGGGCTACCAGGTGATGGTGACCGCCGACCATGGCATGAACGCCGACGGTTCTCACTCGGGCCTGCTGGAGGAGGAGCGCCGGGTGCCACTATGGCTATTTGGCGAGGCATTTGCTCATGCGCCGGTGGCATCGCTGCAGCAGCCAAGGCTGTGCGGTACCTTGGCCACCTTGCTGGGCCTGGAGCATGACAAACCCTATCACGCCGAGCTGCTGGTCGAGGGGAGGGCGGCGTCGTGAAGCGTCTACTGCCCGCCTGGCTATGGCTGGTACCCTTTGCGCTGGTATTCGTGGCCTTCCAACTGGCGCCGCTCGGCTGGATTGCCATCAGTGCCTTCCACGTCGAGGGCGCCTGGGGGCTCGGCCACTTCAGGGAAATCGCGGGTTCGCCCTTCTTTCGGCAGGCCATTGGGCGCAGTCTGGAGATCTCACTGATTTCGAGCCTTCTGGGGCTGATCATCGCCACCCTGGCGTGCCACAGCCTGACCCGCACCAGCGGCCCGCTGCGGCGCTGGATGATCGCCTTCACCAATATGACCAGCAACTTTGCCGGTGTACCGCTGGCCTTCGCGTTCATCATCCTGATGGGCGCCAACGGGGTGTTGACCATAGCCCTTCAGCGTCTAGGGCTGATCGACAGCTTCTCGCTCTATTCGCGCAACGGCCTGATCGTGATCTACACCTGGTTCCAGATTCCCCTGGGCATACTGCTGCTGTTTCCTGCCTTCGAGGGGTTGCGGGCAGAGTGGCGGGACGCTGCCAGTTTGCTGGGCGCCGGGCGCATCGCTTACTGGCGCCATATCGGTCTGCCGATCCTCCGGTCGGCACTGGCGGGGACGCTGACGATTCTGATCGCCAACGCCATGGGCGCCTATGCCACCGTCTATGCGCTGGTCAATACCAGCTACAACCTCATGACTATCCGTATCGCCAATCTGGTCTCGGGGGATCTCTTCCTGCAGCCCAATCTGGCCAGCGCCCTGGCGCTGGTTCTGGTCGGGTTACTGGCAATGGTCACCCTGATTCAGCAGTGGATAGTGCGCAGGAGCCATTATGTCGCAGAACGCTGATCTCACCCTATCCCGACCAGGGGAGTCGCCACTGCCAGCACTTCGCCTTGCCTGGCCGTCGCCCTATGCACTGGTGTGTGTGGGGTGTGTTCACGCTACTGGCGCTGCCGCTGCTCGCCACCCTGGGGTATGCGTTGGCGTCCAGCTGGGGGGCCACCCTCCTGCCTGATGGGGTGACCCTGAAGTGGTTTTGGGAGCTATGGAGTACACCGCGCTTTCAGTGGGCCTTCGCCCGCTCACTGCTGGTCACGCTAGGCGCGCTGGCGCTGAGTTTGGTGCTGGTGGTGCCGGTCGCTTTCCTGGCGCATACCCGCTATCCACGGCTGGATGCCTGGATGGGTGGCCTTATCCTGGTGCCCTTTGCAGTGCCTCCTGTGGTCTCCTCGGTAGGCCTGCTGCAACTCTACGCGGGCGGCCCGCTGCCCCTGGTGGGCACCCCCTGGATTCTGATGTTTACCTACGTGACGATCGCGCTGCCCTTCGTCTACCGGGCCATTGCCAACAGCCTGCGCACCATCGATGTAAGGTCACTGATGGAAGCCGCGCAACTGCTGGGGGCAACGCCCTTCAAGGCCTTCCTCCTGGTCATTCTTCCTAATATCCGCGTAGGGGTGCAGGTCGCCGTGTTCCTGTCCTTCTCCTTCCTGATCGGCGAGTTCGTCTTCGCCAACATGCTGGTAGGCACGCGCTTCGAGACCCTGCAGGTGTATCTCAACAATATGCGTGGCTCCAGCGGCCACTTCACCAGCGCATTGGTGATAACGCTCTTCCTGTTCACCCTGCTGCTGACCTGGTTGGGGAACCGTCAGGCCGGTCACGCCATTACCAAGGGGGCCAACCCATGACGACCCTAAGCGGTGCTCCGGTAGCCAACGACAGCCCCCTGGCCTCTGGCTATCTCCATCTCGAGGGGTTGGCCAAGCGTTTCGGCACTACCCAGGTGTTTTCGCACATCAATGCGGTGATAGCTAAGGGTGAGTTCGTCACGCTGCTGGGGCCCTCTGGCTGCGGAAAATCGACCTTGTTGCGATCTATTGCCGGGCTGAATCGGCTGGATGAGGGGCGAATCGTGGTGGATGGCGAAGAGATCACCGCACTCCCACCGCAGCAGCGTGGTGTTGGCATGGTCTTCCAGCATTATGCGCTGTTTCCCAACATGCGGGTGACCGACAACGTCGCCTTCGGCCTGCGTATGCAGAAGGTGCCGCATGAGGAGCGCCGCCGCCGGGTGGATGAGGTACTGCGTCTGGTAGAGCTCAATGTGCATGCTGACAAGTTTCCCCACCAGCTCTCCGGCGGACAATGCCAACGCGTGGCTTTAGCAAGAGCGCTGGTGGTTGAGCCACGTATCCTATTGATGGATGAGCCGCTCTCAGCGCTCGATGCCCGTATCCGCGGCCATCTACGTCAGCAGCTGCGCGATATCCAGCAGACATTAGGGCTGACGACCCTGTTTGTGACCCACGACCAGGAAGAGGCACTGGTGATGTCTGACCGTATCTTCCTGATGCATGACGGGCACATTCTGCAGCAGGGAAGCGCCGAAGAACTCTATACACGGCCCAGGGACTACCACGCGGCGGGCTTTATGGGGCACTACAACATATTGCTCGGCGATCAGGCCCGTCCGCTGTTAGGAGAGGGTTTCGACTCAGCACGCGTGGCGCTGCGGCCAGAGGCCCTTTACCTCCAGCCACTGGCAGACGGAGCGATGGGCGTGGAGCGACCGGCTCGCCCTGGCCCGGAGTGCTCTGGCGTCATTCGCCGCTGCCAACTGCTCGGCAACATCGTGCGTTATTCGGTGGAGTGCGCCGAGGTGGCGCTCTGTGTCGATACGCTCAATCGCGGTAGTCGGCATCTGCTCACGGAAGGCAGCCAAGTAGGGGTAGTGGTGGATCTCGATGAGGTTCAGGTGTTCGTAGAGTGAGTAGGTGCCGTTCATCGATGTCCTTTATCCGTGGCGCTCTAAAGCATAGCTGCAGCAGCGCACATCCTAAATTATTAACGAGGTACTATGCCGTCGACTCACTCTTCTTGCGGCGGGACAGTCGTGAAAAGAGAGGCATAAGAATGACAAGAAGAATCATGACAATAAGCACCTTCGACGTTGTATTCGCTGCCAAGGCTGTCCAATCGCCGCCACCAATACGCAGAGCCAGACGCAAGTTCTGCTCGGCGAAGCCACCGAGAATGAGGCCCAGCACAACTGGGGGCAATGGGAACTTCAGTTTGTCCATAAAGTAGCCGATAAAACCGAAGCCCAGCATCAAGTAAACGTCGAACATCCGGCCATTGATCGAGTAGACCCCCACTAGAACCAGGGTGATGATGAAAGCGCCAAGTAGTGGACGCGGCAGACGCAGAACCTGCGCAAAGCTGTTGGTGGCCAGGGCGCCGCCAAGTACGATCAGCAAGATGGCGGCGAATAGGAACTGCCACATAAAGCCGAACACAATGTCGGGGTTGTCACGGAAGAGCATCGGGCCAGGTTGCAGACCGTGGATCATCAGGCCACCGAGCATCACTGCAGCCACCGCGGTGCCGGGGATGCCGAGCGTCAAGGCGGGAATCAGTGCTGAGGCGGTATCGGCGTTGTTGGCGGTCTCGGAGGCCGCTACGCCCTCGGGTTCGCCCTTGCCCCAGTCTTCGGGATTACTGGATGCGCGACGTGCTTCGTTGTAGCTGAGAAAGGCCGCCATTGATCCGCCAGCGCCCGGCAGGATGCCGACGAACACGCCGATCACCGAAGAGCGCAGCCAAGTCTTCCAGAATCTCAGCATGCTCGGAAAGGCCTTCCAGAGGCTCGTCGTATTGAGCTTTTTGGCCGTGGAGGTGTCGACATCCACGACTTCCTCCAGGAGGGCGATTGCCGGCGGTATGGCGTAGAGCCCGACGAGTAGCACCACGATGTTGATGCCGTCGAGTAACTCCAGGTGGCCGAAGGTGTAGCGGTCATATCCGGAGATAGAGTCTAGCCCGACCAGCGAGACAAAAACGCCGAAACAGGCGCTCAACAAGCCCTTGAGGACGTCTCCGCCGAGCAGGAAGACGATGGCCGAGAGGCCGAAGACGGCGACCCAGAAAACCTCGGAGGGGCCAAACAGCAGTGTTACCTTGGCCAGCGGCGGGGCCAATAGCATGAGCACGATAGCCGAGACGATGCCACCGATGGCGGATGACACCACTGAGACCTGAAGCGCATAACCGCCCCTGCCTTGCTGGGCCATTGGGTAGCCGTCGAAGCTGGTGGCTACGGCGGCGGGGGTGCCGGGAATGCGCAGCAGAACCGCGGGAATAGCACCACCGTACATGGCGCCGTTATAGATACCGGCCATCATGCCAAGTGCCACCAGTGGGTCCATGCCGAAGGTGAAGGGAATCAGTACCGAGATTGCCATGGTGGCGCTGAGCCCGGGCAAGGCACCAATACAGATGCCTGTTATAACGCCGAGCACGACAGCGGCGAAATTGCCGAGAGACAGCACCGCTGGGAGTGCATCAATCAAACTTCCATACATGTGTCAGCCCTCTTTCAGCGTATAAAGAATTCAGTGGGGAGATCCTGACCCATTAGCAAGGCGAAAATTATTGCCAAGCCTCCGGTGAATATCAGATCCGCCAACAGCAACCGTTTGATATCCCGATAGCCGAAGCTCCACGCCACCAAAGGCACCATAACCGCGGTGGTTGTGTAAAAGCCGATCAAGCTCACGCTGGCCACGTAGAGCCCAATGGCCACGACGATGCCGAGAAAGCGCGGCAAATTCTCGAATATTTGGTGCCGTGGGGCTTTAAAGCGCTCGCTTCGCGTGGCGGCAAAAACCCGTAAGATCATTAATACAGAGAGCCCGATTAGCGTGCTCAGCATTGTTATCGGCAGCAGGGAGCTCATGGTCGGCATGTCGGGTGTGCGTAACAGAAGAAACCCTGCGACAACAATGATGGCGATACCGGTGATGAGGTCGGGATGAGGCCCTTGCCCTGAAGTGGTCTGTTTCATGTTCTATTCTCTGGCTGGCTTGCTCGTATAGCGTCTACCACCAAGCGAGTCGAGCGACATGGTGGAGGTGACGTTTTATCCTGTTACGGGGCGTGACGAAGGGGGGCTTGCCATGGTTGGCCGGGTTGATTGAACACCCCGTCCAATCAATTTATTTCCAGGGTGAGGATTCCCAAACACGCTCGGCCAGTTCAAGCTGCTCTGCGTTAAGTGCTTGAAAATCATCTCCTGTCGTCAGACTGATAGGATTCCCAGATTTGAGCATAGCCTCTTGGAATTTTGGATCCTCGTACGTCTTCTCGAAGGCACTAATCAGGCTGGCCTCGACCTCTTCCGGCAGGCCGGAGGGGGCAATAAACCCACGCAGCGAACCGTTGACAAGATCGTAGCCTTGCTCGGTAAAGGTCGGCACACCTTCCAGTAGTTCAGAACGTTCGTTGGTGGCAATGCCCAGCACATTTAGCTCGTCACGGAAGTTGACCACCTCCGATAAGTTGATGATCCCCATTGCGACATGACCGCCCATGAGAGCACTGCGCGCCGGCGCGGAGCCTGAGAAGGGAACGATGGTATATTCAGCGTCGGTCTCCTCGGAGAGCCGAATAAGGAAGAAGTGATCATCGCCGCCGAGGCTTGACATGCTGACGGTGATGGCACCATCACGTTCCTGGGCTGCAGCGACCAGTTTTTCCATGCTGTCGATGTCGCTGCTCTTAGGTGTGACGATCACGTTGGGATCGTCTACCACGTTGGCCAGGTAGGTGAAGCTATCGGCGTCGTAGTCGGCGTCGCGGTCAAGGGTGCGGGCCATCATGCCGGGCAGGTTGTAGGTGCCGATAGTGTAACCATCGGGATCGGCCTGGGCCGTGGCGGTGACGCCGATCTGGCCGCTGGCACCGGGCATATTCTTTACTACGACGGTAGCGTCGTCGCCAAGATACTGCTCAAGGAAGGGCGCAACGGTGCGGGCCATGACGTCGGTTCCACCACCTGCAGCATAGCCGACGATCAGGTCTATCTTTTTCTCTGGATAGTCGGCGAGGGCCTGAGTCGAGGTAATGCTAGCGAGGCAGAGAGTGGCGGCGATGGTTGAAAACTTTGTGATCATGTTGTTGTACTCCCGTTTACATTCACGGATGGTCTAAAAGGCAAAGCCTGTCTAGTGCAGTGAACAGTACAGAATTACTTGATAAAAGCGAATAATGTTTAACTGTGTGGTAAGTTTTTCTGTATCTATGGAAAGGATAGGCGATAAAGCCCATGTCATCGGGGTTGGCCGCTAATACCATGACGAACGGCCAGTAAAGGCTTACGACTATGGTCGGGGGGAGTGGGAGTAATTCAGTGTGACTATGTATTGAGTGAGGCTGGTGCGCCGGGGGGATGAAATAGAGATAAACCGGCGCGGGACAGCAGTGCCTCGCGTCGGTCTGTTAAATAAGATTACTTCCAGGGCGTCTCTTCCCAGGTGCGCCGCGTCAACTCATCCCGGGCCTCGGCCAGGGCTCGATAGTCTTCCCCATAGATGACGCTCAGCGGGTTGCCCTGCTGTGCCATGTCGGAGCTAAAGTTGATGTCCTCGGCCACATCCTCAAGGGCGCCCAGCAGAACAGAGCGGATGTCAACCGGTAGGTTGGCCGGTGCCGCCAAGCCGCGGAACGAGCCCATTTCGATATCGAAGCCGAGCTCCTTCGCCGTCGGCACGTTGGTGGCTTGTTCCAGGCGCTCGTCAGCCAGCACGGCCAGTACGCGTAGCTCATCTTCAAAGCCCACCGTCTGGCTATATGCCATGGTGCCCATGGCCACGTGCCCGCCCATCAGTGCGCTGCGCGCCTGGGCTGCGCCATTAAACGGTACGTAGTTTAGTTCAATGTCGGCCGCCTCGGCGAACTGGATAGCGGAGAAATGGTCGTTGCCGCCTAGCGAGGACAGGCCCACCGGCATCTTGCCTTGGACGTCCCTGGCGTACGCGATCAGGTCTTCCACCGAGGCGATGTCAGAGTCTTTCGGCACCACTAGGGTATTAGGGTCGGAGACGAAGTTGGCTAGCCAGGTGAAGCTGTCCACGTCGTAGTCAGCCTCGCGGTCATAGGTCAGCGCCAGGGCAGCTGGCAGATTCATGGTGCCAATCGTGTAGCCGTCTGGACTGGCCGAGGCTAGCGCCGAAAATCCGATCTGGCCGCCCGCGCCAGGCATGTTCTTAACCACCACCGTGGCGCCGTCGCCCAACTGCTCCTCCAGATACTTGGCGACTGTGCGGGCCATGACGTCCGTGCCGCCCCCGGCGGAGTAGCCGACCACCAAGTTGATCGGTTTGTCGGGATAGTCGGCTTGAGCGAGGCTGGTGCCGACCAGGAGGGAAGTCGACGCGACAGCGGCGAGGGACAAGCTTAAAAAACGTTGTTTCATGTTGGCGTACTCCGATCTTGTTGTTGAACTTGCGGGCATGGCTCATTAACGGCGCGGTTAGTTAGGTCATGAACCGGCGGGTAGCCGGTAGACCCGTGTAGCCGTGTCGTGAAACACGGCGTTGCGTTCCTCCTGGCTCCAGGAGGCAGTGAGTCGGTGATAGGCATTCCACAGCACGCCGTAGGAGATACTGCCCTTATCGACAGGAAAGTTGCTCTCCAACATGCAGCGCGATGGTGTAAAGCGCTCAATGCAGGCGTCCACGTCGGGGGCGATGGCATCGGCAAGGTGCTGTGAGTTCGGTGGCGTCTTTCCTGTGTTGAAGCTGAAGCCCATGATCGGCATGCCAAAGCCGCCGATCTTGAGCATCACATTGGGGAGTTCGGCCAGTCGCGCCAAACCGTCGCGCCAGGCCTGGCGATGGATCGAGTTATGGTCACTATGAGGACTGGGATAGGATCCGACGCCCAGAGGCCCTCCAGCATGGTCGAGAACGATGGTCAGCTCGGGCAGGCGGCGGGCCAAGGTTGCTACCTCGTCGAGCTGGGTTTGGTAGGCCCATATATCCAACGACAGGCCGAGGCGGGACAGCTGCCGTGCTGCCTCGACGAAGGGCTTGCTGACCATCAGCCCCTCCGGTGCTGGCACGGGGTTGGAACGAACGGTGGGGTCGGGATGCGCCGCGACGGGCATGCGCACACCGCGAAAGTGCCCGCCGCCAGCCTCCATCAGCGCCTCGAGCACCGGCGCGACGCTAGCACCCATCAGTAGGTCGGCATAGCCAACGATGGCCGTTGCCACGTCGGTGGGCCCGTAGTGGCCGCTACGCGACTGGGCGGAGAGGCCGCGAACGAACTCGATCTCACCGACGGATCGATAGGCCTCGGGGCCGCTCGCGCGATACATCGTCCGGCACTGGATGTAGATCGAGGCAGTCACCCAATGGCCACTGTCGCCGATGTCGTCGGTGAACTCCTCAAGCAGATAGCGAAAGCCTCGGCGATCCCAAAGGTGGTGATGGGCATCGACGATCTTCTGATCCGGAGCCAGCGAGGGCTCCCGAACCTGGGTGAGCCAGTCCGGCCGCGGCGGCGGGTTCGGTGAGTCTACGACGGGGCGTCGGCGCCAGGGTCGCTCGTTGGCGGCATCGTCACTGTCTTGGTGATTCCGCTGGGTCGTGGAACAGGAGGCAAGGAAGCTGTCGTAGGGCTGCGGCTTCGTCGTCAGCATCACATACCCCAGCCGGAAGCCATGGGAAAGCCGCCGACGGGCAGCTCAGCGCGCAGAATAGTGCCGGTGTCAGACTCGGTGATGAAGAGTGTACGGCCTTCCGGCCCGCCGAAGGCGCAGTTGGTGGTGCCGAGCCCACGAGGGGATCTCACCACGGCGATTGGCACACCGAGCGCATCGTGTACCCAAACCAGTCCCATGCCGGTCTGACAGACCACCACGCCACCATCCTTGGTAAGCGCCAGACCGTCCGGGCCCGCACGGCCGCCGGAAAACTGCAGGAATAGCCCCGCTTTTACCACGCGTCCGCTGTCCGAGATCGGCAGACGCCAGACAGCATTGGCTCGGGTTACCGCCACATAGAGTGCATGGCCAGCCTTATCGAGCACCAGCCCGTTGGGGCTCGGCACTTTGTCGATAAGGCAGTCCAGCCGACCGCTGTCCGGGTGCCAGCGGTAGACACGGCCAGAGGGGTCCTGCAAGCCGGTTTGGCCCTGATCGGTGAAGTACAGCGAGCCGTCGGGGCCGAAGTGCAGGTCGTTGCAGCCCTTGAAGCCCTCGGTGTCAGCATCGCCCAGCGCGGTGGTCACTTCGCCGGTGTTCGGATTCAACTGCATGATGCCGTTACGAAAATCGGCAATGTAGATGTGCCCGCCCGTATTGATCTTCAGGCCGTTGGGTTGGCCTTCGTACTCGGTGATCTGCTCGACGGCGCCGTTAGGTGAGACGCGAAAGACACGACCGAAGGGAATATCAACGAACCACAGGTTGCCCTCAAGATCGAAGGATGGGCCCTCAATGAAGCTGTCGACCACCGCCCCGCGCCGGTTGCGATCCGCCCAGTAAGAGCGTTGGCCGGATCTTCTCAGTGACGTCGGCAGTGTGGTGAAAACCTCGGCCTCAATCAGTATCGGGTCGGGATGGGGGAATGCCATGTTCAACCTCCAAAGGTCGTGGTTGGGAGCCACAGGGCGATGTCGGGGAACCAGATCAGCAGAACAAGGAAGGCCAGGATGATCAGGAAGAAGGGCAGCACACCCATGACGACGTCTTCGACTTTAACGGTGGGATCCGAACTGGCGACCACGAACAGGATGATGCCCAGTGGCGGCGTCAGTTGGCCGAGCTCGACCAGGATGACTACGAACACGCCAAACCACACTGGGTCGATGTTCATCGCCATCAGCACTGGAAAAATGACCGGCACAATGATCGCGATCATGCCTAGACCTTCCATAAAGCAGCCGAGGATGGCGAAGGTGACCAGCAAGATCATTAGAAAAACGAACGGCGACATGTCCGCCTCGGACACCCAGCTAACCAGATCCTCGCCGACGCCGGATAGCGCAGTGGCGTAGGCGAAAATCATCGAAATGAAGACGATGAACAGCACGTTGCCGCTCATCACCAGGGTACGTGAGATGGCTTTGCGTAATATGCTCAAGCTGAGCCTGCGGTAGGCGGCAGCGATCACTACTGCCCCAACTACGCCAACAGCACCGGCCTCGGTAGGCGTAGCGATGCCCGAATAGATACTGCCCAGTACGAAGCTGATCAATATCATGAATGGCACGACATCCAGCGCCGCCTTCAGGTAATCGGAAAGCCGCAACTGGGTGGTGTCGCGTGGCACCAGCGAGGGGTTGAGTAGCGAGCGCGCGGCAATAAACAGGCTATAGCAGCCAGCCAGCAGGATACCGGGCACCAGCCCGGCCGCGAACAGCTTGGCGATGGAGGTTTCGGTGAAGGTGGCGTAGATGATCATGGTGATCGAGGGTGGAATCAATATGCCCAGGGTGCCACCGGCGGCCAGTGAGCCTGCGATGATACGCTTCTGGTAGCCCCGTGCGGATAGGGCTGGCAGGGCTACAGTCGACATGGCTGCGGCTGTGGGAGCGCTGCCGCCAGCGACGGCGGCGAAGATGCCGCTGCCTATGATGTTGGTATGTAGCAGTCCGCCCGGCAGGCGGCGCATGAAGGGTGCGATGCCGTTATAGAGACGGCCACTCAGCCGCTGCCGCCGAGTAGGATTTCCGCCATCAAGATGAACAGCGGAATGGCGGCTAGGGTGAAGCTGTTGGATGCCCCCCAGCTAACCATTCCAAGGGCATTCCAGCCAGCAAATTCCTTCATCAGCCAAAGATACCCAAGGGCCGCGGCTCCTACAGCGAAATGCACCCAAAGACCGCCGAGGATCAGTAGCAGCAAGACGGAAAAGGCAATGATTGCATCCATCAGCGTTGTCCTCCGATGCCTAGTTGCAGCAAGGCACGCTCTAACAGGAAAAGGGTCATCACGGACAGGCCCACAGGCAGCAGCATCTGCGGGATCCAAAGCGGTGTCATCAGAGCGGTGGGCGCCACGTTGCCGCGTGCGAACGAACTCATGACGAGCAGGGAGGAGTGCCAGGCGAGCACACCGCAGATGCCCATGGCTAGCGCGACGTACACCAGACCAAGCACCTGTCTGACCCGAGGCGGCAAGGTTTCGTATATAAAACCGACCTGAAACAATGCATTGTTCCTGATTGCTAGGCTAGCGCCGAACAGAGTGGTGGCGATAACCAAGTAGCCGGAGAGCTCCTCCACTACATGTAGGGAACTGTTGAAAAGCAACCGTGATCCGATCTCGGCGACGACCAATACCGTTAGCGTTATTAGCCCAGCGCTAGCGAGAATGCGCACAATAGCGGAGAGTACGTCAAAGATGGGGCCGGCGGAGGCCGGCCCTTTTCTTGTTTCATGTTGGGAGGCAGACATGTTGAGATCCTCTGAAAGATCAATTACTTGCCGAGCGCTGTGAGCACATCCTGCAGTGCCTGTTCATGCTCAGGACCGGCTTCGCTGGCCCATTCCTGCCAGAAGGGGGCGAGGGCTTCCTGGGCCTTGACGATCTCTGCGTCACTTGCTTCAACAATGGTCATGCCAGCGTCCCCCTGAGATTCCTTTTGGGCCTGCTCGTCTAGAAGGAAGGCCTCGGTGATGTTAGAAGCCTCCTCTCTGATGATGGTGGCGAAGGTTTCGCGATCGGCTTCGTTCAGGGACTCGTAGGCGTTGGTATTGGCGATAATGGCGCTATAGGCGTAGTTCACCGGTAATCGGTAGTTGTAGTCGAGGAACTCGTGCCAGTTTTTTGCACCGCCCGCACTGGCTGTTAGCACACCATCAATTACGCCGCGCTCCAGGGCAGTTGGAACCTCGGAGCCGGATAGGGTGATCGGTGAGCCCCCGAAGGCCTCGACGAAGGCACCCTGCTCGGGCGAGGTCACGCGGATCTTATGACTTTCGAGATCGTCGAGGGAGTCGATCTCGAACGAGGTGAAAATGACTTGTTGAGGGTAGCGATAAGCGCCCAGAAAGGTAACATCCTGCTCGGCGAAGCCTTGCGTGAGATAGGGAGACATGGCCGCGTAGGCTTTATCCCACTCCTCATCGTTCTGGATCAGCATTGGCAGATTGAGGATACGCGCGATGGGCACATTGCCGGAAAAAAACAGATCAGCCGAGAAATCGATAAAGCCATTACCGACCGCCTGGGTAATATCGCTGGAGGCAATCTGCAGTGTTTTTCCCAAATGCAGCGTGATCGACAGGTCTTCGGTTTCAGCTTCAGTACGGTCTATGATGCGCTGCATTCCCTTTACTGCCGCGGTAGTGGAAACCGACGAATAGGTGTAGCCGGTCCAATCAGCGGCTTGAGCAGCACCTGTCGTGGCTATACCCATGATGAGTAGGCTAGTTACCAAAGAGGACTTGAAGGCTTTCATATCGATACCTCATTAATCGTTGTTATGTCTCTACCGTTCGAGGAACTGGCGGTACAGCGCATGTTGTTAGATGTTGATCTATGATCGAAAAGACGCGAACCACGGGCATCTAAGCTATTGGTAAGCGTGTTTCTAGCAGAAGTGGAACATGAAAAGACTTTCTGTATAAAGCGCGTTTTTCTTGAAGAAGTATGAAGAATTTCTTTATTAAAAATTCGTGTTTTTACAGACTTGTATATGCCGCTTTAGTGGTAGTTTATTGGCATGGCGTAGCAAAAAGATGCAAACGTACCTGAGGCGATATCAACCTATACGACTGCATCGGGGGGGAGACAATCTTGGAACGGGGAGCGCGCCGAATCGAACTCCGCTAATCTGTATCAAAAGAGGAAAATGATGAGGTTTTACAGATTATCTAGTAACCCATAATAGTAACGTATCTATGAACGTTATTGATTTGAAGTCTTCTGCAGATTCAAGGGCTATGAGTCACTCAGCTTTTTTCGATCCTTGTTTAGAGCCACTAGCAGCACAAGCAACATTGCTACTATTGGTAGGCTGCTCAAGCCGAAGATGACGCGGTTGGATGTATTCTCGGCGATTAGTCCGGCTACCATAGCCCCCATCGCTGGTAGGCCTCGAAAGATCATTGTATAGAGTGACAGCACTTTTCCTCTCACCGACTCTGGCACCTGTGTCTGCAGAACAACTTGCGTACACACACCATTGGCCAGGATGGCTCCTGACAAACAGGCGAGGGTTAATAATCCTGCCCATAACACATGGCTAATCAGAAATAATCCGCATGCCAATATTGCCGATAGTCCGAAGCCTATGGCCAGTGAGAGAGGAGAGCCTTTTGTTAGTAAGAAGGAGGTCATCAACCCACCGCCTATCGCACCGAGCCCTTGAGCTGATGTCATCAAAGAGAAGGCCTTTGCTCTTGCTGCTTCTCCAATAACGACCTGACCGGCAAAAGCCGGTAATAATTCGAAAATAGGCCTATAACATAGCGCTAGAAGGGCGAAGAACAGCAGCAAGAGCTTGTGATGTCCAGTCAGTGCATGTATTACCGCTGACCATGTTGAGTGGCTGAGTTTGCCTTCCGTCGACCCTTCCAGTCCCTCAGACCCTCGCCTTTGGTTAGTATTTTCTGATTGGGAAAGCCGCGCTAGTATCAGTGCAAAGAGCAAATAGCTAATTGTGTTAAATAAGAAGACCGACCAAAGTGCTTCCAGCGTTAGCGCCATGCCGGCGGCGGCTGGACCTAACATCCGCGCAAGGTTAAACACCATGGAGTTGATCGTTATCGCTCCAGGCACATCTTCTTTAGGGACGATGCTACCGACAACGACCATACGCGTTGGATGATCGAATCCGTTCAGGATGCCAGTTAATCCAGCCACGATTAGCAACATTGTCGGGCTGACAAGCTCGGCCATTATGGCAATCAGCATAATGCAAGGCGGCGCTATTGAGAGAAGCTGCAGCCACAGGGCTAGGCGAATTTTGTCTTGTCTATCGACCAATGTGCCTGCAAAGGGAGCCACGACCATTGATGGCAGCAGGTCCGCCATTGCCATTAACCCTAGCATGAAGCTCGACTGTGTCATCTCCCAGGCGAGCCATAGTAGCACCACACGTTGCGCCCAGGTGCCAACAGCCGAAGCCGCGTTACCCGCCAAGTACGCGCGAAGCCGAGCGTTTGCCAGCGGGGCGGCGGCTTTGGGCAGGTGCAAACTCAGCCTCGCAGGAGGCTGCAGCCCGTCGTTTCCAAAGCCTTATCAACCCAGGTGCGGTCGTTCTCGCCAGTATGTATGGCGACCATTTGCTTCTCTTCGGAGGCCTGTTTCGCTTGGGCGGCTTTTAGCACTGTCTCGGCATCAGCGTAGGGAACGGCCAGCACGCCATCGGCGTCACCCAGAATTAGGTCGCCCGGCTCAATAACCATCCCGCCAAGGTTGATCGGAGTATTGATCTCACCTGGCCCGTTTTTGTATGGGCCGCGATGCGTGACGCCCACGGCGAAGGTCGGCAGGTTGGTATCGCGAAAGCCGTCCAGGTCGCGCAGCGCACCGTTGAGCACGAAACCCGCAACGCCTTTCTTGACCGCGTAAGCCAGCATTAACTCACCCATCAGGGCATTGGTGGTGTCCCCTCCGGCATCGCAGACGATGACGTCACCGGGCTGGGCCATGTCGATGGCCTTGTGCAGCATCAGGTTATCACCGGGGCGCGTACGAACAGTAAGGGCGACCCCGGCTAAATTGCCAGCGCGATGCATCGGGCGAAGGTCTGGGCCACCGGCGAAGACGCGGGACATGCTATCGCTGACCACCGCTACGGGCAGTACTGCGAACGCCTTAACGAGGTCGTCGTCGACACGGCGCTGGCGCTGAAGAACTCTATTTCCGACTGTCATAGCATTACTCCGTCATGTGACTCAACATTAAAGATGGTGCGTTCAGGCTAGGGTGTTGACCAAGCGGGCTTTCGGTAGGGTTTCTCCAGCGAGGAAGTCCACGATACCGCTTACCGCCAGTTCGCCGACGCGCTTGCCAGCTTCTTTGGTGACGCCTGCGATATGGGGCGTGAGAATGACTCGCTCAGACGCGGCCAGAGCGTTCACGTCCAATGGCGGCTCCTGTTCGAAAGTGTCTAGTCCTGCGCCTGCGATATGCCCACTCTCTAGGGCGGCAAGCAGGGCCGCCTCGTCGATCAGACCACCCCGAGAAGTATTGATGACGTAGCTGTCGGCCGGCATCAGGGCGAGCATCGCGGCGTTAAGCATGTGCGTATTGCTTTCGGTAAGGGGGCAGTGCAGGCTGACGATGTCCGATTGGCGGAGCAGGTCCTCTATGCGTTCGGCTCGGCGTGCGCCCATCGCTTTGATAGCGTCCACCGAGGCATAGGGGTCGTAGACGAGCACGTCGAGACCCATGCCTTTCACCAGCTTCGCTACGGTGGCAGCGATGGCGCCGCCACCCACTAGACCTAAACGCATGCCGGATAACTCTCGACCGAGGAACCCCGCCTTTTCCCAGCGCCCTGCCCGCATGCCCGCATCCAGTGGCAGCAAACGTTTGATCGTCGAGAACATTAGAGCAACCGTGTGTTCCGCAACAGAAACTGCATTGCCACCTGCCGCCCGGATGACTTGGATACCATGTTGGGTTGCTGCATCGATGTCGATATTGTCGACGCCTGCGCCATGCTTGGAGATAACGCGCAGCGATTTCCCTGCTGCGACAGCACCGGCACCAAATTGCCCCATTCGAGACACGACCCCAACCGGGTCGTACTGTTTGAGGAAGTCAGCGAGTACCTCCTCAGATGGATAGGGGGGTGTGTGAACAAGGGTATAGCCAGCGTCTTCGGCCATTTGCTTTGCAGTGGGGGCAAGGTCGGGGCCTGTTATTAGAATCAAAGGTTGTAGTGCCAAATCAGATCCTCCCTGTTGTAACGAGGGCAGCCGGACACTGATCGGCGTAGCATCACAGGCGACTGCTTTCGAATTGATTTTTAGAATACAGGAAGATTTTTTATACAAAAGCGAATAAAATTTGCCTTTATGTTAAGCATTTCTTCATTTAAGGAGGGTTTATGGACACTCGCCAACTACGAACATTCGTAGCGATTGCTGAGCATGGCACATTCGCGCGGGCGGCCTTGATCGTAAATTTGACCCCTTCCGCTGTTAGCCAACAGGTCCATTCGCTTGAGCAGGAACTGGATACCAAGCTGTTCAATCGTGACTCCCGCCCTCCTAGCCTCAACCTCCAGGGGCTGAAAATGCTTGAAACGGCTAAACAGATTCTGGCCTTGGTGGATGAAACGCGTGGCGTTCTGTCCGGGAAGCAGATAACGGGTACGCTCAATATTGGCTCGGTGCGCACCAGTACTATCGGCCTACTGCCACGTGCCATCGTGGCACTGCGACAGGAGTTCCCCGAGCTGAACGTAAACCTACGAGTGGGCATGTCTTCGACGCTGATCAGCGACGTCAACGCCGACCGGCTGGATGTGGCGGTGGTCGCCGAGCACTCCGGCGTGTCGCGCGATCTCTTGTGGTCGCCGTTCATACGCGAGCCGTTAGTGGTGATAGCGCCGCCCGGCACACCGCCGATGCCGGTTCAGCAGTTGCTGGAAACGTTGCCCTTCGTGCGTTTCGGCAGTAATGTGCCGTTGGGCGCAATGATCAACAACGAGCTCGCCCGGCTAGGCATAGCGGTGCAGGACATCGCTGAGATTGACACCGTGCCTGCCATCGTGGAGTGCGTGGCCGCGGGTCTTGGTGCCAGCATCGTGCCAAATATCGCGGTGCGCGAGAACGGTCGCGACATGCTGACATTGCCGTTCGGTGAGCCCCAAGTCTTCAGACAAATTGGCATGATCCATCGCGCCAGTTCGGCCAAGGCCGAGCTACTGACAGCGTTACACAATAAGCTGGCGGAAGTTGCGGGAGAGTTTGGTGTTTATCGAGAATAGTCGTCATTACGGAAGTCGTAGATACAATATCGCACTTGCCCGAGCCGTCCCCGCTACGCTGATGAAACGTCAACAGGCCCTAGTAATGCGCGATCACCTGGGCCGCATTCGCCTTTAGGGTTACTGGCCACTTACCTGGCGCAAGCACTTTGATATTAACGCTTATGCCCATCAACCCATACAGGGTTTGCTGATCATGATGGATCCGTCAACTACCAGTTCATGAGCTGGTAACCTATAGTGTTCTTTCAGCGTGGTTAATATTGGCCATCTTGAATTCTGAATTCAACTAATAAGCGCAGCACTTTCGGGAAACATCGGCGAATCAGCTTATTGGTGGTTTTATTAGTATCAGCCTGGCATAAGCGGCACGATTCGAAAGTTGGTCTTTTTGAGGAAGGTTTAAAAACACCTTTAAGAGGAAGCGTTTATTGAAATTATGTACTAATAAGTTCTAGCAAAATTATGACGCCTGGAATCCAGCCGGTAAAGATCGCGCAAAAAATGGTATAAGTTGCAACGTACCGCTGAATAGGCTTCGCTAGCGCTAATAGGTAGAAGAAACTAAGCCATAAAAGAGACCATGAAAACCAGTTAACCGTATTCCATAATTTGAAACTTGTCGTGTAGCCAGCGATTGAGTGCACACCAATAACCGCGGCGGTGATGCTTACAAAAAGACAGAACCAACCTAATCCTTTGCCATCAGATTTTAGCCACTGATTGGCACCTACCCAAAGATAGGTTATTGAAAATAAGAGCGT
This sequence comes from Halomonas sp. PA16-9, assembly GCF_009728585.1. Classification (NCBI taxonomy): domain Bacteria; kingdom Pseudomonadati; phylum Pseudomonadota; class Gammaproteobacteria; order Oceanospirillales; family Halomonadaceae; genus Halomonas; species Halomonas sp. PA16-9. The sequence goes on along the minus strand of NZ_CP040452.1, from coordinate 890,871 downwards.
AAAAGCCCCTGCGCTAATCTCAACCGTGTTGTTAGGGTCTTTGAAAATTAAGTGCATGGCTATAATAAAGCTGAGCAACCCAACCAGGACGTTGATGATTGAGACTTCTTGGTTGCTGATTTTTCCCAGCAGCCAGATACCATTTATAAACAAAACAGCGCCCACATATAGCAATGTAAGACCCAGGATCATACTGTCTTGCTCCAGATGTTTATTTTTAATAAAGCCACGTGCTCGTTCCCGTGGCTTTGCTTTAACGGTAGGGTGCTTTTAGTAAGGCACTACTGTGTATCGTTAGTGGGTATTGACCGCTTGCGCCGTTAGCTGCGGTGTTGATTCATTCAGCTTAAACCGGGCGACGATGGAGTTGAGGCGTTCGGCCTCATGCTGAAGCTCGATGGCGGCCGTACTGGCTTGTTCGACCATCGCGGCATTTTGTTGAGTCGTTTGCTCCATATCGTTAGCTGCGATATTAACTTCTCGAATACCCGCGCGTTGCTCTTCGGTTGCTACGGATATCTCGTCCATTAACGTGGTGACCTGGGTCACCGATGCCATGATTCGCGCCATGGTTTCGCCTGCTTTATCCGCTTGATGCGTGCCGGCTTCTACCATATTGACCGATGTTTCAATCAGCTTTCGAATATCCGTTGAAGCGCTAGCGCTGCGGGTAGCGAGCTGGCGTACTTCACTGGCCACTACCGCAAAGCCGCGGCCATGCTCTCCAGCACGTGCCGCTTCTACTGAAGCATTGAGGGCGAGAATATTGGTTTGGAAAGCAATGGAGTCAATCAGTTTGATGATGTCGGTGATTTTCTGTGAGCTTTCGCGGATGTTGTGCATATGGCTAATGACCTCCATAACCACACTACCGCCTTGATCCGCAGTGTTCGCCGCTTCACGAGCTACTTGTCTTGCTTGGATAGTGTTTTCGCTGTTGCGCTCCATTGTTGAGGTCATTTCTTCGATGCTTGACGCGGTTTCGGTTAACGAGGCTGACTGTCGTTCCGTACGCGCCGAGAGATCCTGATTACCTTTGGCGATCTCTTGGGCGCTGGTAAATACTTCGCTACTGCTTTCTCTAACCGTCATAACAGTTCCGAGTAAGCTTTGCTGCATATGACGCAGAGAGGTGAAAAGCACGCCGATTTCATTGCGACCGCGGGTTTCCACTTCTCTTGAAAGGTCGCCTTCCGCCATGCTCTTGAAATGCTCGGTAATGCGGTGCAAAGGCCGTATTAAATTAGCACCTACGCCCCAGTAAACAATCACGGTAACCATGAGCGCGATAATGAAGACGGTGATGATGGTAATAGTGGAAAGGCTGATGACAGAGTCAAAATTGGTCAGCCGGTTGTTACCTTCTTTTTCTACTTGATGAAAAAACCAATCGCATCTTGATAGAAAGCTGCATAAGCCTGGTAAGCGGCGTCACGCTGTTCGCGGTAAGTAACTGTATCGCCTTCATACAATGCAGCTACTTGCGGCAAAAGGTGTACATCTATCATGGTGTCAAAGCTTGTTACGATAGGCGAGATGATCGCCTCATGGGCTGCGTCGGCGGGCAGTGAGATAAAATTCGAAAACACGTCTTGGGTACTATTAAGTGAGCTATGCAGCTCATTAGCTCGCTGCTGCCTCTCTTCATTGGTAAGCGTTGTTTGTGGCTCAATCAATTCCTCATAAAGGCGCGCCATGCTAAGGCGTGTGGCTTGTAGCGTAGAATTAGTTCGGTTGAGACTAGCCTGCTGGTTAACATTGACATTAGTGAGCTGCTCGATGCTTTGTTGGCTGTGATTGACGGCATAAAGCCCTGTGCCACTGAGCACAAGAAGCATAAGTAAGAATGAGAGTAGAACCAGCGTCCAGCTCATCCTTAAAGTCATATTATCTAATATACGCATTTATATTCCCAAGTTAACCTATAGAGCCATGCACCTTAACCACAAAATAGAACTGCCAGCGCACGCAGCAGTTCTATTTAATGGTGGCCAAATGGCTTCTAATTAGGTGTACATAAAACTGTTTAATTAGAGTGGGTGCTGTTTTGTGAGATTTTCTGGCTTCATTTGTCGCTGTCGGCCTTGGCCGCCTCAGCATCTGCTTTGGCGATCGCCTCTCGCTCTTTTTCCTCGTCGGTTAGTGATTTGTTAGGTAAGGCTATGTTAAGCGTGAAGGCTGTTATCGCAGCAACTACAATAGGCGCACCACCAATCAGGTCTCTCAACACCGTCGGAAACTGCTCAATGGCTGAGGGGACAGAAGCGATCCCTAGGCTCAATGCTAAAGCGAGCCCCACGATCGTCATATTTCGAGCGGACATTTCATCTTTTACCAACAGCTGAATCCCCGTCATGGTGATCATGCCGAATACGGTAATGGTTGCTCCACCCAATACGGGATAAGGAATGGTGGTCATGATTGCCCCAAACTTTGGGCTAAGGCCGGCCAGAATCATCATGATGCCCGCCAGCGCCAGAACATAACGGCTAATAACCTTGGTCATCGCCACAATGCCTACGTTCTGGCTGAAGGTGGAGGTAGGTAATGCACCGAAGAAAGAGCTCAGGGTGGTAGTCAGGCCATTGCCCAGTAAACCTCCCGTCAACTCGCGAGTCTTCAGCTCGCGATTCATGCCGCCGACGGTTGTTGCGGACAAATCGCCGATAGTTTGTACGGAATTGATGATGCAGATAACGACCATAGAAGCGATAGCGGCCGCGTGAAATTCCATCTCGAAAGGCATTACCTTGGGTATGGCCACCCAGGAAGCATTGGACACGCTATCGAAATTGACCATGCCAAGGGCGAGCGAGAGCAAGTAACCCACGACGATGCCAACAATGATTGCGGAAAGCTTCACCACGCCTTTACCGAACTGAGCGGCAATCAATACTGTGAGTAGCGTTACCACCGCCACGACCCAATTAATCGGATCGCCAAAATTGGGTGCGTTTACGTTGCCACTGCCCGCCATGTAACGAATAGCAATATCGTAAAGTGATAAGCCAATGACCAATACCACTGTGCCTGCGACAACAGGCGGAAAGAGGTGGCGGATATACTGGATGAAATAGCCCACTATCACCATGGTCATACCGCCGATTAACTGGGCGCCAAGAATCCCTTCAATACCATACTGAGCTCCTACTGCGACCAGGGTTGGTACATAGGCAAAGCCTACGCCAAAGATGGCGGGCAAGCGGGCGCCAAATTTCCAAACACCGTAAAGGTGGAAAACAGTACATACCCCTGATGCCAGCACGGCAATCTGAATAAGCAGGAGTTTTTTTCTATGCTCGCCCCGACAACACCGGCAACGATAATAGGCGGAGTGATGACGCCAGCGATCATGGCCAATAGATGCTGAAGAGATAGAGGCAAAGCCTTTGAAAACCGCGGTTTTCCATAGAAATCAAACAGAGAGGTGTTCTTTTCGCTCACGCGTTTCCGATCTTCGGAAGAGGCTAATGCATCATTCATAGATGAGTCTCCATTGTTATTGTATTCAGTGCTATTAATTTTTTGTTTATCTGATTTGATCATACTGTACACAAAAATAAATCAGAAAATAAATAATTTTGCAGCCATCCTCCAACCCCATATCAGCAATGTGCGTTTTTTCCGGATAACTATACCTAGAAAATAATACTGGTATGCCCAGTTTCTTCTAACAGAAATTTAATTAAAGTTATTAAATAACAGTGACTTACATTTGTATTGCCTGTTTTACATCTACCTGCTGTAGCCGATCTTTCTAAAGATAAATTCCCTTAAGGAATTCCTACTAAAGTCGCATTCGCTGACGTTGGTCATCAAAATATTCCAAAAATGTATACAGAAAATATTTGAAATGTGTCCATTAAATAGCTAAAAATGTTGTCAATAAGTACATGGGTACTGTTTAGGATGTGCTAATACTGCGTTGCCAATGATGAGCTAGCGGCACAGGATTCGCGGAAAATCAGAGAGAGGGTGATGGGAAAACTGACAACACATGTTTTGGATACAGCCCAAGGCTGCCCTGGTGAAGGAATTAAAATAGAGGTATTCCGTTTAGATGGGGGGCTACGCCAGCTTCTTAAAATAGTTAAGACCAATGACGATGGTCGTTGTTGATGCTCCAATACTTGAAGGAAGTGAATTAGTAAAGGGCAATTATGAAATGGTGTTCCATGCAGGTGACTACTTGATGCGCCAAGGCTTAAAAGCGCCAGAGCCGAGCTTTTGGACATCATACCACTCCGTTTCGGGGTTAATGATGCGGCGCAGCACTATCATGTGCCGTTATTGCTAACGCCATATGCCTATTCGACTTATCGCGGCAGCTGAACATCCATTTTGAGCGTCAATGTACGTTTTGTAGTTAGCCCCCAACAATAATCAAATGAGGCGAGGTTCCCCTAATGGAAGCCTATTTACTTGAATTTGGAAACTTTATGCTGCGCTGGCTGCATGTCATCGCGGCCATCGCTTGGATAGGCGAATCCATCTATTTTGTGATGCTGGACAACGGCCTCAAAACACCTAAAGACGAAAACTGCCGCCAAAAAGGGGTGTTTGGTGAAATGTGGGCTGTACATGGTGGTGGTTTCTATCACAACCAGAAATATGCAACGAGTCCAGAAAAACTACCGGATGATCTGCACTGGTCGTTCTGGAAGTCTTACACCACATGGCTGTCCGGTTTTGCCCTGTTCATCATTTTGTATATGGTTAACCCAAGCTTCTACTTGGTGAACCCAACAGTAACTGGGAGTGGGCGGCTAACCTTGCTGGTTGGGAAGCTAATATCCTGGCGCTGGCCTTCCTGCTACTAGGGTGGGTTGTTTATAACGAGATGTGTAAGCGTATCAGCCCGAACATGGAGCGTGATGGTCTCTTGAGTATCGGCGTAGCGGTCATGATGATCGTAGTTGCCTACTTGAGTACTCAAATGTTTTCGGGGCGCGCGGCTTTCCTGTTAACAGGGGCTGTGATGGCTACTGCGATGTCGGCGAATGTGTTCTTTTGGATTATTCCTGGTCAGCGTCGCATGGTAAAGGCGATGAAGGCTGGCGCAACACCCAATCCGCTTGATGGTAAGCGTGGTAAGCAGCGCTCGGTTCATAACACCTATTTCACCCTGCCCGTCGTATTGTTGATGATCAGCAATCATTACTCCTTTGCTTACACTCATGAGCATGCATGGGTGCTGATGACACTCTTTATCTTTGCGGGTGCATTGATTCGTCAATACTTTGTCTTAATGCATGCGGGTAAAATTCAGCCAATTTATCCCATTGCTGGTGTTGCTCTTCTCTTAATAGCTTTTTGGGTGGCTATGCCTGCGCAAAGCTCGAGTCAATCTGGTGCTCAGGCAGCAGAAAAGGGGCCAGATATCACCGAGATCGGTGCCGTCATAGAGCAACGTTGTGTCGCTTGCCACTCACAAACGCCGACACAGCCAGGCTTTTCTGCTCCTCCTGCTGGTTTTGCATATGACGAAATCGAGCAAATCATTAAACAACAAGAGAGCATTAAGCGAGTAGTAGCGAGCAGCTATATGCCGCTTGGCAATATGACGAATATGACGGAGGAAGAACGTGCATTGATTGAGGAGTGGGAAGAGTAAGCGTCTAAATAATTCGTACGTATTTAACGTCAGTGCTATTTAAAGCCTGCCTTATGGTGGGCTGTATCTTTCGCTATGTACATTTTTATTGTTTTTAAACACTCATTAGATCGCTGTTTTATAACAAGGAACTTGCATCATGCATTCGCCCAATTATCCTCGTGACTTGGTCGGCTATGGCTGTAATCCCCCTCAGGCCAATTGGCCTGGCAAGGCGAAAATTGCTGTGCAATTCGTGCTGAACTATGAAGAGGGTGCAGAGAACTCGGTACTACACGGCGATACCGGTTCCGAGCAGTTCCTTTCCGAGATAGTCGGTGCGCCTGCTTTTTCCAATCGCCACCTGAGCATGGAATCCATTTATGAGTATGGCTCGCGGGCAGGGGTATGGCGAATCTTGCGTGAATTCGAACGACGTGGTTTGCCGCTGACCATTTTCGGTGTGGCCATGGCGCTGGAGCGTAACCCCGAGGTGGCTCATGCCTTTCAGGAGTTGGGTCATGAAATTGCGTGTCACGGCTATCGTTGGATCAATTATCAGGAAGTGCCAGAAGCGCTGGAACGCCAGCACATGGAGCGTGCTATCGAAGTGTTTCAGAACCTTTACGGCGCGCAGCCGCTGGGTTGGTATACCGGCCGTGACAGCCCCAATACGCGTCGTCTGATATTGGATCAAGGCGGTTTTTTGTACGACAGCGACTACTACGGTGATGACTTACCGTTCTGGACACGCGAGAAGGACAGCCAGGGCCATACGCACTCTCATCTAGTAGTGCCTTATACACTGGACTCTAATGATATGCGCTTTGCCTCGCCACAGGGTTTTAATACCGCTGATCATTTCTTTAGCTATCTGCGTGATGCTTTTGATGTGTTATACGCGGAGGGAGCAGAAGTGCCAAAAATGCTCTCTATCGGTTTGCATTGCCGCCTGATAGGACGCCCTGGCCGTTTTATCGCACTCCAGCGTTTTCTTGATCATATTGAAGCGCATGACCGTGTCTGGGTCAGTCGGCGCGTGGATATCGCCCGGCATTGGGTAAAGCACCATCCCGCCTACTGAGCTTATCGATGCAGGTCTAAAGAAATATTTATTAGTAATTTCTTATCTACTAAGGTCTCTTTTTTTGTTCGCCTAAAAGCGATAACCCTGAAGCGAGTGAACGAGCCATGAGTGACAAGGATAACAAAAAACATCTGATACCCGCGCTTGAACGAGGGCTAATGATCTTAATGGAGCTCAATCGTCATCACCGAGAGATGAGCTTTTCCGAGCTTGTTAAGCGAGTGGGTTATCCACAAGCAACTTCGCATCGAGCGGTACAGACCTTGGAGCACATGGGGTTTTTACGCCATCACCCCGTCACCGGTTTATATTCCCTGGGGGTCAATGTATTGCGCCTAGGCTTTGAGTACGTCGCTTCGCTGGATGTCGTACAGATCGGACAGCCGGTTATTGAGTCTTTGTGTGAGCAAACCGGTTGTTCGAGCCATATCGCTATTCGAGATGGTCGTGATGCCGTCTACGTGGCGAGAGTTGGGGCATCGAACGCTACTATTCGCCGTGTGAGTGTCGGAACCCGCTTGCCGTTGCATTGCACTTCTTTGGGACGAATGCTGCTTACCGATCTATCACGAGAGGAATTCGAAACTCTTTATCCATCAGATTACCTTTTAGATAAGGAGCCGGGTGCGCCTGCCAACCGTGATGTTCTCTGGGATCTAGTGCAGGAAGACCGGCAGCGTGGATATGTTATTGCGGACTCCTATTATCACTTTGGTATCTCTTCGGTTGTCTATCCCCTCTATAACCATGATGGCTCTATGGAAGGCGTTATCAGCATTATGGTGCCAGTACACGAAGTCTCTGCCGAAAAGCGTGATCGACTACAGAGCTGCGTAGCTGAAGCTGCCGCGACCATTTCCGCAATGTTGGGTTACGGATAAATTTCTAGATCCCTTTCTATATATAAAAAATCCAAACGATAAAATTGACCACAATAAAGGAAAGATGATGGCCAAGCGTAACTATTATGCCCCCCAGGGAGGGTTGCCAGCACAGACACAGCTGCTGTCGGATCGCGCCGTGTTTACCGAAGCCTATGCAGTGATACCTAAAGGGGTCATGCGTGACATTGTGACCAGTAATTTGCCGTTTTGGGATAAAACCCGCTTATGGGTGTTGTCTCGTCCCCTGTCTGGCTTTGCCGAGACGTTTTCACAATACATTATGGAAGTATCTCCTGGCGGTGGTAGCGAAAAGCCGGAACTAGATCCGGCAGCCGAGGGGGTGCTGTTCATTGTTGAAGGCGAACTGACGCTCACTCTGGCGGGTGAAACACACCTTATGCAGCCCGGCGGCTATGCTTTTTTACCCCCAGGTATTAGCTGGCAGGCGCATAACAGGGCTGACGAGCCGGTTCGTTTTCATTGGGTGCGCAAGGCTTACGAATATGTTGAAGGCATTAAAGCACCTGCGCCTTTCGTCACTAACGAAAATGCCATTGAACCATCGGCTATGCCGGATACCGATGAGAGATGGGTGACTACACGCTTCGTCGAACCGGATGACGTCCGCCATGACATGCATGTCAATATCGTCACTCTGCAACCTGGAGCCGTCATCCCTTTCGATGAAACCCATGTCATGGAGCACGGGCTTTACGTGCTCGAAGGTAAGGCTGTTTATCACTTGAATCAGAGTTGGGTTGAGGTCGAGGCTGGCGACTTTATGTGGTTGCGCGCGTTCTGCCCGCAGGCCTGTTATGCCGGCGGCCCAGGGCCGTTCCGCTATCTGCTCTACAAAGACGTTAACCGCCATATGAAACTGGGTTGCGTGGGGGCACGCTGAGTCGTTACCTGGCACGAGTTGAAACCGAAGATGATGGCGATGACGTACACACTCTGATCAATAGCGTTGTTAGCCTGTTGAGATGCCTTTGGCGCTAAATTTTCTCGAATGTCATCCGCTATTCCTTAAGGTTTTTAAAGGCTAACAGCCAAGGCTGTTGGTCTATTAGTGGTGCCTGAATTTCCCTCCTTGGTTCTACGATTCCACCTCTGCACTATGTGCATATCCCCGTAGCTGTGATTTCAATAACCTTTTGTTTATTAAGGGTATATGTTGGCATTTAATTTTTTATGGAAATATTTTCCATAAAAAATTGACACTCATCGAGTAGGCGCCTATTTTTGAATACAAGAACAAATCGAAAATGAATACAGCAATTGTATTCAATTGTTGAGGAGAAATTGTAATGGCTAAAATGACAGCTGCGGAAGCCGCCATTCACGTTCTGAAGAAAGAAGGTATCGACGTTGCCTTTGGGTTGCCGGGGGCCGCAATCAATCCTTTTTACGCTGCCATGCGTAAGGTGGGTGGAGTCGATCACATTCTGGCACGCCATGTTGAAGGGGCGTCGCACATGGCCGAGGGTTATACCCGAACCAAAGCGGGGAACATCGGGGTATGTATCGGTACTTCTGGTCCCGCCGGCACCGACATGATCACCGGGCTGTATTCCGCCAGCGCCGACTCCATACCGATTCTGTGCATCACCGGTCAAGCGCCACGGGCCAAGTTGCACAAGGAAGACTTCCAGGCCGTGGATATTCAGACCATTGCCGGGCCGGTCACAAAATGGGCGATTACCGTGATGGAACCGGCCCAAGTGCCGCGGGCCTTCCAGAAAGCCTTTCAACTCATGCGCTCAAGCCGCCCCGGCCCGGTGTTGATCGATCTGCCGATCGACGTTCAGATGAGCGAAATCGAGTTTGATCCGGATACCTACGAATCACTTCCGGCCTATAAGCCGTCTGCTTCGCGTGCCCAGATTGAAAAAGCGTTGACCATGCTCAACGAGTCCGAAAAGCCGCTGTTGGTCGCGGGGGGCGGGATCATCAATGCAGATGCCGCAGAACAACTTGTCGAGTTTGCCGAACTTACCGGCGTGCCGGTCATTCCGACGCTGATGGGCTGGGGTACGATTCCCGACGATCACCCGCTGATGGCGGGCATGGTGGGCTTGCAGACATCTCATCGATACGGCAACGCAACCATGCTTGCCTCGGATTTCGTGATGGGCATCGGCAACCGTTGGGCCAATCGCCACACCGGTAACGTCGAAACATATACCAAAGACCGTAAGTTTGTTCACGTCGACATCGAGCCGACGCAGATCGGGCGTATCTTCGGCCCTGATTACGGCATCGTTTCTGATGCCAAGCTGGCATTGGCACTTTTCCTTGATGTGGCTCGGGAAATGAAGGCGAAGGGCAAGCTCAAGGATCGCAGTGCCTGGGCCGCGGAGTGCCAGGAGCGCAAACGCACGCTGTTGCGCAAGACGCACTTCGATAACGTGCCGGTCAAACCCCAGCGTGTTTATGAAGAAATGAACAAGGTGTTCGGCAAGAATGCCCGCTATATCAGCACCATCGGTCTGTCCCAGATTGCGGGCGCTCAGTTCCTGCACGTTTACAAGCCGCGTCACTGGATCAACTGTGGCCAGGCGGGGCCGCTAGGCTGGACCATTCCAGCGGCGTTGGGCGTTTGCCGTGCTGATCCTGAAGCTGAAGTGGTGGCACTTTCCGGTGACTACGATTTCCAGTTCATGGTCGAAGAGCTGGCAGTCGGGGCGCAATTCAACCTGCCCTATATTCATGTGCTGGTGAACAACTCCTATCTCGGGTTGATTCGTCAGGCCCAGCGCGGCTTCGACATGGATTACTGCGTGCAGCTCTCTTTCAAAAACATTAACTACACCGACGAAGAGGCTGAATTAGCTGAATACGGTGTAGACCATATTGCTGTTGCCGAAGGCCTGGGTTGTAAAGCGCTGCGCGTACTAAAGCCTGAGGATATCGCTCCGGCATTTGAAAAGGCCCGCGAACTGATGCGTGAACATCGCGTACCTGTAGTCGTTGAGATCATTCTTGAGCGCATCACCAATATCTCAATGGGTACCGACCTTGATGGCGTCAATGAATTCGAGGAATTGGCTGAAAACCTGACGGATGCGCCTAGCTCCATCGCCAGTTTGACCTAAGCTTGGCCCTGGTGACTACCGAGGTTCGGTACCAGGGCAATTATTATCACTAAGATAAAAACAAGGAGACTTGCATGCCCAAATTTGCCGCGAATCTCAGCATGATGTTCACCGAAGTAGACTTCCTCGATCGTTTTCAGGCCGCCGCCGAGGCTGGGTTCGAGGGGGTTGAATACCTATTTCCCTACGATTACACGGCGGCGGAAATCAAAGAGCGTTTATTAGCCAACGGCCTTACCCAGGTATTGCACAATTTGCCTGCGGGCGATTGGGCAGCGGGTGAACGCGGCATCGCTTGTCACCCGGATCGGGTGGAAGAATTCCGGATCGGCGTTGATCGTGCCATCGAATATGCCACTGCTTTGGGGTGCAAACAGGTGAACTGCCTGGCGGGCATTAAGCATCAAGGTGTAAGTGATGACGAGGCACGCAGCACGCTGATTGAAAATCTGCGTTATGCGGCTGAAAAGCTCAAGTCGGTTGGCATTCTTCTGTTGGCGGAGCCGATCAACACTCGTGATATCCCAGGCTTTTTCCTCAACCGCACCGAGCAGGCTCTGGCGCTGTTCGACGAGGTCGGTAGTGACAATCTGAAGCTGCAATACGACATCTACCACATGCAGATCATGGAGGGAGATCTAGCGCCCACGATAGAAAAGCATCTGGGCTGTATCGCGCATGTGCAACTGGCGGATAACCCGGGCCGTCATGAGCCGGGTACCGGTGAGATCAACTACCCTTTTCTGTTCTCACAGCTTGACCGCCTAGGTTACGACGGCTGGGTTGGCTGCGAATACAAGCCCAAGACGTCGACGTCGGAAGGGCTGGTTTGGTTAGAGGCGGTGCGCTGAACATCCCAAGTATGAATAAGTACAAATTGCGTTAGTTTGAAGGAGAAAGAGGATGAGCAAGATTGGTTTTATCGGTTTAGGCATTATGGGACGCCCAATGGCAGGCCACCTGCTCGATGCGGGCCACTCTTTGGTGACCGTCAAACGCGGCCCCTTGGACGCAACGCTTGCCGATAAGGGCATGCAAGAGGCGGCTAATCCAAAAGCGGTTGCCCAGGCGTCCGATGTCATTATCACCATGGTGCCGGATACGCCAGATGTAGAGAGCGTACTGTTCGGTGAGGACGGCGTGATAGAGGGCCTCAAGCCCGGCACCTTGGTCATCGACATGAGCTCCATTGCCCCAATGCAGACCCAGGCATTCGCCAAGCGCATTACTGAAGCCGGTGGTGAGTTTGTTGATGCCCCTGTTTCCGGTGGTGAAGGCGGTGCGATCAATGCCGCGCTGACCATTATGGTAGGGGCGACGGACAAAGGCTTTGAAAGGGCTAAGCCGCTGCTTGAAGTCGTCGGCAAGGTCATTACGCACATTGGGGGTCACGGAGCAGGCCAGACCTGCAAGGTCGCCAACCAGATCGTTGTTGCACTGACTATTGAGGCCGTTGCAGAGGGGCTGCTGTTCGCCTCCAAGGCCGGTGCCGATGTCGCCAAGGTGCGTGAATCCCTGTTGGGCGGCCTCGCTCAGTCGAAAATTCTGGATGTGCATGGCGAGCGTATGATTAAGCGTACCTTTGACCCTGGCTTTCGCATCCGCCTGCATCAGAAAGATCTCAACTTGGCATTGGAGGGCGCACGTAGCCTTAACCTCTCGTTACCGGGGACGGCAAATGCCCAACAGCTGTTCCAGGCATGTGCCGCTAATGGCGGTGCGGATTGGGACCATGCGGGAATTCTGCGTGCCCTGGAAAAACTGGCGAATTATGAAATTGGCCAGTAATGCCTTTTATGGCGCGACTGACTGATTGACGGAGGTTTCATTACTGTTTTACGGCGGGCATCGTTCTGCGGCCCGCCCTTGTTATTGTATGTGACTCGTTGCCTTTTCCCGGTGCAAGACCTCCGTTCCGTTATGTGTCTTTCACCGGTTTTTTTGCCCCCTTTTTTCTATTCCCCCGGCCCTTGCCTGTGGAGTCTACCGATGAATGCCCTTTTTCGCTTAGCACCCTTTACTAGTGAAGAGGCCTCGCGCCAGTGGTTAGTGCACCTGGCTGAAACGGCCATCGCTGCGGTGCATCCTTTCAGCTTACTGCCAGACCAACTACCAGAAAAACCGGCCGGACGAACCATTGTCGTCGGTACTGGAAAAGCCGCCGCTGCTATGGCAAGCGCACTAGAGTTAGCTTGGGTTGAGCGTGCACGTAACAACGATGAAGCAATTGACTTGGACGGAGTGGTGGTGACTCGCTATAAACACGGTGCTGATTGCCAATATATCGAGGTGTTAGAAGCCTCCCATCCCATGCCCGATGCTCTTGGTGAGCAAGCCGCCAAACGTATGCTTGAAGCGGTGAAAGACCTCAGCGAAGACGATCAAGTGATTGCTTTGATCTCTGGGGGCGGCTCTGCATTGATGACGCTACCCCGCAGGTATCAGTTTGAAGGACAAGCAGGCTGTTAACAAAGCGTTGCTGCGCTGTGGCGCACCGATCCGCGAAATCAATACGGTGCGGCGTCACTTGTCTGGGATCAAGGGTGGTCGTTTGGCTGCTCACGCTCACCCAGCTCGGGTGGTGACCTACCTTATTTCTGATGTGCCGGGTGATGATCCTACACTGATTGCTTCAGGTCCCACCCTGCCAGATAACTCAAAACCGCTTGATGCCCTGGAGATTCTCGAACGCCACGCCATCGAGGTTCCTGATAACGTGCGTCAACATTTGATGGCCAATCACGGCGCGCCTCAAGCCTCTAGCCCTGAGTTTGCACGCGACCAGTCCATAATCCTGGCGCGAGCCAGTGATGCCCTTGAGGCTGCTCGACTCAGTGCCGAAAAAAGTGCGGTCGACATCAGAGTGCTGGGCGATGATTTGGAAGGTGAAGCTCGTGATTTAGGTATTGCTCAAGCGCGTATGGTGCGCAAACTGCAAAGTGAAATTAAACGTCCACTGCTGGTGCTCTCCGGTGGTGAGACCAGCGTCACTGTGCGTGGCGATGGGCGTGGCGGGCGCAATGTCGAATATCTATTAGGGCTTTTCGACACACTTGAGGGTGTAGAGGGCGTTTATGCACTCGCTGTTGATACCGATGGCATTGATGGTTCTGAGGACAACGCCGGTGCTGTATTCGGCCCCGAGAGCTGGCAACGTGCAAAAGCCTTGCAGTTGTCAGCAAAGGATTATCTGAACCGTAACGATGCTTACAGTTTTTTTGCTGCTATTAACGACCTGGTTGTGACCGGTCCGACCCGAACTAATGTCAATGATTTTCGAGCTATTCTTGTTCTCCCGAGGCCAGCATGAAACCAACCGCTTTACCCCCATTCGTCGCACCAAAATAGTGGCAACCTTAGGCCCCGCCAGCGACCGTGAAGGTGTACTGGAAGGTATGCTGCGGGCAGGTGTGGATGCCGTTCGACTCAATTTCTCCCATGGTTCGGCTGATGATCATCGCCGTCGGCTAGTCGAAGTGCGTGAGATTTCCCAACGTCTAGGCCGAAGCGTCGCGGTGTTAGCTGATTTGCAAGGCCCTAAAATTCGTATCGCTCGCTTCAAGGACGATTCGGTTTTGCTTGGAGAAGGCCAGCCCTTCGTGCTTGATATGTTGTTGGATAGCAATGCCGGCGATATCACACGCGTCGGTTGTGATTACAAGACGTTGGCGGACGATGTCATCGTGGGTGACCGCCTCCTGCTTGACGATGGTCGTTTGGTGCTCGAAGTCAGTGCCATTGAGGGCCAAGAAATCCATACTCGGGTTGTTGTTGGAGGTAAGCTTTCCAACAACAAGGGCATCAATAAGGAGGGAGGCGGGTTGTCTGCGGCCGCTCTTACCGAGAAGGATAAACGAGACATTAAGACCGCCGTCGAAATAGGTGTTGACTACCTTGCGGTATCTTTTCCACGTAGCGCTGCTGACATGCAGGAAGCTCGCAAGCTGCTGGGTGGGCAGGGTGAAGAAATCGGTCTTGTCGCGAAGATTGAGCGTGCCGAAGCGGTGGCGGATGATGAAATTTTAGATGGCATTATTATGGCATCCGAAGCAGTCATGGTGGCACGGGGTGATCTGGGGGTAGAAATCGGGGATGCTCAGTTGATCGGCGTGCAAAAACGCATGATCAAGCGCGCGCGTAGCCTCAACCGTGCGGTGATCACCGCCACGCAGATGATGGAGACGATGATTAGTGCGCCGCTGCCAACGCGTGCTGAGGTTTTCGATGTTGCCAATGCCGTTCTTGATGGCACGGATGCGGTGATGCTATCCGCTGAAACCGCTGCTGGGGACTTTCCTGTAGAAACCGTGAAGGCAATGGATCGTTTATGCCTGGGGGCCGAACGTGAGCGGAGCGCTCAGGAGTCTGGCCATCGTATCCATCAAGATTTTTTGCAGGTCGATGAAACGGTCGCTCTTTCTGCCATGTACGCTGCGAACCATCTCGCTGGAGTCACCGCTATTGCCTGTATGACGTCTAGTGGTTTTACGGCGTTGATCGCCTCACGCATACACTCTGGATTGCCCATTATCGGTTTAGCGCAAAGTGAAATTTCTCAACGACGTATGGCACTGTATCGCGGTGTGGTCTCTCTGGCCTTTGATACAACAAGTATGAAAGCCGAAGAGCTCAATGATAAAGCAATAGAATTACTGGTATCTAAAGGAATTGTTTCCCAAAATGATCATGTCATTCTTACCCGTGGCAACCATATGAATGCACACGGAGGTACTAACACCATGAAAATTCTTGCTGTAAACCAGAGCATAAGATGATCGGAAACGCTACAAAAAATGCTTGAGTTAGCTCTTGAGAAATAACCATCTTCAACGATAAAGCATTGATCTTATGTTGGTTGTATTGGGGGATACATGTTAAGTTCCAGCGAGGATCGTTAGAGACAAAGAATATGAACCTCGGCTGGCATAAAAATCGCTTTAATAAACCCAAAGAAGGTCGCGTCGGCGACCAGGACATCGTTGACCACATCCGGTCGGCTGTGCTGATGCAACGTTTGACTCCCAATACTAAATTGCCTGAGATAACGCTAGGTGAAGTATTTGGAGTCAGTCGCTCGGTGGTGCGTAAGGCATTAACACGGCTTGATGCCGAGCATGTCATTGATCAACGCCCCAATCAGGTCGCTCGCGTGCGTGCTCCTTCAATCGAAGAAACTCGTGAGACCTTTTCTGCACGCAGGTTAGTCGAAGGTGAAATTGTTGCACTGCTAGCAGGCAAGTTGGAGACTAGCGCTAAGAAAGCATTGCAACAGCAAGTCGTACTTGAAAAGGAGGCTTATGAAAATAATAATGAACCAGCACGCATTGAACACTCTCTGAATATTCATCATCTTCTTGCCGAATGCTCACCTAATAGTATCATGGGTGCGATGCTTACTGATTTGGTACTACGCACTTCTATCGTTATTGCACTTTATAAACCGCCGAGTTTATTGTCTTGTTATTTAGAGGGAGACCATGCTCAACTACTTTCGCATCTTGTAAATGGCGATGCCGAAGCAGCTCGGAACTCCGTATATACACACCTCAATAGCTTAGAATCCTTGCTTGTACTCACCTCCAGAGAACCTGATGCTGATCTTATGGCCATTTTAGGTGGTAATTAAATTAATAAAGAAAAGTTTTTTTTTAAATAAATGGCGCCTATAAAGGCGCCATTTATAAGTCCTTTTTTTATCGTTAACTACAACAGTAAGCGACGAATATCGGACAGCACATCGGCCAGGAAGGCGGTAAAGCGTGCCGCATCGGCGCCGTTGATCGCACGGTGATCGTAGGAGAGCGACAGCGGCATCATCAGGCGCGGCTGGAAGGCGCTGCCATCCCAAACCGGCTTCATCTGTGCTTTGGACACGCCCAGAATGGCCACTTCCGGCGCGTTAACGATCGGTGTAAACGCCGTGCCACCAATCGAACCGAGGCTCGAAATGGTGAAGCAGCCACCGGTCATCTCGTCGCGCTTGAGCTTTTTGGTCTGGGCTTTCTTGCCTAGCTCCGCCATCTCCTTGGCAATCTCGATCAAGGATTTGTTATCGGCGTTGCGCACCACCGGCACCATCAAGCCATCGGGCGTATCCACGGCAATACCGATATGGACGTAGTTCTTCCATACCAGGGTTTCACCGTCACCCTTCAAGCTAACGTTGAACTGCGGGAATTTACGCAGCGCAAAGGCGCAGGCTTTAACCATAAACGGCAGCGGCGTCAGCTTGGCACCCTGGGCTTCCGCTTCGGCCTTCATCGCCTTGCGGAAAGCTTCCAGCTCGGTGATGTCCGCTTCGTCGAACTGCGTGACGTGGGGCACATTGAGCCAACTGCGATGCAGGTTGGTCGCGCCCATCTTGAGCAGACGCCCCATCGGCTTCTCTTCCACTTCACCAAACTGGCTGAAGTCGACTTCCGGAATGGGCGGAATACCCGCGCCGCCAGTAGCCGCGGCTGCCGCACCTGGCTGGGCTTTACCCTGATTGGCAATCGCCTGCTTCACGTAGGACTGTACGTCCTCTTTGAGCACGCGATCCTTCGGGCCGCTGGGCTTAACGAGTCCCAAGTCGACACCCAGCTCACGGGCCAGCATGCGAACCGCAGGGCCGGCGTGCACCAACTTGCCATCCCGGGGCTTATAGGCGGCCATCTGCGCTTCCGGGCTGGGGGTGCCGGCCGGAGACTCAGCGGGTTTGCTCGGCTGAGCTTTTTCAGGCGGAGTTTTTTCAGACTGAGTCTTTTCAGACAAGGCTTTGCCCGATGGATCTGGTTCGGGGGCTGCCTTTTCCGGTGCGTCTTCGTTGTCGCCACCTTCACCGGCGATCTCCATCTGGCCGATCACATCGCCTTCCGAGACCGTGTCGCCCTCTTTCACGGTAAAACTGACGATCTTACCGCTATGGGGGCTGGGCACGTCCATGGAGGCTTTGTCAGACTCCAACGTGATCAAGGTGTCTTCGGCCTCAACCTCATCGCCTTCGCTGACCGCGACGTCGATAATTTCGACGCTGTCGGAGCCGCCGAGATCGGGCACTTGATATCCACCGTCTGCTTACCGCCGGCTGACTTTTTAGCCGCGGGCTTCTCTTGAGACGGCTCTTTCGGCTTGTCTTGCTTCGCTGGGGCCTCTTCAGGCTGGCTGTCAGACGAGCTCTCTTGCTGCTCGTCGCCGCCACCTTCGACTTCCAGCTCAACGATATCGTCCCCTTCCGAGACGCTATCGCCTTCTTTGACCAGCACTTTGAGTACCTTGCCGCCTTTCGGGGCCGGTACGTCCATGCTGGCTTTGTCGGATTCCAGCGTGATTAGGGTGTCTTCCGCTTCAATGACGTCGCCTTCTGACACCGCAATCTCGATGATTTCGACATCGGTATCGCCGCCGATATCGGGAACTTTGATGATTTCGCTACTCAAGGTCGCGCTCCTTCCAAATCGGATCGAGCCGGTGGGCCACCGCCCACCGGTCAGCGGTTTAGCTAGTCAGCGGGTTAGGCTTATGGGCATCAATGCCGTACTTCTTAAGCGCTTCACCAACCTGCTTGCGATCAATCTCGCCACGCTCAGCCAGCGCACGTAGCGCCGCCACGGTCACGAAGTAGCGATCTACTTCGAAGAAGTAGCGCAGCTTCTCGCGGGTGTCTGAACGGCCAAAGCCATCGGTACCCAGTACAGTGTAGTCACCCGGTACCCAGGCACGCACTTGATCGGCATACAGCTTCATGTAGTCGGTCGACGCGATCACCGGGCCGTCGCGCCCTTCCAGGCACTGTGTGACGTGAGGCTTGTTGGCCTCGGCGTCTGGGTTCAGGAAGGCTTCACGATCCAGCAGCAGCGCTTCACGACGCAGCTCGTTAAAGCTGGTCACGCTCCAGATGTCGGCGCCGATGCCCCAATCGTTCTCAAGCAACTCAGCGGCAGCTTCCACTTCGCGCAGAATGGTGCCAGAGCCCAGCAGTTGAACGCGGCCCTTGTCACCCTTGGTTTCGCGCAGTAGGTACATGCCTTTAACGATATCGTCGGCGGGCACATTTTCCAGCGCGGGTGCTCGTAATTCTCGTTCATCACCGTCAGGTAGTAGAAGCAGTTCTCCTTGTCGGTGAACATGCGCTTCAGGCCATCCTGCAGAATGACGGCGACTTCATGGGCATAGGTCGGGTCGTAACTGCGGCAGTTGGGGATGGTGGAGGCCTGAATCAGGCTGTGGCCATCCTGGTGCTGCAGGCCTTCGCCGTTGAGCGTGGTGCGCCCGGCGGTGCCGCCGACCATAAAGCCACGGGCTTGCAGGTCACCCGCCGCCCAGGCCAGATCGCCGATACGCTGGAAGCCAAACATCGAGTAGTAGATGTAGAACGGCAGCAGCGTGACGTTGTTGTTGCTGTAGGAGGTCGCCGCGGCGATCCAGGCCGACATGGCGCCGGCTTCGGTAATGCCCTCTTCGAGGATCTGCCCTTTCTGATCCTCGCGGTAGAACATGATCTGGCCTTTATCCACCGGCTCGTACTTCTGACCTTCCGAGGTGTAGATACCCAACTGACGGAACATGCCTTCCATACCGAAGGTACGCGCTTCGTCAGGGATAATCGGCACCACCTTCTTGCCCAGCGTCTTATCTTTGACCAGGCCGTTAAGCACCCGCACAAACGCCATGGTGGTCGAGACTTCACGCCCTTTCGAGCCGCCCATTTGCGAGGCAAAGGTCTTGTCTTCGAGGCTGGGGATCTCCAGGCCTCGAAGTCGCTTTGACGGCTGGGTAGGTAGCCGCCCAGACGCTCACGCTGCAGGTGCATGTACTTGAGCTCGGGAGAGTCGTCTTCCGGCTTGTAGTACGGCACGTCTTTGAGCTGCTCGTCGGTTAACGGAATACCGAAGCGATCGCGGAAGGTCTTGAGCGCTTCATACTCCATGCTCTTGACCTGGTGCGCTTCGTTGGCCGCTTCGCCATCGCCGCTACCCATACCGTAACCTTTAACGGTGTGCGCCAGGATGACCGTGGGCTTGCCGTTAGAGGTGTTAACCGCCTCGTTATACGCCGCGTAAACCTTGAACGGATCGTGGCCACCGCGGTTGAGCTTCCAGATATCTTCGTCGGAGAGGTCTTTGACCATCGCCTCGGTTTCTGGATATTTGCCAAAGAAGTGCTCACGGGTGTAAGCGCCGCCGTTGGCTTTGTAGTTCTGGTACTCGCCGTCGACCGCTTCGTCCATGCGTTTCTGAAGGATGCCTTTCTTATCCTTCTCGAACAGCGGATCCCAGTGACGCCCCCAGACGACCTTGATCACGTTCCAGCCCGCACCACGGAAGACGCCTTCGAACTCGTCCATCACCCGCGAGTTGCCGCGCACAGGGCCGTCAAGGCGCTGCAGGTTACAGTTGATGACGAAGATCAGGTTGTCGAGGTTTTCGCGACCAGCCAGTGAAATGGCGCCCAGGGATTCCGGCTCGTCACACTCGCCGTCGCCCATGAAGCACCAGATCTTGCGGTCATACATATCCTTCAGCTCACGGTGATGCAGGTACTTCATCACGTGCGCTTGATAGATAGCCTGAATCGGGCCCAGCCCCATGGAGACCGTGGGGAACTGCCAGTAGTCCGGCATTAACCACGGGTGCGGGTAGGAAGAGAGGCCATCGCCATCGACTTCCTGGCGGAACCTGTCCATCTGCTCTTCCGATAGACGCCCTTCCAAATAGGAACGTGCGTAGATGCCCGGTGCTACGTGGCCCTGAATATAAATCAGGTCACCGGCAAAATCGCCCTGAGGCGCGCGGAAGAAGTGGTTAAAGCCCACGTCATACAGGGTAGCCGAGGACATAAAACTGGCAATGTGGCCACCCAGGCCCGGCTTGGCGCGGTTATTACGAATCACCTGGGCAATGGCGTTGTAACGGATCAAGGAGCGGATACGGCGCTCCATGAACAGGTCGCCAGGCATCGGTGCTTCGCGGTGAACCGGGATCGTATTACGGTGCGGGGTCGTCACCGAGAAGGGCACCTTCATGCCGTCCCGGCGCAGGCGATCCGCCAGGCGGGTCATCAGGTAGCGGGCACGATCTTCGCCCTCACGATCCAATACCGATTCCAGGGAATCAATCCATTCCGTGGTTTCGATCGGATCGAGATCTTCTCTTGTCTCCAGACTCATAGAGGTCTCTCCGAATGACGATAAAGGGTAAGCCTCACAGCCTGAAGGGCGAGCACCGTTCAGGCTGTGGGAAGAGTAATCTCATGGGGTTTTGCAGCCGTCTCGGCACGCATGTGCAAGCGAAAGCGCGCTATCTGGATGATTTGATTAATGGCTGTTTGTCGTTCAGTTACGGCGTCGTTTTCAAGTCGCTTTTCGAATGCATCGAGAATGGCGTGACGATCAAGCCCTTTAACGGCAATCACGAAGGGGAAGCCGAACTTATCCTGGTAAGCCTGATTCAGCCGTTGGAAGCGCTCAAACTCTGCAGCGGTGCACTGGTCTAGGCCTGCTCCCGCCTGTTCGCGGGTGGAGTCCTGGGTTAATTCGCCGGCCAAGGCGGCTTTTCCCGCTAGATCAGGGTGAGCGCGGATAACCGCAATTTGCTGATCAACATCGGCGTTCCTAAGCACTGCTCCCATACTGTCTGCTAGTACATCGGCATCATCATGCTGATCAGTAAGCTCTTGTTTCCAAAAAGCTTCTGCTACCCATGGCGAGTGTTCGAATATATCGCCGTAATGGGTAAGAAAATCTTCTAAACCAAGGCTGCTAGGGCGTGCGGCGTTTAAAATTAGCGACATTGTATGCTCCTTTTGTATTTTATTGTCATTCTTATTGTATACAATAAATATAGATAAATGTACTCTAAGAAGTGCTGTTATCGAAAAAAAACGGTTGTTCACGCCAGCAAAAACATTCGCGGCGTTAAAAAATGCGTCTAAAAAATCAAACAAAAGAGGTTTTCGCATGTTGAAGAGAAACCGAGCAGTGGCTAAGTACGTGTCGGTGGCCACACTTCTTGGCTGTATGTCGGCAGGTGCTCATGCGGCGGCGTGGAGTGATACGTTTGTGGGTTATCGCTATGGAACACAGTTTATGGAGCCTAATAACCCTGAAAATGTGGAGAAGCATATTCTCCAGTTCACCCATGCAAGTGGTTATTCACTGGGGCAAAACTTTTTCAATCTGGATCTTCTACAGTCCAGTAATGAAGATCCCGCCAGCAATAGTGACTCAGGGGCAACGGAAGCGTACTTGACATACCGTCATCAACTGCATGCGGGGGGCGTGTTTGATGAGCCGGTAGCATTCGGGCCAGTGAGGGATATGGCACTAACCTTCGGGTTTGACCTCAACACTAAAAACACCGGCTTTGCGCCGCGTAAGCGCCAACTGGTAGTTGGGCCAACGTTTAAGTTTGACGTGCCGCGAGGATTTGTAGATCTAAGCCTGTTTTATAGCCGGGAGTGGAACCACTGCGGCCTGCCACCCTGTGGGCTACCCGAAAACCAGAACAGCATCTCATTTGACCCTTATTACCAAATCAATTTGGCTTGGGGGTTACCGTTTGAAGCGGCTGCGTTACCGCTAAAATTTCAAGGCTTCTATAACTACAATGGTGCGAAAGGGGATGACTACTTTGGCGATTCGACCAAGCCTGAGCAGTTAATGCGTACCTCGCTGATGCTGGATGTAGGACAAGTCGCGTGGGGGGCGGAAAACTCGCTATGGGCCGGCGTTGGCTACGAATATTGGCGCAATAAATTTGGTAATCACAATAAGCCAGGGGTTGATACCGACGCTATGACGCTTAATATCGAATGGCATTTCTAATATAGAAACTCAGCTGCCTAGCCTTTAATTCTGAATTCAACCAATAAATGCAGCGGCTGCTAGTGCTTCTGCGTATTCTCCTAATAACACCTGGGCTGGGGTTCGGTATCCCAGCCGCTTTCTTGGTCTATCGTTGAGGTTACTGACGACGACCCTTAGCTCTGTGTCTGACCCGTGTCGGAAGCCTGTCCCTTTCGGGAAATATTGGCGAATCAGTCATTGGTGTTTTCATTAATACCACGCTGGCATGAGCGGTGCGGGTCGCAAATATATGTCTGGCCGACAAGGCCTGTTCTGGCGCATAACCCTGGTCGGCTCGTTGCGTTTTATCTCGAAGCTAATGGTGCTGCTGTGGGATCCAATGGCCCGCTGGCTGATGTCGGTCTAAAGATAGCTAAAAATTTGGTATCGTTGGGCCTGAGTCGGTTGTCGATATCCCATGCCCTGCTTCACTATGGCAGGTTAAGGCAGAGAGGATGCCGTTGCTGGCCCTCCTATCTTTACCTTATGATCCAAAGTGCTGCGGTTATTCTATGCATCCAGGCCTGAAAATTGAGCTTTCCTTTTCTCAATGGCTATATTAAAGCTATAATGCGTAAGATATATGTTTAAGGGTTACCTTAAATTTTAAAAATATAGGAATTTAGACTATGGCGTCGGTACTGAGTAACTATCTCAAAAAAGAACAGATGTTAAAGCAGCTGCAGGAAGAGCTGCAAGCGCTGGAAAACAACAGTGAGCTAAAAGCAGAGCTTGAATTCAAAGAAAGACTACAAGCACTTATGACTGAGCACGGAAAATTAGCGCGCGACGTATGTGAAATGCTTGACCCATCTTACCGCTCTAAACCAGCAAAAGCTGGCAAGGTAAGCACCAGCAGCACAGATGGGCGTAAAAAACGTCCCTTGAAGGTATACAAGAACCCACACACTGGTGAGGTAGTAGAAACCCGTGGCGGGAATCACAAAGTTATCCAGGAGTGGAAGGCTGAATTTGGTAATGAAGAAGTGGTCAGTTGGGTTGTGAAAGAAATCGCGCAATAAGACTAATTTTTATTAGTGGTGACAACGCCAGCTTGGCAAAGTTACCCTTTAAAACGCTCACTGAGCCCGCTCAGTGAGCGAAAAATTATTTAAGCGATGTGCTGGGAAAGAAAAGTAACGAGTAAGTCCATCAGCCATCCGTTAATTTCGCGACAGGTCTTCCCTGAGGATAGGTACTTCTACTCTACTAAGGCCGCCCAATCTCCACGCCTCGACTGAGTTGCTACCCTCTGGCACGTTGAACGACCCCCAAATCACTCGAAACGTGGTTGCGTACACAGACCCGTCTCCCATGACGATGTTTGCATCAATGTGAAATCGACGCTTTTGCTCTTGCATTAATGCATCATCAAAATCAGATGTCGTTTCAATATTTGCTATACCGTTATCTCTGCATGCTGTATGGAAGGCAGAGAATTTTTCCTCATAATATAGATCGGGTTCAATTTTCCGCTGGTGCATTGAAAGATGTCTTTCTTTATCACCCTCGCAGATCGCTTGAACAGCGGCTTCGACCATACCGGTTGCTGTCTCGCTGTACACCTCATCCGCCAAAGCCGAGGAAGATAGCAGCAGAGAAAGAGCCGTGGCGGTCGAACGAGAGATTAAATAGCTGTTTTTTAACATTCCCATTTCCCTTTATTTTTTAGCTCCGCTCAACTAGAAGCCGAGCATAAGCGTAGGGCGACTGATGACCACATAGGCTATAGAGGCTTTCCTCTGCTGCCCGATAGAGTGCTCTAAAGCAATTCATGTGGGTGCAGGCCTATGGGCACCTACCCCAGCAAGCAACCACAACACCTTAGTTCCGTGCAGTGATTCGGACGGCGCCTTCTAATATTAGTGGTAGTGAGCGGGCTCGCAAATTTAACTTTACTAATGCAGTGATTCTCCTCGGCGGTGCTGGGGGGATGTAGATGCTAAGCCTCACACGGGTCGTAATCTGATAGCTACCCTATCGCAGTAGTATAAAGCCGTAATGGCTGTTCGTAGGTTCTTGTGCTTTGATCAGGTCTGATCAATAGATTTTGTATTTGACCGTACCGCTGAAGTACGAGGGATAAAGAACTTAACCGTTGTCGACGACGATACCCATGAAGCATGGCCATCGTGCCCGAGCATGCTATGGGCTGCCATTAACGCAGATTCTGGATCAACTGGCTGTGTAGCGTGGGCCATCTAGCACCATTCGTACAGATGATGGAAAGGAATTCTGTGGGCGCGCTATGTTGACGTGGGCTCATCAGCGTGACGTTGCACTGTTTTTAATTGAGTCTGGAAAAATCAATCATAACGCCCACATCGCATCGTTCAACGGGCGGTTTCGAGATGAATGTCTGAACGAGCGTTGGTTCACCAGCCCTCATCACGCCAAGGTCGTCATCGATACTAATTGCTGCTAAGACGCTTCCAGAAAGTATCAGCAGTTGCATCATGATTACCTAGCCATCTCACCAAAATTATCTCTAAATGATTCGAGGGCATATCGGGGTATAGTCTAACCAACCGGCCTTCCTCGACTAGAGGAGCTATCATGTTATGTGGCATACAGGCGATGCCCATCCCTAACGAAACCATAGGCTTGAGCGCTTCTGATACAGTAGCTTCGAAGGTTCTTTTTAGGCGATTTGGTTCAGGATGCCGAGCTACTTGAGGTCGCGATAATTCATGTAATTGAGCCGATCTGGCATAAGTGAGCCAAGGAATAGTGCCATGAGACTGTTGGCACAATTTGGCCATCTCCGGTGTGCCTACCCAATAAAGCTCTTCTGTTCCTAGCGAGAGCACTTCAAAGTCATCGCGCTGAAAATACCGCTCCGATTCAGTGTCACGGTAGAACAGAATAAAGTCGCTGCGCCCAGACACAAGTGACATGTAATAATTCTCGGTACTTTTATGCCCTGTATCGATCCGTGTAAATAATGGTTCGTCTAGAGTGGAGTACTGAGATATCCATTGTGGAAAGAAGTTGCAGGCAAGCGTATGCAACGATGCAAAGGTCAAAGGGTGGTCAAGTACTCTTACACTCTGTTCGCATTCTTGAGAAAGCCGTACTAACTCAGACGCAGTAGGCGTGAGCGCTTTACCAGATGGGGTCAGGCGAATAGGTGTGACACGTCGATCAAAAAGCTGTGTGGCTAGGTGATTTTCCAGCAACTGAATTCTGCGACTTAAAGTAGATTGTGAACATTGCCTTAAGCTTGCAGCAGCTGTGAACTTGCCCGTTTCCGCAAGTGCTAGAAAATCTTGGTACCAAGTAATGTCCATGTCGTCTCCAGATAGACCTTAGGGATAGCAGTCTCTGTTTGTAAGCCATATGCGGAAGTTCAATAAAATTGCTAACCAATATTACTTGAGAACTGCACTGGAACTGGTAGCTAGTGTGCCAGATTAGCGGGCATCTTTAATATTAGACTATCCGTATATTAGATACTGGGTGCAAGAATGGCGATCAGTCAGCACTCGCGAGTGATTCTTAGGGGAGTAGAGTTATCGAGAAGAAACAAAGCAATATCAATAATAAGTCAGATTAAAATCTTGACGAAACAAGGATAAAGATATGAAAAAACCACTCTTATTGAAAAAATGTGCAGTCTACAGTGTTCTAAGTGTTGGTATCTCCATGATGGGCAGCGTTCAAGCAAGTCTGCTCGAAGATGTGAAATCCCGCGACACACTGCGCTGTGGTGTCAGCAGCGATAAGGCAGGTTTCTCTCATCTAACAGATGACGGTGAATGGGGTGGGATGGATGTCGATCTCTGTCGCAGCGTGGCCGCAGCGGTACTCGGTGATGCCAGTAAGGTCGATTTCGTGATCACTACGGCGAAAAACCGATTTACTGCACTCGCCTCAGGAGAGGTGGATGTGCTGGCTCGCGCTACTACCTGGACAGCTTCGCGTGACGCCAACCTCGGGGTTGATTTCACAACACCTTGGTTTTATGACGGCCAAGGTGTAATGACGCATGCCGACTTCGGTGTTAGCACTATCGAAGAGCTCGATGGGGCTGTCTTCTGCCTTTCTCCCGGCACTACCTCCGAGCAAAATCTTGAGGATTACTTTGGTCGTCGCGACATGAGTTATAGCTCTGTGGTGATCGAGAAGAGCACTGAATTGTATAACGCCTTTCAGCATGGCCGCTGTGATGCCATCACCAACGATATGAGTGGCCTTGCGTCAAGGCGAACACAGTTTGCTGATCCAGATGCCTTTACCCTTCTACCCGAAACCATCTCAAAGGAGCCTTTGGGTGCTTATGTCCCTCAGGGTGATGCTCAATGGCGCGATATTGTTACCTGGACAGCCTTCGCATTGATGAATGCTGAAGAGCTCGACGTGACGTCAGAGAATGTCGAAGAAATGCGCAATAATTCTGACAACCCCAACGTTGCGCGGCTGCTTGGCAGCGATGGTCATATTGGAGAGAAGTTCGGGCTGGATGATGCATGGGCATACCAGGCCATCAAACAGGTCGGGAACTATGAAGAGATCTTCAATCGCAATGTCGGTCCCGATACTCCACTGAATTTCGAGCGCGGGCTTAATCGTCTGTGGAGCGATGATGGCATCCTCTACGCTGCTCCCGTTCGATAACTCTGTGCCTACTTAGTAGGCATTGACTGACTGGGGCGTTCGAACAATAAGGCTATCAGGCCGCCCTTGTCTTGCCTCTCATGTCTCAACTGCTATTTCGTCATCACACGGCCTAACAACAGGTAACACTTATGTGGACCAAGATTGTTCATAACGCCCGCGTACTCAGCGCATTACAGCAGTGTATTGTGTTAGCCGTTGTTGCTGTTGCTTTCTATGTGCTGATCACTAATGCCAGTGCGAATATTGATGCTTTAGGCATCGCCTCGGGATTCGGTTTTCTTCAAGAGCGGGCTGGCTATGCGATTAGCTTCCAACTGATTGACTATAGCCCGAATGATACCTATTTGCGTGCTTATGCAGTAGGGCTTCTCAACACATTACTTGTTTCAGTATTGAGTATTGTTTTCGCGACGATTATTGGTGTCTTCCTTGGTGTATGCCGCGTTTCTGAAAATTGGCTGCTTGGGCGTCTTAGTCACCTAGCAGTTGAGTTCCTCAGAAACGTGCCACTCATTGTGCATTTGATTTGGTGGTACGGGCTTATGATGGCCCTCCCTAATGTTCGCCAAGCGATCTCTTTTCAGGATGGTGCCTTTCTTAGCAACCGTGGGTTGACCGTTGCATGGGCATCCGATGGTTCTTTAGTCGGCTGGGGAGTCGTGTCTATCATCGGAGGCGCTGTCCTCGGTTACGCACATGATTGCACGTTATCGAGCAGGTTTACAATGGAAGGGATTTGGCCCTCAGTGTGGCCAGCGATAGTGGCCGGTGCCATCGCAGTTCGATACTCGTATACCTCTTACTGTAGTTCCTGGCAATGGGATGTGCCGGTTTCGCGAGGTTTTGGCTTTGCAGGTGGGGTCAACTTACCACCCGAGCTACTGGTCTTTGGTTAGCGCTCTCCTTTATAGCGCGAGCTATATTGCCGAGATCGTGGGGCTCGATTCAGTCTGTTTCACGCGGCCAGTACGAAGCAGCCAGGCGCCTTAGGCTTCTCTGAAATGCCTACCATGCTGCGTCTGATCGTACCCCAAGCAATTTACCCAATGGTTCCCCAAGTCACCAGCACCTATCTCAATATCATTAAGAATTCTTCTTTGGGCGTGTCGTAGGCTACATGGAGTTAGTGTCTGCCACGGGAGGCACAACGCTTAACCAAACTGGCCAGGCGATCGAATGCATTGCCTTAGTGATGGCTACCTACTGCGCTATTAGCCTCATTACATCGCTGCTGATGAATATTTACAACTACCGCATCAGCCTGCGCACCCACGGTTAAGGAGCGATGATGACCGTATCAGCTACACAAAGTCATAGCGGTGTACAAGTACCACCTCACCATCCTTTGGGCATCAAGTGACTCGATGGATCAAGACGCAACTCTTCCCTACTCCATTTCAGTCTTGTTTGAGCCTGATCACATTGGCGCGATTGGTATGGTTCACTCCGCTCGCACTGGATTGGTTGCTGTTCTCCGCTACCTTTGTTGGCGACAGCAAGGCCGGTTGTGTCGGTGGCGGAGCCTGCTGGCTACCAGTGACACAACGTATCGAGCTATTTGTCTATGGGTTTTATCCTGATACCGAAATTTGGCGCGTCAATATCGCGTTCGGTCTAGCAGCGGCAATCTTGCCTTTGCTGTATATCAAGCAAATTGATCGCCGCTGGGTGTTGGGATACCTAATCGTTCTTCCGTTTTTGATGTGGTGGCTTCTAAAGGGTGGTATTGGCCTGCCCGAGGTCTCCTCAACGAAATTTGCAGGGATTCTGGTTACCGTATTTCTTGGCGTAATCGGCATGCTATTCGCTCTGCCGATGGGGATTCTGCTTGCCCTCGGTCGACGCTCTAATAAGCCGGTGATCAAACTACTTTCAGTACTTTATATCGAGCTCGTGCGCTCGGTACCGGTGATCACGCTGCTGTTTATGGCGTCTCATGATCCAACTGCTATTCCCCGAAGGGATGACCATCGACATTTTCCTGCGCGTGCTGATCGTGTTGATTATGTTCACTGCGGCCTATATGGCAGAAACCATTCGTGGCGGCCTGCAGGGCATGCCAAGTGGGCAATATGAAGCCGCAAAAGCCCTGGGTTTTTCCTATTGGAAAACGATGGGCTGATCATTCTGCCGCAGGTCTTACGTAACACCATACCTCCATTGCTTACCCAGTTCATTGGTCTCTTCAAAGAAACCACCCTCGTCGTGGGGTCGGCGTGCTTGATGTCGTCGGTATCGCGATGAGTACCACAGCAGCTCCTGAATGGCTCGGACTCGAGCATGAGGTCTACCTCTTCCTAGCCTTATTCTTTTTTACGATCTGCTTCACGTTGTCTCGCTACGCGCGACATTTGGAAAAACAAATGGAAAAGAGTCGCTCATGAGTACTGCATCCCAATTCAGCAGCACAGTATCAGCTAACCACGACACTACTGCGATTAGCATCGACAATCTCAACAAGTGGTATGGCGACTTCCACGCGCTAAAAAACATCTCTCTCAAGGTAACCAGTGGCGAGCGTATTGTGGTTTGTGGGCCTTCGGGTCTGGAAAATCAACGTTGATTCGCTGCGTCAATCAGTTGGAACGGCATCAGCAAGGGTCTCTGACCGTGCTAGGAGAAACGCTGGATGAAAACCGTAAGCGCCTGCAACGGATCCGGCGCAACGTCGGGATGTTTTCAGCATTTCAATCTTTTTCCCCACTTGAGCGTACTCAAGAATTGTACGCTGCCTCAAACTGCGAATTTGAGGGTTCCCCAGGCGGAGGCGATTGAGTATGCGCTGTCTCTTCTGGATCGTGTTCAGATGCGAGAGCACGCCAATAAATATCCTGGCCAACTCTCAGGTGGCCAGCAGCAGCGTATCGCTATAGCTCGAGCATTGTGTATGCGGCCAAAAATAATGCTCTTTGACGAACCTACTTCGGCACTAGATCCCGAAATGATTGCTGAAGTACTGGAGGTAATGGTGGATCTTGCCAATGATGGCATGACCATGCTGTGCGTCACTCATGAAATGGGGTTCGCGCGGCGCGTCGCCGACCGTGTTGTCTTTATGGATCAGGGCGAAATCGTGAAGAAGCTCCACCGCAGCAGTTCTTGATACCCCTCAGTCAGCCCGTACCAAGCGATTCCTGACACAGATTCTCGACATGGAGTAACTGCTGCATGAATAAGCCCCCTATCGCCATTGCGATTCACGGTGGCGCCGGTGTGCTAACCCCCGGCTTGTTGTCGCCTCAGGATGAGGACGCGATTCATGAGGCCTTGCGCCAAGCTATTGATGCTGGCCACCGGATACTGGCAGCAGGTGGCACCAGTCTGGATGCAGTTGAGGCCTGTGTCGTGTCGCTAGAAGAGTGTTCCTGGTTCAACGCAGGCAAAGGTGCTGTGTTCACTGCAGACGGCATTCATGAAATGGATGCTGCTATAATGAACGGAGCTGATCGGAGTGCAGGTGCCATTGCGGGTGCTCATTATGTCCGTAATCCGATCCGTGGAGCTCGTGCTGTTATGGAGCACAGTGATCATGTCATGTTGGCTGGAGAAGGCGCGATCGTTTCTTGCGTGAGCAGAATCAGCCTCAAGTAGCCAATGATTGGTTTGATACCGAGCTACGCCGTCGTCAATGGCAGGGCAACCGCTCTAGCTCAACAGCCCCCAGTCTCGAACCAAGCCACGCTGATCACCATATTGAAGAAACTGTGGTAAATGATAACTCGGGACATAAATTTGGCACCGTAGGGGCTGTTGCTCTTGATAGCCATGGTCATGTCGCAGCCGCCACATCGACCGGCGGCATCACTAATAAACGTTACTCACGTATAGGCGACACGCCGATTATTGGCGCGGGCACTTGGGCAGACGACCGTAGTGCAGCGATATCGGCGACAGGGCACGGTGAATACTTCATGCGTGCTGTAGTAGGGCATGACATAGCCGCCCGCATGCGCTTTGCTGGCCGCGATCTTCATAGGGCCTGTGACGAAGTCGTCCATCAGGAGCTAAAAACGTTAGGAGGACAGGGTGGCGTTATCGCCGTGTCACCGAATGGAAAAACCCAGTTGAGCTTCAATACACCTGGCATGTATCGGGCGTGGAGGGATGATTACGGTCAGCTTCACACTGCGATTTATGCAGAAGACGACCGAGTGCATGGCTAATCGGATATTAAGGGAAAAAGAGGTTGGGAAGCCAATGGCTTCCTACCATCTTGGCTATAATCTGGAACTCAATCAATAAGTGAAGCACCTACGGTGTTCGTTCCTCAGTCCTTTGCTCTGTCATTCTTCTCCAGCAACGATAGACATGGTTTAAGCGATTATCCGGGCTTCAAAAGCCTCCGGGCTGATCATCTCTGCCGCGCTGCTTGTTGTAGTCGATTTCCTTCGGTGGTTCATCACCCGCTAACGGCTGCGCCTTTTGATCTGATACATATGGCTGTCAGCACGGCTCAGCAGGGTATCGGCGTCTTCCCGTCGGCGGGATAGCAGGCCACGCCGATGCTGCAGGATGGCATTTTGACCTCGCCGAATTCAGCGCCTAGTGGCTCGTTCATGACCGTGAGAATCTGTTCCA
Source organism: Halomonas sp. PA16-9 (assembly GCF_009728585.1). Classification (NCBI taxonomy): domain Bacteria; kingdom Pseudomonadati; phylum Pseudomonadota; class Gammaproteobacteria; order Oceanospirillales; family Halomonadaceae; genus Halomonas; species Halomonas sp. PA16-9. Next base: position 859,190 of record NZ_CP040452.1, on the reverse strand, counting down.
CCTTTTCTGTCACAGCGTGCGCTGACTTGATGTCCGTTAACAGCACCGTGAATTCATCACCGCCCATGCGGGCCACCGTGTCCGTCTCGCGTACACAGCCTTCCAATCGTCTTGCTACCGTGCAGAGCACCCGGTCACCCGCCGCATGTCCATGAATATCGTTGATGCTTTTGAAGTCGTTAATATCCAGAAATAGCAATGCCAGGTTGTTCTGATAGCGATGGGCCATGCTCAGGCCCAAGGTAAGGCGGTCATAGAAGAGCGCTCGGTTGGTCAACTTTGTCAGTGGATCATGGTGGGCGAGGTAGCGTAACTCTTCCTCGGCCTGCATAAGCGCTGTGACGTTGCGCGCTACACCGACCCGCACTTCCTCTGCTTCGTACCAGCGGGCAGACCACAGGATATGCACGATACCGCCGTCTTTGCGGATATAGCGGTTGCGGTAATCAATATGGGGCTTACCGCTCATCACACGAACAATGGAGTCCCGCGTTGCGGCTAAATCGTCAGGGTGCATGTAGTTCGTGATTAGAGTGCCGATCAACTCTTGAGGAAGGTAACCGAGCAGCGACTCACAGGCATCACTCACGAAGACGATCTGGTTGTCTTTATCGACCACGAAGACGGTGTCCAGCATCAGGTGAATCAGTTTGGGGTAAAGGGCTTGCAGGTCAACGGTCATAGACAAGGGATAATCCGGTTAGCGTTCCTCGACTATAGAGCAATCGCGAAGTGGACGATAAAGAATTCTGGAAATTTTGGGGGAAAGGTCACTCCCGTAATGACAAGCGCGTATCGGCCATCGCCAGGGTAGGCTTTGCCCTCCCGGGGCGAGTGCCAACGGACGACATTCAGGGGTTGAAGCTTTAGTTACTAGAGGTTTTATAGTACCGGGAATGAAAAAACTTAACGAGGTTTATATATGGGACATCATCATGATCATCCCCACATTGATCCTGCCTCTGGCGACCGACGTGTCAGTATTTCCATTTGGGCAAATGGCTTATTAACCATCGCCCAGATCGTCGGCGGTATTATGGCGGGAAGCCTCTCGCTGATCGCTGATGCGCTGCATAATTTTTCTGATATGGCAGCGCTTGTTATTGCCTTTGCTGCGCGCAAGATCGCAAGACGGCCCGCCGATGCGCAAATGACCTTCGGCTATGGCCGAATCGAGATAGTGGCAGCACTGATTAACTACACTACGCTCATTCTCGTTGGCCTCTATCTGATTTACGAAGGCGCCATGCGCATGATTGAACCGCCAGAGATCCAGGGTTGGTTGGTCGTTATCATCGGTGGCGTCGCTCTTGTTGTCGATGCCCTCACCGCCATGCTTACTTGGTCAATGCAAAAAGGTAGCGTCAATATTCGCGCCCTTTTTCTGCATAACCTGTCTGATGCGTTCGCCTCCATCGCTGTGATTATCGGCGGTTCATTAATTCTGCTCTACGACATGCGCTGGGTAGACCCTGCGATTACGATAGGTATTGCGCTGTATATCCTTTACCTCGCCTTTTCGGAGATTGGGGGGCCTATCCGCACACTGATGCTGGGCTCTCCCCAGATATTAACGGTCAACTCGTCATTGAAGCCGTGCGTGGTGTCGAAAGTGTCCACGATATTCATCATGTGCACCTATGGCAGATGCAGGAAAACATGGCCGCCCTTGACTGCCACGTGGTCATTACGGAAGCAGGCTGGCAGCAGCTTGAGGCAATTAAGACAGAGATCAAAGAGCAGTTAAAAACGCGCTTCAACATTGTCCATTCCAGCTTAGAGTTTGAGCATATTGATCACGCACATCAGGATGCCAACTTCTATGGGCATGAGTAATACACGCTCACGCTGGTCTACATAGGCAGTCATTTAGCTTGGTTTGTGCAATCAAATCTTGGCCTAATTTGCCAAATAATCACTGAAATCGAGAGAGAAAAATGTTCAAAAAAGCGACTTTTATGCTTGCGGGTACGTTGATGCTGACAGCTGCCATCGTGGTGGTATTGAAACCTGCACTATTGGACATGCAAGCTGAGGCGGCGAGTGAGGATGCTGGACAGGCCGAGAGCTCCTTGGTGCGTTCACACTCACCGATCCTGGGGCCGCAAGAGGCACCTATAACCATTGTGGAATTTTTCGACCCGGCCTGCGAAGCCTGCCGTGCTTTCTATCCTCTCACCAAAAGTATTCTGGAAACCTATCCTGAGCAAGTGCAGCTAATCGTGCGCTACACACCTTTCCACGGTGAGGTTTCTGATACGGCCATACGCGTGCTGGAAGTCGCTCGACACCAGGACGTATTCGAACCGGTACTCGAAGCTCTGCTCTCTCGTCAGGATCAATGGGCATCTCATGGCCGTTTCGATGAATCAGCTATCTTGGAGATTGCCAGCCAAGCCGGTCTTGACCGAGCTGCCGCTGAGGAGCAACTCAACTCAGCTGAGGTGCAAGCGGTGATTGACCAAGACATGGCAGACGTCAAAACGAATCAGATTCGCCAGACGCCAACCTTTTTTGTCAACGGTGAGCTGCTAGAACCCTTTGGTATGCAGGAGCTGATTGATGTCGTAAAGAGTGAAATCGAGGAGATATCTGAAGAAGCAAAAGCCCAATGAATCAGCGCTGGTTGCTGATAGGGCTTATGAGTTTAAGCCCCGCGCTGGTCGAAGGCGGTTGGCGAGAGCACCTATTTTTGGGGTAAACGCGGCCAAATTGACTGCCCAATCGGCGTTGTATTCGCCACAAGACAATAAGGCAAATCATTCAACTTTCATTTTACTGACATCGCCTCGTCACTTAATACCCGCAATCTGCTTAATGTTGGATCGTCTTCCTCCTTACGAAACAACGTCGAAAGAACGATCGAACGGCTTCAGCTTTGGCGTCATAGGCGCATCATTCGAACGACATCTCTCTGGATTAAGGAGCAGTAAAATGGCCGATACTCCCTCAGTAGATAATGCGGGTGGCGGTGCTGATTCCGCAATCGCCGACATGAAAGCAGTGTTCGATCAGGCGATCGAGAAGTCCGCAGAAATCACCAAAGTCACGACAGAGAAGAAAACCGAGCTCGACGCTACCAAGCAGCGTCCGCAAAACTGATGCTCGGAAGTCGCGGGCGGCGTCAGTCGCTCGCGGCCTTGTTGTCGTTTCCTGTCCACGCATTCCTGGACGGTAGAGATTTCAAAACCTCGCCCGGATGAATGCCCCTGTATCGAGACATTCGACGGAAGAGCCCCTCCAAGCTTCGTACGACACGGCGAGTTAAGTATATGACTTTATTCACCTCAGCTTCAGCGTCGGTACGCGAAGCCGTTACGACGCTCAAGGTTATCGCAGGCTTGCATCGTGGTGCCTCCATTACGCTCACTGAGCCGGTCTGCTGTATCGGTAGCGACGATTCTACTGATGTCATGCTCGGCGATCCGGGCACTGCGCCACACCATATTGTGTTGAGATTCTATGGTCGTTATATCGCTATCGAGGCGCTTGGTGGCGACATCACCATTAATGGTCGTAGTGTCAGCCAGGGCACTGGTTTGCGCTGTGAATTGCCAGCGAAGCTCCATTTCAACGACGTGGCACTCGAGCTTTCACGCCCCCCAGCGCCTGCCATATTCCCTGGGCTGCCGACAGTTCCTGTGCGTTGGCGTAAGTGGCTAAATCGCAGTGCCACGCTTGCCGCACTAGTCGTAACGCTGGGAGTACTGGCTTTCTATGAGTTCATCGATGTCAATCAAGCCGACGCCAACATTGGCTATCATCCAGTCACGGCAATGCTCGATGAGCAGCACATGATGGACACTGCTCAGAGTACTCCCCAGTGATGGATGAGGTTCGCCCGAGCCCGGTTCAAGCACTGCGTGAGCGCCTGGCGGAAGCCGGGCTTGCATCGCTGGAGGTTGCCGACAGTGGCGACTATATCAGCGTCTCCGGTCACTACGACCCCGACCAGGTGGGCGCTTGGAATGCCACACAGCGTTGGTTCGACCAACATTACGGCAGCCATAATGTATTGCTGAATGAAGTCAAACAGCGCGAGGCCCCGGTTCGACCCGACCTGCAGTTGCAGGCCGTATGGTTAGGCAAGAACCCGTACGTGATCGACGCTCGTGGACAGCGCCTCTATCCAGGCGCGTCGCTGTCGTCTGGCTGGGTTATTTCCGCTATCGAAACGGATCGAGTGCTGTTGAGCCGTGGCGATGACCAGTTCGCCCTGACACTATAATCCGGCGTATATCGCTATGAAGATCACTGATCGTCTTGTTCCAAGGGATCGTTATCACGTCGCTGGCATTGATCCCGTCAAGCCTAGCGTCGTTGAGAAACCGCCGCAGCAGGACGATACGTTCACACACGCTGCCAGCGAAGCCCGGCAACGTGGCTCAAACCGCCCGGCGTGGACTGAGCGCCTCGAAGCACTCGCACGCCCGGAGGCCATTGATCCTGCCAGCTACGCTAACCTTCGCAGCATCGAGCTGCTCCAACACGTAGCTGACAACGTTCTACCTTCGCTGGACGCCGATGATGAGATCATGGCGTTGGCGAAGGAGGTGATCGGTGAAGAGATTGATTGGCGCCAGGCATGGGAAGGGCGGATGAGTGAAGCAAGCGCGCTGCCGCTGGACAACATCGCCGATCAGGAGAGCGTGCCATGAGCGATACCGCTGATCGCGATGCCGTCGACCTACTGCATTTGATGGGACACCTCTATCTCAAAAGTGGTCAGGTACAGCGCGGGTTGATATTGCTGCTTATCGCGACACGCATGGCACCGAATCACACCGGCGTGCTGCAGGCGCTGTGCCAGGGGTTCCTTGCCAGCGGCAACGGTCAGCGTGCGCTCAATGTGCTCGACCGGCTCGAGGCCGCCGGTGAACAGGATGACGCCATGCAACTCTTGCGTAGCCGCGCCCACTGGGTCAACGGTGAGCATGATACCGCTCGTCGCCTATGGCGAGAGTATCTTGAGCGGCGGCGTCACCCGGAATCCCGGCAGGGAGAGACCGTAACATGAACAAGCTCCTCGGCCGTCTCAATACCCTGGCTCGTCAGGCGTCCCAGCGCAGTGACGTGATCATCGCTGTTTTCATGGTGCTTGCAGTAGTGATGATGATCATCCCGCTGCCGACGGCGATGGTCGACACGCTGATTGGTATCAATATCGGTTTCAGCCTGCTGATTCTAGTGGTGGCATTCTATATCTCGCACCCGGTCGAATTCTCCTCACTGCCGCCAATCATTCTGCTTGCCACACTGTTCCGGTTGGCGCTTTCGATCTCCACTACTCGACTGATTCTGCTAGAGGGTGACGCCGGCCAAATCGTTTCCGCCTTCGGCAATTTCGTTATCGCTGGCGAAGTGGTCATCGGCATGGTGGTTTTCCTGATCATTACGGTGGCCCAGTTCCTGGTGATTACCAAGGGCTCGGAGCGCGTAGCGGAAGTGGCGGCGCGTTTTACACTCGATGCCATGCCCGGCAAGCAGATGAGCATCGATAACGACATGAGAAACGGCGACATCGAACCCGCTGAAGCCCGTCGCAGACGCTCGCTGCTGGAGAGCGAGAGCCAGCTCTACGGTGCCATGGATGGGGCGATGAAGTTTGTTAAGGGCGATGCCATTGCTGGTTTGGTGATTCTGTTCGTCAATCTTATCGGTGGGCTGTCGATCGGCATGCTCAAGCACGACATGCCCTTCGGCACGGCGGTGGAAACCTATTCGCTGTTGACCGTCGGCGACGGCCTGATCGCACTGATCCCTGCATTACTGATTTCGGTTGGCGCGGGTACCGTGGTGACCCGCGTTAGCTCCGATAACGCCAGCGATTTGGGCAGTGAGATTGTCGGCCAGCTTGGCAGCAACGCCAAGGCACTTGGTTTGACGTCGGCGGTGCTGTTCTGCGCGGCCTTCGTACCGGGTTTCCCATCGACCGTCTTTCTGACGTTGTCAGCATTGCTGGGCTTAGCTGCCTTTTTCCTGCATCGCCGTCGCCAGACGGCCGATGCCGAGACGGAGCAAGCAGCGCAAGCCGAGGTTATTACCGCGACCCCAGCTACTGAGACCAACGCCGTGAACGAGGCGGTGAACGAGGCAGCACCGTCCAATGCCGCCGATGACGACCCACGCCAGTACCGCGTTATGCTCTGCCTGGCTGCGGGGCTTGTGGATAAGTTATCACTCGACAGGCTGCGTGAAAGTGTTCAGGCCACCCGCGAAGGCGTTGAACGCGGTCTGGGAATCGCCATTCCACAGGTCGGACTACGCCTGGAACCCGCCTTCACCGACCAGCGCTTCGCCATTGAGCTGGATGAAGTGCCGGTGCTCAACGGTGAACTACCCGACTCTTCAATACTGCTCGACGACGATGCCGATGTGTTGGAGCTGCTTGAGTTGACGCCCTTCACCCTGCCTGCGCTCGTTGGTCGCGGTAGTTGGCAATGGCTTGCCGATGAGGCGACTTCAGCGCTGACAGAAGCCGGGATTCGCTATCGCACGCTGGATCAAGTGCTGGAGCGCTGTCTTGAACGCACGCTAACGCGTTACGCCGGGGAGTTCGTGGGGATTCAAGAGGCGCGTGCCCTGCTTTACAAGATGGAAACACACTATGCCGAGCTGGTGACCGAGGCCGTTCGCGTGGTATCGCTACAGAAAATTGCCGATATTTTACGTCGCCTGGTCAGTGAGGGCGTTCCGGTACGCGCCATGCGCACTATTCTTGAAGCCATAGTGGCCTGGGGGCCGCAAGAATCGAGCAGCGCTCGGCTGAGCGACCGCATACGCATTGCCATGGCGCGGCAGATCAGTCACCGCCATGCCCGCAGCGATCGGGTTCTGCCTGCCTGGATCGCGACCCGGCCATTGGAAGAGGCTCTGCGTACCGCCCAGCGAAATAGTGAGAATCAGCCCGTCCGTAGCGGCATGCCGGCACCGCTTTCGCGGGCCTTGAACGGCTGGTTCCAGCAGCAGCTTGAGGCGCTCGATAGCGACCTTCAGCCAGTGGTGGTAGCGGCAAGCGACGTGCGTGCCGCGCTGCAGCAGTGGCTAAAGCAGCACGATATCGATCTTCCGGTCATGGCCTGGCAGGAGATCGCACCGGAATTCAGCCTGCAAGCAATTGCTCAGATACGCCTGCCCAAACCGGTTCCACGCCGGGAAACGGAAACAACCGCCAAGTTGTAACACGCTTGCGAAACAATGGCGCCGTGCGTCGATGATTCAGCACCCATGCAAATCGCTACAACAGGGATGAAGAACAACCGTGATCAGCATAAAACCCGCCGATAGAAACCCTCCCCAGGCTGTCCGGAATTCGACGCTTTGGGTATGGGCGTTACTGCTGTGGTTCGCGGTAATTACTGCCAGCGCTGATGTTTCCGTGGACGCTTCCGGAGGTGCGATGACGCTGGAGACCGGGCAGGGGCGTATCCTGCGCTTCGACCAGGACGTTGCGTCGGTGTTCGTCGCTAACCCTGAAGTTGCCGATGTGCAGGTGGTTTCTTCCGGCGTCATCTATCTCTTCGGCAAACAGGCCGGTGACACCAACCTTATCGCGCTGGGGGCCGACGAGCAGAGCCAAGCCTCGTTGCGGCTGCAGATTCGCAACGATAGTGCGTTGGCTTCTCAGGCGCTACGGGATATCGACGGTGACAGCCAGATCCACTTGCGTATGGCGGGCAACCAACTGGTGGCCGAGGGCAGCAGCCCCACGGTCGAGAGCGCCATGGCCACGCAATCGACCCTTGATGCCCAGGCGCCGGCCGGCGGTAGCATCAATCGCTCGACTTACGACGGCGCCACTCAGATCAACATTCGGGTGCGCTTCGCCGAAGTCGCCCGGGATGAACTGCTCAGCTATGGAGTCAGTTGGAATACGCTGATCAACAACGGCTCGTTCTCTTTCGGTGTGCTCACCAGCAATATCGCCCCCAATCCTATCGGTGGGGTACCGATAGCATCGACGGTTTACTCCAGGCGCTACAGCAGAACAATCTGCTGCAGATCCTCGCCGAACCCAACATCACCACCGTCTCAGGGCAGACGGCGAGCTTCCTTGCTGGCGGCGAGATTCCTATACCGGTACCGGTTAACAGCGAACTGGTGGGTATCGAGTACAAACAGTTCGGTGTCTCGCTGCTGAGCACGCCAACGCTACTGCCTAACGGCCGCATCTCGATGGAAGTCCGCCCCGAAGTCAGCAGCATTGCCAGCGATAGTGTCCGTATTGGTGGCTATGACGTTCCGTCGCTTCAAGTTCGGCGCGCCGATACCGTAGTCGAGGTGGGTAGCGGGCAGACCTTTGCTATCGCCGGCCTGTTTCAACGCCAGGCGAGCAACCAGATCGAACGAATCCCGCTCCTCGGTGATATGCCGATTCTGGGCAATCTATTTCGATCACGACGTTTTCAGCGTAACGAGACCGAGCTGGTCATCCTGATCACCCCCTATCTGGTGGCGCCATCCTCCGCGCCGGTACCCAGAATGCCGCTGGATCGGGCACAGGTCAGCCGTAATCCCCAACTCGAAGATGACCCATTCGGATTCTATCTGCAATGAGTAGAGGCAACGTTTGCATGTCGCAGCTATTTACCTATTGGACGCGTACGGCTTCACGCCTTGGGCTCTGTTTGGTGGCGTTGCTGCTGGCCGGCTGCCAGTCCTCGATGGGGCCGATGGGCTGGGATACCGGGTACCGTCAAGTGACGACTGCCGCGGCGACTAACGCCCCCCATGAAGCAACGATCATGCCGCGTCTCTGCCAGGCTGGGCCTGACGATGCAGAGCGAGTCGGGCTGCCACCCGGCTGCGCCAACGACTTCAATCTGCAGCAGATGATCGTTGAGCCACAAGATTTGGTAAGGGGAAGAGCAATGGGGCCCGCCATGGGGGCGCCGGTAGCAGATGCCGCGAATGAGTATCTAAACGGCCGCGAACGTGCCAACCAGCGTCGTTCGCTATTGGAGCAGGAAGCGCGCAATGCCATGGGCACCAACGCCACTACCAGTGATCTGTGACGGTATTAGTTAGAGGCTGATGCCAACCCGAGTGCCCGGGCGCGAGCGGCGGCATCGGGCAGCGTTGCTATGTGCTCGGCACTGGCTATCAGGGAAAGGCGGTTGGCCGCTGATAGGTCGGGGATATCGACTTGCTGTGCCTCATCGCTACGCCCGGCCAGTACCAGCACAAGAATCAGGTTGCGGAAATGGCGTTCCTCTGCCAGCGGGGAGCCCGTAATGCGCTGCATGTTCGCGATGGCCTGGGTATTTTCGCCGGCTAACGCTTCGGCTAGCGCCAGGTTGGCCTGAGCGTCGAGATCACGCGGCTCGAGCGCTACGGCGTTAGCAAACGCACTGGCCGCTCGGGCGGGCTGACCGGCCAGCGCTTGGGCGGCGCCAAGACGGCTCCAGGCTGCCACGCTGTCCAATTCGGGCGCCGCCAGGGAAAGGTTGCGCAGGGCGCTTTCCGGTTGACCTAGGCGCAGTTGGGCCGTCCCGAGGCCGAGTAATGCTGGCGCGAAGTGGATGTCTTCGGCAAGCGCGGCACGAAACGCCTCAGCGGCTGCCTGGGGCTCGCCACTGGCAAGCAGTGCATTGCCCAGGCGAACCTGAATATCTGCGGAGGGGGCGTTCTGCTCCAGGGCGCGCTCGTACATCGTGGCGGCGGTCGCATGGTCGCCTTGCTGATCGACATCTTTGGCCAAGTTTAGCAGGCGACCTTCATCGATCTCGACAGGCGTCGCAGCGCAGGCTGACAGTAGCAGGCTCAGTATCAGGCTTGGCCCGGCGACGAACGCAGGTCGGCTCATGCTGGGCAAAAACGTACAAAATTCCTTCATCCGTGACTCAGTCCAGAGGGTTAGGAAATGAAAATCAGTGTACCGGAGAAACCAGGCTTGGGGCAGCAGGGATATGGATGAAGCGTGATGCGTGTTTACCCCAGAAGGGCAAAAACTCAAAAAGACAGATTGCCGGTCACTCAACTGTCATCGGGGGGTGGGTAGGATGATGGCAGATAGGTGGAAGCACCCCTGGCTGGGCCATCTTGTGATGCTGGTGCTTGGTTGTTGTTTGCCAGACAGCCCCACGCTGGCCGCCGAGGCGCCTTGGGCGGATCGTGAATATCGCTACATTGTTATTGAGCAAAGCGTGCGTGATGTGTTGCAGGAGTTTGGTCGCAACCTGTCCCTGCCCGTTGAGGTCAGCGACGCGGTGGATGGCGAGGTGCGTGGTGATATCCGCGCCAGCACCGCTGGCGAGTTCCTCGAACAGGTCTGCGAATCCAATGGCCTGGGATGGTTTTACGATGGCTACGTACTGCATGTCGCCGCCCGACAGGAGCTGAGCCGCCGGAGGTTTGAACTCACGGATGTCGATGTACCACGCCTGCGCGCGGAGATTACCCAGGCACAGGTCGGCAAGCCGTTGAGCGCAATGATTAATGCAGAGCACGACAGTCTTGAAGTGATGGGGCCACCCGCCTGGATAGCGGACATAGCCCAACGGGTCGAAGCGTTGCGCCAGCCGAGTGCGCCGTCGATCCCCGCTGAAGTTAAGGTCTTTCGAGGCAGTGTGGCCCAGCCGCCTGGCTCGTGAGTGAGCAAGCGATGAAACCCACAGGAGGCAGTCCATGGCTATCGATCCCGTAAGCAGTAGTAACCCGGCAACAGAGTCGCTCCCCGATTCCCAGGCTTTCGACGACGCCGTCGATAACGCGAAGCTGCAGGAAACAATGGTAGAGGGAATGGTCAAGGTCGGCGGGCAGATGATTCTGATGCCGATGATGAACAATATTCTCAAGGAAGCACAGTCCGACGAGTAATGACGAGGGCGCGACCCCAACCGCGGTGTTCGCGCCTTTCTCATTCTATGCGACGGGCTATTCCGACGAGGTGAATGATGACTCCCGTGACACCACCGGGCAGCGGTGCGCTAACTCCGACACCCATGCCAGAGGTTAGCGCCGATACGTTGGCATCACAGAATATTTTCGAACATATGACACAGCAAGCCGGTTCATCTTTATCGGGGGCCAGCCCCAGTGAGCTGGGGTCAAGTCTGCTCAACAACCTTGATGGCTTTATTGACCGAGTCAATAACTTCGCTCAGCAGGCTAAGACTCCCGATGTGCAAACACCTGATCGTTTAGCTCAGGTGATGCCCCAGAGCGTGCCCGACGCTGGCGACACGCCACCCGCCTTGGGGGATGACAAGCTGGCGCAAGTCGTCGAATCGCTGGGGCGTGTTTTTGATCACTCCATCGAAACCACCATGATCGTTCGCGGCGCCACTCAGGTTTCGGGGTCGGCGAATACCTTGCTAAAAGGCCAATGACACTTGCACTTTAATAAACAATTCGACGGCAAGCAGCAAGTGTCACAACGCAGGTGGCGTAACGCCCTGCGGGGCATGGTGTTTCTGGTAATGGCGCTGCTGCTTCAGGCCTGCGACACCGATCTCTACACTAACCTCGACGAGCGCGAGGCGAATATCATCGTGGCAACGCTGGCCCGCAACGGCATACCTGCCGCACGTCAGGCACAGGACGAAGGCCAAATGACCGTCACGGTCAGTGAGGAGCGCTTCGCCGAGGCGGTAGAGATACTCGATCGTGCCGGGCTGCCGGAACAGAAATTCGCCAATATGGGCGATATTTTCCAGGGTAACGGGCTGGTGTCGTCTCCTGTGCAGGAACGCGCTCAGATGATCTTTGCGTTGAGCCAGGAGCTCTCGCACACCGTGTCGCAGATCGACGGCGTACTCTCGGCGCGGGTTCATGTTGTGCTGCCGGACAATGATTTGCTGCAGCAGAACAGTACGCCGTCTTCGGCCTCGGTCTTCGTACGCTACATTCCATCGCTTGAGATCGCCCCCCTGATTCCACAGATCAAGACGCTGGTAGCCAATGGTATTGCTGGCCTCTCCTACGACAAGGTCTCGGTGGTGCCCGTCGTCTCTGCTATTCCCGAGGAAATGGACACGCTGCCGCAGCCGATGATGGGCTCATTTCTGGGTGTCGCGATGCCAGCGTCCAGCGTTTCCCGTATCGGCTGGATCATCGGTCTGCTGAGCGTTGCGGTGATCGGACTTGCCGGTGCGGTGTGCTGGTTGGTCTGGCGTCAGCGTCGCCAGCGTCCCTATTCATTGACGACAGCGCCATGAGACAGCTCCATGAATAGTGCCTCTAAACGTGCTAGCGAATCGACCGCACCGGGCTCTGATATCGAGACTGATATCGAACCACCGGTACGGGTTGCTCTCGACCACTGGGTTGACTGCCTGGACGGCATTGCCGCCGACGCGGTGCTGCGCCGTTGGTGCACTCAGCCGCGCTTTCGCCAGCGCTTGCTTGCCCGCCTGCAGCGCCGTCATCAACTCACCTCTATCGCGGAACAGCCGCTAATGGATGCCGCCGACCAGGTGCTATGCCAACTGGACAGCGATGATTTTACCGCCTGCGCCCGTGCCGCTGGAGTGATCATTCACGCCAATGCCTTTGTACGCGAAATTCATGCACCGCGAGTTGCGGTACTCAAACAGCGTTTCGGCGCTGAGCTCTATTCCCTGGCGCTTACCCACCGTGACCACGCCAGTACCGAAGCCTGCGCTGAGGATGATCTCGACGCGCTGGAGGCCGCCGTCGAGAACGATGGTCGACGCTGCCTGGAGCGATGGTGGCAAGCGCAAACGGTGGAACTTCGAGACTGGCTAAGGTTGGGTTGGGCTGACCAGTTCGAGTTGCCTGAAACGATCGTGGCGGACGCCGCTGCTGTTGATATTGCCCGCTTGGCCGCTACACACGGCCTCTTCCAAGCCGACGATGAAGAGCGAGCAGGGATATGAGTTCACTGCCACCCCGCCCTGGGAAGATCATCCTGCGCGCAGAGGAGGCCAACGCTTGGGTCGATGGCTACGCTTTTCTCGAGCGGGCGCGTCAGCGAGCCGATGAACAAGAAACCCTCATTCTTCGTGCCCGCGAAGAGGGCCATGCCGAAGGCTTCGAAGCCGGTCGCCGCGATGGTGAAGCCCGCGCCGCTGAGCTGCTGGCCAGCACCCAGCGTGACGTCAAACGTTATCTCGACGGGCTCGGCCCCGAGCTAGCCGAACTGTCGCTGACTCTGGTACGGCGTATTCTCGGCGAGTTCGACGATGTAGAACTCATCACTCGCTGCGTACGCCATGCCCTGAGCGAGTGGCGCCATGAACACCTTATCCGTATTCGTGTTGCACCGCCGCTAGAGGCGCGAGTCGCCGAGTCTCTCGCCGCGTATTCGCCCGCGACGACCGACTATCAGGTCGAGGCCGACGCTCAATTGGCGCCAGGTCAGTGTTTGCTGGTGAGCCCCATCGCGGTTATGGACATCGGCCTGGAAGCGCAGCTCGAGGCACTGCGGCGTGCCTTGCGGGATGATTGGGAGGGTGCATGAGCGCGAATGCGTTCGGGGATCTGCTGCCGCGGCTCGGCGAACGTTTTGCCCTAGCCCAAACTCGCCCCGTCAATGGCCGGGTACGCCGCATTCGCGGTTTGTTGGTTTACGCTAGCCTCGAAGGTGCTGGCATTGGCGAGCTTTGCTACCTGCGCGATCCCGTCAGCGGTCGCCGTGTCGCCGCGGAGGTGATCGGCTTCGAAGAGGAGAACGTCGTGCTCTCGCCGATTGGCGAGCTCCAGGGGTTGTCGACCCGCAGTGAAGTAATTGCCACTGGCAGTGCCCAGGGTGTGGCCGTGGGTGATGCCCTGCTCGGTCGCGTCATCAGTCCGCTCGGCGACTGGCTTGATGGTCGCGCTGCACCAGCGCCCGGCTCACTGCGCCATTACCCCGTCCATGCCGAGCCCCCCGCGCCGCTGTCCCGCCAGTTGATTGAGCAGCCGCTGGCACTCGGGGTACGTGCTATCGATGGTCTCAATACCGTTGCCCGCGGCCAGCGCGTCGGACTGTTTGGCGAAGCCGGCGTCGGTAAGTCATCACTACTTTCGGCCATCGTCCGTGGCAGTAGTGCAGAGATCGTGGTACTGGGGCTGGTGGGCGAGCGCGGTCGGGAAGTCCGCGAGTTGCTTGATGTGCAGCTGGGTGCCGACGCGCGCCAGCGCACGGTATGCGTCGTGTCCACGTCTGATCGACCGGCGATCGAGCGCGCCCGTGCTGCCATGGTGGCGACCAGCGTGGCGGAGTATTTCCGCGATCAGGGGCGCGATGTGCTGTTGTTGGTCGACAGTCTTACCCGCTTCGCCCGCGCCCAGCGCGAGATCGGACTGGCTGCCGGTGAACCGCCGACGCGTCGTGGTTACCCGCCTTCACTGTTTGCGGCGCTGCCCCGTTTACTCGAACGCGCCGGGCCCGGTGGCGCGTCGGGAGGCACCATTACGGCAATCTATACGGTATTGACCGAGGGCGATGGCATGCTGGATCCGGTGGCCGAGGAGGCCCGGGCCATTCTTGACGGTCACATCGTTCTGAGCGCCGATCTCGCCCGCCGTGACCACTTTCCAGCCATTGATATCCTCGCCAGCCGCAGCCGCTTGATGGAAAACGTTGCCAATGCTGAGCATCGCCGTGATGCCGGCAAAATGCGTGAGTTGATGGCGCGTTATCGCGATGTCGAGCTGCTACTGCAAGTGGGCGAGTACCGGGAAGGTAGCGACGCCGCCACGGATGAGGCGATTCATAAACGTGCTGAGGTTGAGGCGTTCCTACGCCAATCCCGTGACGACCACAGCGCCTTTGAAGACACCTTGAAACAGTTAAGGGAGGTCGTCCAATGACGTCGCAACGTCAGCTTGACCGGCTGATGCAGCTTCGGCGCCAGCGTACGCGTCTCGCCGAGGAAGCCCTGGCGGCAGAGCAACGCAACTGTCGGGAGTTCGAGGCTCACTGCCAGACACTCGGGCAGGCCCTGGAGCACCACCAATACCAAGCAGTTCAGCGCGAGCAGGCGCTGTTCGAACAGGGTGAACAACGACCGCTGAACGCCGAGGATCTGGCCGGTTGGCAGCAAACACTTGCCGACGATGCCGCCCACCAGGAGGCATTGCTTGAGCAGCAGGCAAGCAGCATCCAGACCCTGCGGGCCGCTGAGCGAGAGCGCGAATACCGCGCTACGGAATGGGCGTACCGGTTACGCGCCCAGCGTGCGCTGGAGCAACTCCAGACTTGTCAGGGGCAGGCGCGGGCGGTCAAGGCCGAGCATCTGGCCGAACTGGAGATGGAAGAGAGCCGGATCGGCCGGGCAGGTGAAGTATGACTGCCTTCAGCTCAACCGTTCGCGCGGAAGTGACGCCAGTGCCGCTAACCCTGACGCACTATGATGCCGAAACGCTAACCCTGCATAACGCGCTGCATCGTTCTCGACAGCCGCTGACTTTCGGTTGGCATGGGCGTTCTGCCAGCTTGTACCTGATGCCGGAAGCGGCGGAGGTCACCGCTGACATGACCGTCGCGGTATGCCTCGGCAACGAGCAACTGGCCTTGAGCGCCAGTTGGCGGACATTCGACCATCTCAGTGAGCACCCTGATCGCAGGCGCTCTATGGAGGACGTAGATGCGGAGCTGGCCGCGATGTGGCTGGAGGCGGTGTGGTTGGCGTGGCTTGAACCGCTGGAGGCGACACTGGGTGTCGATATCCGTGTGCAGCCCGCCGACCTGCATGGTCGAACGGCAAACCCGATCCACATCACTCTGGCCTTCGAGCTCGACGGCGATGTTCATCCGCTGCGTGTGGGGCTCTCGGCCGCTACTGCCAAACACTTGCTGCCCCTGTTTGATCGCTATTTCCCCACGCAGCCCGCGATGGCGAGCAGCGTAATGGTGATGTTGAGCCTAATGGCCGGAGCCCAGACATTGACCCTGGGGGAGTGGCGCAGCCTTCGCCCAGGCGATGTGGTTATGCTCGAGTCATTCGCCACTAGCGACGATCCCAATGGCGCAACGTTGAACGTTGGCGACCGGTTTAGCGTCGGCGTCAGCTTAAGCGCCGATAGCGTGTGCCTTAAAGGCCCGCTGACCTCTCTTACCTCTTCCCAAGCGTCGAACCCACCATTCGAGAACCTCATGAGCGAACCCCCCGTGGATAACCCAAACCTGGATGATCTGCCCGTCCGCCTGACTTGTGAAATGGGCAAACTGGAGATGTCGCTCGGCGAGCTGCGCGCGTTGGGCGAAGGCAGCGTACTGCCGATGCAGCGTCGACCTGAGCAGGCGGTTGACCTAATCGTCAACGGCCGCTGCATGGGGCATGGCCGCCTGGTGATGATCGGTGACAGCATCGGGGTGCAGATCGAGAGGCTCGCGCTCGATGAAGGACACGCCGGGGATGAGTGAATTTCAGCCCAATTTGATCGCCATCATTATCGTCGTTGCGACCATCGGCCTGGTGCCATTGGCGGTGGTGACCATGACGGGCTTTCTCAAAATTGCCGTGGTGCTGTTCTTGATCCGTAACGCGCTCGGCGTGCAGCAGACGCCGCCTAACCTGGTGCTCTATGGCATTGCCTTGATTCTAACGGTCTACATCACCACGCCGCTGGTCGGCGATATGCTTCATCAGTTCGAGCAGCGACCCGCAGGGATGGGCAGCGTCGAGGAGATCAAGCAAACCGGCGAGGCGCTGCGTGGGCCCTTGCAGGATTACCTTTCTCGCTATGCCAGCGAACGCGAACGGGCTTTTTTCATTGATGCGACGCGCACACTTTGGTCGGAGGAAGCCCGCAGCGGTCTTCAGGACGACGACTTAGTGGTGCTTATTCCTGCCTTCGTGAGCTCGGAGCTGACCCGTGCTTTCGAAATCGGTTTTTTGCTCTATATCCCGTTTCTGGTGATCGACTTGATCGTCTCCAATGTGCTGATGGCAATGGGCATGATGATGGTCTCACCCACGTTAATATCAACTCCTCTCAAGATATTTCTGTTCGTTGCCGTGGACGGCTGGTCACGGCTAATGCACGGCTTGATTCTTAGCTATGGTGGAGGCTGAGATGAACGACGATATCTTTCTCTCACTGATGCAGAACGCGCTGTGGACGGCACTACTGGTGTCGGCGCCGGCGCTACTGGTGGCGATTATGGTCGGGTTCGGGGTCGGTCTACTGCAGGCGTTGACGCAGATTCAGGATCAGACACTGCCGCAAGCCGTCAAGCTGGTTGCCGTACTGCTGGTGCTGATCATCGCCGGGCCGCTACTGGCCGGGCCCGTCGTCAACATCACCGATCAGGTGTTGAACAACTTTCCAGCCTGGTCTCGTTGAGCCGGGCCGGCGTCGCTTATGCATTACGACGACTTCGCCCGCTTCCTGACCGATTTCGCCTATCCAATGATCGCGGCGGCAGCGGTCGGCGTGGCACGGGCGCTAGGCATGGTGCTGGTCACGCCAGCGTTTAATCGCCTGGGGCTGACCGGCATGATCCGCTCGGCAGTGGCGGTGACGATCTCGATTCCGCTGATGGTGCCGCTGTTCGATGCCATGGTGAATGCTGAACAGCTATCAAGCTTCACCCTTACCGGCATGGTCATCAAGGAGTTGCTGATCGGCGTTGTCATCGGGCTGGTCTTTGGTGTTCCGTTCTGGGCCGCGGAAGTGGCTGGCGAACTGATCGACTTACAGCGCGGCTCAACCATGGCGCAGATACTCGATCCCATGGGCTCGACTGAATCCGGCGTTACCGCAACGTTGCTGACCGTGACTTTGCTAGCGCTGTTCTTCATTACCGGCGGCTTCATGCTGCTACTTGATGGCTTTTATCGCAGCTACTCGTTGTGGCCGGCGGTGAATTTCACGCCACTCATGACCAAAGCATCGGCGATGGCGCTACTTGGCCTGCTCGACCAGGTGATGCAGATTGGTGTGTTGATGATAGCGCCGCTGGTCATCGCGCTTCTGGTCGCAGATTTGATGCTCGCCTACCTCGCGCGTATGGCGCCCAACCTACACGTCTTTGACCTGTCACTCCCTATCAAGAACCTGTTGTTTGCATTCTTGATGCTGGTCTACGTCATTTTTCTGATCCCCTTTATGCTGGAGCACCTCGATGCCGCCAATCTCTATATGGAACGCCTGGAAGCCATATTGGGCGCTATGGTGGGAACGCGGTAACAACAGGGGACGCGGGGTACTTTGAAAAGAGGGTATCAAAGCAGCATCACAAAGTTGCCATTAGAGTGTCACGCAGTCTCTTCAGACTGGTTTTCCGTCAGTGAAATTGGGCTTCTCGTTGCCTGCCCCATCAGCTTGCGCTAACCGTGGAGGAGTATTCGATGCGTGTCGATCCAAAAACCAACCCCAAAGCAACACCGTTGACCAGCGCCTTTGGAAATTTTGGCTTTGTCCTCGACCTGGCAAAAAAGGCGGAAGCGGGCAAAGATACTGTGGAAGCGGGCAAAACGCCGTTGATGCCGGGCAGCCAGGATTATGAGGACACGCTGAATTCACTGGCAGTGGATATGGCGGATGGCATCGATATCGACAACCGCAAGGTGTCCGCCCTGAAGGGAGACGCTGCGGATAAGTTCGAGGCGCTGGTCACCGCCGAGCTCAATGCGCAGCGCGCCGATGGCAAAAGCGCTGATCTGTCCAAGGCGATCGACAGCGCCAAGGACGCGCTGTTTGACCGCATCGGGCATGCCCTGGACAACGCAGATCGAAACGCCGACAAGGGCCTCGATGTCTTCGAGGGTTACTGGAAGCGCCATGGTGGTGAAGAGGCTGCGATCAACGCGGGCTATGACGCCTATGATGACTTTCTGGCCGATACCACGCTGACCGACAACCCTAGCTACGAAGATAACCTCAACGCTCTCGCTTCCGGGTTGGCTGGCGGCACGCTGACCGATCAGCGCAAGATACTGCACCTTGACTCCTCCGATACACTGTCCCAGCTCTATAAGAATCTGATCAAGAGCAAGCTGGACGAAGGTGCCACTACTGAGGAAGCGCTGAGCGAGGTCAATGATGAGCTGCGTGACCGTCTCGAAAACGCTGGCGGTAAGAGTGTGGTCAACGTCTTCGATGGCTACTTCAAACGTCACGGTGGTGAAGAGGATACCAAAGCGCTGGCCGAAGAGACTTACCTGACCAATCGCGACGAAGGTGACATCGCCTACGACGATACCCTTAATTCGCTCGCCAGAGATATGGCTGAAGGCATCGATATCGACAACCGCAAGGTGCGACC
Source organism: Halomonas sp. PA16-9 (assembly GCF_009728585.1). Classification (NCBI taxonomy): domain Bacteria; kingdom Pseudomonadati; phylum Pseudomonadota; class Gammaproteobacteria; order Oceanospirillales; family Halomonadaceae; genus Halomonas; species Halomonas sp. PA16-9. The sequence continues at coordinate 840,031 of NZ_CP040452.1, read as the reverse complement.
GCTGACAGGAGACGCCAGCGATCAGTTCAGCCAACTGGTGGAGTACCAGCTTAACCAGCAGCGTGAGCGCGGCGATGCCCCGGATTTACAGGCAGCCATCGACGATGCCAAGGATGCCCTCTTTGACCGTACCGGCAACGCGCTGACCGATGCCGATAAGGACAGCAAGGACGGGCTCGATGTGCTCAATGGTTACTGGGAGCGTCATGGTGGCAAGGATGCTGCCACCTCCGCTGGCTTCGAGGCCTACGACGACTTTCTCGCCGACACCACCTTGACGGATAACCCGAGTTATGAGGATAACCTCAACGCACTGGCCTCTGGCTTGGCGGGCAGCACGCTGACGGGGTCGCGCCAGATTCTGCATATCGAAAGCTCCGAAACGTTGTCGCAGCTCTATCAGAACCTGATCGACAGCAAGATGAGCGACGGTGCCTCCCTCGAGGACGCCACTGCCCAGGTTAACGATGACCTGCGCGAGCGGATCAGGCACGCTGCCGGAGACGACGGCAAGGCGGTTCAGAATATCTTCGACGGTTATTGGTCGAGGCACGGTGGGGAGACCAACACCCAGCGTCTCGCCGACAACGCGGAGCTGGACACAGCCCGGCGCGATCACGATCTACCGGCCTTCAGCGATGTCGATATTCAGTCGATGGAAACCAGCGAGACAGATCCGGACGACAGCTCACGCAAGCTGACCGTCAGCGAGCTGACCTGGCAGAACCTGATCGAAGAGTGGAAGACGGGGATAGAGGACGGCAGTATCGATAAAAACGATGAGCGCGCCCAGTTCTACCGTGCGCTGCGAGCCCAGGGCGCGCTTGAAAACGGCCTGGATCTGGTCGGTCTCGATATGTCGGAAGGCTTGAGTCTTGACAACGTCACCGGCGAGGATCTCTCATCCATCATCGACGGCGAGAAGCTCGATGAAAGCCTCGGCGAGCTATTCGCCTCCGAGGCGGTGCAGGAGGATTACCAGGCGACCCAGGCAGACGCGATCGACAAAGTCGCCAATAAGGACGCGATCGCTTCGCAGCTGGAGGAGACCGCCTTCAGCGAGGAGTACATCAACTACATCAACGACCTGCGCGAGAGCGGTCAGGGGGAACTCGCCGAGCAGGATATCTCGCGAACCTACAATGCACTCTCGGCGATGTTCCCGGCAACGGAAGAGAGTGACAAGGCAGCCGAGTTCGCCCAGAGCCTGCAGCTCGACTCGATGATCACCGATCTTGATGATCTGATTGCCAATCCTGATCAAATCAATGATGCCAACACCGCGACGGCCACGCAGGATGTGGTCAAGATGGTATTGACCGCGCTCAAGCGTGCCGGTGTCGATATTCCGCGGCGCACGGCGGAGACGATCGACAAGTTTGTTAACGAGTTTCTTGACGATAAGCAAACTGCTAAGAACTTCGGTAAGGCGCTGCAGGAGCTCGGGGATCGCTTCCAGAAAAATGGTTCGATCACCCAGTCGGACATCGATGGCCTGCTGAAGAACGGTGTCTACAAGGCGCTCAACGAACAGACCAACGGCGGCATGATGGCGCTGATTGGCACGCTCAACAGCAACGGCGCGTTGGGCACGACCGGCGGGCTGATCTCGCTCGCCTCGGGCATCTATCAGCTCGCAGGCGGCGCCAGCAAGCTGGCGGACAGCCACGAGGCGCGAATGGCCGTGGCCAAGGAGTTCATCAGCTTTCTGGGTGCCAGTCAGCACTTCGTCAACCTCGGCAGCAACATCTGGGACAAGGCCAAGGGCACCAACGTCAATACCATGCTGGGGCTCGACAAGACGCTGCCGCAGATATGGGCCGACGACAAGGTCAAGGGCAAGGCGCCCGCTCCTGATGCCCACACCTGGGAGCGTTTCAGCGAGAACTTCCAGCAGATCATCGACGATGCCCCGGTAGGTGATCAGAAGGCACTGGCCAAGAAGCTGGATATTTCCTATGAAGACGCTAAGAAGATAGTCGAGGGCGCCCAGAACGGATACGCCAAGAATCCGGCTCTGCCCGATGCCACGACGACGACCCGCACCGTCAGCTCTTTCCTGCGTGTGCTGGATGGCGCTGCCAACTCCGCCACTGGTGCGCTGGACATTGCCCTCGGCGGGCTGATGATCAAGCGCGGCGTGGACAGTGGCGACGGCGCTACCATCGGTCAGGGCGCCGTCACCGTCGCGGCGGGTGCCTTCGGCCTTGCCGGTGGAGCGTCATCGCTGGCGGCGCTCAAGGGCATTGCCGTCGCCCGTGCCGTCACCGGGCCGCTGTTCTGGATATCCGCCGGTCTGACGGTGGCGACGCTGCCATTCACTATTGTCCAGGATATCAAGCGCACCAACGCGCTGGAGGGGCATAAGGCTGACCTCAAGGAGCTTTTCTCGTCGCTCGATGAGGATGGCCTACTGACCAAAGACGGCCTGACCCGTTATGAGTTTCTCGAAGCGTACGTCCGGAGCTACGGTCAGCGCGATGCGCCGGACGACGAGAGCATTTTCGACTACCGCAGCGACGAGTATGAGTTCTACGTAGAGGAAGGGCATCTACCTGACTCGACCTGGGACGATTTCGAGCACGAAGATTACGCAGGTGATGGCAACAATCTCGATACGCAAATGGATAAAGGCTCGACAGTAGGTTCATAGGGTCACAGCAGCGGCATGAGCCAACAGCCCTCTGAAGAGAAATCGCTGCCGCCATCGTCGAAAAAACTTCGCGATGCGCGCAAGAAAGGCCAGGTCGCCAAGAGTGCTGACCTGGTCACCGCGATGGTGATGTTGGCCTGCACGCTTTATATCGCTATCAGCGTGAATGACATCATTGCCCGCGTGCAGGGGTTGATCGACTCAACCGCGCTACTCTATACCGAGCCGTTCGATACGCTGTGGCCACAGTTGATGACCCAGGCAGGCGAAGTACTGCTGCTGTCGGTGCTGCCGCTGGTCGGCCTAACGCTGTTGGTGATCGTGCTGACCAACATTGTGGTATTGCAGGGTTTTGTATTCTCCACCGAACCGGTTCAGCCTAAGCCGGAGAATATTGATCCGGTTCAGGGGGTCAAGCGCATCTTTCGGTACGCGGGCTGGTCGAGTTTCTTAAGTCACTGTTCAAGATGGTGGCATTGGCCGTCGCGCTGGTGATTGTCTATCGCCTGGGCCTACAGTCGCTGATGGAGTCCTCACGCTGCGGCTACCCCTGCGTTCAAGGTACTTTTCTCGCCTTACTCCAGCCGCTGGTCATCACTGCACTGATTGCCTTCTTACTGGTTGGTGCTTTCGATGTGCTGCTCCAACGCTGGCTATTCGAGCGCGACCAGCGCATGACAAAGACCGAACAGAAGCGTGAGCGCAAGGATCAGGAAGGCGATCCGACAATGAATCAGGCGCGCCGCAAACAGCGGCGCGAAATGCATGAGCTGAACGCCAAGATCGGTGTTCAGTATAGCTCGCTGATGATCGGCACCGCAGACGGTTGGCTGGTCGGCATTCGCTACATTCGCGGCGAAACGCCAGTGCCGTTGGTGACCTGCAAGGCCTCACCCGATCAGGCCGCTAGCTTGTTGGCAAGTGCTGCGCCTCGCCGAGTCCCGAGAGTCGCCGACCCGAGGCTGGCCGAACTCATCGCCAAACGCGCTGGCAATGGCGATCCGGTTCCTGATGGTACCTTTCAGGCGGTCGCCGATATGCTGGTGGCGGCCAAGCTGATTTAGCCATCACTCGGTTGCAATCGTTTGCCATGCCACATGATTCATACGAATGACATTAAACCGAGCAACAATAAACAGGCTGTCCAACCAAACCTCTGCTTGGGAGATATCCGATGTCTACTACAGTGTCACCTACAAGCGTAAACGCCCCCACTCAAAAAACCTCCACCTCATCCTTCGACGACCAGTTGAATATTGCCAAATCCAGTCAGGTTCTAGTGGATTATTTGAAGCAGCAGGGCAAGTCGGCGATCAATGCCGATGAGCTCGCTCAGCTTGCCAACAATTCGTCAGGCAGTGTCCCTGCTGAAGTTTCGGCAGCTGCCTCCTATATGACGCGCCACACCAGTGTTTATACGGCCATCGAGACTCATGATGTCCAGGGTCAAGATGGCCTTTCTGGCGTCTGGAATTTCGAGTGGGCGGCAGACGGTGGCCTCGAAGGCACATCGGTAGAGGCGATGGCGAACATGCAGGATGTCTTTGATCGTGCGATCGCTAAGTCTGCAGAAATTACCAAGTTGACCACAGAGAGCAAAACTGGATTGGATGCCACCAAACAGCGTCCGAGCAACTGAGTTTGCTTGCACGATGAACAACTAGACGCATTAAATCGTTTGTCGAGTGGCGGATAATAAAGGCCTAGGCCTAATAAACCATCGGCGACGTAGCTGCATAAAAAAGCTCTGGTGGGTATACAGTCCTGGTAGGTATAAACCTAGCGGGTATATAGAATACCGTTAGTGATGCTTACCCTGTTCCTGGAGCTGCCTTGGATAGATTCGAAGAGATGCGTGTGTTTGCAGCGGTGGCGCAACTGGAAAGCTTTGCGGACGCCGCACGGCAGCTTGCGCTGTCGCCGCCTCGGGTTACCCGGCGGTGGCAGCGCTTGAGGCGCGTTTGGGCGTTGCCTTGTTACAGCGCACCACAAGGCAGGTGCGCGTGACGGAGGCGGGGCGCCGGTATCTGGAGGATGCCCAGCAGGTGCTTGCTCAGCTTGTGGAGGCCGAGGCCGCTGCGACCGGCAGTTACCTTACCCCACGTGGCCTGTTGCAGGTGACCGCGCCGGTGCTGTTCGGCGAGTACTTCGTTACCCCGCAGATCGTCGATTATCTGGAGCAATACCCTGACGTGCAGGTGCGCGCTGAACTGATCGATCGACCGGTCAACCTGCAGGAGGAGGGCATCGATGTGGCGGTGCGCATCGGCCATGTGCCCCAGGATTGTCAGCACTTGACCGTGCCAGTCGGTGAGGTGCGGCAGGTAGTTTGTGCAAGCCCCGCGTGGCTGGCCGAGCACAATGAGCCAACGCACCCGCAAGAACTGGAAGCATTGCCTACCGTGGTGGCCGAAGGCGGCAACTTGAGCGGCCACTGGTGGTTCGAGGAGGAGGGCAAACGCATTGAAGTAACGCCCTCGCCACGGCTGCGCATCAGCGCTATTCATGCGGCGTTAACGGCGGTCGAGGCAGGTGCCGGGCTTACTCGGCTGCTGTCTTACCAGGTGGCTGCCAGTGAAGCCGAAGGTCGAGTACGGCGCGTGTTAACGCGTTTCGAACCAGTGGCCATTCCCATCAATATCTGGGTGACAGCGGGCCGTGGGCGTGCCGCCAGTGTGCGTACCTTCGTTGATTTTCTTGCCGAGCGGCTACGTGCCGACCCGGCGCTCGCCTACCGCAGTTAACCATGGCACTCTCCCCTGAATCACCGCTACGCTTTGAGGCCTTAAAGGCGCTTTCCGCCGTTGCCAGGCACGGCAGCGTGCAAGCCGCGGCTGAAGCGTGCAGCCAGTCGGCGGCGAAGCTCCACCGTCTGCTGCGTGCTCAGGAGCAGCATCTGGGGGTTGCTTTGGTCACTACCTCTGCCAGAGGCAGCACGTTGACGGCGGCGGGCGAGCGATTGCGCGCCTACGCCGATACGCTGATCCACGCAGTCTCCGACGCCGACACCAGTGCGCGCCAGGAGCACCGCGAGCTCAACGGCACGCTACGTTTGCAGGCGCCCCAGGCGTTGATGGAGCCACTGCTGGTGCCGTTAGTGTTGCGGCTGCAAGAGCAGCATCCTGCGCTGAAGATCTGCCTGCTGGCTGATGAATATCCCATCCGTATAGAAAGCGATGCACCGGCGCACCTACGTCTGATGCGTGGGCCGCTGCCTGCCTCCGCTTATGCCAGGCCCCTGGGTGATTTGCGCGTTGGTCTGTTTGCTAGCCCCCGTTACTTGGACAAGACCGGGCGCCCCGGTAGCCTGCAAGGCTTGGCCCGTCATGCGCTTATTCACTGCTCCAGTGAAGGACAAGCGCCTGTCTGGCGCTTGGCTGAAGACTACCCGCTCCGTTTTGAGCCCAGGCTTGCCATCAGTACCAGTGCTGCTGCGCTGCGGGCTGCCATTGGAGGTGCGGGTGTCGTGTGTTGCTACCAACTGCAGGCGCGTCGCGCCTGCGAGCAGGGGCTGCTTGAACCCGTTGCTGAACCCCTTTGGCCTGCGGGACACCCTCTGGCGCTCACCTATACCCTTGGCATCCGGGCGCCTGCCAGCGTTATGGCCTTCCTGGAACTGGCAACACCCTGGTTGCGAACGCAGTTGGTCGGCTGATTATTTCATTCAGCGCAATTTTGTATTGTTCAGTATCGCTATTCTTGCACTCCTTGATTTGGCGCAGGATGGGTGATGTCGCTTAACACCTGTGACGTTCATCTATCGAGGCGCTCACTCAAGGAGATAATTACATGCCACACGCTATCAAGGTTTACCGCCACGCTCTTTCCGGCCACTGCCATCGCATTGAGCTGATGCTTTCGCTGCTCGGTTTGCCTGCCACTTTTATCGATGTCGATCTTGCCGCGGGCGAACACAAAGCGTCGCCTTTCCTGAACCTGAACGCCTTCGCGCAGGTGCCGGTGCTCGATGACCAAGGGGTTATCCTGGCGGATTCCAATGCCATTCTGGTCTATCTGGAACGCCGCTATGGTTCTGGGCAGGGTGCTGGTCGCTGGCTACCGGACGACCCGTTGATTCAAGCCCAAGTGCAACGCTGGCTGTCCGTGGCGGCAGGGCCTTTGGCGAACTCCGCGATGAAGGCCAGGCTGGTGACGGTCTTTAATGCCCCTTTCGACCCTGAACCGCTGATTGCCGATGCCCATGAGCTGTTCGCGATTGTCGATGCCCACTTGGCGCATCAGCCCTTCCTGGCGGGTGAGCACGCCACGCTGGCGGAGATTTCGCTCTACAGCTACATCGCCCATGCGCCTGAAGGGAATGTCTCGCTGGAACCCTACCCGCATATCCGCACCTGGCTGCAGCGTATCGAGGCGCTGGAAGGGTTTGTACCCATGAAGGTGACCAAGGTGGGGCTGGTGCGCTAGGCCAGCCGATGCAGCATTTCAAATCGGTGCGGGCGACCTGCTCGCGAGGAGTCGAGGGTGAATAACGACGTCACCAGCAGCCCATGGCATGAAGGCGAGCTTGCCTTGCAGCGCGTGGTCGGCGTGGAAAAACAGATGGTGGAGGTGGGCCGCAAGGTGATGCGCCCCTTTCTAACGCCGCAGCTGCAACACTTCTTTCCCCAGTTGCCCTTTGTGGCAGCAGCAGCGGTGGATCATGACGGTTGGCCTTGGGTCACGCTGCTGGAGGGCGCGCCGGGGTTTGTTCATGCGCCGGACGAGTCACGGCTCGATTTAGCATTAACGCCGCCTGTGGATGACCCTCTTGCACCGCTACTTAACAGCGGCACCAGCATTGGCCTATTGGGCATTGAGCTGCACACGCGCCGTCGTAACAGGGTCAACGGTGTATTGCGGGGCTCAGCAAGCCAATGGCAGTTGGAAGTGACTCACGCCTTCGGTAATTGCCCCCAATACATTCACGACTGGTCGGCGATGAGGCCGGTGCAGCCCCAGACGGGCCCCGTGCTAAGCAAGCGCGACGCGACCCTCGACCAGTTGCCAGAGCCGGTGCTGGCACATATCGACCGGGCGATCACCGCCTTCGTGGGTAGTTACGCGCATACCGACCAGGGCGCCCAGGTGGATGCCTCTCATCGCGGAGGGCAACCGGGGTTCATTCGGCGTCAGGGAAGTGATCTGATTCTGCCTGATTTTGCAGGCAATCGATTCTTCAACACCTTGGGCAACGTGCTGGCCAGCGGACGCGCGGCCCTGGTGATACCGGATTTCACCAGCGGGAATGTGCTGCATCTGACCGGGGAAGCGCGGCTGGTGGACGAGGAGGCCGCTGGGGCGCGTTATCCTGGCGCTGAACGCTACTGGTGCCTAACCCCACGGCATATCGTTTGGCGACCAAGGGCCTTGCGCTGGCGTAGCCATGCCAGTGCAGTGGCCGTTGAGGCGGCGCCCCATGGGCTCTGGCAAGTGCTTGCGCCTTCCTCTCAACAGCGTGTTCAGGTGGCCGCCGTGGTGCAGGAGACACCCGAGATCCGCTCTTTCTATTTGAAGAGTGCCCGACAAGACAAGGCGCTGACGCCCTTTAACGCGGGCCAGTTCATTACGTTACACGTGCCGCGCCTGGATGGCACGGCGCTGGTACGCAGCTATACGCTTTCGGGTGACAGCCAGCAGGCCGGCTATCGCATCAGTATTAAGGCCGATGGTGAGGGCTCGCACTACGTGCACAGCGCGCTTCAGGTGGGTACTGAACTAGCTGTGAGTATGCCAATGGGGTCATTCACGGCAGAGGCTAGCGGCTCAGAGCGTGCCCACTGGGTACTGCTGGGTGGCGGTATCGGTATTACGCTCATATTGAGCCTGGCACATGAATTGACCGGGGCAGGCCGTGGCCCGGTAACGTTAGTGCAGAGCGTGCGCGATGTGGCCGAAGCCCCTTTCGGTGCAGAGCTACTCGACCTTGAGGCGCGAGGGCTGCGTTTGCAGCGGCATGTCACCAGAACTACAACTGCCCTCAATGGATGGATGGCAGGCCGGGTTTCACTGGGGCAGGTGTTTACCGATCAGGTGCTATCAGAAGTACAGCTCTACCTATGCGGCCCCGCCGCCTTTGTAGAGCGCTACCACCAGGAGGCGCTGGAGCTCGGACTTATGCCCGCGCAGATACACACAGAAGCGTTTGGCCCCTCGGCGCTGGCGCAAACATATACAGCCCCCACCGCCGAACAACCGGTAGAAGTCAGCTTTGCCAACCCCAGCGCGGTGGCCCACTGGCAGCCGGGTGAAAGCCTGTTGGAAACCGCTGAAAAAGCGGGGCTTCAACCTGCCTATGGGTGCCGCAGCGGTAGCTGTGGCGAGTGCGCCTGCACGTTGGTGCAGGGGGAGGTTACCTACCCAGATGGCATATCCGCGCCAGAGGGGGAGATTCTGCTGTGCAGCGCTCGCCCAGCGGTAAACTCGGGGAGGGTAGAGATTACGCTGCCTAACGGTTAATCGCGCCTCAATCGATTAGAAGGTTCCTGGGTAGGCACCGCCGTCGAGCAGGATGTTCTGCCCTGTTAGATAACCTGCATGCTCGCTGCACATAAAGGCGCAGAAGGCGCCAAACTCCTCGGCGGTGCCGAATCGTCGGGTCGGTACGCCTTGGGCTCGCTGCTCGCGTACCTGTTCGATAGTTTGCTGACTCTTCTCGGCGACATTTTTGAAGTTGCCGCGCAGGCGGTCGGTATCAAAGGAGCCGGGTAATAGGTTATTGATCGTGACGTTGTGCGAGGCAAGTTGCGGCTGGCGAGCAAGCCCCGCGACGAAGCCGGTTAGCCCACTGCGCGCGCCGTTGGATAACCCGAGAATGTCGATGGGGGCTTTTACGGCGCCCGAGGTAATATTGACCACACGTCCAAAGCCGTTGGCGGCCATACGGTCTACCGTGGCCTTGATCAGCTCAATAGGCGTGATCATGTTGGCATCCACGGCCTGTATCCACTCCTCCCGACTCCAGTCGCGAAAATCACCCGGCGGCGGCCCGCCATTATTGTTGATCAGAATATCGACCTGCGGGCAGGCGGCCAGCAGCGCCTCGCGTACCTCCTCGCGCCCGATATCCCCAGCCACAGGGCGAACCTCGATGGCTGGATTAAGGGCCCGCAACGCGTCGGCGGTCTTGTCGAGCACCTCGGCATTGCGTGAATTAATGGCTAGATTGACACCCTCTTTGGCCAGCGCTTCGGCGCAGCCTCGCCCCAACCCTTTGCTCGCTGCGCATACCACGGCCCAGCGTCCCGCGATTCCAAGATCCATACCATGTACTCCTGTGTGTTCGATATTTGGGCTCAACGTGACGAATAGCCATCGTCTACCGGTAATAGAATAGTACGCCCGTTATAAAGTTAGCGCCCGGCGAGGTCGTTGGGGTTACCCCAGCGCCGTCACACTGGTGGTCATGCTGATGCAGACCAGAAGCGCTCCATGCTCTTGTAGCAGTGCGTTGCCATTGTCACCAGAACATACATTGCGACCAAAGTATGTCGTGATAATTGAAGCGCTATGAGCTAGGGTCTGTACTATAGTATCCAATAGTATTCAAAGGTATTCTTGTTGGGGAGTGATGATTTGATGGGTACTTCTGTCGAGGGTGCCAGGCAGTTGGAGTGTGAACTACATACTTATGAGGTGAAGTTTGCCGATGCGCTCGTAGCGCGTACCCGGCAGGCTGAGCGCATACTTGCTGAGCGGGCTGCTAGCAACGCATAAACAGGGCTCGTTATTAACATTGGCGCACTGAGGTTTATCATGGCGACATTACAGGAACACAGAACCATGACAGGTCATATTGAACAACCCGGCCTGATAAGAGCGTTGGATAAGGTTTGTAGATGCCTGGAAAACGCTCTTGTTTTTGTTGCCGGATCTATGATTATTTGCGCCATGGCAATTACGTTTGTCGATGTCGTAATGCGTTATATCTTCAACTCGCCGCTTAATTGGTTTTTTAACCTAATCACCATGTACCTTCTTCCAGGGTCTTATTTTCTGGCGTTCTCTTATGCGTTGAGAACGGGAAGCCACCTGAAGGTTGATTATTTCAAAAGCAAGCTGCCTTTAAAATTTACCAGCTTTTGCCTTTTGGTCTTCGGCCTCATCGCCACATTGATGTTTAGCTATATTGCTTATACCTATTCTTTAAGGGCATACAGTGCCTGGCAAGAGAACGAGATCGTTTATGGCGTTGTGAGCTGGGTTGTTTGGCCGTCTGAATTTATTATCGCTATCGGCTCCTTTGTTTTCTCGTTCAGGTTGTTAATAACAACAATAAATAACTATGTTTCTAAAGGGGGCGAGCTGTGATGGTCATTGCTTTATCTTTTCTCTTTCTGTTTTTTCTTTTGATAATAGGCATTCCGGTTGCAATCAGTCTTGCGATATCCGGTGCTTTGGGCATTTTTCTAACCAATGGGATAGATGTCCTGCTGGGGATCCTATCGGCTTCGCCAGGCTCTGCTCTGACGACCTACGAGCTGCTCACCATTCCGATGTTTATCCTCATGTCGGAATTTATGGGGGTCAGCGGTATCACCAGCTCCCTGTTTAGCGCCATTGCCAAGTGGACAGACAAGATACAGGGTGGCGTGGGGATTGCTGCTGTTGTCACAGGTGCTGCTTTTGGTGCAATTTCTGGCTCCAGTACAGCGGCTGCAGCCACGCTGGGGAAAATCAGCACGCCCGCCATGCAGGCTGAGGGGTATTCTCCGAAAATGGCTGGCAGTATTGCCGCTATTTCGGGCACTATTGCCATGCTGATTCCTCCCAGTGTCGCACTGATTTTCTATGGGCTGCTCAGCGGGGTTAGCATCAGTGACCTTCTGATTGCTGGCATAGTGCCTGGCATATTGGTGACGCTCACTATCGCCATTACCATCAAGATTCTGATCATCCGAAATCCAGTAGCCTCTAATAATAAGACCTATAGCTTCCGCGAAAAGCTGACAGCATTGAAGGTAGCTACCCCCTTTCTGATGCTGTTCAGTGTTGTTACGGGATTAATCTACACTGGCATTGCCACACCCGTTGAGTCCTCGGCTTTGGGTGCACTAGGCGCACTTTTGCTTGCTTTTAAATCAGGCAATCTCAATGCTGAAGCATTCAAAAATGCCGTTATAAATACGTGCTGCATTTCTGCCATGATCGGCCTTATTGTTGTTTGTGCACATGTTTTCGGTTACTTCATAACCATGACCGGCATCACCCGAAACTTAGTCAACTATGTGGGGCTGCTGGATGTTTCGCCATACCTTATCTTGTTCTTTTTGGTGATCCTCTATCTGGTTCTGGGGTTGTTTCTAGACCTGATCTCCATTTTGATTCTCACTATTCCTGTGGTTCTTCCGGTTGTTGTTTCGCTCGGATTCGACCCGATCTGGTTCGGTGTGATCGTCATTTTGTTGGCTGAGATAGGTATTGTCACGCCACCGGTCGGCATGAACGTCTTTGTGGTGGCGAAAGTGGCCAATGTGCCTGTCGAGGAGCTTTTTTCAGGCGTCATACCCTACATCGTCATGCTGCTTGGTTTGATCGCTTTGTTAATAGCATTTCCACAGATTGTGCTGTGGCTTCCATCAACGGCTATGTACTGACGCGTAATGTTGGTAACTAGTCTTCGCCAATTTGTAGGAGTTTGGGTCAACGATAGATAGGGTTCATCTATATAAAGGTGGGTTAAGGTTTAAGCTTGTTGTAAAAACGTTATACCTATCATCAATGCACCATGCATTATTGGAAGATTTTGTTTATCCCGCTGTATTGATTAATGACTGGCACAAAAACTGAAGAGCGATAAAAAAGGGAGTACCATCATGAATAACTATAAAAAGCACCTTCCACTGCTGTTGACGGGTGTTTTGGCATGCGGTTCAGTCTCCGCGGCAGAGGTTGAACCAGTGACATTGAAGTTTGCCGAATGGCTGCCCACCACTTCTTTTGCCATAGAGTATGGGGCCAACCCGTTTATGGAAAAGGTGGCGGAGCTCTCCGACGGACAGATACAGTTCGACTTTTATCCGGCAGAACAACTTGGGCGTGGTTCTGAATCTCTGACCTTGTTGCAGACAGGTGTGGCGGATATTGCCAACGTATCTCCGGCTTATATACCGGAAAAGCTCCCTTTGTCTGGCGTTGTTGAGCTACCGGAAATCGTAAAAAACTCCTGTAGCGCGGCGGATAGCTTCTATGAGATGGCCCAGCCAGGTGGGGCTATTTATGAAGCGGAGTTCAAGCGGCATCACATCCGCCCTCTTTGGGTGGGCAATATGGGGCGCTATCGAATACTGACCAACAACAGCGATATTTCGTCGCTCGATGACTTGAATGGTCTGCGAATGCGTACTGCCGGTGGACCTATGACACTCACCGCTGATGCTCTGGGTTCAAGCCCTGTCACAATGCAGGCTTCAGACGTACTAACATCACTCTCTCGCGGTACGCTGGATGGTGTGTATTACCCGCTTCGAGGCATCCTGGACTATGGCCTTGCACCAGCACTGGATCAATTAATTCCGAACTTCTCCGTCGCTAGCTTTGGTCTCACCTACTCGATTAGTGACCGAGTGTGGGAGCGACTGTCACAGCAGCAACAGGATATTCTGGTAGAGGCAGGAAGGTACGCTATGCAAACCTACTGTGATTACGTGGATAACTCTGAACCGGAAATCATCCAGACACTTGAGGAGGAGTACGGTATTGCCCAAGTGCCCCTATCTGATAGCGATCTTGAACAAGCACACGCCAACCTTGAAGGCGTCTATGACCGCTGGGCAGAACCCTTGAAAGCGCGCGGCCTGCCAACTCAAGAGGTAATTGAAGGTATGCAGTAAGTGGTGTCGCCGGGCTCAGCAAATGGCCCGGCAGTTTTAGGCGGGTGTGCAGGGCTGCGGGAAAAGCAGGCAGTTCACAGGAGAGATGACATGAGCAGAACAAAATTGCAGGGCAAGGTGCTAGCCAGTGGACTGGCGTTTCCTGAAGGGCCGATTGCCATGGAAGATGGCAGCATATTAGTCGTGGAGATTCAAAGAGGCCGCTTGACGCGTGTCCTACCTGACGGCGAGCTACAGACCGTGGCGGAGGTGGGTGGGGGGCCAAATGGGGCGGCTCTCGGGCCGGATGGGCACTGTTATATCTGCAACAATGGTGGATTCAGTTGGCGTACTGACGATGGCTACAGCCGACCTACCGGCGCTGCATCCGATTATGACGGCGGTTCGATTCAAAGAGTCAACCTTGTCACCGGCTCTGTTGAGACGCTTTACACCCACTGCCAGGGCGTTCCGCTGCATGGCCCTAACGATATCGTTTTTGACGATCAGGGTGGTTTCTGGTTTACCGACTTTGGCAAGAAATTTGATGACCGCATTATGCTGGGTTACCTCTACTATGCCCGATGCGACGGTAGCTCGATTCGCCGCGCGGCAAAGCATCTGCTGACGCCCAATGGGGTTGGCCTGTCGCCAGATGGGCGTATGTTGTACGTCTCTGAAACCGAAACCAGTCGGCTTTGGCGTTATCCGATCACCGCGCCCGGTGAGCTGGGTCAGGAGCCTTGGCCATCTCCCAATGGCGGCAAGTTGGTTCACGGCCTGCCGGGCTATCAGCGCCTTGATTCTATGGCTTTGGAAGAGAGTGGTAACATTTGTGTCGCCACCCTGGTGGATGGGGGGATCAGTGTTTTTTCTCCGCAGGGGGATTTGCTGGAGTTTCATGAAGCCCCTGAAGGGTATTGCACTAATATCTGCTTTGGTGGATCGAACTTGCAGACTGCTTACATCACGCTATCAGGTTATGGTCAGCTGTTAGCTGTTCCTTGGCCGCGCTCTGGTTTGCGTTTACATCACCAATAACTTAATCAGAGAGATATGCGCTTGGAAGGTATTTAACTGAATGGATTTAGGAGGATATAAAAGAGATTAATAATTAGCCATGCTGTTTTTGGTTCTCCTGAGAGCTGCGTTAAAGAAATATTTAAATATATAACAATTATTATTGAAGGACAGCCAACCCTTGATCCCTACAGGGCTATTAGTGCTCAAAAAAGTGCCGCACACCTTGGCGGCTCACTTCTCATTGTCATTGCCACCAGAACATACACTCGGCCAGTAAATTGCGCCCGAGGGATAACTTTTTGTTCTGGTGCTGTTATGGCGCTCAGATAGTTCCCCCACAATTTGTGCAGCGGTTCGCTATCGGTTTTCATCATACATTGCGACCAAAGTATGTCGTGATAATTGCAGCTCTATGAGCTAGTGTGTGTATTATAGTATCCAACGGTATTCAAAAGTATTCTTATTGGAGGTGTTGGTTTGATTAGTACTATTGGTTTTATTGGCCTGGGGGCAATGGGTGAGCCCATGTGTAAAAACCTGGCCAAAGGGTCTGGTAAGAAGGTGTTGGCCTATGACCTTGCCTCTGAGCCGCTGGAGAGACTGGTTGCTGAGGGTGTGCAGAAGGGCGAGGACGCTCTGCAAGTGGCGCGCGAGAGTGATGTCCTCTTCCTGTCTTTGCCAAGTGGCCAGCATGTAAAAAGCTTGATGCTAGGAGAGGACGGCATTGCCAGTGAACTCAAGCAAGGCGCTACAGTCGTCGACCTGAGCACAACCTCCGTAGAGGATGCCAAGTGGTTAGAGCGTGAGCTGCAGGCCTACAAGGTGAAGTTTGCCGATGCGCCTGTCGCGCGCACTCGGCAGGCTGCGATTGATGGCAACTTGTGCGTCATGGTGGGTTGCTCCGAAACCATTTACGGAAATATTCAAGAGCTGCTGCAGAACATTGCATCAGACATCATCCATTGTGGGGATGTTGGGGCCGGCCAACTGGCCAAGATTCTGAATAATATGGTGCTCTTCGATACGGTGGCCAGCCTTTCCGAGGCATTGGTGATTTGTGAGAAAAGTGGCGCCGACCCTAAAAAGATTTTTGAAGCTATGTCGTTAGGGTCCGCAGATAGCTTTGCCCTGCGCAACCACTGCATGAAATTCATGCTCGAAAATGATTTCCCAGAAAAAAAATTCCCTACCTCATATGCATTAAAAGACCTCAGCTATGCGCTGGAACTGGCAGAGAATTACGGCTTGACGTTGGGAATGGCAGAAAATACGAAGTCCCTATTTCAGAAAGCTATAAAGAAAGGATACGGAGAGCAGTACTTTCCGGTCATCGTTAATAGTATGCGTAATGACTGAGTTTAGTCTTTAACGGAAAGTTAAATATATAACAATTACGAGAGGTGACTATGGCTTATACGAAGCAAGCATCCGTGCTGGCGGTGGTAATTTCCTTATGTGCAGCAGGCGTTGCCCATGCCGATACTCGATTGACGATTGGTTCTACATCCTCTTCGTCATCACATTATGGTTATTTCGTCGCCGTTTCGCAGATCATTAACGAGAATGTCGATGGTGTGCGCTCTTCCGTCATGGAGACGGGGGCAACCATTGATAACTTGAGAAGGATCAAACGTAATCAGGCCGATATGGGGTTAGTGACCACCAATGTTGCCTATGATGCCTATCACGGCGAGGGGGCGTTCGAGGGTAATGAAGTCCCCACTAATGTGCTATGGGTGTATGGCCCTTCGGCTCAGAATGTCGTAGTGAGAGCGGATGCTGGCCTGAACACTATCAGTGATCTGGAAGGTGTCAAATTCAACCCGGGTATTGTTGGATCGGGCACGGAAGCGACTGCCGAAGCGGTGTTCGATGTGATCGGTGTAACGCCTGACTATGTGCGTGGTTCCACAACCGACATGGTTAACCAGATCAAGGATAACCGTGTCAAAGGTTATGTGAAGAGCGGTAATGGCCGAATGCTGGATGCCTCCAGTATCGATATCGCCACTATGACCCCAGTTAATATTCTTGGCTTGAGCGATGAGCAGGCAGATGCCATTCGCCAGGAACTACCTAGCTTGGGCATCATGAATATTGAAGAGAATGAGGCTGGTGATGGCTATCCGGCATATACCACCTGGGCGTATGGCAACACGGTAAGTTCAAGAGCTGACTTGGATGAAGAGGTTGCCTACAACATCGTTAAAGCTATCGTCGAGCATCAGGATGCTCAGGCGGCCGCTTTCTCAGTTTTAAAAGATGCAGATATCCCAGAGATGACAATTGAGCTTGCAACGACGCCTCTTCATCCCGGCG
This sequence comes from Halomonas sp. PA16-9, assembly GCF_009728585.1. Taxonomy (NCBI): domain Bacteria; kingdom Pseudomonadati; phylum Pseudomonadota; class Gammaproteobacteria; order Oceanospirillales; family Halomonadaceae; genus Halomonas; species Halomonas sp. PA16-9. Next base: position 823,228 of record NZ_CP040452.1, on the reverse strand, counting down.
CTATTCGCTATTTTGAAGAGCAGGGATATGAAGTCCCTGAACATCTTAAACCCTAAGTTGTGAAATAAAGAGTGGTCGTTTTTATGAAATGGAGCTGACTTGAGTGTTAGCTCTATTTCCTTCTGGCGTGAAGTTATCTTCATGGTGAGACTTATGTTAGAAGCTGTTGAATCGGAATCACAGCCTATAGAAAGTACATCATCCAGGCTTCCTGAGGTGATAAAAAAGCTGGTTGCATTCTCACTTGGCATGATGATCCTTTATACGGGGATCGCTGGTGCTTTTGATTCTCTTGTGCAGCGTTCAGTGATGCTGGCAAGTGTGATTTTATTGGCATTCATGGTGTATCCGCCAAGTATAAAGGGACGTTTTCTTTTCCTGGGGCGAGCCATTGATGGCTTGCTGTGCGTTTTTGCCATTGCCGCGTGTCTTTATGTGGCCTGGAATCAAAACCGAATCCTCACGCAGCTGCCTATCGCTGGGGTGGTGGATATCACCTTATGTGTACTTCTGGTGATCACGGTACTGGAAATTTGCCGCCGCTCCGTTGGGATCGCGTTTCCATTGATGGTGTTGTTGTCTCTGGCTTATGTCTTCTTTGGCGATAGATTGTCAGGTGATTTTGGACATCGTGGGTATGGCGTTGAGTTGGTTGTCGAAACCCTTTTCCTGTCGGATCTGGGGTTGTGGGGCATGCTGACGGGTATTGGCGCAACGGTTATTGCCTCATTTGTGCTGTTTGGCGCTGTTCTCATCCGTACTGGCGGCAGTAAGGTCTTTATGGATCTTGCCATGATCTTTGCGGCCAACCGGGTTGGTGGGGCAGCCAAGATGGCAACTGTCGCCTCGGCAGCATTCGGTTCGGTAAATGGTAGTGCGGTAGCCAATGTGGCCACCACTGGCGCAATGACCATTCCCCTAATGAAAAGGATGGGCTATCCCGCTCCGATTGCTGGTGCTGTAGAAGCGGTGGCTTCCACTGGTGGGCAACTGACACCACCGATTCTTGGTGCGGCGGCATTTATAATGGCCGAGACATTAGGCATCAGTTATCTGTCGGTGGCGTTGGCTGCTTTGATCCCTGCGTTGATGTTTTATTCCAGCGTGTTTATGACCATTCACTTAATCGCCTTGAGAAAGGGGATCGGCGGGCTGACGGAAGAGAACGATGTGCCCAAGATTAGGGATGCCATCAAGCTTTCCAAGTCAGCGCCGCTGTTTGTTGGCCTTGGGGTGTTGGTGTTGATGGTGTTAAGCGGTCGTTCGGTCGCTTTCTCGGCCTCCTTGTCTATCGTGGGAATGCTGATTACTTATACGGTGGCCGTAATCGTCCGCGGCGAAGGCATCAAGCCGGTACTGAACACTTTTGTTGACTCGTGCGTGGATGCTGGTTACGGAATATTGATCATCATCACGATGCTGGTAAGCGCTCAGATTGTTGTCGCGATGATAAATATGACCGGAGTGGGCGTGACAATATCGTCCTTGGCAGTTGGTCTGGGCGGTGGTTACCTGTTTGGTGTCGCCTTTATTGTGGCGCTGGCCTGTCTGTTATTGGGCATGGGCATTCCGACAACCGCAGCCTACGTACTGGTAGCGGCGGTCATGGCACCCGCACTAGTGTCAGCAGGTGTGGAGCCGATTGCCGCGCATATGTTTGTCTTCTACTTCGCGACCATTTCGGTGATTACACCTCCTTTGTGTGTTGCCGTATTTGTTGCTTCCTCGATTGCCGATACGCGCTGGGAAAGAACTGCGCTGCAGGCGGTACGTCTGGCAGCCGTCACCTACGTGATTCCGTTTCTGTTTATTACCTACCCAGGCGTTCTCTTTAACGGAGATGTGTCCCAGATATTGGAAGCGGTGCTGTCTGGCGCAGTGCTAGTGGTATCAGCGTCGATCGTGCTCTCTGATATTTTTGAAAAAGACATGAAGAGGAAAATAGGCGCACTGCTGTGCATTGTATCAGCGGCGATGGCCATTATCCCTTCCCTTTACGCCCTGTTCGCGGGAGCGGTTGTACTGCTGTTTGTTCTAGCGTTCGTGAAGCCATTCTCCAGAAATGCTGCAACGTTAAACTAATACATATGACTAAATTGAAGGAATGATGTAATGGGTGAGATGAAGCGCTATCAACTTCGTATTGGAGATCAATGGTGTGATGCGGCAGATGGAAAAGTGCTGGAATCGATCAATCCGCTTAACCAGCAGGCATGGGCATTGATCCCTCAGGCAACTGCTTCTGATGTTGACGCCGCGGTGCAAGCTGCACGACATGCCTTTGAAACCGAATGGCGGTCTACAAATGGCATACAACGTGCTGCGCTAATGCACGAATTGGCTAATCTGCTCGAATCCGACACCGAGCGCATGGCCCAACTTGAGACCACCGACAACGGCAAGGTAATCCGCGAGACACGGGTGCAGATGCGTTTTGCGGCTCGCAACTACCGCTACTTTGCTGGCTGGGCGGACAAGCTCCAAGGCGAAAGCATTCCGCTTGACCGCCCTGAGCTGGTTGATTTCACTACTCGCGAGCCGCGCGGCGTGGCAGCCTTAATCACCTCTTGGAACTCGCCGATAGCGATCCTCGCCAACAAGCTTGCACCGGCCTTGGCGGCGGGTTGCACCGTTGTAATTAAGCCCTCAGAGATGGCGAGCGTGACCACCCTGGCTTTCGCTGAGCTGTGCGAAAGAGCTGGCTTTCCTCCTGGCGTGATTAACGTGGTGACCGGTGACGGTAGCGTCGGTGCGGCACTCACCGGGCACCCTGATGTCGACCTGATCAGTTTCACCGGCGGTACCGCTACAGGCAAGGCGATTTCTCGGGCCGCCGCCGAACATCTAACACCGGTGACCCTTGAACTGGGAGGTAAGTCGGCCAACATTGTATTTGCCGATGCTGATCTTGAGCAGGCTGTGACCGGAGCCGTGGCGGGGATCTTTGCCGCCGCCGGTCAGACCTGTATTGCTGGCTCGCGACTGCTGGTGCAGCGGGACATCTACGATCAGGTGGTGGCGCAGGTTTGTGAACGCGCCCGGGCGATTCGTATTGGTGACCCTCGCGATGAGAACACTGAGATGGGCCCGATGGCGACCCAGGGGCAGCATCAACGAGTACTTGACTTCATCGAACGTGCCCGCACTCAGGGTGCTAAGTTGGCGGCGGGCGGTAGGGTGCCGCAGGGCGACGTATATGGTCGCGGCTATTTCGTCGAGCCGACGGTATTCTCTGATGTGGCGCTGGACTCCGAACTGGCTCAAGAAGAAGTGTTTGGGCCAGTGTTAGCGATTATTCCCTTTGATACGGAGGAGCAGGCCATCGCCATCGCCAACGGCACCGCTTACGGGTTAGTCGCCGGGCTATGGACGCAAAATTTGGCAAGAGCGCATCGCGTTGCCAGACAACTTCAGGTTGGTGGGGTATGGGTCAATACCTATCGCACAAATGCTGCACAAGCACCATTCGGCGGGGTTAAGGCCAGTGGTAGTGGCCGCGAGCGCGGAATGCACGCTTTAGATGAGTACCTTGAGATTAAAAACCTGATGATCGACTTGTCTAACGAAGCCCGCGATCCTTTTGCGATTCGTACTTGATTTAGTCGTCATAACTCTCAAAAAAAGCCTCTAGACGGATCTTGTAGGCCTCACGGATATGGTTGCGTGCCAGCTTTTCCGCGGCTTCCGGGTCGCGTGCTTCGAGCGCGTCAATGATTGCCTGATGCTCACTGCGCGCGGCTTCGGCACGGTTTGGTTTAGCTAGGGTGCTACGCCCAAGCAACATCATTGATTCATGCAGTGAGTGCAGCATTTTAAGCAGGTAGCGGTTGTGTGCACAGCGGTAGAGAGTGCTATGAAATAGCTTATTATTCTTAACTAGATCTTGGGTCTCCTTTAACCGTGCATCGCGATCGCTAATTTCGCGTAGGAAAGCGATTTCAACCTCTGAAGCGTGTTGTGCGGCAAAGCCCGCAGCAGTCCCCTCTAACATCTCGCGCATAGCATATAGCTCGCTAATCATGCTGTGGTCGAGTTCAGTGATGATGGTGCCACGGATCGGATCATTAGCTACCAACCCTTCAAGCTGTAAACGATTAAGAGCTTCGCGTACGGGTGTACGACTTAAGCCTATGCGCTCAGATAAGTCGACTTCACGAATCCTTGTCCCTGGTGGCAGGGTGCCTTCCTTAATAGCTTCGATGATGTAGCTGTAGGCCTGCTCACTGCGCGGTTCGCCGCGCTGATTGGCTGCCTGGGTGGCGTGCTTGCGTGGTGTGGATTCAGTCATAGCTACAAGCCTTAAATTGCGATTTTGACGAATGGTAATGATATGACAATGAACAACACTTGTCATTTTGAACACTGTTGGATACATTTGTATGTATTAGAATTTGGTGTGCGCTTTTACCGTCACCATCTCTTCTTGTCAGTAATCATGAGGGAGTTCCAATGTTGTCATCGACTGGAGAGCGGCTCAGTGAGGCCGATCTGACTGGCCATGACGTGCTGGTGATTGGTGGAGGTAATGCTGCGTTGTGTGCCGCTTTATCGGCGCGTGAGCAGGGCGCCAGCGTGCTGTTACTGGAGAGTGCTCCGCGTCAATGGCGTGGTGGTAATAGTATTCACACCCGTAATTTGCGTTGCATGCATCGTGAGCCTACTGATGTGCTTAGTGACGCCTACCTTGAGGATGAGTTCTTCGATGACGTTTGGCGTGTTACCGGCGGCATTACCAACGAAGTGTTGGCGAAGCATGTGATTCGAGCCTCAGAAACCTGCACCGAGTGGATGAAAAGCTACGGGGTGCGTTTTCAACCATCGCTGGGTGGCACTCTGCACCTGGGGCGAACCAACGCCTTTTTCCTGGGGGGCGGCAAAGCGCTCGTCAATACCTACTACCAGGCAGCTGAGCGACTTGGGGTGACAATTCTCTACGAGGCTGAAGCCGAACAGTTGGTCTTTGATGACAACCGCTTTGACCATGCGTTGGTGACTTACAATGGCTCACCACGCAAGGTGAGTGCTAAGTCAGTGGTGATTGCCTCTGGCGGCTTCGAGTCCAACCAAGCGTGGTTGGAGGAAGCATGGGGAGAGGTCTCCCGTAACTTCCTGATCCGTGGTACTCGCTTCAACCAGGGTAAGATGCTGCGCAGCCTGATTGATAACAGCGCCATGGTGATTGGGGATCCAACGCAAGGTCACGCGGTAGCTATCGATGCACGCGCGCCCAAGTACGATGGCGGTATCGTCACCCGTGTCGACTGTGTATCCCTGGGGATTGTGGTTAACCGCGATGGCAAGCGCTTCTATGACGAAGGCGAAGACTTCTGGCCCAAGCGTTATGCCATCTGGGGACGGCTGATTGCCAAACAGCCGGGGCAGGTGGGCTATTCGATTACCGACTCCAAGGCGCAGGGGCGCTTTATGCCCTCAGTTTTTCCCCCTGAGCAGGCCGATACGCTTGAGGAGTTGGCGCTTAAGCTCGATCTGCCGGTTGACGCCGTACTCAAAACTGTCGATGAATTCAATGCTGGCGTACAGCCTGGCAACTTCGATCACAGTGTGCTCGACGATTGCCATACACAGGGTGTTACGCCCGAAAAGACCCATTGGGCGCAGCGTATCGACGAGCCTCCATTCTACGGCTACCCACTTCGTACTGGCATTACCTTCACCTACTTAGGCGCTAAAGTCGATGAAAAAGCGCGTATGTACATGGCTAACGGCGAGTTGGCGGACAATGTTTTCCTAGCCGGTGAGATCATGGCCGGTAATATTTTAGGCCAGGGCTATGTTGCTGGCTTTGGTATGACCATCGGCACCGTATTTGGTCGCATCGCAGGCACAGAGGCAGGCAATTATGCAAAAGATTGACGCACTAATCGAAGAAACCCGCAACAACATGACGATCTGCAATGCCTGCCGGTATTGTGAAGGGTTCTGCCCGGTATTTCCGGCCATGGAGCGGCGTCGTACGTTCACTCCCGAGGATCTTAAGTATCTGGCCAACCTATGTCACAACTGCGGTGAGTGCTACTACGCTTGCCAGTACGCTCCGCCCCATGAGTTTGCCGTTAACGTACCGCAGTCAATGGCCAAGCTTCGTGTCGAGTCTTATCGACAGTATGCTTGGCCACAGCCGTTGGCCCGTCTGTTTGACCGCAGTGGCTTGCTTGCCGCCTTGGCACTGGCGGTAGGGTTGACGCTCATCCTGTTGATTGCCATTGCGCTAAATGGTGATCTGTCGGCACTGGTCACCACACAGCATAGTGGCGACTTCTACGCGCTATTGCCACATAACACCATGGCGGTGACCTTTGGCTCGGTGTCGTTGTTTGTGCTGTTAGCGTTGATCATGGGGATGGTGCGCTTTTGGCGCGAAAGCGGCGAGGGCGTCACTGGGCTTGGCGATGCCGAAAGCTGGCGGCAGGCACTCAAAGAAACTTTTTCACTCCAGCATCTGCACGGTCAGGAAGAGGCTGGCTGCACTTACCCAGATGCCTATCATTCGCACTGGCGGCGGCGCTTCCACCATTTTACCTTTTACGGGTTCATGCTTAGCTTCGCAGCGACCGTGACCGGCACCATCTATCACTATGTGTTTGGCTGGCAGGCGCCCTACGATTTTATCAGTCTTCCCAAACTGTTCGGTACCTTGGGCGGCATCGGCCTTTTGATAGGTCCGGCGGGGCTTTTGTACCTCAAGCTGGTGCGTGATCAGGACACTGCTGATGTGCGCCAGATGGGAATGGATGTGGCTTTCATAGTGCTGCTGTGGCTGACCGGCTTAACAGGCCTGTCCCTAATGCTGCTACGTGAGACCTCAGCCATGGGGGTTATGCTGGTGGTGCATTTAGGCGTGGTTATGGCACTTTTCATCACCATGCCCTATGGCAAGTTCGTGCATGGTTTCTATCGTTTATTGGCGGTCTATCGTAACGCCCTGGAGCGCAATCGCCTTGACCAATAATCTTCTCTCCAGAGGCAGCACCCGCACGCCAGCCGACATAATATCGTCTGTAGGACTCTACCAGGTGTCACCTTACCGATTATCAAGCGGCCGTGAATCAACTTATGACTAAATTAGCCATAAGAGGTTGCCCTCTCATGGTTGTTACGACGAAGACGCTGAGCGGCACGGAAAGCGTCAATGAGGAATTGTAGCCCTAGCGCGGCGAAGCCGATCGGTAGGAGTACTGACGTTAAGCTTGCTGGCTACGCTTGTTTCACGAAGGTATTCGTTTGCCTGGTAATGGCCATTTAGAATCAGCTGGAGTCCTGAGAGGGCACCTCAAAGGTCTTATTAATCCAGGTTATCGAGCGATCAGTTCGGCAATTCGCTGGGCAGCTGCTTTTACTTCCGTGATAGCGGTCTCTTTATCTAGATCCTCCATGGCCACCACGCCCACACAGGCCTCAATGGTAGGGCGAAACGATGTGGACGAGATAGCGCTGGCCACGCCTACTGCCCCGCGTTGTAGCTGCCCATGAGTCAGGCTGTAGCCGTCGAGTCGTGCCTGCTTTATCGCCTCACCTTCTTCCGGGTGAGAGGGCCGTTCGGCAAGGATGGCAATACCGGCAGCGCCCAACGTCAACGGATGGCGGCTACCCACTCGGTAGCCGATTTGCAGAGGCATTTCTCCTGACTCTGCCACCATTAACACAACGCATTCCTCCCCCTGAGCGACAGAGATGAAAGCGGTGGCGCGGGTGGCTCTGGCTAGTGCTTGCAAGAGTGGCTGGGCAATAGCGCGTAGATGAGGTTCAAAGCGAGACGCAAGCAGTGCCGTACCAGCACCCAGGCGAATGGGGCCTTCGGGGGTGCGCGTAATCAGCCCATGGCTGGCCAGAGTGGTCACGATGCGGTAGGCAATGGCTCGATGAATATCGAGGCGTTCAGCTAGATCGGCAATGGAAATGCCATCGCTATGCTCGGAGACAATTTCCAGTGCCTTGAGTCCGCGATCAAGCGTTTGCAACGTGTTGTTAGCCATAGAAAGGCACCTCGGTATTAGGGTTCGGTAAGTGGGCGCGATAACAGGACTCAATAGTTAGCCAAGCGATACAGACTAACGCAGCTACGCTGAGGAGTTGACTCGCCGACAGAAACTGCCTACCTTCATTGTGCATTAAAAGAAACTAAGTGTTCGATAAAAGTAAAATAAATACGAGCCACTTAATTTTACGGAGCCCTTCATGGCATCAGTGTCTCACCGTTCTGGTAGTGCATCAGGCGAGTGCCCTTTTCAACCATCACAGGCGTCCGTGGCATTATCGCCTACCGGTTGCCCTGTCTCCCCTGAAGCGGCCGAATTCGATCCCTTCGATGCGCCTTATCAGCTTGACCCCGCTGAGGCGCTGCGTTGGTTCCGCGAACAGGAGCCGGTGTTCTACAGTCCCAAACTCGACTACTGGGTCGTGAGCCGCTATGAAGATGTGAAGGCGGTTTTCCGTGACAACGTCACCTTCTCGCCCTCTATCGCGTTGGAGAAACTAACCCCCGCACCGCCCGAGGCGACGAAAATTCTCGAGGGCTACGGTTTCGCAATGCGTCGTACCATGGTCAACGAGGATGAACCGGATCACATGGAACGCCGCCGCCTCCTGATGGATGCCTTCCTGCCCGAGAACCTTGAGAAGCACGAAGCGTGGGTACGTGAGTTGGTGCGTGACTATATGGATTGCTTCATCGACAAGGGGCGTGCGGATCTGGTGGGCGAGATGTTTCGGGAAATTCCCATGACCGTCGCACTGCGCTTCCTGGGTGTTCCCAATGAGGATGCCAAGGAACTTCGCAAGTTCTCGGTTGCCCACACGCTGAATACCTGGGGCCGCCCATCCCCGGAGCAGCAACTGCAGATTGCCGAGGATGTGGGTCAATTCTGGAAAACCGCACAAACTATCCTCGACCGCATGTGTGCCGACCCCAGCGGCGAGGGATGGATGTACGACTCAATCCGCATGCACAACCGGCATCCTGACATTGTGCCGGAGAGCTATTTGCGCTCGATGATGATGGCCATTCTTGTGGCTGCCCATGAGACCACCGCATTCGCCACCACCAATGCCTTTCGTACTCTGCTATCGAACCGGGAGTCATGGAACGACATCTGCGAGAACCCTGCTTTGATCCCCAGCGCCATCGAGGAGTGCCTGCGCGCCGCCGGTTCGGTCGTGGCCTGGCGACGTATCGCTACCGAAGACACCCTGGTAGGGGGCAAGAAGATTCCGAAGGGGGGGAAGCTGTTAATCGTGCAGGCGTCGGCCAACCGCGATCCGAGACACTTTGAAAATCCTGACGAGTTCGATATCTACCGTCATAACGCAGCGGAGCACTTCACTTTCGGCTACGGTGCGCACCAGTGCATGGGGAAGAATATCGCCCGCATGGAAATGCGCATCATCCTTGATGAATTTGTCCGTCGGTTACCCCATATAGATCTGGTCGAGGACCAATCGTTTGAGTATCTGCCCAACACCTCTTTTCGTGGGCCCACGTCGCTATGGGTGGAGTGGGAGCCTGCGCAGAATCCTGAACGGCGACACCACGCTGTGTTGGAGAACCCTACGCTTTTCCATATTGGTGCACCTATCAAGGAGGATATCGTGCGTCGGGTCGTGGTCGCCGAGGTGAAGCGTGAAGCTGAGTCGGTGATCCGTGTTGGTTTGGTGGATCCCCATGGGCGTGAGTTACCCGACTGGACCCCCGGTTCGCATATAGAGCTGGTATCGGGAGAGTGGCGCCGCTACTACTCACTGTGCGGGACACGCGATGACCGTAACCGTCTTTCCATCGCCATCCTGCGTGAGCCCGAGGGGCGCGGCGGCTCGGTGCACTTCCACGACACGGTCAAGCCGGGGGATGTACTGCATATTGCTGGTCCCAAGAACCATTTCCACCTGGACGAGACGGCAACGCGCTATACCCTGATTGCCGGTGGTATTGGCATCACGCCGATTATTGCCATGGCGGATCGACTCAAGGCTCTCGGCAAGCCCTATGTACTCCACTACTGCGGCGCTGGGCGGCGAACCATGGCCTTTTTAGAGAGAGTTGAACGTGACCATAGCGCCGCGCTAACCCTCCATGCCGGTGATGAAGGGTGTCGCCTTGATCTACCGAGTGCACTTAGCAGCCTAGCCGAAGGTGAACAGGTTTACGCCTGCGGCCCTGAGCGCCTGCTGGAGGCGCTTGGGTCGCTGGCGGAGAAGTGGCCCGAGGGTACCTTGCACGTTGAGCACTTCACCGCTCGCTCCAACATCCTCGATCCTGAGAGCGAGCACGCCTTCGAAGTAGTACTGGCGGACTCCGACCTGACGCTGCAGGTCGGTAACCACCAGACCCTGCTTGAGGCGCTAACCGCGGCGGGGTGGATGTGCCGAGCGACTGCTGCGAAGGCCTGTGTGGTACCTGCGAAGTGGCGGTGACCGAGGGGCATATCGATCACCGAGACCTAGTGCTCAGCCGAACTGAGCGTGACGCCAATGATCGCATGATGGCCTGCTGCTCGCGGGCAGCGGGCAAGCGTCTGACTCTGGCGCTCTAAACGTTAACACCCTTAAAAGAACCTCTGTTTTACACTGGCACCATCGGGTACATGAACCATCAAAAAGGATAATCACAATGAAAAAAATGGCGACGTTGACCACCTTTTCAGCCCTGATGCTCTTGAGCTCTTTTCAAGGCGCGACAGCGGCCGATACCGTGCTTCAGGTGAGTACCTGGGCGGGCCCTAACCACGGCGTTAATACCATCGTCTGGCCCACTTGGGGGAAATGGGTTGAAGAGGCGACGGACGGTCGCGTCAGTGTCAATGTGACCCACGACCTTGGGCCGCCTAACGCGCAAATGGAGTTGGTGGCAGACGGCGTCGCCGATGTCACCTGGCTCTTCCACGGCTTAATGCCAGGGCGCTTTGAGCTGACCAAGCTACCGGAATTCCCCACCTTTGAAGACTTTTCATCGGAAAACGCCTCTGTGGCTTACTGGCGTACTCACCAAGAATACCTAAGCGATGCCAGTGAGCATCGTGGTGTAGAGGTACTAGGGTTGGGCGTGCATGGCCCTGGGGCGCTCTTTCTCGCTGAACCGATCGAGAGCCTTGACGACTTGCAAGGTAGGCGTGCGCGTATAGGGGGCGGCGTGATGGCAGATATTTCCAGCGCGCTAAGCCTCACCGGTGTCGCCCTACCGCCAGGTGGGACATACGAAGCAGCCACGCAAGGGTGATCGACGGTGCAATGCTAACCCTTGAGGGACTTAAGAGCTTTCGATTAGCCGAGGTATTGCCCTACACGGTACAAATGCCGGGTGGCTTCTATCGTGGCAGCTTTTCCCTGGTCATCAATCCCGATACCTGGCAGTCGCTTTCCGAGCAAGACCGTAACGCCATTATGGATGTCTCAGGCGAAAAGTTGTCCCGCCTGTTTGGTTTCATGATGGATACCGTCGATGTGCGTGGCGTTGAGTTTGCCAAGGAGGAGGGCAACACCTTTATCGAGTTGCCTTCTGAAGAGGTCGAAAACTTCATGCAATTGGCGGCCAACCTTCCCAGCGACTGGTTTGAAGTGGCAGCTGCGAAAGATGTTGATGGAGAGGCCGCCCGCGCATTCTTTCTCGAACAATTGCAGGTTGTTGCAGGTGACGATGAAGGCCTGAGCGCTGACGATGTGGTTGATCCTGACGCCTAAACTACGTGTTTTTAATGTGCTAACTCGTATTCAGTCAATGCTGCCTCGCTTAGAGAAAGAGATATTGGCAAAACGTATCGGAATGAGGGAGTCTTGATCTAGGCAGTAATAGGCTTTTGGTGAGTATAGCGTTTCTGAGGAGCTGTATTGCTCATAAGCGAACTCGTTGAGTTCGCTTATGATGTGGCTGAATAATTGTGGGTTATTTATTCGATCTGGCCATGGTTGTCAGGTTTTTAACTAGAGATAAAAATAAGTTAGAACTTATGAAGTGATACTGTTAAGGCTCTCTATGCTTTATGCATAAGTTGCCTGCTAAGTCTTCAACGACAGGTATGGCGTCAAGTTTGTCACAGTCGCCTGTTAAGCAGTCTCCCGTTTTAATGTCAAACGCCGCCCCATGCGCACTGCATAGAAAACGGTGGCCATCTGATGAAATGATACTGTCCGACCGATAGTTTAAAGGTAAATATTGGTGAGGGCAGGCATTAACGTAGCAATAAATCGTGCCATTTATGCGTGTTGCAATAACCGGGAAAGATCCATTGCTGCTCATTACTTCCACGCAGCGTGCTTTGCCTTCTGGTATAGCGCTAGAAGGGCAAATAACAGCCCCCTCTTGGGGGGCATTTTCATAGTTACGCCAAGCGTCATGCACGGTGTGCCCTTTTACTATTCAGCGGTACTTTGCAACACGCCGCGGTTAATCTGATCCTCTTCGATGGACTCGAAAAGTGCTTTAAAATTGCCCTCTCCAAAACCATCATCGCCTTTACGCTGGATGAACTCGAAAAAGATGGGGCCAATCACCGTTTTGGAGAAGATTTGTAGCAAAATTCGGGTTTCACCGCCGCCCACGACACCTTCGCCGTCAATCAAAATGCCACGGCTGCGCAGTTTATCGAGAGGCTCCTGGTGGTCTTTAACACGCTCTAGCGACTTTTCGTAGTAGATGCTCGGCGGGCCAGGCATAAATTCGAGACCTGCATCAGCGATTAAGTCAGTACCGGAGTAGATGTCGTTTGTGGCAATGGCGATATGCTGAATGCCTTCGCCGTTATATTCGCGCAAGTACTCTTCAATCTGACTGTGATCGTCGGCACTTTCGTTAATGGGTATGCGAATTTTACCATCTGGAGAAGTCAATGCACGGCTGGTAAGACCTGTCATTTTACCGGTGATATCAAAGTAGCGTATTTCGCGGAAGTTAAAGGTGTCATGGTAAAACTTATACCATGTGTCCATATTGCCGCGAATAACGTTATGAGTGAGGTGATCAAGATAGTAAAAACCAAACCCCTTAGGATTAGGATCTACCTCATCGAACCACTCAAATTCGTTTGAATAACAGCTGCCTTTTTCGCCATACGTATCAATAAAGTAAAGCAGCGAACCGCCTATGCCAATAACCGCAGGCGCATCGATGGACTTATTACCTGTGAACTCTTCTGCACCCAAGTCGACGGCACGTTTTAGCGCATGCTGAGCATCAACGACGCGCCAAGCCATTGCTGGAGCACAGGGGCCGTGCGCCTCAATAAATGCTGACGCATGCGAGTTAGGCTCACTGTTAAGCAGGTAGTTGATATCGCCTTGACGATAAACGGTGATCGACTTGTCACGATGTTTTGCAACGGGAACGAAACCCATTTGCCGAAATAAACTATCTAGTTTTTCCGGCTCGGGGTGTGCAAATTCAACAAACTCGAAGCCATCTGTGCCCGCTGGGTTTGCATCATTTATGGTTGCTTTGGGTGCGTCATGAGGGAAGGGGCCCATCGTTGTCTCTCCTTTATTGTCTTGTTGGGTGACAAGTTCAGTATAGGGAAGAGCCGGTACAATTAGGTTGCAAACTAACCTAAGATGCAGCCAAATAGTGCATAGAGTGTGCGCAAAAGGAGTGCTGTATGCACGGAATTTCATTGGATCGTTATGATCTTGCAATTTTGTCAGCATTGCAAAAGAACTCAGCCCTCACCAATTCAGAGCTGGGTGAGCGAGTCAGCCTGTCTCCCTCTCAGTGCTCCCGACGCAAAGCGCGGCTAGAAGCCGAAGGTGTGATTAAGGGCTATTCGGCTAGGCTTGATGCTACTAGCCTAGGGTTTGGGCTGCGCGCTATCACCAGGGTTAATCTCAAAGCTCATGGTGAAAGCATGGATGATGATTTTGTGACATTACTGACGAAGCACGCCATGGTTCGTGAGGCCTATTCTGTGTCGGGAGACGCAGACTATGTGTTACATATCATCGCCAAGGATCTAACAGCGTTTTCGGACTTTATTCATCATCATTTATTACCTCATCCTAATGTCACCCAGGTTCGCTCTGAAATAATACTGCGTAGTATGAAAGAGGAGCAGGGGTTGCCGGTGGAAGGTGGCTAAGTAACTGCGTTTGTTTTGTGCTGTGAGGGTTCTATGCGTCTTAAATTTCACTGTCAGAATCGAATCGGCATTCTTCGCGATATTGTGGCCCAATTTGCTGACTACAGAATTAATGTCGCGCGAGGTGAAGTGGGGGGCGATCACGGCAGTACCATCTATCTACATGTCCCACAATTACTTAATGCTCAGTTGAGTACGCTTAAACCAGTATTGGAAGGCATTCCCGGTGTGTTTGGCGTTAAGCGCGCCAGCTTGATGCCCAGCGAACGGCGCCATTTGGAGTTGGATGCGCTGCTATCCTCGCTTTCTGACCCAGTGATGTCGATAGATATGCAGGGTCGGATTGTGGCGGCCAACCGTATTGCTGTCCAGGTATTGGGGGTGCGTGTTCAAGAAGTACCAGGGCTCTCGCTGGATCGTTACCTTGATGAGGTAGATCTTCCCGATTTAATTCGCCGTAACAACTCACGCATCAATGGGCTGCGAATCAAGCTGAAAGGCGATACCTATCTTGCTGATATAGCTCCCCTGCACACCGAAGACACGAATGTAGATTCATTAGCCGGAGCGGTTGTGACGTTACATCGTGCTGACCGCATCGGTGCCCGTATTTATCAAGTACAGCGCCAAGAGCTGCGTGGCTTTGAAGCCATCTTTCAATCGAGTTCGCGATTGGAGGCCGTGATCAACGAAGCGCGTCGCATGGCGCCATTGGATGCACCGCTACTGATTATGGGTGAAACGGGAACCGGGAAAGAGCTGGTGGCCAGGGCCTGTCATTTGGCCAGCCCCCGTGGGCAAGCGCCGTTTGTGGTGCTTAATTGTGCTGGGCTTCCTGAGTCGATGGCCGAAACAGAGCTTTTCGGTTACGCACCCGGTGCCTTCGAGGGCGCTCGCCCGGAAGGAAAGCTTGGCCTTCTGGAGCTTAATGCAGGCGGTACGGTCTTTCTTGATGAAGTCGGTGAAATGAGCCCTCGGCTGCAGACGAAACTGTTACGCTTCCTTCAGGATGGCGGATTCCGTCGAGTTGGGAGCGACGAAGAAACCTTTCTTGATGTGCGGGTGATCTGCGCCACTCAGCAAAACCTACCTCAGCTATGTAGTGAAGGTCTGTTTCGGCTAGATCTTTATCACCGTCTCAATGTGCTCTCTCTACAGGTGCCCCCTTTGCGTGAATGCCTGGACGGCATCGAAGACTTGGCGGCCTATGTGCTTGATCGTGCGGCGCGTCAGATAGGCTGTCCTTTACCGGAGTTTTCGACTGCTGCGTTGGAAAAGATAACCGGCTACGACTGGCCGGGTAATGTGCGTCAGTTGGAAAATGTGCTGTTTCAGGCGGTGTCATTATGCGAAGAGACGGCCATTCAGCCAGCGCATTTGCGCCTTCCGCCGAGCGAAGTGTCGCCTGCGCTTACTGGCATTCCCTTAGAGGGAAGCTTGAGCGACATGTTAGGGGAGGTGGAAAGAAATATCTTAAGTACGTTGTATCAACAGTATCCTTCCAGCCGCCAGTTAGGAAAGCGGTTGGGCGTTTCGCACACCACTATTGCCAATAAGCTCAAGCGTTACGGCATTGGTGCTCAAGAAGATTCTTAAAAAGTCCCATGGCAGGTGAATTAACTGTCACGATTTGTTTACGGGGTGTCAGAAAAACGCAACGGCAAGACCCCTGCCCTCGGCATATCCTCTTAAGCGTAACGATTAGTTTACAGTTGCACCTCTCTTATGTGGGTAGCATCGCGCCCAATGCGATGTGACCCCATTCCTGCCCTATCGCTATCCCCATAGACTCTTTATAGATTGCTCTTGATGACTGGTTGATCACAGTTGGTTGGCTTTTATAAGTAGCTAATCGCTCTTAAGTAGCTGTTCTAGCTGCTCATAAATAAATAGCCTAAAAACAATATAAATTTATAAGGTTTCCCAATGACAACGACAAATACGCCTCCCAATACGCTGTGGCTGGGCCGCTGGGGATTTGTACTGGCAGCCACTGGTTCTGCAGTGGGACTCGGTAATATCTGGAAGTTTCCTTACATCACGGGCGAGTTCGGGGGTGGCGCTTTCGTGCTGGTCTACCTGGCCTGCATATTGGCGGTAGGCGTCCCCATCATGATGGCTGAAATCAGTTTTGGCCGCCGCGGGCGAGGAAGCCCGGTTGACGCTATCCGTCGGGTGGTGCATGAGTCGGGCCATGGTAGTTTTTGGTCGATCTTTGGCTGGATGGCCATGCTCTGTGGTTTCATGATTCTGTCGTTCTACGTCGTAGTCGCTGGCTGGTCATTTTCCTATCTGTGGAAAATGCTGAGCGGCGGACTGGCCGGTAATAGCGTCGATGACATGGCGGCAATTTTCGCCGCTAATAATGCCAACCCTTTCACGCTAGGTGCTTGGAGTACGCTAGTGACGGTGCTGACCATGTTCATCGTCGGCAAAGGCGTACAGGCTGGCATTGAAAAGAGTGTCAGCTGGATGATGCCAGGCATGGTGATCATGCTGGGTATATTGATCGGCTACGGTGCTTTTTCCGGTGGCTTTGCTGAAGCATGGTCTTTCCTGTTCTCTTTCAATACCGAAGGGTTAAGCAGTGAAGGATTATTAGCAGCGCTGGGGCATGCCTTCTTTACCTTGTCGCTC
The DNA here is from genome assembly GCF_009728585.1 of Halomonas sp. PA16-9. Taxonomy (NCBI): domain Bacteria; kingdom Pseudomonadati; phylum Pseudomonadota; class Gammaproteobacteria; order Oceanospirillales; family Halomonadaceae; genus Halomonas; species Halomonas sp. PA16-9. Next base: position 806,516 of record NZ_CP040452.1, on the reverse strand, counting down.
GCATCGGGTGCGATTCTTACCTACGGCTCTTACCTGCCAGAAGGGCACTCCATCGCGCGCACGACATTCAGCGTGGCCATTGCCGATACCGTTGTTGCACTAATGGCAGGCTTGGCTATTTTCCCGATTATTTTCGCAAACGGAATGAATCCCGGCCAAGGGCCAGGATTGATCTTCATGAGCTTGCCATTGGCCTTCCAAGCGATGCCGTTTGGTACGCTGTTTGGCGTTCTGTTCTTTGTCATGCTGTCGATGGCTGCGCTTACGTCGTCGATTTCGATGATTGAGGCGACAGTCGCCTGGCTTGTTGCAAGCAAAGGGCTGACGCGTAAACGAGCATCGTGGGGTGTGGGTATCGTGCTGTGGTTGGTGAGTACCTTGGCAATGCTGTCATTCAACATGGGCGCGGATTGGACGTTTGCAGGTCGCACTTTCTTCGATTGGCTGGACTACTTGACCTCCCCTGGATGATGCCGTTAGGCGGTTTGGGTATGGCGCTAATGGCAGGTTTCCTGCTGCGTACTGAAATATTCAGGGCGGAGCTAGGGCTCTCCCGTACCCAGCATGCACTGTGGCTATTTATGGTGCGTTACGTCAGCCCATTAGGCATCGTGTTAATTTTCATTGATACGCTGGGCCTAGCGACACTCCAGATAGGTACTCAGTGGCCGTGGTTGCTAGCACTGCTGGTGCTGATCACCGTGGTAGGAGAGTTCGCTAGCCCGCGATTACGTCAACCGGCTTCCTGAAGCTTTTCAGGAACAAGTGCTCAATAGATCTGAATAGAGAGATTGAAGCGCTCCCATCCACAGATGGGGGCGCTTTACGTTAGAGGGATACAATGAGCCGGTTTGCCTGCTGCAAGTTGCCTTGCCACTTCCTGCTCAAAGTGTGGTTCTAGCGGTTTCTCCAGGTCATTGACGAGTGCATTGAGCGTAGCGCCTGCTTCTGCTTTAAGTTGTGGGCTAACGTTGCGGTTGACGTTACATAGCAGCGTTTTGTTAGCGAATCGGAATAGCGTCTCTTCTTTGATATTACGTAGCACGAAATTGGAATTGACCTGGGAAATGCCATCCAAGGTGAAGAGTTTCTCATTCAGAAAGCGGTCATAAGCCGCCATGTCTTCGATAACCACTCGCAGAACGAAATCCGCGTTGCCGGTAGTGGCATAGCACTGCAGCACTTCTGGGTATTGCAGGATGCGGTTTTCGAACTCGACAGTATTGTCAATATGGTGGCGAACCAACGTCACCATCACCAATGCCGACAGTGGCTGGCCCACCAGGCTGGGTTCCACCAACGCCGCAAAGCGGCGGATCACGCCACTATCTTCCAAAGCCTTTACACGTCGCCAGCAGGCGGCGGGGGATAGCCCGATCTGTTCGGCGAGCTCATTGTTGGTAATGCGCCCCTGTTGCTGAAGCAGGGTAAGAATGCGCTGATCATGCCTGTCTAAGGTGATTAGTTTGGTCGCTTCTTTCATAGTGCCATTTCATTTGTTTGTGGTTTGTTGAATATCATTGCGTTAAATCTCAAAAAATGAAAGTAATGATCAATAACCAGGCTTTTGAAGAGTGAATTAGCAAGCACCTTTAGTGCGCTCTTGGCTAGACTCAAGCGTATTACAACCATAACTCTTCAACCGTACTGGTGAACTCCCATGACAACCCCCTCGATCGCTGAGCAGGCGGGTTCTATTGCCCAGCCTCTCGATATTGCACTCGATGACAATCTTCTCGATGACTATGCGCTGGCCGATCGCTATACCCGCGGAGAAGGCCGTGTCTTTCTCACAGGCACCCAGGCATTGGTGCGTATCGCCTTACGCCAAGCCGAGCTTGATTGCCACAATGGCCGCCACACGGCAGGACTCATCAGCGGCTATCGAGGCTCGCCCTTAGGCGGTGTAGACCAAGAGATCTGGCGGGCGAAAGCCGCCATGGAAGAGCACCACATCGATTTTGTCCCTGCTATAAACGAAGACCTTGCCGCCACCATGATGCTGGGTTGCCAGCAAGTCGAGACAGACCCCGATAAGCAAGTAGATGGCGTGTTTGGCATGTGGTACGGCAAGGGGCCTGGCGTTGATCGCGCGGGCGATGCCTTAAAGCACGGTAATGCCTACGGTAGCTCGCCGACTGGCGGTGTGCTGGTGGTCGCCGGGGATGACCATGGGTGTGTGTCGTCCTCCATGCCACACCAGTCTGATGTCGCCTTTATGGCGTGGTTCATGCCGGTAGTGAGCCCTGCATCATTGGCGGAATATGAACGCTTTGGGCTTTGGGGCTATGCACTTTCACGCTTCTCGGGTTGCTGGGTGGGTTTCAAAGCCGTTTCTGAAACCGTAGAGAGTGGCGCGTCGGTGGACGTGCCTCCCTTGCCAGAATATGTAACGCCCGATTTCGATATGCCGGAAGGCGGGCTGCACTACCGCTGGCCCGATCTGCCGGGGCCACAGCTTGAGACTCGCCTTGAGCACAAGCTGGCTGCCGTTCAGGCGTTTGCCACGGCCAATCCGATTGATCAGTATCTATTTCGCCAGGAACAGGCGACTTTTGGGCTAGTCACCACAGGCAAGGGCCATCTGGATTTACTTGAAGCGCTGCGTTTGTTGGGGCTGGATGAAGCCAAACTGCGTGATCTAGGGATTGAGATATATAAGGTCGGGATGGTGTGGCCGCTTCATCGCCCCGGCATCCTTGAGTTTATTCATGGCAAGCGCGAGGTGCTGGTCATTGAAGAAAAGCGCGGCATTATCGAAAGCCAGCTGAAGGAGTACATGTCGGAACCCGATCATCCAGGCGAGGTCATCGTGACCGGCAAGCAAGATGAAACCGGCAAGCCCTTGATTCCCTTTGTTGGAGAGCTGAGCCCGCGTCTCTTGGCAGGCTTCGTGGCAGAGCGTTTGGAGCGCTTTTTCAAGATTGATTTTAGCGACAAGCTGGCAACCGTTGATGCTTGCCAAGCCGGCGTTAAGGAGCTCGGCGGTGTACGCCGCATGCCCTATTTCTGCTCCGGCTGCCCGCATAATAGCTCGACTAAGGTACCCGAAGGCAGCAAGGCGCTGGCGGGTATCGGATGCCATTTTATGGCTTCGTGGATGGATCGCAGCACTGAATCGCTAATTCAGATGGGTGGCGAAGGTGTTAACTGGGTGGGCAAGAGCCGCTTTACCGGCAATGGCCATATTTTCCAGAACTTAGGCGAAGGCACCTGGTTTCACTCGGGCTCAATGGCCGTGCGCCAGGCAGTGGCTGCCAACGTTAATATTACCTATAAAATTCTGTTCAACGACGCGGTTGCCATGACGGGCGGCCAACCTGTAGATGGGCAAATCAACGTGCCCATGATTGCCCGGCAATCGCTGGATGAGGGCGTTCGCCGAGTCATGGTGGTCAGTGACGAACCGGAGAAGTACCGGGGGCATGAAAAGGAATTCCCTAAAGAGGTTACCTTCCATAGCCGCGAAGAGATGGATACGCTGCAGCGTGAGCTGCGCGAAATTCCAGGCTGTACGGTGTTGATTTATGATCAGGCATGCGCGGCTGAGAAACGTCGTCGGCGCAAGCGCGGTCAGTTGGAAGACCCTGCCCGCCGGGTGTTTATCAACCACCATGTTTGCGAAGGCTGTGGTGATTGTTCCGTACAGTCCAACTGTTTATCGGTGGTGCCTCGCGAGACCGAGCTAGGTCGCAAGCGCAAAATCGACCAGTCCTCCTGTAACAAGGACATGTCCTGCGTCAGTGGTTTTTGTCCCAGCTTTGTCACTGTAGAAGGTGGCGGGCTGCGTAAAGGCCAGGGCGTTGCGGCAGATAATGCCTTTTGGAAACGTATAGCGCATTTGCCTAGTCCTGCTATCGCCCCTTTGAATGCTCCTTATGACCTGCTGGTAGGGGGCGTTGGTGGCACGGGGGTGGTGACCGTCGGGCAACTGATCACCATGGCGGCACACCTGGAAGGCAAGGGCTCCAGCGTGCTCGACTTTATGGGGTTTGCGCAAAAAGGTGGGGCAGTACTGAGCTATGTGCGCTTGGCATCTCAGCCCAGTGAGCTTAATCAGGTACGTATCGAAGCGGGGCAGGCCGATGCGATGATCGCTTGCGATATGGTGGTGGCGAGTTCTCAAAAGCGCTGAATGTGCTGCAGCCGACCACGCGTATTGTGGCGAATCTGGCCGAGCTAGCCACAGCGGATTATGTGCTTTATCGCGATGCGGATATGCAGCCCAGCAAGCGTCTTAACATGTTGCGTGAAGCGGTAGGAGATGAACGCTTTGCTTCTCTAGATGCCAATCGCCTAGCTGAACAGCTGCTAGGGGATACCGTATTCTCCAATATGATGATGCTCGGGTTTGCCTGGCAGCAAGGGCTGGTGCCGCTTTCTGAGCCTGCGCTGCAGCGTGCTCTAGAACTCAATGGCGTCGCAGTGGAAAAGAACCGCCAAGCATTTGCCTGGGGCGCTTGGCAGCGGTGGAACCCGATTACCTCCAGCAGCACCTGGATAAGATGCCACTGTCCGCGAATGCCACACTGGACGAAGTGGTAGCGCGTAATCGTCGCCACCTGGAGCGCTATCAGAACCGAGCCTGGGCTGAACGTTACGTGACCCAGGTGACTAAAGTGCGTGAAGCAGAAACAGCGCTAAAATGTGGCCAATCACTGAGTGAGGCCGTTGCTCATCAGCTCTATCGTTTGATGGCGTATAAAGATGAGTATGAAGTGGCACGACTTTACACCCAGAGCGATTTTCTGGATGAGATCAAAGCAACGTTTTCTGGTGATTACCAGTTAACCTTCCACTTGGCGCCGCCGCTTATAGGTGGTCGTAAGGATGCTCAGGGGCGTCCAGTGAAGCGCCGCTTCGGCCCCTGGATGCTGAAGGCAATGGGCGCGTTGGCAAAGATGCGCGGTTTGCGCAACACGGCTCTCGATCCTTTCCGCTTCAGCGCCGACCGCAAGCTCGACCGCGCCTTATTGGCTGATTACGAGCAGCTTATCGATGAGTTAGTGGCTCGTCTTGATGGCACTAATCATGGGACTGCCTTGGCGCTGGCTAAGCTGCCGGAAGAGATTCGTGGTTTCGGGCCAGTCCGCGAAGCTGCCGCCGAGAAAGCCAATGAGCGCCGTGAGACGTTGCTGGTGGAGCTACGCGAAGGTCACTCGAAGACCATCGCTGTCGAAGCCGCTTGAGTTGACTCATATAGGTAAGAACAGGCCACGTAATGCGTGGCCTTTTGCTATGCATCTATACAACGACCCACTAAGCCTCTTTTCGGCGGCGTACCAGCAGCCAGTGGCTTAGCAAGGCGAGTAGCCCCATCAGCCCGATCGTCAAGGCCATGGTGCGCGAGCTGCCGTCGTGGAATTGCCCGACTAATCCACCTACCACAGCGGCAATTGTCATTTGCAGAAAACCAAACAAGGAAGATGCCGCGCCTGCACATTGAGGGTTGGGCGCCAGTGCACCGGCCATTGTTTGTGGCATCAAAATGCCCACCCCCAGCATAAACACTATATGGGGGCCCACCACCGCCCAGGGGTGATGGACGCCAACGGCAGCCAAGCCCGCCATGACGACACCCCCAGTTGCGCAGATTACGGTGCCTAGGGTAATGAGGCGATCACGACCCAAGCGGTGGCTATATCGGCCGCTGACCAGCGTCCCGACGAAGAAGCCCGCGACAATCAGCGTGAACAGCACGCCATACAGGGTAGGTGCGGCGCCCATGTACTCGATGAGCACAAAAGATGAGCCAGAAAGGTACGCGAATAACCCGGAGAACGCGGCAGCATTCACCAAGGTGTAGCCAATAAAGGCACGCTGAGTCAGTAGTAAGCGAAAGTTAGCCAGTACGGATTTCGGGTGGATCGATTGCCGCCGCTCCTTCGCCAACGGCTCGGGCAGCATAAGTATCAGCACCGCCAGCATCACTGCCGCGTAGAGCGCCAGCACCACGAACACCGATTCCCAGCCAAAAAACAGCAGTAACCCCGCGCCTACCACAGGGGCCAGAGCAGGGGCGAGCGCCATGGTACTTGCCATATAGGCGAGGATACGTCCGGCCTCGATGGGGCCATGAATATCACGTACCGCTGCCCGTGCTAATACCGGTCCAGCAGCACCGCCGAAGGCCTGCAAAAAGCGGCCTGCCAGTAACCACTCGACGCTAGGCGCCCAGGCACACAGTAGGCTCGCAGCGAGAAACAGCGATAACCCTGCGATCATCACCGGGCGGCGGCCAAAGCGATCAGAGATTGGCCCGCACAATAGTTGGGCCAGAGCGAATCCAGCCATATAGAGGCTAAGGGTCAGCTGTATTCGGTCTGGGCCAGTATTCAGTGCTTCTGCCATGGCGGGCATGGCTGGCAAGTACATATCCGTCGCCAGCGGGCCGAGTGCAGTCACCGCGGCTAGGGCCACGACGGTGGCGGTAGAGGGCAGCTTTAGCACCCCTTAACTCCTTATGGTTGGACGTGATGCCCCTTCGGACACGAGGCGGGCGCCTTCCCGAATGGAAAGACGCCCGCTTATGTTAGCCAGCTAAGTATAGCTTGACTTAGCTGGCGTCAGGCTGCGCCTCTGGTGCTGCCTTTTCGAAGGCTGGCAGTGAACGGCAATTGGTAACGATACGTTGGATCGCCGGATAGGCTGACAAATCGCACTCGAAGCGTTCTGCGTTATACACCTGGGGAACTAGGCAGATATCCGCAAGCGTTGGGGTGTCACCATGGCAAAAATCTCCGCTGCTGGGGGCATTGGAGAGCGTTGCTTCCAGGGCGGTGAAACCCTGGGCAATCCAGTGGTGGTACCAGGCTAGCTTAGCCGCTTCATCCGCTCCCATTCCTCTCACTAGATACTTGAGTACCCTCAGATTGTTGAGTGGGTGAATCTCGCAGGCCACCGACTGAGCGAGCGCACGAACCCGAGCCCGCTCTAACGCGTTAATCGGCAGCAGGGCGGGCTCTGGGTGCACTTCATCGAGATACTCGCAGATCGCCAGTGATTGGTTAATCACCGAGCTATCGTCCAACACCAGGCTAGGCACTAGCCCCTGAGGGTTGCGCATCAGGTGGTCGTCACCCCGTTGCTCACCTTTCACCAGGTTGACCGGGATCTGGTCATAATCCAGTCCCTTAAGGTTTAAGGCAATACGCACCCGGTAAGCAGCCGACGAGCGGAAATAGCCGTAAAGCGTCGTCATGTTGCCATCCTTTATTTGGGCTGGTACTGCACTACTTGCTGATCGATCGTACCAAATATGTTGTTGCCATTGCGGTCAAACATCTCGATACGAACCCGGTCGCCAAAGCGCATAAAGGGAGTTTTTACCTGGCCGTACAGTATCTGCTCCACCATGCGCACTTCGGCTAGACAGCTATAGCCAACGCCACCGTCAGCCACCGGCTTTCCAGGGCCGCCGTCGGGGTCTGGGTTGGAAACGGTGCCTGAACCAATGACAGCGCCGGCACCGAGATAGCGGGTCTTAGCCGCATGGGCCACCAGCTGTGGAAAGTTAAAAATCATATCTGGCCCGGCTTCAGGCTCGCCAAACTTCTCGCCATTCAAGTGCACGGTCAGTGGCAGGTTCACTTTACCATCCTGCCAGGCATCGCCCAGTTCATCCGGGGTCACCGCAATGGGCGAGAAAGAAGAGGCGGGCTTTGCTTGGAAAAAGCCGAAGCCCTTTGCGAGTTCACCTGGAATCAGACCACGCAGACTCACGTCGTTGACCAGCATCACTAGCTTAATGTGCTTGGCGGCTTCCACGGGGATACTGCCATCGGTACGTCACCCGTAATGACCGCGATCTCGCCTTCAAAGTCGATGCCATGCTCTTCACTAACCGCCTCGATATCGTCGGTGGGTGCCAAGAAGCAGTCGCTACCGCCCTGATACATGAGCGGGTCTGTCCAGAAGGTGTCAGGCATCTCGGCATTGCGCGCCTGGCGTACCAGCTGGACATGGTTCAGATAGGCGGAGCCGTCAGCCCACTGATAGGCACGCGGTAAAGGGGAGTGCAGCGCACTCTGATCAAGCTTAAACGCGTTTTCAGCACCACCTTTATTAAGCTGAGCATAGCGCTCTTCAAGCTGAGGGCTAACCGCTTCCCAGTTCTCGAGGGCAGCCTGAAGTGTGGGAGCAATATCAACGGCGCTCACAGCGCGGGAGAGGTCACGCGAGACGATGATGAGTTCTCCGTCGCGGCCCTTCTTAAGTGTTGCCAGTTTCATAGTGATTCAATCCTTGTCGTCAGGGTGGTATAGGGTTCAGGGCTGGCTTGGGTTGAAGTGGGAGCGCAGCGTCGACCAAACATCCACATAATCACGTTGACGGAAGTCAGCATTCAGTGCCGCAGGGGTCGGGTGAAAGAAGTAGCGGCTTTCAAACATGAAGGCCAGTGTATCGCCTATGAAGTGGGGCTTAAGCTCCGCGTTGGAGGCCTTTTCAAAGGTCTCAGCATCGGGGCCGTGGGGCGACATTGAGTTATGTAGACTGGCGCCACCAGGGGTGAAACCTTCCGCTTTTGCATCGTACTCGCCATGAATAAGCCCCATAAACTCGCTCATTAGATTGCGATGGAACCAGGGTGGCCTAAAGGTATTCTCGGCAACCATCCAGCGTGGCGGAAAAATCACAAAATCAATATTAGCCATTCCCAGTGTATCGGAGGGTGATGTCAATACGGTGAAGATTGACGGATCCGGATGGTCGAAGCTCACCGTATTGATGGTGTTAAAGTTGGCGAGATTATATTTATAAGGCGCGCAGTTGCCGTGCCACGCCACCACATCTAACGGTGAGTGGTCGAGTTTGCTCTCCCAGAAACGACCAGAGAACTTAGCCACTAGGCGGTAGTCGCCCTCCAGGTCTTCATAGGCCGCCACAGGGCTTTGGAAGTCACGCGGGTTTGCTAGGCCGTTAGCCCCGATAGGGCCGAGGCCGGGCAGCTCTAAAGGACTACCGTAGTTCTCGCAAATATACCCCCGTGCAGCCTCAACACCCTGAGCTTTACGCACTTGGAATTTCACACCGCGAGGAATGACGGCAATTTCACCGTTATCGATCTCAATGTCACCAAATTCGGTACGTAGACGAATGGCCCCCATTTGCGGAACGAAAAGCAGTTCTCCATCGGCGTTGTAAAAAAACCGCTCGGTCATGTCCTTATTAAAGGTGTAGACATGCACGCCCACGCCCGCTTGAGTACCCGCATCGCCGTTCACCGCAATGGTAAACAAGCCATCGATAAAATCAGTCGGTTCATTAGGTAATGAAACGGGATCCCAGCGCATCTGGTTAGGATCCGCCGCTGGCTTGTCTAACGGGGCCGTGTGTACGTTGTTATTTTCTAGTGGCTGGTAAGCGCTCTGAACGACAGAAGGGCGAATGCGGTAAAGCCAACTGCGAAAGTTTTGATGACGTGGCGCTGTGAATGCGGAACCGGTTAGTTGTTCAGCGTACAAGCCATAAGCACAGCGTTGAGGTGAGTTTTGCCCAATCGGCAGTGCACCCGGCAGCGCTTCGGTTGAAAAGTGATTATGAAATCCATTTTGATATTTCAATTGTTCATTCATTGTTAAGACCTGCTTTATTGGAACGTTATTTTGATAAAGCTATATTTTGATAAAACTGTATGTTGATAAACCAAGGGGCGCGGCTATTGATCGCCATCACCAACCGCATGGGAAATCGCTTCTTCAAGCACGGTTTGATCGCCGATGTGATTAGCAAGTAAGAGAATCAGGCGTGCATTGATGCGCTCGCTCTCTGTTTCGCTGCGGTCGCGATGTAGCGCCGTGAGCGCAGCGTAAAAGGCGTCTGGATCAGTGAAGTTCGAATTCAGCTCAAGCCTTGGCATGGCAGCTTTCCTGGAAGGTAGTGTCAGCGGCACCCGCAAGATAAACGCCCAGCGCGCGGTCTAATGCGTCTTCAACCCTGCGGGCCATGATGGCGTGCCAGCGGGCAGCAACGTGTTGATCAGGGCGAATAAGGTACCCGCCACCTGCTTTCAGGCCATATCGTTGTGTCACTAGCCCCTCGGAATCGTCTACGATGGTTGTGCGCGGTAGAGCGCTAAGCTCATCCGTTGCTGGGCCAACGACCACCAGGCTTAAATCAGTGCGACGGCCTAACAGCTCTTTCAACGGCGCGGCAAGCGTGTCGGTGTGTCCATCCTCAAAGCGGCCGTCGAGTAACAACACAAAGCCATCGCCAAATTGATTGAGTAGCCAGGCGTTCTCTTCTCTCAATCGAATGGGAGCGTCCTTGGCCGGGCTGCCGGGGCGCAGTTCTCTCGGGCCACCATTAACATCGGGTGTATTGAGCGGTGAGGTGTCATAGCGGCAGGGCATGGAAAGGCGACCGCTGTTGACCAGGCTACGTGCGAAGGCATGTTTCTCAGCCAGCTCCAGCGTCACATCTCGGAACACTTGGCTGATATGGCTCTTCGGGGTAATAAAATCAGTGGCGCGGGTCGAGTTAAGGATGTTCTCTGCCGCGCCATGCTGGCGCTCAGTGTTGTAGGTGGACAAAAGCGTTTTTGGCGCCTGCTGTTTGAGAACGCGGGCTAGTTTCCACACTAAATTATCCACACCCTGTAGGGCACCATTGGCGCCCCTGGCGCCAAAGGGGGATACCTGATGAGCCGCGTCACCTATGAATATCACGCTATGGTGAATGAAATTATCCATCTTACGGCAGCGGAAGGTGTAGACACTGGCCCACTCAAGCTCGAACTCCACGTCTTGGCCAAGCATTGCCTGAACTCGTGGGCGAATGTTCTCTTCTTTCTTTTCTTCTTCCGGGTCAGCATCACATCCTAATTGAAAGTCGATACGCCACACATTGTCCGGTTCTTTGTGCAGCAGGACTGACTGATTGGGATGAAAGGGCGGGTCAAACCAAAACCAGCGTTCTGTAGGGAAGTCGGCCTTCATCACCACATCAGCAATCAGGAATCTGTCCTGAAATACTTGGCCTTTGCACTCAAGGCCCAGTATGTCTCGGATTCGGCTGTTAGCTCCATCCGAGACGAGGAGGTAGTCACAAGTCAGCTGGTAATCACCGTCTTGGGTAGAGACCTTGATGGCGGAGCACTCAGGCTGAGCATCGACATCAATGACCTTATGTTTCCAACGAAGGTCAATTTGCTCTGGAAAGTCGTGAGTGCGGTTGACCAGAAACTCTTCAAAGTAATACTGCTGTAAGTTAATAAAGGCGGACATACGGTGGCCGTCTTCTGGCAGCAGGTTGAAGTCATAGACCTCGCGATCCTGGAAGAAGACGCGACCGTGCTGCCAGGTGACGCCTTTTGCAAGCATCGGCTCGACGCAACCCAGGCGGTCTACAATTTCCAGCGAACGTTTAGCAAAACACAGGGCCCGCGACCCCACGCTAACGGTGTTGTTATCGTCCAGAAGAATCGAATTAACGCCTTGGTGAGCCAAGTCGATGGCGGCGGCGAGGCCGCTAGGTCCCGCTCCGACAATCACTACCGGATAGTGGCGAACTTCTTGAATATCGAGTTCAGGCGGGCGCCGATAAGGATAGACAGGATTTTTATAGGTTGTTGGCATCTATTTGCTCCCGTTCAGCGTCGGGTGCGTGACACCCGACTGCTGGGCATGATCAGTGGGTGTCACTGGTGGCACTTACTGATTTTCGACGGCGTCCTGTAGCGAGTGCCACATAGCGGTATCGCGTTCTGCCGTCCAGATGCGGGGATCCGGGTACTCGCCGCCTGCTTCGTCGTAGCAGCGAGTGATATCGAAAGGCACACAGTGATCGAAGATGACCCAGTGACCATACTTCAGCTTAAGTACCGCGTAGGTCTCGGCGTAACACTCGGAGAGAGACTTGCCCGCCGCCTTGCCCGCTTTAACACTTCCATACATATCATTTAGGAAGTCGCGAGTGCCCTGAATGGCTTCCTGGCACTGTTCGGCAGTTTGCAGTGCATCACCGCGGCCGGGCACCAGCTTTTGGGGCTGCATGGATTGCAGGCGATCAAGCGTGGCAGGCCAGTCCTCGTGGTAAGCGTCACCGGTGTAAGGGGTGGCGCCATACTCAACGAGGTCACCGGAGAACATTACTTTTTCCTGAGGTAACCAAACGATGGTATCGCCCTTGGTATGTCCGCGGCCTAGGTGAATGATTTGTACCTCACGCTCACCCATGTAAACCGTCAGCTTTTCTTGAAAAACTATGTTTGGCCAGGTTAAGCCAGGCACAGAATCCACACCCTTGAACAGGCGAGGGAAACGACCGACTTCTGACTCATAGTCTTGCTGACCACGCTCGTTGATCAGGTCATAGGTGTTCTGGCTAGCGTAGATATTCTCTGCATCGTATGCGGAAGCGCCGAGAACACGCACGGCATGGTAATGGGTCATTACCACATGCTTAATCGGTAGGTCAGTCACTTCGCGGATACGGCGGATGACATCCTGAGCCATGACGGGCGTTGCCTGGGTGTCGATAACCATCACGCTGTCATCGCCAATCACGATGCCCGTATTGGGGTCACCTTCAGCAGTGTAAGCATAGAGCCCTTCTGCCAGCTTGGTGAAGCTGATCTTCTTCTCTTCGGTATCGGCATGGGACGCGAATTTCTTGCTCATGATATCTCCGGTGCTATCAGGGTGATTCAGGTATTCATTGAATTGTTGTGTGCTTGAAGGATAGTTTCTAATGAAACTAAATGTCCAATGTTTCATGGACGAATCACTCTGTCTTTTGCATCGTATTGACGATAATTCTTAATAAATCAGGTGATTATTGCAAATTAATACTTAAGTATAATAAATAAAATCGTTAAATTAGTTGCAAGGGAGAGTATCTGTCGGCACTGTTCCACCTTATGATAGGTGCATTGCTGGAGCCTACATTCCCAGCTATCGTGCGGATTTTGGTCATCACCACTTCTGATAAACGGTGGCTTTAGGAGAAACAAAATGACGATGGATAAAGCAGACGGCGATGTGTCACTGGAATCTTCAGCCAGGGTAGAGCTGGATCTCAACCAATTTTTACCCTATCAGCTTAACCGTTTAGCTGACCGAATCAGCCAGGCGTTAGAGAAGCTTTATGCCGAGTCTTATGAACTCAATATTGCCCAGTGGCGTGTGCTTGCCTGGCTTAGCCACTGTGATGATTTAACCGCTAAGAAGGTCTGCGCTTACACCAATATGGATAAGGCTCGCGTGTCTCGCGCTATTCAGTCACTGGAAGACCGTGGACTGATAAGCCGCACGCCCTCACAGCAGGATCAGCGACTACATGACTTGCAACTGACGGACGCCGGACAAGCGCTACTCAATAAGTTAGTGCCCGAAGCCCAGGCGTGGGAGGCCGGCCTGGTGTCGACCCTGAGCGTTGGTGAATATCGTGATCTGCTTAATACAATGCGCAAGCTTGAACGGCAACTGGAGAGAATTGGCTAGAGGCTTGATGCTGGGAAGTCGAGCCCAGGTGACAAATCGCATTTTTGCCGGTGGTGTGTCGTTAGTGTATTGATAGATAAGATTTGTGTAACAAAAGAATGGGCGAAAAATAGCCCCATATAGCCATTGATAGTCACTCGAAGAAACAATGCTTTTGGTGTAAGTGGTTGTAGTTTAAGTTAATAATGTAAATTAATACTTAAGTATTAGAATCTATTAGTTGATGGATCGTTGCATGATCCACGTATCTAAAGGCATTGTGATAAATAACGTGATTCGTATAATTTCTATATTTTAATAATAAAGTATCACGTTAGGCGCAATGAGTGATTAACTAGCAATCTCACCCACCGCACGCATGGCTTATCAACATCATTCAACAAAAACGATGAGCGCTTTACCCAGTTCGTGACGACCAGAGGAAAGAGAAGTGAATAAAACAACAACCTGATGATCGGCGCTATTGCCGCCGCAACGCTGAGCACCTCCGCCTTTGCACAAAACGACAATCACCGTGAGTACCTGGGCTGGTCCCAATCACGGCATCAACACCATGGTATGGCCAACGTGGAAAGCGTGGATTGAAGAAGCCACTGACGGGCGCGTGACCGTTGACGTTGTGCACGACCTCGGACCTCCCGCCTCCCAGATGGAGATGGTCGCCGACGGCATTGCTGATGCTACTTGGGTATTCCATGGCTATAACGCAGGGCGTTTTCTGGCCACTCAGTTACCCGAATTTCCTACCTTTGAAGACTTCTCCTCGGAGAACGCCTCTGCTGCTTATTGGCATACGCATCAGGGCATTTAGCCCAAGCTGATGAGCATCGCGGCGTTGATGTGGTGGCTGCGGGGGTACATGGCCCGGGTTGGATCTTTAGTCGTGAGCAGTACCAAACTCTTGCTGATTTAGAGAACGAGCGCATTCGCGTCGGCGGCGGGGTCATGGGAGATCTCTCTAATGCCCTTAATCTGACCGGCGTGGCTTTGCCGCCAACCGGGGTCTATGAAGCTGGCTCTCAGGGCGTTATTGATGGCGCTATGCTGGTGCCGGAAGGCCTTAGAAGCTTTCGGGTAGCCGAGGTATTTCCCTATACCTTGACGGTGGATGGGGGCTTTTATCGAGGCAGCTTCACCATTGTAGTGAATCCGAGTATCTGGGATGAGATGTCTGCAGAAGATCGTGCCGCTGTGGAAGACGTCTCGGGTGAGCGGTTATCGCGACTGTTTGGCTACATGATGGATGTATCCGATGAGCGGGGCGTCGAGTTCGCCGAAGAGCAGGGCCATACCTTTACAGCCCTCGGCGACGAAGATCTTGAGACGCTGCGCGGTATCAGTAGTGATCTGGTTGACACCTGGTCCGAGAACGTAAGTGAACGGGGTGTCGATGCGCAGGCGGCGCTCGATTACTTCCACCAACAGCTTGAAGAAGCTGCTACACAAGAGAGCGTGGCATCCTTAGTGCCACAATCATAATTACCCTTCGCCAAGTGGAGGGCGACTATGCAGATCCTGACGTCTCGCTGGTCAAATGTCGGTAGGGTCATGCAGCTGGCGCTGGAGGGGGTGGCGGGTGCCACCCTCTTTGCCTTGATGCTGCTGACGACTGCTGATGTAGTAGGCCGTTATTTCTTTAATTTACCTATCCTTGGAACCGTCGAGTTGACCCAGCAGATGCTGGCCGCTGTGGTGTTCTTGTCACTGCCAGTAGCATGCTGGCGTGAAGAGCACGTTAGCGTGGATCTCTTGGATGCCATATTCCCTGTGCGCTGGATATGGCTGCGCCAGATGATCGTCAACTTAATTATCGCCGTGGCTTTATGGGTGATCGCTACACGGGTTTGGGCACTGGGCGTGCGTGCTTTCGAGTGGGGCGATGTCACTGAGTTTCTACGCATTCCCGATGGTTACCTTATTTACCTGATTGCCATCATGCTGTTTCTTTCCGCTCTACTCACCCTCGGTCGAGCGGTGAGTTACCTCCTAGAAGGCGTGGGTGTGATTAAGTGCGGTGGCCCAGTCAGCCAGGGAGATAAGCATGATTGAAGCACTTTATGGGTTTGCAGCGCTGTTGATATTGGTATTCCTGCGCATGCCTCTGGCTTTTGCCATGGGGATCGTGGGTTTTGTGGGCTTCTACTACCTGACCGGTAACTGGAACGCGGCTGAAGCCATGGCGTCGCGCCGGGTAGTCGACACCGCTAGGGACTACGGTCTATCGGTGATACCACTGTTTATCTTGATGGGTAACTTGGTGTCCCATGCTGGGCTCTCTGATGCGCTATTCCGGGCCTCCAATGGTTTTCTTGGACACCGTAAGGGCGGTCAGGCGATGGCCACCATCGTGGCTTGTGGTGGTTTTAGTGCTATTTGTGGGTCGAGTCTTGCGACCTGCGCCACTATGGGGCGTGTTGCCATGCCCCAGATGCGCAAGTACGGCTACAAGGACTCGCTGGCGGCAGCCTCCATTGCAGCGGGCGGAACCCTTGGGATACTGATTCCTCCCAGCGTGATGCTGGTGATCTACGGCATCATTACTGAGACCAGTATCCGTGAACTGTTTGCAGCGGGCTTTATTCCCGGCATATTGGGCATTGTGATGTATCTCGGCGCGGTTAAGTGGGTTCTGTGGCGTGATCCCAGCGCTGGGCCAGCGGCCGAAAAAGTACCCTGGAACGAGCGCCTTGCGGCCCTAAAAAATGTGGGGAGTACCCTGGCGCTGTTCGTATTGGTTATCGGCGGCATCTATTTGGGTATATTCACCCCAACGGAAGCGGCGGGTATTGGCGCAATGGGTGCCTTTGTGATTGCGCTGCTCAAGCGTGCTTTGACGTCGACTATACTCATGAATGTCCTGATGGACACTGTGCGAACAACAGCGATGCTGTTTGCGGTGGTGTTGACGGCGCTAATCTTTGCTAATTTCATTAACCGCGCGGGGCTTCCCAATGACCTCCTGGCGTTGGTCACCGGGCTGAACGTGGCCCCCTTCGTGGTTATTCTCGTCATCTTGGCCATTTACGTACTGCTAGGCTGTGTATTCGAAAGCATGTCCATGATGCTGCTGACCGTGCCAGTCTTCTTCCCGGTCGTGGCGGGGCTTGGCTATGATTTGGTGTGGTTCGGTATTCTGGTGGTTATCGTCATTGAGATCAGTTTGATAACGCCTCCTGTCGGTATGAACGTGTTCGTACTGCGTGCCGTATTACCGGACGTATCGACAGGCACTATCTTCCGCGGCGTCACCCCTTTCTGGGTCGCCGGTACCATACGCGCACTACTGGTGCTTATATTCCCAGCGATCGTGCTTTTCCTGCCGCAGTTACTGTATTAAAACTACGCTATTAATACGGTTCTATTAACGTCCTTGCTAAACAAACGGATGACAGGGTTAAGTGCCTTGTCATCCGTTTTTTTGTATTACATTTTTGTCTGGTTGTATCGGCTGGGGCGTTACTGCCGCTTCGCGACCAGCGTTAAAATGTCGTAGCTGGCGACCAGTTCATCATGTTGATTGGTCACCGCTACGTCCCACATCACCACGCCTTGTGGGTGCCCATCGGGAGAAGTTCGGCCCTGATCAATCTTGCGCTTGCAGGTTAGGCGGGCGCGGATAGTGTCGCCGACCAACACAGGTGTAATAAAGCGCAGTGTATCCAGGCCGTAGTTAGCCAGTACGGGGCCTTCGCCTGGGTAAACGAATAGACCCGCAGCGGCAGACAGCACAAAGTAGCCGTGGGCAATGCGCTGGCCGAACTGGGTCTCTTTGGCGGCAATGTCGTCGAAGTGCATATAGAAGTGGTCGCCGGAAAGGCAGCCAAAATTGACGATGTCGGCTTCAGTGACGGTGCGGCGGTGGGTTAACAGTGACTCCCCAACCTGCAGGTCGTCGAAATGGCGGCGGAACGGGTGGACGTCAGTCTCGATCACCTTGGCGCCACGCACATATTCCTTTGTGACTGCCGCGAGCATGCTCGGAGAGCCCTGGATGGCGGTGCGCTGTAGATAGTGGTGAACCGCACGAATGCCGCCGAGTTCCTCGCCACCGCCTGCGCGGCCGGGCCCGCCATGCTTGAGCATCGGTAGCGGAGAGCCGTGGCCAGTGGATTCCTTTGACGCCTGAGCATCCAGAATCTGCAGGCGGCCGTGATGGGCGGCCAGAATGGGGATCATTTCAGCCGCAATGGCAGGGTCTTTCGTGGTCAGCGTGGTCACTAAGCTGCCCTTGCCCTTGGCGGCGATGGTCAGGGCTTCGTCGATGCCGCTGTAGGGCATTAGCGTCGCGACGGGGCCAAAGGCTTCAATGTCGTGAGCGCCGCCGTCGTTCAACGGGTTACGATTGATCAGCAAGTGGGGAGTAATGAAGGCGCCGTTTTCAACACCCTGGCCGACAGGCTTAAAGCTGCCGTCTCTGCCGAAGACGCACTCACTAGTCTCTAGCAGTTGTTCAATTGCGTGGTTAACGTCTCTCAATTGGTCACGGGAAGAGAGCGCGCCCATGCGTACGCCTTCTTCATGAGGATCACCGACCACAATGTTGGCAAGCCGCGACTTAAGTGTGTTCGCCAATGCATCCAGATGCTCGGCAGGCACTAAAATTCGGCGGATCGCGGTACATTTCTGACCTGCCTTGGCGGTCATCTCCTTGACCACTTCTTTGGCAAAGATTTCGAACTCTTCGTCTTCCGGGCTAACATCCGGGGCCATGATGGCGCTGTTGAGCGAGTCCGCCTCGGCGTTGAACGGGATGCTCTTCGCCATGATGTTAGGGTGGCTTTTTAATTTGAGAGCGGTGTTTGCCGAGCCGGTAAAGGTGACAAAGTCCTGCTCTTCCAGGTGATCCAGTAAATCACCGGCCCCGCCGATAACCAGTTGCAGCGCCCCTTCCGGCAGAAGGCCTGAGTCGTTGATGACACGCACGGCTGCTTCGGTCAGGTAGCTAGTGGCGGTTGCCGGTTTGAAGATACACGGCATGCCTGCCAGAAAGGCCGGCGCGAACTTCTCCAGCATGCCCCAAATGGGGAAGTTAAACGCATTGATGTGCACAGAGACGCCGCGGCGGGGCACCAGAATATGGGTGCCATTGAAGTGGTTATCCTTACCTAATTGGGTCACCGGGCCTTCATGGGCCACATTGCCGGAGGGCAGTTCCTTGCGGCCCGTGGAGGCGTAGGTAAATAGGGTGCCGAAACCGCCGTCGATGTCGATCCAGGAGTCGGCCTTAGTGCAGCCAGTGTGGTGAGAGATGGCATACAGCTCACGCTTACGCTCTTGGATATAGGCGGCCAGCGCTTTAAGAATGGCGGCCCGCTGCTGGAAATCCAATGCCAGCATATTTCTCACACCGGTGTTGCGGGCATACGCCACCGCTTCACGGAAGTTGATCTCTTCTTGGTGAGTATGCGCAACGGTTGTGCCGTTAATGGCGCTAATCAGTGCTTTGGACTCGGTCTTTCCGAACCACTGGCCTGCGATGTAACTCTGTAAAACTGACATTGCGTACTCTCCCGCAAAACATAGACTAAGCCGACGCGTTTGCCGGCTTGGAAGTAGGTGGGTTAGGGTTTATACCTCGTCATAGTCAAGCACCACCCTGTCGCTGATCGGATAGCACTGGCAGGACAGCACGTAGCCGGCATCGATTTCGTAATCTTCCAGGGCGTAATTGGCGTCCATTTCCACCTCGCCTTCGATGACTTTGGACTTGCAGGTGGAGCACACCCCAGCCTTGCATGAGAAAGGTATATCGGCCCCGTGCTCGTTACCCGCGTCCAGGATGCTCTGGGTATTGCGGGGCAGGTCGTATTCAATGGTGCGGCCGTCGATGATCACTTTAATGTGCGAGGTTTCAGCTTTCAGCTGAGCCGCTTTCGTCGCCTGGCGGCGCTTGGTGCCTGCCGTCGGTAGCCCAGTAGTGAACAGCTCGAAGTGCACTTTTTCCTTCGGCATTCCATGTTGGGTCAGAACACCACGCACGATCTCGGTCATTTCGTGCGGGCCACAGATAAACGCGGCGTCGAGCTTGGATACGTCTACCCAACGGTCAAATAGGGCGTTGCATTTGTCGGCGTCGATCCGGCCGTTGTAAAGATCGATTTCCTGTTGTTCGCGGCTGAACACGTAAATGATGTTGAGGCGTTCCAGGTAGCGATCCTTGAGATCCTGAAGGCGTTCGCGAAACAGCGTCCCCGTGGTGGAACGATTGCCATAGATTAAGGTAAAGCGGCTCTTTGGCTCGCTCTCCAGGGTGGTGGAAACAATCGACATAATGGGCGTGACACCACTGCCAGCGGTCACCGCCAAATAGTGCCCTTCACGGCTGGGGTCGAGCGGCACGAAGAACTTGCCCTGGGGCGGCATTACTTCCAGGCGGTCACCGGGCTGCAAGTGCTGGTTGGCAAAGGTGGAAAAGCTGCCGCCCGGCACCAGCTTGACGGCGACTCTCAGCTCATGTTCGTGGACACCGGTGCAAATCGAGTAGGAGCGACGGACATCCTCACCTTCGATGTCGCGACGTAGCGTCAGGTACTGCCCTTGGGTAAAGCGAAAGGCGTCCAGCAGGTCATCGGGAACGTCGAAGGCAATGGAAACGGCATCATGGGTTTCCTTGCGCACATCCTTGACGGTTAGGGCGTGAAATCGGCTCATGGGAAATGGTCTCGTCGTTTTACAGACACTTGAAATAATCGAAAGGCTCCAGGCAATCGCGGCAGCGGTAGAGCGCCTTGCAAGCCGTAGAGCCGAATTCGCTGACGCGTTCGGTCGCGTTGCTGCCACATAAAGGGCAGGGCACTACCGGGTCAGACTGGCCCGTCAGGCTACGTTTGCTAGCACTTTCTACCGGTGGCGCGATGCCGTAGGCACGCAGCTTTTCGCGTCCGGCTTCGGTCAACCAATCGGTGGTCCAGGCGGGCGACAGGCGGCGCTGAATCAGCGGGTCTGAATAGCCAGCGGCCACCAACGCTTCATGGATATGCTGTTCGATAACTTCTGTGGCCGGGCAGCCGGAGTATGTTGGGGTCACATTGACCACCAGCCGTCCATCAAGCCAAGCGATATCGCGCACAATGCCCAGCTCAACCACACTGACCACCGGCACTTCCGGGTCTGGCACTTCCTGTAAAACCGCCAGCACGGCGTTGATATCGCCTTCGTCACCGGCTGGCGGCAATCCGCTGCGGTCGCTGCCGATCAAGTCGCTGGAGGGCCAATTATCGCTAAGCGCAGATGGATAGTTACCAGACAGTCGCATCGGGATATGCCCTCGGCAGGTATTGCATTTCCGCCAATAAAAAGCCCAGGTGCTCGGTGTGATGGCCGACTTTACCGCCGGTATACATCCAGGCGTCGTAAGAAGCCGCTCCAGCGTGGCTTCTTCAAGCACCTCTTCCACGGTGGCTTTCCAGTGGGCGGCAATGGTTTCCGGGTCAGGCGCGATGCCGGCCTCTATCATGGCCTGATCAATCTCGTCGCCCTGCAGTAGCTCACCGGTAAACTGCCAGAGGTTGTTGAGCGCGCGCTGCATACGGGTGTGGCTCTCCTCTGTGCCATCACCCAGGCGAATAACCCATTCAGAGGAGCGACGTAGGTGGTACGTTGCTTCCTTAAGCGACTTGGCGGCCACTTCAGCAATGCGTGGGTCGCTGGAGTGAGACAGCCCGTCAAGCAGGTGGACGTGCCATGCATCGAACAGGAACTGGCGCCCCATGATGTCGGCGAAGTCACCGTTGGGCTGTTCAACGAGCAACAGGTTGCGAAAATCCTGGGCATCGCGGCGAAAGGCTAAATAGTCGGCATCATGGCCCTGGCCTTCCAGGTCAGCAGTCATCAGCTCAGCAGCATAGCCAAGCCAGTTGCGTGCCTGTCCGAACAGATCAAGACCCACGTTTCATTAAGGCCAGTTCCTCTTCCAGCGCTGGTGCCTTGCCGCACAGTTGTGCGTGGCGCTGGCCGAGTACTAAGGCGTTGTCGCCAAGGCGCAGTAGGTAATCAATCAACGGGGTTTGTGTTTTTGAGCTGTGTTTTTCTGAGCCGAGCTTCGATGAGATATGTTTTGCATCGCTACCTCCCTTACATGTGGCCGACTTCTTTCGGCAGTTTGTAGAAGGATGCGTGGCGATAGACCTTATCGTTAGACGGGTCGAACAGCGGCTCTTTCTCATCGGGAGACGAGGCGGTGATTTCGCTGGCCGGAACCACCCAGATGCTCACCCCTTCATTGCGACGGGTGTACAGCTCACGGGCGTTTTCGATTGCCATGCGGCGGTCGGCTGCATGCACACTGCCGACGTGCTTGTGGTTAAGACCGTGCTTGCTGCGTATAAAAACTTCAAAGAGGGGCCAGTCAGCCATGAGAAAAGCCTCAGTGGTCAGAGGAGTCTCGTCTCGCAAGACTCCATGTTGTTTTAAAAGATAGCGTTTTAAAAATAGGGTTCTAAAAAATTGAGTTATTGCTTTTCATGGGTGCCCAAGCAGGCGTGGCCAGTTCAGGCTGCTCGGTGCTGACGCTTGGCGGCGTGGGCCACGGCGGCTTCACGTACCCAGGCGCCGTTATCGATGGCGCTGCGGCGTGCTTCGATGCGCTCGCGGTTGCAGGGGCCGTTACCCTTCACTACGTCGAAAAATTCCTGCCAATCGATTTCACCGAACTCGTAGTGGCCGGTCTCTTGGTTATATTTGAGATCCGGATCAGGGGCGGTGCAGCCCAGCAGCTCTAGCTGCGGTACGGTTTGGTCGAGGAAGCGCTGTCGCAGCTCATCGTTGCTATGGCGCTTGATCTTCCAGGCCATCGACTGGGCACTGTTAGGAGAGTTTTCGTCGGACGGGCCGAACATCATCAGTGCTGGCCACCAGAAGCGGTTAATAGAGTCCTGCACCATGGCTTTCTGGTCGTCGGTGCCCTCTTGCATCATGGTCAGCAGAATCTGATAACCCTGGCGCTGATGGAAGCTCTCTTCCTTGCATACGCGAATCATGGCGCGCGCATAGGGGCCGTAGGAGGTGCGTTGAAGCGGCACCTGGTTGACGATGGCTGCGCCGTCGACTAACCAGCCGACGGTACCCATGTCTGCCCAGTTGAGCGTTGGATAGTTGAAGATGCTGGAGTACTTGGCGCGGCCATCGTGAAGCTTGTCGATCTCTTCGTCGCGGTCGGCACCCAGGGTTTCCATAGCGCTATAGAGGTACAGGCCGTGACCTGCCTCATCCTGAATTTTGGCCATTAGCTGCAGCTTGCGCTTGAGGGTTGGTGCCCGTGTCAGCCAGTTGCCTTCCGGCAGCATGCCGACGATTTCTGAGTGGGCGTGTTGCGAGATCTGGCGGATCAAGGTCTTGCGGTAGGCGTCCGGCATCCAGTTCTTGGGTTCTATTTTAATTTCATCATTGATGCGCTCCTGGAACTGGCGTTCCTCAGGGCTCATCTCATCAAGCGTTTTGAGTTTGTTAGAACCGGTTTCAACGAGCTGCGCGTACATAGAGACCTCCGCGGCGTCGGCATATCAGGGAGTGTGGCTTATCTTTCCTAAAGTATAGTGACACGAAATATTTTATCAATAAGTATTTTTGTGTGTCACTTTAAGACTTTATGATAACGTATGAATCCAAGGCTATTGGTTTATAAAGGAAAAATCGCTAATTATAAATGATTCTTGATGTGCCGATTTTTCTAGCTAAAGTTGACTGTTTAGGCGCATAAAAGCCCCTTAAAGGAGTTTTTTAAAGGGCTTTGCCTGAGAGGGGGTGGCGCTAAACGGCGGCTAGGCGCTAGAGAGGCTGAATCAGCGAAGATCTTTTACCCGCCTAGCCTTACCCATCGAGCGCATAACACTTTCTACCGGGCAAACCTCGACCTGGGTGCTGATACCAATGTGCGTCTTGATGGCATGCTGGAGCTGTAGCGCGGCTTCTTCACAAGCTACGGGGTCGCGGGCGATGTCATGATGATTCGCCTCTACACGAACAAGCACCATGTCCATATTGCCTTGGCGGCTGACTTCGATCTCGTAGTGGGGAGAAAGCGACGCGATCTTGAGCAGTTGTTCTTCGATCTGGGTGGGGAACACATTCACCCCGCGAATGATCAGCATGTCGTCGCTGCGGCCAGTGATTTTGTCGATGCGTCGCATGGGGCGCGCGGTGCCCGGTAGTAGGCGGGTCAGGTCACGGGTGCGGTAGCGAATCACCGGTAGGCCTTCTTTGGTCAAGGTGGTGAACACCAGCTCGCCGTATTCACCGTCGGGTAGCACTTCACCGCTGACCGGGTCGATGATCTCGGGGTAGAAATGATCTTCCCAGATGGTCGGGCCATCTTTGGTCTCCAGGCACTCCATGCCTACGCCCGGGCCCATTACCTCAGAGAGACCGTAAATATCGAGGGCGTCGATGCCCAGGCGCTGCTCTAAGGCCGTGCGCATGCTGTCGGTCCAGGGTTCGGCACCGAAAATGCCGGTGCGAAGGGGCAGGGCAGCGTGCGCGGGTCGATGCCCTGGCGATCCATCTCGTCCGCGATGTTGAGCATATACGAGGGGGTGACCATGATGATGTCCGGCTCGAAATCACGGATCAATTGAACTTGTTTCTCGGTCTGGCCGCCCGACATGGGGATCACCGCGCAGCCCAGGCGTTCGGCACCGTAATGCGCGCCCAGCCCACCGGTGAATAGACCATAGCCATACGCCACATGCACCTTATCGTTGCGGCTGCCGCCGGCGGCGCGGATCGAGCGCGCCATCACATCAGACCACACATCAATATCGTTCTGGGTGTAGCCTACCACCGTCGGTTGCCGGTGGTGCCGCTGGAGGCATGGATGCGAACGATCTCGCTCATCGGTGTGGCCAACATGCCGAACGGGTAGTTGTCGCGCAAATCTGCCTTGGTGGTGAAAGGCAGTTTGGCGAGATCCTCCAGCGTCTGGATATCGTCGGGATGCACTCCAGCCTTGTCGAAGGACTGGCGGTAGAACGGCACATTGTCGTAAGCGTGCTTCAGGCTCCACTTCAGGCGCTTGACCTGAGTGGCGCGCAGCTCGTCGACGCTGGCGGTTTCCAGGGGATCGAGAGTCGCGGTGTTGATACGCGTTGCGGGCTGATTCATCAGGGGTCTCCGATCAAGCTAGTTGTTATTGGACTAATTTCTAAATGCGCCATGGGCGATGAAATGGCTTTAGTAATGGGCTTATAAGCGCTCAATGATCAGCGCCTCTTTCATTGGTTATCTCCAGCAGCGGTGTCTTCCAGGCGGCGTACGCTGCCGCGAATTTTGTAGGAACGCCCGCGGAACAAGGCAACGGTATCGCCGTGCTGATTGCGCAATGTAATGTCGTAAATGCCGGTACGCCCGCGGCGGCTGCGCTCCTCGGCGGTGGCGGTGATCTCGTCGCCCAGCTGGCCGGGGCCGAGATAGTCGATACTGCAACCGGAGGCTACTGTGGCTTCGTCGTAGCTGTTGCAGGCAAACGCGAAGGCTGAGTCAGCCAGGGCAAACAGAAATCCGCCATGGCAGTTGCCGTGCCCCTGCACCATGTCCTGACGCACGGTCATGGTCAGTTCGGCGAAGCCGGGAGCCACGCGAGTAATGCGCATCCCCAGCCCTTGGCTGGCATGGTCGCGGGAAAACATTGCCTCGGCGCAGGCTTCCGCCAGTTGCTGCGGGGTCAGTTGGGAATCATGCATGGAAGCTTTCCTCGTATAGGGCTTCGAGCCGAGCAAACACCTGATGCTTGGCCCCAAGGTTCTCGACGATAGCCTCGATAACCAAACGGCTATCGGTCAAGGCATTAATGGCGCCTGTGCTGATGATGCTAATAGTGGCGGTAGAGAGAATGGCTGGCATATCACTCTCCCTTGAAGGTGGGGCGACGTTTTTCCATAAAAGCGCTAACGCCTTCGCGGTAATCTTCGCTGCGCCCAGCAAGGCGCTGAAGGTCGCGTTCCAGGTCGAGCTGTTCGTTGAAACTGTTATCGCTGCTGGCATGCAGGGCGCGCTTAATCAGCGCTAGGCCATGGGTTGGTTGAGTGGCCAGGTGGCGAGCCATGCTCATGGCTTCTTCTTGAAGCGCCTCATCGTCGACGCAGCGCCAGATCATGCCCCACTGTTCGGCGGTCTCGGCGGGGAGCTTGTCGCCCAGCATCGCCAGGCCCTTGGCGCGAGCCATGCCCACTAAATTAGGCAATGTCCAGGTACCGCCAGAGTCTGGAATCAAACCGATCTTACAGAAGGCCTGAATAAAGCTTGCCGAGCGCGCGGCCAATACGATGTCGCAGGCCAGGGCGATGTTGGCACCGGCACCTGCGGCCACGCCGTTCACCGCACAAATGGTCGGGAACGGCATGTCTTTAAGGGCGCGCAGCATGGGGTTGTAACGTTTCTCAAGCGACTCGCCGAGGTCGGGGGCTTCTGCGCCGGGCGCGACGCTACGGTCGGAAAGATCCTGGCCGGCGCAGAAGCCTCGACCGCTGCCGGTCAGCAGCAAAGCGCGAACGCTTGAGTCTTGGCGCACGGCTTTTAGCACCTTGCGCATCTCGGCATGCATTTCGGTATTGAAGCTGTTCAAGCTTTCGGGGCGGTTCAGCGTGATGCAGGCGACGCCGTCTTCCACGCTGTAAAGCAGGGGCGCTTGGCTCATGGGTAATGTCCTTGTGTCAGTGCCCTTGAAAAGTGGCAGGTCGTTTTTATTGGAAGGCGCATGCCCTTTTCGCGGTCGGCGGTGCCCGCCAGTGACCGTTCGGCCTGTGATCCACAGGATGAATCTCTGCCGAGTATAGATTTATTTTGATACACATCAATATTATATGGGTGATTATAATGTGTCGCTTGTTGGTGTTGTTGGTAGTTTGTTATTTATTAACAATAAGTTGTGTGACTTTTTTGCGAATATAAGATAATTGTTAGACGATGGTATAAAAAAACCAAGGTCGTCTAAAAAACTGACTTACAGCAGGGTGCGTCGAGTTTTTAGATAGCGGTGTGCCCATTCTTCAGTAGACGGCGACAGGTAAAGTGTTTGATGTTTTGTTACGTAAAATATAATCTTAGTTGATGTTGCGTATCAAGATAGATTGAGCGCAGGAGCGCCCCATGACGCAATCAGCGCAGCAAAGGCGCGATAACCCTAGGTGGCTACACAACTGATGGGGCAGGGGCCGAACAGTTCGAAGAGCGGGCGATGGGGGCAGCACCCCACACGGCCAATCAAGCTAACGGAGAGTGTTATGCCTTACTATCGACTTGAAGGGGTGACGCCGGTGGTACACCCGACCGCCTATGTCCATCCTACTGCGGTGTTAATTGGCGACGTAATCGTGGGCCCCAACTGTTATGTAGGCCCCGGCGCGGTGATGCGTGGTGATTTCGGGCGGCTGGTGCTGGAAGAGGGATCTAACCTTCAGGATACCTGTGTGATGCACGGCTTCCCAGGCTGCGTCACCAAGGTTGAGAAGGATGGCCATATCGGCCATGGCGCGGTACTGCATGGCTGCGTGATTGGGCGTGATGCCATGGTCGGCATGAATGCCGTGGTGATGGACGGCGCCAACATTGCCGAACGATCTATCGTTGCGGCGGCAGCGTTCGTTAAGGCGGGCTTCGAGTGTGAGCCCCAGTCACTTGTGATGGGGGCACCCGCAAAGGTTAAGCGCGCGCTGAGTGATGAAGAGTTCGACTGGAAACAGCAGGGTACCCAGGAGTATCAGCGCTTAGTGGGCCGTTGTCGGGACAGCCTGGAGCCCTGTGAACCGCTGGCAGAACTCGATGCTGACCGTCCAACCTTGCTGGCTGGTGATACTCAGCCTAAACAGCAGACGCTGGATCAGTCGCCACAGCCATAAGGTGCGTTATGCTCGATGTGACGACTGATTAAGCAGTCTTGTTAGGCGTTCAATCCAGCCCGCCGAAGCGCTGGTAGAAGCTGGGGCCGGGGGCGGGTAGTGGGCCCTCGGCGGTTTCCAGATGTTGATCCAACCAGCGTTCTGCACGTTCGTAGAGCAAACGATAAAGGTTGCGGCAGAGCTGATGGGCGTAGCGTCCTTCCCACGCCGTGGGGAGTAGTTCCTCAGGCAGGAGGGGGTCGCGTAATTGAACCTTGCGATACTCATGAATAAGCAAAGTGCGGGCAATGAAGCACTCTTCCTGCCCCAAATTGTTCTCTGCGTTGAGCGCGTTCCAGAGTGGGCGAAACTTAACGAGAAAGCGTTGGTAGAGCTCGGCTAATTCGTCGAGGTTCCAGCTCTCTCTGACCTGGAGACGCAGCGGCTTACTGGTCATGGGCTCCATTGCCTGCGTTTGCATTACAATCGTATCGTCTGCTGCATCTAGTTCTTGCAAGGCCGCCATGGTCTCTGCACATGACAGCGTTGGATGCGCCAGCACGCCCTGAGCAAAACTACCAAAGCCTAGCCATTCAAGCTCATCACGAATCTGCTGGCGCCGGTCTGGGGAAGCTGTGTCAGCAATACCAATGTCCACTGTCCCGACCAGGCTGGCTGGGCGCCGTGATAGACACGCTTGAAGGCTTGTTCGAAACGACGCCGACCAGGGCCACTCAACCGATAGTAGCTGCGACGACCGACCTTTTCACCCCGTAGCCAGGTTTCATTGGTCAGCCGGTAAACCGATGTACGCACCAGCCGCTCATTGATACCGATGGGCTCCACCAGTTTCGATAGACTGCCTAACCACACGGTACCGCCCCGAGGAACGATAGAGTCGCCATAGACGGTAATAATCAATGAGCCGGCGCGAATTGGCCGACGCTTTTGGAAGTCATCAATAAGCGTAGCGACGCAGTCTTTAGCTGACGACATGGTGAAAGTTGATTCCCTTTGCGGTGAGGTTGTCGCTAAAAACGACAGAAAATATGACGAATAAAAAAGATTATCGTATCACGTTTTTTTGTCGTTTGGCCTGAGTCGACCCTCTCTTGATAGGAAGTCGCTGCGCCCGCTTCCTGGCGTAAGAGCGCCTATGAGCGCTGTATTGCTTTGCCAATTCAGGTTTTAAGGTAACCGTCCAATGTGTACATTATCACTGGAAGAATTGTGAAAAGTACCATGGCTATGACTAATAGCAGGGACGGTGTGTTTAATGCGATAAAGAGCCGCTTAGTTATAGTCTTCCGAAGGGGGTATGTGAAAGCTGAGGGCGCCCTGAATAGACCCTCTTTATGTGGATTAAGTGGGCGAAGAAAATAGCTGACTTAATCATGAGCTAGCGGAGCCAGCTCACTCTTTATCGCGACTTATCGGTGGAATTGCTTTTCGCGTTCGGGCTGCCAATAAATAGCATCGATGCGGAGCCGTGCTTCGGTATTGTTGGGTAACGGCCATTCGATGATGTCGCCCACTTTAAGGCCGATCAATGCAGCACCAATAGGTGCCATGACCGAAATGCCATCCGCAACGCTTTCCAGGGAGTGCGGATAGACCAAGGTGCGAATCATCTTAAGCCCGCGGGTGAGGTCGGTGAAGCGAACCTGGCTATTCATGCTGACCACGTCATCTGGAATATCCTCCGGATCACAGACTTCACCTCGTGCTAGCTCTTCCTCAAGTAGCTGAGCCACGGCCATGTCTTTCTCGGATGCATTATCGATCAAGCGCTGGAGGCGTTCGGCATCAAGACGGTTAATAATAATAGCAGGACGTTGTCCCATGATTACTCTCCTTAGAAAGCAATAAGTTTAAACCAATAAAAAACAGCCCTTCCCCAATAAAGGAAGGACTGCGTGCTTTTTATAGTATAAGCGATTTATAAAATAAAGACGATCAGGTGACCCCTTGTTCAATCATGGCATCAGCCACCTTTCTGAAACCTGCAATATTGGCGCCTAGTACCAAATTGGTTTTATCACCAAACTCCTCGGCAGTGTCGGCGCACTGGCGGTGAATATTGGCCATAATCTGTTTTAATTTTTGGTCGACTTTCTCCAGTGGCCACTGCTCCATGCTGCTATTTTGTGCCATTTCTAACTGACTGGTAGCAACGCCACCTGCATTGGCCGCTTTGCCAGGCCCATAGGCAATTTTAGCGTCTAGAAACAGGTCAACGGCCTCTTTGGTAGAAGGCATGTTGGCCCCTTCACTAATACACGTTATGCCATTAGCGAGTAGGATTTCCGCATCGCTTTCGGTCAGCTCATTCTGCGTCGCGCAGGGGAACGCAACATCGGCTTGAATACGCCATACGGCATGCCCGCCCTGGGGGTAGTCACGTGCAGACATGTAGTGCGCGTCAGGGTGCTCGTGTAAGTAGGCTTCTAAAGAGGTGCGCTGCACTTCTTTGAGCTGTTTGAGTAAGCCTAAATCAATACCGTTTTCATCGTGAATGGTGCCACGCGAATCGCTGCAGGTGACTGGTCTAGCCCCCAGTTCGTATAACTTCTCAATGGTATAGATGGCTACATTGCCAGCGCCGGAAACTAGGCAGGTCTTGTCGCGCAGCTCTTCTCCCCGGGCAGCCAGCATGTTTTGTGCAAAGTACACCGCACCGTAGCCGGTGGCCTCTTTACGGCCTAGCGAGCCTCCCCAATTTAGCCCCTTACCTGTTAGCACGCCCTCATAGTGGCCAGTGAGTCGTTTGTACTGGCCAAAGAGATAGCCAATTTCACGCGTGCCGACGCCGATATCGCCTGCAGGTACATCGCAGTGAGGACCAATATGGCGGTAGAGCTCGCTCATAAACGCCTGACAAAAGCGCATGATCTCGTTATCTGATTTTCCTTTGGGGTCAAAATCGGCGCCGCCTTTACCGCCGCCGATTGGCAAACCGGTTAACGCATTTTTGAAAATTTGCTCAAAGCCGAGAAATTTGATGGTGCCCGAGGTAACGCTGGGATGGAATCGTAAGCCACCCTTGTAAGGGCCAAGGGCAGAGTTGAACTGAACGCGATAGCCTTTGTTGACCCGCGCTTTCCCAGCATCATCTACCCAGCTTATCCGGAACATGATTTGTCGTTCGGGCTCGACTATTCGCTCAATAATGCTGTGGTGATGATAGTAATCACTTTGCTCAAGTAGCGGGCGCAGGCATTCGAGCACTTCTTCAGTGGCTTGATAAAATTCTGACTGTGCAGGGCTGCTTTTATTAAGGCGTGTCAGCGTATCGTGAACGTAGGGCATCGGAGCATATCATCATGGTTATTCAACAGAGTATTGGCTGGCCAGAGCGTTAGAATATTTAACTGGCAGCATGCTTCTGTGCATAGCCTAGCCTATGCCGGTTCGGTATGGGCAAATATGATGGGGGGTTTAGACTAAAGTATGCGTTTGAAAGGTTCGCCTCGCTTATTTTTCTCACTCTAATAAACGATGGATAAACGTTTTTGAATTGGTTGAGATTTTTGTATAGCGCCTAGATAGATGTGCTACCGGCCGGAAACCTAGTCAATCCCCATTTCTTCGCGGCAGCCTTCTATCGAAATAGCTATCAACAGCAGTGCAGACTCTTTTCGAACTATAATTAATTTAATAGAAACCCTTTATCTATCGCTATAAATTCACTGGCCGCATTAATCAGCGACGCTGCCGTCAGTTGGGGAACGCCATAAACTTCGACTTTTTTGCCATGCTTAGCACGGATTTTTTGGACTAGTAGATCAAAGTCGCCATCGCCGGATACCAGCACGATCACATCTGCCTGTTCTGCGTACTCCATGGCGTCGAGCGCGATGCCTACATCCCAATCGCCTTTTGCGGAACCGTCTGACCGCTGAATAAAAGGCTTTAATTTCACCTCAAAACCAATTGCCCTGAGTATGTTTTGAAACTCTCGCTGCTTTTGGTCACCCCTATCGATGGCATAGCAAACAGCTTTAATAACCTCTCTGTTAGCGGTTACTCGTGCCCAGAATTTGTTGTAATCAAAGTTTTTTCCATATGCTTCGCGCACGGTGTAATAGACGTTTTGAATATCAACAAATACGGCAACGGTGGTCATCAATTCGCCTTTTCAGGAACATATTAGAAGAAGCCGGGTTAGCTAACACCAGTCTAACACTCAGCCGGTTGTCGCCCTTCATCCGTTGGGCGCAAGGCTATAGAAGATCATTTTTGTACAATTATCGGTAGCTTTTGTATGAGTTTTTTGATTTTGAATGTCGTCATATGTTGACCTATGCCAACCTCTACCTCGTATGCGCTAAAGCGGCTTTGTCTCATTTAGTGAGATGAACTCGTGAATTTGTCTTGTTATGTTTTAGCTCACATAGACAAATAACGATAAACATAATGCCGGTAAATGAAAGCATCACCTCATCAGGCCCTACCACTCTCGTTCATGCCATGCAGATATTGCAGGTTACTGCACGTGGCGGCCACCGGGGTGCAAGTGTAGACGATTATCTGGATGAATTGAGTTTCAGCCGTCCTACTCTCTATCGGTTGTTAAAAGGTCTCAAGCAGCAGGGATTTTTACGATCTTCTCCCATTCGTGGGCGTTACCTGCTGGGTTATGAGCTGCTGGTGCTTGGCGCCCAAGCGGGAAATGGTGCCGGGTTGCGTGATTTGGCCCGACCAAGGTTGCTGACACTCGCGCAGCGCTGGGGCGACAGCTTCTACCTGTTCGCTCGCGATGGCGTCAATGCCGTTTGCCTGGAAGTGCAGAACGGCGCTTATCCCGTGGGCAGCTTTGTTAGAGCGACGGGTGGCCGTTTGCCGCTAGGCGTCGGCCAAGCATCGATTGCCTTGCTCGCGTATCTCGGCGCGGATGAGAGAAACGAAATACTCAGCCATAACGCGGAACGGTTGATGGCCGAGTATGCGATTGCCATCGCCGACATCGAAGCCGAAATAGCACACCAGCTGAAACATGGTTACGCCCGTGGTGTAGAAGGTTCTCTGCTACCGGAATACAGCGGCCTGGCCATTCCTATCCTCGATCATAGCGGCCACCCCCTGGGTGCCATGAGTTGTTCGATGCTCAAATCGCGTATGACGAAGAGCCATAAGCTGGAAGTACTCCAAGGCATGCAGGAAGAAGTGGCTGCCATGGTCAATCAGGCCCATGGCCTGCTGTATCTGGATTAACTCTCTATGCCACACACTACGCACCCAAGCCATCAACGCCCTTGCGGCTGGAACGCGTGGCCAACCGAGCGCCAGCCGCGCCCCGCCTTAAGTGGTCAATCTGAGGCAGATGTCGTCATCATCGGGGCTGGTTATACCGGTTTTGCGGCAGCCTCGGCCTGGCAGCAAGCGCGCCCTGAAGACCGCATCAAAATCCTCGAAGCTGACCAGGTAGGTGAAGGGAGTCCAGGGCGTAACTCCGGCTTTATGCTGGAAATTGCTCTAGCCAACGATGCTCGCCCCGAAGAGCTTGAGCGCATGGAGAAGCTGAACGCGTTAAGCCGACAAACCATGGCGTTACTGCGCGAGCGTGTCGAACGCCTAGGCATTGACTGCCAACTCGAGCGTAGCGGCACCTATCGCGCTGCCCGTAGCACGATAGGCCAACGTGCCTTGAGCCAGTATGAGGAGTTTCTGAAAGCTGCCGGTCTGTCTTACCAGACCTTGAACGGCAGCCAACTCGCGGAGCGAATCGGCACGCGCTACTACACACAGGGTATTTATTCACCGGACTGCTATCTCGTCCAGCCTGCAGCATTGATTGTTGGTTTGGCAGATTCATTGGAAGCCGGCATCGAGCTGCATGAGCACTCGCCCGCGACTCAAATAGTGCCTGATGGCAAGAAGTGGCGTGTGACTACACCCGAAGGCGAAGTAACGGCTGGACAGGTAATCCTGGCCAATAACGCTTTTTCTAGGGCCTTGGGTGCAGACCCTTCGCGGCTAACCGCTATTTATACCTATGCCGCCATTACCGATCCTTTACCGCAGCCCGAGCGCCAACGCATCGCCGAGACGACCTGGGGGCTGCTACCTGCACACCGCTTAGGCTGTACGCTGCGCACCACCGCTGACGGACGTTTGATGATCCGCTCACGTTACAGCTATGAACGCGAAGCCGATAACGCCCGTATCGAGGCCGAACTGAAAGCGAGCCTTGAGGCCCGCTACCCCGAACTTACCCCAGTGCGCTTCGACAAGGTTTGGGGAGGTACCACCGGGCTGACTTATAACGGCGCTCCGCTCTGGGGCGAGATCCAGCCCGGATTATATGTATCAGCGGGGTGCAATGGCGGCGGTATCGTCAAGGGTACCTTTCTGGGTGATGCTTTGGCTCGCCACGCGCTCGGCCAGCCGGTCGAGAATATTGCGTCTTTATTCGGCAAAGCGAGCTGGATGCCGCCCGATCCCGTACGTCGGTTGGGTTTCTACCTGACCAGTGAAATGGAGCGCCGAAAGGCAAAAAACGAAACCTGACTCCACCCACCACTATAAAAAAAGAGAGATGACAATGGATCCTCAAGATCATATAGGGCTGCTGTCCGTCATGCCGGCGGCATTGGCCATCGTGCTGGCATTTGTCACCCGTAATACGGTTTTCTCGCTGGCTGTTGCTTGTTTCGTTGGGGTGATTACCCTGGGCAATGGATTGATGGGGTTTCCGACGCTGCTCAAGGAAACCCTGGGCACCACCAGCTTCTCCTGGATACTGCTGTTGGAGCTATTCATTGGCACGGTGATCGCTTTTTTCCAGCGCACCGGGGCGATTCAGAACTTTACCGCCTGGGTGGAACGCCGTGCCTTATCGCGGGTGCGGGTTCAATTGGTTGCCTGGGTGATGGGCATGTTCGTTTTTTTCAGCGACTACTTCAGCCCTCTGTTTGTCGGCAGCACTATGCGTGGACTGACGGATCGTTACCGGGTCTCGCGGGAAAAGCTGGCGTATATCGCTGACTCCACCTCGGCCCCGGTGAGTGTAATGGTGCCTATCACTGGTTGGGCAGTGTTTATCTCCGGTTTGTTGATCGGCATGGGCCCATCGAAAATGCTGCCCAGGCGATGGGGGTATTCCTGCATGCCATACCTTTCAATCTCTATGCATGGCTATCGGTGTTGGTGGTCGGGCTGGTGATCGTGGGCGTCATTCCGCTCTTCGGGCCGATGCGTGAAGCTGAGCGTCGGGCTCAGGAAGAGGGCAAAGTGCTACGCGATGGGGCAGAACCGCTGGTGGGTGAGGAACTGACGGAAATTCCGCCTTATGAAGGAGCACGTACCAGCCTGTTTTGGAATTTTTTCGCCCCGGTGCTGGTAGTGATCGGCGTTGCGGTGGGCACCTTTATCGTGATGGACTCGGCCAAGACCATGGAGGCATTTCTGGCGGCTTCCGTGTTTCTCGGTATCGTTATGCGCCTTCAGGGCATTCCCTTCAACGACATTATGAAAACCTCGATGGCAGGGATGAAGGGAGTAATGCCAGCCATTATCATTCTGGCGTTAGCCTACTCGTTGAATCAACTTTCCAAAGACATGGGCACGGCCAGCTATATCGTCGAAGCCACCGCTGGCTGGCTAACACCTGCTTTGCTCCCGGCCATGACGTTCCTTATTGCCGCCGTTATCGCTTTTTCCACAGGCACTTCATGGGGCACTTTCGCTATCATGATGCCACTCGCCGTGCCGCTCGCCTTTAACTTCAGCGGCGATATGATTACACCGCTGGTGTATGCCACAGTGGCCGCTGTGGCGGGGGGCGGTGTCTTCGGGGATCACTGTTCGCCCCTCTCGGATACCTCCGTGCTCGCCTCGACAGGGGCTGCTTCTGATCATATCGATCATATCAAAACGCAAATTCCCTTCGCGCTAGCCGTCGCCTTGCTTTCCCTGGCTATGTACCTGTTGCTCGGCCTTACCCTGTAACGCTCTCCGCCCTGCGATAACAGAGAGAGGCCGTTGTCGTAGGGCTAACACCAATTTGATACTACCCTGCCGGGCGGCGCATCACGGTCATCAATATCCTTGGTCTGTCTACTGGTACGCAGCTGGATGCTATGGCAGCAAGTTAGTAAGTCGACCTTAGCTGGCTAAATTAATAGAAAGGGAGTGGCGAAAGCCTCAATGGCAGTTCTATTTAAATAAGCATTGATGGCTTAAACAGTTCCGTACGGTCGATGGATTGACCCGACAGCATGAACTCTCCCATCCCCCGGTAGTGCAGCGATTCTTCCTCATCTGCCGAAGGCGCTGCGTGGGCTTTAACGACCTCAAAAACAAACAGGTTGTAGCGTTCAATCATGGCGTCATCGTGCAAGCGGCACTCGAAAGACGCATAGCACTCCTCTATCCGGGGCGCTCCGACCTTTTCTGACTTGCCTGGGGTTAGCTCAAACGCTTTGAACTTGTCGATCTCGCTTCCTGAACAGTTACCGATACCCACGACCTTATCGACAAGTGATGCCGAAGGAATATTGATAACGCATTCACCGCTGTTGCACACCAGCGCATGGGAGTGATTCCCGGCATCAATAACGCAGCCTAGGAGTGAGGGGGAGAACGCCATGACCATGTGCCACCCCATGGTCATGATGTTGGTTTGTTGTTGCCATTGTGATGACACCAGCACAATCGGGCCAGGTTCAAGAAAGTGCCTGACGTTGGAGACAGGAAAATCCTTCTTCGCTATCGGGTGTGGCATAAATAATCTCCGATTAGATTAGTTAGGCAGTCGGGCGGCGCATTAAGGTCATCAGCACACCAGCGCCAATCAAACTACCGGCGCCGCAGCGGTGTAAGAGGCGGCGAAACTTGGCGGTCATCAGCTGTCTGCTAGTGGTCGACAGCAGTGTGTAGCCGAGATCTGAGATGACACCGATCACAAGAAACGTAGCAAACAGAATCGCCAACTGGGGCGCCAGAGGTTGGGTTTGGTTAATAAACTGCGGCATGAATGCCATGAAGAATAGAATGCTTTTGGGTTTAGCAGCGTCACCCAGAATGCTTTTGCGGTGCTTTGCTGAACGTTCACCCCAGAGGCTTCCAGGTCATTCAATTGGCCGGATTCACGCCACATCTTGATGCCTAGATAAAGCAGATAGAGAACCCCTAGCCATTTAACCATGGCGAATAGCTCCGCCGATGCCATCAGCAACGCGCCTACGCCGGCAAACGAAAGTGACATCGCCACCAGGTCACCCAAGAAAAAGCCAGGCAACATCGCCAGAGCAGCTTTGCGGCCTTGATTGATACCGGTCACTATCAGTAGAGCAACGGCGGGGCCGGGGACGCGATGAACAAAAACGAAGCCAACACAAACGATAGCCAAAGCTCAATCGACATAGCGTTAATCTTCCTGTTGTTGAATTATTAATTTTATCTCGCCGTATAGTTGTAAGCCCTGGAATGCCGCGTGGCAATTATGTTCAGTGGTCATTCTCTCACCTATGTGAGTGAGGGAAGATATGGCTGGTAGTCCTTGGTGGAGGCTTCCGTAAGCCTGAAAGCGGACATTCAACAAAGGCTGCCTGCTTAACTCCACTTATCGTTCTGATGATCACTGGAGATTACCCGCTACCTGTTCAAAATCTGCATTGCTCATCGCGGAAGTTGCGAAGACAATGCTCATAGCGACCTTGTATACATGCAGCCAATGGCAGTGGAGGACTCCGCATGAAAGCGTTGTCGAACATGGGGTTTGCCCTATTTGGAGCCGCGCTGGTGGCGATCAGTTACGGGCTTGCACGTTTTGCCTTTGGTCTGTTTGTACCTTCTATCAGTGCCGAGCTTTCGCTGACGTCTTACTTGGTCGGCATTATCGGGGCGCTGCCGTTTATTAGCTTTGTGCTTTCCACACTGGTCGCGCCGCTTGCCGCTGATCGGCTCGGTGCGCGCAACTTAGCCATTCTCTCAGGGTCTTTCGGTGTTGGCGGTTTAGCATTGATCAGCCAGTCGTCAGACGCGCTATCGCTTGGTATTGGTGTGTTTATCTGCGGGATCTGCACTGGTTTAATGATGCCCGCGCTGACCGCTGCGATGCAGGCGCTGGTGAGCCGTGCAATGCATGGGCGCGTCAGCTCGATTATGAATGCCGGTACTAGCATCGGTATTATCGTGGCGGTACCGACCGTTGTGTTCTTGTCGGATGCATGGCGACTGACCTACACGATATTTGCTGCGCTTACCGCTATGGGGGGCGTGGCGGCATGGTACTTCATCCCTTCAGTGTCACGGGTCATTCCAGCTAATGCTGCACCACCACCGCCCATCACTAGGTCGCAATGGTCGCGCCTCATTCGGCTTACGATTTTTGCCTTCGCAATGGGCTTTGTATCTGCGCCGTACTGGCTTTTTGCTCCCGATCTGGCGGTTACCCTTGGCGCGCTCTCTCCAGGGCACACCGGTTGGCTATGGTTCGCGGTAGGTATCGCCGGGCTCGGCGGTGCCGTGATAAGTGATTTGGCCGACCGTAATAATCCACCCATCACCCAGGCGTTGATGTTGATGATGCTGTCTTCAAGCTTGGCGTTGCTGGCCGCTAGCCCTGGTCAATTAGCGCTGGCGATATTTTCCGCGATGGTTTTCGGTCTCGCTTACATGAGCTTAACGGGGCTGTACCTGATGACCGGCATCCGACTGCTGCCTGGGCGGTTATCGATGGGGCCGGTATTACCCTTTATGGCCTGCGCGCTTGGGCAGGCGGTGGGCTCGCCGGTGATTGGTGTGCTGGTCGACAGGCTTGGGTATGCGGATGCGTTTTCGATCTTTTCGGTGGTCGGCATCCTGGTCGCGGTGCTATCACCGCTTTATCCGGGCCATATCGACTATTTGACAGAAGAAGAGCCGCAACCGACAGAGGTTGAAGATACTGGCCTTCAGGCCGCTTACGATCATCAACTGCTGGATGAAAACGGTGACCCCATCAAACCTGTTGCTGAAGATGCCGAGGCCCCTTAGCTGAGTAAGCTACTAGCCAGCTTAGGCGCTTGGCGAGAGGCTGCATTGCATTATCCTCCGTGACCTTACAAAGGTTTCGGAAACGACCTCCAGTGTTGCATTTGCGACGGAGAGCCAAGTTCGCGCAATCGTTTTGTCGCTATCCGCCCTATTCGTGCCAATATACGACCAAAGAGCAATGCCACCCCTGAACTAGTGAGTATTCACGCTAGTAAAGGGAAACTAAAAGACGCCAGCGACGCCTACATACTAATAAGAAAAAAAAAGATGATTAAAAGGTGACGGAGGGTAAAACCATGACATCAAATCTAGCAAAAGACCCGGCAGCAAATACCAATCGTGCGGGCGAACCGCAAACCCTTGGTTTTCTACTATTAGATAATTTCACACTGATTTCCCTGGCGTCGGCGATAGAACCTTTACGGATGGCCAATCAACTGGCCGGTCGTGAGTTGTATCGCTGGTTTACCCTGACCCAAGACGGTCTGCCCGTACGCGCCAGCGATGGGCTGCAGGTGACTCCTGATGCCTCTATGCAGACCCCGCTCTCGCTTGAGTGGGTGGTCGTTTGTGGCGGGGTAGGTCCGCAGCACAGCGTTACCCGTGACCACATACGCTGGCTTCAGTCGCAGTCACGCCAGTTAAAACGATTAGGCTCGGTATGTACGGGCAGTTGGGCGCTAGGGCAGGCCGGATTGCTGGATCACTATGAAACCAGTGTGCACTGGAGTGTCTGGCCTCCATGCAGGAAGCGTTCCCCAACGTTATTCTGACCCCGCACCTTTTCTCTATTGATCGTGATCGATTCACCGCTTCAGGCGGCACAGCGCCGCTCGATATGATGCTCAACCTGATTGCTCACGACCATGGGCGCGAGCTTTCGGCAGGCATTTCCGAGATGTTTATCTATGAACGCGTGCGTAACGAGCAGGATCAGCAGCGGGTACCTCTTAAGCACGTGCTGGGCACCACTCAGCCTAAGTTGTTAGAAATTGTGGCGTTGATGGAATCCAACCTTGAAGAGCCCATCGAGCTCGATGAACTGGCAAGCTATGTGAATGTTTCACGGCGCCAGTTGGAGCGGTTGTTCCAGCGCTATTTGCTTTGTTCACCGTCTCGCTATTACCTCAAGCTGCGTTTAGTGCGCGCTCGGCAATTGCTCAAGCAAACGCCTCTGTCGATTATCGAGATTGCTTCTGTTTGCGGTTTTGTGTCCACGCCCCATTTTTCCAAGTGTTATCGTGAATATTTTGGTGTGCCGCCGAGAAATGAGCGCTTGGGTGTGCACGACCGCCAAGGAAATAACCAAACTAAGTCGACATCGTTAATTCAGCGATGGGGGGCGAGCCTTATAAAAGCGAACCTCTTTCGAGTGCCCAGCAGGCGCTTGCCCATGCCCAGGGTGAGCCTACCTTTGCCAG
Source organism: Halomonas sp. PA16-9 (assembly GCF_009728585.1). Classification (NCBI taxonomy): domain Bacteria; kingdom Pseudomonadati; phylum Pseudomonadota; class Gammaproteobacteria; order Oceanospirillales; family Halomonadaceae; genus Halomonas; species Halomonas sp. PA16-9. The sequence goes on along the minus strand of NZ_CP040452.1, from coordinate 766,865 downwards.
CGTGCCGCTACTGAGCTGATAGGTACTTCGTCACCACTATTCCAAACCTGCTGCTTACCTCCGGGCAGCAGGTTTTTTAGTAGCCGCTATCATTAAAGTACTCCCCCTTCTTTGCAAAGGTCAGCGGATACACGGGTAGTTGTCGTGTTCACGACACGATGACGCTTTTGGAATTTCCGCCGTCGTTTCCAAGAGCAGCTAAACCCAACGTCAGCGCTATGCTCGCTACATTAACCAATGTTGGAGCTTAGCTATGACCCCCTCTGAACTGCACAATGACGCCATCGTCATTGATGGTCTGATCATCGCCAAATGGAATCGTGAGCTGCTTGAGGACATGCGTCGCGGCGGTCTTACCGCTGCCAACTGCACAGTCTCCGTGTGGGAAGGTTTTCAGGCCACGGTCGATAATATCGTCAAGTCTAACCAGTTGATGGCGGAGTGTAGTGACCTGGTGCGCCCTGTTCGCACCACCGCTGACATCACTCGCGCGAAAGAAGAGGGCAAGACCGGCATCATCTTCGGCTTCCAGAATGCCCATGCCTTTGAAGACCAAATTGGCTACGTTGAGATCTTCAAGCAGCTGGGCGTGGGTATCGTACAGATGTGCTACAACACCCAGAATCTGGTGGGGACCGGCTGCTACGAGCGTGACGGCGGCCTGTCTGGCTTTGGCCGCGAAATCGTTGCCGAGATGAACCGGGTTGGCATCATGTGCGACCTCTCTCACGTCGGTGCCAAGACCTCCGAAGAGGTCATTCTTGAGTCCAAAAAGCCAGTCTGCTACTCACACTGCCTGCCCTCCGGCCTCAAAGAGCATCCGCGCAACAAATCTGATCAAGAGTTGAAATTCATTGCCGACCACGGCGGTTTTGTGGGTGTCACCATGTTTGCGCCGTTCCTCAAAAAGGGCATCGACTCAACCATCGAAGACTACTGCGAGGCGATCGAGTACGTCATGAATATCGTCGGTGAGGACGCTATCGGCATCGGTACCGATTTCACCCAAGGGCATGGTCAAGAGTTTTTCGAGTGGTTGACCCATGACAAGGGCTACGCCCGTCGCCTCACTGACTTTGGCAAGATCATCAATCCCAAAGGAATTCGCACCATTGGGGAGTTCCCCAATCTCACCGAGGCACTCCTCAAGCGCGGCTTAAGTGAGACCCAGGTGCGCAAGATCATGGGCGAGAACTGGGTGCGTGTGCTTAAGGATGTGTGGGGCGCCTGAGGATACCGCCATAGCAAGGGACGGGCGCCAGAGGTAAAGCCGCAGTAGTGCCCTGACACGCGGCTTTACCGGCGATAGGCCTACGAGGGGGCGCTGTGAGTCCCTCCCTGGACGCTACTTTTGCCATCCATGGCAAAAGACCCCCTCTACGGCCTATCCCCGGCGCCGCTTCCCTTGCAGAACGGCTGCTTAGCTACTTCATAACAATCAGCAAGATTTGAGGAATACAACCGTGACCAAACTGGCCCCCGCACTGCCCATCGAAGTGGATAGCGAAACAGGCGTCTGGACGACCGATGCGCTGCCTATGCTCTATGTACCACGGCACTTTTTTATCAACAACCATGTGGCCGTCGAAGAGGCGCTGGGTGCCGAGAAGTATGCCGAGATTCTCTATCACGCCGGCTACAAGAGTGCTTGGCACTGGTGTGAAAAAGAGGCCGAATGTCACGGCATCGAAGGTGTGGCCGTCTTCGAGCACTACATGAATCGTCTCTCCCAGCGCGGCTGGGGGCTTTTCCTTACTGAGCAGATCGATCTCGACTCGGGCACTGCCCAAGTACGACTTGAGCACAGCGCTTTTGTTTACCAGCTTGGCAAAACCGGGAACAAGGAAGAGTACATGTTCACCGGTTGGTTCGCCGGGGCCATGGATCAAATCCTCGCTGCCTGCGGAAGTTCACTGCGTACCGTTGCCGAGCAGACGCAGAGTGCAGCCGAGCCTGGCTGTGATGTAGGCATCTTCGCCGTCCAGCCGCTGACCGACGCTGCCCGCTAACTGGGGTACGAGGAGAGACAAACATGGCATTCGACGCAATTTTCGAGCCGATCGAGATCGGTAAGCTGACCATCCGCAACCGTGTGGTCAGTACCGCTCACGCTGAGGTGCATGCCACCGACGGCGGCATGACCACTGAGCGCTACGTGAGGTACTACGAGGAGAAGGCCAAAGGTGGTTGTGGTCTATGTATTTGCGGTGGCTCATCGGTGGTGTCCATCGATAGCCCTCAGGGCTGGTGGAGCTCGGTAAACCTTTCCACCGATCGCATTATTCCGCACTTCCAGAATTTGGCCGATGCCGTGCATAAGCACGGCGGCAAGATCATGATCCAGATTACTCATATGGGACGCCGCTCCCGCTGGGACGGTTTCGACTGGTCGACCCTGGTATCCCCCTCCGGTATCCGCGAGCCGGTGCACCGCTCGACCTGTAAGACCATTGAGGAAGAAGAGATCTGGCGTATTGTCGGCGACTTTGCCCAGGCCGCGCGCCGGGCAAAGGAAGGGGGCCTCGACGGTGTTGAGCTCTCTGCCGTGCACCAGCATTTGATCGATCAGTTCTGGAGCCCACGGGTCAACAAGCGTGAGGACGAGTGGGGCGGTAGCTTCGAGAACCGTATGCGCTTCGGTATGGAAGTGCTTAAAGCCGTACGTGCTGAAGTGGGCGACGACTTCTGCGTTGGCATGCGTATCTGTGGCGACGAGTTCCACCCGGATGGTCTTTCTCACGACGATATGAAGCAGATCGCCGCCTACTACGATGCCACCGGTATGGTGGATTTCTTCGGCGTTATCGGTTCTGGCTGCGACACTCACAACACCCTGGCCAACGTTATCCCCAATATGTCCTACCCGCCGGAGCCTTTCCTACACCTGGCGGCGGGGATCAAGGAAGTGGTGAACGTGCCGGTGATCCACGCCCAGAACATTAAGGATCCCAATCAGGCCCAACGTATCCTTGAAGGGGGCTATGTAGACCTGGTGGGCATGACCCGGGCACATATTGCCGACCCTCACCTGATCGCCAAGATCAAGATGGGCCAGATTGATCAGATCAAACAGTGCGTGGGCGCTAACTACTGCATCGACCGCCAGTACCAGGGCCTCGACGTGCTGTGCATTCAAAACGCCGCGACATCCCGGGAGTACATGGGACTGCCGCATATCATCGAGAAAACCGAGGGCGCCAAACGCAAAGTCGTCGTGGTGGGCGGTGGCCCGGCGGTATGGAGGCAGCGCGGGTAGCCGCTGAGCGCGGTCACGATGTCACACTGTTTGAGGCCGCTGACGCCTTGGGTGGGCAGATTACGATTGCCGCCCAGGCGCCCCAGCGTGACCAGATCGCCGGTATCACCCGCTGGTTCCAGCTGGAGCTGGCGCGGCTAAAAGTCGACCTGCGTCTGGGCACCCGCGCCGATGAGGAAACGCTGCTCGATCTGCGCCCGGATATCGTGGTGCTTGCCACTGGTGGCCAGCCCTTCCTTAGCCAGCACCCCGAGTGGGTTACTCGGAGAATGCTGAGGAGAGCCTGGTAGTCAGCACCTGGGATATTCTCTCTGGCAAAGTGGCACCAGGTAAAAACGTGTTGATTTATGACGCCATCTGCGAGTTCTCCGGCGTCTCGGCGGCGGATTTTATCGCCGATAAGGGCGCCAAGGTGGAGATCGTCACCGACGATATCAAGCCCGGCGCGGCGGTGGGCGGTACCACCTTCCCCACCTACTACCGCAGCCTCTACGAGAAGGAGGTGATCATGTCCTCCGACCTGATGCTGCATAAGGTTTACCGCGAGGGCGATGGCTTGGTGGCGGTGCTCGAAAACGAGTACACCGGGGCTCTGGAAGAGCGCGTGGTGGATCAGGTGGTCGTTGAGAACGGTGTACGCCCTGATGAGGCGCTTTATTACGCGCTTAAAGAGCAGTCCCGCAACAGAGGGCAGGTGGATCTGGAAGCACTCTATGCAATCCAGCCGCAGCCTTGTCTGAGCGAGTCAGGAGATGGTTTCCTGCTGTTCCGGCTAGGCGACTGCACGGCACCGCGTAACACCCATGCGGCCATTTACGACGCCCTGCGAATCTGCAAGGACTTTTGACTTAGGCGAAAGCCAACAATAATGCGGGGCGCCAGAGCAGCCCCGCCGCCGAAGCCAATGGCACCAAAGATGAGGTGAGCACCATGCTCGAAACGCTCTTGCCGATACTGATTTTTACTGCCCTGGCCCTGGCAGTAATCGGCGCTGTACGCCGTATACGCCTGTGGCGTCAGGGGCCCCCTCGCGGGTGAGCCTGTTCAAGGGGTTGGTGGCCCTGCCGCGCCGCTATTTGATGGATCTGCACCATGTAGTGGGGCGTGACAAAATGATCTCCAACACCCACGTGGCCACCGCCGGTGGCTTCGTGGCCGCCGCCGTGCTGATGATCCTGGTGCACGGTCTGGGGATCGCCAACCCATTGCTAGGCGGATTACTGCTACTGGCTAGCACCTCCATGTTTGTCGGTAGCCTCTTCGTGGCGCGGCGGCGGCTTAACCCTCCAGCTCGGCTCTCCAAGGGCCCCTGGATGCGCTTGCCCAAGAGTCTGATGGCGTTCTCGATAGGCGTCTTCCTGATTACGCTGCCCACGGTAGGTCTGCTGCCCGAAGGTCTGCTTGAAGGGGGCAGTAGCTGGTTGCTGGCGCTGGTATTAGCGGGCGTCGTGGCCTGGGGCCTGGGGGAAATGTTTTTCGGCATGACCTGGGGCGGGCCCATGAAGCATGCTTTCGCCGGCGCCCTGCACTTGGCCTTCCACCGTCGCGCCGAGCGCTTCTCCACGAAAAAGGGGGCGTCGGCCGGTCAACGGGTCTCAAGGCGCTAAACCTTGAGGATGAAGCAGCGCCTCTGGGCGTGGAAAAGCCTGCCGACTTTGCCTGGAACCAGCTGCTGGGCTTCGATGCCTGCGTGCAGTGCGGTCGCTGCGAGGCGGTTTGCCCGGCATTTGCCGCCGGTCAGCCGCTCAACCCCAAGAAGCTGATTCAGGACATGGTGGTGGGTATGGCCGGGGGTAGCGATGCCGCCTATGCCGGCTCCCCCTACCCCGGTAAGCCGGTAGGTGAGCACGCAGGCTCTCCCCACGGGCCCATTGTGGCACTGCAGGGGAAGGCTCTGGTCGACGCCGATACTCTCTGGTCCTGCACGACTTGCCGTGCCTGTGTCGAAGAGTGCCCGATGATGATCGAGCACGTGGATGCGATTGTCGATATGCGCCGCCACCTGACGCTTGAGCGCGGTAAAACGCCCAACAAAGGCGCCGAAGTGCTCGATAATTTGATCGCCACCGACAATCCCGGTGGTTTCGACCCTGGTTCGCGGCTCAACTGGGCGGCGGATCTTAACCTACCGCTCATGGCCGACATCAAGCAGGTCGACGTGCTGTTGTGGCTGGGGGATGGAGCCTTTGATATGCGTAACCAGCGCACTCTGCGGGCACTGGTTAAAGTGTTGCGGGCCGCCGAGGTAGATTTCGCGGTATTGGGCACTGAAGAGCGCGATAGCGGCGATGTGGCCCGGCGCCTGGGCGATGAAGCGACGTTCCAGTCCCTGGCGAAGCGCAATATTGCCACCCTGTCCCAGTATCGCTTCCTGCAGATTGTTACCTGCGATCCCCACAGCTTTCATGTGCTGGGCAATGAGTACGGCGAGCTGGGCGGACATTATGAGGTGCGTCACCACAGCACCTTTATCGCCGAACTGTATGATGCCGGTCGGTTGACCTTTGCCCCCTGGAAAGGCGGCAGCGTCACCTATCACGACCCGTGTTACCTGGGGCGCTATAACGGTGAATACGAGGCACCGCGCAACGTACTTAAAGCGCTGGGCATCGAGGTCAAAGAGATGGAACGCTCCGGTTACCGCTCGCGCTGCTGCGGCGGCGGTGGCGGGGCACCGATTACCGATATTCCCGGCAAGCAGCGGATTCCCGACATGCGCATGAATGACGTCAAAGAGAGCGGCGCTGAGCTGGTCGCGGTGGGCTGCCCGCAGTGCACCGCCATGTTGGAAGGGGTGGTGGATGCCAGCGCCGAGGTGCGCGACATTGCCGAACTGGTGGCCGATGCCCTGGTAGAGCGTCCCGCGGGTGATGCGTCTGGCGGATCCCGATGGCCTGCTGCAACGACGACTGCTGAGGAGGTGATCGTATGAGTGAGATTATTCGCCGCGATCCGCGTCGTGAGTGGATCGCCCGGAACCGTCTGCATCCCGAGTACGCCAGCGTGCTTGCCGCTCTTGGTGTAAACAGGGATGGCAGCGGAGCGGTCAGCGAGTGGCTGGGCCCCAACGGCGTGGTGCGCAAGAACCCTCGTGCCATCGGTTTTATCGGCCCCAATGGTGTCAAACGGATTGACCGTAGTGGCCTCCAGCAAGGGGGGCAGGCCACCGCGACCACCACTGCGGCCCGCGATAGCCGCCGCACGGTGACCATTGATCAGCCCGCCTTCCTGGTGGCCGTGGTGCCCGACCTGACCGGCGGGCGTCTCTCCGGACATGACAAGGATCTGCTGGGCCTGGCCCGGCGTGTGGCGGATGCCGACGCCGAACAGCCCGGCGCTGTGGTGGCGATCCTATTTGGTGAGTATAAGGGCGAGGGTGGCGGCGAGCTTAAGGAGCAGACGCTGGGCGAAGCCGGGATCGATCGCGTCGTGCATCTTGATGATGAGTTTTACGCGGGGTTTGCGCCTGAAGCGCGTCTGGCGGCTTTAAGCGCCGTCGAGCGGGAGATGACGCCGCGTTTCTGGCTATTGCCAGACTCACCCCTGGGCGGAGCCGATCTGGGGCGGCGGCTTGCCTTGCGCCTGGGTGAACGCGCTGCCACCGGGGTGTGGCAGGTGGAAGCTGATAATGAGGCCACTTTGGGTTGGCGCTGCACGGCCCGTGGTGCCGCTGGGAGCCTGGATATCCAGCGCCTCTGCCGCGGGTTGCGCTGGCGCTGGCCGAGTGCGCCGAGCCGGTGGACGAGACGCGTCACGCGGCCGAGCACCTGAGTCTGGCGGCAACAATCCCCACCACCCTATCGCGTATAGAAGACCTGGGGCAGGTGGCCGTGGATCCCGCTGGCGTGGCGCTGGCCGAGGCTGAGTTCATCCTCTCCGGTGGCAACGGCGTCAAGCAGTGGGACGCCTTCCACCATGCCGCGAAAGTCCTCGGCGCTACCGAAGGGGCCTCGCGTGTCGCGGTGGACGACGGGTTTATGGCCCGCGATCGTCAGGTGGGCGCGACGGGCACCTGGGTGACCGCCCGAGTGTATATGGCGGTGGGTATTTCAGGCGCTATCCAGCACCTGCAGGGCATTCAGCGCTGCGACAAGGTGGTGGCGATCAATCTCGATCCGGGGTGCGACATCATCAAGCGCGCCGACCTGGCGGTGATTGGCGACAGCACGCAAATTCTGGCCGCGCTAGTGGCCATGGTGGAACAGCAGCGGGGAGGGCAGCGCGATGCAGCCTGATCTACACCAGAAGCAACAACAACAGGGAATCGACGTGGCGGTGCTGGTCTCCATCGGCCGTCACCCTACCACCGGCCGTGCGAGGCGCGCAGAGCAGGATGCCCGGGGCCTGGAGCTTGCGCTGGCCATAGAGGCCGAGCTGCCGGGCACCCGGATCAGCATGCTCCACGCGGGTTCCCAGGACGATGGCAGCGAAGCAGCTCTGCGCGGCTACCTGGGCATGGGGCTCGAGTCCATGACATTGCTAGAGCAGCCCGAGGGCAGCGACGCCATTCCTGCCTTGGCGGAACACCTGGCCGCTACCTCGCCTCAGCTAGTGATTACCGGTGCCCGGGCCGAGCGCGGTGAAGGCTCTGGGCTTTTGCCCTATGCGTTGGCAGAACATCTCGGCTGGCCATTGGTTAATAGTTTGGCGTCGGTAGAAAAGGTGGAAAATGGCGTGGTAACGCTGCTTCAGGCGTTGCCAAGGGGCCAGCGTCGCCGTCTCAAGGTGCGCTTGCCCGCCATCATCAGCGTGGATGAAGCAGCGCCGGCGCGTCAAAGCGCCTTCGGCCCGGCGCGTCGCGCCACCTTTGCGATCACGCCGACTACCCCTGAAGCCGACAGCGAGTTAGCTCAGTGGCATCTGGCCCCAGCGCGTAAACGGCCTAAGCGTCTGAAAATCGTTAAAGCTGCGTCGGCCAGGGATCGTTTCAAGGCGGCAGCTTCCAAGTCGGAGGGCAAAGGCGGGCAGGTGCTCACCGATGTGTCCCCCGAACAGGGCGCCGAGGCGATCTACAAGCTGCTCAAGGAGGAGGATGTGCTGCGCTGAACTAGCCTGCGCATCACGCCGCTAATCATCACTCAAGCCCACCTTTGTCAGGTGGGTTTTTCTATTGACCGGTAAAGCCCGGATAAAGCCGCAGGCGCTGTCTTTCCAGACGCAAGCCTATCCAGGCATGCACTACCAACACCAAAATAACCACGCCACCGCCGACCAGCGTCGAGGTCGTAGGGGTTTCTCCCAATAACCACCACACCCACAGCGTGCCCAATGCCGTTTCAACCAGATAAAACAGCGCCACTTCCGTTGACGACAGATAGCGGGTGGCGCTGTTGATCAGCACCGTGGCCAAGGGCATCTGTACCAGCCCCATTAGTGCCAGTACGCCATAGCGCTGGGCATCCAGATCCAGCGGCGAGGCCATGGGCAGGGCAACCGCCGCAGAGAGCAGCCCACCACCGGCAACCACCGTCATAGGGTCAATCGCTGGGTAGCGTCGCAGCAGGGTCAGGTTGCCGCCGATAGCTGCCGCGGCCGACAAGGCATAAAGATTACCTACCAGCATTCCCATGGCCCCTTCGCCCATGAACACCAGGCCCATGCCCAGCATGCAGACAGCAATGGCCACCAGCGTTCGCAGCGCGACTTTTTCACCCAGGAAAATCCGTGAAAACAGCGCGGCAAACAGCGGCGCCGTACTTAGAATCACTACTACATTGGCCACGTTGGCGTTCATCACCGCCAGCACAAACAGACTGGAGATCAGGCCCAGCAGCAGCGCCGAGGCCAGTGAGGAGAGCGGGTTGCTGCTCAGTGTTGCCAGCCGCTTGCCTGCCCAGCATAAAAGCCCCAGCACGCAGAACATCAATAGACCGCGCCAGAACACGATGGTCCAGCCGTCGGCGCGCGCTAGGCGGATCAGCAACCCGTCGAAGCTGAGAAATATGACGCCCAGCACCACCATGAGCAGACCGCGCTGGTAAGGGCTTGACTGCATTGTCTTACTCCCGGCTGACACAAAAGGAAACCGCCCGCCGGATAGGCGGGCGGTTTAGCGTTGATTAGCTCGCGATTCTGGGCACCGCGTTGAGCTCGCGCCACTCTTTGTGGAGCCCCCTATAGAGGCTAAAACACATCAGTAACAGCACCAGCGTAAAGGGGAGTCCCGTAGCGACTGCGCCCGCCTGCAGGGCGCTGAGTGCTGTGCTCCCTCCGCCATACAGCAACACACCCGCAATAATACCCTCCAGCGTCGCCCAGAACACTCGTTGACTCTTGGGTGCATCTGTCTTGCCGCCGGCGGTGATGCTATCAATCACCAGCGAGCCGGAGTCTGAAGAGGTGATGAAGAACACCAGCACCAGAATGATCGCCAGCGTCGAGGTAATGCTGGTCAGGGGGAGTTGCTCCAGCATGTGGAACATGGCGAGTGAGACGTCGCCAATGCCGTTGGCCAACTCGCCCACGCCGTTTGAGGCTTGAAAAAGTGCCGTGCCGCCAAAAGCACTCATCCATACCAAGGTGACCAGGGTGGGTACCAGCAGTACGGCGATAAGGAATTCACGCACCGTGCGTCCCCGGGATACGCGGGCAATGAACATGCCGACAAACGGAGACCAGGAGATCCACCACGCCCAGTAAAAGATCGTCCAGCCGTGGTACCAGGTATCGTCCTCGCGGCCAATCCAGTTCGACAGCGGCAGAAGGTGGCCCACGTAGTCCAGAGCCGTGGTGCCAATGCCTGTCAGAATCATCAAGGTAGGCCCCGCTATAACCACAAACAGAAGCAGCGCCGCCGCAATGACCATGTTGATATTCGAGAACAACTTAACGCCACCGTCGATTCCCCGCCATACCGAGAACAGCGCGATCACCGTGACCACTAGGATTATCGCCAGCTGTGTGCCGATGGTATTGGGAATGCCGAACAAATAGGCGAGGCCTCCAGCCGCTTGGGTAGCGCCAAAGCCAAGCGAAGTGGCCAGGCCAAAGATGGTGGCCAGCACGGCAAGGATATCGATGATATGGCCCGCCCAGCCGCGCGTTCGCTCGCCCAGAATGGGGTAGAAGGCGGAGCGAAGCGTCAGCGGCAGGCCCTTGTTATAGGAAAAGAAGGCCAGTGACAGTGCCACCACGCCATAAATGGCCCAGGGGTGTAGTCCCCAGTGGAACATGGTCGCCCCCATGGCGGCGCTGGCACCCTCAGGCGTCCCCGCCGGTGCATTCAAGGGCGTTCCATACCAGTCGGTGTAGTAGGCTACGGGCTCAGCAACGCTCCAGAACATCAGGCCGATACCCATGCCCGCCGCAAACAGCATGGCGAACCAAGAGGTGCGCGAGTATTCCGGTTTTGCATCCTTGCCGCCTAGCCGAATCCGCCCGAGTGGCAGGCAGATCAGTACAAGGCAAAACACCACAAAAATATTGCCAGCAATCATAAACAGCCAGTCGAAGTGTTCGATCGACCAGTTTTTGGCAAGCCCTAAGTGAGTATTAGCAGCATCTGGATAGACCAGCGCGTAGATAATAAACAGTAGGATGGCTAGAGCAGAAAGCGGAAAAACGGGGTTATGAAAGTCCAACCCCAATATCTGGGTATTGTCCTGTCCAGGCGACAGAACCGGGTCGTCGTTGTTTTTCATTGGGTTTCCTTGGTGGCTCTTATTAGACGTAGGCGGTGCCTTACATTGCCGACGCTATGAATTGTTGAGCCTGTTGCAAAGGAGGAGTGTCGTGAAAGCGACCTCTATCTATCCATCTTGGTTAGGATGTCTTGAATAGATATGTGAGTGCCTTTTTGGGGTAAGTCCCAAGGCGCGGAGGGGATAGGGTGGGATAGCGCAATCAACCATCATGAACAGAACAATAAGCCACAGGAGCCAGCCATGAATGCAGCCAACCGCGGAGTGGTCTACAAGGGGCCGGGCGAGGTCGCCGTCGAGTCCATCGCTTATCCTGAACTCGCCATCGGCAATCGCAAGTGCGATCACGGCGTGATTCTCAAGGTAGTCACCACTAATATTTGTGGCAGCGACCAGCATATGGTGCGGGGCCGTACCACTGCACCGTCCGGTCTGGTACTCGGCCACGAAATCACCGGCCTGGTAGTTGAATGCGGCCGCGACGTTGAATTTATTCAGCAGGGTGATCTGGTCTCGGTACCGTTCAATATTGCCTGCGGTCGCTGCCGTAATTGTAAAGAAGGTCGTACCGGCATCTGCCTTAACGTCAATCCAGCTCGTCCTGGCGCCGCCTACGGCTACGTGGATATGGGCGGCTGGGTCGGCGGCCAGACAGAATATGTCATGGTTCCCTATGCCGACTTTAACCTGCTGAAGTTCCCGGATGCCGATCAGGCCATGGAGAAGATCAAGGATCTGACCCTGCTCTCCGATATCTTCCCCACAGGGTTCCACGGCTGCGTAACTGCCGGTGTCGGCCCCGGCAGCACTGTTTATATTGCCGGTGCTGGCCCCGTAGGTCTGGCGGCCGCGGTTTCCGCTCAGCTGCTGGGTGCGGCCTGCGTGATCGTTGGCGATATGGTCGAAGAGCGTCTGGCCCAGGCGCGCAGCTTTGGCTGCGAGACCATCGACCTGACCCAGGACGGCGACATGGCCGATAAGATCGAGGTGATCCTCGGTGAGCGTGAGGTCGACGCCTTTGTCGACTGCGTCGGTTTCGAAGCCCACGCCTGTGGCTGCAACCACGGCAAAGAAGCGCCCGCGACCGTGCTGAACTCGGCGATGTCGTTGACCCGTGCAGGTGGTCAGATCGGTATTCCGGGCCTCTATGTGACCGAAGACCCGGGTGCGGAAGACGAGGCCGCCAAGCAGGGGGCTCTGAGCATGCGCTTTGGTCTTGGTTGGGCCAAGTCTCACAGTTTCCATACTGGACAGTGCCCGGTGATGAAGTACCATCGACCACTGATGCAGGCTATTCTGTTTGGCAAGGTCAATATTGCCGATGCGGTGAATGTCCAGATGATCACTCTGGATCAGGCACCCCAGGGCTACGCCGACTTCGATGGCGGCGCTGCTAAGAAATTCGTTATTGACCCCCATGGCAGCGTAGCTTAATAGCTTATTTAAGAAGTACTGAGCAACAAGACCTGATCCCTGCCTGAAGGCAGGTTAGTGCGACCCTAGACGGCGCCCGAGGGGTGCCGTTTTTGTTCATCCGGTATAAAACCGATCAAGATAATAATGAGTACCCCATGACCGTCCAGACCGTGACCCCCAAGCGCCGCTTTCGCGGCAAGCCCCGCGGCCGTGATCTCGATCCCAGTCTTCTAGAGGGGTTGCGAGAACTGCTGGGCGACGAACGACAGAACGCCACGCTGCGCCGCCGCGACCTACTCATTGAACATTTACACAACATTCAGGACACCCGGGGCCATCTACTGCTGGCGGATTTGCGTGCCCTGGCGCGTACATGAACTTGCCCATGGCGACCGTCTACGAGACGGCCACTTTCTATGCGCACTTCGATGTCATCCACGACGATCAGTTGCCGCCGCCGGCAGTGACTATTCGCGTTTGCGACTCCCTCACCTGCCAGTTGGCCGGTGCTGAGGCGCTTAAGGCACAGCTTGAAGCGAACGTGGATATCGAGCAGGTACGGGTGCTGCGGGCGCCCTGCATGGGGCGCTGCGACACGGCGCCGGTAGCCGAAGTAGGGCACCACCATGTGCTGTTCGCCACCCATGAGCGTATCGCGTCGGTGATCGAAAAGGGCCACTTTCACCCGGATCCCGTCGACTGGCAGCGATTGGACGACTATCGCCGCGAGGGCGGCATGGCGTTGCTCCAGGCCTGTCACGACGGCAGCGTTACAGTAGAAGCGCTGATGGAGGCGATGCAGCAGGCCAATCTGCGCGGCTTGGGTGGCGCGGGTTTCCCTACCTTCAAAAAATGGTATTTCGTGCGCCAGGAGGCTGGCCCCCGCTACTGCGCTATCAACGCCGACGAAGGCGAGCCCGGCACCTTCAAGGATCGCTATTACCTGGAAAATTCGCCGCACCAGTTTCTTGAAGGGGCCTTGGTGAGCGCCTGGGCAGTAGAGGCTGAGGCACTGTATATCTATTTGCGTGATGAGTACCCAGCGTTACATAGCGTGGTGCGCGAGGCGATTGGCGAGCTTGAGGCCGCTGGCCTGGTGGCGCCGGGCTACATCGTGCTGCGCCGCGGCGCGGGGGCTTATATCTGCGGCGAAGAGTCGGCGATGATCGAGTCCCTGGAAGGCAAGCCGGGCAAGCCCCGCCATCGTCCTCCGTTTGTGGCTCAGAAGGGGCTCTTTGACCGCCCAACGCTGGTCAATAACGTCGAGACGGTCTACTGGATTCCGATGATTTGGCAGCGCGGCGCGGAGGCCTTCTCCAGCCAGGGCCGCCACGGCCGCGTAGGGCTGCGCAGTTTCTCGGTGTCGGGCCGGGTAAAGCAGCCTGGGGTGTATTTAGCGCCTGCGGGCATCACCCTCAACGAATTAATTGATGAGTATTGTGGCGGCATGGCCAATGGTCACCGTCTGGTCGCCTATCTGCCCCGGCGCCTCTGGCGGCATTCTGCCCGCGGGCAAGGCCGATATTCCCCTCGACTTCGACACCCTTCAGGAGCATGGATGTTTTATCGGTTCCGCTGCGGTAATCGTACTCTCCGATCAGGACGATCTGCGCGGGGTGGCTACCAATCTGCTGGCCTTCTTTGCCGATGAGTCCTGTGGCCAGTGCACACCCTGCCGGGTGGGCACGGAAAAAATGCTCACCCTGCTCGAACGCAACGAATGGGATGCCGGGCTGATGACGCAGCTTTCCCAGGTGATGATTGATGCCTCCATTTGTGGGCTTGGTCAGGCTGCACCTAACCCGGTGCTGGGGCTGCTCAAGGATTTTCGCGGTGAACTTGCCGCCCAGAATGTCATCGTCAGGGGGTAGGGGAGATGAACATGAGCATGAGCGAACAAAACCCAGGCACAAGCTTTACCCTGACGCTGGATGGTGTTGAGGTGAGTGCAAGCCCCGGTGAAAGCCTCTGGCAGGTGGCCAAGCGCGCCGGCGAGACCATTCCCCACTTGTGTTTCAAGGACGCCAGCGGCTACCGCGCTGACGGCAACTGCCGCGCCTGTATGGTGGAAATCGAGGGCGAGCGGGCACTGGCCGCCAGCTGTCTGCGCGAAGCAGCCCCCGGCATGGTGGTCAAGAGCGCCAACTCCGAACGAGCCTATACGGCTCGCAAGATGGTCATGGAGATGCTGCTGGTCGACCAGCCTGAGCGGGAAGAGAGTCCCGACAGCTCAAGCCATTTCTGGGCCATGGCTGACCAGTTGGCCATTGATGCCACGGCGGTGCGCCGCAAGCTGCCCAGGCGCGACGAACGCGAGGCTCCCACCGTGCACCATGTGGCGTCCCGGGTGGATAGCCTGGCTCAGGACAGCAGCCACTCAGCCATGCGTGTCAATCTTGACGCCTGCATCGAGTGCAACCTGTGTGTGCGCGCCTGCCGCGAAGTACAGGTTAACGACGTGATCGGATTGGCTCACCGGGGGGCGGCGTCCAAGATCGTGTTTGATTTCGACGACCCTATGGGGGATAGCACCTGCGTGGCCTGTGGCGAGTGCGTTCAGGCCTGCCCCACGCGCCCTGATGCCCGCTACCCTGGTCGATCAGGCGGGCCACGGCGATTCTGCCGTCGCCGACCGTAAGGTCGACTCGGTATGCCCCTACTGCGGGGTGGGTTGCCAGCTCACCTACCATATCAAGGATGATGAGATCCTTTATGTGGAGGGCCGCGACGGCCCCTCTAACGAGAACCGGTTATGTGTTAAAGGGCGCTTCGGCTATGACTATCCGCGCCATCCATCCCGGCTTGTTACCCCGCTGATTCGTCGCGAGGGTGTCGCAAAGGGAATCGACCCGGACTTCGACCCAGCCAAGCCCTTGACGCATTTCCGCGAGGCGAGCTGGGATGAAGCCCTAGAGGCTGCCGCCAGCGGGCTTGTGAACCTTAAAGCGGCCCATGGCCCTGATGCCCTGGCGGGGTTCGGCAGCGCCAAGTGTTCCAACGAAGAGGCGTGGCTGTTCCAGAAGTTGGTGCGTACCGGCTTTGGCTCCAACCATGTGGATCACTGTACCCGCTTGTGCCACGCAAGCTCAGTGGCGGCACTCATGGAGTGTATTGGTTCAGGCTCGGTCACCGCCTCCTTTATGCAGGCCAGCCAGGCCGACGTGGTGATTCTTACCGGCTGTAATCCCGCGGTAAACCATCCGGTGGCGGCCACCTTCTTTAAACAGGCCGCCAAGCGCGGTACCAAGATAGTGATAATCGACCCCCGTGGTCAGTCGCTGGATGCCTACGCCCACCTGAGCGTGCGCTTTTCACCGGGCGCCGACGTGGCCCTGTTTAACGCCATGCTGAATGTGGTCATCAGTGAAGAACTTTATGATACGGCTTATATCGCCGAGCATACCGAGGGCTTCGAGGCCCTGAAAATTCATACCGTCGACATGACCCCCGAAGCGATGAGCGGCCTGTGCGGCGTTGAGCCCGAGACCATTCGCGAGGTGGCTAGGCTCTATGCCAACGCCGAGCGGGCAATGATTTTCTGGGGCATGGGCATTTCCCAGCACACCCACGGTACCGATAACGCCCGGTGCCTGATTTCGCTGGCGTTGGCCTGCGGCCAGACCGGTCGCCCTGGCACCGGCCTGCATCCTTTGCGGGGGCAGAACAACGTTCAGGGGGCTTCTGATGCCGGGCTGATTCCCATGGTCATGCCCGACTACCAGCCGGTCAATGATGATCAGGTTCGTGCGGCGTTCGAAGAACTGTGGAATACCAAACTGGATCCCACGCCGGGTCTCACCGTGGTGGAAATTATGGACGCTATCACCGCGGGCACCATTCGCGGCATGTATATCCAGGGCGAAAACCCGGCGATGTCCGACCCGGATCTGGCCCATGCCCGGGCCGCACTGGCCAAGCTGGAACATCTGGTGGTACAGGATCTGTTTGTCACTGAGACCGCCCAGTTCGCTGATGTCATCCTGCCTGCCTCCGCCTGGCCTGAGAAGAACGGTACCGTCACCAACACTAATCGTCAGGTGCAGATGGGGCGTGCGGCGTTGCCGCTACCGGGCCAGGCCAAGCCGGACTGGTGGATTATCCAGGAAATTGCCAACCGTTTTGGTCTGGACTGGAATTATCAGCATCCGCGGGACGTCTTCGCCGAGATGAAGCAAGGCATGGCCTCTCTCGACCATATTTCCTGGGAGCGTTTGGAGCGCGAGCAGTCGGTGACCTACCCCTGCCCAGCGGAAGACGCACCGGGGCAAGACGTGGTCTTCAGCGATGCCTTCCCCACTGTCAGCGGCCGGGCGAAGTTCGCGCCAACGCGCCCGCTGCCACCGGATGAGCCGGTAGATAACGACTACCCAACGGTGCTGACTACCGGGCGCCAATTAGAGCACTGGCATACTGGTTCCATGACCCGACGTGCCAAAGTGCTCGATGATCTGGAGCCGGAAGCCGTGGCGAGCTTGGCGCCCGCTGAGCTTATCCGGCTTGGGATGGTGCCAGGCGATGATCTGACGATCACCACCCGGCGAGGAGCCATCACCCTCAAAGTGAGGACGGATCCGGGCATGCCAGAGGGTATGGTCTTCGTACCCTTTTGTTACGGGGAAGCAGCAGCGAATCTATTGACTAATCCAGCGCTGGATCCCTATGGCAAGATTCCGGAGTTCAAATATGCGGCCTGCAGCCTTGCCTCTGCCGGAAAGTTGCCCGCTGATGGTGGAGCTATATAGATAGTGGATCGGCGGTTGTATTAAAGGTCTTTGACCAACCTGAGCGCGTCGTAGATGGCCGCGTGGGTGTTCCGGGACTCGACGGCATCGCCGATCCGGAACAGCTGGAAGCGGCCATCCGGGTTGCTAGTCACGGTCTGGGGGGCGCCCACGATCAGGTCATCGTAATTCACTTCGCCGCGGTTGCTGGCGTGCGGTTTTAGCTCGAAATAGATATCGGCCATCGGTGTGGTGCCGTAGTTGACGACCACTTGGTCGATACGTCGCTCATGCCCACTATCCTGCTGGCGATGAATGGCATAGTCGCTGGTGATCCCGGCGAGCAGTTCACTACCGTCGCGCTGCACGGACTTCAGCCGGTAAGTCGGGGTGAAGGTGACGTTGGCACGCTGCAGGGAACGCATGTAGGGCACCAGGTTCATGGCCATGATCTCTGCGGAGAAGGTGCGATCCGGCGTCATAATCTCGAGCTCGGCCCCCGCGGCGGCAATGATCTCCGCCGCCTGCAGGGCTGCATGGTCGCCTGCATCGTCGAACAACAATACCCGTTTGCCCGGCGGCACGTGCCCGGAAAGAATGTCCCAGGTGTTGACGACTAAGTCGCTACCCATCGCGGGTTGATCTTCCAAGGGATAGCCGCCGGTGGCTACGATCACCACATCGGGTTTTTCGGTGAGCACGTCCTCGGCTTCGGCCCAGACGTTGTAGCGGATCTCGACGCCGAGTGCTTCGCAGCGCGCCAGGCGCCAATCGATGATGCCCATCATCTCGCGACGTCGCTCACTCTGCGCCGTAAGACGTATCTGCCCTCCAGCATCGCTGGCGGCTTCGAACACCACCACCGAATGGCCACGCTCACCGGCAACACGAGCGGCTTCCAACCCTGCTGGCCCTGCGCCGATAATGACGACTCGCCGTTGCTGTGCCGCCTTGGGAATGGTGTGGGGCATGGTGGTTTCGCGCCCGGTGGCGGCGTTATGGATGCAGTAGGCGGCACCGCCTTGATAGATGCGATCAAGGCAGTAGTTTGCGCCAACGCAGGGGCGGATCTCTTCCTCCCGCCCTTCGGCGATCTTGCGCACGATGTGCGGGTCGGCCATGTGGGCACGGGTCATGCCGATCATGTCGACCTTGCCTGAGGCGATGGCATAACGGGCAGTGGCGACATCCTGGATTTTGGCGCCATGGAAGGTGGGGAAGTCGATCTCGCGACGTATTTCGCCGGCAAAATCCAGGTGCGGGGCGCTGGGCATACCCTGGATGGGAATCACGTCGGTGAGCCCTGCATCGGTGTCGATGTGGCCGCGAATCACGTTGAGGAAGTCGACCAAGCCGCTACTCTTCAAGCGTCGCGATATCTCCATCCCATCGCCGGAGGTCAGCCCGCCCGGCAGCATCTCGTCGCCGGTGTAGCGCACGCCTACGATAAATGCTTCGCCCACCCGCTGGCGAATAGCGCGCAGCACGTCGAAGGTGAAACGCAGTCGGTTATCGAGGTCGCCGCCATAAGGTTCCTCAAGGGTATTGGTCAGCGGCGACCAGAACTGATCCATCAGGTGGCCATAGGCCTGCAGCTCGATGCCATCGAGACCGGCGGCGTGCATACGCTCGGCGGCATCGGCGTAGTCGCGGATCAGGCGCTCAATATCCCAATCCTCTACCTGCTTGGGAAAAGCGCGGTGGGACGCCTCACGACGATGAGAAGGCGACACCGCTGGCAGCCAGTCGCCCTTATCCCAACGGGTGCGCCGGCCCAGGTGGGTGAGCTGGATCATCACTGCGGTGCCGTGCTCGTGACAGGCGTCGGTCAGCTCACGCATCCAGGGCACTACTTCATCCTTATAGGCGAGGATGTTGTTGAACACTGGAGGGCTGTCCTTGGCTACCGCCGCGGATCCGGCAGTCATGGTCAGGCCAAGGCCTGCCTTGGCGCGCTCGACGTGATAGGCCCGGTAGAGTGCCTTGGGCATCCCATCCTCAGGTAAGCGGGCTCATGGGCTGTCATCATAAGCCTGTTTTTCAGGGTGAGATGCTTGAGCTGGAAGGGCTGCAGCAGCGGATCGTTAACCATGGGTAGCGCTCTATTTTATTGTGTATTGAATAAATCTAGGCGCTAATGTTCATTGTTGTCAATTAAATGTTCAATGATGTACATTTCGAGGCGAGCATGTTTAACCGCTGGTACGGCTGGGAGGTAGGTGGTGTTAGCCGATCAGGCTTGCTGTGGGCTAGTAAGTACCGGTTGGAGAATAATATCCATGGCGGGCATGGAAGCGCTGCAATTCCCTGGATCCAGGCGGCTGGCCGGTGAAGATTTCGACATAGGCGGGGATGCGCTGCATGCGCACTTCGAGCGGTTCCTGGGTCTTCATCGAGATATAGCCGATCTGGGTTAGGTAGATGGTGCGACCCCGAACGTTGGCCGCCAGCGGATCATAGCCGTAACGCTGGAACATGCGCGCCAGTGCTTCGATACGGGTGGCATCAGCCGCATCGATTTCACTTACTACTGACGCTGACTGTAGCGCCCAACTGCGCATGGCGAACTCTAGCGGGGAGTCGAACAGTTTAGGATCCAGCCAGCAGTCGAAGACATTGAGCATCGCCTCGACGATATTCTCGGCATAGGCTTCGGTTTGATGCACTAGCCCTTGGGTATTCTTTTCACGCCAGCGTGCGATCAGTGCCTCCAGCAGTGCCTCGCGATCCTTGAAGAACCAGTAGAAACTGGTTCGAGAAAGCTTTAGTCGCTTGGCCAGAGAAAGAATGCGCACGCTATCGACGCCCGATTCCAGTAGCAGCTCAAACGCCGCATCTAGCCAGACGTCTTGAGAACCCTTGGCAGCGGGAATATCGGTGGATGGCATTGAGCAGGTCTCTAAGAATAGTCTAGGAATAGTGTGGCAAAGTGTACACAGGTGTCTCTTATGTGTACACGTTGTCAGCTACTCTGGCTAAGTCCTAGTGACGGTAAACGTCGCTGCCTTGATCCTTCAAGTTTTAACCTTGGGCTAAGTGTAACGTCGGCGCATCATATCCTAGGTTCTCGAGCATGCGGGCGGCGTACCAGTCGATAAAGTCGATAACACCGAACTCATAGGTCTCGGAGTAAGGGCCGGGTTGGTAAGCCTTGGAGTTAATGCCACGCTGGTTCTCTTCGGCGAGTTGGCGATCCTGGTCGTTGGTCGCATCCCATACTCGGCGTAGCTGCTCGGGGTCGTAGTCAACGCCTTCCACGGCATCCTTGTGAACCAGCCATTTGGTGGTCACCACGGTTTGCTGCGGGCCAAGCGGTAGCACGCGAAATACCACCGCGTGATCGCCCATGAAGTGATTCCATGAATTGGGCAGATGCAGAATGCGCAGTGAGCCCATATCAGGGCTTGTTAATCTGCCCATTAGTTTCTTGCAGCCGGGTTTACCGTCCATTGTCATGGAGACAATGCCATCCAGCAGCGGCGTGCGGGTCAGTCGATTGCGTTTGCCAAAGCGCTTCAACTGATAGGGAACTTGTTCCTCATCCCAATCTGCTTGTTTGCATGCCACCAGTTCCTTATAGGCAGGCGTTGCACGCGGATCCTCGGTGTCATCAAACTCTTGCAATGAGTTCAGCAGCTCAGGATGAGCGCCGTTGCAGTGATAGCACTCGCGGTTGTTTTCGATGACGAGCTTCCAGTTGGCTTGCTCGACGATACTGGACTCGACGGCAACCTTGACGTTGTCCATTTGGTACGGCTCAAGGTAATGCTCAAGCGTTTGCAGAAAATCATCAATCGCAGGCGGTTCATCGCTCAGGTTGATAAAGATGAAGCCTCCGGCTGTATGCACGTTGACCGGTTTGAGGCCAAATTGATCGAGATTGAAGTTAGTGCCCATATCGCTACCGGCAAACAACAAGCGGCCATCAAGTTCATAGGTCCACTGGTGATACGGACAGACGAGCTTTGCAACTTTACCCTTATCCTTTACACAAAGGCGCGAACCGCGGTGGCGGCAAACATTGTGAAACGCATGAATAGCGCCTTCACTGCCGCGCACGATGACGATGGGATTATTACCAATATCCAATGTCATGAAGTTGCCCTTGGTAGGGATCTCGCATGTCATGCCGGCAAACAGCCATTCCTTTTCGAAGACCTCCTGCATATCAAGCGCGAACAGGCGGGCATCGTTGTAAAACGGCTGTGGAAGCGAAAAGGTACGTCCTCTTTCTTGCAGCATCTGAACCGTTGAGTCACGAGCTGCAGCGAGTGGATCATCCATCCGATTAGAAACATTTTTTTCCATTACCAGTATCCTCGTAAACCTCCGCTCCCCCCTCAAGGGCTGCGAATCGGCCGATAGTCAATATTGCGTATCTTGTTGTTCTGTTGCGTAACCTGGCGTTTGATTCAAATGTGGCCTGACGTCAGGCTCCGATTGTGTTGCAGGCGCTGGCCTGCCAATTGTCTGCCCGCGACATTAGATGGCGTAGTGGCGACGAAAAAAGAGGTTTCTAAGCGATAAAGAGTGGCACGAGGTAAGTGCGAGTCGCTGTCAGGTAAGTCGGTCGGCAGGCGCGTCCCCAAAATGCAGCTCAAAGGTGCTGACCGTATCGCAAATACGGTTCGGCGATGCATGGTGATGAAGGCTGGTCAGGCAGAGGCGACAATGACAACTAATTTTTTCAATCCGGTCACGACCCAAACCTGGACCAACGGCCGCCACCAGGTGCGTTGCGTCAAGGTGATTCAAGAAACCCAGGATGTGCGCACGTTCTGCTTCATGGCCGAGCAGCCTGTACTGTTCTTCTTCAAGCCCGGTCAGTTCGTGACCCTCGAGCTTGAGATTGATAATCAGCCGATCATGCGCTCCTATACCATTTCCAGCTCTCCCTCCATCCCTTACAGCTTTTCCATCACCGTTAAACAAGTGCCGGGCGGTAAAGTATCTAATTGGCTACACGCCAATCTGAAGGTGGGCGACGAGCTGGTGGTGCACGGGCCGGTAGGTAATTTTAACTCTATCGATTTCCCTGCCGAAAAAGTGCTGTTTCTCTCGGGCGGTGTGGGCATTACCCCTTTGATGTCCATGACGCGCTGGCTTTTTGATACCAACGCCGCTGTTGACGTTGAGTTCATACACAGCGCTAGAGCCCCCCGTGATGTGATTTATCACCGCGAGCTGGTGCATATGTTTTCGCGTATTCCCGAGTTCAAGCTGCATATTATTTGCGAGAACAAAGAGGATTCGGCGAGGCCTGGGCCGGCTACCGTGGCTACCTTACCCAGCCGCTGTTCGAACTCATTGTGCCGGATTTTATGGAGCGGGAGATATTCTGCTGCGGCCCGACCCCTTACATGAACGCCATCAAAAATATTCTTCGTGCCAACAACTTCAACATGGATCACTACCATGAGGAGTCGTTTGGCGCTACGCCGGTTGAGGTACGTGAAGATGTCCTTGAGCTGGCCGAACAGGCAGAGGTTGATGCTGAAAATGTCGACACCAGCGACTTGTTTAGTATCGAGTTTGCCTCTTCAGGGAAAAGTGTGCGTATTCAGCCGGGGGAGACGGTTCATGCGGCGGCGGCCAAGCTGGGTCTGCATATCCCCAAAGCTTGTGGCATGGGGATTTGCGGTACTTGCCGAGTGGAGCTCAAGTCGGGAGAAGTGGAAATGGAGCATAACGGCGGTATTACCGATGAGGATGTCGAAGAAGGCTATATCCTGTCGTGCTGCAGTCGGCCGAAGGGGGATTTAATCGTCGATTTTTAGCCCCGGCAAGCACCTTGCTGCCTAGTTTTAAGCGCCCTAAACGGTTACTTCCCGTCTAGGGTGCTTTGCTTTTTGGGCGGCGTCAGCCGTGTTATTGGCTAAATCTTGCCGATGTCGCAAATACATCGCGTGGTGACGTCGGCAAGCATCTTGGGCCCGGACTCCAACGATAGTATCGCGGTAAGAACGCGTTGATAGGGACTTTGGTTGAAAGCGACCTGGGTTTATCAGCATTAAAGAGTATGTCCAGCACTTAATAAAAAAGTGACTAATGAGGAGGCGGTAATGCTTCAGAATAATTTTTCCCCCAATGCCCGTTTGGCCAATTACGACAGTCTGCTTGCTGAAGCAATCGCTGAAGAAACGGTTCGCCAAGAAGCGCATATTGAGTTGATCGCCTCCGAAAATTACACCAGCAAACTTGTTATGGAAGCACAAGGTACACAGCTAACCAACAAATATGCAGAAGGTTATCCAGGTCGCCGTTACTACGGTGGCTGTGAGTTCGTTGACAAGGTTGAAGCCTTGGCCATTGAGCGGGCCTGCCACCTTTTTAGTGCCAATTATGCCAATGTGCAGCCACACTCCGGGGCTCAGGCTAATGCCGCTGTGTTCATGGCACTGGTGTCACCGGGCGATACGGTATTGGGTATGAGTCTGGCCCACGGTGGCCACTTAACCCATGGTGCTGCACCCAACTTTTCGGGCAAGCATTACAACGCCGTGCAGTATGGCCTCAAGCCGGAAACCGGCGAGATCGATTACGAAGAAGTCGAGCGCTTAGCTCGCGAGCACCAGCCGAAGATGATCATCGCGGGCTTCTCCGCTTACTCTCGTGTGGTGGACTGGCGACGTTTTCGCGCTATTGCCGATGAGGTAGGCGCTTGGTTGATGGTCGATATGGCCCACGTCGCTGGCCTGGTAGCCGCTGGCCTCTATCCGAGCCCGCTGCCTTACGCTCATGTGGTCACCACCACCACCCATAAAACGTTGCGTGGCCCACGGGGCGGTTTGATTCTCTCCGCCCATGGTGACGAAGCACTGTATAAAAAGCTTAATGGCGCGGTTTTCCCAGGCCAGCAGGGCGGCCCGCTGATGCATGTGATTGCCGCTAAGGCGGTGGCGTTTAAGGAAGCCATGAACCAGGAGTTTGTGCGCTACCAGCAGCAGGTGATCGATAACGCCCAGGCCATGGCCAAGGTGTTTATGGAGCGTGGCTACGACGTAGTGTCCGGCGGCACCGACGACCACCTCTTTTTGGTCTCGCTTATCCGCCAAGGCATTACCGGTAAAGATGCGGATGCTGCACTTGGTCGCGCACATATCACGGTGAATAAAAACACGGTGCCCAACGACCCGCAAAGCCCCTTTGTGACGTCTGGACTGCGTATTGGAACCCCTGCGGTCACCACGCGCGGCTTCGATGCCGAGGAGTGTAGCGAGCTGGCTGGATGGATCTGCGACATCTTAGACGAATTGGCTGCAGGCAAAGATACGGCTTCCATTGAAGCCGAGGTGCAGTCCAAAGTGACCGACGTGTGTGCCCAGCATCCTGTCTACGCTGAGTCCGCCGCTGAAGCCGTCGAATCCATTGCTTGAATCGGCTTGCCGGCAGGGCCCGGCGCGGCTGAACTGAGGAGACCACTATGCAACGCTATTCCGGCTTCGGCCTGGTCAAGCACGCGCTGAGCCACCACGAGAACTGGGAGCGCCAGTGGCGCAACCCCACACCCAAGAAGCAGTACGATGTAATCATCGTTGGTGGTGGCGGTCACGGCTTGGCCACGGCCTACTATTTGGCGAAAGAGTTCGGCGTCAAGAACGTGGCGGTGATTGAGAAAGGCTGGCTGGGCGGTGGTAATACCGCCCGTAATACCACCATCGTGCGTTCCAACTACTTATGGGACGAATCCGCTGCGCTTTACGAACATGCCATGAAACTGTGGGAAGGGCTTTCCCAAGACCTTAACTACAACGTCATGTTCTCCCAGCGGGGGGTGCTCAACCTGGGGCATACCCTGCAGGACATGCGCGATATACAGCGCCGGGTTAATGCTAATCGGCTGAATGGCATTGACGGCGAAGTATTAGACGCCAAAGGAGTGCAGGAGCTGGTGCCGATTATGGACTGCTCTGCGAGCGCTCGCTATCCGGTGATGGGGGCTTCCTGGCAACCGCGTGCAGGCGTGGCTCGCCACGATGCCGTGGCCTGGGGCTATGCCCGCGGTGCCGATGCCCATGGAGTGGATATTCTGCAGCAGACCGAAGTCACCGGCTTCAAGATTCGTGATGGCCAGATCTACGGTGTACACACCAACCGTGGCGATATTGAAGCCAAAACCGTCGGTTGTGTGACTGCCGGTAACTCCTCCGTGCTGGCCAAAATGGGCGGCTTTAACTTGCCGTTGGAGTCCCATCCGCTGCAAGCCTTAGTCTCTGAACCGATCAAACCTATTCTCGATACGGTGGTGATGTCGAACCAGGTGCATGGCTACATCAGCCAGTCCGACAAGGGCGACCTGGTGATCGGCGCGGGCATCGACGGCTATAACGGCTATGGTCAACGCGGCAGTTATCCCACCGTGGAGCACACGCTCCAGGCGATCGTTGAAATGTTCCCGATCTTCTCTCGGGTACGCATGAACCGTCAGTGGGGCGGTATCGTCGATACTTGCCCGGATGCCTGTCCGATTATCTCTAAAACGCCGGTGAAGGGTCTGTACTTCAATTGCGGCTGGGGTACCGGCGGCTTCAAAGCCACACCAGGGTCGGGGCATGTATTCGCTGCCAGCCTGGCCAAGGGGGAAATGCACCCCATCGCCGAGCCGTTCTCCATGTTCCGCTTCCATAGCGGTGCGCTGATCGACGAACACGGCGCTGCCGGCGTGGCCCACTAGGGTTCATACGAGAGGAGTATTCGCATGTTCTATATCTACTGCCCCTACTGCGGCGAACACCGTGAGGAAGAGGAATTCCACCCCAAGGGCCAGGCGCATATCGAGCGCCCCAAGGAGCCCGAGGCGTGTAGTGACGAAGAGTGGGGGAATTACCTGTTCTTCCGTGACAACCCCCGTGGCGTTCACCATGAAATGTGGGTGCATGCGGTGGGTTGCCGCAAGTTTTTCAACGTGACGCGTCACACGGTGAGCTACGAGATTCTCGAGACTTACAAAATGGGCGAGCAGCCGTCGATTACCGCTGACAGCCAGAGCCAGGCTCGCGAGGGCGCTGCGGTAAGCCAACAAGAAGGAGTGCGGGCATGAGCCAGTCCAAGCAACAAGTGTACCGCCTTAACACGGGCGGCCGTATCGATCGCTCCCGCACGTTGAGCTTTACCTTTAACGGCCAGCGTTACCAAGGGCACCCCGGGGATACCCTGGCCTCGGCGCTGCTAGCTAACGGTGTGGATATCGTTAACCGCAGCTTTAAATACTCTCGGCCCCGCGGCATTGTCGCTGCGGGTGCCGAGGAGCCCAACGCCATTGTACAGCTAGGCAGCAGTGAAGCGGCCCAGGTGCCCAATGTACGCGCCACCCAGCAGGCGCTATATGAAGGCTTGGCCGCCAGCAGCACCAATGGCTGGCCGAACGTACAGCGCGACCTGATGGGCCTGTTCGGCAAGCTGGGCGGGCAGTTCATGCCACCGGGGTTCTACTACAAGACCTTCATGGCGCCGGCCTCGATGTGGCTGACCTACGAGAAGTACATCCGCAAGGCGGCGGGGCTGGGTCGCAGCCCCATGGAAGCCGATCCGGATAACTATGATCACTTCAATCAGCACTGCGATGTGCTGGTCGTAGGCGCAGGCGCCGCGGGTCTGGCGGCAGCGCTGGCCGCCGCGCGCAGCGGCGCTCGGGTGATGGTGGCCGATGAGCAGGAAGAGATGGGCGGCTCGCTGCTGGCCAGCCGCGAAACCCTAGAAGGCAAGCCGGCGGATCAGTGGGTGGCCCGGGTGCTGGACGAGTTGGCGAGCTGCGAGAACGTCACGCTGCTGCCGCGTACTACGGCCAACGGCTATCACGATCACAATTTCGTTACCCTGCATGAGCGGCGTACTGAACACCTGGGCGATACGGCACCGGTGGAAAATGGTCACCGTCAGGTACGCGCACGCCTGCACCGGGTACGCGCCGGTCAGGTGATTCTGTCCACGGGCGCCCACGAGCGTCCGCTGGTCTACGCGGGCAATGACGTGCCGGGCAACCTGCTGGCTGGTGCTGTATCGACCTACATCCGTCGCTATGGCGTGGCACCAGGTCGCAAGCTGGTGCTCTCCACCAGCAACGACTACGGCTACCGCGCTGCCCTGGACTGGAAAGAGGCTGGCTGCGAGGTCGTCGCTATCGTGGACGCCCGCGAGGCGCCGGCGGGCGATTGGGTCGATGCCGCTCGCGCCCAGGGCATCAAGATTATTACGGGCAGCGCCGTTATCGAGGCGAAGGGCAGCAATAGGGTTACTGCAGCGCGGGTCGCCAAGATTGATATTGGCGCTTTCAAAGTCAGCGGCCCGGTTCAGGAGTTGGCCTGCGACACCATCGCCAGCTCCGGCGGCTACAGCCCGGTGATTCACTTGGCTTCCCACACCGGCGCGCGGCCTACCTGGCGCGACGATATTCTCGGCTTCGTGCCGAGGCTGGTGAAGGGCGTTCAGGCGTGTGGCGGTGCCAACGGCTGCTATGCCCTGGGTGACGTGCTGGCGGAAGGTGTCGAAGCGGGCATCAAGGCAGCGGCCGCCATGGGCCATGCCGTTCAGACGGTTACTCTGCCGAGCGCTGAACGTCTGCAGCAAGGGCCTGCGGTGGCGCTCTTCCAGGTGCCTCACGAGAAGCCCACGCTGCGCGGCCCCAAGCAGTTCGTCGACCTGCAGAACGACGTCACTGCGGCGGGCATCGAGCTGGCGACCCGGGAAGGCTTCGAGTCCATCGAGCACATCAAGCGCTATACCGCGATGGGCTTCGGTACGGATCAGGGTAAGCTGGGCAACATCAACGGCATGGCGATTGCCGCCCGTTGCTTGAATCGCTCCATTCCCGAGGTGGGCACCACGGTGTTTCGCCCCAACTATACCCCGGTGACCTTCGGCGCCATCGTCGGTCGCCACTGCCGTGATTTGTTCGATCCCGAACGCTACACCGCGCTTCACCAGTGGCACGTGGAGCGTGGCGCCGAGTTCGAGGACGTCGGCCAGTGGAAGCGCCCCTGGTACTACCCACAGAAGGTGAATGGCAAAACCGAGACGATGCACGAGGCAGTGGCTCGCGAGTGTCTGGCAGTGCGCGAGAAGGTCGGTATCCTCGATGCCTCAACGCTTGGCAAGATCGATATTCAAGGGCCAGATGCGCGTGAGTTCCTGGCGCGGATTTACACCAACAAGTGGGAGAAACTGGCAGTCGGCAAGTGCCGCTACGGCCTGATGTGCAAAGATGACGGTATGGTCACCGATGACGGCGTGACCAGCTGTCTTGCTGAAAATCACTTTTTGATGACCACCACTACCGGTGGCGCTGCCGCGATCCTGGAATGGTTGGAATTATGGCATCAGACTGAGTGGCCGGAACTGGATGTCTACTTCTCTTCCGTGACTGACCACTGGGCCACCATGACCATCACTGGCCCGGAAGCGCGCAAGCTGCTCGCTGAGATCAGTGATCTCGATCTTGACCGGGATAGCTTTAAGTTTATGGATTGGCGATCCGGGAAAGTGGCGGGAGTGCCTGCCCGAGTCTTCCGCATCTCCTTTACCGGCGAGCTGACCTTCGAGATTAACGTGCAAGCCAACTATGCCATGCATGTCTGGCAGACCCTGTTCAAGCATGGCGAGAAGTATGGCTTGACGCCCTATGGCACCGAAACCATGCACGTTCTGCGCGCTGAAAAGGGCTTCATCATCGTGGGTCAGGAAACCGACGGCTCGGTGACGCCGGAAGATCTGGGCATGCATTGGTGCGTTGGCTACGACAAGCCCTACTCATGGATTGGTAAGCGGGCCCTGACACGCAGTGACACCAAGCGTGAGAACCGCAAGCAGCTGGTGGGGCTCAGGCCGAAAGACCCGAAGGTGATTCTCGAAGAGGGGGCCCAGATCGTGCTTGATCCCAAGCATGCGATCCCTATGCCGATGGTGGGCCATGTTACCTCCAGCTACTACAGCCCGATTCTGGATTCAGGCTTTGCACTAGCGGTGGTCAAGGGTGGCCATCAGAAACTAGGCGAGACGGTCTACCTGCCCATGGCGGATGGACAAACCCATGAGGCTGAAATCGTCAGCACCATTTTCTACGACCCCAAGGGAGAGCGCCAGCATGTCTAACGCGGCCACCTTCGACACCCGTACTGATACCGCGATCCCGGTAGAGTCCCCGTTAGCCTATAGCTATCGTCGCAGCGGCGCGCCCCAGGCCAGCGGCCCAAGCCGGCTTCAGCTACGCGAGCGGGCAATGCAGGGGCATCTGATCCTGCGGGGTGGCGCCATCGTGCTCGACGAGGCGGTGCGCGACGTACTAGGAATCAGCTTGCCTGGACAACCCCAGGCGTTGGTACAAGATGCCAGCGGTGAACGTTCTATCCAGTGGCTTTCCCCGGACGAGTGGCTGGTGATCGTACCCGGTGGTGAGGAGTTCCCGCTTGAGACGAAGTTGCGTGAGCATCTGGGAGATACCCATTTCGCGATTAGTGATGTCAGCGGTGGTCAGACGTTGCTAGAGCTTTCCGGCGAAGCAGCCCAAGAGCTGTTGATGAAAACGGTGATCTACGACGTTCATCCCAGCAATTTCCCGGTGGGGAAGGGTGTCACTACCGTCTTCGGCAAGGCAACTACCATCATTCGCCGTCCCAGTGAAGATCGCTGGGAACTGGTGATCCGGCGCAGCTTTGCCGACTACTGCTATCGCTGGTTGCTGGATGCAGCGGCAGAGTATGGCGTTAACGTACAACAATAAGCGGGCAGGCCGGAACGCTGTTCCGGCCGCTATGATCTTCCGCAACGGTCTGCCGTTAACTGAGAAGCATGCACTATGAGCCGAATGAGTGATACCTGGATACTTGCCGCCCAATGCCCCAGCCGCTTGGGAACGGTGGACGTCGTCACGCGCTTTCTAAAAGAGCAGCAGTGCTATATCACTGAACTCAACTCTTTCGATGATCGGCTGGGCGGACGCTTTTTCATTCGCGCCGAGTTTCGCCCAGAGCGAGACGGGTTCCATGAAGATAGCTTCCACGCCGATTTTGCAGCGCGGGCAGGCGAATTCGACATGCAGTTTGAGCTGACGGCGCCGGGCAAACGCACAGGCACCGTGATTATGGTCTCCAAGGCCGATCACTGCTTGAATGATCTGCTCTACCGTTATCGGACAGGGCAGCTTCCTCTGGATATCAAAGCGGTGATTTCCAATCATCCTGATCTGGAGCCATTGGCAGCATGGCACGATTTGCCCTACCACTACCTGCCGATCACGCCCGAGACGAAATTGCAGCAGGAAGCCCAGGTACGCGAAATCATCGCGGATACCGACGCTGAATTGGTGGTGCTAGCAAGGTATATGCAGGTGCTTTCCCCCTCTATGTGTGAACTATTAGCCGGACGGGCGATCAATATTCACCACTCGCTCCTGCCCGGTTTTAAAGGCGCCAAGCCTTATCATCAGGCATATGAGAAAGGGGTTAAGCTGGTCGGCGCAACGGCGCACTACATTAATAATGACCTTGATGAAGGGCCGATTATTGCCCAAGGTGTCGAGCCTGTGGATCACACCCATTACCCGGAGGATCTGGTTGCCAAGGGGCGTGATATCGAGTGCCTCACCCTGGCTAGAGCGATTAGCTATCACTTGGAACGTCGTGTGTTCTTTTATTCAGGGCGCACAGTGGTTTTTGGTAACTAGTTTTTTGGTAACTAGCTTTTAGTAACTAATGCTTGTTATCTGGTGCTGTTGTTAATAAACGCAAACAGTTTGAACGCGCTTTTATAACTGGGTTGCTGTCGTTGCTAAGTTTTTCCCAGAGCGATATGTAACCCCTTGTTATATGTGAGAAGTTGTATGTGATAAGTCGTGCCTAAAAGTATGATTTTATAAATATAAAAATATCATCAATAAAAGATAGATTAGCTTTATTTGCCATCACATCAATAACTTATTGAAATTGTCAGGCACCGCCTGATTTTCCCCTGTTTATACGTCAAGAGGTGCTCCAATGCCTATCAGTGTTTTCGACCTTTTTAAGATTGGAGTAGGCCCCTCCAGTTCCCATACCGTCGGGCCCATGCAGGCGGCTTTTAAGTATGTCACAACCCTGCGCGAAAACAGCCAGCTCGATGAGGTAGGGCATCTTGAAGTCCATCTTTATGGCTCGTTGTCCGCCACGGGTATCGGACATGCCACCGATAACGCAATTATTATGGGATTGATGGGTGAACGCCCTAGCACAATAGATCCCTCGATTATTGAGCCAGCCATTCAGGCGCTTAAAGAGAGTCAGTCATTACAGCTTGGTCGACAAAAAGAAGTGAAGTTTGTTTGGGAGAGTGACCTGTATTTTCATGAAGAGAGCTTGCCTCATCACCCTAATGCCATGAAGCTGGCGGCTTTTACGCATCAGGGCGACTTGGTGTATGAAAATACCTATTACTCGGTGGGCGGCGGCTTCGTGGTTGAACAGGCCCAGGTGGATATGCCACTGGACGATTTGGGTGGCGTTACCATTCCTTACAACTTCGATACGGCAGACGAGCTCTTGGCGCTATGTAAAAAAGAGCAGCTAAGTGTCAGCCGGCTGATGCTGGAAAATGAGAAAGTCTGGCGGACGGAGGAGGAGGTCAGAAACGAACTGTGGCGTATCTGGAAAGTGATGTGTGAATGCATCGACAATGGATTAACCCACGAAGGGGTACTGCCGGGGGGGTTAAACGTTAAGCGCAGGGCTAAGCTGCTTCACCAGCATCTTCAAGCGGCAGAGCAGAACGATTGCCTGATCGCCTCAACGTTTTCAGCGATGGAGTGGGTGAATATTTTTGCCCTCGCCGTTAACGAAGAGAATGCCGCAGGGGGGCGCATGGTCACGGCGCCCACCAACGGCGCCGCAGGCATCATCCCGCCGTCTTGCACTACTATATGAAGTTTCAGCCCAATGCCTGTGAGAAAAACGTGGTGGATTTTTTGCTGGCGGCAGGCGCCATTGGCATTCTGTGTAAGAAAAATGCTTCGATCTCCGGCGCCGAAGTAGGCTGCCAAGGGGAGGTCGGATCGGCTTGTGCCATGGCAGCAGCTGGCTTGGCTGATGTGATGGGGGGAACGCCCGAACAAGTCGAGCATGCGGCCGAAATCGGCTTGGAGCACAATTTAGGATTAACCTGTGACCCTGTGGGTGGGTTAGTTCAGATTCCCTGTATCGAGCGCAATGCCATCGCAACGGTAAAGGCGATCAATGCCGCTCAGATGGCATTACGCGGCGATGGCACTCACTTTATATCGTTAGATAAAGTGATTCGTACCATGCGTGATACAGGGAAAGACATGTTGGATAAGTACAAAGAAACATCTAAAGGTGGATTAGCGGTTAATGCTATTGAGTGTTAACTAGCGCCTGCTGAACTAAATATAAATGCTGGATTCTTGCTAAGACAGAATTCGGCATTTTCGTTTTGAGAGGTGGGTGCAATAGAGGTAGTTAGCTGGTCAGCCCGGCCATTCCCTGACCAGAAGTGGTAAAGATGACGATATAAAGAGCCGGTATAACCGCTGTGTGGCTTCATCGGAATAGTTTAGCGATTGCTGTGCTGCATAACAGGCTCAGTTTTTCACTAAAAAACCGGATCAGTCTAAAGGAGGTGGCGTTTGAAGTACTCGCTAAAAGAGGCTTAATAACCTGCCTAGTGTTTCCATGCCGCGCTCACTGCTAGGTGTCCAGGGGTGGCCATAGCTCAGGCGCACGCAGTGTCGAAATTGCTGGGTCGCGGAAAAAATCGGGCCCGGCGCTAAGCTAACGCCATGTTCGAGCGCCGTATTGAATAGCCGCAGCGAATCTACTTGCTCGGGAAACTCCACCCATAAAAAGTAGCCGCCCGCAGGACGGGTGATGCGAGTATTGGCAGGAAAGTAGCGATCCGCCGCTACCAGCATGCTGCCTTGTTGGGCTTCCAGAGCATGGCGGAGCTTGCGCAAATGGCGGTCATAACCGCCATGCTGCAAGTAGTCAGCGATGGCTGCCTGAGCGGGCAAGGAAGGCGAGATCGTCGTCATCAATTTTAGCCGCGAAATAGCCTGAGCATAGCGACCGCCTGCTACCCAGCCCACCCGGTAGCCCGGCGCTAAGCACTTTGAGAAAGAGCTGCAGTGGATGACCAAACCCTCATCATCGAAGGCTTTTACGGGCTCGGGTGGCGTACTGCCAAAGTACAGTTCGGCATACACATCATCCTCTAGCATCGGAACCTGGTGCTGTTTTAACAGCTGATAAAGCGCTTGTTTGCGCTCTTTACTCAGGCTGGCGCCGATTGGGTTTTGCAGATGGCTCATAAACCAGCAGGCTTTGATCGGAAGCGTCTCTAGCCGCTCTGCCAGTACCTCAAGGTCGATGCCCTCCCGTGGGTGAACGGGTATCTCCACCGCGCGTAGCTTTAACCGCTCTAACACTTGCAGGCTGGCATAAAACGCTGGGGATTCGATCGCCACCAGGTCGCCCGGCTCGGTAACGCACTGCAGGGCTAGATTAAGGCCCTCCATCGCGCCGTTGGTAATCACCAGCTCTTCCATCGGCAGTTGAATGCCGCCCAGCATGTAGCGCAGGGCAATCTGCCGACACAGATCGGTATGCCCGGTGGTCATGTCAGCCACCACCTGTTGAGGCGAAAGCGCCCGCAACCCCCGCGTCATGCTGATACTCAAGCGCGAAAGCGGAAACAGCTCAGGACTGGGAAAGGCCGATCCAAAGGGCACCGTGCGGTCATCCTGAAGCGAGCCAAGCACTGAGAACACCAACTCGCTGACTTCTACCTCTGCTGGGTCGGTGGGCTGCAGTGTTACACGTGGTTCGTCCAGCAGGCGCCGGGCGTGTTCACGCACAAAATACCCCGAGCGTGCCCTTGCGGTGATAAGCCCACGGTTCTCAAGTAAATAGTAAGCCTGGAACACCGTAGAAGGGCTAATGCCGTGATGGCGGCTAGCCTGGCGCACCGAGGGGATTCGTTCCCCTGGGCCAAGCACACCTTGGCGAATCAGCGTCGCTATCTCATCGGCAAACTGTTCGTAGCGTTTCATGGGATAAATCGTCGGTGTATTGAGTAAAACGCCCGAATGCTCCATCGCAGTGTTAGCTGGCACAGCGAGGATCTCTGCTTATAGAAAGCACCACTGTGCCGCATGTGCGAAGCGTAAAACAGACTCAAATATAGTAATAAACAGCATATCAGAAAGCAGCGGTGTGAGAGGCTAGTGCTAACTGATACGCCTTATTTCTCTAAAACTGCATCTGTTTGTGCCATCCCTGTATGAGCATAGTAGCGGCTAACTTAAAAGTCGCGCCTTCTAACAAATGCTTAATCATCTGCCCCGCGACGCCCCTCGACCGCATAAGCCTCCATTCTTTTTTTTTGGATATCGGTATGACGCAACGCATTCCACTGCAAGACATGACTACCGAGGCGGCGGTTGAACACCATACTCCTCCGTCTAAGTCGCCCAATTCTCAGTCTCCCAGTAGCAAGCCACCGAAGCTCGGACATATTTATGTGCGAGAAATAAGCGGTTTTTTTCAGCGTATCCGGCGCTTTTCTAACTGGCTGTTGATGGCGCTCTATTTCGGCTTGCCGTGGATCAATTGGGGTGATCGGCCGCTGGTGTGGTTTGACCTCTCAGCCCAGGAGTTCCACCTGTTTGCGGCGACGTTTTATCCACAGGACTTTATCTTGCTCACCTGGATTCTGGTGCTGTGCGCTTTTGGGTTGTTTTTGATCACGGTAGTGGCTGGGCGAGTGTGGTGTGGCTACAGCTGCCCGCAAAGCGTGTGGACGTTTCTGTTTATCTGGTTTGAGCATCGCCTGGAAGGGCCTCGGCACCGGCGCATTCGGCTTGATAAAGCACCGCGTAGTTTGAATACGCTATGGCGCAAAACCGCCAAACATGCGGCTTGGCTGCTGATTGCGTTGGCAACGGGAATAGCCTTCGTTGGTTACTTCACGCCGATAAGAACGTTAACAGTGGATATGTTTACTCTGGATATGCACCCTTTGGCGCTGTTCTGGATCGGTTTCTTTACCCTGTTTACCTACTTGAATGCCGGTTGGCTTCGCCATCAGGTTTGCCTGCATATGTGCCCCTATGCGCGCTTCCAGTCGGCGATGTTCGACGCCAATACGCTGATTGTTTCCTACGATGCCGCCCGCGGCGAGCCGCGTCGGAACTCTCCTCAAAAGGGCGTTGAGGCAACTCAGATCGGTGACTGTATCGACTGTGAACTCTGTGTTCAGGTATGCCCTACCGGCATAGATATTCGCGATGGGCTGCAATACGAGTGTATTGGCTGCGCGGCGTGTATCGATGCCTGCGACAGCGTTATGGCGCGGATCGATAAACCGCTTGGCCTGATTCGTTACACCACCGAGCGTGCTCTGGAAGGTAAAGCGCCCCGTTTCTGGCGCCCCCAGCTGTTGGCTTATACGGCGGCGTTATTCTCCATGGTGGTGCTGTTAGTCGGTTTCTTGAACGCCCGGGTACCCATTGATGTAGAGATTGCCCGTGACCGTCAGGCGTTGTTTGAAAGCACGGCAGAGGGTCGCATTATCAATTACTACAACGTGACGCTGCGCAATCAAGATGGCCAAGCTCATCATTACGCGGTATCAGCCGCGGGGTTGCCAGGGCTTCGTCTGCAGGGAGTGGATACCTTAGAGGTGGCGGCGTTTGAAACACGCAGCCTGCGTCTAGCACTCACCGCCGATGCGGATGACCTAACGAAGCCTAGCCATCCTATCGAACTGCACTTTATCGCCTTAGATGACCCTTCAATAACGAATGTCAGTGAAACACGTTTCCTGGGGCCTTCAGGGGAGTAGTGGGTACGGGTAGCTGATTTTTGCTATCCGTAGTCTGATCCGGCTTTTTTGAGGCTTTCTGAGCCTGTACTTGTCAGCTGTGCGCAGGCATAGTCGTTAAGTTAGTTTGAACGCTAACAAAGCTGTTTTTCGCCTAGCAGGTTCGGTTTTGTTTAGGAGGTGTCTGTTAATATGTTGATATACATTGTCTTTTTTATGATTTTTGTGGGTGTGACCGTTGCTTTATATCAGGTATACGAAATTCACTACAATATAAACGTCGGCAATGATAAGAAGTTGTCGAAGGCCGATAAAAACCGCTTAAAAACGCTTTCTGACCAAGCTAAAACCACCCAACAAAACCATGCATGGGCAGATTTCGATCAAGTGGCGGCCAATGCCTTGGGCCCTGAATTCAATCGGGATATCGCCTTGGCAGCGTTTTCTGAAGAGGAGGCAGGCAGCTATGCAATCCCCTTACTGCGGCGTAAAAAAAGATTGAGCTTTAACGGCGTTAGAGAAGGAGCGGAGAGAAACCGCATAAAAGTACGCCACTTGCCGTTTTGGAAAACAACGCTGCCGAATGTGAATATACGAGCAGCGTTGATTACCCTGGTGATTGTTAATTGTTTTCTGGTTCAGCTATTAGCGGCCATGACTGTCTACACGATCAGCTATCCGATATCGACTCCTTTTCTGGCCTGGCTTAACGAACCCTTGATCGTCATGCTAGTTATTTATGCCTTTATCTTTATGTCACTGCTTGTTTCAAAGTTTGATAGGTATATGCACGACCTTTATCAACTTGGAAAGCTATTTAATAAAAAAGCAGTTTAAGAAAGACGCTGTTTAGGCATCGGTGCAACGCGCAATCTCATTAGCCAGCTGTTCCAGTAGCGCATCGTAAAGGCCAGCATCCAGCGTCAGACCCACGCCCAAGGGATCCATGGCGCCGATATAAGCCGACGTATCCCAAACACGTTATTGACCATTTGCGGATTGAACTGAGGTGCACTGAAAATGCTGATCGGTGTGGTAAAGCCCTAGTCGGGTCAGGTGATCATTACCTCGCAGCAGCGCATCGGCTGTGTACCCCAGCGGCTTCACCTGGATCCCACCCTGCTCATGACGCGGTGGCGCGCAGTGAGTGGAATTGGTAAATGTGTTTGGTCTCGCCTGGTAGATCGGAGACGAACGATTGTTGGCCTTCCATGCAGCGCTTGTTTAGGATCAATAGCGGATCTCAACAAAAAAATAGCGAGCCGTTCTCATGAAGCCAGAAACCATTGCTCTTCACCATGGCTATTCGCCTGACTCACAAAACGCCGTGGCTGTGCCGATTCACCAAACCACGTCGTTTTCATTCGATAACGCGCAGCACGCAGCGGATCTGTTTGACCTGAAAGTCGAAGGAAACATTTACTCACGCATTATGAACCCGACCTGTGCCGTGTTGGAGCAGCGGGTAGCCGCACTGGAAGGCGGTATTGCCGGGCTAGCGGTGGCATCGGGAATGGCGGCGATCACCTATGCGATCCAGACCATTGCCGAAGCAGGCGATAACATTGTCTCGATCAGCGAGCTGTATGGCGGTACCTACAATCTGTTTGCCCACACCTTGCCGCGCCAAGGCATTCAGGTGCGTTTTGCCGACAAAGACGATATTGATGGCATCGAAGCGCTGATCGATGAGCGTACCAAAGCGGTTTTCTGCGAAAGCATTGGTAACCCTTCGGGTGGCGTGGTCGACCTAACAAAGCTCGCCGAAGCGGCGCATCGTCATGGGGTGCCGGTAATAGTCGATAACACCACGGCGACGCCGTTCTTATGTCGGCCGATTGAGCACGGGGCGGATATCGTTGTCCACTCGGCGACCAAATATATCGGCGGTCACGGCACCACGGTGGGCGGTGTGATTGTTGATTCGGGCACCTTTCCCTGGGCCGAGAATGCCAGCCGTTTTCCGCTGCTCAACGAGCCTGATGTCTCCTATCACGGTGTGAGCTATACCCGTGATGTGGGCGATGCGGCCTTTATTGCCCGCGCCCGCGTGGTGCCGCTACGTAATATGGGCGCGGCGCTCTCTGCCCAGGCGGCCTGGAACCTGCTCCAGGGGTTGGAAACGTTGTCACTACGGATTGAGCGTATCTGTGCCAATGCCTTAGCGGTTGCCAAGCATCTGGAAAGCCATCCGTTGGTCACCTGGGTGCATTATGCTGGCTTGGAAAACCATCCGGATCATGCGCTGGCCCAGCGTTATATGAACGGCCATGCCTCGGGGATTCTTAGTTTTGGCATTGAAGGTGGGCAGGCCGCTGGTGAGCGCTTCTACGATGCGCTGGCGCTGATTCTCCGCTTGGTGAATATCGGCGATGCTAAAAGCTGCTCTTCCATTCCCGCCTCTACCACGCACCGCCAACTCAACGAGCAGGAGCTAAAAGCCGCTGGCGTCACGCCGGATATGGTGCGCCTATCGATCGGCATCGAGCATATCGACGATCTGCTGGCGGATATTGATCACGCGCTGACGGCCTCTCAAGGATAGTCTGTTCCGCCCCCGCCATCTCAATACCATCAGCCTAGAGATGGCGGAGGCTAACTGTTAAACGCCCTTAGATGCCGCCAGGGTATACAAAAACTCAAGCCCCAGCGTCGCGGCGGCAAGCGAGGTAATGTCGCCGTGATCGTAGGCGGGGTTCACTTCCACCACGTCCATACCGACCAGTTCCATGCCTACCATGCCACGAATCACTTTCAGCATCAGGTCGGTGGACATGCCACCGCACACCGGCGTGCCGGTGCCGGGGGCGTAGGCGGGGTCGAGGCCATCAATGTCCAGGCTGACGTAAGCGGGATGATGACCCACTTTGGCGCGAATACGCTCCAGTACAGCGGCTGCACCGTGCTCATTGACCCAGTCCGCATCCAGTACCTCGTAAGGGTGGTTGTGGCGGTCGTAGCTTGTGCGAATGCCAATTTGCAGCGAGTGCTCAGGCACCACCAAGCCTTCTTTTAAAGCGTGGTGAAAAATAGTGCCGTGGTCAAAGCGCGTGCCTTGCTCGTAGGTGTGTGTGTGGGCGTCAAAATGGATCAGCGCCAGCGGGCCGTGCTCTCGGGCGTGGGCACGCAGCAGCGGCAGGCTAATGTAGTGGTCGCCGCCCAGGGTAAGCATCTTTTTGCCCGCCTTTAACCAGCGGTTGGCGTGGGTTTCCAGGTTATCGACCAGGCTTTCGGGCTCGCCATAAGCGTAATCAACGTTGCCTGCATCGCACACCTTGAGGCGATCTTCCAAGGCGAAGTCCCATGGCCAGCGCTTGCCTTCCCAGATCAGGTTGGCGGTTTGACGAATAGCATTTGGCCCCATACGGGTGCCCGCACGGCCAGAACAAGCAAGGTCAAAGGGAACGCCACTCACCACAACCTCGGCGTCGGTTGTCTTAGGATCCGATGCTTTTGCTACGCCCATAAAGGTAGAGATCACATCGCCATAAAGGCTGGGCATGGTTTGTGCGGACATAGCTTGTGCAGACATAGCTTGTGGGTGGGTCACCGGTGTGCTTCTCCTTGAGTGCTGGATTATCGCTGATAGTCGCGTGGTGGGCGAATGAGAGGCAGACAATAAGCAATTCCTGGTGATAAATTAAATGAATGTTTAGAATTTAATCATTCGTGATATGAATAATGAGAAGCTATGCGCTCGCTACGCCATTTCGACCTGAACTTGCTGCTGGTATTTGAGGCGCTGATGCGCGAGCGTCACGTCACTCGCGCAGCAGAAATGCTGCATTTAAGCCAACCGGCCTTGAGCCATGCCTTAAAACGGCTGCGTGAATCGCTGGATGATCCGCTGCTAGTGCGCACCGAAAACGGTATGCAGCCGACACCCGGGCACTCGCGCTGCTACCCGTGGTGCAACAGGCGCTAGCGATGCTTCGACAAGGTCTTGCGCCCCCCGCGATGTTTACGCCTGCCAACAGCACGCGACGCTTTACGCTCGCCACCACGGATTACTTTGAAGAGGTCATGTACCCGCTCTTTTTAAGTCAGCTGCTGGCCTATGCACCGGGCATTAGCTTTCCATTGAGCTGATTACCCAGATGTGCTGAGTGAGGGGCTGGAACAGCGCCAAATTGATATGGTGGTAGGGCTGGATAGCCAAAGCGCGCTGCCAGCGGCGTGATTCAGACTCTCTGGATGGATGAGGAACTGGTCTGCCTGGCTGCTACCCATAATGTTCGCGTGGGCGATGTACTGAATATTGGTCAGTTTGCGGATGCGCTCCATGTGGAGCTGGCGGATATTAGCGGTCTGCGCCCCAGTAATATCGACAGCTGTCTTGTTCAACACGGCTTAACCCGCCGGGTCATCTCTAAAAACCTCAACTATATCGCCGCGGCACGGGTGGTGGCGCTGACGGAAGCGATCATGACGCTCCCACGTCAAATGGCTGAACGGTTCGTTGCTATGCTGCCGGTGCGTTTGGTGGAGCCGCCTAAAGAGCTCCCCGCACTAAAAATGACGTTGATTCAGCATGGGCTCTATGCCAATGATCCTGCTAACAGGTGGCTCTACCAGGTGCTTACTGAGTTTGCTAACGACTTTAGACGTTAAGGGAACCATCATGCACACTAGTGGATGTTGTAATTAAACAACCCTGTTGTATCAAAGGTTGAATAGTATCTGGCAGCCACCCCGTTAGATCCTAGACTGCTATTAAGGCGTTATCACGGACGCCGTTAAAGGTGCAGGGCCCATTGAGCAACTGCGGCACTGCAATAAGGTTAAGCAAGGGAGAACAAGAGTGAAAATAGGCGCACCGAAAGAGAGTGCCCGGGGGGAAGCGCGCGTCGCGCTGACCCCTGAGAGCGCGAAGCAGATCCAAAAACTGGGCCACGAGTGCTTGGTAGAAACCGGCGCTGGCTTGGCAGCGGGCTTTAATGACGACACTTATCGTGATGCAGGCGTTACCGTCGTGGACGGGGCTGATGCGCTCTGGAACGACGCTGAGGTGGTCATTAAAGTCCGAGAGCCCTCTGATGAAGAGGCCGAGCGGCTGCGGGAAGGCCAAACCTTGATTGCCTTCTTCTGGCCAGCGCAAAACGAAGCGCTGCTCGAGAAGTGCAAGGCCCAGGGCGCCACCGTTATTGCTATGGACATGGTGCCGCGTATTTCACGGGCGCAGAAAATGGACGCGCTCTCCTCCATGGCCAATATCGCCGGCTACCGGGCGGTGATAGAGGCGGGCAACAACTTTGGCCGCTTCTTCACTGGCCAGGTAACGGCGGCAGGTAAAGTGCCCCCGGCCAAGGTGTTGGTCATTGGCGCTGGCGTGGCGGGATTGGCGGCGATCGGCACGGCCACCAGCCTGGGCGCCGTAGTGCGCGCCTTTGACGTACGCCCCGAGGTCTCTGAACAAATCGAATCCATGGGCGCGGAGTTTCTGTTCCTCGATTTCGAAGATAGCCAGGACGGTTCCGAAAGCGGTGGCTACGCCTCGCCCTCAAGCCCGGAGTTCCGCGAAAAGCAGCTTGAGTGTTTCCGCGAGCAGGCGGCCGATGTGGACATCGTGATTACCACCGCGCTGATTCCCGGCAAGCCCGCACCTAAGCTGTGGTTGGAAGATATGGTCGAGGCCATGAAGCCGGGCTCGGTGGTGATCGACTTAGCGGCTGAGAAAGGCGGCAATTGCGATCTCACCAAGCCAGACGAGCGGGTGGTGTCGGATAATGGCGTGGTGGTGATCGGCTACACCGACTTCCCCTCGCGCATGGCAACGCAATCATCGCTTCTCTACGCCACCAATATCCGCCATATGTTGACCGATCTGACGCCCGAGAAAGACGGCGTGATCAATCATAATATGGAAGATGACGTGATTCGTGGCGCCACCGTGACGCACCAGGGTGAGGTCACCTTCCCACCGCCGCCCAAGGTGAAAGCGATTGGCGCGGCCAAGCCGAAGAAGAAAGAAAAAGAGCCCACGCCGGAAGAGAAAAAAGCCGCCGAACATGCGGCGTTCAAGGCGCAAACCAAGCGTCAAATCGGATTGCTGGCTGTCGGCGGTGCGCTCATGCTGCTGCTTGGCCAGGTGGCGCCGACCTCATTTATGCAGCACTTTATTGTCTTTGTGCTGGCCTGCTTTATCGGCTTCCAGGTGATTTGGAACGTGAGTCATTCGCTGCATACGCCTTTAATGGCGGTGACTAACGCGATCTCGGGCATCATTATTCTCGGTGCTATTTTGCAGATTGGCACGAGTAGCGTGATCGTGGGCATATTAGCGGCGATTTCGGTGCTGATCGCGTCAATCAATATTGTGGGTGGCTTCCTGGTGACACGCCGGATGCTGGCCATGTTCCAAAAATCTTAAGCGGCGGAGAGACGATATGTTAGGACAAGGATTCGTATCTGCCGCGGCAATCGCGGCGAGTGTGCTGTTTATTCTGTCGCTGGGCGGCCTGAGTAACCAAGAAAAAGCCAAACGAGCCGTGTGGTACGGCATTGTGGGCATGGCGGTGGCGGTGTTCTTTACCGCTTTAGGCCCGGGTATTGGCGGCTACTGGTGGCTGATTCCGATGATGGTGATTGGGGCAGGCATCGGCGTGTACGTAGCGGGCAAGGTCGAGATGACCGAAATGCCCCAGCTAGTGGCGGCGCTGCACAGCTTTGTCGGTTTAGCCGCGGTGTTTGTGGCCTGGAGCGCGGACTTAGAGCGCCGCCGAGTCATGGCGGCGCAGGCAGTGGATGGCGCCGCACAGGAGTTTTCCGCTTTTGCCGCGCTGGTGGCCACCAAGGCCCCAGACGAACTTACCTTTCTGCAAATTGAGGTGGTTTTCGCCATCTTTATCGGCGCGGTGACCTTCACCGGCTCGGTAATAGCGTTTGGCAAGCTGGCAGGTAAAGTCGACGGTAAACCACGCCAACTGCCCGGCGGCCATTTGCTCAACGCCGGGGCGGCCGTGCTATCACTGCTATTGGCGATTTTGTACCTCAACGGCGCAGGCTTCTGGACGCTGCTAGTGCTCGCAGCGCTGGCGTTCTTTATTGGCTATCATCTGATTATGGGTATTGGCGGGGCCGATATGCCGGTGGTGGTCTCAATGCTTAACAGCTACTCCGGCTGGGCGGCGGCGGCGGTCGGCTTTACGCTCTCCAACGACCTGCTGATTGTCACCGGTGCGCTGGTGGGCTCCTCCGGTGCGATTCTCTCTTACATTATGTGTAAGGCGATGAACCGCAACTTCGTCAATGTGATCCTAGGCGGCTTTGGCGGAAGCACTGGGCCAGCGGCGGAGATCGAAGGCGAGCAGGTGGCGATTGACGCTGGTGGTGTAGCGAGCGCCCTGAACGATGCCGATAGCGTGATTATCGTGCCGGGCTACGGCATGGCAGTGGCCCAGGCGCAAAGCGCAGTGAGCGACCTAGTGCGTAAGCTGCGTGCAGCGGGCAAGACCGTGCGCTTCGGTATCCACCCGGTCGCGGGTCGCTTGCCAGGGCATATGAACGTACTGCTGGCAGAAGCCAAGGTGCCTTACGATATCGTGTTGGAAATGGATGAAATCAACGACGATTTCGCCACCACCGACGTGGTGATCGTGATTGGCTCCAACGACATTGTGAACCCGGCGGCCGAGGAAGACCCCAATAGCCCCATCGCTGGTATGCCGGTATTGAAGGTATGGGAAGCCAAGCAGGTGTTCGTCAGCAAACGCGGCCAGGGCACCGGCTACTCCGGTATCGAAAACCCGCTGTTCTTCAAAGAGAACACGCGGATGTTTTATGGCGATGCCCGGGATAGCCTGAATACACTGCTGCCGTTGATTGATTAGGCCTTTGCAACTAAGTACTGAGCCCGCGAGCAATCGCGGGCTTTTTAGTTGTGCGCCTGACTGGCTCAGTCCTGCGCGACTGCCCATGGGTCGATGCCGATCAGTTCGGCGTCCATGTCGCGTTTCCTCCAGCGTATTAACCGCATAGCGGGCGAGACGAGTGCCTACTCGTCAGCCCAGGCGGCGAGCGCTCTCTCATCGAGTATCGTCTTCGGCAGCGTGAACCAGATACAGGTGCCTTTTCCCGGTTTGCTCTCGATGACGAGTTGGGACTCGTGGCGCTTCAGCACTTCGGAGACGATAGCGAGTCCCAGCCCGGTGCCTTCACCCCGCTCACGTCCAATCGTGGTGCGATAGAAGCGCTGTGAGATAAGGGGGATTTCTTGTTCGGGGATGCCGACACCGGTATCTCTGACTCCGATCTTGAGTCGGGTATCGTCGAACTCGAGAATCCGGATCGAGACCGTGCCGCCGGTGTTGGTGGCGGTGATGGCATTGTCGACCATATTGGTCAGCGCGTGATCGATCAGTTCGATGTCGGCGGAGACCTCGGCTATCGCCGCCTGGTTCTCCACACGAAGCTCGATGCCTTTCTCCAGCGCGCGAGGGTGAAATTTACCTAGAATGTCGTTGGCCAATTCGGCGAAGGAGAACGTGCTTGGGCATAGCGGTCGGCCAGCGATATTGGCGCGAGACATCTGAGAGAGCTGGTCGGCCAGCTGGGCCAGTCGTTCCACGTTGGCGCGAATGGCGTCCAGACCGCTGCGTGTTTCATCGTCGAGAGGCCTGCGATCCAACTGCTTGGCATAGCCTAACAGGGAGGTCATCGGCGTGCGGAATTCGTGGGACAGGTTGGCGA
Source organism: Halomonas sp. PA16-9 (assembly GCF_009728585.1). Classification (NCBI taxonomy): domain Bacteria; kingdom Pseudomonadati; phylum Pseudomonadota; class Gammaproteobacteria; order Oceanospirillales; family Halomonadaceae; genus Halomonas; species Halomonas sp. PA16-9. The sequence goes on along the minus strand of NZ_CP040452.1, from coordinate 722,343 downwards.
TGAGTTCCCGACGCTGGCGGTCGGTATCGTGCAGCGCCTCGACCTGGGCTTCGATGGTGGCCGCCATGTCGTTGAAGGCACGCCCGAGCCGGCCGATTTCGTCGTCGATTGACTCGGGACTGCGCTGCCGGTAATCGCCCTCGGCAAAGTGTTGGACGGTGCGGGTCAGCCGGGAAAAGCGGCGCGTCAGAAAAGCGAAGAGGGCGAGACCCACCGCCAGCGTCAATGCCAACGCCACGCAGCCTGCGATGAGCAGCGTGCGCGAGATGCTGCTCGTCTGCCAGATGTTGGCCATCGAGACGTCTGTGTTCGCCTCCAGTTGCACCATCAGATAGCCCGATTGCTGCTGCGGGCCGTAGGTGATCGGGGCAACCGAAAAAACGCCCTCGTCGCCCCGGCAGGGCATGTCTGCGTAGACCGGCAGCATGGGCATGTCGGAAAGCAGTTCGTCGATAGCATCCCGGTCGATTCGCCGGCCGAGTCCACAGCGGTCGGGGCCGTAAGCGCCAACCACCGTGCCGTCGATGTCGAGCGCGTAGAGCGAGAGCGCCGGATTGATGGTCATGACCTGCTCTACGGCCGCTCGAGTCGAGGGGACGTCGACGCCGTCGTCGAGCGAATCCTGCAGTACGCGGGTCAGGTGATGGGCCATGTCGATCTCATTGCGTTGCAGCCATTCGCGTCCCAACTGATTGAACTGATCGACCGCCACCAGCGTGGTCGTGGTGGAGAGTGCGATCATGCTCACCAGATAGACGAACACGATGCGCGCGAACAGGCTGCGGTAGGTTCTGCGCAACGATTGGCCGAGGCTCATGGGGCGTTCTCGTCGGAGGCTGGTGCCGGGGCGTCGGTGAACCGGTAACCGGTGCCCCATACGGTGAGAATGTACTCGGGCCGCGCCGGGTCTGGCTCTATCTTGCTGCGCAACCGATTGATGTGCGTATTGACGGTGTGATCAAAGCCGTCGAATTCCGGGCCCCATACGGCATCGAGCAACTCGCTGCGGGAAAATCCCTTACCAGGGTGGCGGGCAAAGAACACCAGTAGGGCGAACTCCCGGGTCGTGAGTTGAATCATGTTTCCGTCGAATTTGACGCTGTAGCCGTCGATGTCGATCTCCAGCGCCTTTATCTTCATAAGCGTCGACGACGTACGCGCCTCCATCGCCTTTCGACGACGCAGAAGCGCTTGGATTCTCGCCAATAGGATGTCGGTGTCGAATGGCTTGGTGATGTAGTCGTCGGCACCGATTTCCAGACCGACGACCACGTCCCGCGTTCCGGCGAGCGCCGTCAGCATGATGATCGGAATGGTGGCGTCGTGAGTGCGAATGTCTCGACACACGGCGAGACCGTCGATGCCCGGTAACATCAGATCAAGAACGACGAGCGAGGCATTCCGCCATCGATGCAAGGCTTCTTCCCCGGTCGAAACCCAGGTCGGCTGATGGCCCGCCTGTACGAGAATGCTCGTTAATAGCCGACCGATATCGGGATCGTCCTCGACGCAAAGTATCGGGCACGACATATCGGTTCTCCTTTAAGTGAGCTGTGAATCCTAGCCCAGTGTACCTCGTCAATCATCACGGAAACGTTATCACCGAACGTTATGATTCCGTGATGATTGAGCTGCAATTCCTGTTTATCTTGGGCAAGCCGTGTCGGACCGGACACGGTTTGCCTAGATAAATCAGGAGAGCATCATGACCCGCACGACACCCAAATATCTACTCGCCTTGAGTGCTGTACTGCTGAGCGGCGGCCTTGCCTTCACCACGCTCGCCAGTGCCCAGACCGACAATATGTCCCAGGACTCGATGAGTCAGGACGGCATGAGCCACGATGATGGCATGAGCCACGATGATGGCATGAGCCACGACGACGGCATGAGCCACGACGACGGCATGAGCCACGACGATGGCATGAGCCACGACGATGGTATGAGCCACGACGACGGCATGAGCCACGACGATAGCATGAGCCATGACGAAATGAGCAGCGACTCCATGGAGCATGCCAACTAAAAGTTGCGGTCCGGCAGCCAGGCGCTGTCTGGTTTGCCGGACGCCTTCGTTTCGAGGTCAATATCATGTCTGAGTCTGTCAAAGCTACGATCGATAGTGACTCGACCGGTAATGTGCCCGGTGCGCCGGCCACACGAGTGATCAAACGACATACGTTGGCGACTCGTCTGTGGCATTGGACGAATCTCGTCTGCCTGATCGTGTTGCTGATGAGCGGTTTGCAGATATTCAATGCACACCCCGCGCTTTATTGGGGGGAGCAATCCGATTTCGCCAACCCTTTCATCGCGATACATGCGCGCACCGCCGAAGATGGTGAGCGCATGGGCGTGGTTCGCATCGCTGGGCAGGCGTTCGACACCACCGGTGTACTGGGGCTTTCCGATGACAACGGCCAGCTACGCGAACGGGCCTTCCCCCGCTGGGCGACGCTGCCGGGGGACAAGTGGCTGACGATGGGGCGCAACTGGCATTTTCTGGCTGCATGGATCTTCGTGCCGCTGGTTGTCGCGTATCTGCTCTATACCCTGTTGGTGCCCCAACGACGACGGGCGCTGTTTCCAACGTGGGTGCAGTTGAAGAACATTCCGCGGACGCTACTTGATCATGCGCGGCTGCGTTTTCATCACGAAGCTGACTACAACGGTATCCAGAAGCTGACCTATCTTCTGGTGCTGTTTGGGTTGCTGCCAGTAATGATTCTGTCGGGGCTGACCATGGCACCCAGTGTCAACGCCGCCTGGCCGTGGCTCACCGAACTTTTCGGCGGACGACAGAGTGCTCGCACCTTTCATTTTCTCTGTGCAACGGCTCTCATTGGCTTTTTCGTCGTGCACATCGCGCTGGTGCTGGTATCCGGCGTTTTCAACAACCTGCGCTCGATGGTAAGCGTCGCTACCGCATCCAGGTAGAAGCGCATGACGGATCGGAGCCGAGGCATGACTGACTCGAACACCAGACTCTCGACATCACCAGCGCCTGACCGCGCTCGACGGCGACTACTGGGTGGCCTGTGCGCGTTGGGGGCTGGCACCTTCCTCACCGGTTTGCGATCGACTGTCGGAAAGCGCGCCCGTGCGCGCGGCGCTGAGTAACGTCGAGCAACTCTCTTACAAGGCCCAGCGTTTGATCGCCTCGCGCCAGGCACTCGCCAAGGAGTTCGACGAGAGTCAGATCGCGCCGGTGTTTCGTCCCAATGGCACTACCAACCCGCAGGAGGATTACTATCGTGCCTGGGTCGAGAATGGATTCGCCGACTGGCGTCTGACCATCGACGGGCTGGTCGAAGAGCCGATGACGCTGTCGTTGCCGGCGCTTCGGGAGATGGCTTCACGAACCCAGATCACTCGTCACGATTGCGTCGAGGGTTGGAGCTGTATCGGGCAGTGGACCGGCGTTCCTCTGGCGGATCTGCTTGATCGGGTGCGTCCGGCAGATACCGCGCGCTTCGTGGTTTTTCACTGTGCAGATCACACCTACGGTGGGTCGGATCTGTATTACGAGAGCCTCGACATGATCGAGGCGTATCATCCGCAGACGCTGCTTGCCTACGATCTCAACGGCGAACCGCTACCGGTGGCCAATGGGGCGCCGATCCGTCTGCGCGCCGAGCGTCAGTTGGGTTACAAGCAGGCCAAGTACGTGATGCGCGTCGAACTGGTGGAAAGCTTCAAACAGCTCCACGGCGGCAAGGGAGGATATTGGGAGGATAGGGGCTATGACTGGTGGGCGGGCATCTAGGCGATGACTACCGAGCGCGTGAGGGCTTCACTTTCGGCTCGTCGTACAATCTTTAACATGCTATCTGTTGTCTGACGTCCCGATACTTCCGCTCGACGGCTGGCCGACTAGATTCTGTGCAGGGCACTGCTACTCCTGCTATGGTCGAATACCCCCTTATTGTAGAGCAATCGCTACTATGAATCAAACGCCCCAATCCCCGAGTACTGCTGCGTTTGTTGGGTTTACTGCGCCCCTACCGCATGCGGTTGGCTCTGGCTGGCCTAGCGCTACTCATGGCATCGGGAAGCGTGCTACTGCTGGGAATGGGCTGCGCTTAATCATCGACCGCGGTTTTCTGGACGCGGATGCGCAGGCGCTAGCGCAAACGCTGGCCCTGATGCTGGTGGTAGTGGCCGTGCTGGCGTTTGCCTCCGCACTGCGCTACTACCAAGTGACCTGGATTGGCGAGCGCTTGGCTGCCGACCTTCGCCAGCGAGTGTTTGATCATTTACTCACTTTAGAACCCAGCTTTTTCGAGAGCGCAAGCGACGGCCGCGCGCGGGGAAATTGCCTCACGGCTGACGGCGGACACCAGCGTACTGCAGAGCCTGTTTGGCTCCTCGGTATCGCTGGCGCTGCGTAATCGGTCATGCTGGTGGGCGCCGTGGTGCTAATGCTGGTCACCCAACCGTGGCTCTCGGCAATGGTGCTGATTGGCATCCCCGCCACTCTGCTGCCCATCGTGTGGTACGGCCGCCGGGTGCGGCGGCTTTCGCGCACCAGTCAGGATCGCGTGGCCGAACTAGGTCGCTATGCTGAGGAGGCGCTGAGCGGTATTAAAACGCTCCAGGCATTTACCCACGAGGCGGTGGATAAAAGCCACTATGGCCAGCGAGTTGAACAGGCCTTTGGCAGCGCCGTAGAGCGCACCCAGCAGCGCGCTTGGTTAACCGGTGTCGCTATGCTAGTGGTGTTTACCGCGGTTGGCTTAATGCTCTGGCAGGGCGGTCAGGCGGTGCTAAACGGTACCATGAGTGCGGGCGAGCTATCGGCGTTTATCTTTTACGCCGTGCTGGCAGCAGGGGCCATTGCCACCCTGGCCGAGGTAGCAGGGGATGTGCAGCGCGCGGCAGGGGCGGCGGAGCGCTTATTGGAGCTGCTCGATACCCAGCCCGCTATTCAGTCGCCCGTGAATCCGCAGAGCCTGCCAAGCCCTTCGCGTGGTGAAATTACACTGGAGAACGTCACGTTTACCTACCCCGGTCGGGAAACCCCAGCGCTTGAAGGGTTTGATCTGCATATTAAGCCGGGAGAACGAGTAGCGGTGGTGGGGCCTTCCGGGGCAGGTAAAAGCACGCTGTTGGCGCTGCTGCTACGCTTTTATGACCCCAGCCAGGGGCGCATTACCTTGGATGATAGGGATGTCCGTACGCTAGATCTTGCCGCCTTACGCAGTGCCATGGGGTTAGTGGCGCAGGAACCGGTGCTGTTTAGCGGCTCGGTGGCCGAGAATCTTCGCTATGGTGATCCTGAGGCTGATATCGATAGATTACGCATTGCCGCTCAGGATGCCAGCGCCCTCGACTTTATCGATGCGCTGCCCAAGGCTTTGACACGCCCTAGGCCCCGGTGGTGTGCAGCTCTCCGGAGGCCAGCGTCAGCGGCTCGCTATTGCTCGGGCGCTGCTCAAAAATCCTGCGGTACTGCTGTTGGATGAAGCCACCAGCGCCTTGGATGCGGAGAGTGAGCGGCTGGTGCAGCACGCGCTGGATCGGCTGATGGTCGGGCGCACCAGCATCGTGATCGCCCATCGGCTGGCGACTGTCATCGCCGCTGACCGCTTACTGGTGCTTGATGGTGGGAAACTGGTAGCGGCGGGCACTCACGCGGAATTGCTCACCACCAGCGCGCTCTATCGTCATTTAGCCGCGTTGCAGTTTGGCGGTGAAACGTTATAAAACGATTCTTTTAATGATGGGAATACCGATGTCGAGCTTCTTTCAGCGCCTTAATGCCGTAAATGCCCCTTCGATTGGTCTGGGCTGTATGAATCTCTCCCACGGTTACGGCAGCATCGTGCCGGAAAGCGCAGCCCTACGGGCGCTGGATGAGGCCTTTGATATGGCTATCGCCACTTCGATACCGCCACGCTGTATGGCGCCACGGCCAATGAGAAAGTGGTCGGGCGCGCCCTGGAGGCAAGCGGCACCAACTCTTTCTGGCCAGTAAATGCGGCATGGCGATGGACCCTGAGTCAGGCAAGCGGGTCATTGATGGCCGCCCGGAAACCCTGCGAAAACAGTGCGAAGCGAGCCTTGCGCGCCTGCGTACCGACCATTTAGATCTCTACTACCTGCACCGCTTGGATCGCCAAGTCCCCATTGAAGAGAGCGTGGGTGCGCTGGGGCGCCTGGTGGAAGAAGGCAAGATTGGTGGCGTGGGGTTATCTGAAGTCTCTGCGCTAACGTTGCGGGCGCGGTCACCGAATATCCCATTGCCGCGGTGCAGTCGGAATACTCGCTGTGGACGCGCAACCCGGAAATCGCCCTGATCGATGCGTGCCGCGAGGTGGGAGCAGCCCTGGTCGCGTTTAGCCCTCTGGGACGAGGCTTCTTAACCGGTGCCATTCAAGATCCCTCGCGTCTCGAAGAGGGCGATATGCGCCGTAATATGCCGCGCTTCAGCGCCGAAAACTACCCGCATAATCTAAAACTATTTGAACGCCTTGCGTCGCTGGCGCAGGCCTTAAGCGTCACGCCGGGGCAGCTGGCACTGGCGTGGCTGAAAGCCAAAGGCGGCGATATTATCCCCATTCCCGGCACTCGCTCCGCTGACCACATGCGCGAAAATTTAGCCGCGGAAACGCTGCACCTCGATGTCACCACAGTGCAGCAGTTGGATGCCATGATGACGCCAGAGCAGGTCGCAGGGCTCGCTACAGCGAGGTGCAGCAGGCAGATATCGACACCGAAGAATTTTAACCACTGTAGCGCCAGCAGACTGCCGATGTATAAAAGCTATTAGATCGGTCACTAAAGCAAATTGTGCCTATGAGGGATCTGCTTTAAAACAGTACCAAGTGAGTGAAGCGCCCTTCCCCTGCACAGCAGGCAGAGCGATAGCACTATCGTAAGCATTAGGGGGCTCACCGTCAGTCGACTTGGTAGCCGCTCTTTTCAACATACCCAAGACGAACGCAACCAAGACAAAAGCCGTTAAGACACACTGAAGTTAGAGGGAGAGAGCTATGAGTGGTAAATGTCCTGTAATGCATGGTGGTAATACCTCCACAGGCACGTCTAACAAAGACTGGTGGCCGGAAGGAATTAACCTGGATATCTTGCACCAGCATGACCGCAAAACGAACCCGATGGATGCTGATTTTGACTATCGGGAAGAGGTCAGAAAGCTCGATTTTGACGCGCTGAAGCAAGATGTTCACGCGCTGATGACAGATAGCCAATCCTGGTGGCCTGCCGATTGGGGCCACTACGGTGGTCTAATGATCCGCATGGCGTGGCACTCTGCGGGTACTTATCGTCTGGCCGACGGCCGCGGTGGCGGCGGTACCGGTAGTCAGCGTTTTGCACCACTCAACTCCTGGCCGGATAACGTTAGTCTTGATAAAGCGCGCCGTCTGCTGTGGCCGATCAAGAAAAAGTATGGCAACAAGATCAGTTGGGCCGACCTGATGATTCTAGCCGGTACTGTTGCCTACGAATCCATGGGACTGCCTGCTTACGGCTTCTCGTTTGGTCGTGAAGACATCTGGCACCCGGAGAAAGACATCTACTGGGGCGATGAGAAAGAGTGGCTGGCACCTTCCGACGAGCGCTACGTGGACGTTGAAAAGCCGGAAACCATGGAAAATCCGCTAGCTGCGGTTCAGATGGGTCTTATTTACGTTAACCCTGAAGGTGTTAATGGTGTGCCCGACCCGCTGAAGACCGGCCAGCAGATACGCGAAACCTTCGCTCGTATGGCGATGAACGACGAAGAGACCGCAGCCCTGACTGCCGGTGGCCACACCGTGGGTAAGTGCCACGGTAACGGCGACGCGGCAGCACTGAGTGCTGAGCCCGAAGCGTCGGACGTTGAAAATCAGGGTTGGGCTGGGGCAACCCAACCATGGGTGGCAAAGCGAGTAATGCTGTAACGTCTGGCATTGAAGGCGCCTGGACCACTCACCCCACCAAGTTCGACATGGGCTATTTCGACCTGTTGTTTGGACACGAGTGGGAGCTACGCAAGAGCCCAGCAGGCGCTCACCAGTGGGAACCGGTGAACATTAAGGAAGAGGACAAGCCGGTTGATGCCAGCGACCCCTCTATTCGCCACAATCCGATCATGACCGATGCGGATATGGCCATGAAAATGGATCCGACCTACCGCGCCATTTGTGAAAAATTCATGGCGGATCCGGAGTACTTCAAGCAAACGTTCGCTAAAGCATGGTTCAAACTGACCCACCGTGACCTAGGCCCGAAATCGCGCTACATCGGCCCGGAAGTGCCCGCTGAAGACTTGATCTGGCAGGATCCTATTCCGGCTGGTAGCACTGACTACAGCGAAGAAGTGGTTAAGCAGAAAATCGCCGAGGCCGGCCTGAGCATCAGTGACATGGTCAGCACCGCCTGGGACAGTGCTCGCACTTACCGCGGCTCTGACATGCGTGGCGGCGCCAACGGTGCCCGCATTCGTTTAGCACCTCAGAAAGACTGGGAAGGCAACGAGCCTGCGCGTCTCGCCAGCGTATTAGCAGTTTACGAGAAGATTTCTGCCGACACCGGCGCAAGCCTTGCCGACGTGATCGTTCTGGCCGGTAGTTTCGCCATTGAGAAAGCCGCCAAAGCCGCAGGCTACGACGTTCGCGTACCTTTCCTGAAAGGGCGTGGCGATGCTTCTGCCGAAATGACCGATGGCGAATCGTTCGAGCCGCTAGAGCCGCTGGCTGACGGTTTCCGCAACTGGCAGAAGAAAGACTATGTAGTGAAGCCGGAAGAGCTGTTGCTGGATCGCGCTCAACTGATGGGGCTGACAGGGCCGGAAATGGTCGTGCTACTTGGCGGTATGCGTGTACTCGGCACCAACTATGGTGGCACCAAGCACGGCGTATTCACCGACCGTGAAGGCCAGTTGACCAACGACTTCTTCGTCAACTTGACCGATATGGGCAACAGCTGGAAGCCGGTGGGCAAAAATGCCTACGAGATCCGCGACCGTCAAACCGACGCCGTGAAGTGGACGGCTACCCGCGTTGACTTGGTGTTCGGATCTAACTCGCTGCTGCGCTCCTACGCGGAAGTCTACGCCCAGGACGATAATGACGAGAAGTTTGTCAAAGACTTCGTCACCGCCTGGACGAAAGTGATGAACGCGGATCGCTTTGACGTCGCTTAAATATATCGAAATTTATTGAAAGCAAGCGAACCCCGCATCCTCGGATGCGGGGTTTTTTTTGGGGATAATAGTGGTGTTTTGAATTAACAATAGCCCTTTTATGCCGGGTTTAAGCTAACTCAGAATTTCTGATGCAACAAAAAGGAAAAGGCGTTTTTACAAACAAAGTAGCCAGCGACACACTCTTCTCAAACCACCACTGAGAAGGAACGTAGCATGATCCGTACTGGCGAAGAGTATCGAGAAGGGCTCCGGGATGGTCGTGAAATCTGGATGGAAGGCGAGCGTGTCAAGGATGTGACGAAGCATTCTGCTTTCAAGCCTATCATTGATGTGAAATCCCGGATGTACGATATGGCGCATGAACCAGAGCATAAAGACGCCTTTACTTATCGAGAAGCGAAAGAAACAAATTCGATCTTCTATCGCCCTCCCCGCGAAAAACAGGACTGGTACGACAAACTCGATGCCACTGATCGTTTTCTAAAGGATATCGGTGGGGTGGCAACCCGCGTCGGTGATGAGACGATCGGCGAGATGTGGTCATTGCTGGATGGCCGAGACATGCTGGCCGAAATCGACCCACGCTTTGCCGATAACATTGATCGCCATATAAGCGGGTTTTTACTCAGGATATCTTCCATGTGTCGGCAAACACTGATCCTAAAGGAGACCGTTCACTCCCGCCGCAAAAGCAAGACCCCGATATGATGGTGCGGGTTGTTAAAGAGACAGATGCGGGAATAATCATTCGTGGTGCAAAATTCGAGACAGCCGCAGCCTACGCTGATCAAGCCTTCCTAAAGCCCACCGTCGGCGCTTGGAGTACGCAAGAACTTTCGGACTATGCGCTTGGCTGTATCGTTAAAATGGGCGCACCTGGCGTCAAACATATTTGTCGAGCCGGTTTTGCAGGCCGTTCTGACCCTTTGGACTACCCGTTAGCTAACCGTTTTGACGAGGTAGAAGCGTTGGTTGTTTTCGACAACGTGCTGATTCCCTGGGAAGACGTTTTCTTCTATCGGCATACCAAATCCGCCCAGTTTGTCCGTAACACACTACACCGTTACTCGGCCTTTCCGTATGTGCTTCGCCTCAGGTATGTCGCCGATATGATGATCGGTACGGCGATGTGGAATGCCATGCAAACGGGGTTGGATAAATTACAACCGGTGCGGGAAAAACTGGCCGATCTGGTTTGTTACCGCGAAAGTATCAATGCTCACCTGACAGCCTCTATTGCTACCGCAGAGAAGAGCCCTGCGGGCCTGTTGATGCCTAATCAGTCGCTACTTTATGCCGGTCGCGTTCTGGCCTGTTCACAGCTGCCTAAGATGATGCACATTGCTCGTGAGCTCTGCGGCGGACAACTGTGTGTTACCCCCAATGCCGCAAACTTTCATACCGAAGGCTCCAAGGAGTGGTTGGATAAGTTCTACTCACTGAATGATCGTTGGAACTCGGAAGACCGCCGAAAATTGATGGCGTTTGCCCGTGATTTGTTGACATCCGATTACGCCGGGCACCGGCTTACCTTTGTGCAATTTGCCCAGGCTCCCCACTTTAGCCATCTCGCGGCGGTCTACAACAGTTTCGATTTCTCGGGGCCGCTAGATTTTGTACGTAAAGCGGCAAGCCTTTCCGATAATGTACTTGGAGGTGATTAATCTCATGATGACATCTGAGCTATTTCGTGAAGCGATGAGTTTGACCGCCTCTGGTGTGTCGGTCATTACCACCGATGGGCCTCTAGGGCGTGCCGGTTTAACCGTGTCTTCCTTATGCTCGCTCTCTATGACGCCGCCTTCTGTAGTGCTATGTGTGCACCAGGATAATCGGGCGTTGCCAACCTTTATGGAACATGGTGTTTTTGCCGTTAATGTATTAGCCAATGATCAAGCCCAGATTGCCAATATCTTTGCCGGTGCTGTAGCTGAATACCGCGAAAACCGTTTTGCGGTGGGAGAGTGGACAACATTAAACAGCGCTTCACCTGTATTACAAGGGGCCACCTGTAGTTTTGATTGCGAACTCGTCGACTTTAAAGATTTTGGCTCTCACCGAATACTTATTGGCGAAGTTATTGCTTTAGAAAATAATACTAAATCACCATTAGTTTACAGTGAGCGCGCTTTTCACCGTACAGCTGCATTAGCCGCTGTATAACTCTCTTAGCAACGCTTTAAGCATTGCAATAATCGTTACTATAACTGGGGTGTACAATGAAAAAATCATTATTTATCACTGCCATTGTTATTGGTGTTAGTTCTGGAAATGCCATAGCTAAAGATGTGTTAGTGGTTGATACGTGGGGTGGGAGTTTTCGCGATTTAATTGATGAAGCGATTGCCCAAGAGTTCACCGAAGAAACGGGTGTTGAGGTGGTTTACACCACCGGTGGCACAATTGATCGTCTTAATAAAGCCAAGTTGGCCAGTGAGCCTGAGAGCGACGTTACTTTCACTACCTCTCATGTGGGATGGCTTTACGCGACAGACGGCTTGTTTGAAGAGCTGGATATGACGCGGTTACCCAACGCGGAACATTTGGTCGATCAGGCGAGGGTCAGTCCCTATCACATTGGTGCCTGGGGCTATGGTTACACCATTGCCTACCGACCTGACTTAACTCCTGAGGGGGTAAGTTTTGATAGCTGGGAGGATCTCTGGAGTCCTGAACTTGAAGACTCTGTTGCATTACCCGATTTTGACCCCAGCCACATTATTGCTGTTTCAGCGCTGCTCTCAGGGGCTGATGCTGAGAACTGGCAAGAGGGTATTGAGCGGCTGGAGAGTTTAAAGCCTAATCTGCGCGCTTTTTATACCAATGATGCCAATAGTCAGCAGTTAATTTCGACGGGTGAAACGCCCGTACAATTGATGCTTTCAATGAACGCGCAAAACATGATTAACGAAGGCGTTAATATCGAGCTGGCAACACCTAGCGAGGGTGTCGTATTGGGTGTCGACACCATGGCGATTACTCGTGGCTCGAGTAATCAGGATCTTGCCTATCAATTCATTAACATCGCGTTGTCTCCTGATGTACAGGCCCGCATTGCCGAGATCAAACATGGCAGTCCCACGGTCGATAATGCAGAGCTATCGGCGGAGCTGGCCGATTCAGCAGCCATTCTGGCGACACCTGAAGAGTGGAATCAGACCATTAACGTTGACCCTCAATTACGTGCCGAGAAAATGGGTGAATGGCGTCAGTGGTTTACTGAAAACATCATGAACTGATTTGTAGCTCAATAGCGAAGTACTCGATGGGTGCTTCGCTATTTTTGGGGACGGCAAGGTTATGCAACGAAAACCACGCTTTGTTTATTGGTTTCTTCTTCCTTCTACGTTGACAGCTTTGGTTGATCTGCGCCATGCTGGCTATTCTGCAATATAGCGTGCGCAGCTATATACCTGGTTCGCTTGAATGGGCGATTTTACACTGGCAAATTTCCAGGCATTACTGAGGCCACTGTACGCCAGTGCCTTTCTGGAAAACCGTCGTGCTCAGCTGTATACCGCGATATTACGTTATGATTGGCTACCCTTGGCTTATGCGATGATCCGGGCACGGCGTGCATGGTGTCGCTCCTTGATTCTGATTGTTGCGATTACCCCGCTGTTTTTGGGGGAGGTGGTGCGCACCTACTCAGGATTATCGTGCTGGGTAGCAGCGGATTTCTGAACAGTGTGCTGATGGGGCTTGGCATTATTGAACGCCCTCTACGTTTTATGTTTACCCAATTAGGCGTTGTTATTGCGCTGGTGCATGTCACTTTGCCCATCATGGTGCTGATTTGTGCAGCTGGGCTATCCCATATTGACCGTGCCTATGAACGGGCAGCAATAAGCCTTGGAGCGGGGCCGGTGCGAGCGTTTATGACGGTGACCCTACCTTTATCCATGCCGGGTATTATTGCGGGCACCATGACCTCCTTTGCATGGACATTTAGTGCCTTTGCAACGCCGCAACTGATCGGCGGCGGGGTGTTAATACCATTTCAACGATGGTTTATCAGTTAGGTTTCTCATCGCTTAATTTGCCTTTCGCTGCCAGTTTGAGTGTGGCGGGTCTGGTACTCACCATGCTGGTGCTATGGCTTACAAGCGCCTGACGAATTCACTGGAAAGAATAGGAGGGCACTGACATGCAGCGTTCACGTACCGATTATGGCTGCTGCGCGCCGGTCAGGGGCTTATCGCGCTAATCCTGCTATTCATATTGCTGCCAGCATTGGTGGTCGCTATTGCCTCCTTCAATGCCTCTTCAGTTCTCGCCTTCCCTCCCAGGGGTACTCCCTTCGCTGGTTTAAGAACGCTTTTGAGTATCGCGATTTTCAAATTGGCCTGGAATGGCCTGATTGTTACCGCTTGGGCATCGTCGCTGGCTACCCTGGTGGGTACTACGCTGGCGGTTGTCATTCATCGATATGAATTCAAGGGCAAGCGTTTGTTGGAAGGGCTACTGTTATCGCCGCTTTTTATTCCGCACTTTATGGTCGGTCTTGGGTTGCTGATGCTGGTGTCTCAGCTTAGCCTCTCAAGAGGTTATGCGGTCGTAGTGTTTTGCCACCCCTATTAGTTCTGCCGTTTGTGCTTCGCAGTGTGTATGGTCTATCCACAATCTGGATCCTCGAACCGAACTTGTGGCGGCTAGCCTGGGAGCAACACCCTTGCGGGTTGTGACGACGATTACATTCCGCAACTGTTGCCTGGGCTCGCCGGTGGCTGGCTGTTTGCTGCGATTCTGTCGTTTAATGAGTTCACTGCTTCACTATTTGTAACGACCAAAGCACCCAGACACTGCCGGTCGCTATGTACAACTACGTACGCGAATACGCTGACCCCACGCTACGGCGGTGTCGGTGGTGTATATCTTGGCAACAGCCATGGTGATGATTTGGCCAATCGTTATCTAGGGCTCGGCAAGGTACTCAGTGTCGAGAGTCGGTGATCGTATACCGCCAGCACCTGGAGTGCTGGCGGTGAGTCGAAAGGGCGAAGTGCGCCGAAGTAAGTGATCGTGAGAAAAGGAGTTTAATAACCGCGGTTTAGGTCAACGCAGTGAAGGGGCGGCTGTTTATCACGTACACGGTGGATGTTCGCCGCGACCTGTTTAACTGCGGAGCTAGGCAGTGCAACTGACGCGAGATGGGGAGTAATGAGCACATTTTCCATTGCCCAGAAAGAGTGGCTATCCGGCAGCGGTTCATGTTCAAACACGTCCAGCGTTGCGGCACCTATCTGGCCGGAAGATAGGTGTGCAATCAATGCGGGTTCGTCGACGATATCTCCCCGAGAAACATTAATCAGGCTTGCGCCATGGGGCAGCATGGCCAAGTGTTGATCATTCATTAGACCACGTGTATCGGGGGTGGACGGTAACATGATGACCAGGATGTCGGTGCGCGAAAGAAAACTCTCGAGCGATGCCATGCCGTGATGACCCTCAACACTCTCGATCTCTTTGGCGGTTCTGGACCAGCCTGCGACTGAAAAACCTTGCCGGGTCAGCTCCTGTGCCGTTTTTCCGCCTAACTCACCCAATCCCATAACGCCGACACGGATCTCTTCCGCTGCGCGGGGATGGCGATATTGCCAGCGTGCCTGTTTTTGCATCTGCTCGAAGAAGGGGATATCTCGGGCATACCGGAGTACCGCAAACAATACATAGCCGGCCATCATCCGCGCCATGTTGGGATCCGAGAGGCGAGTGACCGGTATGTCTGATAGGTCGGGCCTACCAACAAGCGCATCGACGCCAGCACCAAGGTTGATCACGAGTTCAAGATTTGGCCAGTGCTGGAAAAAGTTTTCGGGTGGCTTCCAAACGAGTGCATAGTGTACCTTCTCAGGCGCTGTTACTGCATTGGCATGCTGCACATTGAGGGAGGGGATTTCACGCTGTAGTAGTCGTTTCCACTGATCAAAGTCGTCAAATTCACTATAGAAAACAAGTGTACCCGTCATAGTGTCAGCCTTTCTGTTGAGTGAGCAACTGGGCCGTGGCGTCTAATGCAAGCCGATAGCCGATGACGCCGAGCCCGGCGATCACACCAGTGGCCGCCTGCGAAAGCATTGAGTGATGACGAAAGGGTTCGCGCTTCCAGATATTACTCATGTGGGCTTCGATAATCGGCCCTTCGAAAGCCAGCAAGGCATCGAGTATCGGTATTGAGCGGTAACTGAGTCCAGCCGCATTAATGATGAGCGCATCATGATGCAAGCGGGCTTCCTGTATCCAGTCGACCAGTACGCCTTCATGATTGCTCTGTCGGAAATCCAGCGTTATTGACAACGTTTCTGCATGGCGTTGACAGCTTTGTTGTATGCCCTCGAAGCTTTCACGGCCATATGTGCCGTCTCGATCCAGGCCGTAGAGATTGGTGTTGGGGCCATTAAGAAACATAACGTGGGGAGACAAAGATGCTGACATGGAATTCCCTCTTAGTGGCTGCTCATTCATATGGGCGTGTAGCGATCATTGCGGGTTGGGTATCGAAGTCTTTAAACCAGCGTGCTGCCTCTGGGCAGTGGCTGCGCCAATCCATATCGGGAAAGCGGAAATCCAGGTAGCCCAAGGCACAGCCGAGGGTAATGGAACCAATATCACTAGGAGTGCTCGCAAGTGCAGGGACCTGCTGATCGATACTTGCCAAAGCCGCCTGCACTTTACCAAGTTGAGCCTGATACCAAGCATCAGACTGAAGCTCTTTAGGGCGCGCTAAGCGTTCATATCTGGCTAGCAGCGCAGCGTCTAGCAGCCCGTCGCCAAGTGCTTGGCGTGCCAGGGCTTCCCAGCGCGCAGCACCCACCGGGAATAGGCCGCCCTGGGCATAATCGTCGAGATACTCACAGATAACGCGGCTGTCGAATAATAACTGCCCATCTCTCGTTTGGGCTGCAGGTATCTTGCCGATAGGGTTGAAAGTCGCGATACGACTGTCGCGATTGATAGGATGCGCGGCGCTAGCCAGCAGCTCAACCTGGGATGCCAGACCAAGCTGTGTCGCCACCGCCATAACTTTGCGTACGTAAGGCGAGGTTGTTGCGTGGTAAAGACGTAAGATAGGGGCAGCAGCGGTTGTCATGATGTCCTCACTCTTCCAGTGTGCTGGTGGTCAGTACTACTTTGCCGATATTGCTGTTCTGCTCTAATACGTGGTGGGCTTCCACCGCTCTCTCCAGAGGGAGCGTCTTGTAAATAACAGACGTGACGCGTCGGCTGGCGAGTAGGGGCAACAGATGGTGGGCGACTCGCTGCGCCAAGCGTGTTTTTTCATGGTGGCTCTTGGGGCGAAGCGTTGAAGAGGTCAGTGTCAGGCCCTTACGCATAACGGTCGGCAATGGCAGCGATACTTCGGCGCCCGCAAAAAAGAGAGGCTGACATGTCGTCCTTCGGGAGCCATCACTTCCAGATTTCGGCCAATGTAGTCGCCACCCACGGTATCCAGCACCACATTGATAGCGTTTTCGCCCCAGGCTGCATTAATGACGCTGACGTACTCCTGTTCGCGATAATTAATCGCCAGATCAACGCCTATATTGTTCAGCGCAGCCACCTTTTCGGCGCTGCCCGCAGTAGCGGCAACCCTTGCTCCGGTGGCTTTCGCCAGAGCAATTGCCAGAGTGCCCAAGCCACTTGCACCGCCGTGGATAAGCAGGCTGTCCCCTGGGGAAAGGCGTCCGCGTTCATATAGGTTATGCCATAGGGTGAAGAGCGCTTCGGGCAGTGCGGCGGCTTCGATTAGCGAAACCTGTTCAGGAACGGGCAGGCAGTGATCGGCGATAGCAAGGCAGTGACTGGCATAACCGCCGCCATTGAGCAGCGCCATCACACGATCGCCTACTTTCCAGTTGGTTTCACCTGGGCCGACGGCTTCCACCAAACCGGATGCTTCGAGCCCGAAGATGTCGGTAGTGCCTGGAGGTCTGGGCATGCCGTTGCGCTGCATCAGGTCTGGCCGATTAACGCCGGCAGCGGCTACCTTGATCAGTATTTCGCCCACTCCTGGGGTGGGGATCTCCCGAGTGACGCTGTGCAGAACCTCCGGGGAACCATATTGTTCAGCGATAATGGCGGTCATGTGTTGCATCAAGTTTTCACTCCTTCCACTAGTACGGCCTCTCCCGCCTTGGCCACCTCAATATCCTGCTGGCCGGTGCCGGAGCCGACACCAATGCCGCCAACACAAACATCGCCAATCATTAACGGTTGGCCGCCCTCAAGGTTGGTTAGCCGCCCCCCTGCCGCGATAGCGAGCTTGAGTTCAAGGTCAGGGTCAAGCTGAGCGGTTGGCTGCCGGTGAGAGGCCGCTGATATCGCTTTAGAAATCGCCGTTTCACGGGATAGAAGCTTTGCCCCATCCATACGGATAAACGCGAGCAAGTTACCTCCTTCATCAACAATCGCAATGTTCTGCGCCACGCCAAGCTGTTCTGACTTTCCAATCGCTGCATGTAACACCGCGAGTACGGCATGATGTGTCAAACGTGGTGTGTGGCGTATCCAGTCGCTCATTGAGTGCTCTCCTCTGAGGTTGAGGGGCGTGTAAATGCAGTGGTATCTCTGCACACAAAGCTGATTCCCACGCCACTACCCGTTGGCCAGCGCTCCAGGGCATCTAACCCTGGGCTGCGAATAGTGACCGGATGATCAATGCCACAATCCGGCACGTGAATGGATACATCGACGTGATCGCCCTGGAATACATGCCCAATCACTGTGCCCGCGAGATCGGCTTCTGCGTTGAGGGGAACGAGGCGAACATTCTCAGGACGCGCATATAAATCGACCACATCGCCAACTTGACCATGAATGTTGGCAATGGGAAGAAGCAATTTGGTGCTGCCGAACTCAACCACACCCATAGTGTTGTCATGGCCGGTATAGCACGCTGGGAAAATATTGGCGTCGCCCACAAAAGAGGCAACGAATGGATCAATAGGATGCCGATAGATTTCGTGTGGCGAGGCTACCTGTCGAACGTGGCCTGCTGACATCACAACAACTCGGTCAGACATCGCTAGTGCTTCATCTTGATCATGGGTCACGAAAACCGTCGTCACCCCTAGTTTGCGCTGGATCTCTTTGATCTCCTGCTGCATGTTGAGCCGCAGGTTTTTATCCAGTGCCGAGAAGGGCTCGTCCAGAAGTAGAACCTTCGGCCGTATAACCAAGGCGCGGGCGAGTGCCACGCGCTGCTGCTGTCCCCCTGACAACTCTTTTGGTCGTCGCTCCTCGAAACCTTCCAGCTTCACCATCTTTAAGGCCTGATCGACACGTTGCTTAATCTCCGCCTTGGGAGTGCGACGCATACGCAAGCCATAGCCCACGTTCTCGCTGACGTTCATGTGAGGGAACAGTGCATAACTTTGAAACACGATACCTATCTCCCGCTGATAGGGTGGTGTCTCGGTAACCAGTTCACCATCAATAAAAATCTCACCATTATCGGCTTCAATGAAACCCGCCATTAGATTTAACAAGGTGGTTTTGCCACAGCCAGAGGGGCCTAATAATGTTAAGAACTCTCCTTGGAATATCTTCAAAGAGACACGGTGCAATGCCGTGGCATCGCCAAACTGCTTCAGTACACCATCCAGTTGCACAGCAATACGGGTTTCCGTTATTGGTACTGATGTTTGCGTCTCAGCAGGTTTAAAACTAACTAACTCACTCATATGCATTACCCCAGGGGATAGGTACCGAAAATATTTTGAGTAGGTGGGTCGTTTGAGCATACCGACGTAACAGTTGTGAGGCAGTTCGTCCTTTCTAAAGACAAGCTTAAGAAAAGCGGAAGCAGGGTGAGTGGAACATAGCGACCTTGAGCCATGCTTCGGTACAGCAACTTTCAATGCACCAATAGGTATGTTGTGGACTAGATCGTTTTTATTGAACCGCAGGTGCAGATAATGTGATTGTCGCTAAGCGGATCAGATGGCTAGCTTCAGTAGCAAGCAAATTCAATTAACGACGGTGGGCCTCTGATGCAGCAAACGACCCGAGCGGTAACCCATGAACGAATCCGAATGTTTAATACGAAGGCGACATATCCAAATCAAAGTTTAGATAATGATCTTTGCCAAGCGGTACGAGCGGGTAACACCATTTATGTGCGTGGTCAGGTCGGCACTGACTTCGACGGCAACCTTGTTGGCCTGGGCGACCCTGCGGCTCAGGCAGAACAAGCCATGAAAAATATCCAGCAATTACTACAGGAAGCAGGCAGTCACCTTTCTCACATCGTTAAAACAACAACTTATATTACCGATCCTCGCTTTCGTGAGCCTGTATACCGTGAAGTGGGCAA
Source organism: Halomonas sp. PA16-9 (assembly GCF_009728585.1). Lineage (NCBI taxonomy): Bacteria > Pseudomonadati > Pseudomonadota > Gammaproteobacteria > Oceanospirillales > Halomonadaceae > Halomonas > Halomonas sp. PA16-9. The sequence goes on along the minus strand of NZ_CP040452.1, from coordinate 702,877 downwards.
GTGGCTAAAGGGCGTTTACCCCATTTCAACTGGGCTGGTAGTGGCGGGGCTAGCACAGCCTGAGTGGCTGATGGAAATCGATGTGATCGCGGTTATTCCGGAGGTGAAGCAGTGACATTCTCAATTGCTGCAGTGTGTAAGGAAACCGGCGAAACCGGGTGTGCTGTTAGTTCATCTAGTATCTGTGTCACCAGTCGCTGCGCTTTTGTAGGCCCAGGAGGTGCGGCATTGACTCAGAATGTCACTAATCCTGCTTTAGGCATGCAGGCTATCCAACTGTTAAAGGAGGGAATGGCACCACAGCAGGTGATTGATACGCTGCTACAGGACGAACATTACCCTCAGTGGCGCCAGTTGCTGGTAGTCGACTCACGGGGGCGTAGTGCCCTATTCGACGGTGAGAAAGCCCTCGGAGTCGTGGGACGGGCTAAAGGCGATGGCTGCGTAGCCGCCGGTAACTTACTGGCTGATAGCCGCGTCCCCGAGGCGATGGTAAAGGCGTTCGAGAATTCGGAGGGCCAGCTTGCTGAACGGCTGATATTAGCCATGCAGGCGGGAGTGGCTGCTGGTGGTGAAGCTGGCCCTGTCTACTCTGCGGGCCTTCGCGTGGCACGCCCCAATATCGAGTGGCCGGTTATTGATTTACGGGTTGATTGGCATGATTCGCCGATTGATTCGTTATATGAGAACTGGCTGCGGTATGCCCCGCAGTTGGAAGATTATGTGATGCGGGCGGCCAATCCCGACGCCGCTCCCAGCTATGGTGTGCCCGGTGAGTGACATGATGCAGAGTCGATTGCTGCTAGAAAAACTGGTGGCCTTTGAGACCGTGAGTCGTGCTTCCAACCTGAATTTGATTGAATTCATACATGACTACCTGGACGAGTTGGGGGTTACCTCTCAGTTGGTCTATAACGATTCGGGTAGCAAAGCCAACTTGTGGGCCACCATAGGCCCTGCTGATCGCGGCGGCATTGTTCTGTCAGGGCATACAGATGTCGTGCCGGTGGATGGTCAGGCGTGGACCTTTCCCCCATTCAAGCTGACCGAGCGTGATGGGAAGCTTTACGGCCGCGGCAGTACCGACATGAAAGGCTTTCTAGCCTGCGTGCTAGCCGCAGTGCCCACCTTCTTGGCAACACCTCTACGCACGCCGATACATTTGGCTTTTTCCTATGATGAAGAAGTGGGATGCTTGGGTGTGCGCTCCCTCCTTGAGCACATTAAAGAGCAGGCTCATCCTCCCATCGCTTGCATCGTGGGTGAGCCAACCGAGCTCAAGCCAATCTTAGGGCATAAGGGAAAACTCGCTATGCGCTGCCATGTGCATGGAGCCGCCTGTCACTCTGCCTATGCCCCTGACGGTGTGAATGCCATTGAGTACGCTTCCCACTTAATCGTAAAGCTAACGGAAATGGGGGCTGAGCTTCGCGATAAGCAGATTGATTATCGGTTTGACCCTCCTTTTACAACGGTACAAACCGGCACTATAAGAGGAGGGAGTGCACTCAATATTGTGCCCACTGATTGCTGTTTCGACTGGGAAATTCGCACTTTGCCAAGCGCTGATGGCGAACAGATATGCAGCGAATTAAAACAGTATGCCTGCCAAGAGCTTGAGCCGCAGATGCGTGCTGTTAAAGCGGACACGGGGATTCACTTTGAACCCCTACAAGCCTATCCCGGGCTACTGCTGGATCAAAGCGACCCCCTCGCTAAATTTATTGCCTTACTGGCTAATAGCAATGACTTCAGCACGGTGGCCTTTGGCACAGAAGGAGGATTATTCCATCAAGTAGGGATACCAGCGGTCATTTGTGGGCCTGGGAGTATGGCTCAAGGGCATAAGCCCGATGAGTTTATAGCAACTGATCAACTGTTTAGGTGTGACGCCATGATGAGTCGCCTAGCTAGGTTTGCCACAAGCGAGGAAATCCTGAAGTAAATCTTAAGAAGTTATTTGTTTTCTTGGGTTTAAACACCCTTTTCAATGGTGAATACGTCAGTCAGCTTTTATCAAGGAAGTAATAAGAGTCAATGCACCGTAACGATCCGAAAAATATAACAGCAGTAATAAAATTTAGTGGCACGGTGTAGGCAGGGAAGCATCCAATAGCATTTATTGTTTGCCAAGTGTTTTAAATCTTACGATTAAAGAGAAGTGGCACAAAAAATGCTTATAGTTGGTATGCAGGCGCATGCCTGAATAATCCCTATATTGTGGAAAAAAAGCATGTTAAAACGAAAACTCCTGACGTATGCACTTATCTCCAGTTTATCATTTCCGATGGCCTCAACATTAGTTATCGCTGATGTTGCTAAGCTGAGACTAGCTGTTGAGACAACCTCGGGTGATCCTCTCAATGTTATGCTAACGAGCTTCAGGGACGCTCTCCAGGCGAGCGCCGAAGAGAGGGTTGAGCTTGAGTTCTTTGAAGGTGGGGCGCTGGGCAGTGAATCTGATTTGATTCAGTTACTTCGAGCCGAACAGGTGCAAGTATTGCCTATCGGGTCGGATATCGTTGAGCTAGACAGTAACTTCGCGCTTTTCGATATGCCTTTTATCTTTGCAGATAAGCAAACCGCGCGTGATGCCTTGGATGGAGAGCTTGGCGACCTGCTGGCCGACTCATTGCGTGACAAGAGTGGTCTTGAAGTACTGGCATTTGGTGAGCTTGGTTTTCGTGTGATTAGCAACAATCGTCGTCCGATCAATACGCCGGAGGATCTTTCAGGTCTGAAGCTGCGTACTCCTGGCAGCGCAACACGTATTCTTGCATTTGAAATGTTGGGTGCGGCACCGACGCCCATGTCACTTGGAGAGGTCTATATAGCGTTACGCCAGGGCGTTTTGGATGGGCAGGAGAATCCGCTTTCAGTATTGGAAGAGTTCTCTCTTTATGAGGTTCAGGATTACGTCTCTCTAACCAATCACGTTTACACCCCTATTACACTCGCCATGAGTGCCAACAGTTATGCATCGCTGTCGCCTGAAATGCAGGAGCGAGTAATCTCCGCTGCTCAGGAGGGGGCAAATAAAACCCGCCAGCTTTCTGATACCAGTGATGCCGAGCTAGTTGAGGTCTTCAACAATGCCGGAGTAGCGGTTAACCAGCCTGATTTAGCAAGCTTTCAAGCTGCCTCGGTGCCCATCCGCGATGCTATTTCTGAGCGTTTGAATGAAGCGTTCTGGGAGCAGGCACAGAATATCCTGGAGTTGAGATAATGAATTCATCTCATGAACAGCCGATGAGCAACCCTATGTTTCGCTATGACGGTAGCGGCGATGATGCGCGTATTGGATTGATTTATATGGCCTCAAGCATCGTGATGGAGGCTGAAATGTGGGCTATGTCGGCTCCTGGTGTTTCTACTCACACTACCCGTATACGGCTGCCAAAGGTCACCTTTGAGGGCATTGATGCAATGATGCGCTCTCCGGAAATTGAGCAGGCCGCAAAATTGCTCGGCTCTGCTCCCATTGATGTGCTCTGTTTCGGTGGTACCAGTGCGTCATTCCTGCATGGAACCGCCTACGACAAGGCCTTAATCGAAAAACTCAAGCAGTGGGCGCCAGGCCCGCAAGTCACCACTGCCTCAACGGCAACATTGGCGGCGTTAGCAGCCGTGAGGGCCGACAAAGTGGCCCTCGCTACTCCTTATGTGGATGCAGTGCATGAACGAGCGATCAACTTCCTGCAAGAGAATGGCCATGAAGTGCTTCGCCACGCCAATCTGAGGATTGATGAAGACCAGGCGTTAGCTGAAGTCTCTTTGCAGGAGGTGTATGACTTAGTGAAATCCGTTGATCATCCGGAGGCCAGCGCCATTTTTATCAGCTGTACCAACTTTCGTACCGTGGGGGTGATTGAAGCACTGGAAGCTGAGTTGGGTAAGCCCGTGATATCTGCTATTCAAGCCTCCTTTTGGCACTGTCTCGAGGCCGTTGATGTTAATGGCGCGCGCCCCGGTTACGGCTCGCTTCTTAAGCACCGTTTAGCGAAGGGAGCAGATGCAAATGAAGATCGTTAATTCGGGACGCTTGGCAATGGCTTCTTCATATCACATTGGACAGAAGTTACGAGTTCCAAAAGTAGGATTAGGCCTGGTAAAGATAACCGAAGCAGGCGCAGCCTGTTGCATTAGTAGTATCGCGTTACTTGTTTTCGCCAATGCCACCAGTCGTTATCTTTTTGGCCGCCCGCTACCTTGGACAGATGAAGTCGTCATTGCCTTAATGGTATGGGGCGCGGCGTTCGGGATTGTGTTGGCCAGTATCCGTGGTGCATTGATCTCTTGCGATCTATTGACCCGCTCTCTCTCGCCCGCTTGTTTGGTGCTGATGCGCAGGTTGTGCGCGCTGTTCAGTGCTGGAGTGATGAGTGTACTGGGCTGGCTGACATGGCAATACATTGATCTCTTTGGGAACGATGTAACCGCCATGCTCAGAGTGCCGAAGGGTATCGTCTATAGTGGGCTGCTATTTGGCTCTTTAGGTATGACCATCGCTTTTTTGCTCAGCTTACGTCGCTGAGGGAGCCATCATGTTGTTACTCGCTTGTGCCTCTATCGTGTTGCTTTGTCTGTTAGTAATTTTGGGTGTGCCCATCATTGTATCCCTGACGGCGGCCATACTGATGTATTTAATGTTTAGCGGTGGCTGGAGCTTAGCATTACCCCAGCAAACGCTGGCAGGTATCAGTGACTATATTCTTGTGACGATGCCACTGTTCATTTTTGCAGGCGCCATCATGAATGCTAGTGGCATTGCTGATCGCTTATTCGCATTTGCTGGAGCTTTGGTGGGGTGGATGCGAGGTGGCTTGGCACACGTCAATGTCACTTCAAGCATCATGTTTGGGGGGATGGTTGGGACTTCGGTGGCTGACTTAGCCGGTACTGGGTCGATTATGATCCCGAAGCTCAAACAAAATAACTATCCAGGCCCATTCGCAGCCGCGCTAACAGCAACCTCATCCGGTATTGGCATCTTAATTCCTCCAAGCTCGCCCATGATTCTCTACTCGGCGGTGACAGGTGTGTCATTAGGAGCACTATTTTTGGCGGGAGTGTTACCTGGATTGTTGATGGGCCTGTTGTTAATGCTAATTGTGGCTATTCAGGCGCGGCGACATGGCTGGAAACCTATAAGTAATTTTGCTTGGAACCGGGTTTTGACAACTGGAATGCAAGCGCTATTACCGATGGGGCTTCCATTTCTAGTATTAGGTGGGTTGGTTGTGGGGCTATTCACTCCCTCGGAGGCAGGTGCTTTTGCCGTTGCTTATGCGCTAGTGCTTGCCATGTTGGTCTATCGCACTCTCAGCTTTGCGCAGCTTTATCGTGCCATGGTGGACTCCACCGTATTGACAGGGGAAATTCTACTGGTGGTCGGGCTCTCCACTTCCTTCGGCTGGGCGTTGTCGCAGGCTGGTGTGCCAAGCGCTTTAGCGGCTGGTCTGGATACCCTTTTTCCTTTTGAATCAGTTGTGTTAAGAGTGCTCGTGCTGCTTTTATTGGCGCTTATTGCCGGCATGGTATTGGATCCATTGATTCCTATGATCATGCCAATACTTCTGCCAGCGCTGATGGCCATGGATGTCGACTTATTACACTTTGGTGTACTCATCATAGTGACAGTGGTGATAGGCCAAGTAACACCTCCTGTTGCATTAGCACTACTCGTTGCCGCCAAAATTGGCAACGAGGATGTGACGAGTGTTATTCGAGCGAATACTCTATTTCTTATTACGCTATTTGCCTTTCTACTGTTGCTTGTATTTATTCCGCAACTTTCGATGGCGCTGCCAACATTGATGCAGTGAACTTTACATCTTTAATATTTATTGAGGCTTTGTCATGAATCATCATTCTGGTGTCTTGGAAGCTTATCAACATCATCACTCATTCGGGCTTGATCAAAAAAACACGAATGAGAAACGTATCCTCTTTGTGACACTCATCACGATATTGGTAATGGCTTTGGAAGTGGTAGCAGGATATTTCTTCGGCTCCATGGCGCTGCTTGCTGATGGTCTCCATATGGGATCACATGCTATTGCATTAGGTATTAGTGCTTTTGCATATGCCTATGCCAGAAAACATGCCAATGATCCCTCGTTTACTTTTGGCACGGGCAAGGTTGATGCATTGGCGGGGTTTGCAGGTGCTATTTTATTAGGGGGTTTTGCTAGCGTCATTCTGGTAGAAAGTGGGTCGCGAATGCTGCAGCCACGAGCCATTGATTTTAATATGGCGATTCTTGTGTCGGTAATTGGCCTTGTGGTTAACATAGTGTGCGCCATCATCTTGGGCAAAAACCATGATCATCATTCACATTCACATAACGATGATCAAGTAGCTCCATCTAGGCAATCCCATGCACTAAGTTCCGCATATCTTCATGTTCTAGCCGATGCACTCACCTCTTTGTTGGCTATTATATCTTTGTTAGTGGCGAAGCATACTGGTTTGCTATGGGTTGATCCGTTAGTAGGTATTGTAGGCGCTTTTTTAATTGCGCGTTGGTCGTGGAAATTGCTGCGTACAACCTCTGCTAACTTGTTAGATAAGCGACCAAGTATAGCTTTACTTGAAAGTGTGCGGCAGGTAATTCAAGAAAGATCGTCAGATAGAGTTGTAGATCTTCATATATGGGAGCTAGGAGCAGGAAATCTTAGCCTAGCTATATCTATTATCTCAAAGAATCCTCTTACGCCGGATGAGTATCGAAGCCTGATTCCCTCCCAAATTAATATCGTCCACTCAACTATAGAGGTTAATGTTGTTGGCGAAAATGAATGGTGATTTTATGGATAAAGTTGTTGTTTGACTCCCATTTGGAGTGATTGTTTTTTATCGATGCTGGTAAGTTATAACCATAGACGGTTTTGATTGAAGTGAGAATATTATGCTTAGCAGAATTACACATCGCCAACTTGAATATTTTATAGCCTGCGGTGAAGAAAGCAGCATAATTAAAGCTTCTGAGAAAATTCACGTATCTTCACCCTCTATCTCTGCAGCTATAACGCACATAGAAGCAGAACTGGGTGTGCAGCTTTTTATACGCCACCATGCCCAGGGTGTCTCTTTAACTCCTATCGGCGGCATCGTGTTACAGGAAGCTAAGCTGATCGTTGAGCAGACAAAAAATTTGTATACATTGGCGTCAGACTCGATAAATGCAGTCAGAGGGCCATTGCGGGTAGGGTGCTTCAACTCGTTAGCGCCTATGATTGCACCTGAAGTGGTATATGGTTTTGCAAAGGCGTTTCCTGGTGTGCGAGTTACCTTAATAGAAGGGGATCACGATGAGTTAATTGAAGGGTTGCGACGATCCAAGATTGATATTGCCATTACTTATGACCTTCATATTTTTGAAGATGTGGAATTCACTCCCTTGGTAGGTTTACCACCTCATATTATTGTAGGGCATCATCATCCGCTGACCGAGTTTTCGGCGATAAGTATATCGGATCTTCGAGATTTTCCGATGATTTTCCTTGATTTACCCTATAGCCGAGAATATTTTCTTAGTCTATTTTCAAGTGCTGGGGAAGCCCCGCACATAAGGCTATGTTCAAATCAATTGGAAGTCGTAAGATCTATGGTGGCAAATGGGTTAGGTTACTCTATAGCCAATGTACGTCCCAAAGCCAATTTCTCTCAAGATGGAAAACGAGTTATTCGTCTGAAGCTCTCTGGGCAGCACCGACCATTGTATATAGGATGTGCAACTTTGAAAGGAGCTCAGCTTCCGAGGGTGGTAGAGGCTTTTGCTCAACGATGCAGCAATTTTATTTCTGAACAATACGTTCCAGGCATGTCGGCCCCCAGGTATTACGATGTACATTCAAACGAGTATGAGCACAGTTAAGTTGAGCAAAAAATAGCTAATTCATGATGGTGAGAATCATGGAGTTTTCCAGCATTGATTGGCGCTGTCTTCTCTTGGTGTTCATGATGATCAGGGAAAGCTCGCCAACGCAGAAGTGTCGGCGGTTATGTACGACGGTGAGCAGTTACTGCTGGCCAGCCAGCGACACGCCTATTCCTGGCGAGTATCGTTACGCGATCTTAGCCTTACCGATAACGGGCCGGATTCTATTCGCTTCCATCTCACGTGGCATGCCTTTGTAAAACCCTATTATGCTGACCTTGGTTGCCACTTTTTAGCTAAGCCCGCTGATACAACTTCTCCTACCATCCCTCAGGATAGCCGCCTACAGAGGGGGAGATGCTGACATAAATGCATAAGCCGCGCCTGGTTTCGACGCAGCCATGGCAATTATTTTTGGAACAAATATATAGGGGAAGTCCAAGCCTGGTTACCGTCCTCCAAGTTAACGCAAAGCCAAACTGGGGTATCACCGTCTTCTTCGATCTCTATTTCTTTTTGAAAGTGCGCTGAAGTAGCTAATCCGCCTGCAGGTAGCCGCTGGGCTATTAATTTCCGCTCAAGCCCTCCTGCACTCATTATTACCGGTTTGCCATCCATCTCTTTAAGTGTAAGTGAAAGCGCACCATGATTGGTTGTCACCTCAACTTCAGAGCTCTCTTCTTCAAGCCAAATATCACATCCCATCCGATTGCCAGTGGTAATCGTATTGAAAATCACACTTTTTGACCCGACTTGTTCTAAGGTTTGCTCAGGGTTTAAGCGATTGACTGGTGAAAACCTTTCTATACAACCACCATTGATTAATATTCGCCCCTGCCAGCGAGTATTACGGCCACGGCCACGATATTCTGCGCCTGACCACATGAGACGCAAACGATTACCAAGGTTTTTGTCTTCGTAACCACGCCATAGGGCAACCGTGCTTGTGCCTCGACGCAATTCAATGCTTTCAATACCGACGGGGGCGTCCACTGATACTGAAACTTTCACCTTTTTGTCCGTTATTTGCACAATATCACCCATAGTGCAGACAAAGACTTTTTCGGTTGCACAATCAGGCTCAGCGATAGGGTTGCGGTGAAACAGTGTTCCACCAGCGGTCAGCTCTGCCTTAATGTCTATGGCTACACGCGGGCCCGAGGTGCCGTAGGTATGGCGACGGCGAATCGCTTCAAAGACAGCATCACGTGTATTTTCTTTCATCAGAAAGCAAGTCAAGCCGCCATAGGCACCGAAAAATGAAGCGCCTGGATAAGAGGCACCGGGGCGACCTTTATGTCCATCAGAATTCGCAACGACCCCAACTCGACGACGCATAGGGAAGCCATCGGTTAATATCCATTCGAAACTACCCCACGCAGAGTGTACCTCCACCGCTGCTTCTAACCGGGGATCGTGATCGAAATGAATATTGGCATAGCGGCCTCCAACATGGGCATACATGACGGAGTCCACTGGCTCGTCATGAAGCCTGTTATAAAGGTCAGTCAGTGTATGTGCATCAGTGTCAAGGTCATCATGCTCCGCAACCAATGCGTGAGAACAGCGATATATTCTCGCCCCTTCCTTTCTAAAAAAGACGTTATGATCGCCACCCACTGCTGTATTGCCAGACCACTCGTAACCTGGTAACACAGTAAAAACACCGGGTTCATTCAATGTTTCTGTCAAATGATTGAGCTTTTTCCAGAAAGCCGGTTTAATTTGGAAATCATTAGCCTGGTGGGCTGTCACGTCCAGAAACGACTTGTTTCGAGCGAAATCAAAATAGTGCTCTATGGAGTTGGTGCCGACGGTCTCGCCGGTCTGCCCGTGTAGATCCCCCAGAAATGTGCTGGTCCATCAGTAAGAACCTGCATCGGCCCAGCTTCTACAACGGTTCCGTCTTCAGCAGTAAGCCAAATCCTCAATATCCCCTCTTCTGCGGCTACTCGCAGAGGTTCAATGCGCATCGCTCCACTGGCTGAAGCGAAATCAATGACACTCGGAAGGCCTTCGACGGGTAACGAGCTTTCAATAGCAAAGCGTGTACTGCCTTTTGATGTCGGGTTGCCCCAAAGATCCTCGGCTTTTAATCCAAGGCAGAAGACGTCGTTTAAGCGTCGGCGCGTCGGCAAAATTGCTAAATACCGATGCGCTGGCCCTGCTCCAACCGTGAACGCCAAATGAGTATCAGGCAATGGAATAAAATTGCCCGTAGCCTGCACGTCTGCCATTACGCGGATAACCCTTGCGCCTTCATAGAAGGTCGACATTAAGAGGCCAGGAGAACCTTCAGTCGTGTCGCCCAGCACAATCTCAATCGTCTCACCAGGTTTGAGGTAGCCGCCTCGCTGGTAAATCGTAAGGGTTTCATTCCATGGACGCTGTCCCCCGTTACGGTCATATTTTAGAAACAGCTGTCCATCACCGGATGAGCGCGCCGTAACGTAATTTGGAGCGGTTGGGTCGGTCGTCTGTAGTGACCCAGCGTCTGAGATTAACCTAAGGGCCAAGCGTATCGCGCCTGTATCGTCCAGGCCCAGCTTGCCAGTCGTGTATTGAATACGAAAAGTTTGGTAGCTACGCACTTCAACATGTTCAGGCCCACTCATCACCGCGGTGCCAAACAAGGCAGGATCAGTGCCCGGTGTCGTTAGGAGCTTAGATTCACCTATCATTTCAGGGTCTATATCGAGTCTTCCTAGCATGGGGAACCTTTGATGAGTTGTTTTGAGTTCAATTAAAACTACATAGTAATATAGGGATAAAAAAGTCAGAATAGCAAATTTTTGTTGACATATGCCCGCAAAGCCCTCTTTACTGTGAAGTAATAACAATAAGTCAGCACACTCACGCCAACTCCGCGTAGCAAAAAAATGCCCATTCGGCGTCAATTTATGCTTCACCGGCTATGAAGTTGGTTAAAATTCGCACAAAACTTCATAGTAATAACACTATAAACAGGAGTACTGAGATGCGTAAGCTTGTTCAAACAATTTTCATTCTCACTATGATGTCTCTGCCCTTTGCTGCTCTGGCCGACTATCCAGAAAAACCGATCACGCTCATTGTTCCCTATCAGGCAGGGGGATCTATGGAGACCATGGCGCGTGTTTTTGCCGAAGAACTGGGTAATGAATTGAATATAAATGTGCTTGTCAGGACCCAGCCTGGCGCAGGCGGAAAGATCGGCACGACCGCTGCATCTCGTGCTATAGCGGATGGCTATACATTATTATTTGCGCCAGAGTCTACCGTCCTGTGGCCCCCTATTGCTGAAAACGTGAACTATTCGCTGAGTAGTTTTGACCCCATAATTAGGGTTACAGACCTTCCCCAGGCAATCGTTACGTCTAAGAGCTCAGGCATTGAAACGTTCGAAGACTTGCTTGCACTCTCTGCTGCACAAAGCATGAGTTATGCTGATCAGAACTCAATCTCGCGCGCCTTTGTTGATTACATTGCCATGCGTGAACAGGTTGTTTGGGTAGCAGTGCCAACTAAAGGCGGCGGTGAAATGGTTCCCTTTTTGTTAGGGAATAAGGTGAATTTTGCATGGTCTGGCGGGGCCCATAACCGTTACTTAGATCAAATGAATGTTGTTCTCTCCATGACAGCAGCCCCTCAGGAAACGATGCCCGAAGTGCCAACCATGCAAGAAAGATATGGTGTTTCCATGCCTGGAGGCGCGACTATATGGGCTCCAGCCGGATTGTCAGAAGAATTGCGCGCCAAGTTAACAGAGGCTGCTATTACCGCCGCTCATTCCGAAGCCTTCAATGACTTAATGATGAACACGCTCGGTTTTCCTTTAGCGGATCTAACTGGAAGCCAATTAACGGCAGAACTAATGGCCATTAATGAAGATTTGGCAGCCATTTATGAGGAGACTGCGCCATGATAGATCAGAAACCTTGTACACAAGATGCTTCTGATCGTTTCGATTTTTTAATAGGTGCAATTACCGTCAGCTTCGCGCTGTTTGTTATTTTCTTGCTGATTCCAGTCGGTGTGGAAACGACCACGTATCACAGCCAGCTTTCTCCTGGTTTTTTTCCTAAACTGGCTTGCATTTTCATTGGGCTATTTGGCGCGATGCTAATGTTTAAGAATCGCCACTGGGCGCTCCGACGAATTCCTCATAACGGCTCCCGTATATTGCTAGAAACTCTCGCTTGGCTTGCGTGGGCCATTGCCACAATGTTGTTACTCATGTATGTAGGATTCGTCGTCACCGCCGCCGTATCATGTTTTACGGGCATCGTATTAGCTGGCCAGCGCCGCTATTTAATCCGATGCGCACTAGGCTCAATATTACTGCCGCTGGCCCTTCAGCAACTCGCATGGCATGCCTTTTATATTCAACTGCCCTGAGGTCATCCATGTTAGATATTATCTTACAGGCATTCGCAGCAGCGTTAGAGCCGATGAATTTACTGTTCATCGCTTTAGGAATTGCCTTAGGCATTGTGATTGGTGTTTTGCCTGGACTCGGCAGCGTAACCGCCATGGCGGTACTGATACCGATAACCTTTTACATGTCCCCGTTAGCTGCCATTGCTTTCCTAGTAGGAGTCAATAAAGGAGGGACATCCGGTGGGGCCATTCCGGCTATTCTGTTAAATTCTCCCGGCTCACCCGAGGCAGCAGCAACGGCCTGGGATGGCTACCCTATGGCTAAGCGCGGAGAAGCTTTTCGTGCAATGAAATTCTCGCTTTTTTCATCGGTTACCGGCGATACGATTTCTGATTTACTACTCATCGTCCTTGTTGTGCCTTTTGCCGCCTTCGCATTGCAGTTTGGGCCAGTAGAATATACAGCTGTATTGTTATTCTCATTTGCATTAATTGCTGGAATTGCAGGAGATTCACCCTTAAAAAGTGGAATAGGTATCTTCTTTGGTATTCTACTCTCAACGATAGGCCTTGACCCCGTTGCCTCCACTTCTCGCTTCACATTTGGTCAACTTAAATTAGAAGATGGCCTCTCACTGTCAGCTTTGGCAATCGGCGCGCTTGCACTCTCATCTGTGGTTATTCAGCTTTCTGATCTCATCACACGGCGTGAAAAAGATGACTTCGCCTCGAATCAAGCTGATACGAAAGCAGGCCGATCTGTTTCTGCACGTGAATTTTTCTCTTACTGGCGCACGCTAATCCGAGGGGCATTGACTGGCTCTCTTGTTGGGATGCTACCAGGGCTAGGCGTAACCTTAGCCTCTTTTCTATCTTACTCAGCCGCTAAACGTGCTTCCAAAAACGGCGATAACTTTGGTAAAGGAGAGCCCGAGGGTATCATTGCTACAGAAAGCGCCAATAGCGCTGTGGTTGGTTCTAACCTGATTCCAACAATCGCACTTGGCATTCCTGGCAATATCGCGGCAGCATTACTTGTTGGCGCCCTAGTTATGCATGGTGTTGTACCGGGGCCTTTCATGCTGAGCATGCATGGGGAGCTTATTTATGGACTCTTCGCCTCCATGATTTTGGCGAATATTTTCCACCTTATAATTGGCCGGGCGGGTTTATCACTATGGGTGCAGTTTGCTCGTTATCCACGTCGCCTGATTTTGCCGCCAGTGCTCATGTTTTGTATCTTTGGTATTTACCTTCCGACCCAATCGCTTTGGGACGTCGGTGTAATGTTAGCTTTTGCGGGTCTAGGTATTCTTTTTACTCGTGCGCGAATTTCAATTGTGTGCACTGTCATCGGTTTTCTATTAGGAGGAATGTTTGAAACTTCTTTACGCCAAGCTCTCTTGCTTCATCAAGTAGAAGGGATCTCAATTCTGGCGAGCCCATTAGCACTAGTATTCTTGCTACTTACAATCGCCGTTCTTTCACGTGCAATATGGCGAAGCCAAAAGGAGAGTAACAAATCGGCATGACTAAAAAAAATCAGGATGCTGCCCTGTGCTCTTTATTAATACAGAAACTAAAAGAAGAGCGTCACCGCAATCCACAAGAAACCAAGCGTACTGCACTGCGGCTAGCTTTGATGGCAGCTATACGGGAAGGAAAGGTCAAGCCTGGAGAACGGTTACCATCAGAAAGCGAGCTGGCGAGAAGCCTTGAGCTTTCACTCGGCACAGTGCAAAGCGCACTGGGTCAGTTGCAGGATCTGGGGTTAATCGTGCGTCGACGCGGAGACGGCACTCGCATAGCGGATGCAGAACCGCTAGGCCCTAATATTTGGCATTTCCGCTTCCGTGTTGCCGCCACAAATCGTCCACTACGCCTGACACAGGTCAAGGTCGAGGTACTCCGCACCAATGAACGTGGCCCCTGGAGCGAACACTTGGGCCCCGGGCCTTACGTTGTCATTCGTCGACGTCTCACTGGTGATAACATCAACCTTGGTGCAGAAATGTACTTACCGCAGAGACTGATAAATATAGATGATATTGAATTGAGTGAATTAGAAGGCGTCAATCTTCGCATCTGCCTTGAAGCATTTTTGGGGCAACGCTCTCATCAAGCAAATACGCTCATTGCAATAAACCACCTCTCTCTCCGTCATGCTGCTTTGTTTGAAATGCGGCCTGATAACGCGACATTCTGTGTAACAGCCTGTACATCACTAGGCGATGGTAGCCCGTTCTACTATCAGGATATCTATGCACCTTCTGACTTGTTAATATTAGAAATTTAAAAGCACTGAATAGCCCCAACTTGATGGGCGCCACACTTAAGAGTTCAATCATGCTCACAAAGGGGTTGAACATAATGAACAGGCTTTTCAGCGAAGAGCAGATCATAGGTTTCTTGGGCGAAACAGAGCAGGGGCTTCATTAAGGAGCTATGGCATGAGCAGCGTGATATTTTACAGGGAGGTGAACTAAGTTCGGCGGTATGAATGCTATGCCAGTGAAACTCTCTATATACTTTTGCATATTGGTCACGAAAGTTTACGAACTTTAAGCTAAAAGGCACCCAAGCTGAACTGCACCCCAAAAGTTGGACGCTCATCCAACGATTGGGGTGTTTTTCATGACGAAACATAATGAAGCGTTCAAGTTACTAGTAGTGCAACGCTACGCAGAAGGACAGCAGGGTTACAAGAGTCTGGCCAGACAGTACGGTCTTGGCCCTACAACCGTCAGGCGTTGGGTTAAACACTTTGAACAGCATGGTCTAAGTGGCTTGCAGAAAAAGTTCACCCACTACAGCGCTGAGTTCAAATTAGCGGTGTTGCAACAGATGAGGCAAGAGGAGCTATCAGCCTTACAAGCGACGACTCTGTTCGATATTCGAGGTGGTACGAGCGTCGTACGGCAGTGGGAAAGCCAGTATCATGAAGGAGGCTTCCAAGCGTTGGAGCCTAAAGCCCGAGGACGTCCGACGAAGATGCCTACAACAGAGCCCCCAAAGCCCCCACTTCCACTGACGGATAAGAGCTCGCTGGAGCAGCTGCTCCAAGAGAATGAGTACTTGCGTGCTGAGGTGGCCTACCTAAAAAAGTTGAGGGCCTTGCGTCAGGCAAAAGAACAAGCCGCGCAGAAAAAGCGCAGATAGTCCTTGAGCTGAAGCAAGGCCACCCTTTGGCGGTGCTGCTAAAAGTAGCAGAATTGTCGCGTAGTACGTTCTATTATCAGGCAAGGGCTCAGCAGTTGGAAGATCGGCATGCTGGTCTGAAGCGACGCATTCACGTCCTCTACGAGCATCACAAAGGCCGCTACGGTTATCGCCGAATCACAGCAGCGTTGCGTCAGTCGGGCGAGCAGGTCAACCATAAGACAGTCCAGCGCCTAATGCAGCATCTAGGCTTGAAGTCGCTGGTACGCCCGAAGAAATACCGCTCCTATCGTGGACAACAGGCCAGTGTTCCCAATCTTCTTGCCCGCCAGTTTCATGCTGAACGACCCAACCAAAAGTGGGTAACCGACGTCACGGAGTTTAATATCCGAGGCGAAAAGCTGTACTTGTCGCCTGTGATGGATCTCTACAACGGGGAAATCGTGTCCTACTCAATGCAGAAACAGCCGCAGTACTCGCTGGTAGGGGGATGCTCAAGAAAGCCTTGGCTAAGTTGGCCGACCAAGACGCGCCTTTACTGCATTCTGATCAAGGCTGGCAATATCAGATGTCAGCTTACCGGCGTAAGCTCAGCGAGCATGGCGTGATTCAGAGCATGTCACGTAAAGGCAATTGCCTGGATAATGCCGCAATGGAGAGCTTCTTTGGTACGCTGAAGTCAGAATATTTTTACCTGAACCGCTTTGACACCATTGAGCAATTACAGGCGGGCATTCGGCACTATATCCATTACTACAATCACGAGCGGATTAAGACCAAATTAAAAGGCCTGAGTCCGGTGCAGTACCGAAATCAGGCCTTGGCTGCTTAGTTTTTCACTGTCCAAGTTTATGGGGTCAGTCAAAGCGGGTGCCTTTTAGCCTTATTAATGATGAGAAATTAGAACTCTTCCCATTCCGCCACTTCATGCTTTTGCTGAGTGGCCTGGGGAGGGCGGCTAGGTGCTTGAGGTAGTGCAGTGCCTGTCCGCGCTTTATGTGCTGCCGTATAGGGTAGCGCAGAGTTCTCAGCGCCGCCTTCACTGAGCACAAACTCGCTCATCAGTTGATCCAGCCGTTGCGCATTATCGCGCATATTGGTGGCAAGCGTGGCGCTCTGGCTGACCATGGCAGCATTCTGCTGGGTCATCATATCCATCTCTGCCACTGCGGTATTGACCTGTTGGATGCCAGTGGTTTGTTCCCGGGCGCCGGCAGCAATCTCGGCGATCACATCCGACACTTGAGTAACGCTGTGGCGAATCTCCTTCATGCGATCAGCCGCCGCCTTGACAATATCACCGCCTTCTTTTGAATGACTCACGGACATATCAATCAGTGCACGAATATCATGTGCCGCAGATGCCGAGCGACTGGCGAGTGTGCGGACTTCGCTCGCTACAACAGCAAAACCACGGCCCTGCTCGCCAGCGCGGGCAGCCTCCACCGATGCGTTCAGTGCCAATATATTGGTTTGAAATGCAATCGAGTCAATCAAGCCAATAATGTCGCTTATTTTATTGGCCGAATCACTAATCGCGGCCATCTTGGCTTCCATTTGATTCATCGAATCGGTGCCACGTTCTGAGGCATTGGCGGCTTCTAGCGCGAGGCTATTCGCCTGTTCGGAGGCCTGGGAAGTATGCGCTACCGTGGAGTGAATTTGCTCCATTGAGGCAGACGTTTCCTGGAGGTTAGCCGCCGCTTGTTCGGTACGCGATGAAAGCTCATGAGTACCATCCGCCATATCGCTGGCATCGGATAATACCGTGCGAGCGTTTTGGCGCACTTCCTGAAGGGTAGACTGCATACGCTCGACAAAGGCATTAAAGCCGTGGGCGAGGTCGCCAATTTCATCCTGGGTTTTGGCTTCTAAACGGCGCGTTAAATCACCTTTTCCTTTGGCAATATCAGCCATGGCACTGGCGGTATGCTTGATGGGGGCAAGTGAGCGCCGCGCCGCATAGGCAACCACCACCAACAGCAATGCCAATAGCAGTCCACCCGCCAGCAGCAGCGACTGCAGCAGGCTATTAGTCACGGTCGTAAAGGCGGTGATGGGTACGGTGACCCCGACCACCCAGGAAGTGCCTTCCACCGGGCTCCACATGAGCACGGTCTGCTCACCGCTGGGCATGGTTATTTCACCGGAGCCTGCCGTGCCGCTGAGTATTTGCTGACTCAATGCATCCAGGCCTTGGTAGCCCTGCTGGTCGGCATCGGTGTAATTGAGCGACATGCGATACTCTTCAACCGGATGAGCAATGACTTGCCCTTGGCTGTCGATTAGCCAGCCGTAGCTGCCATCGCCAACATTAATATCGGAGGTAATATCAGATACGGCGGCCATGGAAACGGTCATGCCCAGCAGTCCCGCTCGATTGCCACGCTCATCGAATACAGTATCAGCGACAATAGCCGTTGGCAGGCCACTCACCATGGAGATAACCGGATCGCTTAGCAGACTATCCTGGGTGCCGTCAGTCACTAAGGCTTTGAAATAAGGACGTTCGGCTATCTCCAAGTTGACGCCTGCGTGAGTTAGGGTTGCTCCGGATGCGTCAGCAAAGAACAGTGACTCGATGGTGCCCCCTGGTGGGTAGCGCTTTTCGAGCCAAGCGCGGTGAGACGCAAGCGGCACGTCTTCCACCAAACGCTCATCCTGAGCAAGTACGGAGATCCAATTACGGTACCCGGTAATCCAGCGGCTGATTTCATCTGCCCGTGCTTCTACCTGCCGCTTACCGGCATTATCGATTAACGCTGGAATAGCCTGGTTAAGCTGTTGATTGACGACAAAGCCTAAAATGACGGCTACCACTAAGAGAGGTATAGCGACAGCGACCAGCAGTTTCTGCGTCAGTGAAAGACGAGAAATTTTTTTCATTTGTTGCCTCGATATGTTGGCCAGAAGCAAAGCACGAGGATGTTGATGAGTGCCATGCTTTGACTGTTTAATGGTTCCCTGGGTGTTATTCTTACTACCGCTAATCATTAACGGTCGATCCTGCACTTGCTTAAATATTTGATTTTTTTAATATCTTTTCGACTAATATAATAATGTTAAACTGAAAGTCTGTTTCAGATTTTAATGTAATTTTTGTTGTGATTTTTGTTGTAGTCTTGTATGCATTTTCGCGCTTCTTGTATTTTTTTGTGATTTTGTTAAATCATCGAGGTAGTCGACGTCAGTGCACACGCCTGGGTCGTTGAGAGAGGCATAAATAACACAGTCGCTATGCTTTTTGATGACAGGACTTGCACCTCTGTCATTTTCTAAAAGTGCCAGTTCGTGCCAGAATTCTCTTCCAAAAACAACAGGGTGCCCAGGGTTTTCTTGGTGTATTGGCTGTACGATACTCCCTGGGGTGGCCATTTTTGTTAATACACCGCATGTCTCTTCACTTACCCAAGGGAGGTCGGCTAACCATACTGCGGCAGCACGATAATGATGTATGCTTTCATCGCTGCAGAGTTGTCTAAAAGCATCGCTAATACTGTAACCAAGGCCTAAATGACTGCGCTGACTAATAATAATGTGATTCGTTGGTGTAAGGCCGAGTGACTGGGCGTTATCTTCGGGTTTGATAACAACGCGGCTATTAGAAAAAGTTTTCTGAATAGTTCGTAAAGTGGAGCTAAGCAGCGTTTCCCCATTGCCTAACTTGGCGACTCTTTTATCGCTGCCAAAGCGGCTTGATTGCCCTGCCGCCATCACGATGACTATGATATCGCTACAAGGCATGGCGTTCTTTTCCGCGAGAGAGGCGAGCAATATCGGCCATCACGGCTAGCGCAATTTCAGCCGGTGTTTTGCTACCCAGATTAAGCCCAATGGGCATGGCAATTCTTGCTACTTGGCTTTCCGTCAGGCCGCCAGAACGTAGCAGTCGTTCGGCACGCTGCTGTGATGTCTGCTGAGAGCCCATAACGCCAATGTAAAAGGCTTCCGTTCGGACGGCTTCGATCATCGCTAAATCATCGATACGCGGGTCATGGGTCAAGGCCACAACGGCGGTATTGGCATGGCAACCGCCAGAGGCAATAAACACGGAGGGCAGTACCGCCTGCACTTCCACTCCGGCGACAGCAAAATTTTGCCTAGGCTCGTCTCTGGGGTCGCAGACAATCACTTCAAAACCAAGCGTTTGGGCAAACAGCGCACAGGGCGCAGAGACTGAAGAGATCCCCGCGATAATCAGCCGTAGCGCAGGGCCTATGCGAATATTGACGCTATCTGTATCGAAAGTAACGGTGGGCTCGGTGTTATTCGATGGGTTAAAGCGCTTGCCGCTGCCATCCAGTGTGATACAGCGGGTTAGCGGTTGGCGACCCAGTAGCGTGGCATGCATCACTTCTAGGTGAGTGAGGTTTTCGGTGTTGGGCGCTAGCCGTTCAACCAACACTTCAAGGCGACCACCGCAGGGTAAACGAATATTCGCTGAACCAGCGTCACCGCCATAGCGCACCCGTTGAACCGGTTCGTTAAACTCACCCTTTTGAAGCCTTGCGATAAAGTCTTCTTCGACACAGCCACCTGACAGTGACCCCAGATAGTCGCCTGTCGAACATGCGACCAGCATGGCACCCGGCTCCCGGGGGGCCGAGCCAAAAGTTTTCAGAACTGTGCATAGCCAAACGGTCAGCCCCTGGTTGGCCCATTTCAACGCACGTTCGATAACCTGTAGATCAAGATGGTGCATTAAATCGCCGCCTCCATGGGGAGTCGAAGGGCGGCTTTCAGTGCATCGCGAATGGTGTCAGGGGTAAAAGGGGATGGGTAAAGCGTACCCCCGTGGCATCAAAAAGCGCGTTGGCAATCGCGGGAGCGCCGGGCAGTGAGGCGGACTCCCCAACACCGAGTGGGGGCAGTTCAGGGCGATCAAGCAGCATGACGTCGATGGGAGGCAGCTCCGAGAAACGCAGAATAGGGTAGCCGCCCCACTCTCTGCTGGTTGGTAAACCATCCTCAAAGGTTACCCGCTCCTTTAAAGTGCGGCTGAGCATCTGGATCACATTACCATGCACCTGATGGCGAACGCCGGCGGGGTTCACCATCAGGCCCGCATCCTGACCTACATATAGGTTCTCGACGACAACCCGTCCACTCTTCACATTGACTTTAAGCTCAATCACCCAGGCGGCGAGCGCGGCACCAAAGCCGGGAAATTTACTATGTACGTACTGGGCGTAAGCGAATCCTCGGCCGTAGCGCCACTCGCCATCGCTACTCGGATTGGTGTTAGCGGTGCAGGGTTTCCAGTTCGCACGTTCGGCTAACGCTTCGACAAGCTCGCAGGCGCGGTTATCGGCTAAGTAGCGCAACCGATAGGCGACAGGATCTTCACCCGCCAAGTAGGCGAGTTCATCAATATAGCTTTCGTGGGCGAAAGTGCTGGGCAGCGCCGAGACACCACGCAGCCAGGAGGCGCGCACCAGGGTCGGGACGTCGTCGCACACTATTTGGCGATGAGGGTAGCGGTAGGGCGGCACCGATGTTCGATCCCCCATTTCAAAGGGGATATCAATAGGTGGGGCAGCACCGGTCAGCAGTAGTGCCAGGGTGGGCGCACTGTTAGAGGGGTAGCGCGTATTAAAGCGATAGCCTGCTGGGCTGCCATCTGCGTTTAAGCCTCCCTGAATGGCCATATACTGAGCAGCCCCTTTAGGCTCCCAGGTGTGCTCCTGCTCACGGGTTAGTTGTACACGAACAGGTCGACCCACCGCCTGAGAGAGCAGCACTGCATCCGCGCCAACGTCGTCGGCGCAGTTGCGGCCATAGCAGCCTGATGTTTCCATACGGGTAATGGTGATAACACCTTCATCCAAACCGGTAAGGCGGGCGAGGTCGGCGCGCAGGCTGTGTGGATTTTGGGTGCCCGACCATACGTGAAGGCCATCTTCGTTGGCATCGGCGACAGAGCACGAAGGGCCGATGGAGCCATGCAGTTGGAAAGGCCACACATAGTGACGATTGAGCGGATGTTGTGCGGCGGCCAGAGCGCTGTCGAGATCACCCTCTTCGAGGAGTATGCGCTGCTTGCTGGGCAGGTCGAGCAGTGCTTGCTCTATGTTGTCCAACTGAGGCAAGCCTTCGATTGGGCGCCACTGGATCTTTAGCTGCTTGGCTGCGGCAGCAGCCTGCTCTTCACGCTCGGCCACCACGCCAACAAAGTCACCGACCACCACGACGCTTATCACACCTGGCAAATGCGCCACAGAGCTTTCATCTACCGCGATTAAACTGTTGCCAATAAAGTCGCCGCTATCATGGCCTACATAAGGCGGACGAATCACTCGCCCATGCAGCATGTTGGGCAGACGTAGGTCGTGGATAAAGGTCAATTGCCCAGTGGCCTTGGCGGGTATATCCACGCGGGAGGTCGATTGGCCGACCAGGGTATAATGGCTGACCGGCTTAAGCGGCACCTCATCGGCAAGCTTTAATGCATGACGGGTGCCCCGCAGCAACTCCCCAAAGCTAACGGATGAACGGTTATTATCACTTGGCGTAATAGCGCCGTTCTGGCAGCTAAGTAGTGAGTGCTCAGTGTCAAAGTGCTTGCTGCCAGTTAATAGGTACTCCCGCGCCTGTGCCGCAGCTCGGCGTAAAGGCTCGGCAGTGATCTGAATCGATGCACTGGCTATGGTGGGGCCTTGGTTGGGGGCTTCAACGGAGTTGCCCAGCACCATGGTGACGCTGTCGAACGCGACGCTGAGCTCTTCTGCAACAATTTGAGCGAGCGCCGTGCGTATGCCCGTGCCCAGGTCTACGTGGCCGTTGAAAGCCACGATATGACTAGCGCTCAGTACGGCAATGAATATCTCAGGCTCATGGGGGGTGAAGTTTGAGTGTGTACCTGGCTGTCCGGGCGCGGGCTTGGGGGGCGTAACCGGGTCGCGATAGATCACCAGAACATCAGACCCATACAGCAGTGACTCTCTTGTATAGTCTGATTTATCAGCCATGTCTGCCTCCCACGCTCGCGTTTACGATGATCAGTGCGGATGAATTTTAGGTGATGAAAGAGCGATAACTAAGGTAAAATTATAGCGTGTACGCCATAAAAGCATGATGAATTGATCCAGCGCAAGGAGTATTTCATACGTTGATGCATCATTTTGTTAACCAGTGCCATACTCGATACACGACGTCGCCAATAGATTAAGGATATGGAATGACAACGGATAGTGCGTTCAAACACTCGTCTTCCGGCGAGCACTCTACGCCTTCAGAGCAAGGGTATGATTTTTCTGAGCAAGTAGGGCATCTACTGCGTAAAGCCTACCAGCGGCATACGGCTATTTTTCAGCGCTACAGCAGCGATAAACAGCTCACGGCCATTCAATTTGTAACGCTATGCACGGTGATGGAGCGCGGCCCCAGCTCGTTAACCGATATCGTCAACGCCACGGCGATTGATCCCGCCACTATCCGTGGCGTCATTAAACGTCTTAAAGCGCGGGGGTGGATCTCGCTAACCACCGACCCCAATGATCAACGCAAAGTCATGGTCGTGATCACTGAGGCCGGGGAGACATTAGTCGAGGCTATGGTGCCCAGTGCCAAGCAAATTAGCGATCAGACCATGAAAAATCTCAACCCGGCAGAGCGGGTTGCCTTAATGCATCTGCTGGAAAAAATGAACGCGGACTGATGACTCAACAGAGACGTCCGCTTCACCTGCGTTTTCGGATACTCCTAACGCTTCATTAAGTATCCCAGTGTTTCATCCAGTCCAATCACATCGCCATATTTGCTATCGATATCAAACAGGTTAGCTTCATGGGGCGCGGGGTGACGGTCACCCACGCAGTCACGCACGACCATCACCCGAAAGCCGTGCTGTACTCCATCAACGGCGGTGGCGCGAATGCAGCCGCTGGTGGAGCAGCCGGTGATGATCAGCGTATCGATACCCATGGCGACCAGCGTGGAGGCGAGCGAGGTGCCAAAGAACGCGCTGGCATACTGCTTGGTCATTACCAGCTCGTCTTCACGGGGTGCCACCTCGGAGCAGAACTCGGCGTAAGGGTTGCCCGCCACCATCGCCCGCATGACCGGCGCCTTCTTGACCCAAATGCCGCCATCGATTTGATCCGGGGCGTGATACAGGATGTTGGTGTGGATAACAGGCGTGCCAGTGCGCCGTGCGGTATTGAGTAGCGGCGGCATATTGGCCACCGCATCCACCACGCCCTGGGCAAATAGCGGCGAACCTGGTGTGGTGTAGCCTTGCATAAAATCAACCACCAGCAGCGCGGGCCTTTTGCCAAAGCCGATGCGCCCATCCCACACGCCTCGGTAGTTGTCCGTGGCAGTGTTATCGCTAACGCCATCGCTGTTATCAGTCGTGTGTGGTGACATGGTCGTCTCCTTAATCAGCACTCTATATCGTCAATAAGTACCTGATCTCGTTAGTAAGCCCCTGACAAGAGGGCGCCCGCGCCCGGTACGATGGGCTCCAGGTCGAGTGCCTTGAGCATGGCGTAGGTGGTCGCAATCGCGGCGGTAACCACCGGCTTGCCGGTCAGGGCTTCGACCTTGGCGACGGCCGGCAGTGACGGCATTTGCACACAGGCTGACAAGACGATGGCGTCCACGTTACTTAAATCGAGACTGGCGACGATTTCGGGGAGATTGGCGGGGTCGTGGCGAGCGACATCCAGGTTATTGGGGATCTCAAGCGCCCGGTAGTCGAGCACGTCAATGCCTTCCTGACGGATGTAGTCCACCACCATTTCGGTCAGCGGCTTCATGTAGGGGGCCACCACCACCACACGTTTGGCTTTCATCACACCCAGAGCATCAACCAGGGCACCGGCGCTGGTGACCACCGGCGTGTCGCAGCCGTTCTCTTCGGTGCGGCTGCGCAGACGCTTTTGCGACTCTCGGTGGTAGCCGGGCCCCATCGCCATAATGGCAACCAGGCAGGCATACCCCATCACATCCACTGCGGCATCGGAGAGCTCCAGGGCGCAGCGATCCGACTCCGCATCCATAGCGGCCAGCTCGTCCTTGCTGACGTTCTTCATGCGCATGCGGCTGGAGTGGAAGGTAAAGCGCTCCGGGCGGATTAACTGCCGTGCCGTAAGCATGGCGGGTATTTCGGTCTCCATGGTGATATTGGAGCTGGGGACGATCTGGCCGATACGGTAGCTTTTGATCTCGTTCTTTATATAGTTGCTGGTCATGGTATTTGGCCTCTCTTAGAGCTCGCTGCCCAGGAAGTCTTCAAACGCGGCAAAAAAACCGTCGAAGTCATCCCAGGGAATCATGTGACCCGCTTGTTCCGCGGTAGAAATACGAACCGTCGGTAGAAGGGCGCGTATTTCTGCGCGATCTTCATCCTGGATAACCCCCCCCTTGCCTGCACACATCAGCAACGTGGGCACTTTGATAGCGGGGAAATCCTGGTGGATATCGACGCTGTGGAACTCTTCAAACGCTTGAACGATGGCGGGCTCAAAGCAAGTGTGTAACCACTCGGCGCGTAATCGCAGTTGCTCGTCGCTCCAGGTGGGGCAGTAGTGGCGCATGGTCTCGATATCGGCACCACGTGTGCAGTCGCGAATCGAATCCACGTACCAGGGCAGCTTGCTGGGGTACTCACGGCGTCCTGGCCCTGAAACCGGTGGGTCGATAAGTACCAGTTTGTCGATTCCCTTGGCGCCGCGACTCATGGCGCGTAGCGCAAAGCGCGCACCCATGGAGTGGCCCGCCAGAATGACATTGCTCAGACCCAGCGCATCAATAAAGGCGATCACATCGTCGGCGCAAGTGTCGGTGTCATAATCGAGCTCGGGTCCGGTAGACGACAAGCCGCGTCCACGAACATCCAGCACATAAGTGTCGAAATGCTGGCCGAGCCGCTCGGCCACAAAACGCCAGGTGATGGCTGGGCTGGTAATGCCCGGTATCAGTACCAGCGGTTGGCGCGAAGTCTCGGCGCTGTCGGCAAAGCGCAGGTAGTGCTGACGAATACCATTGGCGTGCACGTTGGCGCCATAGAGATAGATGCTGCTCATGCTGGGCTCCCTTGACTGGTTGGTTGCTTCAGCGGTACTTCAAAGGGGTCATAGGCGAATACCCAGGCCGGGTCTTCGTCTTCCCGTAACCAGGTATTGTCGTGGGAAACCTGCTGAACCCGCGAGGCGCGTTCAAAACGGTTGGTGCGGTAAAGTTCGAATGCCTGCTGGTAGTGCTCGGCGCCTACTTCCTCCAGGCAGCGTACCAGCATGGCGGCATCCTCGATGGCCATGGCAGCGCCCTGGGCCATATGAGGCTTCATCGGGTGGCAGGCATCGCCCAGCAGCACCAGTCGATTTTCATGCCACAGTGGCAGCGGGTTGCGCTCCAGCAAGGGCCATTTGGTGACGGTTTCAGTGCAGTCAATCAGCGCTTGTACGGTGGGGTGGTAACCCTCGAATGCTTTGCGCATCTCTTCCCGTGAGCTGTCGACGAAGGAAGTGCCGTGGTTCCAATCGGGTTCAGGCACGCCGGTCACGTAGTAATACTCCTTCTCGTCGCCGGTCACGAAGTACACCATCATGTGCCGGTCTTCCGACCACCACTTCACGCAGGCTTCGAAATCCAGGTCGTATGCCTTGAGTTTTTCGGCAGAGATAATTGCCCGGTGAGCGACCCAGCCGCTATAGATCGGAGCCTCTGGGCCCAGTAGCTTCTCGCGCAGCCGAGAATTGACACCGTCTGCGCCGATTACCAGGTCGGCCTCTTCCGTCGAACCGTCAGCGAAGGTCATGACGACCTTGTTGCCGCTGTCGTCGACATCGACCAGGCGCTTATCGAAATAGAGGTTGTCCTGGTCGAGCGTGCTGACCATCAATTCGTGCAGATCACCACGGTGTACGGTGATGTAGGCCGCCCCATAGTTTTCGCGAGCAAACTCGCCTAGCGGGATGCGAGACTGATACTCACCGGTCATGCCGTTGCGGCTGAACCAGTAATCGGGGTGTGAGCCCATGGCATTGAGCTTCTCTTCAATACCAATGCGGCGCATCACTTTCATCACGTTGGGGCCAAGGTGAATGCCTGCCCCAAGGCGCGCAAACGCTGGTGCCTGTTCGTACACCTTGGTGGGGTAACCCGCTTTCTGCAGTAGTGCGCCTGCAGCGGCGCCGCCAAGGCCCGCGCCAATAACGGCTATGGTGGGTTTATTTTTCATATCCTGGTTTCCTCGCTGTTTTATTCGCCTATCACTCGTTTCTGAATGCGTTCGTGAATGCTATAAAACAACGTATACACCATTTATTTTTTGGTCAAGAATTAGTTTCGAAATTATTTTTTAACGAAAACAAGGCGATATTTTTAAATAAATACTTGAATTTAATGGATTTATTGCTGTTTTTTTGGTTTTATGCAAAAACTTGAACAACGTGTACATTGAGTGCTATACGTTTATTAGGCTTATTTTTATAGCGTACGCACCTTTAATGCTCGATGGGTATTAGCTCTGCACTCAGCTGGTGCAAGTCGATTGGCCGTATGTGAAAGGTAGATGAAAATAGGCTGGTTTAAGGTGCTACGAAGCGTGTTTGGCAGGCAGTATTTATTAGTAATATCTAAGTCATATCCAAGCCCTACTCAGAGCAAGAGGGCGGGCTTAACAATAACGATGATGATCCCCTATGACGCTAAAGCTAACTATCAATGGGCAAGAACGCGAGCTGGCCGTGCCGCCGCAGACACCATTGCTCAATGTGTTGCGTAACGACCTGGCGCTCAATGGACCCAAGTATGGCTGTGGTTTGGGCGAGTGTGGGGCATGCAGCGTATTGATTGATGGCATGGCAGCACGCACCTGCGTGCTGCCCGTGTCCGCTGCCGTTGGCCATGAGGTAACCACCCTTGATGGTCTTTCCCAGGGCGGTGAGCTTGACCCTGTACAACAAGCCTTTATCGATGCTCAGGCAGCCCAGTGTGGCTACTGTTTGAACGGCATGATCATCACTATTCGTGCGCTGCTAAATCATAATACCCAACCCTCTACGCAGCAGATTCGCACCGCTTTAGAGCATAACCTCTGCCGATGTGGCACCCATGTTGAAATTCTCCAGGCAGCGGAGCGTGCCGTGGTCATTAACGCGGCCGCGTTGCAGGAGGCTTCTCATGAGTGAAGGGTCGATGCTCCATGGCCAGCAAAAACAGGCCGGCATCCCCGCGCTGCTAGCGCAGGCACGTTTTGGTGTCGTCGTGCGTCCACCTTACTACCGGTGGAATGGTGAGCGTTTTGAGAGTGATCGCTTAGTTGGCGTCGATAGCAGCCGCATTGCCTCACTATCTGGATCTATTGAAGTCGTGTGGAAGGGAATTTTGTGGGGGTGGTTGCCGATAGTTTGGCCTTGGCGACCGATGCCGCTAAACAACTGAAGGTTGAGTGGCAGGCCGTTCACCAGACGCCCGAACAAGTGCCTGAAAGCGATCAAGCGCCCTCTGAATCGCCTCTTGTTATGCCTAGCCAGTCGTACATGCATTCGAACCACGGGTATGGCTGGCCGAGTCGCATGCGCTGGGGCAGTCACCCCAGCTGGGTAATTGCCGATTGTTGCGACCAACAATTGAGTGTGTGGGGGAAAACCGTCACCCCAGCGGCGCTTAAACAGGATCTAAGCCGGTTAACCGCGCTGAATATTAGCCAGATTGAGCTTTATAGCGCCGATGGTAAACACGCATCAAATCAGGCCTCAGGGCTGGGTCGCCATTGCGGTGACGATGCCGCCGTGGATGCGGCGTTGATGTCGCGGGCTGTGGGCGGCCCGGTAGCCGTCTGGCTTGATGCCCGCTACGCCAAAGATGTTCAGGCATTGGGCCAAGCGCAGCGAATTACCTTAAACGCGGATATTGCCAGTAGTGGTGAGATAGCCCGTTATCACTATCAGCAGGCCAATCTCACTGGTGAGGTGGCTGCCGTAGGGTTGTTGTTAAGTGGTAGGGCCGCGATAACACCGTCTAGCGCTGAGGCCTCCACCGGCGAGCAAGACACAACGCCGTTCTCGCCCTATGTATTTCGCGACCAATACCTTGCCGCACGCTCCCAGCCAGACTCGCTCTCCACCAATTCCACCTTGATGGGTATACAGCAGACGTTCGCTCGAGAATCTTTTTTAGATGAGGTTGCCCGCGAGAGTGACCAAGACCCTGTCGCGCTGCGACTTCGACATCTTGACGATGCGCGTGGTATTGAGCTGATTGAGTCCGTTGCTAAACGGGCCGAGTGGCAAAGGGCGTTCAATCCATCAGCGGACTCTTTACCCCAGGATCTATTGCGCGGGCGGGGTTTTGCCTACTCTCAACTACCTGACCGTGAACAACGCGTGGAATCGGGAGTGCGCTCTGCCTGGATTGCCGATGTGGAGGTCAATCGCGTTACCGGCGATGTTCAGCTTACCCGTTTGGTCGTTGGTCAGGACGTCGGCTCTGATGTGGATACTGATCGCCTTCAGCAAACGCTACAGGCCCGGGTCTTGGGTGAAGCGCGCCCCCTTTTGGGGCAGGCACCCAGTTTCGACGAGTGGGGTGACGGCAGTCGTACACTGACTAAAAGTGAATATTCAGCAGGATTACCAACCACCCCTTCTTCGCCGAGCCCTGTTGAGGAAGGTGTTAATCAAACCGTCGGTGAAGACGTATTAACCGGTGCGGAGCTATCGCCGGGTGTTGCGGTAATAGCCAATGCGCTTTTTGATGCCACCGGCCTGCGTTTTCGCCAACCACCGTTTACCGCCAAGCGCGTGCGCCAGGCACTCGAAGCTTCGTCCACCGAGGAGGCAGGGAGCCCATCTAAATTGAAACCGCCGCGGTCAACGAAACGGCGCTGGTTAGCCGCCGCAGCGTTTACCACCATTGCGGGCACTGCGGCCATGGCATGGCCGTGGAAAGGGGCCATTGCGCCTGTCTCTCGGCCAGCCGCCAATCTCTATTCTGCCGAGACCATTGAGCGCGGGCGACTCGTTGCGGCTGCAGGTGACTGCGCGGCGTGTCATACCACCGAAGGTGGCGTGACCAATGCCGGTGGGCGTGGGTTTGAGACACCTTTCGGGACGCTCTACAGCACTAACATTACACCGGATGAGGCGACGGGGATTGGTCAGTGGTCTTACGCAGCCTTTGAGCGCGCCATGCGCCACGGCATTAGCCGTGATGGCAGCCACCTTTATCCCGCGTTCCCCTATACGGCGTTTGCTAAGACCAGTGATGCCGATTTACAGGCGCTTTACGCCTACTTAATGGCCCAGCCAGCCGTCGCCGCTGAAAAGCCATCGAATGAACTCTCTTTCCCCTTCAGTGTGCGCGCCTTAATGGCGGGCTGGAACGCGCTTTATCACGATCCCAAGCCGTTCCAGCCAGACCCCATGCAGAGCGAACTGTATAACCGGGGCGCCTACCTTGCCGAAGGATTAGGCCACTGCAGCGCTTGCCATAGTCCCCGCAATGCCATGGGCGCTGAGAAAAGCGGCGAGGCGTACTTTGCCGGTGCCTTTGTAGATGGTTGGGAAGCACCACCGCTTAATACGCTGTCGCGTGCGCCCATCCCGTGGAGTGAAACATCGCTTTACGACTATCTGCGCCACGGTGAATCTGAGCTTCACGGCGTTGCCTCTGGCCCTATGGCCCCGGTGGTAGCGGGGCTGGCTGAGCTGCCTGAATACGATGTGCGGGCTATTGCCCACTATGTGGCCGCCCAGATGCAGGCGCCCACAAGTAATAGCGATGCGGCCGTGGCAGACGCTACGCAGCGCGTGACCAGTGCAGCTGTTAGCTCAACAGAAATGGAGGCAGGGGAGCGGCTCTTCGAGGGCGCCTGTGCGGCGTGCCATGTCGATTCTGGCGTTCCTACCTTTTCGAGGGCGGGCACTAATCTGGCGCTGAATACCAATTTACACAGCGATCATCCCGATAACGTTATTCAGTCAATTTTGGGGGTGTCCACGCCGAACACGTTCCCGGTATTGGTAGCATGCCAGGCTTTGCCGACAGCTTTAGTAATACCCAGGTCGCTGATTTGACGACCTATCTCCGAGCGCGTTTTGCCCCAGAGAAAGCGCCTTGGCAAAAAGTAAAACAACGTATCGCAGATATACGCCAGCCTCACCACAACAACACTCACTCTTCTCCCTGACGTAATAAAACGAGGTGGATTATGAAACGCAGTAAATGGATATGGCTAGTATGGGCAGTGGTCCTGCTGAGCTACCTGGTGCCTTATACCCTCTTGAGCGGTGTCGCGCTTTGGTACGGCAGCTTCCTGTTCTGGATGTTGGCAGGGTTGGCCATCATTGCGCTGAATGTGTTTATCACTAAAGATTTTGAGGAGCACAGCAATGACTGAGTCACTTATCTGGTGGTCCATTGCCATCTACTTATTAATCGCTATTGGCATTGCGATTATGTCTCGCCAAGGCCCTTCCGAAAGTATGTCGGGATACTTCCTGGGTAACCGACAAATGAACGGCTTTGTCTCGGCGCTGAGCTACAGTGCCACTACCTACAGTGCCTTTATGATGGTGGGCTTGGCAGGTCTTACCTATGCCGGCGGCGTTGGCGCGCTCGGTTTTGAAATCATCTATTTCGCCGGTGTCTCTCTGGTGGCTGTTTTCGGTCCCAAATTCTGGGCAGTCGGCAAGAAGTTCGGCTATGTGACGCCCAGCGAGATGCTGGGCCACCGCTACAACAGCAAACATGTGGCCATGGCTGTCTCGATTGCCAGTTGTATCTTCCTGATTCCCTACTCGGCCGTTCAGCTCGCGGGTGTCGGTTACCTGTTGCAGGGGATTACTGATGGCGCGATTACCTTTACTACCGGGGTGGTGCTGGCCACGGTGATCGCCATCTTCTTCTCCTATATCGCGGGGATTCGTTCGGTGATGTGGACCGACTCGCTCCAGGCCATCATGATGATTGTTGCCTCAACCCTGGTGGCCTTCCTGGTGATCCAGGGCTTGGGTGGTTTCGGCGCACTATTCGATACGCTGGCAACGGAACATCCGCAGTCACTCACGGTGCCTGGCCCTGGCCTGTTCAGCTTTGTCACTTTCCTGGGGCTCACCATTCCCTGGTTCTTCTTTAGTATCTCCAACCCACAGGTCAGTCAACGCCTGTTTATGCCCTCCTCGCTGCGCTCCATGCGCCACATGCTGATTGGCTTTCTGGTGTTTGGTTTTATCTACACCATGGTCTCCGTACTGTGGGGTTTCTCTGCCTTAGCTGCTTTCCCAAGTCTTGCAAGTGCAGATTTAGCCACGCCCACGCTGCTGGCCTCGGAGTTTGTTCCGCCAGTATTAGGGGTGATCGTGATGATCGGCATCATGGCGGCCGCGGTCTCTACTATCGATTCGATCATGCTGACCCTGGCGTCCATGGTTTCCCGCGACGTCTATGCGAACGTTAAACCGAACGTCAGTGAAAAGCGCCAACTGCTGGTGGGCAAGTTCGTGGTGCCGGTGATTGCACTGATGGCGCTGGCCTTTGCCGAGCTGCAGCTTGACCTTATTGCGGTGCTGTCGGTGGCGGCCTCTTCGGGGCTGGTTGCCATGGTGCCCGCCCTTATCGGTGCCTTCTATTGGAAGCGCGGTACTGGCGTCGGTGCACTGGTAAGCGTGGTGGGTACCAGCGCCTTTGTACTGCTGATGTATGCCACTGGCAATTCACTGCTGGGCCTGCCCGCTGGCGTTTGGGGCATTGTGGTCGCGAGTGTGCTGTTTGTTGGCGTTAGTTTAGCCACCAAGCCTCATCAAGCCACCACGGATGCTTTCTTTGCGGCTATCTCTGAAGAGCTGAGCAAAAAGCGCAGTACTACCACCGATCAAGCGACGAAAGAGGCGGCTGCCTAATTGACGTTCAGCTTTGACCCGATAACACCATAGAGCGCTTGGTGTGCCCAAAGGCGAGCACGAGCGCTCTCAGCTAACACTTCCCGGTACGTTACAGCTGTGCTTTCGCCTGGGGAGTTAGGAGACTTTATGGATCACGCAAGCTTTGCCGAAATTTGCCTCCATCAGCTAAAAATGTCCGGCGTACATGAAGGCGAAAAACTCGTCGTACTGACCCAGGGCAGCGAACGCCTTGATTATGCGGATGCCTTTATGGCGGCGGGGCAGCGTTTAGGCGCCAATATGTACCACATGCGGTTACCCGCGCCGTTACCTACTGGTGGCTGGGCCGTGGGAGCAACGGGGCTTGCAAGCATGCCCGATGCGGTGGAAGCGCTTAAAAACTGCGACATGTTGATCGATTGTATTTTCCTGCTGTTCTCTCCCGAGCAAATGGCGATCCAAGCCGCGGGTACGCGTATATTGACGGCGGTTGAACCGCCAGAACTGCTGGCCAGAATGTTGCCCACCAAGGAGCTAAGGGAAAAGGTCGAACTGGCCGCCGCGCTGCTGGAAAAAGCCAAAGTGATGCGCATCACCTCGCCCTACGGCACGGATGTCACCTACCAACTGAATACTTATGAGACGGTTGCTGAGTATGCCTGTACCGACGAACCGGGGCGTTGGGATCACTGGCCCTCTGGCTTTGTCTTTACTGGCGGTGATGACGATGGCGTTGATGGCACCATCGTGGTGGCGCCGGGCGATATTCTGCTCCCCCAGAACATGTATGTCAGAGAGCCCATTACCTACACCATTGAAAAGGGCTGGATTACCGACATACGCGGTGGGCTGGATGCGGAGCTAGTGAAATCCTATATGGATAGCTTTAACGACCCGCGCGGCATGGGCATGAGCCACGTGGGCTGGGGCATGAACCCGAACGCCAAATGGCACCGCATGGTGCCAGGGGAGTTCCCAGGCGGCATGGGGATGGAACCGCGCAGCTTCTATGGCAACGTCATGTTCTCCACCGGCCCGAACAGTGAGCTGGGCGGGTCTAACGATACCGCCTGCCATTTGGATATTCCCATGCGCAACTGCTCGCTCTTCCTGGACGATGAGCCCATCGTCATTGATGGCGATATCGTCGTTAAAGAGCTGCAGATGGCTAGAAACTAACGCGCTTGAGACAAGAGATACTGATAAAGCCCCTGGTTCGGGGCTTTTTTTAATTTAGCGCCAAACCGTTAGCTGATGTCGGTAATCATCTTGCGCCTGGCTGGCGCTAACGGGCGTTAGCCAAACCTGGGTGCCGGGCAAACACTGGGCCAGCGTAGCGCAGGCGATGGGGGTGAGAGCGCCTAGGCGCGGGTAGCCGCCAATGGTTTGGCGGTCGTTCATCAGCACGATAGGCTGGCCGTCCGGCGGTACTTGAACTGCTCCCAGCGGAATGCCTTCGGAAATAATGCCCTTGAGTGAGCCGTGTAGGGCTGGGCCGGTGAGGCGTACGCCCATCCGGTCGGCGCGATTATCCACTGTCCAGGGTTGGTTGAACGCCTGGAAAAGTGCATGGCCACTGAAGGAGGCGATTTGCGAGCCGAGCACGATGGGTAAGCGGCAGCCAGACGCAGGCATGCGCGGGCCCTGGCTTTCAGGAATGCGCCGCACTGCCGGAGCGGTGCCTTTCCAGGTTAACCGGTCGCCCACGTTTATCGGTTTGCCATCTTCATGTAAGCCCCCCAATTGCTCGCGGGCAGTGCAGGCGCGGCTGCCCAGCACTTCTGGCGCATTTAGCC
This sequence comes from Halomonas sp. PA16-9, assembly GCF_009728585.1. Lineage (NCBI taxonomy): Bacteria > Pseudomonadati > Pseudomonadota > Gammaproteobacteria > Oceanospirillales > Halomonadaceae > Halomonas > Halomonas sp. PA16-9. The sequence continues at coordinate 668,849 of NZ_CP040452.1, read as the reverse complement.
CGCCGGGAAAGGCGAGATAGGCGCGCAAACCCTGGCGCGGTTGGCGAAATACCAGGCGCTGGCCCGGCAGTAGCTTGAAACTGGTATTGGGTGCAAGCGGTTTGCCATCCAACTGGGCGTCTAGATCGGCGCCGGTCAACGCCAGACGCACTTCGCGTTCGGTTTCAAAGCTCAAGCCGCCGCCCATGACGATTTCCAGCGCAGCGCTGTTTAAAGCGTTGCCCAGCAGCCAGTTAGCCCAGCGAAAAGAGATCCAGTCGGCAGCGCCGCCCTGAGTAACGCCTAAGTGGCCGACGCCAAATCGTCCGGCATCTTGAATCAGCGTTAGTGGTCCCGCTTGCTTAACCACCAGCCCTTGTGTGCTTCATTCATGGGCGCTCCTCCATGGGCGTGGTATCGCCACCATCTGCTTCAAACTCTTCCCGGGAGATCGCTCTAAAGCGCACCTTGTCGCCGGGGCGAAACAGTGGATCGCCACGTTTGGCATGCTCGAATAGCGGCACGTTGGTGCGCCCTAGAATATTCCAGCCGCCCGGCGAGAGCAGTGGGTAGATCGCGGTTTGACGATCGGCAATCCCCACGCTACCTGCTGCGACTTTACGGCGCGGCGTTTTCAAGCGCGGCGTAGCGAGAGATTCGTCTACCAAACCCATAAAACCGTAGCCGGGGGCAAACCCCAGCGCGAACACGCAGTAGTCGTGGTTGCAGTGCTGCGCTATCAAGTCATCAATGCTTAAGCCTGCGCGTTTGGCGACCATGGGTAACTCGGGGCCCACGCTTTCGTTGTACCACACCGGGATATCGTGCAGCTCACCGGCTTGAGTATCCACAGGGGTAAGACCAGAAAGCGCCTTGTGAATAAGTTGAATCGCCTCGCTATGGGTTAACTGCTGGCAGTCGTAATGCAGCAACAGCGTGGTGTAAGAGGGCACTAGATCAATTAACGCTGAACCAAAGGTGCTACGCAACTTTTGGTCGGCAGCGATGACCCAGGCCATATTGGCCTCATCGATGGTGTCGAACAATCGCACCATCAGGGCGTCCATCGCGGCAGTTTCAACTCTTCTTTCACTAATGGGTTTCACGCCTGCTCCAGCGCCTGAAAGGCCTCGCGAATAGCGCGCACGGCGGCCACTGACTCGGGGTTATCGCCGTGAACGCAGAGCGTATCGCAGGCTAGGTGCAGCGGTGTTCCATCAAGCGCGGTGAGCGGCTCGCCTTTGGCCAGCATTACCGCTTGATTGACGATAGTGTTTTGGTCGTGGTGCACAGCGTTAGGCAGGCGACGTGAGGCCAAGTGGCCGTTGCCATCATAAGCGCGGTCGGCAAAGGTCTCGAACCAGAGGGTAATGCCTATTTGGGCGGCCAGCTCGCGATGTGGTTCGGGGTCGGCGGTGGACATAATCATTAACGGCAGGCTGGCATCATAAGCACGTACTGCGCGCATGACGCCTTCGAGCAGCGCCGAGTTGGCGGCCATATCGTTGTACAGCGCACCATGAGGTTTGATGTAGCTCAGTTGGGTGCCTTCCGCTTGGCAGATGCCCGCCAAAGCCCCCACTTGGTAGAGCACCATATCTTCCGCTTCTTCCGGCGAGCAGGCCATTGAGCGGCGACCAAAGCCCATCAAATCCGGATAACCCGGGTGCGCGCCAATGCGGACGCCATTTTGAACCGCTAGTTTGACGGTGCGGCGCATGACATGGGGGTCGGAGGCATGGAAGCCGCAGGCGATGTTGGCGCAGTCGACGAAAGGCATCGCATCGGCATCCAGGCCGAGGTGCCAGTTGCCGAAACTTTCGCCCATATCGCAATTAAGCAGGGGGATGGCCATAGCGACTCCTATGTCGATGCAGTGGGTGCGCTTGATTGGTTAGCGCTGAATTGTAGTCCACCACCAATATATGAACATGGCTTGCCCAGTGCCAATCGTTTTTGACGATACTAACTATCGGGTGCTTCTATCATATTGTTATTTATTGGAAAAAGGGTTGACGCTTGGGCACGATACGCTTATCACATTAGGAGCGGGGCGTGATAATAACGTTGGTGAGATAGCGCTGCTGGGAGTGGCCTTAAAGTTGCATAGTGGTCTTGAAGTTGCGTAGTGGTGGTCAAGTTGCGTAGCTATCAGGTCGTCATGAGCCGTAGCACTCCGCCGGTCTCTTTGCGTATCAGCACAGCAGTGTTTTTACTCCAGTAAGTCATATTTGTAGGCGAGTCACTATGCTCGATTTTAAAGAACTTGAGGCGTTCGTATGGGCAGTGAGGCTCGGCTCCTTCCGTAAGGCGGCGACCCGCCTGCACCTTACTCAGCCCTCTGTTTCTGAGCGTATTTCACGCTTGGAAACCACGGTAGGAGAGTTGCTGCTGGAGCGTGCCGCCAGGCCTATTCAGCCTACTATGCGGGGCCGCGAGTTCTTTGTGCACGCTGAGCGGATGCTGCACCAGCGTGATGAAGCGATGAAGCTTTTCGATGACGAAGAGGCGTTTTCTGCACCATTGCGGCTCGGCACGATTGAAACCATCGCCCATAGCTGGTTTCCCGAATTTATGCGCCGTTTAACCGAGCGGTATCCGCGTTTGACCATTGAACTGACGGTCGATTACTCGCCGGTGCTCAATGAGCGGCTACTGGGCAACGAACTGGATATTGTATTGGCGATGAATGGCTATTCACCGCAAAAGCAGATCGAGTACGAGTCCTTGAGCCCTTATGAAATGGGCATGTTTGTCTCTCCGCGGCACGTCAAGCAACTGGGCGAAAGTGCCGACACTTGGGGCAAGCAGTTGCCGTTTATTTCATTTGGTAAGCAGGCTCGTCCCTATGCAGAGTTAGTGAGTTATTTGGCAGAGCAGGGAATCGCTAATCCTCGTATCCATAGCGTCAGCACACTAATGACCATTGTACGAATGACCACCGAAGGGTTGGGGATTGGCGCGCTGCCTGTCGCCACTGTGCTGGATGAGTGGCAGCGAGGGGAGCTCTACCGTCTCTCGCTACCGGTGCCGTTACCGGCCATGCACTATGATGTGATATGGCGCAACGCTAACCACCCGCGCTTTTGTCGTGGCGTTGCCCGATTGGCTCAGCAGTGTGCCTGCAGCTATGCTCAGGCGCGCCGTGCCGATATGACAACAACACTTTTCTCCGGGCGCTGGGTTACTGCCAGTGCCTCCTCTGGTACCACCGAAGCAACACACTATTAGCACCATACTATTAATAGAAATAAGAGGGTTCTTATGATGCGCAAGACAATAACGACTTCATTGCTCCTGGCGACCGCCTGCGGTTTAACGGTGACGGCTCATGCCGCGGAATGGACCATGGCCACGCCTTACGGTGATGCCAGCTTTCATACCCAAAACAACAAGCAGTTCGCTGAGGACGTGGCCGAAGCTACCGATGGCGAGTTAACCATTACCGTACATAGCGGCGGCTCGTTGGTATCGCATGGTGAAATCAAGCCGTCGGTTCGCCGTGGCACGATTGATGCGGGTGAAGTATTCCTCTCCGTTCTTTCCAACGATGATCCCATTTTCGAAGTGGATACACTGCCTGGTGTGGCCGGCAGCTATGACGACGCCTACGCGCTGTGGGAAGCCACCAAGCCGATGATCACCGAGCTGTTTGCCTATGAAGGGTTGATTCCGCTCTACGCCGTCGCTTGGCCTGCGCAAGGTATCTATACCTCTGAACCTCTTACTGACCCTGAGCAGTTTGAAGGCTTGCGCGTTCGTGCACCTAACATCAATACCCAGCGCTTTGTCGATAACCTTGGCGGTAGCCCCACCGAGACCGAAGAGTCTGATATACCCACTGCGTTTAGCACTGGCCGGGTGGATGCCATGATCACCTCAAGCTCTACCGGTAACTCCATGGCGGCGTGGGATTACGTGACTGATTACACCGACGCTAACCTATGGCTGCCAAAAAATATCGTCTTCATTAGCCAACGTAGTTTTGATGGCCTGGATGAAGCGACTCAGGACGCTCTGATGGAAGCCGCCGCTGAGGCTGAAAAACGTGGTTGGGAGATGAGCCGCGAAGATAATCAGGCGAGCTTAGAAGCTCTGCAAGAGAACGGTATCTCTGTTTCAGAGCCTAACGAAGCTGTTTCAGAGGCACTCCAGGCAGCCGGTGACAAACTGTTTGAAGATTGGCAGTCGCGTGCTGACGACGAAGCCAAACAGGCACTGGAATCCTATCGCGAGCAGCGCGACAGCTAAGCGCTATTTAGCCTAAACACGGTTTAAGCTAAATACTTTTTAACTAGGCTCTATCGTGATGGTTTCCGCAGGGGCGGTGATTTTGGCGCTGCCCCTGCTTTTGCTACGCGCTTTTCCTAAGTACGTTTTATAAGTACGTTTTCCCGCGTGCTTCGTGAGGCTGCGAACATGACGTTTAAATTCGACAAGCTCTATCGCCTGGGTGCTTGGGGTGCGGCGGCCTGCATGGTTGCCATTTGCACGCTGATAGCGCTTCAGGTGACCTTCCGCCTGGTAGACGCCCTGCTGGTGCTCGTGGGGCTGAGCCGCCTGGGCATCAGTATTACCGGCGTTTCGGAAATCGCTTCTTATCTATTGGTGGGGCGACCTTTCTGGGGTTGGCATACACCTTTGTGCATCACGCCCATATTCGTGTGACGCTGTTGATTACCCGGCTACCACCGGCAATTCGTGTGTGGTTTGAAGTGTTTTGCCTCATCATCGCCCTGGCGATCAGCTTAATGCTCAGTTACGGCCTCATTGGGTTGGCGAGGGAGAGCGTGCAATACAACGATGTCTCTTCAGGCTTTGTGTCGATTCCGCTCTGGATCCCCCAGCTTGTGCTCGCGACCAGCGTAGGGCTGCTCTGTTTGGCGCTGGCTGAAGCCCTGTTTATGGCGCTACGGATTGCCATTCGCGATCCTGCGAGTTTTCGTGAAGCGACTGCCCCAGATGAAAGCGAGGGCCACTAAATGGTGACGATAGCTATGTCTTGGTTGAGTACGTCGTCTGTGTTGAGTACGCAGCGGTTAACGGGACCACTGTTAACACTGCTTCTGCCGTTTAAATTGGAGAGATCCTTGTGCTGCTACTAAGTCTCGCCACCATTTTCACCCTCGTGGTTCTGCTAGGGAGCGGGGTGTGGATCGCCTTTGCGCTAATCGGCACTGCCTGGATAGCGCTAGAGTTCTTCAGCTCTTTCTCGCCGGGCGCTATTTTAGCCTCCGATTTTTGGGGCGCCAGCTACGGTTGGGATCTCACCGCGCTACCGATGTTTATCTGGATGGGGGAAATTCTGTTTCGCTCTGGGCTTGCGGACAATATGTTTCGTGGCCTGTCGCCCTGGCTGAACCGCCTGCCGGGACGTTTACTGCATACCAATATTATTGGTAGCGGCATGTTTGCGGCGGTGTGCGGCTCTTCGGCGGCCACCTGTGCCACGGTGGGTAAAATGACCCTGCCAGAGCTCGAGCGGCGGGGTTACGACAGCAATATGGCGATTGGCACCTTGGCCAGCGCCTCCACTTTGGGACTTTTGATTCCACCCTCCATTGTGCTCATCGTTTACGGTGTGGTCACCGAACAGTCGATCTCCAGGCTGTTTATGGCCGGTATTGGCCCGGGACTGATGATCCTGGCCATGTTTATGAGCTACCTCATTTTGTGGGCGTTGCTCAAGGGCAACCGTGAAGGGCTTACCGGCGAAGATGAATCCGGTATGAGCTTTGCTGAAAAGCTGCGCAATACCTGGTCGCTGGTACCTATTCTGCTGTTGATCGGCGGGATTATCTTTTCGATCTATGGCGGGTTAGCGTCGCCTACTGAGGCCGCGGCAGTCGGTGTGGTATTGTCAATCGTGATTGCGCGCTTTAACGGTCACTTTGATCGCGACATTTTTAAAAGCTCGCTGTTTGCCGCCGTGCGTACCGCCTGCATGATCGCTTTTATTATTGCCGGTGCGTCGTTTTTAACCTCGGCCATGGGCTTTACCCAGGTGCCCATGAAGCTGGCGCAGGCGATTGGTGAGATGGGGCTTTCACCTACCATGCTGCTGATTGCGCTTACCTTGCTGCTGCTGGTGATGGGCTGTTTTCTCGACGGTATCTCGCTGATCCTGCTAGTCACCGCGATTATCATGCCGCTGGTGAGCGCCGCTGGGTTCGACCTGATCTGGTTCGGTATTTATCTGGTCGTGGTGGTCGAGATGTCCCAGATTACCCCCGGTGGGCTTCAACCTGTTCGTGATTCAGGGGCTAACCGGTAAAGATATTCTGACCATTACCAAAGCCACGCTGCCGTTCTTTCTTCTCATGCTGTTGGCGATTGCCTTAATGCACATCTTTCCGGGTATCGCTCTCTATCTACCTGAGGCAATGACTCGGTGAGGTGCTTATAAAAGAAAGACGGTTAAGCATGAAGTAGAGAAAACGCCCTGGCCGGAACGCCTGATGGCATGCATGTTCTGGCCAGAGGTTTAAGATTTAGCGCGGGATTGGGGGTTAAGTTTTTTGAAAGCAATGTTTTTGTTGAATCCATCCGGGTCGCTGTACCCTTTACGCAACATCGTTAATGCTTTGTGTTGGGCTTCTCTACGGCTATTGAGTATAAGCGTATGATTTAGCAAGAGCTGCTGAGCATTTTCAAGCAGCTCTTTGGGATCAATAGCCGCGGGGGTGTCAATCATCAGCGTTTTAGCGATCAACTCCATTTTGGGCTGAACTTCTTGTAGAACGCTTTTAAATGAGAGAGAGGGCACATCCGCTGTCGTGCTTATATCGGCTATCAGGGCGGCCAGCTGTTCTTCAGGAGCTTTTGATAGGCAGGCATCCGCCGTGGGGCCGGATAGACGAACACACATATCCATTAAGCTATCGCTTTGATAGCAGGCGTGACTAAAACGTATGGTGTTGACCATCGCCGATGGGAGCCCCCATTTGGCTGCCAGCCATGCTCCAATAACGGTGTGGTCACCACCAAAGTAACGCTGCTCCTCCTCAATAAGCTGGGTATGGGAGATAGCACTATCACTATAGAGTTCGTCTGCTTGCTCGGGGTAAGTCGCACTCAGTGCCAATATGCCAATATCCTGTAGCAGCGCTGCTGTAAACGCATTACCTGCCTGTTTAGGGCACGCTTGTTCAGCAAGTTGGCGCGCTATCAGCGCAGACATGATAGACCGTCGCCAAATATGAGTATGCTGCGGCCCTTTACTGGGGTGCTGAAAAAGGTTAAAGCTCAACACGACCGTTAACGTTGCATCTAGCCCTAGTCGCTGGATAGCCTCCAGGCATGTTTGTGTCGGATTGGCGGAGCGGGTGTGGTGGACGCTATTGGCGAGAGATATTAACCGAGTGGTCAATGCTGGATCGTGTTCAATGGTGTCTGCAACATCGTTGATAGTCGCTTTTGACGATTGCGTTAATCTGAGGATGCGTAATGCGATTGAGGGAAGCGAAGGTAAGCGTTGGCACTTGAGGAAATCGCTGATCAGAAAACCAGGCAGTGCTTCAGTTAGCATTCCATACAGTGCTTCATCCTTGGTCGATGTATTAGTCACGTTATCTCCTGCGCACTTTGTAGCGTAGCCGCCAGCCATTATGAGGCGATACCTAATTTTACCATATATCCAGCTACTGTTGACGTTGTTATAGTTGGAAAAGAGCGGTTTGTGCTTTGTAGGCCGCTATATATACTTTATGAGGTTAGTGGCAGGCGCCCAAGCCGCTTCAGAATTAAAAAAAGTGAGTGCAACAATGCACACAAAGAACGACGCGGCCGATATATTCCGCCAATTGGCAGAAGGCGTAGGGCACAGTGGGAGCCCGCGTTTTTATGCAACGTTGGTGGAACGTTTAGCGACGATACTAGGCGTTGATCATGTGTTAGTCGCCGATGTAACTCAATTGCATCGGGCTGAGACGTTGGCCGTTTGGTCAAATGGCAACTTGCTGAGCAATGTTACTTACACGCTGACCGGTACCCCTTGCGAGACTGTGTTAGGACGCGAAATCTGCCTTTATGACCATGATGTTCAGTCACGCTTTCCTGACGATAAACTGCTTTGTGAACTGGGTGCCGAGAGTTATTTGGGGCGGGCGCTCTATGCGGCGGATGGTTCGCTAGTTGGTTTGTTAGCGGTACTCAAAAACGCCCCCATGCAGTTGGACGATCTAGCCAATGAGATATTGCAAATCGCCGCCGCCCAGGCGGGTGCAGAGCTGTGCCGACAAAAAGCAGAGCAGGCATTAAGAAAGAGCGAAGAGGTCGCGCGGGAAAGCGAGCGCCGTTTGGATACGCTGCTCAACCATCTGCCGGGCATGGCCTATCGCTGCCTGAATGACCGCAATTGGACTATGCAACTGGTGAGCCAAGGGGCCGAAACGCTGACCGGGTACCGGCCTGACGAATTACAGGGTAATCGGCTGATCAGTTTTGCTGCCCTGATTCATCCTGATGACCAGGACAAGGTCTTCCATGAGGTACAGTCTGCCATTGCCAACAGATGCCCTTACCGTGTGATCTACCAGCTGCGCCATCGCGACGGTGGTTATCGGTGGATGTGGGAGCAAGGCCAGGCCGTCATAGATGAGGCGGGCGAAATCGTATGCTTGGAAGGGTTTATCTCGGATGTGACCGACCAGCAAGAGTCGCAGCGGGTGCAAAACGCCGTGGTTCAAGTGGCTTCTACGGTCACGACCCAAGTCGGGGATGGTTATTTTCAGCAGTTGATTGTGACCTTGGTCAAGGTGCTGGAAGCCGATGCAGGCTTTATTGCGTTGCTGCATACTTCACCCCAGGGCGATGAAAATGTCTATGGGCAGGCGACGACTGTCAGCATGGTGGTTGATGGGGCTCAGCGAGAACAGCACACCTTTGCGCTGCGAGGCTCGCCCAGCGAGCAGGTAGTGTTGGAGCGTGAAGCAGTCATGCATGATGGTTCGCCGCTGTTATTACCAGGCACACTGCTACCCACAAGAGCATGGATTGGGCGGCGTTTGGATAATGCCAACGGCGAGGCCATTGGCGTGATGATGGTATTTTATCGACAGCCGCTGACCACCAATGCGTTCGCCACTTCTGTGCTGCAAATTCTTTCGACCGGTGCTGCAGCAGAGCTTGAGCGTCGGCGCGACCATCGGCACATGCACCAGTTAGCCTATACCGACAGTACCACCGGTTTACCTAACCGCGTCCGTTTTATGGAGTTGCTAGCGCAAATGTGGCAAGAAGCCCAGCAAGGCGAGCATGGGCTTTCACTGCTGTTATTGGATATCCGCCGTTTTAAAGAGGTCAACGATCTGCACGGTCACCAAGTGGGCGATCAACTGCTGGTGACAGTGGCTGATCGTTTAGCGAAGATCAGCCACTCATACGGCTCGTTGGCGCGTTTGTCAGGGGATGAATTTGCCCTGCTGGTGGCCGATACCACCCCTCGTGACATTGGCAGCCTTGTGGAGCAGCTACGCTTAGTGGTTAAGCCGCCGCTTCATCTGGAGCGGCGTGTCTTTCACCTCGATGTCAGCATCGGTTTTGCTCATTATCCGCAGCATGTGAGCGAGGCGGGCGAACTATTTAACGCTGCCAGCATTGCTCTCCACCACGCCAAGCGGCGCGAAAATAGTATCTGCCCCTACTCCCAAACGATGCGCCACGCGCTACATCGACGCCAACAGATGACCGAGCGACTCAGCGCGGCAATTACTGAACACAAGTTAGAACTCTACTTTCAGCCCCAGGTGAACCTTACCAATGGTCAGTTGACCGGTGCAGAAGCCCTGTGCCGCTGGCACGATGCCGAGTGGGGCTGGGTGAGCCCCGGCGAGTTTATTCCCCTGGCTGAAGAGCGTGGTTTGATTCGTGCCTTGGGAGACTGGGTGCTGGAAGAGTCCGCAAGGCAGCTACTGGCATGGCGTGAACAGCCTGAGGGTGGGCTGCCAGGGAGGCTATCGATCAATATTTCCGCCCAACAGTTTGCCGATCCTGAGCTTACCCACCACATTGCGCAACTCACCGCCGGCGTTTCGTCGAGCGCTATCGCCCTGGAGCTCACTGAAAGTGATTTTATGCGCGACCCAGATCAGGCCGTTGAGATCACCCACGCCATGCGACAAGCGGGCTATGCTCTCTCTATCGATGATTTCGGCACCGGCTATCTTCGCTTTCCTACCTACGGCGCTTCGCTGCCGACGCACTGAAAATTGATATTTCCTTTGTGCGTGAAATGCTCGAAAACAAAAATGACCGCACCATTGTTCAGGCCATCATCGCCATGGCAAAAGCGCTAGAGATGAAAACCGTGGCGGAAGGCGTTGAAACGCGCGACCAAGCGAATTTGCTTGCCGCAATGGGTTGCAATGAGGCACAAGGGTACTGGTTTGGCCGCCCGCTGCCTGCCGATGAGTTTGCGACGCAGTGGTTAACTACTTAGTCTTCTAGTTTGCTCATCGTCGTCTTCTATTAGCGTCATCGTCCTGTCATCACCTTTGGGTGCGCCAGGCAAAGCCTGGTCATCCGGGAAACCGAGGAGGTGGAAAGGATGAATTGAAACCCAGTGGGTGCAAGTCCCACCCGGCCAAGGCTAGCCACCAGCCGGTAGCGAGTGTTGCGTGGTGTCGGGTAACCGCCACTGCGAAGCGTACACAGCGAGTGGATAGGCCGTGTGATTGAGCCTCGAAATGTTGATCTTTGTGGTCGCCGACATCCTTCAATTGATGGAAGGCAACATGATCCTGCCGTACGGCTTGGCAGGGAAGGGCCGCCGGGGTCGAAGAGCAGGGCATGTCCACACAGGGGTTTCCCAGGAACCTGGGAGGCCCGCCTTTCTCCCCTGAGAGGTAATGAATCAGGCGCGGGGCTGCCTGTCTCGAAAGCTCCCGGTCCGGTGCTGTGGTGCCTGACGGTAGCGGAAGCAAACAGCAGGCACTTAGGGGGTACGGCCAGGCGACCATAAGGAGCCAGCCGGAGGGAAGGGCGGGAGTCGGAGTTGCTCATAGTACCGAAGAAGGCGGGGAACCGACTCGACGGGACCCGTTGGAGGGAAGGGGCGACCAATCATCAGAACTGCACGAGGGCAACATGACAGGTGCACAGGAACCTGAGGTCATGTCCACGAAACAAGTGCGGATAGCAGCGCTGGCAGAGCGCTTCCCGCAGCGTGCCTTCACGTCACTGGCGCACTACATTGACGCCCAGTGGCTGAAGACGGCCTACCTGATGACGCGCCGGGATGGCGCCGTCGGGATCGATGGCCAGACGGCGGACGACTTCGCGCGCGGCTTCGAGGCCAACGTCCAGCGACTGCTGGAAGCGGCCAAGAGCGGCCGCTACCGAGCGCCGCCGGTACGGCGTGTCCATATCCCCAAGGGAGATGGGCGCACCACACGGCCGATCGGTATCCCCACCTTCGAAGACAAGGTCCTGCAGCGTGCCGTGGTGGCCCTGCTGGAGCCGCTCTACGAGCATGACTTTCTGGACGGCTCGTACGGCTTCCGGCCGGGACGCTCGGCACACCAGGCTGTCGAGACGGTGAGGAACAGTCTGATGTCGATGGGAGGCGCCTGGGTCATCGACCTGGACATCAGGGCCTTCTTCGACACGATCGACCATCAGCACCTGCGAGCGTTTCTGCAGCAACGAGTGAAGGACGGGGTGATCCTCCGCCTGATCGGCAAGTGGCTCAAGGCCGGGGTATTGGAGGCCGGGCAGTGGCAGAAGGGAGAGATCGGTAGCCCGCAGGGCGGGGTGATTTCCCCCTTGTTGGCGAATGTCTACCTCCACTATGTGCTGGACGAGTGGTTTGAGAAGGACGTCAAGCCGCGTCTGCGAGGACGAGCGTTCTCGGTGAGGTTCGCCGATGACGCCATCCTGGCATTCAGCAATGAAGCCGATGCCCGCAAGGTGCTGGAAGTGCTACCCAAGCGCTTCGCGCGCTTCGGCCTCACTCTGCACCCGACCAAGACTCGGCTGGTGCGGTTCCGACCGCATCGGGAGCGGCGTGCCGAGACCTTCGACTTCCTGGGCTTCACCTTCTACTGGGGCAGGTCCAGACGCGGTCGCCTGATCATCAAGCAGAAAACGGCCAAGGATCGGTACAAGCGCGGCCTCAAGCGAATCTCGCTATGGTGCCGAGCCAACCGTCACCGGCCGCTGCGAGAACAGCACCGTCAACTCTGTCGGAAGGTCACTGGGCATTACGCGTACTACGGGATCACGAACAACATCGAAGCTCTGCAGCGCTTCGTCAACGCGGTCCGGCGTATCTGGATCAAGTGGCTCCGGAGGCGCTCGCAGAAGGGATGGTTCTCGTGGGAAAAGGCAGCGCAGCTGCTGTCGATTCTCCCGTTACCGTGCGCCAGGATCATTCACCGTTTTACCTGGTAGCGAAACTGATGGTTGAGGAGCCGGATGCGTCAATCGCGCACGTCCGGATCTGAGGGGGGCCGGGACGAGCAATCGCCCGGTCTACCCGACCATACCCTACGCGCCGCCAACCCGCGATGAAAGGAGTGCTCCCATGCGCCTGGCCCTGTTTGATCTTGACGACACCCTCCTGGACGGAGACTGCAGCGACCGCTGGAATTTATGGATGATAGAGCAAGGCTGGATCAGCGATGCCGAAGCGTTTATGGCGCGGGCGGAGAAAATGCACCAGGCCTATCACGCGGGGAAGCTAAAGCTTGAAGAGTATTTGGCCATGACCCTAGCACCGCTGCGAGGGCGCAGAGTGAGAGATGTGCAAAAAGAGGTCGAGCGCTTTGTTGCCACGCACCTGCAACCGCGTATTTTTGAACAAGCTTGGGCCTGTCTGGAAGCGCACCGCCAGGCAGGCGATACCCTGGTACTGATTTCCGCCTCGTCACGGCATCTGGTCGAGCCGATAGCGACCACTCTGGGTATTGAACACGTGCTGGCGGTAGAGCTAAGCGTGGAGCACGGCATCAATGAAGACGCGCGCTATACCGGCGGCAGCGAGGGTATTTTTTCTTATCGTGGCGGTAAGGTGCTGCGCTTAAAACAGTGGTTGGCCGAGCAGCAGTTCACCCCTAGCCACACTACTTTCTACTCAGACTCCCGCAACGACCTCCCGCTGTTGCAGTACGTGGATTGCCCTGTAGCGGTCAATCCCGATCCAGTGCTCGCTGAGGTGGCTAGCGTTGAAGGTTGGCGGCGCTTAGACTGGCGGGCGCCCTCAAGCGCTTCGTCACCTAATGCTCTGCCAGGAAAATCGGCGCATGTCTGATGCCTACTATCTAAAGTTAACCGAACAGCTTCGTACCTTGATCGACCAAAATGCTGCCCTGTGGGAAGGCAAGCTTCCCGCAGAGCGGTCATTGGCCGAGCGTTTTGCCACCACTCGTGTGACCCTGCGCCAAGCGCTTTCACAGTTGGAAATGGAGGGCTTAATCCACCGCAGCAACCGGCGCGGCTGGTTTATTTCTCCTGCCCGTTTAGTTTACGACCCCACCCGTGACGCGGGCTTTAACGACTATGTACGTGCACAGGGGCGGCAGCCACGCACGGCAGTATTGAAGCTGGAAACCCGTGCCCATCTGCCTGCCGCGCGGGCACTGAATTTGCCGGATGACCAGCCGTTTCAGCATATTCGCCGCCGCCGCTACGTGGATGACCGCGCGGTGCTGGTGGAGTCGCTGTGGGTGGTGCCCGAGCGTGCCCCAGAGTTGCTAGATATCTATAGTGGGCAATCGCTTTGGGGGCTGTTGCGCGAGCGCTGGGGGCACTACCTGGCCAATCGCTCTATTCGCATGGTCTCAGAAGCGCTTTCGCCAATGGATGCCGAAGAGCTATTCGTTGCACCCGGCACTGCCGGGTTAAATATTAACCGTGCCATTTTAGACGACCAGCAGCGCCCTATTGAGTTTGATGAAGAGCACTGGCTGCACGATTCGCTGTGTATCAGCGTGGAGCTATCCGGTCAGCGCTAGCGGAAACGACCTAGCCGCGGTCATCACCAGTTAAAAAAACGGTCAAACAAGCGTCATCGCAGTGTCATTTAACGCCTGCAAACTTCTGGTCTATACCAATCAGCCGGGAGACTATCATGATGATGCCACGCCGTTTATTCCCTTCAACGTTGTTAGCAGGTGCTGCTGTTGCGCTTGCTTCCAACGCCCAAGCAACTGAATTAACGGTGTATACCGCCGTTGAGTCGGACGACCTGCAAAAATATGCTGAACGCTTCAACGCGGCCCACCCGGATATCGAGATTAACTGGGTGCGCGACTCCACCGGCGTGATTACCGCCCGCCTGCTGGCCGAGAAAGACAATCCCCAGGCTGACGTGATCTGGGGCCTGGCCGCTACCAGCCTGCTGGTGTTGGAAGAGGAGGGCATGCTGGAGCGCTACGCTCCCGCTGGCGTTGAGAATCTCGACCCCAAATTTGTCGATGTGGCCTATCGTGATGGTGAAGACCCGGCTTGGGTGGGTATGGACGCCTGGGTCGCTGCTATTTGCTACAACACCATTGAGGGCGAGCGCCAGGGCGTGCCGATGCCGACCTCTTGGGAAGACCTTACCCAGCCTGAGTTTGAAGGCCATGTGATCATGCCTAACCCCAACTCGTCGGGTACCGGCTACCTGGATGTAGCCAGCTGGCTGCAGCTATGGGAAGAGGATCAGGGTTGGGATTATATGGATCGCCTACATAACAACATTGCCCGTTACACCCATTCGGGCTCCGCCCCTTGTAGCCTGGCGGCTACCGGTGAAACCGTAGTGGGTGTGTCATTTGCCTTCCGCGGTGCGCGCTTGAAATCCCAGGGTGCGCCTATTGAAGTTATCTTCCCTGAAGAAGGGCTGGGCTGGGATATGGAAGCCGCCGCTATTGTGGCCGGTACCGACAAGCAGGAAGCCGCGCAAACGCTGATGGATTGGGCAATCTCCCGTGAAGCCAACGAACTGTATAACGAAGGCTATGCGGTGGTGGCTTACCCAGGTGTGGCACAGCCGATTGAAAACTACCCTTCCGATATTACTGATCGAATGATCGACGCCGATTTCCAGTGGGCTGCCGTCAATCGTGAACGCGTGCTAGCCGAATGGCAGCGTCGCTACGATGGTAAAACCGAACAATAAGCCGCGATCAGTTGCCCGGCCGGTTTGCCGGGGCTTGGAGAGGTTATGCACACGACAATGACATCGCTGCTGGCGGCCGACACACCAACGGTGATGACTCCCACTACTCCCCATTTAACCATTGAAGCAGTCACTAAGCGTTTTGGTAGTTTTACCGCGCTGGATGGTATTTCCCTAACCATAAACGAGGGCGAATTTGTCTGCTTTTTGGCCCCTCCGGATGCGGCAAAACCACCCTGTTACGCACGATTGCAGGGCTGACCCAGCAAACGACGGGCACGCTTATTCAGCGTGACAAGGATATCTCCACGCTGCCCACCCAGGCGCGGGATTTCGGCATTGTGTTCCAGTCCTATGCGCTGTTTCCCAACCTCACGGTGTTCAACAACGTGGCCTATGGGTTGCGCAACCGGCGGGTAGAGCGGTCACGCATCCAAGCACGGGTGGGTGAGCTGCTCGCGCTGGTGAACTTGACGGGCAGCGAAAACAAGTACCCGGCGGCGCTTTCCGGCGGGCAGCAACAGCGCGTGGCGCTGGCGCGGGCATTGGCCACCGAGCCTGGCCTGCTGCTGCTGGACGAGCCGCTTTCGGCGTTGGACGCCCGGGTGCGGGGCCACCTGCGCAGCCAGATTAAAGCCCTGCAGGCGCGCCTCGGGGTGACCACCATCATGGTGACCCACGACCAGGAAGAGGCGCTGACCATGGCCGACCGCATCGTGGTGATGAACCACGGCGTGATCGAGCAAGTGGGTACCCCGGCGGAGATCTACCATCAGCCTGCCAGCGCCTTTGTGGCCTCGTTTATCGGCAGCATGAACTTCCTGGAAGTGACCGCTCAGGGCGATAACCAAGCGCTGCTGGGTACCATGCCCTGCGCCTGCCTATCGCATACCTTAAAAGTGGGTCAAGCCGCCCAACTGGCTATTCGGCCCGAAGCAGTGGCACTTAGCCGTCAAGCGGGAGCGCTGAACGGTGAGGTGATCGGCATCGAGTTTTTAGGTCCCTTTCAGAGGGTCACTTTGCGCCTAACGGACGTTGACCAAACGCTAATTGCCGATGTGCCTAGCCGCGATAGTACCGACTTAAACCTTTACCAGGGGCAGGTTCTAGGCATTCACCTGCCCGCCGAAGCCGCCCGTCTTTATCCCGCCGGGAGCAGCCAGCAATGATCGCCGAGAGCTTTGTAAAATCGGCGACCAAGCCGTCGCTAGAGTCGCTGATCCGCTTGTTGGCGTTACTCGCTGGCGTTGCATTGCTGGTGGTGGGGCTGCTGTTCCCACTCGTGACCATGCTGATCAAGAGCCTGCAAGACCGCGCCGGCGACTTTATCGGCCTGGCTAACTTCGCGCACTATTTTCAAACCCCGGCGCTGGTCAATTCGATTGCCAACTCGTTGCGGGTGGCGTTGATGACCACCGGTGTGGTGGTCGGATTAGCGTTTCTATGCGCCTACGGGATTACCCGTACCTGCATGCCGGGCAAGCGGCTGTTTCGCATGTTGGCGATTCTGCCCATTTTGGCGCCATCGCTGCTGCCCGCGATTAGCCTGGTCTATCTGTTTGGCAATCAGGGATTTCTGCGCGATTTACTGGCCGGCCAATCGGTTTATGGACCCATCGGCATTGTCATGGGCATGAGTTTCTGGATATTTCCCACGCGCTAATGCTGCTGACCACCGCGCTGACCAACAGCGACGCGCGGCTCTACGAAGCGGCTGAAGCGCTGGGAACCCCTAAGTGGCGTACATTTTTGACTATTACCTTGCCCGGCGTGCGCTACGGGCTGATTTCCTGCCTGTTTGTGGTGTTTACCCTGGCGATTACTGACTTCGGCGTGCCTAAAATTATCGGTGGTCAGTTCAGCGTATTGGCCACCGACGTCTACCGCCAAGTGGTAGGGCAGCAGAACTTTCAGATGGGCGCGGTAGTCAGCGTGATTCTGCTGCTGCCCGCGGTGCTCTCGTTTATCGTTGACCGCTGGATACAGCGGCGCCAAGTGGCGCAACTCTCGGCACGGGCCGTGCCGTGGCAGCCTAGCCCCAGCCCGCTGCGGGATTGGATATTTACACTGCTGTGCTACGCGGTGGCGGGGGCCATTGTGCTGGTGATCGGCACAGCGGTGTATGCGTCGCTGGTGCAGTTCTGGCCCTACAACTTATCGATAACCTTTGAGCATTATACCTTCCAAGGCATGGCCGATGGTGGTTGGGGGGCGTGGTTTAACTCGCTCAAGTTAGCGTTTAGCGTGGCCTTGGTGGGCACGTTAGTGATCTTCTTTAACGCCTGGCTAATCGAAAAGAGTGAAGGCTTTCGCCCGCTGCGCCAAGGGCTGCACTTTATGGCCATGCTGCCCATGGCGGTGCCTGGCATGGTGCTGGGGCTTGCCTATATCTTCTTTTTCAATCAGGCGGGCAACCCGTTTAACTGGCTGTACGGCACTTTGATGATTCTGGTGCTCAACACGTTGGTGCACTTTTATACGGTGTGTCACCTCACCTCGGTAACCGCGCTTAAACAGCTCGACCCTGAGTTTGAAGCCGTCGGGGCCTCACTGAAAGTACCGTTTTGGACAACCTTCTGCCGGGTAACGCTGCCGGTGTCGCTGCCCGCGGTACTGGATATATCGGTTTACCTGTTCGTCAATGCGATGACCACGGTATCGGCAGTTGTGTTCTCTATAACAGTGACACGCGGCTGGCCTCGGTGGCGGTGCTGCACCTGGATGAAGCGGGCTACTTCGCCAGCGCTGCGGCTATGGCGGTGCTGATTTTCCTTACCTCGCTGGTGGTGAAGCTGCTCCACACCGCACTCACCCATGTTTTATTAAATAACGCCCAGCGCTGGCGCCATGCGTGCTAGCTGACACCTAGACAGCCGCTGTGCTTACTATTAAAGTGTTTTAAAAATCTGGTATATACCAAAATGACCGATAACGTGAGCAAGGACATAAAAGACCCCTATTTACTAACCCCCGGGCCGCTGACTACTTCCCATGCGACCAAAGCCGCCATGATGCGTGATTGGGGCTCCTGGGATGACGACTTTAACCAAGTGACTGCCGGCATTCGCACCCAGCTGCTTGCCATGGCCGAGGCAGCAAGCGACGAGTACGCCTGCGTGCCTATGCAGGGCAGCGGCACCTTTGCTGTTGAGAGTGCGCTGGCTTGCGCCACTGATCCCAACGGTAAAGTACTGGTGCTGATGAATGGTGCTTACGGCAAGCGAGCTGGCCAACTGCTGGATACCATAGGGCGCGTCTATATCACCTTGGATAAAGGCGACTATCTGCCACCCCAGCCCAATGAGGTGGCGGCGCTGCTGGAGCAATATCCTGATATTACAGCGGTATTTTTAGTGCACTGTGAAACCAGCTCGGGCATTTTGAACCCGTTAGAGGCGATTGCAGAGGTGGTGAACGCTCATGGTAAAACGCTCATCGTCGATGCGATGAGTTCCTTTGGCGGCGTACCCATCAGCCTCGCGAAAACACCCATCGATGTGCTGGTTTCCTCTGCCAACAAGTGCATCGAGGGCGTGCTGGATTGGTTTTGTGATTATTCGCAAAGCGCTGCTTGAAGCAGGCAAGGGGCGCGCCCACTCACTGAGCCTGGATCTGCACGACCGTGGTCGTATATGGAACGCACTGGTCAGTGGCGCTTTACGCCGCCCACTCACACCGTGGTGGCCTTTCAGGCCGCACTTGCCCAGCACCGGGAAGAAGGCGGTGTGCCAGGGCGCTGCGCGCGCTATACCCGCAATCGTGATGCGCTGGTAAAAGGCATGCGAGCGCTAGGCTTCAGCACGCTGTTAGAAGACGAATGGCTATCGCCGATCATCACTACCTTCTTAAGCCCAACCGATCCAGCGTTTGAGTTTAACGCTTTCTACGCGGCGCTAAAGGCGCGCGGGTTTTTGATCTATCCCGGCAAGTTGACTGAAGTGGAGAGTTTTCGTATCGGCTGCATTGGTCAGCTAGGCACCACGGTGATCGCGGAACTGCTAAGCGCCATTCAAAACACACTTGCCGAGATGGGCGTTAGCCTTTTTCCAGGCCTATCTTCACAATCAGGGAGCGCCTAATGCAGTATCAATCTCCCCAATGCTTGCAAGCGGTTATCTGTGACTGGGCAGGCACGCTGGTCGACTTTGGCTCCTTTGCGCCTACCCAGATCTTCGTCGAAGCGTTTGCTGAGCTGGGCGTGGCGATTAGCCTGGAAGAAGCTCGCGGCCCCATGGGTATGGGTAAGTGGGATCATATTCGCACGCTGTGCAACCATCCGGACATCGCCGAACGCTTTGTTCAGGCGGTAGGCCACGCGCCTTCTGATGACGATGTAACGGCGCTTTATGAGCGCTTTATGCCGCTGCAGATTGCCAAAATTGCCGACCACTCGGCGGTGATTCCCGGCGCGCTCGACACCTTAACTACGCTGCGCGCCCAGGGGCTGAAAATCGGTTCCTGCTCTGGCTACCCGGCGGTGGTGATGGAAAAAGTCGTCGCTTTGGCTGCGGATAACGGCCTGCAAGTTGATCACGTAGTGGCGACGGATGAGGTGCCCAATGGCCGTCCGTATCCTGCTCAGGCGCTGGCCAATGTGATTGCGTTAGGCATCAGCGATGTGGCAGCGTGTATTAAAGTGGACGACACCACGCCGGGCATTCTTGAAGGGCGCAGCGCGGGGATGTGGACAGTGGCGCTTACCTGCTCGGGCAATGCGCTGGGGCTAACCTATGCGCAATATCAAGCGTTGAGTGATGCCGAGCGCCACGCCGCCCACGAGCGGGTGGCCGCGCAGTTTGCCCCCTCAGCACCGCACTATTGCATTGAGACTATTGCCGAGCTACCCAGCGTTGTCGAAGCCATCAATGCCCGCCTTCGCCGTGGAGAGCGTCCTTGAGCCCAGCCGCGCTTGCTCTAGTGCTGGTCTCGGTATGTATGCACGCCGGATGGAATGTGTTGGGCAAACGCAATGCGCCGTCGTTAGCCTCTTTTACCCTGGCTTACGGCGCGGGTGGCGCGGTGATGCTGCCGCTGGTGTTGATTGGGCCGTCACTCACTGCATTACCAAGTGCATTCTGGGGCTGGCTGGCGCTTTCGGGATTATGCCAAATGCTCTACATGGGCGGCTTAGCCTGGGCCTACGCGAGAGGGGACGTTAGCGTACTCTACCCCATTGCCCGGGCATTGCCGGTAGTGTTAGTGCCGCTGGTATCCATTGCGCTGCTGGGTAGCCGGGTGCTGGATAGATGGGATGGCCTTGGCATGGTGCTAGTCGTAGCAGGCGCACTCTGCCTGCCGCTTAGCCATCCGCAGGCGCGCAGGGTATCCACCTATCTCACCCCGGCCATGGGGTTTGCGCTACTAGCGGCAGCAGGCACCGTTGGCTACTCGCTGATCGACAAGCAGGCCCTCGGGCTAATGCAGGGGGCAGGGCACAGCGGGTTAACCGCCGGGGCGGTGTTTATGGTGCTGCAAGCGCTGATGACACTAACCTGGTCGGTACCGCTACTGGCATTGCTACCGGCAGAGCGCCGCCGCCTGCCTGCACTCCGCCAGCAGGGGCTGACCATGCTGGTCGTTACCGGGCTGATGATGACTTGCACCTATGGCCTGGTATTAATCGCCATGGCGCTTACCGACGAGGTGAGTTATGTGGTGGCGCTGCGCCAGCTCTCCATTCCAGTGGGGGTGCTAATGGGTGTGCTATGGCTGAAGGAGCCCGCATCCAGGGCAAAAGCCATCGGTACGCTGGTGATGTTGGCGGGGCTGGTGCTGGTGGCGCTTTAGGCCATTACGCTGGCGGCGCTATTGGCACTGCCAGCGTGAGGTGATCTAGCCGGCCATCGTCGTTGTTTTCGGCTGCCAGCGGATTGTCAGGTCTTCGATGCTATTGGGCATCCCCAGCCGATTCCGCTTGGGGGCTGACAGTTGGTTGATAAGCATTGGAATATAAGATGGTTAGAATAATCGCAGTGAATACATATATAAACGTGTTCACTAGTGGGGTTATCAAAGCAAAAGATATCAGGCTAAAGAATTGACCGCCAATCAAGCTGGAAAAAAGTCCAATGCAATATTCAAAAATAAATAGCAGAGCGATTAATAAGGCAAGAGAAAAGAATAGCGACCATTGGCAGCTTTTAGTCATGCTCAAAGATTCTCTCAATGATATGCTTCTGTCAAGCGCTACACCTACAAAAATAAGTGACAGCCTTAATGTGAAAAATAAAGTCACTAAGAAGAAAGTTAAGGGGATAACGCCCATCAAGACGTTATACATGATTAGAGTTAAAGAAGCTCCGATAAACATGCTTGGTATTATCCATAAAGCCAAGAATCCAATGCTGTACAAAAGATATTTTATTTCGCGCTTTTTGAATTTCAATTTAAAAGGCTCTGGCTGATCGTCGAGTAAAATTGTCCGTGTTGTATTTATTGAGATGATCGTCAGAATGGCCATGTCAGCAACAAAGAAAAGTATATATAAAAGTGAGCTGGCACTGCCATATGAAAATCCTGTATAAGCTGATCCGTAGCGTACCAATTGAAGCAAGATATACAAAATTAAAGGCAAGATGACGCCTTTTAATATAGCGCTCCTATGTTGGATCATAAGATACAGTGAGCCGAGCGTGAATTTTGCAAACATGCAATTTCCTTAGTGTTTAAGATGTTGTCTAAAAGATAAGTCCCGAAAAATCAAGGCCACACTGTCGATAAAGGTTGTCACGAGAGATTTTTCTTTTCGGTCAACAGATGTTTTGAATGTTTTATGAAAATAAGTGATTGATTTTACTATCGTTGATGCTTTGGATGCTGTGCTTATTAGTTGAATTAAGGCGTTGAAGATTTTTGCTCATATCCTTCGCCACAAGTCCTTATCCGAAAAATAAGCGAACCCTAGTGTCAATGATATGAATATTTTTTGGATTTCAGAGAATGCAGTTTACCAATGGTGTTGCTACGAATAACCCCCTACTAAGCCTTCTATAACCCATAGTATCATGCTAATAAGAAGCACATTACGGAAAAAACGTGGCTTAAAACACATTCCTAGAATGCCTATGATCTCAACTATCATAATTATTATATTTAAGTTTCTCAAGCTTTCATAATCAATAATTGAAAAATAACCTTGCCAGTCAAGTAGTCGGATATGCTCATCTGGCATGAGTTCAGCCATCTTCCAGCCAAAGTAATTCAGAGTAAGAGTGCTGAGAAATGAGGCAGCTATCAACGATCTGAAAAGAGAGCTTCTAATCATGTAAACCTAACCTTTAGTTATGATGTCACAGATATTTGCGTCATCGTTAGAGTTTTGCGTCTCATGTCTGTCAATTTCTCTGAGAGCTCTCTGAAGGTCAATAATTAATGTGTTATCCACATCATCCTCATGCTCTAATAGTCTATCGAGTGTTTCATAATAGAACATATTGTCTAAATACCTTCCTGAGAGAGCAAAGGATGAAACAAAAAACAATAAAAAAACAAGAGATGTTACTGTTATTCTAATGATTATCATTCTTGCCACCGTATAACTTTTCTTTTGCCTAGCTCATCTATTTCATTTTATTTTTTTTTATTTTCAATCGCTGGGTTGTCAGGAAGAAGTTTTTCGATTTCACTGCATACTTTCTCACGTTTATTTTTAGCATTTTCTTCAACTTGCGCTTTGTGCACTTTAAATGACTCCTGTGCTTGGGAGGATGTCGTCAAATATGATGCCGCCAGACCTAATAGCAAAGCTATTAATGCCGGGATTAGTATGACTTTAGTTATTGTCACGATTTTCTCCTACTTAACCCTTGATCTATGAAGGGTGTAGCGATGAGGGCGAACTACACTCTCAGTACATTCTAATCCTTCAGGCATATCATCAGGTACCGGTGGATAGGGCTCTTGATCCAAAGGAATCAATTGCGGGTAACTATCATCTAAGTACTCAATTTCCCCTTCCCCTGCGTCATTGTCATAGGTGGCTTTAGTGCACATCATATGGTCATCCGGTAAACAGTCACCATAGGTTGCACATTTTAATTCTTCTAAAAAACCTCCCAAATAACCCCAATGCGTTTCTTTATCAGCAGTATCAGGCATCCTCTGTGAGCTATTAGGGGAAGGTTGCGTACTTGAGAGTCTCCCTCTCAACCCCACGGATCCACCATCCCCGTCGGATTCGTCACATACCCATACAAATTCGTGCCGCCGTTAAGACCAATCGGATCCTGGCTAATATACCGCCCCTGCTGCGGGTCATAATAACGGTGGCGGTTGTAGTAGAGGCCACTTCTTCGTCGTGCCATTGGCCCTGGAACCGGATCGGCTGGGTGAGGTTGCGCACGGCGCGTTGGTTTTTGACTGCCGCCCAGTCGTCCGGTTCGGCGAGCCAGCGGGGGTGGCCGTTGGGGGTAACTAACTGCATGGGCGTACCCAATGCGTCGGTGATATAGGCGCTGAGTATTTGGCCTTGTTCAGTATCATCAATACGCAGCATGGGCACAAAACTGCCCGGCTCGTAGACCACCGTAGTGCGCTGGTTGTCCGTTTCTTCGCGGACGATGCGATCACCGTCCCAGCCGTAGTAGGTGGTGGCGGTGGTGCCGTTGGGGTGGCGCACGTTTTGCTGATGCGTCTTCCCAGGCCGTCGTAGCGGTAGGTGACTTCGCGGGTCGCCCCCAGCTCACTGGCGTGGATCAGGTGCACTAAGCGGTTGGCGCCGTCGTAGCCAAGCGTTAGGCGTTCGCCGTTGGGCTGTTGGCGTTCGACCAGGTTACCGGCACCGTCGTAGCGGTAGCGGGTACCGTTTAACTGCCCCAGGCGATTATCAGAAAGGGCCTGTTGGCCTTCTAACCGGTTACCGGCCGCGTCCACGCTATAGCGGTGGGCGTGGTCGCCGTGCTGGCTGCCGATCAAGCGCCCGGCAGCGTCGTAACTGTAGGCGATGACTTTTTCTGCTGGATCACCTTGCAGGCTGCGGAAGCTCATACGGCCCAGGGCGTCGTATTGGTAGCTCTGCTGGCTGGTGGTGTCCGGGCTGCGTAGGGTGAGGTGATCCAGCTGGCCCAGGTTCGTATACCCGCGCTCCAGCATCAGCGGTTGATTGTGCGCATTGGCACCGGTGCTGAGTCGGCGCTGGGTTTCCCGGTGCAGGGCATCGGGTTCCAGGGCGATCTCAAGATCCAGGCCGGGGGCGCTCATGCCGTGCAGGTGGCCGCTGCCATAGGTATGCCAGTTTAGTGCGGGGAGATCCCCAAACTGGCTGGCCTGGGGCGCGCCGGTAGCCGTGAGGCTGTGCTGGTGCTGCCACTGCCAGCCGCTATCGGCATGTTGCTGCTGTTCGCCGATTAAGCGTTGGGCGTGGTCGTAGTTAAAACTGACCTCACCGTGGTCGTTGGTGACGCTGAGTAGCTGGCCATTCGTACCCCACTGGTACTGCTCCGTGCTGGCCGGGGCGTGCTCGGTCGCGGGTAGATGGCGGGCGGTGAGGCGACCGGCTTGGTCATAGTCGTAGCGGGTAACCAGCGGCTGGCCGTCGGGGCCAGGGCGGTTGGCTTCGACACGTTCGATCAAGCGCCCGGCGTCATCGTAGCGATACTGCTGCTCCCGGCCATCGGGGCCGGTCTCGCTGGCGAGGCGATCCATCTCGTCGTAAGTAAAGCGGTACATCGCGCCGTTGCCCAGAGTCAGCTCGCTGAGGCGGCCCACGTCGTCATAGGCGGTGAACTGCTGGCTGCCGTCGGCCTCGATGCGTTGCACCGGGCGGCCGTGGTCATCAAAGAAGAACTGCTGCCGAAACCCTTGCGGGCCTTCCAGCTCCACCTGCCGCCCAAGAGCATCCACATGGTGGTGCCAGTGGGTGCCGTCCGGCAGTTGCGTGGCGAGTCGTCGACCCATCTCGTCGTGCTGGGTGCGGGTGGTCTCGTTCAGCGCATTGGTGACGC
Source organism: Halomonas sp. PA16-9 (assembly GCF_009728585.1). Classification (NCBI taxonomy): domain Bacteria; kingdom Pseudomonadati; phylum Pseudomonadota; class Gammaproteobacteria; order Oceanospirillales; family Halomonadaceae; genus Halomonas; species Halomonas sp. PA16-9. The sequence continues at coordinate 643,826 of NZ_CP040452.1, read as the reverse complement.
TGGCCAGGTAGCCGTGGCAGTCATAGCTATACGTGGTGCGCTTCTGTGAGCAGTCGATCTGGGCGGTGATCTGGCCCAGGGCGTTCCACTCGCGCTGGTGGGTGGCCCTGCCTGCATCGGTAATTGTCGTAGGGCGATCAGGCAAAGCATCGTGTTCGTAGGCGAAGGCGATAGTGCCTTCCGGCCCGGTGACTTCCACTGGAAGCCCCTGTTCGTTGCGCGTTATTTGCCACGTTTGATCCTCAGGCCCTTCGATACTCACCGGCTGGCCCAGGGGATCGCGCTCAATCGCCCAGCGGGTGCCGTCCGGGCCGGTCTGTGCAATCACTTGCCCATGCTCATCCCGTTCGATCAGCGTCTCGTGGCCCAGCGGATCCACCGTCGCTACCTTGAGACCGGCACGGTCGTAACGAAACTCGATGCGCGAACCGTCGGCGCGGGTATGGGCTGTCCAGCGGCGGCCGGGGCCACTGCCCACAAAGTGGTAGCGCTCCTCCCGACCCAGGCTGTCGGTGACCAGGGTGTGATCTACTTGGTAGCTGTACGTCCGCGCTAAACCTCCGGCTTCCTGCTGGCCGACCACCCGGCCATCCGGGGCGTGGCGATCCCAGGTGTAGTGGGCTTCCATGCCCCCGGGTACCCGGTGGGCGGTGAGCATATGGTCTTGCCACTCAAACTCGCGCACCACCTCGCCGTGGCGGTGGCGCACCGCAATCAAATCCCCGACGGGGCTATAGGAGTAGCGTACCAGCCACTCGTCCGCTGACTCACCGTCGTGCTCTTGCACCAGCTTAACGCCGGTTAGGCGCTGCCCGGCATCGTCGGGCTGGGCAGGAAGCAGGCTGTCGTAAACGAATTGATAGTGACGCTGGGCGCTGTCGATCACCGTGACCAGCAGACCACCTTCCCAGTGGTACTGGGTGGCATAGCCGTTGCGGTCGCGCTCTTCGATTAAGGGCCAGCGAGCAGCGTTATCTTTTGAGCTATCACCTGAAGGCGTATCCGAGGTTGCCGCCACGTCTGCTGGATGGGCAAACACATAGTAAAGCCCGCTGGCATCGCTAAGAACAATACGTTCGGGATCCTGGCGCAGCGCCTCATCCAACACTTGCCAGCGAGGCGCGTTACTTTCTTCATCGGCTGAAGCACCCCACGGCGTATCCATAGCTGCTCGGTGGGCGAGAAGCGTGCTTGGCCGGGGGCCAGTGCGCCAAAGGTAATCGCACGGCCCTGGGCATCGTGGACAATACAGGCGTCATCGTTAAGGGTGAGGGCGAGACTTTCGCCGGGTACCGACCAGCCCTGACCGAGTACCCCAATCCGCCCGTTGCTGGAGAGATAGCCACGGCTAAACACAAACGGCCGTGGCGCGGGTAGCGCAAAATCGGTCTCGGCGGGCAGCAGCTTGGCGCCCAGCAGCGGGTTCACCGGGCTACCCACCGCGGGTTGGCAGGCACTGCAGTCGTCGGCCAGGCCATCGGTGATGTCGATATCGTCTAACGCTAGCGGGGTCGCGGCGGCAATCTCACTGCTCAGCAGCGGTGCCTGGTGCGGCTCGAGGGTGACGTCCTCGCTCTCCTCAGGCTCGGCTTCCCCGGGTAAGCGGGGCAGTACAATGGCGTGGCCCTGGCCTCGCCCGGGGCTACCGCCGGAGTTGATCTTGACCTGGGGGCCGACAATGGTCACCCCGCCGGGGTCGAGCTTGATAAAGCTGCCGCCCGCCTTCAGGGTGATCTCGCTGCCTGCTTCCAGGACGATCTGGCTGCCCGCTTTGTGGTGCAGCTCGCGGCCGGTCTCGACCAGTTGGGCTTCACCGTACACCTCATGGCGGGTCTGATCGACCTGGAGGTGGTCATCGCCCTTGATCTGGGTGTAGCGCTTGCCGTGTACGGTGAGATGATCGTCGTTATGGATTTCGCTCAAGCGGTTGCGGTGCAGCTTAAGGTGGCTGTCCCGGCGGATCTCCTCGGTGCGGTCGTTAAGCGTCAGTAGCTCCAGGTCTTTTTGGGCATGCAGCCAGATCTGCTCCTGGTCGGTGGCGTCCTCGAAGCGCAGTTCGTTAAAGCCTTCCGACTTATGGCTCTGGGTGCGGATCACCGTGCGGGTCTTGTTGGCCGGAGCGGTAAGGCGGGGTATTCACCGCGTGTAGGTGCGCCCGGTGACCAGCGGTTGATCGGGTCGCCCTCTAAAAACGAGACAATGACCTCATGGCCGATACGGGGATCGCCATGCTGCCGTAGCCACCCCTGCCCAACCCTGGCCACCCGTATCCAACAGCTGGCGGTCTCATCAGGATCGCATAACGATCCCAGGGGAACTGCACCTTGACCCGGCCGTGTTCGTCGCAGTAGATCTCTTCGCCTTCCGGCCCCACCACAAAGGCCACCTGGGGGCCATCGACCCGCGGCTTGGGGTTGGGCACCGGGCGGAAGGTCTGATCCTTCGGCATGATCACCACGTCATTGTGGTACGGGTCATCAGCTCGCCTGCTGGCACGCTCCCTTATTCCCCGGGCCATACCGTCCTCTTCCAGGGCCTGGGGCTGCTCGCCGTGGTGTACCACTGAGACCACCTGCCACGCTTGGTTAAGGCTATCGATATCGTGGTCGGTGAGGGTAAAGCAGATGCCGGGGCGAGCTCGGGCAGGTCACTCTCGGCCTCGGCGGTGGTGGCGTCGGCGCGCAGGGCTCTAAGCGGTGGCGGGTAAACGGCTTACCGGAGCGTCCTTCTTATAGCGGCCGGGGTAGTCAAAGTGTTCGTAATCCTCCCGCTGGGCGTGTTCGCCCAAGTTGGGAGCGAGGTGCTCGTGGATCTGCGCATAGGGCGGGTTTTAAAGGTGTAGTCCTTGAGCATCGCCGAGGCGGGGCGCACGCGGTTGGCCTGACGCAATTTACGCAGGTGGCGTCGGGGCGGTGTGCCCCCGGCACGACGTGGTAGGTGCGCTCGCCCACGCTGGCAGCACCACGGTGGCATCGGCAAATACCAACTGGTGCTTGCCGCCCTCGGCGTTCTCAAACTCATGGAAATAGAAGCAGCCCTCTTCGGCGGCTAAGCGCTCGATAAAGGCCAGATCGGTCTCGCGGTACTGAACCAGAAACTCCCGGTCGAGGGGCGTGCGGGTGGTGGCAAAGCCGATATCGGTGAGGCTGCGTTCGCTGGCTAAAGTGGTGATAGCGTCAAAAGGCGAGGTGTCCTGAAAGATCCGCGAATTATGGCGCAGCGATAACCGCCACAGCGCGGGACGAATCTCCACCCGATAAAAGCTGCGCCGGTGTCCCCGGTCGCCGCGGTGTAGCTCAGCGATTATCCCATGCACGCGGCGCAGCGGCTCGCCGTCCTGCCAAATGGTCAGGGTGGCGTTTTGATCCAAGCAGTCGCTGGGCGACAGGTCGTGGGTGCGGCTGGCAAACTCAACCGAGAGCGCAAACGGCTCCGACAGCGCCTCGCGATGGGTAAAGCGCACCACGGCGGTGTCATCGGCCCCGGGTAGGGTCAGGGTAAATTGCAGGCCCGTTTTGTCCGCCATCGCACCGCTCCTTGGATCAAGTAAATGAGAAACGATCAGGGTAGCGGGCCGGGGCCAGAGAGCAAGGCCTGGAGGGCAAGTGACAGGGATCTCTTACACGCTTGTAAGAGATCTCTTACAAAATTTTAAGCGATGTCTTACAGCTTAAACGCTTAAAGGATGATTGTATGAAAAATGAGCTGCACTCCGTAATGAATCCCGCCCTATTTCAGCGCCTGCCAAATCAAATTAAAACCGACTAAAAACATGGCAAAAATCACCAGTCGGTAGAACAGCGTCTCGTTGACGCGACTTTGTAGCCACAAGCCGTTGCGTACACCGACCCAGGCGATGGGCACCAGCAGCAGCGACGCCCAGGCGCTGGTAACGTTGATTTCGCCAAGCCACATATAGGGCGCTAGCTTGATCACGTTGACCACCGCAAAGGTCACTGCGCAGGTGGCAATAAAGGTCTCTTTCGATAGTTTGCGCGGCAGTAGATAAACGTTGAGCGGCGGCGCGCCCGCATGAGCCATAAAACTGGTAAAGCCGCAGACGCTTGCCGCTGGCAATGCCCAGCGAGTGGAGATCGGTTTCTTGGCAACGGGCTTGAGCAGCATGTAAGCGGCGAACAGCAGGGTGATAACGCCGAGAGTCAGGCGTAAGCCCTGTTCACTCAAACTGCCAAACAGCAGCGTCCCTACCGTCACGCCGATAAACAGCCCCGGCACAAAGCGCCAGACCTCAGTGGCGTCCTGTTTGCCCCACCATGCTTTCACCGCAAACACGTCCATCACTAGCAACAGTGGTAGCAGCAAGCCCGCTGCCTGGGCGGGGCTGATCGCCAGCGCCATGAGCGGCACCGAGAGCGTGCCAAAACCACCCGCGAAACCGCCTTTTGAAACGCCGGTCAGGTAAACGGAAAATGCAATTAACACCCAGGCGATGATGGAGTAGTCGGGGAGCATTGAAGCCTCTGGATAAATGAGATAGCTAACCGTAGGAATAACGAACAATAAAAAGCCCCGCAGCAGCGGGGCTCATTAGCATAGCATTAGATAAACGTTAGCGGGCGAAGTGTCGATCTATCCAGCGTTCATCAGCCATTCGTGATCGGGGTCGTTGTGGAATTTCCATGCCCGCTTGGGCCCCGCCATCACATTTAAGTAGTAGAGCGAGTAGCCATGGGAGGCGCCTACTGGATGGTAGCCCTTAGGCACCAACACGCAGCAGCCGTTCTCCACCGCCATGGTTTCATCAAGGCTGCGGTCATCGGTGTAAACGCGCTGAAAGGCGAAGCCCTGCTCAGGGTTAATGCGGTGGTAGTAGGTCTCTTCCAGATGTGATTCGTGGGGTAAGTTATCCACATCGTGTTTGTGGGGCGGGTAGCTCGACCAGTTACCCGCAGGTGTGAATACTTCGACTACTAATAGGCTATCGGCGGGCTCGGTTTCCGGCAGAATATCGTGAACATGGCGGGTGTTGGTGCCCTGGCCACGGGTGCTTTGCTTGATGTTGTCAGGCGCGATGAGCCGTGGGGCATGGTTGCCATGCCCAGGGGCGGCGCACACCGCTAGCTCTAAGTCTGTGGTCGCTTCCACCGCGTAGCTAACATGGTCAGGTAGGTAAACCGCATAGGGCGGGGTCTGTTCAAAGATATCCATGCGCTGGCCGATATCTTCAAAGCGGTGCTCGCCGCAGGTTACCGTGGCTCGACCGGTGAGCAGCACCAGGCAGATTTCCTGATCATCGCTGCTGGCCTCCAGGCGTTGGCCCTTGGCGAGTTTATGCACCCGAAAGCCAACGTGCGTCCAGCCAGCCGATTCAGGGGTCACGTCAATCACGGTGCCTTGGGCATCTGGGGCGGTGGGGCGTACCAGTAGGGAAGCCATATGTCGCTCCTTCTGATGGTTAGCTGCTCTGTTGGCAGCTAACCGTTTACGATATGAAGGGTCTCCACAGACCCGTTTGCGTCTGTTTAGATCGAGGCGTCGAGCAGAATTTTGCGACCTTCACGCAATGAAAGCTCCGCTGCATCGGCTAAGCGCAATGCCTCTAGGCCATCCTGGGCACCTGCGAGTGGCGCACGTTTCTCCTTCCATGCGGCGACAAAGTCGCCAATTTCAAGTTGGTAGGCTTGGGCGTAGCGCTCCAGGAAGAACCACTTGGGTTTGTCTTCCACTTGGCCTGCTTCACCGGTGAAGCGCAGCCGGGTATCACTCTCGTTCTGGGCTTGCAGCATGCCTTGGCTGCCAAATGCTTCGATACGCTGATCGTAGCCGTAGCAGGCGCGTCGTGAGTTGCTGATCTGGCACAGCTTTCCACTGGTTGTGGTAAGGGTGACCATGGCGGTATCCACATCACCCGCTTCGCCAATCGCTGGGTCGATAATGCTACTGCCGACGGCAAAGACACTTTCGATGGGTTCATCGAGCAGCCAGCGCGCCATGTCGAAATCATGAATCATCATGTCTCGGAACAGGCCGCCGGACTCAGCCACGTACTCGGCAGGCGGGGGAGACGGGTCGCGGCTAATAATCGTTAGCGTTTCAAGTGCGCCAATACGCCCTTCGGTAATCGCTTTTTTCAGTGCCGAAAACTGAGGATCGTGGCGGCGGTTAAAGCCTAACGCGCAGGTCACCGGATGTTCACTGAGTACCTGCAGAGCATCTCGTGTGCGGGCTAAATCCAGGGCGATGGGTTTTTCGCACAGAATCGCCTTGCCCGCGCGGGCGGCACGCTCCAGATACTCCGCGTGAGTAGGCGTGCTTGAAGCAATCAGTACGGCGTCAATGGTGTCATCCGCGAAGATTTCATCCACAGAGGCCGCTCGGCTGGCGTACTGCTCGGCCAACGCTTCTGCGGCAGGCTGATGAAAATCGGCCACGGCGGCCAGGGTAACGTTTGGGTGTGAATAAATGGCCTGGGCATGCACCTTGCCGATGCGTCCTGCGCCGATGAGTGCGAGTTTCATAAGCTCTCCTATTTTGTTTTTGCTGTTGGCTTGCTTTTGGTGTTTAGGCCTTACGTTTTTTGTCACGGCCCTTTTCTTTGTCGCGTGTTTTGTCTTGCCGCACGCCCAGGGCAATCGCCAAGGTCTGGGTCAAGCAGAGCGACGCGGTCAAACTCCGGAAACTTTTTACTTCGGCTTCGTTGACCACGAAGACGACATCCGCGAAACGGGCCAGCGGGCTAAGGTTCGAATCGGTAATCACTACACTAGGTAGGCCGCGCTGGTGGGCGTCTTCGCAGGCTTTTTGGCTCTCTTCGGCATAGGGAGAAAAGCTAATCGTTAGCAGAGCGTCGTGTTGGCTCATGGCGCGCAGCTGCTCGCCGTACATCCCGCCCAAACCATTGACCAGCAGCGCAGGTTTATCCACATGCGCCAAGGCATAGGTCATGTAGCTGGCGACCATAAAGCTTCGCCGTGCCCCCATCACATGAATCGCATGAGCCTTTTCAAAAATATCCAGCGCCTTCTCCAGGCTCTCTGGATCGATACGGCTGGGAAGCTGCTCCAGAACAGCACGATTGGCATCGGCGAACTCCCACAACAGCTGGGTGCTGTCGGGTGTTTCCCCGGTGGCGCTACGTACTGCGCGAATCCGTTCTGTGTAGTTAGGCAATTCATCGACTAGGCGGCTGCGAAACAGCTGCTGCATTTCGGAAAAACCCTTAAAGCCCAAGCTATTGGCCAAGCGGATTAAGGTGGATGGAGTGACATCTGCCTGCTCAGCAATTTTGGCCACGGTCGCTAAAGCAACCTCCTGGGGGTGATCAAGCATAAAACGCGCGGTTTGCTGCAAACGTTTGCTTAGCGTGGCGTACTCGGCGGTGATCAGCGTTTCTAGCTCGCGGTAGCTTTGTGGGGGCTGCGGCATACAAATTCCTTAGCGTTAACTTATGTACCACTCATTTACTCATGCATAACTGGGCTGTAGCACTGAGCAAAGTGGCCGATTGTTATGCAGTCTAGTTGATTGAAATAAATATTCCATTTATACCAAAGTATGGAATAAATAATTTGCAATAATTGCTATTTGGAATCTATATTTCATAGCGCCAAGGCATTTAATGCCACTTCCCTACCAACAACGATAACGTTATGAGGAATTATTTATGGCACGTCTATCTCAATGGCTTCTAGCCTCTGCCGCCACCACGGTATTAATGGCGGGAGCTGCACAAGCACAAGAACCGGAACAAGAAGCGAGCCGTTTCGTCATGGTGACCCATGGTGTTCCCTCTGATCCTTTCTGGTCCGTGGTGAAAACGGCGCAGAGGCAGCCGCTGATCTCGTCGGCGCTGAGCTGGAGTACCGTGCACCATCGACCTTTGATATGGCCAAGATGCAGCAACTTGTACAGGCAGCGGTGGCATCTGATCCGGATGGCTTGATCCTCTCTTTTACCGACGAAAATGCCCTGGGCGGCGCTGTCCAAAATGCTGTCGATAACGGCATCCCAGTGATTACCATTAACTCCGGTGGCGACGTGGCGAGAGATTATGGTGCCCGGCTGCACATTGGGCAGAGTGAATACGAGGCGGGCAAACAGGCCGCCGAGCGCATGCAGGAACTGGGCGTTGAGAAAGGCGTCTGCGTTAACCATGAGCAAGGCAACCAGGGGCTTGATCAGCGCTGTGATGGCTTTGTAGAAGGCTTTGACGGCAATGCTGAGCAGCTAGCGACCACCTACGACCCCACCAATATTCGCAATGCCATTGTCGCTTACCTCAACGAGAACAGTGACGTGCGTGGTGTGCTGACCTTGGGTGCGTTGGCCGCTGATCCGATGATTCGGGCCATGCGTGAGCAGGGGGCAACCGATATGTTCACTCTCGGCACCTTTGACCTTTCCCCCGGTATTTTGGAAGCCTTGGATGCAGGTGAACTGGACTTTGCGATCGACCAACAGCAGTACATGCAGGGTTATTTGCCCGTCATGTTCCTAGATCAGTTCGTCAAAAACGGCCTGCTACCCGCAGGGGATGTTGCCACCGGCCCAGGGTTTGTCACTCAAGAAAACGCTGCACAGGTCATTGAGCTGAGTAGCCAGGGCATCCGTTGATAACTACCTAATCGAAAAAGGCTCGACGGTGTCGAGCCTTGGGGTCGATCGCCATGAATTCTACTGAAACGAAACAGTCGGTTGCGCCAGCAACCGCTCCTCAAGATGAGCGTATCCAGAGAGTCTCTTTCTGGAAGAAGGCGCTTAATCGCCCGGAGCTGGGGGCGCTGGCCGGTGCCGTGCTGGTGCTTGCCTTTTTTATAGCTGCTTCCAGCGGCACTGGGATGTTTACCCCAGCGGGTATTATTAATTTCCTTGAAGTCGCCGCTCAGCTCGGCATTATCGCCACGGCGGCTGCGTTGCTGATGATCGGCGGAGAGTTTGATCTTTCGATAGGTTCGATGATTGGCTTGGCAGGCATTCTGATTGCCATCCCAGCGGTGGAGTATGGCTGGCCGCTGTGGGCCGCAATTTTATTGGCGTTCGCCTGCGCGGGCCTGGTGGGCTGGATTAACGGCAATCTAGTCAATAAAACGGGGTTGCCGTCATTTATCGTTACCCTAGGCTTCCTGTTCATTCTGCGTGGCCTGGCTATTGGTACCAGTCGGTTGTTGACGGGACGTACTCAGGTGGGGGGAGTGCAGGATCATATCCCCGGAGATTGGTTCGCGGCGCTTTTCTCTGGAGAAGTCGCTACGGGACTATTTAGCTGGATGGCGGCAAATGGCTGGATGGCGACCAACTTTGCGGGCAACCCCACGGTCACCGGTATCCCTGTCTCGATTGTCTGGTGGCTGGGTTTAACCGCTGTAGCGACTTGGGTGCTGCTGTGCACGCCTTACGGCAACTGGATCTTCGCCAGCGGTGGCGATGCCAATGCGGCGCGTAATTCGGGCGTCCCCGTCCATCGCGTCAAGATTTCACTGTTCATGTTCACCGCTTTCTCAGCCACCATTTTTGCCTGCATCCAGGTCATGGATACCGGTTCGGCGGACACCATTCGAGGTTTATTAAAAGAGCTGGAGGCCATTATCGCTGTGGTGATCGGTGGCGCTTTGCTGACCGTGGCTATGGATCTGCCATTGGTGCGGCCCTCGGTGCGCTGATTTTCGGCATGGTGCAGATGGGGATCTTCTACACCGGTGTTAACACCGACTGGTTCCAGGTCTTCCTGGGTGTGATGTTGCTGGTGGCGGTGCTATTCAACAATTACATGCGCAAAAAGGCGATGGAGGCTAAATAACATGACTACACGCACTCCAATGATTGAAATGCGCAGTGTCAGCAAACACTTCGGCAGCGTCATCGCCATCAGTGATATCTCGATGCAGGTCTATTCCGGTGAAGTTATGTGCCTGCTGGGGGATAACGGTGCCGGCAAGTCAACGTTGATTAAAACCCTTTCCGGTGTTCACCAGCCCACCCATGGCGAGATGCTACTGGATGGCAAGCCCGCTCGTTTCAAGTCCCCGGCTTACGCGCTCGACGCCGGTATCGCGACCGTTTTTCAGGATCTGGCCATGGTGCCGTTGATGTCGATTACCCGTAACTTCTTTATGGGCCGCGAACCGACGGTGGGCTGGGGGCCTTTAAAGCGGATTGATTGGAAATATGCCGACCGGGTTGCCAAAGAGGAAATGGCTAAAATCGGTATCGATGTGCGCGACCCTAGTCAGCCGGTGGGAACGCTTTCTGGTGGGGAACGCCAGTGTGTGGCGATTGCCCGTGCCGTCTATTTTGGCGCCAAAGTGCTGATTCTTGATGAGCCCACCTCAGCGCTGGGGGTCAAGCAGGCCTCCGTCGTACTGCGCTACATTGCCAAAGCCCGCGCGGATGGGCTTGCGGTCATCTTTATTACCCACAATGTTCACCATGCTTACCCAGTGGCCGATGCGTTCACCCTATTGTCACGCGGCGGCAGTTTGGGCTCCTTCCGCAAAGAGGAAGTCAGCCGCGAAGAAGTGCTCAATATGATGGCGGGTGGCGCTGAGCTTGAAAGCCTGGATGCAGAGCTTGCGGAATTCCAGCGTGACGATAAAGCCAAGAAGGCCAACTTAGCCGGTCAAGACACTCAGCCTGCCGATGGAACAAGCAGCACTGAGCAACCTTCACCGCGAGCTGCGAGCGGCTATTAAGGAGCCATGATGAATAAACCTACCCCATCATCCCCGTTCACGCTGGCCGTTTGCGCTGAAATGGTGTTCCGCCACTTGCCCGTGTTGGAGCGTGTTAAGCGTATTTCTGAACTGGGTTTTCAGGTCGAAATCTGGGACTGGACTAAGCACGATATCGAGGCACTGGCCAATAGCGGGGCGACGTTTTCATCCATGACCGGCTATGTCACCGGCACCCTGGCGGATGCCGCCGGTGCAGATGAACTGCTACGCACCGCCGCTGAGTCGGTTGAGGTAGCAAAGCGCCTTGGCATTCCGCGCCTTAACCTTCACGGCACCGGTCTAGATGGTAATGGGTTGCCCGTTCAGCCTTGCCAGCAGATGACTGGCGCTATGTGGCTAAAAGCCCGAGACACCCTCAATCGGCTGGCGGATCTGGGCGAGCAGAACGACGTCACCTTTGTGCTTGAAAACCTCAATACCGACGTTGATCACCCAGGTGTGCCGTTTGCGCGCTTGGAAGATGTTCTAGCGCTGGTGGAAAGTGTTGGTCGGCCCAGCTTGCGCATTATGTTGGACGTTTATCACGCCCAAATTGGCGAAGGTAATTTGATTGAATTGATTCGCCGCTGTGGGCCCTACATAGGTGAAGTGCAGGTGGCTGATGTGCCAGGACGCTGCGAACCCGGAACCGGCGAGATTAACTATCCGGCCATTGCCAATGCGCTTAACGACATGGGCTACCGCGGCACCATAGGGCTGGAAGGCTGGGCCTCTGGGGATGACGACCTCGCGCTCGACCGATTCCGTGCCGCCTTCACACTTTAATCCACGGTTGATAAGCCTTATCGATTGCCAGCCAAGACGCTTTTATGCCCAGTGCCATCCTGTGACTAGTACCACGAATTTGTGACGTGGGGAGACATTTATGCTGAATAACAATAGTCAACACCGACCGCTTGACCTGATTTGTCTTGGACGCGTGGCGGTCGATCTTTACGCCGAGCAGATTGGCAGCCGTTTAGAAGACGTGGCCAGCTTTGCCAAGTACCTAGGCGGGAGCTCGGGTAATATGGCCTACGGCACTGCGCGCCTAGGATTAAAATCCGCCATGCTCTCGCGAGTTGGCGACGAGCAGATGGGCAACTTCGTGCGCGAAGAGCTGGAGCGGGTGGGCGTGGATACCTCCGCGCTTCAAACCGACCCCGAGCGCCACACCGGCCTGGTTCTGCTGGCTTTAAAAGACCGTGAAAGCTTCCCGCTGCTATTTTACCGCCGCGACTGTGCTGATATGGCCATCGACGCCGAGGCCATCGACCCTGAATTTATCGCACGGGCCAAGGCGCTGGCGATTACCGGCACCCATCTTTCTACCGATACCACCCGCCGGGCGTGCCGCAAGGCACTGGACGCCGCCGCCCATTATGGCGTGAAGCGGGTGCTGGATATCGACTATCGCCCCGTGCTGTGGGGTCTGACTAACCCTGGCGATGGTGAAACCCGTTTTATCGCCGATGAAAAAGTCACTGCAGATCTTCAACGCTGGTTGCCGGACTTTGACCTGATTGTAGGCACCGAAGAGGAGTTTCATATTGCCGGTGGCAGCACCGACACCTTAACGGCACTGCGTGCAGTACGTGAGGTTAGCCAGGCGACCCTGGTATGCAAGCTGGGGCCCATGGGCTGTGTGGTGTTTGAGGGCGACATTCCTGACCGCATTGAAGACGGCATTCTGGTCAAGGGTGTACAGGTCGAGGTGCTCAATGTGCTGGGCGCCGGGGATGCCTTTATGAGTGGCTTGCTACGCGGCTGGCTACGCAATGAACCCTGGCAAACCAGCGCCGGTTACGCCAATGCCTGTGGTGCGCTGGTGGTCTCCCGCCACGGCTGTGCCCCGGCTATGCCCACCGAAGATGAGCTATTCGATTACCTGACACGTCGCGACGAGGTACCCCGTCCGGATATCGATCAACGCCTGAATCATCTCCACCGGGTCACTACCCGAGTGACTGCTCAGTGGCCCGAAGTGTTGGGGTTGGCATTTGATCACCGCCGCCAGCTCACCGATATGGCACGCGAAGAGTATGCCGACAGCGCGCGGCTGCCAGCACTTAAAAAACTCCTGGTCACCGCCGCCGAAGAGGGTGCCAAACTGGGCGGTATTTCCACGCCCGCGATCCTGGTAGACGACGTGCTGGGTCAGGACGCGCTCAATCAAGCCAGTGGAAAAGGCTGGTGGATTGGTCGACCGGTGGAGCTTCCTGGCTCACGACCTTTGCGCTTCCAGCATGGCGATGATTTAGGTGCCTGCCTGCGCAACTGGCCTAGAGAGCAGATCATTAAATGTCTGGTGTTCTATCATCCCGACGATGAACTCTCGCTGCGCCTGGAGCAGGAGGAGCGTCTGCGTCAGCTCTACCAGGCGGCCTGTGCTTATGGGCTGGAGCTGCTGATTGAAGTCATTCCGCCCGCCGACATGCCCAATGACGACACCACCTTGCCGCGCAGCCTTCAGCGGCTCTACAACCTGGGCATTCGCCCAGACTGGTGGAAGCTACCTGCCATGTCAGACGCTGCCTGGCAGGCGGTTGGCGACACCATTGAGCGGGAAGATACCTATTGCCGTGGGGTTGTGCTGCTTGGGCTAGACGCCCCCATGGACGACATGAAACGCGGTTTCGAAGCAGCGGCCAATCATGCCTGCTGTAAGGGGTTCACCGTTGGGCGCACGCTATTTGCCAGCGCGAGTCGTGATTGGCTAGCCGGGCGTATCGACGATGCCCGCTTGGTAGAGCGGGTCGCCCAGAACTATGCCGAACTGATAAAAGCGTGGCGGCAATTAAGACAGGCGCAGCCGCAAACCCTGGCCCACACGGAGGAGGCGTAAGATGAGCACCATTCGACTCACCATGGCCCAGGCGCTGGTCAAGTACCTCGCCGCCCAGCGTATCGAGATGGATGGCCAAGAAGTGGCGCTGTTCGAAGGCGTATTTGCGATTTTTGGGCATGGCAATGTGGCGGGGGTAGGCGAAGCGCTCTACCACGTACAAGACGCGCTGCCGACCTTTCGCGCCCACAACGAACAGTCCATGGCCCACGCGGCGATTGCCTTTGCCAAAGCCAATGGCCGCCAGCGCTTAATGGCCGCGACCAGCTCGATTGGCCCAGGGGCGACCAATATGGTCACCGCCGCGGCGCTCGCCCATGCCAACCGACTGCCAATTTTGCTGCTGCCGGGGGACACCTTTGCCACCCGCGAACCGGATCCGGTACTCCAGCAGGTGGAGCATTTTGGTGACCCGACCATTACCGTCAACGACTGTTTTCGCCCGGTGTCGCGTTACTTCGACCGCATTAACCGCCCGGAACAGCTGTTGACCAGCTTGCCTCAGGCGATTGCTACTTTGCTTGATCCCGAGCATTGCGGCCCGGCGACCCTGGCATTACCCCAGGATGTGCAAACCTTTGCCTACGATTACCCGGTGGCCTTTTTTGCCCCCAGGGTACATCGCATTCGCCGCTCGCCGCCGGATGCTTACGAGCTTCGTCAAGCCATCGCCGCGCTGCAACAGGCTAAGAGCCCGCTGATCATTGCCGGTGGCGGCGTGCATTACGCCGCTGCCTGCGACGCCTTGGCCGAGTTTGCCAAAGCACGCGGCATCCCCGTAGCCGAAACCCAAGCAGGCAAAGGGGCGTTGGCCGATAGCCACCCTTGCGCGGTGGGGCCATTGGGGTGACCGGCAGCGCAGCTGCTAACCAATTGGCGGAGCAGGCGGATGTCATTCTGGCGGTGGGTACGCGGCTGCAGGACTTTACCACCGGCTCCCGGGCGCTGTTTGAAGGCAGCGATAAAACACTGATTTCCCTAAACGTTGGCCGCTTCGACAGCCTCAAGCATCAAGCGCTGCCGCTTAGCTGCGACGCCTTGATCGGGCTGGGCCAACTCGACACGGCGCTGGGCGAATGGCGCGGCAGCGATGAGTGGCGCGAACAAACCGGAACGCTCAAGCGCGAGTGGGCCGAAATAGTGCACAGCGTGACCGCCGACCAAGGGCTGGCGCTGCCCACCGATGCCCAGGTGATTGGTGCGGTTAATCGCCAGGCAGGCAACGATACCACCGTAGTATGCGCGGCCGGTGGCTTGCCCGGCGAGCTGCATAAACTCTGGCAATGCTCGGGCCCCGGCAGCTACCACGTGGAGTACGGCTTCTCCTGCATGGGCTATGAAATAGCAGGCGGGCTGGGCGTCAAGATGGCCAAGCCAGAGCGGGAAGTGGTGGTGATGGTCGGCGATGGCAGCTACCTGATGCACAACTCGGAGCTGGCAACCTCGGTGATGCTGGGCCACAAGCTAATTGTGGTGGTGTTGGATAACCGCGGCTATGGCTGCATCAACCGCTTGCAGCAGGCCACAGGCGGCGCGGGGTTCAACAACCTTCTGCAAGATTGCCGCACTGTGGAGGCCGGCGCTCCCAAAACCGATTTTGCCGCTCACGCCAAAGCGTTGGGCTGTGAGTCTGAATCGGTGACCGGTATTGCGGAATTGGAGCAGGCGCTGGTGCGTGCTCGCAGCGCCACCTCGACCTACGTGATTGCCCTGGACACTGACCCGTTACCCAGCACCCAAGAAGGCGGCGCTTGGTGGGAAGTGGCCGTGCCCGAGGTTTCCGAGCGTGAAGCGGTCAATAAAGCCTATCAAGGGTACCGCGAAGCCAAACAGCTCCAACGCCATTAATACCAACAACATAATCATAAGGAATACGCTATGCCAACGGTTACTTTAGGCATCAACCCGCTCACCTGGACGAACGACGACTTGCCCAGCCTGGGTGGCGCAACACCGCTGGAAACCTGTTTGAAAGAGGGCCGCGAAGCGGGGTTTAGCGGCTTTGAATTAGGTAACAAGTTTCCCCGCACGCCCGACGCCTTGAATCAGGTGCTTAGCGCCCACGACTTGGCGCTTGTGTCGGGCTGGTACTCCGCACGCTTGCTGGAGCGCACGCCTGAAGAAGAGATTGAAGCCATTCAGGATCATATGAACCTGCTCAAGGAATGCGGCGCGAAGGTGATGGTGCTGTGTGAAGTTACCCACTGTGTACACGGCGATCAGGAACGTCCGCTCTCCCAGCGTCCGCATCTCTCCGAGCAAGAGTGGCAGCGACTGCTGAATGGCCTGGAGGTAGTGGGCGACTACCTGAAATCCCAGGGTATTCAACTGGTGTATCACCACCACCTGGGCACGGTGATCGAAAGCCAGGCCGACGTCGAACGTTTAATGGACAACACCGGTGAAGGCGTGGGCTGCTGCTTGATTTTGGTCATTTGCGCGGTGCTGGCGGCGACCCGCTCGCCATCGCCAAACGCTACAGCCAGCGCATTCACCATGTGCACTGCAAAGACCTGCGCTTCCCGGTGCTGGACGCGGTACGCAACCGCGACAAAAGCTTTTTAAATGGCGTGTTAGACGGCCTGTTTACGGTGCCGGGGGATGGCAATGTGGATTTCCTGCCCGCCTTAACCCACCTGTGCGAACAGGGCTACCAGGGTTGGTTAGTAGTGGAAGCCGAACAAGACCCGGAAGTCGCTCACCCGCTGACTTACGCCCGCTTGGGTTACCGCAACCTACGCCAACTTGCCGAGCAGGCCGGCTTCGACATTGCCAGCTAAACAGCGCCAGCGCCGCCTTTTAATCAGGAGCCTATATGCAAACGTTATCCCACTATCTTAATGGTCAGCTCTCCGCCGGTCAGAGCCAGCGCACTTCGCCGGTTTATAATCCCGCCACCGGTGAGCAGAGCGCCCAGGTGGCGCTGGCCACCGCTGACGAAACCCGCGAAGCAGTGCGCATTGCCGATGAGGCCTTTGTCGCTTGGTCAAAAACCTCGCCGCTGAAGCGCTCGCGCATCCTGTTTAAGTTTAAAGCGCTGGTTGAGGAGCACACCGATGAGCTGGCGCGACTGATCTCCAGCGAGCACGGCAAGGTATTTTCAGATGCCAAAGGCGAAGTGACCCGGGGCCTGGAAGTGGTCGAGTTTGCCTGCGGCATTCCCCACCTGCAGAAGGGCGAGCACTCCATGAACGTCGGCACTGGCGTCGATAGCTACTCGATGATGCAGCCGCTGGGCGTGTGCGCAGGTATCTCGCCGTTCAACTTCCCCGCCATGGTACCCATGTGGATGTTCCCCATCGCCCTGGCCTGCGGCAACACCTTCGTCATGAAGCCTTCGGAAAAAGATCCCTCTACGCCGCTGCGCTTAGCCGAGCTGCTTAAAGAGGCGGGCCTGCCGGATGGTGTCTTTAATGTCGTCAATGGTGATAAAGTAGCGGTGGATGTACTGCTCACCGATGAGCGTGTCCAGGCAGTGAGCTTTGTGGGTTCCACGCCCATCGCTGAGTACATCTACGCTACCGCATCAGCCCATGGCAAACGCGTTCAGGCCCTGGGCGGCGCCAAAAACCATATGGTAATCATGCCCGATGCGGATCTCGATCAAGCTGTGGGTGCCCTGATGGGCGCGGCCTATGGCTCGGCAGGCGAGCGCTGCATGGCGATTTCCGTCGCGGTGCCAGTGGGCGAAGATACCGCCAACCGCCTGCGTGAAAAACTGGTGGCCGAACTGGATAAGCTGACGGTCGGGCCTGGCCTGGTCGATGGCCCAGACAACGATATGGGGCCGCTGATCACCCGCGAGCATCTTGAGAAAGTGGCGGGCTATATCCAGGTTGGCGTGGATGAAGGCGCAGAACTCGTGGTCGACGGTCGCGAGACAACGGTTGACGGCGCAGGCGATGGCTACTTTATCGGCGGCAGCCTGTTTGACCATGTCACGCCCAGCATGCGTATTCACTCCGAGGAGATTTTTGGCCCGGTGCTGGCCATTGCTCGCGTGGCGAGCTTCGACGAAGCGGTCAGCATGATCAATGCCCACGAATACGGCAATGGCACGGCGATCTTTACCCGCGATGGCGATGCGGCGCGTCAGTACTGCGAGCAGATCCAGGTAGGCATGGTTGGCGTTAACGTACCGATCCCGGTACCCATGGCGTTCCATAGCTTCGGCGGTTGGAAGCGCTCGCTGTTTGGCCCGCTGCATATGCACGGCCCCGACGGTGTACGTTTCTACACCCGCATGAAAACCATCACCCAGCGCTGGCCCAGCGGCATTCGTGAAGAGACCAACCACTTCACCATGCCGACCATGTAAACAGGCTACGGGGCACGACATCATTCAACGCCGGGCCCAGCCCGGCGTTACTGTTTTAAAACAGGGATAATCACAATGAACACCCTCAAGATTGGCCTAATCGGCACCGGTTTTATGGGCAAAGCTCACGCCATCGCCTTTAATGCGGCGTCCAGCGTTTTTGAACTACCCGCTAAACCCGTTTGCGAACTGCTGGCGGATGTCGACCTCGCCACGGCAGAGAGCCGAGCGCGGGCCTGGGGATTTGCCCGCGCCACCGACGACTGGCGTGCCCTGGTGGCCGACAGTGACGTGGATGTGGTGGATATCTGCGCGCCCAATTTCCTGCATAAAGAGATGGCGTTAGCCGCCATTGCGGCGGGCAAGCATGTTTACGCTGAAAAACCGCTGGCGCTGAGCACGGCAGACGCCGACGAGATGGTCGCCGCAGCTGAAAAAGCGGGCGTCAAAACCCTGGTGGGCTTTAACTACATTCGCAATTCCGCCACCCAGCTGGCCCGCCAGATTGTTGCCAGCGGCGACATCGGAGAGCTGATCCACTTTCGTGGTCGGCACAACGAGGATTACCTGCTCGACCTGGAAAAGCCCCACGATTGGCATACCAAGCGAGCGACCGCAGGCGCCGGTGCGTTAGGCGATGTGGGCTCGCATATTCTCAATATGGCCGAGTTTTTAACCGGGCAGCGCATTACTGAGGTTTGCGGCCAGCTACAAACCGTCATTGCCATGCGTCCCAATGCTAACGGTAGCGGGATGGCTGCGGTGGAAAACGACGATCAAGCCCAGGCCATGCTGCGGTTTGACCAGGGGTTAATCGGTAATATCGAAACCTCCCGGGTGGCGGCTGGCCGCAAAATGGGCTTGGCCTACACGCTAACGGGCACCAAAGGCGCCATTGTGTTTGATCAGGAACGCATGAGCGAACTGCAGCTATATCGCCACGGCGATGCCCACGGCAGGCGTGGCTTCACCACCCTGTTAGCGGGCCCCGAACATCCCGACTATGCCGCCTTCAGCCCCGCGCCAGGGCACGGTCTGGGCTATAACGATCAGAAGATTATCGAGGTGCGCGATCTGGTGGAAGGCATCATCAACGACCGTCCCCTCTATCCAGACTTCCGCGAAGCCGCGCGGGTTAATCGGCTTATTGAGGCCATCGAAGCGTCAGATCGGATGGGGCAGTGGGTGACGGTATCGTAGTTGCTTCTGCCTTGAGCGCCTGGGCTTTTCAATAAACGCCCAGGCGCCTGCCGGGAGGAAAAAGTTACAGAATAATCAGCGTCGCGAGCCCAAGGAATGATAAAAAGCCGACCACATCGGTCACAGTCGTCAAAATAACCGCACCGGATAACGCGGGGTCGATCTGCAGCTTTTTCAGCACCATAGGAATTAGTACGCCGGATAAGTTAGCGAGACTCATATTGATAAAGATGGCCAGGGTGATCACCAGCGTGATCATGGCATCGCCAAACCAGAGATGGGAAATCAAGCCGACCACTAATGCCCAAACCAAGCCGTTACTCATCCCCACCCACATCTCTTTGTTATACAGCCATTTTATATTGTTACCCGCAAGCTGGCCCAGCGCCAAACCGCGTATGACGACGGTAAGGGTTTGACTCCCAGCGATCCCCCCCATGCTTGCCACCACCGGCATCAAAATGGCCAGCGCCACAATTTGATCTAATGCCGCTTCGAATTGACCGATAACGAAGGCCGCTAAAAAAGCCGTTAACAGATTAATGCCCAGCCAAATGCCGCGACTTTTTGCACTGCGTAAAACGGGTGTGAAGACTTCCTCTTCGTTACTGACGCCAGACATATGCTTTAACGTCATGTCAGCGTCGTCTTGGGTAATTTCAAGTACGTCGGCGGCGTTTAGCTGGCCTACCAATAATCCATCGCTATCGCACACGGGCACAAAGTGCAGCTCTTTAGAACGCAGTAACGCCGCCGCATCACTGACTTTCATTTGATCATTTAGAGTAAAAAAGTCATCCATATAATCATCAACCACCGCCTCTTGTGGTTGCTTGATTAAATCAATCAGGGTCAAAGTGCCGAGTAAGCGTTTATCCTTATCCGTAATCATGATCTGTTGCGACTCATCGTCGAGCAGATGGTGGATGCGGATATAGCGCTGCACGGCCTCTAACGACACGCCCTGTTTTACATTGACCGTCTCGGGATCCATATAGCGGCCAACCACGTCATCTTCATAGGCGTGAAGATTCTCAACCTGGGCGCGGATCTCTTGCTCTAGGCTAGCGTAGACGCTGGTTTTTATGGCTTCATCAGCAACATCTAAAACTTCAGCAACTTCTTGAGCATCCAAGCCTTTAACAATTTCTTCTACATCGCTGGCCGATAAGTCTTCGATGTAGTCAGCACGGATGTCTTCGTCAACTTCGGCGAGAACCTCGCCGATAAAATCGTCGGGAACATACTCCCAAAGGAAATCTCGCGTTTTGGCCGGGAAGGACTCCAGTGTTCGCGCAATGTCTAAAATATCGAGTTCAGAGAAATACGCTTTTAGTGCCGTTGTGTCTGGATCATCTAGCAGGTTTTGAAGGTGGAGTAGCTGCTCTTCGGAATTGGTGTACTTGTCATCATCGCGCATAGAGTCCGTCCTTGTTGGAAGCTAAATATTAAAGAAGTGCAAACTCCTGGCGGCTCGCTTTATGAATGTTATAGACAGGTATGGTTGAACGCCACGCGAACACCATAGGCCATGCGCTGCTGGGCAGAAACGGGCGGTACGTCGGTGCCAATCATCTCATCATCGGCGTCGGCCCAGGTGAGCGTGCCGTGGGTGAAACCCAACGGCGCCAGCGTGCGGCCAATCCACTGCGTACCGGTAAAGCATTGCGTCTCGCCATTCTGGTCGGTAAGCACGCTGATGGCGTTACCCTGATGCAGGCGCACGATGTACCAGCCCCTATCGAGCCCATGTACCTCAACCTCGGGCAGCGGCGCTGGGTACTGGGCAAGTTCGTCAAGGGTGAGGTGGGCGGGAAGCGTTGAAGACATGGCGTATCCGTGAACATCCTATACGCCAAGACTAAAGGGTGTGCTTTATTTGTACAGCAGTAACCGTCTGACCGGCGTCATTGAGGCGCTGTATCAGACGGTTTGAGGCAGGTATTTTATTTCTTATCCATTTCTAAACAGGAAACTATAGGCATTTAACGCAGGTACGCCGCCTAGGTGGGCGTAGAGTACTTTGGAGCCGGGCGGGAATTCGCCGTTGCGCACCATGTCGATCATGCCGTGCATGGATTTACCTTCGTAAACCGGGTCGGTAAGCACACCCTCCAGACGGGCACAGAGGCGAATGGCTTCCAGCGTGCCTTCGTTGGGCAGGCCATACTCGGGGCCGCCGTAGCGGGTATCCAAAATGACATCGTCATCGCTAATGCCGCCTTCCAATTCCACCAACTCAGCCGTATTGCGCGCGATGCGCAGGATCTGTTCACGGGTTTGCTCAGGCTTGGCAGAGGCGTCAATGCCAATCACTCGCTGGGCACGGCCATCGGCGGCAAACCCCACCACCATGCCTGCCTGGGTGCTGCCGGTGACCGAGCACACCACGATATAGTCAAACGTGAAGCCCAGTTCTTTCTCCTGCTGACGCACCTCTTCGGCAAAGCCTACGAAGCCTAAGCCGCCGTAAGGGTGTTCAGAGCAACCCGCGGGTATAGGAAACGGTTTGCCACCCCGCTGACGCACATCTTCCATCGCCTGCTCCCAGCTTGGGCGAATACCGATATCAAACCCCGCCTCATCCAAGCGCACATCGGCGCCCATGATGCGTGACATCTCGATATTGCCCACGCGGTCATACACCGCGTCGGAGTAGTTGACCCAGTTCTCCTGCACCAGCACGCACTGCATGCCCAGGTGAGCGGCCACCGCGGCAACTTGGCGGGTCTGGTTGGATTGAATGCCGCCAATCGATACCAGCGTATCGCAGCCCTGTTCAAGTGCCTCAGGAATCAAGTACTCCAGCTTGCGGGTCTTATTGCCACCAAAGGCCAGGCCGCTGTTGCAGTCTTCGCGCTTGGCGTAGAGCTCTACTTCACCGCCTAAATGTTCGCTTAGCCGCTTGAGCGGCGTAATGGGAGAGGGGCCAAAGGTGAGTGGGTAACGTGGGAAGCGTTCGAGGTTCATAGCAATCTCCAGCTTTAAATCATTGGGTGCGATATAGGGCGGCTAAGGTTGTTGTGAACAATTGGCGTGCTCTCTGCTATTTATAGTAAGTGTTAGCTATGATTTTTGTGTTGCAAAGTTAGTTAGTTTGAGGCAATAAAATATGGTAAAAAATGATAGATATGGGTTGAAGTGGTGTTTATTGGTCAATAAGGTAAATAATAGTGCGCGCAAAAACCTCCCGATCACGCCCTGAGCCTGATGATCAGGCGGCTGAACTAGACCGAACAGATCGGCGTATCCTTAAACTGCTTCAGGACGATGCCACGCTTTCCAATGTGGCACTGGCAGAGCAGGTGAGCTTGAGCCCGGCGGCGTGCTTACGCAGGGTGGAAAGGCTCAAGCGGGATGGGGTAATCAGCCGGGTGGTGGCGCATTTAGACCCGGAACAACTACAGGCAGGTATGGTGGTGTTGATTGGCGTGGTACTGGATCGCTCGACGCCGGAATCCTTCGCCGCCTTTGAAGAGGCGGCCCAGAAGGTATCTGGCTGTATGGAGTGTCACGTAGTAACCGGGGAGTTTGATTATTTTATGCTGGTACGCACCCGGGACAGCCAAAGCTTCAACAGGTTGCACGCTGAACAGTTGCTCTACCTGCCCGGCGTGCGCCAGATCCGCTCGTTTATGGGGCTGCGACAGGTGGTCTCTACCCATAAGGTGCTGGTTTAGGCGTGTGTTAAGAAGAAGACGAAGGCTCTGGCCGAGTAGCCAGCCAAACGGCAATCAGCATCAGTAGAGCGATCACCCCCCAGCGTGTCCAGCCGGGGCCGAGTGACCAAGCAGTGATCAGTGCGCTCAACGCTATTATGCTAACAGCCGCCAACTTAGCGCGCCGGGGGATGGCGCGCTCTTGCTCCCAGGTAACCAGCAGTGGCCCGACATAGTGGCGGGAGCGGATCCAGGCCTCAAAGCGCGGTGAGCCTTTGGAGGCACAGTAAACAGCCATTAGCATAAACACGGTGGTCGGCAGCAGGGGCAGGAAAATGCCTAACACACCGATGCTAAAACTCATCCCTGCCAACACGACCCACATGAGGCTGATCAGTCTCATTCTTGCTCCCCAATTGGCACACGGTGATGCATATATTGCCCGTTACGTATGGATAAGTATGGACTTATATGAGGGCTTTGCCACTCGACTCGTTGGCTGCTGAAAGCTGTCTTAAGGCGCCAGGGCGAGCAGAGGCTTGCCATGGGGGCCGCCCTCAATGTGCTGAAGTTCGGCTGCGTAAATCTTCGCAATGGTCGCGGGGTTAAGCACCTGGCTGGGTAGTCCGTGGTCAATACGCTGCCCTTGATGCAGCAACCATACCCGGTCAGCGTAGGTGCTGGCGAGATTAAGGTCGTGGAGCACGCAAACAATGGCCATGCGGTGCTGTGCGGCCCAGCCGCGTAGTTGCCGCATCAAGCGCTGCTGCTGGCCGATATCCAAGGCACTGGTCGGCTCATCCAGCAATAAAATACCACCATCCTTGGCGGTGGGAGAGCCCCTTGAGAGTAGTTGGCAGGCGCCTCGTGCGATCATCACCCGCTGGCGTTCGCCACCGGAAAGCGAGAGCACGCTGCGCTTGGCGAGGTGGGTTAGATCCAGGTCGTCCAGTAGCGCTGCGACCAGTGATTTGGCCGGATTACTGCCTAGACTCAA
The DNA here is from genome assembly GCF_009728585.1 of Halomonas sp. PA16-9. Classification (NCBI taxonomy): domain Bacteria; kingdom Pseudomonadati; phylum Pseudomonadota; class Gammaproteobacteria; order Oceanospirillales; family Halomonadaceae; genus Halomonas; species Halomonas sp. PA16-9. The sequence goes on along the minus strand of NZ_CP040452.1, from coordinate 620,137 downwards.
CAGTTCGTCAGTTTGCCAGTCAAAGCCGGGGAGCTCCTGCTGGGCGACCAGCGCACGCCGGTTGGCAAGTTCGGCGATGGGCCATTCGCGCAAGGGTTTGCCATCCAGGTGTAGTTCGCCCTGCTCGGCAGGGCGAAACCCCGACAGCATGCTGAGCAGCGTGCTCTTGCCCGCGCCGTTGGGGCCGACAATGGCTAGCAGCTCGCCGGGTCGAATCGTGCCATCTAGTGGGGCGATAGCGGGGGTGGTGGTTAAACCAGCCTGATGGAGAGTTAGCATGCTCGGTTCCTGCACATCAGTAGGTACAGGAAGTAGGGGCCGCCAAGCAGACTGGTTAGCAGCCCAACGGGGATTTCCGCCGGGGCAGCGACGGTGCGGGCTAGCGTATCAGCAACGACCAGAAGCAGCGCGCCGCCGAGCATTGAGGCGGGCAGCAGCAGCCGATGGCCAGGCCCTAACCAAAGCCGTAGGCAGTGGGGTACCAGCAGGCCCAAAAAGCCAATTACTCCGGTGAGCGCTACACACAAACCTACGCCCAGCGAGGTCGCGACCACCACCCGGCGTTTTAAGCGGCTTGCATCCAGCCCCGCCGCATGGGCGGTCGCTTCGCCTAGCTGGAGCAGGTCAAGTTCACGAGCGCTACGCATTAACAGCCACAGGGCAACGGCAATGAGTACCAGGGCGAGCGCCGTGGTGCGCCACAGGGCGTTAGTCAGCGTGCCCATGCCCCATAAACTAAGCTGGCGAAGCTGCTCATCGCTGGCGATAAAGGCTAAAACCCCACCGCTAGCCCCGGCGAGAGTATTGATGGCCAAACCAGCCAGCAACAGGGTCATCACAGCGGCACTGCCGCCGCCTTGACGCTTGGCGATGCCAAAGACAATCAAACAGACGCATAAGGCGCCTAAAAAGCCTGCCGCAAACTGACCGTAAAGGCTGCCTGCGCTGCTGTCTTGAAAGAGCACAATCCACACTGCTACGAAAAGCCCAGCACCACTGGCAAGGCCGAGCAGGGTCGGGTCGGCCAGCGGGTTACGAAACAGCCCCTGCATGGCGGCGCCGCTACCGGCAAGCATCGCTCCCACGGCCACGCCCAGCAGTAAGCGCGGCAGGCGCAGCTGCCACCACACCTGCACGCTGAGTGGATCGGCTTGGCCGCGGAGTACTCCCCAAGGGGAGATGCCCAGTGCGCCAGAGGAGGCCGCCCAGCCTAAAGCCAGTAGCAACGCAGCGGTTAATCCGACGAGAACGCGGGTAGTGCGGCTAACCGGCAGCCGCACCCGGAAACGGTAAGTGTTAAGAATGGCTATCATGGGCTTAGCTGGGCAGTGCTGTTTTGAGCGGTACTGTTTTGAACGGAACTGTTTTGGACAGAATTAGCCTGGGCGCTAGTCGGTGCGCCCAATAGCGCTTCAACTTCCTGGTGCAGGGTGAGTAGCTGATCGGGCGTGCGCGGGCCAAAGCCAAGCAGCGCTTGGTCATCAATGACAATCAACTGCTGCTCTCGGCCTGCGGGGGTTAACGCCATACCGGGTAACTGCCATAGCGCGGCTTCGCCACCCATTGCCGCCAAGCCCCGCTCGGAGACAATCACAACCTCCGGTGCTTGCCGGGCCAGGGCTTCGGCACCCACGCTGTGGTAGCCCTGCATCTCGGCGAAGGCATTTGCCAGGCCCACCGCTTCGAGCGCGCTATGTGCTGCGGTATCGCTGCCCGCCGCCCGGGGTGTTAAGCCGCTATGCTGCATGATAAACATCGCGCGGGTCGTCGGTAGGGCGGGCAGGTTGGCTAGCCGGTCAAGTTTCTCGTTCAAGGTGTCTGCCAAGGTTCCTGCCGCGTCGCGACGGTCAGTTAATTGGCCGACGGCGCGGACTTTATCGGCAATGGCATTGAGGGAGGGTGGGGCGTTGATAATCTCTACGCTGACACCGACAGCCGCTAGCTGCTCCAGCACTTCCTTGGGGCCTGCGTGCCCGGCGGCTAACACCTGGTCAGGTTTAACCGATAGGACGCTTTCAGCGGAGAGCTGGCGCAGGTAACCCACCGAGGGCAGCTCCGCCATGGCGGGTGGATGCACGACTGTGTCATCCCGAGCAATGACATTGATATCGGCATCTAACGCGGCCAGGGTTTCCGCGATATCGCCACCAAGCACCACCCAGCGTTCGCTGGCCAATGCGGCCCCGGTGGTTAGCCACCCCATCAGCAGTACTGCCAGTGAGCGGCGCATCAGGCGTTTTGCGTTCATGCCACCGCCTCTTGGCTGCCGAGTTCATCCAGCAATTGCCGCCACTCGCGACGCTCAACGCGGCCTTCCTGGCGTTCCGCGTAAAGTTGCAGCACTAGCGAGCCTTCGGCATCGAAGGCTTCAATGCTGGTCACGCCGCCGTCTCGGTTGGGCTTGCTGACTTGCCATACTTGGTCAATCGCAGTGTCATCAAGGTGCAGGGTGAACTGCTCGCCAAATAGATTCAGCCAGCCGTGGGCGCGTTGAGGGGTGGGCAATGTGCCGGTGTGGATCTGCACGCAGCCGGGGCTAGCGACAAACAGCATCAACGGCAGCGCGCGAAGGCTGGCGTGCTGAAGCACTGTTTCCAGGGCATTGACGGGCAGCGTTTGGGTATAGCGTCCCTCCATTAACTGGTTGGCCTCAATACGCTCCAGATGATGGCGCTGGAGGAGGGCAAAGAACTGGTGCACATCGCGCATCGCGCCCCACTCGCTAGCGAGGGTCGGCGCTTCGGGCAGTGGGCGCTTCAAGCGAGGCATGCTCTGGGTAAACGCTGGCGTATCCCGAGTGCCCAAGGCCGCTAAGGCACCCCAGGGACGCGGCAGTGGGTTCTCCAGGGCAAAGCATTTGTGAACGGCGCAGCCATGTTGATTGAATATCTGCAGGCTCCAGCGCCACTGCGCCTCTTGAGTACTGGTGGCAGGCATAGAATCACGAATCAGGCAGGCCCAGTGCCAGCTCGTATAGAGCAAGCGTAGATCCAGGCCACCTGGGTCGAGTAACAGGCCTGTTTGTGGCCCGCCGCTAAGTTCAGGGTAGTCGCCGGTTTGCTCTAGCACGGCCAGCCGGGAACGGGTCAACGCTTTAACCCGCCCCAGTTGGGGCAGGTAGGCGGCGATATCGCTGGGCGAGAGCGGCAGCGTCCATACGTCGCGCCCTAAACGAGCGGCCTGCAGCTCGCCTTCACTGATCGATAAGCGTTCGGCAATCTCAATCGCAGGTAGCCGCGGCTGCGCGGCGCGCGCCGCGTCAAAGGCTTCGATAATCGCGATCTGTTGGGATGTAATCATGACGCACCTCTATCGGGTTGACTGCGTGGATTTACCACTGCCAGTTGAGGGTGGCGAACAGGCTGCGCCCATCGCCCAGGCTGCCGTCGGGGCGGTACCACACCTTGTCGCCAATATTGGCAAGGCGCAGCGAGGTATCCACGGCCGGGGTGATTTGCCAAGCGAGATGCACATCGTGCAACCCATAGCCGGGCAGGCGCTCGTCATCGCCCTGCTTATCGAAAGATTGGGCAAAACGCGCTTGCCAGCCCAGGCGGATATCGCTGTTATACAGAACCACCTCGCTTCCCAGGGTGGCTTCCAACGGTGTTTGACTGCCTAGGGGCTCGCCAGAATCGCGGTCTTTACCGGAGACTTCCGAAAGACCCACAAAGCTTGTAAGAAGCGGGAAGGCGCTGGGCTGCCAGGTCACCCGGGCGTCATAGCCCCATAGCTGGGCGCGCTGAACGTTCACTGCCTGGGTGGTGCCCGCCATGATGTCGACGTGGGTGTCGATAAAATCGTCGGCGCGAGTATCGAAGTAGCTGGCACGAACCTGCCAGTCGCCCTGATGCCAGACCACGCCGCTTTCCCAGGTGTGGCTAGATTCAGGCGAGAGACTAGGGTTGGGAATCCAGTAATTGTCCGGTGTGCAGAAGGCTGGCCCGGCGCAGAAACCGGCAAAGTGGCGCTCGTTGGCGTAAAGCTCGGATAGGCTAGGAGCGCGGAAGGCCTCAGCGTAGCCCGAAAACAGCATCAAGGCGTCATCGGGCCGCCAGGCAAGACGAAAGCGCGGTGACACTTGGTCGTGGACGCTATCGGATTCATTTTGGCCGCTGGCGTCGTAACGGTCGTAGCGGGCTCCCAGGCCAATATCAAACTGCCCGGCGCCGCCATCGGCTAAATAGCGCCCAGCGGTAAGAGTAGTGTCGAGATAGGCTGACTGGGTATCGATATCGGCTTTAGGAAAGCCATTCGCTTCGCCATCTGGCCGTTGGCGGGCCTGCTCCAATTCGGCGCCGAACACCAGCGTTTGCGAAAGCCAGCCGTGATCCATGGTGTGGAAGCCGTCGCTCTGAAGACCGGCCCGCTCTAGGGTACGGTTGGCCTGGGGCTCGTCGATATCCTGCTGGCTAAAGGTAAGCTGCGAGGTGACTTCGGTGGCAGCGCTGGGCTGCCAGCGGTGGCCCAACTGGACGTTGTTGCTTTCCACATCGCGATCGCGCAGCGGATTGCTGGCATCGGTTGAAAGCTGCTGTGGGTTGGCGGGCTGGGTGGCGCGTTCGTCGTAGTGCTGCCAGCTGATAAATAGCCGCTGGTCGTCGCTTGGCTCCCAACCGCCTTTTAGCAGCAGGCTATTGAGGGCGGCATCCTCTTCGGCTTCATCGCCCCCGGCGCGGCGAATATCGCCGGATTCACTGCGGCCGATTGAAAACAGGCCATCCACCTGGCCGTTGGCGGTATTGCGGCGGCCGAAGCCAGTCAGGCTCCCCCGCATTTCGTCGCTGGCCGTCGCACCGCCTATGGAAAGGCGTACGCCGCTATTTTCGCCGGGGGCAAGCAGGTCGTTGGCATTCACACTGGTGAAGCTGACGACACCGCCCATGGCATTGCTGCCGTACAAGCTGGAGAGCGCACCGCGTGCTATCTGTACTTCTTGAATCAAGCCAGGGTCGAGAAAGAAGTTACCGATGTGGCCGGTGGAGATATCCTGACGAACGCCATCCAAACGCACCAGCACCCCTTTGCTGCCAAAGCCGCGCATACTTAAGGTTTGGCCATTTCGGCGCCCTTGGCCAGCCACATGCAGGCCGGGTTGGCGGCTAAGTATGTCTTCAACCCGGCTGGCGGTGGCCAGCACAGCGTCATCGCGATCAATAATATCGATAATCAGCGGTGCCCGGGAAAGGTCAGTAGGCGCCCGGGTGCCGGTGACCGTCACTGGGTTAAGCTCGGCGTCGTCTGCTTGGGCGGTTAACAGTGGAAGCAGCGTTAAAAAGAGGCCACCAAAAGCGCGTGTGTGGTTCATAAGCCAGAGATTTCCAACAGGGATAAGTGGAAGAGGTCGCTGGCTGGGTGCGATGGGCTACCTGGCTGGCTTTGCTGTATAAGTCTTTAAATTAATCAGGGGCTGAAATATTAAGAGCTTTAGGCGTTAAGAATTAACTTGCCGCTTTTAGTACGGCGCAACACATAGCGGCGCTGTTCATGGTGGATAACCAATTGATCTGAGTTGCCAAGTAATTCTCTGCTATTCACCTCGCGGGTCGTCGAGGCCGACGTATCTCCCTGGCCAGTGCCCTTAGCGGGTAACTGCATGAGAGAGTAACTCCTATGTTAATGATAACTATTAGCGTTAATTTAGCAGAGTTGCAGGCATTCCTCAACAGGTCCTAGCATTCGACCTTTCTTCATATAAATGCAGGCGCTCCGTCATCGTGCTGTCATTAAGCTTCTTTAGTGTCTCCTAACGTTCAATCGTTGACCTACAAACGATCAGGGGGAGACCAAAATGAGTAAAGAGATCGAAGATCATCGCCTGCTTAACCACAGCGGCAACCAACCTTTCGCGGAAGTATTGGCGCGCCATGTATCCCGGCGTGATGTGATGCGCGGTGGTTTGAGCATGGCGGCTGCCTCGATGCTTAGTTTTGGTGGTGCTGCTCAAGCGCTTGCCTCAAGCAGCAACCAAAAAACACCCCTGACACTGGCGTTTGAGGCGGTTCACGGATCCCGCACCGATGCCGTGGTGGTGCCGGAAGGTTATGTGGCCCAAGTCTTGGTGCCGTGGGGCACGCCGCTGAACCAAAATGTTACCTGGCAGCCTGAACAGCCGATGACCGCTGAGCGTCAGGCGGAGAGTGTGGGCATGCACCATGACGGCATGGCCGGTTTTGCCCTGGATACCGACAACGCCTCGCGCCGTTTTGTGCTGGCGCTCAACAATGAGTATATCGACCAAGCAGCGCTATGGGCGCCCCAAGGAGGCCCCACTAATGCGGATGAGGGCCAGCGGCCAGCAGCTGAGTCGCGCACTGAGATCAACGCTCACGGTGTCACCCTTGTTGAGGTCGAAAAGAACGCCAGCGGCCAATGGGCGCATGTGCCGGGTTCGCGTTATAACCGTCGCCTCACCAGTGCGACGGTGATGGAACTTTCTGGGCCAGTGGCGGGCAGTGACTACGTCAAAACGCGCTTTTCGCCTGAGGGTACCCAAACCCGTGGTACCAACAATAACTGTGGTAACGGGGTAACGCCCTGGGGCACCTATATTGCCTGTGAAGAGAACTGGCCCAATGTGTTCGTTAATCATGGCGAACGCTTCCAGGACGACGCGCGGATTGGTATTCCCACCGCTAAAAGCCGCTATGGTTGGGATACTTCGGCGGGAGACGCCTCTGAACAGAATGACGAATTTGCTCGCTTCGACATTACCCCGCGCGGCGAGCGTGCTGAAGATGATTATCGCAACGAAGCACGCACGTTCGGCTACCAGGTGGAGGTCGACCCCTATAGTGATGCATTGGCGGTTAAGCGTACGGCACTTGGCCGTTTCCGCCATGAAGGGTGTTGGTTAGGCAAGCTGGAAGCCGGTCAGCCAGTGGTTTACTACTCGGGGCACGATTCCCGCAACGAGTACGTATATAAATATGTTTCTGATGCTGCCTGGGATCCCGCCGATGCCAACCGTCCAGGTGAAGAGTACGATCGTCTTGCTATTGGCAACAAATATTTGGATAACGGCACCCTCTATGTGGCTCGTTTCCATGCCGATGGCAGCGGTGAGTGGCTACCGCTAACGCCTAGTGCTCAAACGCGCGATGGTCGCACGCTGGCGGCGGCGTTGGGGCTAGCCGACGACGATGCGGCAGGTATCATCATCAACACCTGCGATGCAGCGGATTTGTTGGGTGCCACGCCAATGGACCGCCCTGAGTGGGCTTCCGTCGATCCTGCCTCCGGCGAGGTGTATCTCACCCTAACCAATAACACTCAGCGTACCGCTGAAGAGACAACCCCAACTTACACTAATGACGGTGAGCATCTGGAACAAGTAGGTGTTGGTTACGATTTAGCGCCCACCAATGCCGCCAACCCTCGCGCCAATAACGAAGCAGGGCATATTATTCGCTGGCGCGAAAGCCGGTTGCCCAATGCCTTTACTTGGGAGGTGTTTGTGTTTGGCGCGGCCGCTGACGATGCGGATAATCACTCGGGCCTGACAGAAATGAATCAGTTCGCCAGCCCCGATGGGCTCTGGTTCGACGAGCGAGAGGACGGTCAGGGTATCCTCTGGATCCAAACCGATAACGGTTATGATGGAGTAACCGAGTACACCAACGACCAACTGCTTGCCGTGGTACCTAACGGGCTCGACGATATTCAAGGCACCGGCCCGGTGATTAACAGCAGCAACCAGCAACAGCTTAAGCGCTTTGCGGTAGGGCCGAACGGCTGCGAAGTGACGGGTATTTTTGCCACACCGGATAAAACAGCGCTGTTTATTAACATCCAGCATCCTGGTAACTGGCCCGCTGATGGTAGCGAGCTAGTGCAAGACGCCACTGTTGCAGCCAGCGGCCAAGTACGCCCTCGGGCGTCGACCGTTGTCATTCAGAAACGCGATGGCGGGCCGATAGGAGTTTAAAAGCTGGCGTTGAGCGCAAAGCTTAGTAACTATATGAGGTGCTTAAAACGCTATTAAGGGCTTCATTAAAAGCTTCGAACCTCTCACAGGTTCGAAGCTTTTTTGATTCTAGGCCTGCTGAACTTGCCGCTTTTTCTGCTGGGCTTCTAACGCGTGAATGGCATCGACCTTCAATGGGAGCTGGTTGGCCCAGAGTATATCTTCACGACAATGGCCAATATCCAACAGTACATGGTCATCGTAGGCCAGCAGCGGCACTATATGGCGGCGAAAAAACCAACGCCGCCGGTAACGCCACCAGGCCATATCAAGCGCACGAATTAGCCGCATCGACGGCATGGCAGGCATGTAAAAATGCAGTGCTGGTGGCTTGGGCGGCGGCGCCAGTTGGCGAGCTTTTTCCCAGGCGTTATGGGCATGTTGGGCTGGGCATTCACACTTCATCGCGCACCTCCTTTTATTCACAACGGCTGTACAGTAAGCGGCGCCTGGGCACCGACTGAACCGATGTGACCTGTGATTAATAAGTGGAGGGTCGCGACCTCTGGTTATCAGCTTGGCGCTTTACCTTGGATCAATCAAACGAAAAGAACTACACTGTGGGTTAAGTTTTTCTGAAAGGTGGGTGTGATGAATCAACTCTCTAGCATAGCTCCCAGCCGGGCCGTCTTGCCGCTACTGGATAGCGAGGTGCTGCGCACCTTTGTGACCATTGCCGAAAGCGGCAGCTTCACCCGCGCCGCCCAGCAGCTATTTCGCACCCCTTCCGCGCTGAGTATGCAGATCAAACGCCTGGAAGAGATCCTCGGCCAGACGCTGTTTGTCCGCGAGGCGCGGCACGTACGCCTGACTGCTGAGGGGGAAGTGCTGCTGGGTTATGGGCGGCGGCTACTGAAACTCAATGCAGAAGCCGTGACCCAGTTTTTAGCCCCTACCATAGAGGGGCGTGTAGGGCTGGGGATAACGGATGACGTGGTAGGGCGTATTTTACCCACGGTACTCGCCCAGTTTGCTCGCTCGCACCCGGCGGTGCAGGTTGATGTCGAGGTGGGACGCAGCAAAGACCTGCTCGCCAGGTTGGACGAGGGCGAGCTTGATCTTGCCTTGGTGATGGCTGGAGGGCCTGGTCAGGCGACGCGGGGAGAGATCGTCCACAGCGAACCGCTAGTGTGGGCGGGCCGTGAGGATGGCGTTGCCGTGCAGCGAACGCCACTGCCTGTGACCCTGGCCCAGCAGGGGTGTGCGTGGCGCAGAATTACCCTTAATGCCCTTGATCAAGCGGGGATTGCTTACCGAATCGCTTACTCCTGCGACCACTGTGCCGGGCAGGAAGCTGCTATGCTGGCTGATCTGGCCGTGACGGCTTTTCCAAAAAGCTTGATTCGACCACCGCTCAAGCGTCTCCACAACGAGTCACTGCCACCGCTAGGGGATTATCAAGTAGCGCTGGTGAAGCGTGCAGGTAGTGGTGATGCCAGCGAAGTGTTGGCCGAACGCGTGGTGGAGGCGTTTCGTGAGGGGTGAGTGGTAATGAATTATCATTATCTTTTGAGCGGTAATGATTTTTTAGCGTGATGGTGCTAAAGATTACATGACCACACTCTTGCTTAGTGAGGCCATGTAATGGGGTAACGAAAGTGGTTAGGCAACCTGACTTTCAAACTCGCTAGGAATCAAGAAGCCGCGCAGGATTTTTTCCATTCGCTGCCGTGCGTCAGCATGCTCAAGGTCAAGAAAATGCCCTGCGTTGGGCACGACTTCGAACTCGCATTTCGGCATATAGTCGTCGGCAATCAGAATGTCTTCCGGCGTTGTGTACTCATCCAGTTTGCCATTCACGAACAGCGTCGGTATCTCAATATTACCCAGGAGCTGTTCATAATCGGTGTCGTTCATGGAGAGTATTTGTTCAATATGAAAGCAGACCTGTTGAAGCTCTTGATCATCTAACCGTGAGAGATGCCGGTAATTAATATATTTTAGTAAGCGGGGTAAGTATTTGCCCACTTCTTCATTAAGCAGGTTAGCCGCGGTTTTAACATCGCCAATTTGAATATAATGGCGAGCACCATTGATATAGCGCAGCATGCCGTCGTTAAGCTGAGTTGAAAATGAGGCTAGCACCGCTCTTTTAATGGAGGTGGGGGATTGCGCCAATGCCATCATAGCGGCATAGCCTCCCCAAGAAACGGAAAGTAACGACGTTGGTTGGTAACGTTCAATCAGAGCTAGGAGGATATTGACTTCATCCTCCTTGGTAATGATGCCACCCACAGGGTTATGTAGTTTTGACTGGCCAGCAAAAGGCAAGTCAAACAGGATAACGTTTAATCCATCACTCAAGTATTTGACACAATTGGTAAAGGAGGCCGTGGTGGCTAGCGCGCCGTTGACCATAATAATACTTTCAGTATTTTGTGGCTGTTGATAGATTTCTACATGCACGCAATGATTGCCTATCTTAACGAGCTCGGTGTTGGCTTTCATGATGTTTTCCTTGCAGTAATTGGGTCAGTTAATGCGAGTCTAGTGCGTGCATGTCTGCGTAATGGGTTCTGAACCTAATAAGTTCATTAGCTGTCACAAGTGTGCAAGTTTTTTAGTATTTCTTTATTTGTGTTTACCTGATTGTTGAAGGTATAGGCGACTGCGTATGTAGGATATTGCTGACAGCATTTGTAAGAGATTCGCTATGCTTATGTAAGAAATGTCTTATAAGTAATTTTTTAATACACAGTTGTTAAGTAATGTGTGGTCAAGTGAGATTGGATTAATTAACATTGTTAAATATGACTGATGGTTTTACGGCGATGAACGATAAGTTCAGCAAAAAGGTGAAAGAGTAAATAGGTGAGGGTAACGGGAAAAGTGGGCGGGGAAATAGAAGAAAGAGGCAACCCCTCACCTATCTCCAGTGAGGGGCATAACGACTTAAATAGCGATTTGATCAGTACGCGACGCAGAAACGTTGGTTGGTGTTATGTGGGTTTTCCAGCTCATCAATCATGGCGATGGCATAATCCTGCACGGAAATACGACTATTACCTTTGCTATCGGTGAGTAGCGTATCGCCGCCAAGCCGGAAACTACCCGTGCGCTCGCCGGGGAAAATCTCAGCGGCGGGAGAGAGAAACGTCCACGCTTGCGCCGTTTGCCCGCGCAGCGTTTCAAGGGCCGTTTTCGCCCCTTCCGCCGTGGCCCGGTACTCTGCTGGAAACCCCGGTGCATCTAACAAAAGCTTACCCGGCGCTACCTCGAGCGTCGCCGCGCCACCCACTATCAGTAGCCTAGGCACGGAAGCTTGTTGAGTGGCTGACAAAATCGAGTGAAAGCCTTTGAGGTAATAGCCGTAAACATCCTCTTGGGCATGGCCACTAAAGGCGCTGATAACGGCCTCGGCACCGCGTAGCTGCTCTGCAAGTGCCTCGGTATTTAACACATCACTTTTAACGGTAGTGAGATTCTCCTGTGGCGCTACCCGTTCAGGCCGAGTCACTAACGCCGTCACGTGATGGCCGCGGGAGAGCGCTTCGGTTAATAGGGCGGATCCAATGAATCCGCTAGCGCCAATCAGTGCAATCTTCATAACAGTTCTCCTTAAGTGGGTTGTCGCTGCATTGTCGGACGCTTTATTGATTTGAAAAATAGCGATTAACGTAATTTACTGTTATCGATTTCATAACAGTAGGGCGATAAATGACCACCGCCAACGAGTTCGATTTAAACGGTTTGCCGATCTTTGTCGCTCTGGTGGAAGCCGGCAGCTTTACCAAGGCAGCGGAGCGGCTAGGCTGCACGAAAACCCGTGTCAGCCTGCAAATTCGGCAGTTGGAAACGCGCCTGGGTGTAACGCTGTTCCTCCGCACCACGCGGCGGGTTCAGCTCACTCAGGCCGGAGAGGCGCTCTACCATCAGTGCCACCCGCTGTTAATAGATCTGCAGGGGGCGCTTGCCAGTACCGTGAGCGACACCCAACAGCTGCACGGCGAGTTGCGTATCACGGCTCCCGAAGATTACGCCGCCGGGGTGTTGAGCGACGCAGTGGTGGCGTTTAGCCGCTTGCACCCTGCGCTGCATATAGAACTACGTAGTGGCGACCAAGTAAGCGATATGGTGCAGGACGGCATCGATTTAGCGTTTCGTCTAGGCTGGCTAAAAGACTCCACGCTACGCGCCCGTCGAATAGGCACTTTTCAACAGCATGTGGTGGCTGCTCCTGATTATCTGAAACGCTACGGCACGCCTTCACACCCCAAGGCGCTGGAAGACCATGCATGGATCGCTTTTACGCCGTTAAAAGCGCCGTTAACCTGGACTTTCCAGCGACGCGATGAGCGGTATGAGGTGCAAATGAGCGCAGGGTTGGCAGCCAACTCAACGGTGAGCTTAGTCGCACTTATGGTCGCTGGCGGCGGTCTCTCCGTATTGCCGGATATGACCGCGGCGCCAGAGATCGCGGCTGGGCGTTTAGTGCGAGTGCTTGAAGAGTGGACACTGCCGGAAGGCGGCGCCTATGCAGTCTATCCGCCGGGGCGGCACATAACCGCCAAAACGCGCGCATTTATGACCTTTTTTGACGCCTGGTTACAAAAAGAGCCCTAACGTGGGGCTGCACTTAATTCGCTGTCACTTTCATAAGTTAGGTTGGTTTCCCAGCTTTCACTGCTAACGGCTATCGCTGCATGAATACCGGCGGTATCGCCTGCTTTGAAGGCCGCATAGATAGCTTTATGGTCCTTCAAGGCGGTTTCCGGTAGTGAGCGCATGGAGGTTTCCAGTGCGGCTTCGATCAGTTGCAGCAAGGTTTCGCCGACGCGGATGGTCATGGGGTTATGGGTGCTGTGCAGAATGGCGCGATGGAAGGCAATATCGTGCTTGGAGGTTTGAGCACCCGCTCGGATGGCTTCTTCCATGGCGTCGATACTCTGCTGAATACGTTGATGGTCCTCTGCTGTGGCGGTATGCATGGCTTGAAGGGTATACGCTGGTTCAAACATCAGACGGAATTCCAGTACATCCCGCGTCATGCCTCGCGCCAGGATCATCCCGAACGCCATCGGGTCGACGAGCGGTGTGCCTGGTTCGCGGCGGATCATGGTGCCTTGACCCCGTTTGACCTCAACGATCCCTATCGCTTGCAGCATCTTGATGGCTTCACGCACGCTGGATTTACCAATGCCCAGGGTGTGAGTGAGCTCCGTTTCCGAGGGCAGGTAATCCCCTGGCTTGAGGTCGCCTCGTATAAGAGCGCTTTTAATACGCTCTAGCAGTTGCAGCGCAACTGAACTGCGATCCATTGAATCTCCAAAAGAGGCTGTACGGGTCGAGCTAATCTCGGGCTGGCGTTTAAAACTCATGAGGGCCTCGCGTGGCTCATCGGTGTTTCCTGCATTTTATCAATGCCCTAAGCCTAGCGGCTTAAGACAGCCGATTGCATATATTTAAAAGACATATTCTTATTTTCCATTGTTTTATGTGACTGCCTTGCTAATGGTTTGTTCTTTAGTCTAGTCTGAAATCAGACATCTGATGTCTGTTGTCTGTGACGCAAAGCATAAAAGATGGGAACCTGAATGACCAAAAAGCACATCGTGGTATTGACCACGGGCGGCACTATTGCCAGCAAGCCCAGTGATTCAGGCCGAAGCCAGTCAGGGGAGCTAAGCGGCGAGCAGCTGCTGGATCAGGTAGCGCTGCCGCAGGGTGTCGACGTCACGTTAGAAGTGATGTCGATCCTGCAGAAACCCAGTAATGCCGTCACTCTCGCCGATCTTGCTGAACTCCATTGCCAAGGGCGGAGAGCATTGTCGCGAGCCGATGTGGACGGTCTGGTGATTACCCACGGTACCGATACCTTGGAAGAGACCGCTTACTTTCTATCGCTCACGCTGCCAGCGGATAAACCGTGTGTGATCACCGGTTCCCAGCGGGCGCCTCACCAGTTAGGTACCGACGCCTTTAAAAACATCTGCGATGCCATCGTGGCGGCGGTCAGCCCCCAACTGAGTCAGCTTGGCTGTGTCGTGGTATTCAACGAGTCGCTGTTTGCTGCGCGCTATGCCCGCAAGGTGAGCAGTTTCCAGTTGCATGGATTTGATGCCCCGGCGCTGGTTCGCTGGGGTATATCGACGGTCAACGGCTCAAGCTTTATCACACAGGGACTGCGATTGAGCCCCCCATTGAAGGCTGGGATGTTCCGCTGCCGCGTGTCGATCTACTGCCCGCCTATCTGGATGCCTCGCCAGCACTGCTGAAAGCCTGCTTAGAGAGTGGCGCGAAGGGGGTGGTGATCGATGGCTTAGGCCGGGGCCACGTGCCACCTGGCTGGATGAACGAAATACGAGCATTGGTTAGCGCAGGTGTCCTTGTAGCGGTCGTGAGTAGTTGCGCTCAAGGGCCGGTGAACACCAGTTATGAGTTTAGCGGCAGCCTGGCTGATTTGGTCTCGGCTGGGGTGATCGCGCTCAACGATATCAGTGCACGCAAGGCAAGGCTTGCACTTGCTTTGCTGCTGAGTAGTACCCCGCGCGAAGCGCTGGGGATGCGATGGAACGCTTGATGGCGTGAGCGGCCTTGTAACATTGCTCAACTGCAATAACAGGAAACTAAAAAGCAATTCACCATAACTAAATAAGGTGCTGGACATGAAACTAACGCTGACAAAAGCCACCCTCTCTGCTGCTATTGCCGTCGCTTCTCTAAGTGCGGCTCAACTCCATGCGGCCGACTATACCTTCAGCTTCGCACACGTGTTGATTGAAGAAACGCCAAACGGCCAGGCGGCGCTGCGCTTTAAAGAGGAGGTAGAGGAGAAGTCCGACGGTCGTATCGAGATTAACGTACTGCCGGCCGCTCAGGTGGGTGGCGACGTTGAAATCATTGAGCAGATTCAGATGGGCCTGGTCGATATCGGTATCCCGCCAACGGCCACCCTGGGCAACTTTGAGCCGCGCATGCAGATTTTGGATCTGCCGTTCTTGATTGCCGATTACGACACCATGGTGGAAACCCTGGATGGTGAAGTGGGTCGCGAAATCCTCGATACCCTGAATGGCCATAACATGTACGGCGTCAACTTCTGGGGAGCGGGCTTCCGCCATATCACCAACAATGATCGCCCGATCAAAACCCCCGAGGATATGGACAGTATCCGCATGCGCACCATGCAGGCGCCGATCATCATCTCCACCTATGAAAACCTGGGCGCTAATGCCACCGCAATGGCCTTCACCGAGGTTTACAACGGCCTGCAGCAAGGCGTGGTGTCGGGGCAGGAAAACCCACTGGCCAACATCTATACCATGCGTTTCCATGAGGTGCAGGATTATCTCTCGCTGACCAATCACGCTTACCACGCCTATGCGGCGGTAATGAACCAGGACTCCTGGGACTCGCTGCCGGAAGATCTGCAGGCGGTGATGCTGGAAGCCTTCGATAACGGCCGAGACGCGTCCCGTGCGCTAACGCTGCAGGACGAAGAGACCATCATGAAAGAGATCAAAGACGAAATTGCGATCAACGAACTCACCCCAGAGCAGCGTGACGCCTTTATTGAAGCCAGCATGCCGGTGCACGAAGAGTATGAAGATATCGTCACCACGGAGTTGCTGCATAAGGTCTATGACGCTGTGGGTATCGAGTATTGATCCACCTGGTCGGCTAAGACCTGGCTCCTCTCTTCTTACCCCTGTCAGGGTGTGGATATCTCATGTTCGAAGCGCTCAATAAATGTCTTGATCGCTTGGAAAGTGTGGCGATGGTCGTTTTCATGTCGATTGCGACCATCCTCACTACCATCCAAGTCGTGTATCGCTACGGCTTTAGCGGTTCGCTATTTTGGGCTGAAGAAGTCGTTATTTACTCCATTATCTGTATGAGTTTTATAGGTGCCAGTATGGGGGTGCGCCATGGCACGCATATTTCGGTGGATGTGCTGAATGCCATTGCCTCGCCCGCTGTGAACCGCTGGCTGCACATGATCGCAGCACTGATCGGTATCGTGTTCGCTGGCTTCATGACCTATTACGGCTTTGTTCTCTATTTCAGCACGTTGGATCGCGGACAGTTAACCGCTGCACTTCGCCTGCCGATGGCATGGTTCTATCTGCCGATTGGCGTTTCCGGTGTGCTGCTGATTCTGCGTTATCTATGGGTCATCAATGAAGTCTGGAAAAAGCCTCCGGTGAGTCTCTCCGAAGAGCTTGTGGCTGAGTCGGATAAGCTCATTTAACCCTGGAGGGCGACCATGATTACTGCATTATTACCGATCTTTTTTGCCGTTCTACTGCTTGGGCTGCCCATCTTTGCTTCTTTGGCATTGGCGGTGTTTCTTGCCATTGAGTTCTTTGGCGCTACCAATCCGGTCATCGTGCCGATGCGCATGTTTACCGGCATGAATAACTTCTCGCTGATGGCGATTCCGTTCTTTATCCTGGCGGCGGAGCTGATGCGGATTGGCGGGCTTTCCGACCGGTTGATCAACCTTGCCAAGGCGCTGGTAGGGTGGGTGCCAGGGGGCTTGGCAGCGGCCACGGTGCTGTCATGTCTCTTCTTCGGGGCCATTTCCGGTTCAAGCCCTGCCACGGTGGTGGCGATTGGTTCGATCATGTTCCCGGCACTTGTCGCTGCTGGCTACGATAAGCGCTTTGCGATTGGTTTGATCGCCACCGCTGGTACCTTGGGGCCGATCGTGCCGCCGAGTATTGCGCTGATTATCTACGGCTCAGTGACCGGTACTTCGGTGGGGCGGCTGTTTGCAGCGGGCCTGCTGCCTGCCATTGTGATTGCCTCGATTCTCATCGCCTACTGCATCGTCTTTAGCAGCATCAAAGGCTATGAGCGCGCCCCTTTCCCCTCGCTGAGGCAAATCTTGGTAGCCTTTAAAGATGCTGCCTGGGGCCTTGGCCTGCCGGTGATTCTGCTGGGGGGCATCTACAGTGGCGTCTTTACCCCGACCGAATCGGCGGCGGTCGCCTGCGTATATGGCCTGTTTGTCGGCATGGCGGTTTATCGCACCATTAACGTAACGGAACTGGTGGGAACACTAAGAAGCTCTGGATTGATTTCCGCGACGCTGCTGCTGATTACCGCAGGTGCCTCTGCTTTCTCTTGGCTGCTCGCCATTACCGGTACGCCTAGCCAACTGGCAGGTGAGGTGCTGTCGTGGACAGACGATCCGTTTCAGGTCATGGCGCTGTTTAATGTCGTGATGATCGTTGCTGGCTTCTTCCTCGATAGCGCCTCGGCCATCATTGTGCTCTCGCCACTGCTGCAACCGATTGCGGCCCAGGTAGGCGTGGACCCGGTGCATTTTGGGGTGATCACGCTGATCAACTTCTCGGTGGGGATGATTACGCCGCCGGTAGGGTTGAACCTGTTTGTCGCTATGTCGATCTCCAAGATGTCGCTGCAGGAAGTGTTCAAGGCCTGTTTGCCGCTGATTGGCTTGATGCTGTTAGCGCTGATCATCATCACCTATATACCGTGGCTGAGTACCTGGCTGCCCTCGTTAATCTATTAACAGCTGGTTTAATGAAGCTAAACAATAAGGACAACGAACCATGAGCAAAACGATTGAACAAGCGGTGGCGGAGCAGGGCCTTACGTTACCGGCGATTCCAAGGCCGCGTGGCATGTTTCTGCCCTGGTCTCAGTTGGGTAGCCAGTTTTTAGCTGGGCAGATTTGTGAGCGTGGGGGTGATGTTCTCTATCCCGGCAAGGTAGGGACTGAGTTCGATCTTGAAACCGGCAAGCTGGCGGCCCAGGCGTGTGCCTTGAATCTACTGGCCTCGCTCAGCGATGCCGTTGATGGCGATTTTTCCCGCGTGGTGCGATGCGTGCGCATGAATGGGTTCGTCAATGTGGCGCCGGGCTTTCACGATGTGCCACTGGTGATCAACGGGGCATCCGAGCTTTTTGTCGCGCTATTTGGCGATGCAGGGCGTCACGCTAGAACCGCCATTGGGGTAGCGACACTACCCGGCAATGCGGCGGTGGAAGTCGAAGCGATTTTTGAAGTGCGTTAAGCACCCACAGAGGTACGTAAAGCATGCAGGATTCACCCATTTTTCTACCGTTGCGTGAGCAGCGCGAGCGGCTGCGTGCGGGCACGCTGACCGCTACCGCGCTGGCCGAAGCGGCAATCGCTGCTTATCAGCAGCGCGGCAAACACGACCACGCCTACCTCACCTGGAACGGTGAGCAGGCACTGGCAATGGCAAAAGCTGCCGATGCGGTGCTTGCCCAGGGTGGTGATGCGGGGGCGCTAATGGGTATGGCGGTATCGATCAAGGATATCTACGCCGTGACGGGGCTGCCGACTTATGCGGGCTCTTCCCAACGCCTGCCGAAGCGCTGGGAGCGCCCCGGCCCGGTGGTGAGCACACTATTGAAACAGCTGCCTTCTGTGATGGGTAAAACCCACTCCGTTGAGTTTGCCTTTGGCGGCTTGGGTACCAATGCCCATTGGGGAGCACCACGCAACCCCTGGGATGCACATCAGCACCGCACGCCTGGCGGCTCAAGCTCCGGGGCGGGTGTTTCACTGGTGGGCGGTACGGCAAGTTTGGCATTAGGCACCGATACCGCCGGTTCAGTGCGTATTCCCGCCTCAATGACCGGCGTAGTCGGCCTGAAAACCACCGCCGGGCGC
Organism: Halomonas sp. PA16-9; assembly: GCF_009728585.1. Taxonomy (NCBI): domain Bacteria; kingdom Pseudomonadati; phylum Pseudomonadota; class Gammaproteobacteria; order Oceanospirillales; family Halomonadaceae; genus Halomonas; species Halomonas sp. PA16-9. Next base: position 601,559 of record NZ_CP040452.1, on the reverse strand, counting down.
TGGTCGACCGAGCAGATCGTACCGCTTTCAAGCACGCTGGATACCCCAGGGTTACTGGCGCTGCGGGTCGATGACCTTGCCTTTGCGTTCGATGCGTTGGATGGCGGCCTTAGCGGTCAGGATGATCGAATGCCAGCAACACCGACGCTTGCCGGGTTGACCTTTGGAGTACCAGAAACGTTTTTCTGGGACGACTGCAGTCCAGGTATCGCGGAAACCGTACGCGGTGCCATTAAGCAGCTGGAAGCCGCCGGGGCGCGAATAGTGACCCTCGAGTTGCCCGGCATCGACGAAGCGTACGAACTCTTCAAGCTGGGCGGTGTGGCTGCGCCGGAATTGGCAGCGTTTCTAAACACCGAGCTACCCGAGATGATTGACTCCCTGGATCCTAACGTCGCCGCCCGCGTTAAAGCGGCAGATGACATGCCTGCCTGGGAGTATGTGCGTCGTCGCACGGTGCTGGACTCGCTTGCCGCCTCTGCTGCCGCTCGCATGGCCGATGTAGATGCAGTCCTTACTCCCACGGTAGCGATTACCCCGCCCACTATCGAAAGTCTCGAGCCAGAAGGCGCCTATCCCAAAGCCAACATGCATGCTCTGCGCAACACGGTGATCGCTAATTTCCTAGGCCTGTGTGCCTTAACGCTGCCGGTTGGGAAGGACGCTGCCGGTATGCCCGTTGGCCTGCAAGTGCTGGCCGGGCCGTGGCAAGACGCCAGCCTGCTGGCAATCGGTCAGGCAATTGAAAACGAGCTGGGATCAGGCTTGGAGATTCTTGGTCAACCGCCAGCGATATGAGCGCTGAGGTAGCCTAAGTACTCCCGCCGGTTTGGAGCGTAAAGCCCACATCGTGCTGGCGGCGGTAGACGTTCTTGCCGCTTAGCCGGCGAATGAGTTCTTTGGCGGCTAAGCGGCCCATCTCTTCTCTGGGTGAAAGAATGGTAGTGAGCTGAGGAGTTACATGCTGACCAAGGGGCAGGCCGTTAAACCCGGCAATGGCGATATCCCCTGGCACGCTTAGCCCTTGACGTTGAGCCGCCAGCAGGGCGCCTGCCGCCAGGTCGTCGTTGGCAAAGTGAATGGCTTGGGTATGAGGGTATTGCGCGAGCACTTGGGCCAGTCCTTCAGCGCCCGCCTGTAGGCTGCCCAGGGTATCTAGTTCCAGTAGTGGGGCGTCGATTCCTTTCTCCTTTAGTACCGCTTTATGGCCTTCGTAACGCATGCTGGCGCGATAATCCTGCGAGAGCCGGGCGCCTACATAAACAATCTGGCGGTAGCCTTTTTCGATAAGATGGCCGGCCATGCAGCGGCCTGCCGCCACGTGATCCAGGCCAACGTTAAGATCCATGCCTTTGCCCAGCTCCATCACCTCCATAATGGGGTGATCCCAGTTCGCCAGCAGCGTATGGCACGCCTTGTTATGGCGCAGCCCAGCGGTGACCAGTGCAGAGCATGACCAGCCCAGAAAAGTACGTACCAACTGATACTCGCGGTCTAGATCGTAGTCGGTGTTACCTAGCAGTATCTGGTAGCCCTCGGCTTCCAGCGTCTCCTGCAGCCCCTTGATGACTTCCACAAACACGCTATTGATCAGTGACGGCACGATCACGGCAATCAGCCGTGATCGGGATGAGGCCAGACTACCGGCTACCAAGTTGGGTACGTAGCCCAGTTTCTCTACGGCTTGTAGAACACTCAGGCGTGCACTATCGCTGACCTTATCAGGGTTGTTCAGTGCTCGAGATGCGGTAATCGGTGATACCCCTGCCGCTTGCGCCACTTGGCTGAGCGTGACTTGGTCGGAGCTTCGGCGCTGCCTGGCAGGGCTGGGAGAGGCAGCGTTGGGCGAGTCTTTAGACATTGGTCGCACGTCCCTGATTTTCAGCTTGTCGTAACGCCAACAATAATCTAAAACGAATGGTAGCGCTATCATGACAGCGCTACCATTTAGCTTCTAATTGCACTGCGACGAGAGCAACAAACACAACAACGATCTCAGCAACAGTCTCAACAGCCGTCTCAACCACTGTCTCAACAACAAAGAGGTGCCGTTAGGTGAGCCAACACTATAAGCAATCACTTCAAGTAGGTCTTATTGGCCTGGGCGCCATGGGCATGGGTACGGCCACCGCTATGCTCAAGCAGGGCTTTAATGTGACCGGGTGTGATATTTCCGCTGGGGCACGCGATGCCTTCGTGGCAGCAGGGGGCAAAGCGTAGCCACTCCTGCCGAGCTTGCTCACTGCCATATCGTGTTGGTGGTTGTCGTTAACGGGGCGCAGGTTGAGCAAGTGCTGTTCGGTGAGCAGGGTGTGGTAAGCCACTTGGCTCGAGACAGTCTGATCATACAGTGCGCCACGGTGGCGCCCAGTCAGGCCAAACAGCTTGGTGAGCGTGTGGCGGCAGAGGGCTTGCTGCTGCTGGATGCGCCGATTAGCGGCGGTGCTGCTAAAGCCAAAAGTGGTGAACTATCGGTAATGGCATCCGGGGCAACGGAGGCATTTACCTACGCCGAAGCGGTGCTAAACGCCATGGCTGCCAAGGTTTATCGCCTTGGCGATGCGCCTGGCGTTGGCTCAAGTATGAAACTGGTCAATCAACTGCTGGCAGGTGTGCATATCGCCACCGCTGCTGAGGCCATGGCGCTGGGCATTCGCATGGGGCTCGACCCAGAGGTGATATATGACGTCATTACCCACTCGGCGGGCAACTCCTGGATGTTCGAAAACCGCGTGCCGCATATCCTGAGTGGTGACTACACGCCGCTTTCGGCGGTGGATATCTTCGTCAAAGATCTCAACATTGTGCATCAAACCGGCCGCGAGCTGGCATTGGCAACACCGGTAGCGTCCAGCGCTCTGCAGCAGTTTACCGCTGCCAGCGGTGCAGGTTTTGGTCGCGAAGATGACTCGGCAGTGATTAAAGTCTACCAGCGATTATCGGGCATCGCGTTGCCAGAAGCTGCCAACGACGCCCAGGGAGCCTAATAAAATGGGAATGGGAGCGAACATCGTACTGGGCGCCATTGCCGATGACTTCACTGGAGCGACCGACCTTGCCAATAACCTGGTGCGCGGCGGTATGCGCTGCCTGCAGGTGATTGGCGTGCCTCAGCAAGAGGTCGACCTCACTGATATCGATGCGGTAGTCGTGGCGCTGAAATCGCGTTCCTGCCCGGTAGACGAAGCCGTGGCGGACTCAATGGCTGCCCTTGAGTGGCTTCGCCAGCAGGGCGCCCGGCAGCTGTTCTTCAAGTACTGCTCCACCTTTGATTCCACCGACCAGGGCAATATCGGCCCAGTGGCAGATGCGCTGCTGGATGCTCTGCGGGCGCACCAAACGGTGATGGTTCCCGCCTTCCCGATTAACGGCCGTACGGTCTACCAGGGCCATCTGTTCGTAGGCGACCGCTTGCTCAACGACAGCGGTATGCAGCACCACCCACTGAACCCCATGCAGGACGCGGATCTCGTGCGAGTACTCGCTCGCCAAACGCCGCACCCGGTGGGCTTAGCCAACCGCACGGTGCTGGTTCAAGGCGTAGAGGCGACCCGCACTCACTTAACGATGCTGGCAGGTCAGGGGGTTCGCCACGTGATCTGTGATTCCTTGGACGAACAGGATCTGGATATTCTGGCTGAAGTTACCGTTGCGATGCCCTTAGTTACCGGCGGTTCTGGTCTGGGGCAGGCACTGCCTGCTCAGTACCGCGCACAGGGCTGGCTGGGCACGATCAATGAGCCGGGGCGTTTATCGCCTGCCTCGGGCGGTGCACTGGTGCTCTCCGGCAGCTGTTCCCGTGCCACGCTGGCACAAGTAGCGGATTTTCTGGCCAAGCACCCTGATGGCGGCTTCGCCCTTGATCCCTTGGCGTTGGCTGAAGGAGGACAACAGCAGGAAGAGGCGCTGGCCTTTGCCCGCAAGCGCTTATCTCAAGAGGCGCCGGTACTGCTCTATGCCTCGGCTGATATTGAAAAGGTTAACGCCGCCCAGCAAGCTCTTGGCGTTGCGCATGCGGGTGCGCTGGTGGAAAAAGCATTGAGCCAACTGGCAGTGACGCTGGTTAACGAAGGCGTGGGCCGGTTGCTGGTCGCCGGGGGCGAAACCTCCGGCGCGGTGGTCTCGGCGCTGGGTATTACCACCCTGCGCATCGGCGAGCAGATCGACCCCGGCGTACCCTGGACCCAAGCCCCTCTAGCCGGTCGCAATGCGCCGCTGTCGCTGGCGCTGAAATCTGGCAACTTTGGTGGCGTCGACTTTTTTACTCGGGCGTTTGAGGTGCTGGTATGAGCATCCACTTGCATCGCCATCCCCAGAACAGTTTACGTGAGCAGATCAGCACTCTGGGGAAATCGCTGTTTGACCGCGGCCTGACCATGGGCTCTAGCGGTAATATCAGCGTGCGCCTGGACGATGGCGGCTGGCTGATGACACCCACAAACGCATGCTTGGGGCGGCTGGATCCTGCGCGGATCTCCCATCTGGATAACAGCGGCCAACTGCTGAGTGGCGATAAGCCTACCAAGGAGCAGTTTTTGCATATGGCGATGTACGAGGAGCGCCCGCAGTCCGGCGCGATTGTGCACCTGCACTCCACTCACTCGGTGGCGGTCTCTTGCCTGCCGGGCGTAGATCCCTGCGACTGCATACCACCACTCACTGCCTACTACGTGATGCGGGTGGGGAAACTGCCGCTGGTGCCGTATCACATTCCTGGCGACCCCAAACTGGGCGATGCAGTGCGGGGGTTAGCGGGCAAACACAGCGCGGTATTGCTGGCTAACCACGGCCCGGTGGTGGCGGGTAAAAACCTCGAGGCAGCGATCTACGCCACCGAAGAATTGGAAGAAACCGCCAAGCTCTACCTGCTGCTACGGGGTGAAAACCCGCGAGGGCTAACGCCGGAACAGGTGGCGGAGCTGGAAGCGCGCTTTCCACGGGATTAACGACGTACTTAACAATGACGTACTGAACAACAAGAGCACCACGATGATTCGATTAGCCGCCAACCTCAGCATGCTGTTTAACGAGCACGCCTTTATGGATCGCTTTGCCGCTGCTGCGAAGGCGGGCTTTAAAGGCGTTGAGTACCTGTTCCCGTACGCCTATGCCGCCGATGAGTTAAGAGATGCGCTGAACAAGCACCAACTGGAGCAAGTGCTGTTTAATCTGCCGCCAGGCGATTGGGATGCAGGTGAACGAGGCTTGGCGAGCTTGCCGGGTCGAGAAGGAGAGTTTCGTGACTCGGTGATTGAAGGGCTACGTTACGCTGAAGCGCTCAACTGTCCTCGGGTGCATGCAATGGCGGGCCTGCTACCGGAAGATGCCGATGCCGCGACCCAGGCTGAACACCACGCTACCTATATCCGCAATCTACGCTTTGCTGCGAGTGAAGCGGTCAAGGTTGGTCGGGACATACTGATTGAGCCGATTAATACGCGCGATATGCCCGGCTTTTTTCTCTCTCGCCAGGCCCAGGCCATGGCGGTATTGGAAGAGGTTGGGGCAGAAAATCTAAAGCTACAGTTTGATCTCTACCACTGCCAAATTATGGACGGCAACTTGATTCGCCACCTTGAGCGCCAGTTCAGCGCCATAGGGCATATTCAAGCCGCAGGCGTACCCGGGCGCCACGAACCGGATGTGGGGGAGGTGCATTACCCGGCCATCTTCGAGCGCTTAAACGCGCTGGGCTATAGCGGCTGGATCGGCTGCGAGTATCGCCCCCAGGCCGACACTCGCGCGGGGCTGGGGTGGGGCGAGGTGTGGGGCCTAACCACACACTGATCGGCACTATCTGCTCGACTCCCACTGATCGGCCCCAACTGAATGAACAATAATAACACTACAACAGGATCCTCACGATGCATATTGCCATTACCGGTGCTGCTGGGTTTCTCGGCCAGCGTTTAGTCAAGCAATTGCTTGAACGTGGTGAGCTTCGCCAGCAGCCTATTACGCGCTTGACACTGATTGACCAGATCGAAGCGCCGCAGCCTGCAGCGGGAAGTGTTGCTGTGACATCAGTGGCGCTGGATATTACCCAACCCGACGCACTGGATAGCGTGTTAGAGCAGCGACCTGATGTGATCTACCACCTGGCGGCGGTCGTAAGCTCCGCCGCAGAAGCCGATTTGGAACTCGGTATGCGGGTTAACTTCGATGCCACACGGGCGCTGCTGGAAGGTTGCCGGGAGCAGGAGCTATCCGATACTCGCTTGATTATGGCCAGCTCCGTGGCGGCCTACGGCGGTGAGTTGCCGGAGGTACTGGATGATATGACGGCACTCCATCCGCAAAACTCCTACGGTGCACAAAAAGCCATGTGCGAGCTGCTCATCAACGATTACAGCCGCCGAGGGCTCATTGATGGTTTAGTGCTGCGCCTACCGACGATTGTGATTCGACCCGGCCGCCCTAATGCTGCGGCCTCCAGCTTTGCTTCCAGCATCCTACGTGAGCCGCTCAAGGGCGAAGAGGCGGTTTGCCCGGTGCCTACCGAGCTGCCGATGTTTGTGATGTCACCGGGCAAAGTGGTGGCGGCGCTGATTCATGGTGCGGAAGTGCCGAGCGAAGCCCTGGCCTCTTTTCGCGCCTTTATGCTACCCGGCATTACCGTCACGGTAGCCGATATGCTGGCAGCACTGCGCGATGTGGCCGGCGAGAAAGCGCTTTCGCTGGTACGCCATGAGCCTGACCCGCGCATTGAAGCCATTGTGGCGAGCTGGCCTGCGCGTTTTGAAACCGCGAAAGCCAAGCAGCTTGGTTTTGTGGGCGACGACAACTTTAAACAGATTATTGATGCGTTCGTTACTGAACCGTCGTGAGTTCCGGCCTGCCACCCGAGGTAGGCAAAAGCCTGGGGCGACGCTACCAATAGCGTGTGTCGCTCCACACTCCACCCTCACAACAACATAAAGAGGGCACTTCAATGACTAAGCAACACTCTACAAAGACACCCACAATTACACGCCATGCCCTGGTGGCGGCGATTAGCGGTATTGCTACCGTTGGCATTGCACTACAAGCCCATGCGGCGACGGAAGTGAACCTGGGGCACACCCTTTCTGATAGCTCCCACTACTCAGTGGGTGCAGATGCCTTTAAAGAGGCGCTGGAGCGTTTGTCTGATGGCGAGTTTACGGTGACCGAGCACACTTCGGGGTCGCTGGGCGGCGAGCGGGAGATGATCGAAGGGTTGCAAATCGGCACCGTCGATGTGGTGATTACCTCCACTGGTCCACTAGGTAACTTCGTTCCCGAAACCTATGTGCTCGACCTGCCGTTCCTGTTCGAAAACTACGACCAGGCGCGCTGCGTGCTGGATAGTGAGCTTGGCGACGAACTACTGGAAAAAATGGCTGATCACGATTTGATCGGCCTGGCTTGGACAGAGAATGGCTTCCGCCATCTGACCAATAGCCAGCGAGAAATCGCCACACCCGCAGATGCCGAGGGCCTGCGCGTGCGCACCATGGAGAACGCAGTGCATCAGGAAGCATTCCGCCAAATGGGCGCTCGGCCAACGCCGATGGCCTTCCCGGAGCTGTTTACCGCGCTCCAGCAGGGCACCGTCGATGGCCAGGAGAACCCTATTACCGTCATCGTGGCGACCAACTTCTGGGAAGTGCAGGATTACCTCTCGCTAACCGGACACGTCTATTCGCCGGCCATCGTACTGGGGTCGCCAATTCTGATGGATGGTTTAAGCGATGAAGAGCGTGGTTGGTTTAGGGAAGCTGCTGTCGCATCTGCTGAAGCGACCCGTGAAGAGGTCTCGCGGCTAGAGCGTGAAGGTGTGGCGCTGCTGGAAGAGAACGGTATGACGGTAAAAACCGATATCGATGTTGCTCCTTTCCAGGAAGCGGTACAGCCCGCCTATGAGATATTTACCTCTGAGTACGGCACGGAAATGCTGGATCGTGTTCAGGAAAAAGCCAGCAGTTGCTGAGCGCTTCTCCCTCCTCGGCCTCCGGAAACGCCGGAGGCCGCTTTGGCATGGTGATCTCTTATGCTAGCGGTATTTCTTCGTTTTGAGCATCAGTTAACCCGGCTTGCAATGCTGATTGCAGTGGTGATGCTGGCGATATCGGTAACCCTCAGCTTTTATCAGGTGCTCACCCGCTTTGTGTTTAACGCCCCTTCTACCTGGACGGAAGTCGCCTCCCGCGCTGCCATGATCTGGTGCGTATTTATGGCCGCTGCCGCCACCTTTCGGGGCGGTTACATGATGGCGGTGGAGGTCGTTTATAAAGTGGTACCTGCGCGTTTTCTCACTCTTTTAGAGGTGCTCATTGTGGTGTGCTGCCTGCTGGTGCTTGGGGTGCTGATCCATTACGGCATCCAAATGACGATGCGGGTGAGCAATCAAACCATGTCGGGAATGAATATTTCGATGTCGTGGGCCTATGCGGCGATTCCCACGGGTTCAAGTTTTGCCATTGTGGCTGTTGCGGCTCGGCTTTTAGCGCAGCTCAGTGGACGTGAAAAGGTAGGGCCGGAGAATAGCGAAATTACCCCTGAAAAGGCGTTGGTTGAAGATGGCCATCTCCCTAAAGGAGGGGCGCAGTCATGAATATGGTTATTGGCCTGTCGCTGATCATTCTATTCACCTTCGGCGTGCCGATCGCGATTTCGATTATCCTGGCGTCAATTATCGGCATCGAATTCTTTACTCGCCTGCCGCTGCTGTTGGTGCCGCAGCAGATGTTTATCGGCATCGATAAATTCCCGCTGATGGCGATCCCGTTTTTTATTCTTGCCGGGAATTTGATGGCCGCAGGGGGCATTTCCCAGCGCTTGGTGGACTTAGCCAAATCTATTGTGGGGAAGGTGCAGGGTGGCTTGGCGATGTCCTGTGTGCTGACCTGCATGATGTTTGCGGCGGTGTCAGGCTCCAGTGTGGCCACCACCTTTGCGATTGGCGCCATCTTGATTCCGGCGATGGTAAAACATGGCTACCCTAAGCCCTTGGCTGCCTCCATTCAGGCGTCATCCGCTGAGCTGGGTGTGCTTATCCCCCCGTCGATTCCTCTCATTCTGTATGGCGTGAGTACCGATACGTCCATTGGTCAGCTGTTCCTCGCCGGCATTGGCCCCGGCATATTGATTGCAGCGCGCTGATACTCTTTCTCTACCTGTTCTGCAAAGTCCGCGGTTACGGCAAGGACGACTATAAAGACAGTACCGGCTTTATGATCTCGGTAAAGCGTGCCTGGGTGGCGATGCTGATGCCGGTGGTCGTGATTGGCGGTATCTATGGCGGGATATTTACCCCGACTGAAGCCTCCGCCGTGGCGGTGTTTTTTGCCCTGATCGTTGGCGGTTTCTACTACCGTGAACTGAAGGTCGATGACCTGTGGCCGATTATGCGCCAGAGCGTTGTCTCAACAGCTGCCGTCATGCTGATTATTGCCGCCGCCTCGCTCTTCAGCTTTCTGCTAAGCCGAACGGGGCTGCCCGCGCAAATTGCCACTCTGGTCACCAACACCATCAATGATCCTCTGATGTTTTTGCTGGTGGTCAATGCATTGCTGTTGGTTGTCGGCATGTTTATCGAAACTTCCGCCGCTATTCTGGTGTTGGCACCGATATTGACGCCCATCGCCATTCAGTTCGGTATCCACCCCGTTCATTTTGGGCTGGTGATGGTGGTTAATCTGGCGCTTGGCATGATTACGCCGCCGCTAGGCGTAAACCTCTTTGCTGCCTGTGCGGTCGCCAAAATATCGATCGATCAAATGCTGCCATGGCTGTTGCGTTTTGTCTTGGTGGTGCTGGCCTGCCTAATGGCGATTACCTATATGCCGTGGATTTCCATGGGGCTGGTGACTGCTTTTTACGGTTAATGTTTTCCTGAATCCTGTCGCTTTTTAGCATTACCCGAACAATGACAATTAAAGGAGTGCGATATGCAAGATGCATTAGTGTTACCGCCTCAGCAGGCGCTGATTGGTGGTGAGTGGGTTGATACGGCCACTACCTTACAAGTAGAAGCACCAGCTTCGTGTGAGCCTTTGGCACGTATAGCACGTAGCCAGGAGGGTGACGTAAAGGCAGCCGTTGAGTCGGCACACCAGGCGTTTTCCGGCCAATTGGGCGAGTGGGCGAGTTGGTCTGCCCGGCAGCGCAGCGAATGGTTGCTACGCTTTGCAAATATTATCGAGGCGCATCACGAGCAACTGGCACAGCTTGAGTGTGCTGATACCGGGAAGCCCATGACTCAAGCCAGGGCGATATTGGTGCCTGCGCGCGCTACTTTCGCTTCTATGGCGGGGCGGCGGACAAGCTTCACGGTGAAACCATCCCCTTTGAGACCGACTTCGCGGTCATGACCCTGCGTGAGCCCTACGGCGTGTGTGCGCAAATCATTCCCTGGAACTACCCCTCACAGATCTTCGGGCGCTGCGTAGCGGCGGCGCTGGCCGCGGGTAACACCGTTGTACTCAAGCCCGCGGAGGATGCTTGTTTAAGCGTACTGCGTTTAGCGCAACTGGCAGTGGATCATGGCCTTCCGGCGGGTGCACTCAACGTGGTGCCAGGGCTTGGTGCTGAAGCGGGTGCTGCCCTTGCTGCCCACCCAAACATTGATCATCTCTCCTTTACCGGCTCGCCAGAGACCGGCACCCATGTCGCCCAGGCGGCCGCGCAGCACCATGTACCCGTCACCCTGGAACTTGGCGGTAAGTCTCCTCAGTTAGTGTTTGCTGATGCGGATCTTGATGCCGCGCTTCCTGCGGTGGTGCGAGGCATTATCCAGAATGCCGGACAGACCTGCTCTGCAGGCAGCCGTTTGCTGGTGCAGCGGGAGATCGCAGAAAGCGTGGTTGCTAACCTCAGCGAGCGCTTCGCTGCCCTGCGCTGTGATGCCGGCGAAGCGGACGCTGACTGTGGCCCACTGATCAATGCGCGTCAAAAAGCCAAGCTGGAAGCGCGCTTGGCGGCCGCCGAAGCCGACGGTATTCGCGTGGCGGCAAAAGGCCAGTTAGCGGCAAGCGCGCCAAGTGGCGGCCACTTCGTCGTGCCTCAACTACTCACCGATATTCCCGAAGGGCATGAAGTGCTTCAAGAAGAGCTGTTTGGCCCAGTGCTGGTGGTGCAGGTGTTTGAGGACGAAGCGGAAGCTCTGGCGCTGGCTAATGCCACCGATTTTGGACTCTGTGCCGGTATTTGGACGCGCGATGGTGGCCGTCAGCTCCGTTTGGCCAAAGGGATTCGTAGCGGCCAGGTATTCATCAACAACTACGGGGCCGCCGGTGGTGTAGAGCTACCATTTGGTGGTGTTGGCCGTTCCGGGCACGGTCGGGAAAAAGGCTTTGAGGGCCTGCGAAGCTACACTCAGATTAAAACTATCGCGATTAAACATTAACGGACGAACCAGCTTTAAGGTGATAACAATGACATCAGTCAGCCAAGTAGGCATCGTCGGCGTGGGCCTGATGGGCCATGGGATTGCGAGTAGCCTGCTACGCGCAGGCCATCAGGTCAGTTTTCTGAACCACTCCGGTAACCAGCCAGTAGATGATCTATTGGCAGCCGGTGCCATCGCGTTGAATACAGGACGAGAGGTGGCCCAGAGTGCTGAGGTGGTGATTTTATGCGTCACCGGCTCGCCTCAAGTAGAAGCCGTGTTGTTTGAACCCGACGGCGTATTAGCGGGGTTAAAGCCCGGTTGTGTCGTGGTGGATTGCTCCACTGCGCTGCCCAGTTCAACAGAAAAGGTCGCTGCCAGAGTCACAGAGGCTGGCGGGCGCTTTATGGATGCCGCCATGACGCGCACCCCCAAAGAAGCGGCTGAAGGGCGGCTCAACTTGATTGTCGGTGCGCCGAAGGCACTGTTCGATGAAACGCTGCCTCTGCTGCAGGGCTTTGCCGAAAATATTGCCCATGCGGGCGATATGGGCGCGGGGCATACCCTTAAACTGCTGCATAATTTTGTTTCGCTTGGGTTTTCTGCGGTATTGGCGGAGGCCACTGTCGCTTCACGTAAAGCGGGCATCAGCGATACCGCCTTGCTTGAAGTGCTTGGCGCAGGCGGCGGCGGAGGGGTAGTACTCGAGCGGCTGCGCCCTATATCGCTGACAATGACCCTTCAGGCTTTAAGTTTAGCGTTGCCAATGCCAGCAAAGACCTCGGTTACTACCATACGATGACCGAAGACCTCGCCGTGGAGGGAGGTATCGCTGAAGCCGTCCGCAACCTGTATAAATCGGTAGAGGATCAAAGCCTGCCAATACCCGCACTAATCGGTGTGCTTGAGCAGCGTTAAGGTAGAGGGTGACTCAACCGTTATTATCTCTACAGGGCTTCCCATACGCCGCCAAAAACACATCCACGGCGCTACTGACCTGATGATGCAGCTCTTCATCGCTGGGGAGGTGGCGAACGCCCATGCGGACTTCTGTGACCAACATGCCTTGCCACATACTGCACAGGTGGCTGGCGGCAAGCGTGGGTGTGCCAAGCGTTAAATGCCCGGTTTGGGCTAGTCCCTCCAATTTCTCCTGCAGCCACTGCTTAGTGGCCCAAGGGCCTGCCTCAAAAAAAGCCTGTAGCAGCTCAGGGTGCTGCTCTCCCTGAGTGTTCATCACCCGCTCAACCGCCAAGACATGGGGTTCCAACAAAAAGTGCACTAAGCTCATGCCGACTTCGATCAATGATTGGCGAACCCCCTCGTGGGTGTCGGGCAGTTTATCTAATCCCCTGCGGATGATTTCGGTTTCGCGACGTATCACACTGCCAAACAGTGCCTCTTTGGTCACAAAGTGGCCGTAGACTGTGACTTTGGAAACCCCCGCTTCCCGGGCAACGGCTTCCATCGTTACCCCCTCTAAACCGTGGCGAAAAAACAGACACGTCGCCGCATCCATCATGGCATCCCGTTTAGCCATATCCTTGGGTCGTCCAGCGCGGCGCTTTGGTTCAGGCGATGTATGTTGGGGCTCTGTCATTCGGTGCAATCCGGGCTATTGAGTAAATAAATATTGAACGTGAGCGTACAAATATTATAGTGAACGGTATCGTTCAAGAATAAACCGTTTCGAGGCCAACATGGGCACTCCTCTAAAAACTTCCTGGAACCACCGGTTTCGCGGCACGCTGGCGGCGCTGTTGATGGTAGGTGGCACACTGGCGACGGTGTTTTCTCTCTCCAGTCAGCACAGCAGTGCTCAGCAGACCCGCCAGCAAGGCGCTGATAACGCCCTGTTACAGGTGTCGACCAAGGCCCTGGAGCAAGCCGAGCAACTGCAACGCGATGTGCGCTTAACCGGACGTGTGGTGGCGCGCCAGTCGGTATCGCTGGCGTTCGAACCCGCGGGGCGGGTCAGTGCTGTGTCAGCAGACAGAGGCTATGCTGTTGAACAGGGGGATGTGCTTGCCACGCTGGATACCCGTCGATTGGAAAGCCGCTTAGCAGAGGTAGCTGCACGCAGTGAAGAAGCCCGTGCCAGCCTCGCCCTGGCTCAGCGCCAGGAGGAGCGTGAAGCGCAGCTAAACCAGAATAACTTTGCCAGCCGCACGGCGCTGGATCAGGCCCGGACAGATCGACTGACCCTCCAGGCTCGCCTGGCGGCGCTGGCAGCCGAGCGCGATAGCCTTACCGCCGATTTGGATGACAGCACGTTAAAAGCGCCCTTCGGCGGACGAGTGATCGAGCGCCATGTCAGTGTCGGCAGTTTGGTGAGTAGCGGCACTACCGCTTTCGATCTTATCGATGTCGAGCAGTTAGAAGCGCATCTTGGCCTACCCGCAGCGCTGGCCGCGACGTTTACGCCAGGTGAAGCCGTTGAGCTGATGGTGAATGGTGAGGAAGTCAGCGGTAAGGTACGTGCTCGGCTCCCCCAGGTTGATAGCGACAGTCGCACCCAGACGCTGGTGGTGTCGCTGGAAACCCCAGACCATGCCGTGCCCGGCGATCTGGCAGAGCTGCGCTACAAGATCACAGAGCCCGCAAACGGATACTGGGTGCCGTTGGATTCCCTGCAAGCCGCCGACCGTGGCCTGTGGAACGTATTGGTGGCCGAGCCGTTAGAGAACGATCACTACCGTGTGGCCCAGGCCAGCGTGGAGCTATTGCATAGCGAAGGAGACCAGGCCTTTGTACGCGGCACGCTGGCGTCGGGCATGCGGCTGATTACCGGTGGCACCCACCGTGTAACGCCAGGTCAGCAGGTCACGCTAAGCGAGGAAGTGGCCTATGAAGCGCCTTGAGTGGTTATTTAACCGTCGACTGTTAGCGCTAGCCCTGGGCCTTCTCGTTGTCGCCGGACTGTCGGCCATTCAAACGCTGCCACGCGCGGAAGACCCCCATTTGGTGGCGCGCATGGCCACCGTGCTTGCGCCTTTTCCTGGCGCCACCCCCGAGCAGGTCGAAGCTTTAGTGGCGCGTCCCATTGAGGATGAGCTGCGCACTATCGCTGAGATTAACGTGCTGGAATCCACCTCACGCCAGGGCATTGCGGTGATTAGCCTTGAGCTTGAGGACGAAGTGACAAACGTGACGCCGGTGTGGAGTCGCGTACGGGACAAACTGGCCGATGTCGCCCCTACCCTGCCTGACGGCGTGCAAACGCCGGAACTGCTGGATGATCGGGGCTACGCATTTAGCATCGTGGCCGCATTGCGCTGGACACTGGATACCCCGCCCAATCCCCAACTGATGGAGCGCTACGCCGAGCGTTTGGAAGCAGCGTTTAGAAACGTCCCTGGCACAGAGTATACCCACCGCTTTGGCGTGGCGGGGGAGCAGGTAGAGGTGAGGGTTAACCCGCTTGAACTGAACGCCTTGGGGCTCTCCGTCGGGCAATTAGCGGCCACTATTGAGGCAAGCGATGGACGACGTACCGCTGGTGAAGTGGTCACCGACGGCCACCGGCTGACAGTGGGGCTAAGCGGTGAGTTTGATGCGCTCGATAGGCTACGCGAGATAGAAGTGACGACTCGGCAGGGGCACACCGTAAGACTTGGCGAGTTGGCTGAGCTACGCCGGGGCGTGCAAGACCCGCCCGCCGCAGTGGCACTGCTTAACGGCGAACGAGCGGTGTATGTCGGCGCACGTATGGCTCCCGGCCAGCGAATTGATAACTGGGTGGAAAAAGCACAAGAGCAGTTGGCGGTGTTCGCCGATGAATTGCCTGTCGGCATCGCGGTTGAAGAGGTTTTCGAACAGGCCAGTTACACCAACCAGCGCTTAAGTGACGTGGCTGGCAGCCTGCTGATGGGGCTAGCGCTGGTGGTGGCGATTCTGTTCATCACCATGGGCTGGCGCTCGGCGGTGACGGTGGGGTTGGCGATTCCCGCCACGGCCCTGCTCACTCTGGCGCTCTTCCAGCCGCTGGGTATCGATATTCACCAGATGAGCATTACCGGTATTATCGTGGCGCTGGGGCTGATGGTCGACAATGCCATTGTGATGACCAACGCCCTGCGCGAGCGCTTTTTGAAAGGTGATTCAGCGCTTGCCGCTACCCGGGACACATTACGCCACTTAGCGGTGCCGCTGCTGGCCAGCACCTTAACCACCATATTGGCGTTTATGCCGATTGTGTTGATGCCAGGCCCTGCGGGGGAATTCGTAGGGCCCCTGGCCATGGCGGTGATGGTCGCACTGGTAAGTTCTTATCTGGTTTCGTTGCTGCTGGTGCCTGCGCTGTCACCCATGCTGTTAGCCAGGGTCGCTGATAAACCTCCAACGCCTCGAAATAACGGCGTCAGTGGGATGCTCAAGCGCGGCTTCCGCCGTACGGTACGCAGCGCGCTGCGTCATCCCTGGGCCGCCATGATCATCACCCTGTGCGTGCCAGTGGGGGGCATGGCGTTGATGCCCACGCTGGACGTGGCGTTTTTTCCTCCTGCAGACCGCGACCAGTTTCACATTGAGGTGCGCCTGCCCCCCGCCAGCAGTATGGCCAACACCGAAGCACTGGCCCATGAAGTCGATGCCATGATTCGTGAGCTGCCGGGCATCATCCGCGTCTCGGCGTTTGTCGGTGAAAGCGCGCCAATGATGTACTACAACGTGCTTACCAATGAGGATAACAACCCGGCATTTTTGCACCTGATTGTGGACACAGCTTCTTTACAAATCACTAATGAACGGGTGCCCGCCTTACAGCAGGCGCTTGATCGGCATTTCCCCCAGGCCCAAAGCGTAGTGCGCAAGTATGAGCAGGGGCCGCCGTTTAAAGCCCCGATTGAGCTACGTGTCTATGGTGATGATCTAGCAGTGCTGTCATCGCTGGGACTTGAGCTAGCGGGTCTGATGCACCAACTGCCTCAGGTGACCCATGTGCGCGCCGGCATGCAGCGTGATTTGCCCAGGTTAACCCTGGATATCGACCACACCGCACTGAGTGATGCGGGGCTAACGCCGCAGCGGCTAGCGGAACAAGTGGGGGCCGCGCTCTCGGGGCAATCAGCAGGCATGTTGCTGGAGGACACGCAGCAACTGCCGGTGCGGGTGCGCTACGCCGATGAGTGGCGCACTAACGCCGAACAGCTGGCGGCGCTGCGCCTGGTCAGCGATCAAGTAGCTGAGGGACTGCCACTGGCGGCGGTGGCAGAGGTGTCACTCACGCCTGCCTGGAGCGTGATTACCCGCCGTAACGCTGAACGGATGCAGTTGGTACAAGGGTACCTGGTGGCCGACGCTCTTCCGGCGGTCTCCATGGCTCAGTTGGATGCCAAGCTTCAAGCAGCGTTGGCGTCAGGGGCGTTTCAATTGCCCCCTGGTTACCGAATCGAAACCGGTGGTGAAGCCGCCGAGCGAGATGACGCCGTGGGCAAGTTGCTTGCCTCGGTGGTGCTGCTGGTCATAGCCATGGTGGCCACCGTGGTATTGGCATTTAACTCCTTTCGGCGGGCCGCCATCGTATTTATTGCCGGCGCCCAGGCGATGGGTATGGGCATTGTGGCGCTGCTACTAAGCGGGCATGCGTTTGGGTTTGTGATTATCGTCGGCATCATGGGGCTGGTGGGGGTAGCGATCAATGCCACCATTATCATTATTGCTGCCTTTGATGACGATGAAGCCGCCCGCCGAGGCGATATCGATGCCATGCTGGCGGTGATCAGTGGCCCTACCAGTCGGCATATCGTTTCGACCACGGTCACTACCTTTGCAGGCTTAATTCCGCTGATGTTGGCCACTGGTGGGCTGTGGCCCCCATTCGCGCAAACGGTTGGTTTTGGACTACTCTTGGCGACGCTAGTGTCGTTTTTCTTTACCCCTGCCCTTTATCGGCTGTGGGTATCGAGATCTGTTGACGTTAAGCCTCATGACCGCACGACTATTTTACAAGGATGAGTAAAATAGAATGTATCAACAATCGGTCAAAAGCGTAATGAAACGAGTGGATAACGCCCTTTATCTAGTCAAAGAGAAAGGGCGTTATCGCATTTCAACGGGTGGCCTATTAAAATCGGCGCAGCAGGCTTAAGCCGGGTCGCGATCAACCGCAAACGCTGACCATGCCTGACGAACGGTCATAATTTCCAAGCGATTGATGTTGATATGGGCGGGCAGCGTGGCCAAGTAGTAAAGCTGCTCGGCGATATCTTCTGCTTGAAGTGGCGTCGTACCCCGGTAAAGTGCATCCGAAGCGGCCTGGTCGCCTTTAGTTCTGACCAGCGTGAACTCGGTTTCTGCCATGCCGGGCGCCAGGTCAGTGACTCGCACGCCAGTACCTAACAGATCGCAGCGTAGGTTGTAGCTGAACTGCTGAACAAAGGCTTTCGACGCGCCATACACATGCCCGCCTGGATAGGGCCACTGTCCCGCTACGGAACCGAGATTGAGAATACTCGCGCCTTTACCGGTTTTCAGCAGCAGCGGCAGCGCCGCGTGTGTCACATTGACCAACCCCGTGATATTGGTGTCGATCATGGTGTGCCAATCCTCCAGCGCCACCTTTTGCGCCGGTTCCGGTGCCAGGGCTAACCCCGCATTATTGATTAAACACGTCAGCGGCAGAAACGTTTCCGGTAAGTTGCTAATGGCGTCAGTCACCGCGTCACTATCGCGGACATCCAGCGCCAGCGTTAGCACGGGAACCTGCTTGGAAAGCTCCTCTTCAAGTGCTTTGAGGCGCTCTACGCGTCGCCCGGTTAAAATCAATGACCAGCCCGCTTTGGCAAAGCGCTGGGCTGCCGCTTTACCAAACCCTGACGTCGCTCCGGTAATAAGTACGCTAGGCATTGCAATCTCTCCACGTTATTTAAATGATTAAAAGGCGATGGGGCGAGTTCTGACATCACTGTAAGCAACGCTGGTTCAAGCCTTTAGAGCCAGTTCGTGCCCGTTACTGTGACATCACTCGTCTGTCCCTCTGGTATGTAACGACTGGCCCTACAGCCTAAACGGTTGACTCACTAGGCTGGCAAGCACGCTATTTCTTAACGGATTACTTAAGGTGCTTGCTATGAATACCAATATTGCCGCTTCACATCCACCCGAAAGCGGTGTGGATAATACTTATGTACACACCTTAGATCGCCAGTATGTGTTCCACTCCTGGGCACAGCAAGGCAGTTTAGACCCCATGGTGATTGCAGGGGCTGAAGGGTGTCGCGTATGGGACTATGTGGGGCGCTCGTATCTGGATTTTAGTAGCCAGTTAGTCAATACCAATATCGGCCATCAGCACCCCAAAGTGGTGAGCGCGATTCAAGCCCAGGCCGCGAGCCTGTGTACCATTGCCCCCGCCCATGCCAACTTGGCTAGGGGCGAAGCGGCCAAGCGCATTATCGCCAAAGCGCCCGCTGGGTTTAGTAAGGTGTTTTTCACCAATGCGGGCGCGGATGCCAATGAAAATGCCATTCGTATGGCGCGTCTTTATACCGGGCGAAGCAAAATACTATCCGCCTACCGCTCCTATCACGGCAACACCGGTTCAGCGATTGCTGCCACCGGTGATTGGCGGCGGGTGCCCAATGAGTATGCCAGCGGCCATGTGCACTTCTTCAACCCTTACCTTTATCGCAGTGAGTTTTGGGCGCGCAATGAAGAGGAGGAGTGTGAGCGGGCGTTGCAACACCTGCGCCGGGTAATTGAGTGCGAAGGTGCTAATGCGGTCGCGGCCATCCTGCTGGAAACCATTCCCGGTACGGCTGGCGTACTGTTACCTCCGAAGGCGTATCTTCAGGGCGTTAGAAAACTCGCCGATGAGTTCGGTATTGTACTGATTCTAGATGAAGTGATGGCTGGCTTTGGTCGCACAGGGCGCTGGTTCGCTTTTGAACATTACGACATGGCGCCGGACTTAATCGTCTTCGCCAAAGGGGTGAACTCGGGCTATGTGCCTGCCGGGGCGTGATTATCTCTGAATCCATCTCACGCTATTTCGATGACCACTTCTTTGTCGGCGGTCTGACGTATTCCGGCCACCCGCTGGCAATGGCGGCGATAGTCGCGACCCTGGATGCGATGGAAGCAGAGGGCGTGGTTAAAAACGCTGACGCGGTGGGTAATGGCCCGTTAGCCGCAGGGTTGCAACAGCTTGCCGAGCGATACGCCATCATTGGAGATTGGCGGGGCGTTGGAGTGTTTCACGCTTTAGAGCTCGTCAGCGACCCGGTTTACAAAACACCACTGCCAGGGGCGGCAGTGTTGCAACTCAAGCAGCAATTAATGGAAAACGGACTGCTGGTCTTTACCGTTGAGAACCGCATCCATGTGGTTCCGCCGTGTATCGTAACGGCCGCTGAAGTAGAGGAGGGTTTAGCCATCTTGGATCGCGTGTTGAAAAACTATACGGCATCACGCTAGATTGGTTTTTAAATGCCCGTTTTAAGTGCCCGTTGTTAAAGTACTCAGGGCGTTATCGTAGGCGAGGCCCAGGCGCTGTATGCCTGGGTCGATACGCTCCCTCTCGATGGCGCCAAACCCTAGCCGGAAAAAGCGCCGCGGCGGGGCGGCATCGAAGAAGTGCTGGAAGCCGGGTTCAATGAGCACACCCGCTGGGCGGCATGCCAGGCTAGCCGCTGAGTGTCGATGCCCGCATCCGCTTCCATCCAGAAGGCGCTGGAACGACTGCTGCTGTGGCTGAGGCAGCCGGGCAATGCCTGATCAATAGCGAGCCGCATCGTGTCGCGCCGCCGGTCGATCTCCTCCACATGGAGCTTGAGGTAGCGTTCGTAATAGCCTTGTGAAATAAACTGTGCCAGCTGGTGCTGTAACGCGGCGGGTGGGTGACGGTACATCATGCGGCGCAGCGCTCGCAGCTCGTCAATCACTTCAGCATCGGCCACGACATAACCCATGCGCAGCCCAGGCGAGAGCGCTTTGGATAAGCTGCCCATGTAGATAATTCGCGCGCTCTGCGCACTGGCTTTGAGGGCTGGCAGTGCGAACTGGTCGCCATGAATCTCGGCGTCGTAGTCATCCTCAATCACGATTTGGTCGCGATGGGGTAGCTGGGCCAGCAAAGTCTCGCGTCGCTCGCGGCTCATGGTGACGCCCGTGGGCACCTGATGACTGGGCATGACGTACAGATAGTCACACTGCTGAGACCCCTCAAGACGCATGCCTTCCGTATCCACGGTTTGCAACTGCAGACTGGCTCGGCGCTGAGCAAACACATTCATTGCCTCGCGGTAACCGGGAGATTCCAGGGCCACTCGGGTGCCCCGATGGCAGAGCAACTGGGCAATCAAATAGAGTGCATTTTGCGTTCCCATGGTGATCAGAATTTCTTCTGAGCGAGCAAAAATTCCCCGGCGCGGCAAAATACGTTTGCGCAATTGCTCAATCAGAAGCGGGTCGTCCTGGTCAATACGGTCGCGCAGCCAGGGTTTATCGCGTTGCGAACTTAATAAGCGCCGAGAAACATCTCGCCACTGGGCTAACGGAAAAAGTCGCGTATCTAACTGGCCGTAAATAAACGGGTAGGCATATTCCGACCAATTGCCGGGCTTGAGGATTCCTTGGTAGTTAGTAGGGCGCTGAGCAATGCGTTTGTGCCAGTTTGGTGCGCTTATTGCGCCGTTATTGGTTTCGGTTAACGCTGTTAGTGATGAACTAAGCGTTGATTGAGGGTCGCTATAATCAGGGTGTAAATAGTAGCCGCTACGAGGGCGACTTATTAAATAGCCATCCTCGACCAGCTTTTCGTAAACAATCGCCACCGTATTACGCGAAATACCCAGCTGTTGTGAAAGCTTGCGGCAGGAGGGCAGCGCGTCCTCGCTGGGTAAACTGCCCATACGAATCGCTTCCAGCAGCGTTTTGCGTAGTTGTTCTTGAAGGCAGGCGCCAGCGTTAGGGTCGACCTCAAGACACAGCGATGTCATGCACATCTCCTCTTCAAAACCCTGGCCGTCTAGCCCATTCACTCAAGCATCTCTCCTTAAACAAAAGCATCTTTCGTGCCAGTTCTGTTGTCGGCAGCGGCTATCGGTAACTGTCCTTTTAATTTGCGCTAACTGGCTCTAATCGCAGAGAGGATAAAAATCTAGGGTGAAGTCAGCTTCTGCATATCGCCCAACTGTTTGCAGACCCGCTGCAAACGCAAAGGCGAGCGATGTTTTGACTGCTTTTTCTAAAACGTATTTTTTAAAAGCGTATTTTTGAAAACCTAGGGGATATCAGACGATGAAAAAAGTAACTGCCTTAGCCTCCGCAATAAGCATCGGCGCACTTGCTTTAAGTGCGTCACTGACCGTTTCCGCTGCGGATTTAGATGAAATAGAGAGCCGTGGCTATATGAGCGTGGCCACCGAAGATAACTACGCGCCGTTTAACTTTATGAGTGGCAGCGACCCCGATGGATTTATCAAAGACATCTTGATTGAGCTTGAGGAGTACGCTGACTTTGAAGTCCGCCAGGATATTTTGCCTTGGACGGGGCTTTTGGCCTCGGTTTCATCGGGCCAATACGACATGGCACTTACCGGCGCGTCGGTGACCGACGAACGCCTGCGGGTGTTTAACTACGCGCCGCCGTTTGCATCGGCACAGCACTTTACATTAAGCGGGCAGGTGATGACCGTATCAACAGCATTGAAGACTTAAGTGGTATGACGCTGGGTGTTCAGGCGGGCAGTGCACTGCTATCGCGCCTGCCAGAGTTGGAGGTCATGCTGGAAGAGAGTGGTGGCGAGCTGGGCGACGTAATGCAGTATGAGGCCTATCCAGAAATCTACGCTGACCTGGCCAACGGTCGTGTCGATTACGTGATTAACTCCATCGTGCCGGTTAATGACCTGATCAGTGAACGCCCTGACGTATTTGAAGCCGGTCAAGCGGTCTCTGGTCCTGGCTATGTTGCCTGGCCGATGCCTAAAGACAGCCCACAACTGCTGGCCTATATCACCGACTTTATGAGCCACCTGCGTGATTCTGGCCGCCTGGCCGAGCTGCAGGAAAAGTGGTTTGGCGAGTCCTTTGATGACCTGCCGACAACCCCTATCACCTCAGTGGAAGAGTTCCACGAAATGGCCGGTATGTAAGCCATCACATTCGCCTGCCGCCCAGGCTGGGCGGCGGTTTTCTTATCGCGAATTAGGGGGTGAGCATGGACAGTAGCGCATGGGGGCTTCTCATCCAGGGCGCCTGGACAACGCTTTGGATATCCGGCATCTCCATTGCCATCGGTGTGGTAATGGGGCTTTTGATTGCATTGCTTAGGGTGGCCAAAATTCCCGTTTTGCATCAATTGCTAGGCGTCTACATTAGCTTGGCGCGGGCAACGCCGCTGGTGACGCTGGTGCTGTTTATCTTCTTAACCGCGCCGACCATGGGCGTTAACCTCAACCGCAATGTGGCCGGTATTATCGCGTTAACCCTCAATACCACTGCTTTTAACGCTGAAATCTGGCGCTCTGCCTTTAACAACTTCTCCAAAGAGCAGCGTGAAGCGGCCCTGGCCATCGGTATGACACCGTGGGTCTATTTCCGCCGTATTATGCTGCCACAAATCACCATTACCAGCCTGCCGGGCTTGGTGAATGAAATGTCATTTCTGATTAAAGGCAGCCCCGCTATTGCGGTCATCGGCGTCGTCGACCTGACTCGTGTGACCAACCGTATTTCGGCGGTGACCTACGACCCACTGCCACCCATTTTAGCGGCTGCGGCGCTGTATATGCTGATTATCAGTCTGTTGGTGTGGTTTCAACGTGTGGCTGAGCGTAAAGCCAGCCGGCTGGCCGTTTAAGGTGGTCGTTTTAGGGAGTCTCTATGAGCAACTGGGAAATTCTTTGGTCATCTTACGATGTGTTTTTAAGTGGTTTTTATAACACCTTAAAGCTATTTGGTTTATCCGCTGTCTTGGCTTTTTTAATGGGCAGCGCCATGGTGTTTTTATTGGAGGGTTCCCGCCCACGGTTAAAGGTTCCGCTGCGGATTTTTATCGATGGCATGCGTATGCTGCCATTTTTGATCCTGGCCTACCTGCTGTATTACGGCTTACCTAGTGCAGGCATCCGCATGAGTGCCTGGACGGCCGGGATTATCGCCCTGGTGATCTACCATGGCGCATACTTCGCGGAGATTCTGCGCGGCTGCCGCGCTACCTTCGCCCAAGGGCAGGTAGAGGCAGCAATCGCCCAAGGGTTCTCGCAGCCCCAAATGTTTATGCGCATTATCTTGCCGCAGCTGATTTTGAAAACCCGCGGCTTATTGGGTAATCAGTTGATTATCCTACTCAAAGACACCGCCTTTCTGGTGATCATCACCGTGCGCGAACTCACCGCGGCGGCGAGCAGCCTGTCGAGCACCTACTTCATTCCCATGGAAGCGTTCATCGTGGTGATCGGCTTCTACTGGCTGATCAGTATTGGTTTAGAACTATTTATCAAAATGATTGGCCGTTTTGGCGCCAAGCGAGGATTCGAAAATGCCTGAGACCGCCGCTGTTAGTATTCGTAACCTTTCCAAAAGCTTCGATGGCACCGAAGTGCTGCGGGATGTATCGCTGGAAGTTCAGCCCGGCGAAGTGGTGAGTATTTTGGGCTCATCGGGTTCGGGTAAATCTACCCTGCTACGCTGCATTAACTGGCTTGAGCAACCCGACCGGGGCGACATCCGTATTGCTGGTGATCGCATTGGCGTGAGTGACACTGGAAAACACATGTCGCGCCGTGAGCTGGCAGGCATGCGCGCGCGCTTGGGCATGGTGTTCCAAGGCTTTAACCTCTGGCCTCATTTAAGCGTGCTGCGCAATGTCACCGAGGCGCCTATTCATGTTCAGGGGCTAAGCAAAACCGAGGCTGACGCGCGGGCCATGGCGCTGCTCGAAAAAGTCGGCATGGCCGACAAGCGTGAACAATATCCCTACACACTCTCTGGTGGTCAGAAACAGCGGGTAGCGATTGCGCGGGCACTCGCCATGCAGCCTAAGGTGATGCTGTTCGATGAGCCCACTTCAGCCCTCGACCCCGAGCTGGTGGGGGAAGTGCTTGGGGTGATCAAAGACCTCTCCAAAGAAGGCTACACCATGGTGCTGGTGACCCACGAAATGGAGTTTGCCCGGGCAGTCTCCGATCAAGTGGTCTTTCTCGACAAAGGCATCATCATTGAAAAATCCCACCCCAGCGAGTTCTTTGAGAACCCTAAAACCGACCGAGTACGGCGCTTTCTGGAACTTGAAGCGCCTGCGGTGTGAGCACACTGAATCTGGCGCTGGCTAGATCATTACCCCAACTGCCTGCGCCAGCGGTTCTCTATGGTATCCAGCTCTGCCGGGCCGTAGTGCGCATGATCATGCGGCCCGTAGTAGGCCCATAATTGATCGCCATAATCGAAGTGCCACCACTCGCTGGGCAGGTTGGTGAAGCCTTGTTGTTGCAGGGTGTGATAGAGCAGGCGGCGGTTATCCCGCGCCTTATGTTGCTGCGGGGTAAGCATTTCCAGCTTTTCGAAATAGTCGCTATGGGAGGCGGGAAGCGCCTCGTCAAACAGGGTGCCCATATCCAGTGGCAGGCCATCGGCATCACAAAGCGTGACATCGACGGCGCCGCCGGTGAGGTGCGGGCTGGGGGCTAAAGGGTCGCGACTGGGTACCGATACGAACTCTCTTGTACGCTCCAATAGCTCCGCTTCGCTGAGGTCTGGATGGTGGTGGTGGATGGCTTCATGCAGGGTATCAAACAAGTACTGCTGCACCCGCCATGGCCGCCAGCCATCCAGTACGATCAACCCGATGCCCTCGGGTAAGCTACGTGCCGCAGCGAGCAGCGCCCGATAAACCCCCTCACGAACGAAACACTCCGGCACCGCACCCGGAATACCCAGCCGAGCATAGGCGGGGAACACGCTGACCGGTGCCGGGGCGAGGCTCATCGGTACCAAGCGCTCGCCGTTATCTTCAATAGGCGCGCGGCGCAGCTGTTCCCAGCAGGGAGCTGAATGGCTGGGTATAGGCGGCAAGGCCTTCAATAGTGTGCTCAAAGGCATTATGTTATCCAAGCAGAGTGTTATCCAAGCTGGTTATTAAAACTAGTTGTCAAAACTGAGTAGGCAGCCACAGCGTCAGCGATGGAAAAAGGATTAATAGAATAAGCACCGCAATCGCCGTCAGCACAAAGGGCCAAATGGTTCTAAATAGCGACACTATCTCAAGCCGACTAACCGCGGCGGCCACGAACACACAGGCGCCCAGCGGTGGCGTGATCAATGCAATGGTAATGTTCAGTGTGATGATGACGCCCAGATGAGTGGGGTCTATACCCGCCATCATAGCCACCGGCGCAAAGATCGGCGTCAGTAGCATCAATGCCGACACCTCCTCCATAAACATGCCCGTGATGAAGGTGATTGCACTAAGCAGTAATAAAATAACCACGCTATTGTCCACGTAGGGTGATAGCAGGGATACAAACTGCGCAGGTACTTGCGCATAGGAGAGCAGCCAGCTAATCGTCGCCGAGGCCGCCATGATGAGAAAAATCGCCGAGGTTAAGCGTGCCGTATCAAGGATGGCTTGCCAGCACTCTTTAAAGCGTAACCCTCCCAGCACAAAGCCACATAAGGCCACATACAGCGCTGTCAACGCGCCCGATTCTGTAGGCGTCACAAAGCCCAGCACGATGCCAGCAACAATAATAAAGGGAGCGATAAGCGCGGGCAGAGCGGCCGCGAAGGCTATGCCAAGTTGGCCGATTGAGGGCAACTGGCCACTTTTGGGTAATCGGTGGCGCCAGGCATACCAGGCGTTCATGCCCATAAAGGCAACCCCCAGCAGCAGACCTGGTACTACGCCCGCCAGAAATAGATCGCCTACTGAGGTGTTGGTCAGTGAGGCGTAGAGGATCATAAAGATACTGGGTGGAATAATCGGGCCGATCAGCGAGCTACCGGCGGTCAACCCAGCGGCAAAAGCCCTTGAGTAGCCCTCCTTCTCCATGGCAGGTACTAACAGCGACCCCAGTGCCGAGGTATCCGCCACCGCTGAGCCATTGACGCCTGCGAAGAAAACGCTCGACACCACGTTGACGTGGCCCATACCGCCCCGCAAGTGCCCCACTATCAGGCGGGCGAACCCCATCAGGCGCTCGGTTAAGCCGCTGACGTTCATCAGGTTGCCAGCGAAGATGAATAACGGAATAGCCATCAAGGAGAACACATTGATACCGCCAAAGAATTGCTGGGGCAGCATACGTGGAATCATCGAGGGGTCGACAAACAGAAAGCCTACTATCGCCGTGGTCAGTAGCGCGATGAACAGAGGAAGCCCAAGCAAAACGTGGCCGAGGAAAACCACAGCATCGTCACAATCATAAGGAGTCCTCAACGGTTGTGGATGGAGAGTCCTCGACAGTTTTAAGTGGCGCGGGGCCATAGAGAAGCGCATGCCAAGCCAGTAATAAAAAGCCAACGGGTAGCGAGAGGAGGGGCACCGTGCGGCTAATGCCAAGCCCTGAGGTGGTAAACATGCTGACCGAGAGTGCATAGCGATAGCTGACCCAAGCCCCCCCCGCTGCAATCAGTAGGGTGAGTAGCCACTGGTATACATTCAGCAAACGCGCGAGAGGGGGTGGCAGTAGCTTCTCCAACAGACCAACGCGCATGTGACCCCCTTCCGACCAGACGGTGCCAGCCGCGAGCATCACGGTGGCGATAATCAAAAATCGCGATATCTCATCTGTCCAAATGGGGGCACCACCGGCGATGTAGCGGGCAAACACCCCATACAATATGGCCGCAACATTGAGGGATAGCAGCGCGCCCGCCAGGGTTAGGGACACCGGGCGGCTGATCGCCAATAGACGGGATCGAAGCGTATTAAACATGGCAGCCTTCCAGGAAGCACAGAAACGTTAAGCACTAGAACATTCAGTACTGGGATATTAAGTACTGGAAATAGGGGGCCGGTAAGGTTCCAGCCCCTGTTTTGCAACGGTGTTAACAGCCGTTAGTCGAGCAGTTCGCTCATGCCTGCATCTTCCAGCGCCATATCGATCCAGCGTTGCTCGATATCACGTTCTTCGAGCCACTCAAGATAGGCGGGCTGGCCAATGTCGCGGAAAGCGGTGAGCTCCTCTTCAGAAGGGCGAATCACTTCCATACCTTGCTCTTCCAGGTAGGCGATACGTGCCTCAACCTGTTCCTCGTTGTGCTCACGGGCATTGTGATTAGCTTCGGAGACGGCCTCCATAAAGGTGCTGCGAAGCTCATCGTCCCAACCTGCGATCATGTCGCTATTGCCCACCAGGAACTGATCGGAGTATTGGATATTGGCTAGGGTCAGGTAGTCCTGCACTTCGTAGAGGCTGCCCAGGATGATATACATCGGCGGGTTCATCTGGCCGTCGGCCACTCCTGTACGCAGTCCCATGTAGGTCTCTGTCCAGGGAATGGGAGTACCGGAGGCACCGAAGGATTCATAGAGGGCTACCTGGCTGGGATCCATGGCCCGGAAACGCAGCCCTTCGAAGTCGTCCGGGTGGCTGATAGGCCGTTCATTGTTGGTGAATGCCAGGAAGCCCCCCTCTTCGACGACCGCCAGCATATCGATACCGGCACGCTCCTGCAGAGCATTGCTGACTTCCTGCCAATACTCTCCTTCATCGAAGAAGCTACGCGCCGCCGCAAAGTCGTCGAACAGAAACGGAATAGCGCTGACGAAGATCTCATCAACGAGAGGAGAGACGCCTGCAAATGACGCCACGTTGAGCATGGGCGTATTCATGGTTTGTTCCATGCGCTCCTCTTCATCACCCAGCATGCTATTCGGGTAGAGCTCAAGCTGTATCTCACCGTCAGTTTTTTCGTCTACCAACGTTTTAAGGTTCTCTGCAAAGACGTGGACAGCATTCTTTTCGGGATCTGGGGCACCGTTGTAACTCAGATTAATGGTGGTGGCTGCAAGAGTGTTTCCTGCCATCATGGCAGAGCCAATCAGCAAGCCGAGATGAGTCGTTTGGGTGAAAAGTGCTGAGTAAACATCGTAAGTCTCCTGGTTTATTGTCGTGAGCTATGAGGCGCTAAGGGCGCGTTATTGGATTTATAAGGAGTGCTTACTAGAAGACTATGTATTGAGGTGTTGACTATGCAATACCTAAACTGTGGCTTTTATTGCAACAGTCGTGGTGCATCGGCGGAGAAAAAGCGCATGCCTTTGTGCAAATGATCGATGCAAGTGATTGAGGCGACCGGAGTTCCTGCCCTTTCAGGCTAACAATTTGTGCCCGCGTACCGTTCATCACCGGGTACTGCATGGGTAGTGTGAAGATCTCACCGCGCTCAATCTCATCCGCTACGGTGAGTTCGGGCATAAACGTAACGCCGATGCCTGAGCGGACGAAATTCTTTAACACCGAAACAGAGTTGGTGTGCAGGCGTGCTTCAAGATGAATGCGCTCCTGGTGGGCCACCATATTGACCATTTGCCGCATACCAAAAGGATTGTCCATTAACGCCAGGGGCCACCCCGTTAAGTCATGCAGGGTTACCGGGCGGTTAAGATCACTTAGTGGGTGATTGGGGGGCACAATCACATCGAGCGGCTGGCGCGTTTCCACGTGGCAGAAAAGTTGCGGGTCTACCGGCGGTGCATAAAGTAGCGCTATATCCACTTCACGATCTTTGAGTAACGACATCGCTTCGTTGACACCCGCCATGCGAATTTCGACATTGATACCGGAAAACGCTGACATAAAAGTGCCTAACGGTGCGGCGATCAGGTCAGCGATAAACCCTTCTCCCACGGCAATACGAACTTCCCCTTTCGTTAGGCTTTGAAGTGCCATTAGCTGGGAGAGCACCGCTTCTTCTGAAGCCCGCTGGGCATGAAAATGGTGCACCAGTAGCTGGCCCGCTGCGGTTGCGCGCATCCCTCTTCCGTGCCGCTCGCATAGCTGGGTATCCAACTCTTCTTCTAGTGCTTTTAGTTGGCGGCTAACGGCAGAAGCATCGACATTCAGGTGGGCCGCGGCACGCCTGAGCGAGCCGCGGCGAATCACTTCATTGAGGTAGGTTAATGCACGCTGGTTAAGCATAAAACACGCCTGTGGTGGAGTGTTTTATATCTTACCGGAAGCCTGCCCGGACATGTCACGGTTGGGATTAGATTAGCGGTTGGGTGGCTTGCTGAGAGTGGGCGTTTTTATCCTCTACCGCATCTGCGAGCATATCCGCGGTGATGGCAGAGAGGGTCCAGCCCAGGTGGCCGTGACCGGTGTTGTAAAACACTGTGGGTAATTTTCCGCGGCCGACTTTGGGCAGCATGTTAGGGAGCATCGGGCGCAGGCCTGCCCAAGGTACTACGCGGCGAGTGCTGACGCCGGGGAAGCACTCTTCCACCCAGCGGATTAGCGGGCGGATACGGTTGTCGCGGATATCGCGGTTATAGCCGTTAAACTCAGCGGTGCCCGCAATACGGAAGCGGTCATCGCCCAGGCGGCTGGTCACTAACTTGGTCTCATCATCGAGCAGGCTAACGGTGGGCGCTGCCTGTTGGGAGGCAGCGTCATCGAGCTGCACGGTGATCGAGTAGCCTTTGACCGGGTAGATATTGACCCGATCGCCTAGCTTGGCAGCCAGAGCACGGCTGCCCACCCCGGCGCATACCACCACGCTATCAAAGGTTTCGCGCACCGGGTCACCGTCAGCCTCGCCTTCAAGCGTGGCGGTGATCCAGGCGTGCTGTTGATCGGCGCCGATATCCTGGACGCTGTGACCATATTTAAGCGTTACGCCGCGGCGCTCGGCGGCTTGAGCCAAGCCGTGGGTAAACTTATGAATATCGCCGGTGGCGTCGCTTTCGGTATAGAAGCCGCCGTAGTAGTTGCCCGCCATCGTCGGTTCGATGGTGCGCATCTCGTCAGGGGTGACTGCTCGGCGCTCCAGGCCGCCTTTGCTGAGCAGCTTGGAGACCTTGGCGGCGTGGTCATAACCCGCTTTGTCGCGGTAGATATGCAGAATGCCTTTCTGCTTGAGGTCAAAGCCGATCTGCTCGTCTTTTGCCCACTGAAACAGGTGCTCTCTGGCCGCAATGGCCAGCCGCGTGGTCTCTGTGGTGTTGGCAGCGTAGCGGGGTATCGAGGCGATAAATTCGCCAAACCAACTGAGCTTGTGCCAGCTTGGGCGGGGATTAACCAGTAGCGGGGCGTCGTTTCTGAGCATCCAGCGCAGGCCCTTGATCACCGTTGGCCAGTGGTTCCACACTTCGGCGTTGGAGGCCGAGAGCTGACCGCCGTTGGCGAATGAGGTCTCCATGGCGGCGTAACGATGCTTTTCAAAGACGGTGACGTCATAGCCACGTTTGGCCAGGGCGTAGGCGCTGGTAATGCCGGTGATACCACCACCGATAACGGCAATACGTTGCATAACTCTCTCCAGGTTGTATGAGCGTCGGGAATACCACCTAACGGCGTAGCTGTTGGCGTACCCCTTCCGTCATGGAACCTGAGAGATTCACGCATCCGTTGGGTGCGCTTGCTCCTTCGGTGGGCTGAGTGACGCAGTCATCAGCCGCTCTTCGGAAAGTTAAGGTAATAGCGGTCCGGTTGCCTGAGAGTTTCCGGGGCTGTTGCTCCTTCGGCGCTGGCGTCATCGACGAGTGATGCACCAAGCTCTCCCACTATCACGTTGTTGCTGGCTTTTAATGTAAATAGTTTTTTAATGTGATTAGTTTTACGCGATCAGTTTTAGCATGGAAGACGACCATAGTCGTGAACGCTTATTCCAAGGACTCACTCCAAGGGTTTTATTCCACGGGCCGGGCACGCTGGATGATTGCCGCGCAATCCAGCCCGGTGGGTAGCGTGCCTGTATTGAGGCCACTGCGGTCGGCAAGGCGACCAGCGCAGAATGCATCGGCCACATAAGCGGGGGCGTGCTGAACCAGCAGGGCGCCCTGTAACGCTAGGGCCATGCCGTCCGCCAACTGGCGGGCGCGGTACTGGAGCGTTTGAGTATCCTGCATCTGCCGCTGTAATTGGTGGATAAAACGGTCAAGATGCCCATTGGCGCCCTGTGAAAGGCCGAGTTCGGCGAAGTAGGCGTCGAGTACTTCGGGCTGTTTTTCAATCGCGCGCAGGATATCCAAGCACTGCACATTTCCGCTGCCTTCCCAAATGGCGTTGATGGGCGACTCGCGAAACAGGCGCGCCATTATGTGGGTCTCCATGACGCCGCTTCCACCAATCACCTCCATTGCCTCGTATGCGTGGTGGGGCGTGCGTTTACATATCCAGTACTTGCCCACAGGGGTGGCGATTCGCGAAAGCAGGCGCTCATGCTCGTTGTCCTGATGATCCATGGCGCGGGCCATACGCAGCATTAAGGTGGTGGCGGCTTCGCTCTCAATGGCCAAGTCAGCGAGTACGTTCTGCATCAGCGGCTGTTCGCTGAGCCGCGCCCCAAAGGCATGCCGATGAGAGGCGTGGTGAATGGCCTGGGCGGTGGCTTGGCGCATTCCGGCAGCTGAACCAATCATGCAGTCGTAGCGGGTCATGGCGACCATCTCGATGATGGTGCGCACGCCGCGGCCTTCATCGCCCACCATCCAGGCAAAGGCGCCCCGCAGCTCGGTCTCGCTGGAAGCATTCGATACATTGCCCATTTTACGTTTTAGCTGCTGTATATGAAGCGGGTTCTTACTGCCGTCGGGCCGCCAGCGTGGCAGCAAGAAACAGCTCAAGCCGCCGGGCGCCTGGGCGAGTACCAGAAATGCATCGCACATTGGCGCCGAGACAAACCACTTATGCCCCACCAGCTCAAAAGCTTCTCCCGGCCCGCTTTGATCAATCGGGTAGGCGCGGGTGGTGTTCAAACGCACATCGGAGCCGCCCTGCTTTTCGGTCATTGCCATGCCCAGAGTGAGGCCCTGTTTCTCGAAATAGGGGACGTTGCGCGGATCGTAATGTGGGGCGGTGATTTTATCGCCCCAGCTCTCAAGCAGGCTGGGTTGATGGCGCAGTGCGGGGAGGGCTGCAAAGGTCATGGTAATCGGGCAGCCATGGCCCGCTTCTACCTGGGCCTGTAAAAAGTAGTTGGCGGCCCGATAAACATGCGCACCGGGCTGAGGGTTTCGCCAGGGGCTAGCATGCAAGCCGTGCTCTATCGCCGTTTGCATAAGCTGATGATAGGCGGGATGAAACTCGATCAAATCGACCCGATGGCCTTGCCGGTCGTGGGTCGCTAACTGGGGTGAGTAACGGTTGGCCTCAACACCCAAGGCAATCGCCTCGGCGGATCCCGCCCACTGACCAAACGCTTTGAGTGGGGCATCGTCGTCAGACCCGCTTTCACGGTTAACGCCTTCCTGAAGAGCGCGATCAGCTATGTAACTATTGTAGTTTGCAAGCGTCGGCGGCTGGTTTTCCACCTGATGGGTATTAGCTTGGAGTTGATCGGCCAGGGGGTAATGATGGTTCATGGCAGGCTCCTAGCGTGTAACGACGATAAGGGTGATTGTTTAAACGAACGTTTTACAACTCATATATTTTGGAGCGCTTATGAGAGCGTAGTTGCTGGACGGAAAAGTCGCTAAAAACGGAGGGCGAAGAGGGGAGGGATGGATCCTGCTTTGCTCAGTCAGCGAATTTAACCGACAATGCCGCTTATCCTTCTCAGTCACGGGTATTATCAATGCAAGCAAACGCGATGCAGACAAACGGCTTTTTTGACGAAATTGGCGAAACTATCGGTGAAGCCATCCGCGTGGTGGTTGAGTTTCTGCTGGGCATTTTCACCAACTTCTTCGGTGCGTTCGGCGATTTCATCGATGGCTTGACGCGTTCGCTGGGAATCAGTGATTCCTTTTTCAGCATTGCTGTCTTAGTGATTGGGCTGCTGATTCTGTGGGGCGGTTTGCGCGCTTTTCTGCGAGGCTCGATAATCGGCGGTATTGTACGTACCGTATTGGGGCTGTTTATTCTTTCGTGGTTGATGATGTAGACACACTGAGAGGAGGAGTAGATGAAGCAGTTTGCGTTGATCGCCTATGATTACACCGATGAGGGGGCCTTAAACCGCCGCCTGGCTTGTCGCGAGCTGCACCTGGAAGGACTGCGTAATCTCTATCGGTCGGGTAATTTCGTAAGTGGTGGGGTAGTGCTGAACGATGAAGGTAAAATGATCGGTTCAAATGCACATTTCAGATTTGCTACTCGAGAAGATTTAGAGGCTTGGCTGGCGCAAGAGCCTTATATGACTGAGCGTGTCTGGGAGCAGGTCGATATACGCGAAGTTAAGCTGTTTGATCCCTCTATATAGTATGACGAACGAGCTCGGGTATTGTTTATAAAAAATGTCATAAATAATGCCCCCGTTTCTCTCCTTGGTTAACACCCCATACACTGATGATGAGCAATCGCGTTGCCCTTGAGTCAGTTTCATCAGGGGTATGATAGATTGTCATTTGCTTATTTGGTGCATTTTGGCATCATTTGCACTCATTTTGTGCAAAGCGAGTGTAATGAAAACTTATCTTGGCAAGATGCGGGGGCAGCCAGTCAAGCGTGCCCGGGTAGGCTGGCAGGATGCTTTTTGGTCATGGGTCGGGGCCTTTACCGGTATGGCGGTCATTTGCTGGTTAAGCTCGGCGTGGCTGTCACAACAACTGCTCATCGTAGGCTCCTTCGGCGCAACCTCGGTGCTCATCTACGCAGCACCTGAAAGCCCTTTTGCCCAGCCCAGCCATGTACTCTTTGGCAGCGTGCTCTCCGCGGGTATTGGCGTTGCTTGCTACCAACTGCTGGGAGCGACCCCCTCTCAATGGCTCTGGCCGTATCACTGTCGGTGCTGGGTATGCAGCTAACCCATACGGTTCACCCACCAGGAGCCGCGGCGGCTCTGATTGCGGTAGGCGGGGGTGCCAGCGTTCATCAACTGGGGTGGTGGTATCCTCTTTTGCCAATCGGAGCGGGCAGTATAGTGATGCTGGTAATCGCCATATTGGTCAATAACCTTGCCCGTCACCGCCGTTATCCGCGCTACTGGTAATGTTAAAATTGGCTCAGCTGTTGTTCCAGAGCAAAGATATGGGCATCTTTGGCGCCTAGTTCCCGCAGCGCCACGGCGAGGTTGACCAAGTAGTCGCGGTTGGGGCCGCTGGGCCCATGGGCGTTGGCAATTTGCTGGGCGATCTCATCAAGCGGCGCGTCGCCCAAAAAGGCCGGATTGTCATCGCTGGCCAGATAAATAAGCCCTTCGCTCTGTTCGGTTCCGTTGCCTTTCTCGTCCATAAACGTCAGCGGTACTTTTTCCCGCAAATAGCCGTTCTTCTCCCGCACATCCAACGGCGCGAGCACTTCCGGGGCAATGCGGTAGGCCATGCCGTGGCAAATCGAATCTTTGGCGCGGATCAGCGTTGCCACCCGCCCAGGCGCTTCAGGCGTGCCGCGGTGATCATGGGAGCCCTGCCAAAATCGCCGCTCCCAGCCGTGTATATACGCCGGGCGGCGCTCCAGGTAGGCAAAGTCAGCCTTCCAAATCAGTGAGCCGTAGCCGAATAGCCATATCGCCGCATGGCCTTCGAAGAAGTTTCTTCTGGTTAAGTGCAGTGGTATCAAGCATCGGTATCAGGCAGCGTTTTTAAGGCACATTTTTCAAGTAACATGGGGGCCAACGACGGTGTAAAACCACCATCTTAACATGTCACGGTTGATCACCCACACGATTGCCAAGACCACGACTGGAGGCAGCCATGCGCGCGATTTTTCTGGTGGATAACGGCTCGCTACGAGCGCAGGCAACGCTGAATTTACGCCGCGTGGCGGCTTCGCTTAGCGGGCTTGTAGGCGAAACCGTGCAGGCGGCCTCGCTGCTGCACTCCAATAAGATTCCTGCGGATGAGGTGGGAGGTATTCCCGCCACTACCCTTGGCCCCGCCGCTGAACGCAGTGCCGAACAGGGGGCAACGGAGATTATCGTGCTGCCGTTCTTTTTTGGCCCCAGCAAAGCGCTGACGGGTTATCTCCCCGAGCGCATGGCCACGCTGCAGGAGCGCTTCCCCACGTTAAGGTGCGGGTAGCCCAGCCCTTAGTGGATGAGCTCGGCGATAACGACCTGCGTTTAGCCCATGCTGGCCGATAACGTGCGCGACAAGCTTCGCCCAGGTACTAAACCGCATGTGGCGCTGGTGGATCACGGCAGCCCGATTCCTGAGGTTACCTCCGTACGCAACCGCCTGGCGGGGCAGCTCAGCGTGCTGCTAGCCGATGACGTAGCGTGTGTTGCCGCTGCCTCCATGGAGCGGCGCGAGGGCGATGAGTACCGCTTTAATGAGCCACTGCTGGAAAACTTGCTGGCGCTACCCGAGTTTAAGATAGGCTCGGTGATCCTGGCGATGCTGTTTCTTTCGCCGGGGCGCCACGCCGGGGAGGGCGGCGATATTGCCGAGATTTGTGCAGCGGCTGAACAGCAGTATCCAGGGCTTTCCGTTACCACGACGAAGCTGGTGGGGGAGCATCAAGGGATCGTTGATATATTGCACTCGCGGCTGCGCCAAGCGCTTGATGATGAACGCTTTCTACTCGATATCCCGGCAATCGCCTGACGCCACTAGGGTTTGATGGGTGAATACACGCCTAATAGCGCGTAGAATCGCGAGCCTTTCTATTCGTTGTAAGCTGTCGTCGTTACTGACAATGCGCTAACCAGGGCTCCTTTTGTGATCGCTACCGCCAATATCACCATGCAGTTTGGGGCCAAGCCCCTGTTTGAAAATGTCTCCGTTAAATTCAATAACGGCAACCGTTACGGCCTGATTGGCGCGAACGGCTGCGGCAAATCCACCTTTATGAAAATTCTCGGTGGCGATTTGGAGCCCACTTCCGGCCAGGTGATGCTGGATAGCAGTACACGGCTGGGTAAGCTGCGTCAGGATCAGTTTGCGTTTGAAAACGAGCGGGTGATCGATACCGTCATCATGGGCAATGTAGAGCTCTGGTCGGTCGCCGCTGAGCGTGAACGCATTTACTCCCTGGCAGAGATGAGCGAAGAGGACGGCATGGCCGTCGCTGACCTGGAAGTGCGCTTCGCCGAGCTGGACGGCTACACCGCCGAGCCCCGCGCAGGCGAACTGCTGCTAGGTCTGGGCATTCCCATTGAGCAACACACGGGCCCGATGAGCGAAGTTTCTCCCGGCTGGAAGCTGCGCGTGCTGCTCGCCCAGGCGCTATTCGCTGACCCGGATGTACTGTTGCTGGATGAGCCGACCAACCACCTGGATATCAACACCATCCGCTGGCTGGAAGATATTCTTAAAGCGCGCAGCAGCACCATGATCATCATCTCCCACGACCGCCACTTCCTGAACAGCGTTTGTACCCATATGGCGGATCTGGATTACGGTGAAATCACCCTGTTCCCGGGTAACTACGATGATTACATGACCGCCGCCACCGCCGTTCGCGAGCGTCAGCACTCGGATAACGCCAAGAAAAAGGCCCAGATTGCCGAACTGCAGCAGTTCGTGAGCCGCTTCTCCGCTAACGCCTCGAAGGCTAAGCAGGCTACGTCTAGAGCGCGTCAAATTGATAAAATCAAGCTGGAAGATATCAAGCCTTCCAGCCGCGTAAGCCCCTTTATCCGCTTTGATCAGGCGAAGAAAATCCACCGTAATGCCGTCAACGTGGACGGCATTACCAAGAGCTATGAGGGCGACAAGCCGCTGTTCGAGCGTCTTTCCATGACCGTGGAAGCCGGTGAGCGCATTGCTATTATCGGCCCCAACGGCATCGGCAAAACCACGCTGCTGAAAACCCTGGCGGGCGAGTTACACCCGGACGCGGGCGAAGTGAAGTGGACCGAAGCCGCTGAAGTGGGGGTTTTTGCTCAGGATCACAGCGACGACTTTGCCGTCGATGCCACGTTGTTTGAGTGGATGTCAGCATGGACTCAAGGTGGCGAGCAGGTGGTTCGCGGTGCTCTGGGGCGGATGCTGTTTTCCAGCGACGATATTGGAAAATCGGTGAAGGTCATTTCCGGTGGCGAGCAGGGGCGTATGCTGTTTGGTAAGTTAATCCTTACTCAGCCCAATGTAATGCTGATGGATGAGCCGACTAACCACCTGGATATGGAGTCTATCGAGGCGTTGAACCTGGCCCTGGAGAACTACCCCGGCACGCTGATGTTTGTGAGCCACGACCGCGAGTTCGTCTCGTCACTGGCCACGCGCATTATTGATATGCAGCCGGAAGGCATTGTCGATTTCAGCGGCAGCTACGATGACTACCTACGCAGCCAGGGAGTCGTGTGACGTTGTTTTTGTCAGCATAGCTCTGTAAATCTATTCGCCGATAATTTGCTCAAAGGTGCTGTCGGTGGCGAGTTCGCGCTCGTCATTGAGCATTTTGCCGCTAAACACCGTCTGCATCTCTTTGGCGAGTTCTACGTAGACATGCATTTGTTGATTACGTCGCTTACGTAGCGGTGGTTTCACTAATAAGCTAATACCCTTGATGGGCTCATGGGTTTCCCCGCGCAGCAGGTCAGGCATTTCCCCGGGTGGAAAGGCGTTGGCAATAGTGACTGGGTTGGAAGGCTGTTGGCCGTCGATTAAAAATATCTTCTTGAGCGCGTCGTAGCGAGCGTCTTTCTCCCGTAGCCACTGGGTAAGGCGCTCGTCTGAATCTTCACTGGGTTGATCAAAGATTATAAAAAGCGAATGCTGCTTCACTTTTTTAGTTTGCTTTGAGGGTGCAGGGGTGTCAGGTTCTTGAGCTTTTTCAGAGTTGTCTGCTTGTACCGGACGAGGCGCAGCGGCTTTCGCTTTCGCTGCGCGCCGTCGGCGGCGCCAGGGCACAATGACATATATAAATATCGCTGTTGCCATTGCGCCTAATACCAGCGATGCGAAGGCGAGTACTATTATAGTAGTGGTGCGATCCATACTCTCAGAATCCTTTTTTTAATCAGCGCTCAGGCTTTATTTAGCCGACGACAGTTTGTTTACGCCCAAAGAACAGCCACGACCACGCGGCATTGACCATAAGCTGCAGCGCGTAAGCCGCTAAGCTTGCTGAGCGCCATACTGAGTCATCCGCCATATAAATACGCCAAGCGACGATAGCCATCAACAAATACAGTATGCCCCAAGCGAAGGGGAAAGCGATATTCGGTGGTGTCCAGCTTGGCTTACTGAGTTCGCGGAACCAACCATCAGGCCGAAAGCGCGCACCCAGTCGTGGCGGCAAGGCCGACGAGCAGTAGAGACACCAGCAGCGCTAATAGCGAAGCAAGCATTCATTACCTGTATGTTCAAACGAAAGAATCAATAGCCTAGCAGCGTTTATCCAAGAGGCTCAACACAAAGTAATCACGAGCCGTAATGAGTCAATTGTATTGCCTGAGTTTACCGTGTTCGCGCAAGGCAGTATTGTTTTGTCAAACAACCTAATGAAGCGCTACTCATGAAATACTGCTCAACAACCGATGATATCGATAGTACCTTTCTGGCAAGTGCGGGAAGTGCAGCTTGGCATCGGCATATGGCGAGCTTGGTACGCTCATCGGGACAGCGCGATTTCCCCGTTCGTCTGGAGCAAGTGCTGCGCGCGCTAACCGGTTTCGATACGATTCTGATCAATACCTACAAAGGGCGTCACAGACCACTACTGATTCACGACGATTACCCGTCTGAAAATCGCCCTCAAGCGATAGATCGCTACCTCAGCGGTGCGTATTTATTGGATCCTTTTTTTACCGCCATGAGTGGTGGCCTGGATAGCGGTGTGCACCGGTTGCGGGAGCTAGCCCCTGATCGTTTTGAATCCAGTGATTACTATGCTCACTATTATCGCGCGTTAGGATTGGCGGATGAGGTGGGTCTCTTCGCACGTGTGGGGGATGATGTCTTGATGGTGGTATCGCTGGGCTTTCAGGCAGAAGCTCCCTTGAAACGACGTGCATTGCAGGTGTTGAAGAATGTGGTGCCGATGATCGAAACCTTGTTGATGGAGTTCTGGAAATGGCAGGGCGTCCTCTTCCAGCCGACCTTGGAAAAGGACGCCCCGGTGGAAGCTGCCTTCGTAAGCTTTGGCCGAGAGGTTTTAACGGCACGTGAACAGGAAATCGTTCGTCTGTTGCTCGCAGGGCACTCCACCAAATCGGCGGCCCGGGAACTGGATATCAGCGATGGCACTGTGAAGGTACACCGCAAGCATATTTACCAGCGTCTGGATGTCTCCAGTCAATCGCAGTTGTTCCAGCTATTTCTTGAACACGTGGCCCTCATTTCCCGGCAGTTGAGAGGCTAAGGTGCTAGGTTTGTAGCGCCATCCAGATGGTTTTGATCTCGGTATACTCGTCAAGCGAGTGAAGCGATTTATCCCGCCCATTACCGGATTGCTTAACCCCACCGAACGGCACTGTCATGTCCGGGCCTGCCCAGTTGTTAACGTAGACTTGCCCGGAGTGCAGCTTGCGTGAGACGCGCATAATACGATCAATGTCCTGGCTCCAGACGGCGGCAGCCAAGCCGTAGTCGCTGTCGTTGGCAAGTGCCAAGGCCTCTTCTTCGGTATCGAAGCCAAAGACAGACAGCACCGGCCCGAAGATCTCTTCGCGACCTATCGTCATGGCTGGGGTGACATCGTCAAACACGGTAGGGGGAATAAAGAGTCCAGGGCCATCTAACGGCTGCCCGCCCGAGCGTAGCGTGGCGCCCTCTTCCTGCCCCTGACGGATATAATCAAGCACTCGTTGGTATTGAGTGTCATCCACCATCGCCCCCATAAAGCTTTGCGGGTCGAGTGGATCGCCTGGTTGCATGGCAGCCGCAGCGTCCACCACTTTCTCGACGAAAGCGTGGCGAATGCTGTTTTCCACCAATAGCCGCGAGCCAGCGATACAGACTTCACCTTGGTTATGAAAAATCGCCGCGGCCGCGTGCTGAGCTGCGGCGTCTAGATTTTTGCAGTCGGCAAAGATGATGTTGGGGCTTTTGCCGCCGCACTCCAGATAAACGCGTTTTAAATTGGACTGGCCTGCGTACTGCATAAGCTGTTTGCCCACTGGAGTGGAGCCGGTAAAGGAGAGGCAGTCGACCTCCATCGACAGGGCTAGCGCTTTACCCACGGTATGGCCATAGCCGGGGAGTACTTGAAACACCCCGGCGGGCAGGCCCGCTTGTTGGCTTAGCTGGGCAAGGCGTAGCGCCGATAACGGCGATTTTTCTGACGGTTTGAGAATAACGCTGTTACCCGCTGCCAATGCCGGTGCAATCTTCCAGGCGGTCATCATTAGCGGGAAGTTCCAGGGGACGATGGATATCACCACCCCGAGTGGCTCGCGCACAATCAAGCCCAGATGTTGGTCTCCCGTCGGGGCCACCTCACCGTAAAGCTTATCGATACTTTCGGCGGTATAGCGCAGGCAGCCGATGGCGCCGTCAATATCCCCCAGCGCACTGGTAATCGGTTTTCCCATATCCAGAGTGTCTAGCAGGGCAAGCTCGTGCCTATGGGCCTGCATTAACGCCGCCAGTTCAAGTAACGTGGCTTTGCGCTGAGCTGGCGCGCGGCGCGACCACTCCCCCCGGTCAAAGGCCTGTCGAGCTGCGTGGGTAGCGAGCTCGGCATCGGCGTCATCGCAGCTGGCGACCTCTGCCAACACTTCACCGGTGGCTGGGTTCACCGTGGATAGGGTGGCGCCGCGCTGTGCATCGACAAAGGTGTCGTTGATATAGGCGCGGGTTTCAAAGGAGAGTGTGTCTGCCAGTGTTTGCCACTCGGCCAGATTCGTGGGGGAGTTGTGCTCATTGGGTAGCCTCAAGGTCGTTAGCGTTATGCAGTAGCGCGTCGCACAGCACCTGGGTGCCAAGTGCACACTGCTCTGGCGTTGAGTACTCCGCTTCGTTATGGCTGATGCCATCGCGGCAGGAAATAAAAATCATCGCGGTGGGCGCCACCCGTGATACATACACCGCATCATGGCCGGCACCACTGAGCATACGGCGGTAAGCAATACCTCGCGCCCTGGTCGCCTGTTCGATGGATGCAATGCAGTGGTCGTTAAATGCCACCACCGGGGAGTTCCAGAGGCGTTGCGGCGTTACCACGACACCAAAGATCTTTACCAAGGCATCGAGCTCGCCATGGAAGCGGGCCTCCAGCGCGTCTAGCTGATCGTCGTGCACATGCCGAAGATCGACAGTCAGGGTGACTCGGGCAGGAATCACGTTGCGAGAAGGCGTATCGATCTCCAGGCAGCCAAAGGTCACCTTGCTGTCACCGCTGGTGTCGGTGGCGGCGATGGCGTATAGCCGATCAATGAGCCGGGCGGCAGCGGCCAGGGCGTCGTGACGATATGCCATGGGGGTGGTGCCCGCATGGGCAGCGCTGCCTTCAATCGTCAGGTCAAACCAGCGCATTCCTTGCACCCCGGTGACCACTCCGATATATAAGCCCTCCTCTTCAAGTACCGGCCCCTGTTCGATATGCAGTTCCAGAAAACTGGCTAACCGAGGCTCGCCAATAGGCAGGCTGCCCTTCATGCCTGTCTCCTCCAGGGCCTGTCCAAAACTAATCCCTTGTTCATCCTGTCGAGCTAGGGTCTCCTCCACAGTAAACACCCCCGCATAGGTGCCGGAAGCCATCATCGCGGGGGCAAAACGGCTGCCTTCCTCGTTCGTCCAAACGATCAGTTCCAGAGGTCGTTCGGTAACGATTTGGTGGTCGTGCAGGGTGCGAAACACTTCCAGACCCGCGAGAACCCCCAGCACGCCGTCGAAACGACCGCCTTTCGGCTGTGTATCCAGGTGGCTGCCGACAGCGGCGGGCGCCAGATCCTCACGTGCGCCGGGCCGCCGGAAAAAAAGATTACCCACTGCATCACTGCGAACGTGGCAGCCAATATCAGCGCACCACTCGATCAATTGCTGCCGACCGGCGGTATCTTCGGGGGTCAGTGCTAAGCGGTTGCTGCCGCCATTGGAGGTAGCGCCGATCTCTGCCATGGCCATTAAACTTGACCACAATCGCTGGCCATCGATGGAAACTTGCATGGCGTGTCTCCTGTTGTGTTTGTTGGGTTAAGGAGATCCACCATAGGAGGCCTTTCGCGCAGCCGATATACCCCAATGGGGATATATTCCCGACACTGTTTTCCCCGCTAGCCTGTGAAGTCACCTCAACAACGGCTTCCTAATAAGCGAGGGTATGACGATGACTCAACAGCAGGCGAAAGGCTCTTACGACGCGCAAGACCTTTGGCAAAAAGATAAAAATCACTTTATCCATCCCTTTACCGACTTCAGTGTGTTCCACGAAAACGGCTGTGACTTAATTACCGACAGTGATGGTATCTATGTCGAAGATGCACACGGCAACCGCTTTATCGATGGGATTGCCGGCCTGTGGTGTGTCAATGTGGGCCACGGCCGTGCCGAAATTGGCCAGGCGATGGCCGAGCAAGCCACACGCATGGCCTACTTTTCCACTTTTAATAATCTCTCCAATGCCCCGGCCACCGAGCTGGCGGCCAAGCTCTCAGAGCTTGCGCCTGCCCACTTGAACCATGTGTTTTATAGCTGCGGCGGGTCAACGGCAAACGATGCCACCATCCGGCTTGTGCATTACTACTTCAATCGCTTGGGCAAGCCTTCGAAAAAGCGGATCTTGTCGCGCACCAATGCCTACCACGGCACCACCTACATGGCGGCGAGCCTGACCGGTATCGCCAGCAATAACTGGCAGTTCGATACACTTGATCTGGTGACCCATCTGAGCGAAGCCAACTGCTATCGCCGCCCAGAGGGGATGAGTGAGGCCGAGTATTGTGATCACCTGGTCGATGAACTCGAGCAGACCATTGACCGGCTAGGGGCGGATAACATAGCGGCCTTTATTGCTGAGCCAATCATGGGCGCGGGGGGCGTATTGGTGGCACCACAGGGCTACCATTCCCGCGTGCAGGCCATATGCCGTGCCAACGATATTCTGTTCATTGCTGATGAAGTGGTGACAGGCTTTGGACGTTTAGGGCACTTCTTTGCCTCAGAAGCCGTGTTTGAAACCCAGCCCGATATTATCAATGTGGCGAAAGGGCTTTCATCTGGGTATGCCCCATTAGGTGCAACGCTGATATCTGACGCCCTGTATGCGGTACTAAGTACTCCTCAAGGCCCCGGCGGGGTATTGAGCACCGGCTTCACCTATTCCGGGCATCCCGTGAGCTGTGCTGCAGCGCTTAAAAATATCGAAATCATTGAGCGTGAAGGCATTTGTGAGAATGTTCGCGAAGTTGGCCCCTATCTTGAATCCAAGCTCAAAACGCTCGCCTCTCATGAAACGGTAGGTGATATACGTGGCAGTCATTTCATGATGGCGATTGAAAATGTGGCTAATAAAACAACCAAAGAATTACTCCCCGTTGACGCGCGCGTAGGTGACCGCGTGGCCGCTGAAGCACAGAAACGTGGTTTGATTATTCGGCCGGTTGGTCATCTCAATATCATCTCGCCGCCCCTGATCTGGACGCGTCAAGTAGTCGACGACGTCGTTGCTATTCTCGACGAAGCGTTTGCCGCCACCACACGCTCACTTAAAGCGGATGGTTACCTATAAACACTGCTATTCGGGACGGGCGTTAGCGCCCGTCTTCAGTAGTGACCTACGACAACGATAAAGGGGAATAACCAATGGAAGAGTATGGAGTTTTAAGCCTTATACCCACGTTAGTGGTGTTAGTCATGGCGATTATTACCAAGCGCACGATTGAGTCCCTTCTGGCAGGCGCGCTGGTAGGCTTATTAATGTTTCAACCCCTCAATGTCATTACCCAAGGGTCGGATATACTGCTATCGGTATTGGGTAATGACACGGTGACGTGGATTATTCTGGTGTGCGGGCTATTTGGTAGCTTGATTGCCTTGCTGGTAAAAACCGGAGGGGTTTAAGCTTTGGTGATGCCGTTACCCGACGCATCCATACCCGCCGACAAAGCTTGTTAGCTACCTGGGGGCTGGGACTAATAATTTTTGTCGATGACTATCTCAATGCGCTGACCATTAGCGCTTCCATGAAGAAAATCACTGATCGCTTTAACATATCCCGTGAGAAGTTGGCCTATATCGTTGACTCCACTGCAGCGCCGATCTGTATTCTCGTACCGTTT
Organism: Halomonas sp. PA16-9; assembly: GCF_009728585.1. Lineage (NCBI taxonomy): Bacteria > Pseudomonadati > Pseudomonadota > Gammaproteobacteria > Oceanospirillales > Halomonadaceae > Halomonas > Halomonas sp. PA16-9. Next base: position 557,056 of record NZ_CP040452.1, on the reverse strand, counting down.
TCCACCTGGGCTGTGTTCTTTGCAGGTTTGCTGGAAGAGAACAATGTCGCTGGTAACGGCATGGAGCTGTACATCCAAGCCATACCGTTTATGTTTTACGCCTGGATAGCGGCGGCGCTGGTGCCCCTGGTGGCACTGGGCATTATCCCCAACCTTGGCCCGATGCGAGCAGCGGAGGCCCGCGCTGAAGCTGGCCAGCCGCAACCAGATGGCGCTGACGACAGCGCGCTGGAAATAGAAGATACAGGCAAAAAACGCCCTCATCTGCTCAATTTTCTGCTTCCCATTGCGACGCTGATTTTCTTCACTTGGTATTTTGAGATTGATGTGTTGCGCGGCGTGATTGTGCGCTTGCAGTGACGCTAGTGCTTATCGCGGTGCAACGGCTATTAAGCTTTAACGATACGTTTGATACCGCGCTAGATGGTTTCAAAGCCATGATTATGCCACTCGGCACTCTGGTGGCTGGGTTTGTGCTTAAGGAGGTCAATGACCTGCTTGGCTTAACCAACTATGTGATCGAGAGTGTTCAACCTTTAATGACCGCGGGTATGCTACCGTCGGTTGTCTTCGTCACCATGGCCTTTCTCGCTTTTGCGACCGCCTCCTTCTGGGGACTGTTTGCCGTGGCGATGCCTATCGTATTACCGCTTGCCAGTAGTATGGATGCGCATATGCCGCTCGTGGTGGGGGCTTTAATCTCCGCCAGTGCCTTTGGCAGCCACGCCTGCTTTTACGGTGATTCTACCGTTCTTTCTGCCCAAGGGGCGGGGTGTACGCCAATGGCCCATGCGTTAACGCAACTTCCCTATGTCTTAATAGCCGCTGCCGTGGCAACGGGCTTCTTTATAGTGGTGGGGAATATATGAAACACGCGCCGACCTTTCCTACAACGGCCACCGAACCTCTGGCGCGTGAGCTAACACCCAAAGCATTGGGCTTTTCAATGCCGGCGGAGTTTGCGCCTCATGCAGCCTGCTGGATGCTGTGGCCACAGCGCCCAGATACATGGCGCTACGGTGCGAAGCCCGCTCAGCAAGCCTTTGTGGATGTGGCTGTGGCGATTGCTGAGAGCGAGACGGTCTTCGTGGGTGTCAACGATGAGCAGTATGAAAATGCCCGTAATCAGTTGCCTGCGCATATTCGGGTGGTTGAGTTGTCCAGCAATGATGCTTGGATGCGCGATGTTGGCCCCACCTTCATTACCCATCCCGATGGGCGACTCGCCATGGTGGACTGGGAGTTCAATGCCTGGGGCGGGTTGAAGGAGGGGCTCTACTTCCCATGGGACAAAGACAAGCGGGTTCGTTGTAAAATCAGTGAGATGCTGGGTATTCAACGATTCGAGGCCCCGCTCGTATTAGAAGGAGGAGCCATTCATGTGGATGGTGAAGGTACGCTCATCACCACGGAAGAGTGCTTGCTGAATCCTAATCGTAATCCGGAGATGAGCCGCGCCACGATCGAACACTGGCTGCAGGAGTATTTAGGTGTCAGTCACATCATCTGGTTACCGCGTGGCTGTTATCTCGACGAGACCGATGGCCACGTTGACAACCTGTGCTGCTTTATTGCGCCAGGCCATGTTGCGCTAACGTGGTGTGAGGATGAGCAAGATCCCCAGGGCGCTATTTGCCGGGAAGCCTTGCGTGTGCTGGAAAACGCCACGGATGCTCAAGGTAGGCGGCTCACTATTCATAAGCTGCCCCAGCCAGGCCCTCTACATATTGCCGAGGATGAGGCCAGTGGGATTGATCGCCTCAACAGCTCGCATCCCCGCTTACCTGGGGATCGCATGGCAGGCTCTTACGTCAACTTTTATATTAGTAACTCGGCCATTGTGATGCCCTTGCTGGATCCTCGTTACGATGAACAGGCCAAAGGCATTCTATCCCGGTTATTTCCCACGAAGAGGGTGATCGGCGTTGCGGCAAGGGAAATACTGCTTGGCGGCGGGAACATTCACTGCATAACTCAGCAGCAACCACGCGTATAGCGTTTCGCAGGAAAAACGCCTTGTTCAGCCACAGGCTGAACAAGGAGTGGTGATAAAAATCACTCTTGGTCGTTACTGGATACGGTCATAGCCATTATTCATAAATGGATAGTCGGTGTATCCCTTCTCATCACCGCCATAGAACGTTTCGTGGTTCGGCTCGGTGAGTGGTGCGTTAACTCGGAAGCGCTCCGGCAAGTCGGGGTTGGCGATGTAGGGGCGGCCAAAGGCCACGGCATCAGTGGTGTTTTCGCTGATGCGTTTATCGGCGCGCTCGGCGTCGTAGTTGCCGCAGTAGATCAGGCTGCCGCTAAAGCGTTCGCGCATCTGCTCGCGGAAACCATCGGGGAAGGTGATATCGCCACCGGCCCAGTTGGGTTCGTTCAGGTGCAGGTAGGCAAGGCCGCGCTTGGAAAGCTGCTCGGCCATGTAAAATGCCATCGCTTCCGGCTCATCGTCGGTCAAACCAAACAACTCGATAAATGGTGTCATACGGATGCCGACCCGGTCAGCCCCGTAAACGTCAATCACCGCATCAACCACTTCCAGCGGGAAGCGAGCACGGTTTTCCAGCGATCCGCCATACTGGTCGGTACGCTTGTTGGTGCCCGTCGCCAGGAACTGGTTAAGCAAGTAGGCGTTCGCGGCGTGGACTTCGACCATGTCAAAGCCGGCACGCTTGGCGCGTTCGGCCGCTTGGCGATAGTCGGCAACAATGCCTGGGATCTCGTCGGTTTCCAGCGCACGTGGCGTGCTGGTGGGGTGCTGACCCGCGGTGCCATCTTCAAACTCTACGAAACACTGGGCGCCTTCGCCTTTCAAGGCACTCGGTGCTACCGGCTGTTGGCCGTCAGGTTGAACCATTTCGTGAGAAACTCGCCCAACGTGCCACAGTTGCAGAGCAATACGGCCACCTTTGGCGTGTACTGCGTCAACAACGCCTTTCCAGCCTGTTTCCTGCTCATCCGTCCAAATACCGGGTGTATACACGTAGCCACGGGCAGTGGGAGATATGTTGGTGGCTTCGCTGATGATCAGTCCCGCTCCTGCGCGCTGGCCATAGTAAGCTTCCTGAATTTCACCCGGTACGCTATCGGGTGTACGCGCACGTGTCAGTGGCGCCATAACAACCCGGTTAGGAATCGATAGGCTACCCAGTTGGAGGGGAGTAAACAGTGTTTCGAAAGCCATCAATTAAGCTCCTTTTGAATGCTTCGATGAAATAGTACGCACAAGAATAGACCAGTTTACTAGTTAGTGCCAGCCAGATATTTTTAAACGTATTTATGCGCTAGATAACCTTTTATGTGGCATCCAAACTCGCGATCTCTCTGGTACTCTTGCTGCTTATTACCAAGGATGTTGTTGATAGCATGTTAAAAAACGCCCCTCAGCGCCGCCCTTATCAGGTGGCGGAAACCATTAAATGCTGGATCGTGGACAGGCACCTAAAGCCGGGTGACCGGCTACCTAGCGAGTCGGAACTGATGGAGACCCTGCAGGTGTCGAAAGGGACAGTGCGCGAGAGTACGCGAGTACTGGAAGCCCAGGGGTTGGTCGAAACTCGCACAGGGCCCGGAGGCGGCGCTTTTGTGCGTGAGATGAGCGAGGCCAAAGCGGTATCGCTATTAAGTAATTACCTGTTTTTCAAAGAGATATCAATCAAGGATATCTACCAGATACGCTTGGCGTTAGAGCCTGAACTAGCCGCTTCGTTAGCCGGTAAAGTGGCTGCCAGTGATATGGTGCGTTTACGTGAAAGCCTGCATAGTTACGCAGACCCTGCGGACGATAGTGAGACTGAGCGTCAGCAACATCTTGATTCGCTGCATTTCCACCTAATGCTCGCTGAACTGGCCGGTGGCAATCAACTGCTGACATTTATTATCCGCTTCACCATACAGGTGCTCTCAGATCTGACGATTTATCACCGTCTCTATGAGCCAGTTACCCACGATTTAGGACAGACTGGCTGTCGTTATCATGCAGAAATTTTGGATGCCATTGAGCTTGGCGATGCCGAAAGCGCCTATAACATCATGCGCGAGCATATGCTTGATGCCCAACAAGTGATGAATCAGCAGGAGGCTCAGGTACGCCGAGGCTTTTTACCTGAGCCACTAGCGTAACGGGCTGAGGGCGGAAAACGCTATGGACGTGGCAGCTGCTGTAAAAATGCCATGATCACTCGCGTCGCGACTTCGCCGTCTTCGGCGGTAATAGCTTCGTCTGGGTGGTGGCTAAGCCCATCTTTACAGCGTACAAACAGCATGCCGATATCGGTTAATGCCTGCATCGCTAAGCCATCATGCCCAGCGCCGCTAAACATTCGCTCTGCCGGTTGGCCAACCTGGGTGCACGCCTGTTCGAGTGCGGTCATCATCCAGTCTGCACAGGCCACCGCATCGGCGCTGTAAGTGTTTTCAATATTAATGGTTAATCCGCGGCGAGTGGCGACTTCCGTTAAGGCGGCTGTTACGACGTCTCGCCCTTGCTGGCGAATGCTCGCTTTGGGTGAGCGCAGCTCTATCGTGAACGTTACCTGAGCAGGTATAACGTTGACCGCATTGGGGTGGACATCGAGCCTGCCCACCACGCCGACCAACTCATCGGTATTCTGCAGTACGCTATCGATGGCAAGCACCATTTCCGCCGCGCCGACTAGCGCGTCATGACGTATGCCCATCGGTGTAGTGCCTGCGTGTCCGGCCTTGCCGCTTAGCGTGACTTGGTGGCGTTCAATGCCTGTTAAAGCCGTAACGATCCCCACGGCATGATCGCGCTGTTCCAGGATTGGCCCTTGTTCAATATGTACTTCTAAAAATCCCAAGGTGTTGGCAGGGTCGCGGGCGGTAGCGGGGATATCCTCAGGTGTGCAACCGAAGGCTATTAATGCCTCTCGCAGAGAGATTCCCTCGGCATCCTGGGCTTCCAGTTGGTCAGGTGTCACGCTCCCGGCCAGCGCTTTACTGCCGACCAGCGTGGTAGGGAAGCGAACGCCCTCTTCGTCGCCAAACGCGACCACTTCTATCCCGAATGGCAGCGTCACGCCTTCGCGTTTAAGTGCCTCCAAGGCCAATAGCGGTAGGGCCACGCCCAGCATGCCATCGTATTTGCCGCCTTCTATCACTGAATCTTGATGAGATCCCATAATGAAGGTTTTCTCACCCGCTTGAGCCTTGGGGCAGCGACCCACAAGATTGCCTGCGGCATCCAGTTGGGGAGTAAGCCCCGCGTGTTCCATCCAGAGGCTGATTAGCGGCAGTACCTGACGATGCGCCTGGGAGCAGAAAGTCGCGTGACACCGGGGCCTGGCTCAGAGTATTGGGCAGCTTCGTCCAGGCGTTCAATCAATGCCGTTCCCAGTTCGCCTTGTTAAAAGCAGTGTGAGCAACCGTGTTGATCATAAACTCTCCAATAGGTGCTGGCAGAGGGGCCAGCAAAAGAGTAGAAATGCTTTTAGCGCAGCGGCAGTTGACGCCAAAAGGCTTGAAAGTTCTCGGCCATAAACTCATCGACTAACGCCCGCAATGCGCCGGACGTCCTCCGACCAGTCGATGCGCAAATCGATAGGCGCTTGATGAAAAGATTCGATACGCAGCGCGGCCGAGCGCGCACCGCGCTTATCGCCACCCGCTGATAGAGCAGCATCAAGAGCATCAATCAGATGCGTAAGCAGATGTTGGTCGTGATGAATAGGGAAGCGGGGCGACTCGTCGCGCTGAATGGCAGCGCTGCTATTAGTGGCGCTAAGGCGTAAAAATTGCTCTGCAAAAATCCTCACGACCTCGGTGCTCTGCAGCATATTCCCAGCGGCAGCGACGCTAGGGAAGCAGGTTTCAGCCACTTCAGGCATATTCTCTGCACCTGAATGTACTGATGTGCGGCCCTGAGAATCCATCACCAAGCATTGGCGGAACCCTGAGTCGCTGTCCTCGCTAACGGCGGCTCTAAGCGCCTGCCGGGCGCTGGCGCCCGCGGCAAGTGCTTCGTATATCCGAGCTGGGTACCACGGGTTGGTAAAGCGCCCTTGGGTGGCGCATGCCCCAATGCCTCGCCAACAGTGATGTACATAGCCTCCCACCGCCACTCCGCCTGTAGCGGTGATGGTAGCGACGGTGCCCGTGTCAGGATTGCAATGAACAAGTGAAAGCGTCATCGCGGTTTCCTATGTTGTTCAGTAACCCACGAGATGGCCAATCACCAACCCTACCCAGGCTAATACATACACCAACGCCATAAAGGGCATAATCGCCTTCAACCACTGGGCGTATGAGACGCGCCCCAACGCCAGCATGGCGAGTGTGCCGCCAGACGTGGGAACAATCAGGTTCGTTAAGCCGTCACCGACTTGGAATGCAGTGATCATCAGTTGACGGCTCATACCCACAAGATCCGCCACTGGAATCAGAATGGGCATTGTCACCAGTGCCTGACCAGAACCGGAAGGGATAAAGAGGTTGATAATACCCTGCACCACACTGGCCATAATCGCGGAAAATATTGACGGAATGCCGTCGATCATAGCGCTCAGCGAGTTAACGATGGTGTCAATAATCACTGCTTGCTCAAGGATGACCTGAATAGAGGCTGCCACCCCGATCACCAGCGCGCCTGCGGTCACGCTGGCTGCGCCCTCCATCATCTGTTTAACAATGCCGTTCGCCGATAGGCCGTTTAAGGCGCCAATGATGATCGCCAGCAGCAGGAACGTGCCTGCAATTTCATTGATATACCAACCGCGAGTGAACACGCCAATGAGCATAGCGACTAGTCCACCCACAAACACGACCATCGTAAGAATGTTGCGTTTGGTGAGAGAGTATTCGCTAAGCGGCTTGCTCAGTGCTTCCGCGTTATCCGGCTCTTCAAACTCCATTTTGACGACGCGTTTGCAGATATACAGCGAGAGCAGTGCAAGTGACGAAAGCACCAGCAACGTACGTAGCCAAGCGCCAGAGAAGGTCGGCAGTTCCGCGATCCCTTGAGCAACCCCCACGGTATAGGGATTGATGGGCGAGAGCGCAAAACCAATCCCAATACCACCAACGGCCATAGCGGTACCCACCAAACTGGAGCAGCCAATGGCGCTGGCGATGAGAACCGCAATGGGGACTAATGCAATGTTGTTTTCAAACCCGACGGCGACACCAAAAAAGCCGTAGATAAAGGTACCGACGACAATAATCACGTTACGCCGCTCAACGCCAACACGATTAACCGCTACGCCGATCGCGTTCTCTAACGCGCCGGTCTTTTGCAGAATATGAAACAGACCACCGGCGATAAAGACGATAAATAAATACTGCGAGGCGGAGATAAGCCCTTCAGGAATCGCCACAAAAATATTGAAGAGTGGGATGTTGGCAACGTCTTCCAAGTAGGCAAAAGAGCCCGGCACCACCACCGTTCGGCCATCTTGGGTAACACGTTCAAACTCACCAGCGGGGATAATGAAGGTCAGAAAATAGGTAGCAACCAGAATAATAAAGATTAGCACCATGGGGTCGGGAACCGCCTGATACCACTTTTTACGCGAGCCAGAGGCTGCCGCGGTTTGTTGTTCAGCCATGAGGATACCCTGTCTTGTGATGTGTCTCAGCGTTGACGCTCGTTGGCGCCTCACCTTGAATTTATCATGATAAATAGCAGGGTCAAGCAAGGCTGAATTTTCAAACGCCAGAACGCGCCGATTAGACCGATTTGGAGGCCTTAATCGCACGCTTGTTTGTGGAAAAGGGAATTAACGTCGTTGCCAAGGCCAGCGCCGTTTGGCAGGAGTGTCGATCTGCTGGAGCGCACTAGAGAGTGGCAACATAATGGCACCCAGTTGGCGATAGCAGATCGCGCTGCTGAGCACCCCTGGGCACTGTTTGAGTAGCAGCTCGCACTGTTGCGAGGCGATATAGAGCTGTTCGGTGACGGCTGGGCAAACAGCGGCTTGGACTGTTGGCAGCAGCGAGTGAGCTCCCGCGACAGCATGGAAAGCATGCTGGTATCCATCCAGCAGGGCAGCGGGTCTTCCAGGCGGCCGGCAATAGAATGCTGCACCGCTTCAAAAGAAGTGCGCAAAAATATGACCGTTTGGCGAAGTTGCCGCTGCTCGCTAGTCATTCCACTGCTCCCTCACGCTGGTTGCTTCCTGTGGGCATAATGTGGGCATAGACCCGACCATCTACTATTTGAAGTAAAGAGAGTGTTTCTCATTTGCATCTTTATTGACGATAGCGCTACTCCATCGACCTGTCAATGCTATGGCTATAAGGCGCAGTAGCTTATGAGCCCGCCTCAAACAGCTGCCAGTCGTTATTGGTCAGTGGTTTTGCTCCATTTTCAGTCACCACCACGGTGTCGCTTATGCCAACGCCCCACTGGCCGGGCACCCGCAGGCAGAGTGGCAGGTGAAACACCATGTTGGTTTCAAAGTGCGGGCCTGCCCTTTGGCGATAAAGCCGGTGCCCTCCACCCAGCTAGGCGGAAACTGAGCGCCCGGCATAGCCAAAGACACCGGAGAAAAAATACTGGTCACGCTGGGGAGCGAGTAGGGCATCAGCCGCCTGGGCCGCGGCATCAAAGGTATTGCCTGGACGCATGGCGTCGCAGAGCGCTTCAAACAGTGAGCGGCAAAGATCCCGAGTGGCGGAGAGAGCCGGTTTGGAGCACCCGTCACGGCAGTGCGCATCATGGGTGCCGTATAGCGTTGATAGGCGGCGCCGAACTCTAGGAAAACCGGCTCGTTAGGCTGTATGACACGCCGCTTATGATTAACGTGAATCACCCCAATTCGGTGCCCGCTAGTCACAATTGGCTGGAGGCTCATAAACTCGCTGCCGTTTTCAAGCAGCGCTTTGGCGCCCACGGCGGCAATATCGTTATCGGTCATGCCGGGGCGAATACTCTGTATCGCGGTCTCTAACCCGAGAGCGGTGATTCGTGCGCTCTCTTGCAGCATTTCAAGCTCGGCGGGGCTTTTTACGATCCTAATCGCATCGACCACTGTGCCTGCTTCGCTAAAACGCTCACGGCTAATAGTCTGCATCAGCGCATCGATCACTCCAAAACGCAGCCCGCTGCTCCAGCCATCAATACCAATTTTCGAGCAAGGAGAAAGCAGGTCTGCCAACGGTGTGATGATTTCATCCAGGTTTTCCCAGCGGTAGCCGATGATCTCATCAACCCGCGCGGTGACCACTGCCGCACCGGTTTCAATTGAGGCGACTTGCAGCACTAGCCGCGCTTGGGTGCAAACCAAGCAGGCATGCACCGAGACTTCAAAAGTGTGATAGCCGGTGAGGTAATTGATATCGGCGGGGTCGGTAAGCAGTAGCGCGTCTAATCCATGCTCTGCCATACCCTTGCGCACCTTCTCCAGGCGCACCTGGTATTCGGCAGCGGGAAAAGGCAGCTCACTTTGGGCGAGCGTTTCCGCAAGGGCTGTGCGGTAGTGGTGGTAATCCATAGCGACCTCCATTAATAGGTAAGGTCAGTATAGGCACCTGCTTTAAGCTCGCTTTTATCTGCCTCAACGCTAGCGGGTGAGCAGGAAAGTCTCCTGCGAAAAGTAGAAAACGGCGCAACCGGTTAGCTTGAAAGCTCGCCTTCATAAGGGCTGTATATAAGGGGCGGTATATAAACGTGAGGTAACTTTTTCTAGTGTAATGGTCGTGCCTTTTTTATGAGTGAGTGTTGCTATTTTAATAACATTTTTTGAAGGGGAAAAAAGTGTTTTTCCTCTACAGTCCCTTTATATGCTGATGCTTGCGCATTGTTGCAGCGATCTATATGATCAGATTGGTTAAAATAATCAACAAAAGGAAGGTGGTAAATGCAACCTCAAGCTTCTTCTGGTCATGTGGCTTCCTACTATGCGGCATCGTCAAACTCCACATCACACAGGCCCACATTGGAGAGGGATGTGGAGTGTGATGTCTGTGTCGTAGGGGCTGGGTTTACGGGTATCTCAGCAGCGCTGCATTTGGCGGAACGCGGTCACCGAGTGGTGGTGCTGGAAAGTGTGGCGATAGGCTTCGGAGCTTCCGGTCGCAATGGTGGGCAGATCGTTAATAGCTATAGCCGTGATATGGATGTTATCGAAAAACAGAACGGCGCTGAAACCGCCCGAGCGCTGGGGGCTATGGCATTCGAGGGTAACCAAATTATCCGTCAGCGCATTGAAAAGTATCAGATCAACTGCGACCTAAAAGAGGGCAACCTTTTTGCCGCCTGTAATAAGAAACAGTGGGAAGGCTTAAAGGATCAAAAAAGCTTATGGGAACGCTATGGTCATCAGGAGCTTGAGCTGCTGGAAGGCGAAGAGGTCAAGCGAGAGATAGGCAGCGAACGCTATGTGGGCGCCTTGGTGGATCACTCTGGTGGGCATTTGCATCCCCTCAATCTGGTGCTGGGGCAGGCGGCGGCGCTGGAGTCGTTGGGTGGAAAGATTTTTGAACATTCCCCCGTGACAAACGTGGAACACGGCGAACCGGTAATACTGCATACCCCCAAGGGCCGAGTGACCGCTCAGCGGGTGGTCATGGCTGGCAATGCCTATTTGCAAGGGTTGCTACCCAAGCTGGAAAGCAAAGCGATGCCTTGCGGCACCCAGATCATTACCACTGAGCCGCTGTCTGCAGAGTTGGCCGCACGATTACTGCCTAACGATAAAGCGGTCGAGGATTGTAATTACCTCTTGGATTACTATCGCTTAACCGCCGATAACCGTTTGCTGTATGGCGGAGGCGTGAACTATGGCGGGCAAGAGCCCACCAGTATCGAGGCGGCTATTCGGCCAAAAATGCTATCTACCTTCCCAGAGCTTGACGATGTTCGCGTCGATTACGCCTGGAGCGGAAACTTCTTGCTAACACTCAACCGCCTGCCGCAATTTGGCCGCATTAATAGCAACGTTTACTACGCGCAGGGGTATTCTGGCCATGGGGTAACGTGCTCCCATCTGGCTGGCAAGTTAGTGGCAGAAACGATTAGTGGTGAAGAAGCGCGTTTTGAAGCCTTTGCGCAGATTTCCCACCTGCCCATGCCCGGTGGGCGTCTGTTACGTGTGCCGCTTTCCGCGATGGGAGCATGGTTCTACGCCATGCGTGACCGGTTGGCGGTTTAGGGCCTGTTGATCAGTTTGATGATGGTTTGAAAGTGGGCTGGCGGATATGTTCGTCAGCCCGTTTTTATTTGCCGCGGATGCTCACGGATAACACGGAATAAAAAGCTAATAGAAGGGCAGGATAGGAGGGTAAAGCTGGCAAAAATAACAAGAGAGGCGGCGAGCGCCTCTCTCTGTTCTATCAGCGGTCTAACAACTCATACGTGGCGCAGGTACCAGTCGTACTCCATGGCGCTGACTTCACGCATGGTGTCGGCGCGCTCTGCTTGGCGGTTGGCAATGAATACGTTAATGAAGTCTTCGCCAAGTTGTTCAGCGAGTACGCGGCTGTTGCCCAGCAAGTGCAGCGCATGAGCCCAGCTGTTAGTTAACTGAGGTGCAATTTGCTCATAGGCGTTGCCGATGATGGGTTCGGTAGGTGCAATCTGCTGGTTTAGGCCATGGTGGATGGATGCCAGCACGGTGGCCAGTAAAAGGTAGGGATTTACGTCGGCACCCGCTACACGATGCTCTATTCGTCGGGCTTCTTTTGGGCCAGCGGGAACGCGTATTGCCACGGAGCGGTTGTCGTAACCCCAGGTAGGTGCCATGGGCACATAGAGCCCTTCCTGAAAACGGCGGAAAGAATTGAGATTGGGAGCCAACAGTGCCATGGAGTCTGGCATCAGTTCCAACAGCCCTCCTACAGCGTGTTGCAGTGCTGTGCTCTCCAGCGGGTCGTCGCCGTTTTCGGCAAAGACATTATGCCCGTTGCTATCTACCAGACTGACGTGAACATGGGTGCCGCTACCGGCTTCTAGACCGTAAGGCTTGGCCATAAAGGTAGCCTCAAAGCCATGCTTTAAGGCAACGCCCTTGATCAGTCGCTTGAGCAGCACCGAGTGGTCGCAGGCATTTAACGCATCATCCGTATGAATCAGGTTGGCTTCAAACTGACCTGGTGCGCACTCTTTCAATACCGTATCCAACGGCAACCCCTGCGCCTGGGCGGCACACTGCAAGTCATTGATAAATCCAGCGTACTCGTCTAGCTCCAGCATCGAATAAAGCTGGCTTTGAGTAGCCCGCTCGCCGCTGGAAGGGGATTGAGGTGGCTGAATCAAGTTTCCTTCGTCGCGTAAACGATCGACCAGATAAAACTCTAGTTCAAGGGCGACGACGGGGGTTAAGCCACGGTTGGAGAACTGCTCGAGAATACGCCGCAGTATTTGGCGAGGATCGGCAAAAAACGGCGAGCCATCCATTTCCTCCATGGTCATCAATAGCTGGCCATACTGGTTGTTATCCATCCAGGTGACCGGGTTGAGTGTGCCGGGAATGGCGCGACATACGCGGTCACCGTCACCGCTGGAAAGCCCAAGCCCGGTCTCTTCCACGGTGTTGCCATTGATGTCCAACGCAAATACTGAAGCCGGCAGATAAATGCCTTTTTCAAACACTTTGGCGAGGTTGTCGCAAGGAATACGCTTCCCTCGGATGACACCGTTAAGGTCGCTGATCAACAGGTCAATAGTGGTGATGTCTGGGTGCCGGTCGAGAAAGTCCGAAGCTACGTTTTGAGCGTCTGTGTCATTGGCAGAGGACATACGTTGTACCTTATTTTTATGCCGTGTTAGTTGTGTTTCTGCTAACAGTATCCTTGCGGTGTCGATCGTTTCTGTCAATTATTTAATAACAAAAATCGTATAAATATTTATGCTCCGTGATGTATTTATTTATTTATTGTATTTTTATCAGTTGTTTAGCGTATTTTTTGGCAAAAAAGTCATTTTGCGCTTGGAAAATAAAACGAGCCACGCTATGTTGAGGTGAGTGTTGAATAAAACATAACAACCGACAAAGTGTATTGACTATGCAAGCAACGCATTCTTCGCGCCCCCTGGTGGGTGTTATCGCCTGCTGCCGAGAGGTGGAAGGTCATCCAGCTCAGATAGTGACCGATAAATTCCTACAGGCGCTCTACCACTACGACGTCACGCCGGTGATTCTTCCTGTGTTAGCCGCCGATATGTTAACGCCTGATCAGCGTGCCGAGCAGGCCATCGCTCTGTTGGGCAGCCTGGATGGCTTGATGCTAACCGGCAGTTACACCAACGTCGCTCCTAATCGCTATGGTGCCGAGCGCGCCCCAGAGAATACCCGCGATGACGCACGGCGCGATGAAGCGGCGCTTTGCTGGGTGCATGAGGCGTTACGTCAGGCGTTGCCTTTATTTGGCATTTGTCGAGGCTTTCAGGAAATGAACGTCGCCCTGGGGGGCACGCTTCACCAAGCCGTACAAACGCTACCAGGCATGCTCGATCATCGTGAGCCGCCGCTGATGACATGGCGGGTCATTATGCACCCTCCCATACGGTAAAAATTCGCGCTAATGGTGCCCTGGCGGCGCTCTATCGCGGCGAGCATGCTGAGGTGAATTCACTGCACCAGCAGGGGATTGATCAGCTTGCGTCGGGGCTGGAAGCAGAAGCCTGGGCACCTGATGGGTTAGTCGAAGCGGTCTCCGTGCGCGGCGCCGCCGCGTTCGCACTAGCTGTTCAGTGGCATCCGGAGTGGCGCCCTAAAGAACACCCTTTCTATGATGCACTCTTTCAGGGCTTTGCGACGGCCTGCCGTCAGCATCGCACCCAACGCGCCGCCCAGCTTGCTGCCGGCTGAACGCTTGTTGCAACGATTTGAGCAGGAACTGACCTATGCAGACCCAGGATTACCAGGCGTTGGATCGCCAACATCACCTTCATCCATTCACCGACTTTAAATCGCTCGGCGCAGAGGGTAGCCGCATCATCACTCATGCCGATGGGGTATACATTTACGACAGCCAGGGCAATCGTATTCTTGATGCTATGGCGGGACTTTGGTGCGTCAATCTCGGTTACGGGCGTCAGGAGTTGGTTGAGGCAGCCACCGAGCAGATGCAGCAGCTGCCGTATTACAACAACTTCTTTAAAACCACCCACCCACCGGCAGTGAAGCTGGCCGCCAAGCTAAGTGAGTTGGCTCCCGAGCATATCAATCATGTGTTCTTCACTGGATCCGGTTCCGAAGCCAACGATACCGTGCTGCGCATGGTGCGCCGCTATTGGGCAATCAAAGGCAAGCCGGAAAAGCAATGGATCATCTCGCGTGACAATGGTTATCACGGCTCTACCGTTGCAGGCATGAGCCTTGGCGGCATGGCGCCGATGCACGATCAAGGCGGCCCTTGTGTGCCGGCATTACCCATATTGGCCAGCCTTACTGGTTTGGCGAAGGGCGCGACATGAGTCAGGAGGCCTTCGGCAAGCAGTGTGCCCAAGCGCTAGAAGAGCAAATCCTGTTATTGGGTGAAGACAACGTAGCCGCCTTTATTGCCGAACCGGTGCAGGGCGCAGGCGGTGCAATTATTCCACCGGACAGCTATTGGCCTGCGGTGAAAGAGGTGTTGGCTAAGTACGATATTTTGCTGATTGCCGACGAAGTCATTTGCGGCTTCGGGCGTTTAGGCGAGTGGTTTGGCAGTACTCACTATGGGCTAACACCTGACCTGATGCCGATTGCCAAGGGGTTTGTCGGGCTATCTGCCCATTGGCGCGGTGCTGGTGGGAGACCGCGTGGCCGATACATTGATTGCAGAAGGCGGTGAGTTTTTCCACGGCTTTACTTACTCCGGCCACCCGGTCTGTGCGGCTGTTGCGCTTAAAAACCTTGAGCTGCTGGAAAGTGAGCAGGTGGTCGACAACGTTCGCAATGACCTGGGCCCTTATCTGGCGAAACGTTGGCAGGAGTTGGCGGAACATCCGTTAGTTGGTGAAGCTCGCTCGCTAGGCCTGATTGGGGCACTTGAGCTGGTTGCTGACAACGACCGGTGTGCGCTTCGATAAATCCCTTTCCGTAGGCAATCTGTGCCGTGATTTGTGTTTCGAAAGCGGGCTAGTGATGCGCTCAGTGGGCGACACATGGTGGATGTCCCCGCCGCTCATCATCACGCACAGTGAAATTGATGAACTGGTGAGCAAAGCGCGTTTGGCACTGGACAAAACAGCCGAAAAGCTGGCGATAACACACCCCATGGAGAGTGCATAATGGCGGCAGATAACACGAAAACCCTAGCCGACTGGCAAGCAAAAGCAGCGTCACTGAGCTTTGAAACGCGCGCTTTTATCAATGGCGAGTTTGTGGCTGCCGCAGATGGCAGCACACTGACCAGTATCAACCCTGCCTCCAGAAATGTTCTTGCTGAAGTGGCCAGCTGCGATGCACAAGATGCTGAGCGCGCGACGCAAGCGGCCCGTGCAACCTTTGAAAGCGTGTCTGGTCACGTTGCCACCCGTGTAAGCGCAAGCGAGTGCTGCTGCGCCTCGCGGATTTGGTAGAGACGCACCGCGATGAGTTGGCGTTACTCGATACGCTCGATATGGGTAAGCCGATTTCCAGCTCGCTAGGGGATTTGGCAGGCACTGTAGCGTGCTTACGCTATCAGGCGGAATGTATCGACAAGCTTTATGGCGAAGTGGCACCCACTGGAGATCGTGCGCTAGGGTTGGTGCTACGCGAGCCAATGGGGGTCGTGGCGGCTATTGTGCCATGGAATTTTCCACTGATGATGACGTCCTGGAAGATTGCCCCGGCACTGGCCGCGGGCAACAGCGTGATTCTCAAACCGTCGGAAAAATCGCCTTTGTCGGCGCTGCGCTTGGCGCATCTTGCCCAGGAAGCCGGTATTCCTGACGGCGTATTTCAGGTTTTACCCGGTTACGGCCATACGGTGGGCAAAGCTCTGGCGCTCTCCATGCAGGTAGATTGTCTGGCGTTTACCGGCTCCACGGCTGTGGGTAAACAGCTCATGCAGTACGCTGGACAATCCACCTGAAACGCGTGTTTCTAGAGTGCGGTGGCAAAAGCCCTAATATCGTTTTCGCTGACTGCCAATATCTCGATGCCGTCGCCCAAAGCGCTGCGGAAGCTATTTTCCACAACCAAGGCGAAGTCTGTATTGCCGGTTCGCGACTGTTGGTGGAAAACAGTATTCGCAAGGATTTTGTGGCCGCGCGTGGTGAAAGCTGCTGAGCACATGCAGCCAGGAGACCCGCTCGACCCGGATAGCTTTATGGGCGCCATGGTCGATGAAGCGCAGTACCAACGGGTACTTGATTATATTCGCCAGGGCGAGAGCGAAGGCGCCACGCTGAAGCTAAGGGGCGAAGCCAGCGATTCCAATGGGTATTTCCTGGCGCCGACGGTTTTCGATGATGTTACTCCCGATATGCGCATTGGCCGCGAAGAAATCTTTGGCCCAGTACTGAGTGTGTTCGGTTTCGACAGCGAAGAGCAAGCGATTGCACTTGCGAATGATAGTGACTTTGGACTCGCTGCTGGTGTTTGGAGCCAGGATATTGACCGCATTATGCGGGTCTCGCGGCGTCTGCAATCCGGCCAGGTATATGTGAATAACTGGGCGGGTATCGATCAGACAGTGCCTTTCGGCGGCGTGAAGCAGTCGGGCAATGGGCGCGATAAATCGCTTCACGCGCAGGAGAAATACTGCGAAGTGAAGACGGTGTGGATGTCGCTAAGCGTTTGAACCATCGAAGTTCGTAACGAGCTTCGCCTGGGTACTTCACTCTTTATTGATTCGATTCAATAGCGCTAGGTGTCACGGCAAATGCCGTGCCCCTCGCCGAGGGGCCTTGTGCCTGAAAAACCAATAAAAACAAGCATAACAATGATCGGAGTCGCCATCACTGCAATGATTTCCTAACGGAAATACGACGACCAATAATCAAACATTAAGTGAGAACATTATGTCGACTGACCACACTGCTAAGGAAGACCAAGAAACTCCCCGCCCAAGTTTAAAAGCGACCATGATACCGATTGTGTTTATGGCGGCATCATTGGGCGTATTTATTGGTTACTTCGAGACGGATCCGCACTTGCCACTTTTTTTGAGTGCGATTGTAGCGACGATAGTGGCTATTGCGACGGGTAGCCGCTGGAAGCATCTCGAAGCGGGTATTTTACGTTCCATAGGCCTGACCACACAGGCGATTGTGATTCTAATCATTATCGGCACCATTATTGGCTACTGGATTGCCGGTGGGATTGTGCCCACCATGATCTATTACGGGCTGAGCATTTTGGCACCAGACTACTTTTTGGTTGCGGCGTGCTTGATCTGCTGTTTGGTATCGTTGGCTGGTGGTAACGCCTGGACGGCGGCAGGCACTATTGGTATCGCCCTGATGGGCGTCGGTGAAGGGCTAGGCCTTAATCCGGCGATGGTAGCAGGTGCTGTGATCTCTGGGGTTTATTTTGGCGACAAGATTTCTCCGCTTTCCGAAACTACCAACATGGCGCCAGGTGTGGTCAGTGTCGACCTGTTTGAACACATTCGCTATATGCTCTACACCACGGTTCCGGCGCTCGCGGTGGCGCTAGTGCTTTACACCATTATTGGCCTGAACATGACGCCTTCAGGTGATGGTGCGGCACAAGTAGCACGAGTTGCAGCAGAGTCTAGATGAACTGTTTATGATCAGTCCCTGGCTGCTGCTGGTGCCTGCGGCAGTTATCGTGATGATGGTCAAGAAGGTCCGGCCATTCCTGCCCTTCTGTTGGTTCGCTGATGGGTATTGTTTGCGCGATTGTGGTTCAGGGCGTACCTCTAGGTGATAGCTTTACTATTTTTGTGGAAGGCTACGCGGTAGACACTGGAAACGCCACGGTGGACGACCTGCTGACCAACGGCGGTGTTAGCGCCATGATGTGGACTGTTTCGCTGATCATTATCGCGATGAGCTTTGGCGGGATTCTTGAGTCGGCGGGGTTCTTTCGTACCATCGTGGAAAGTCTGCTCAAACTGGCCAAGACCACTGGCAGCCTGATTGCTACTACAGTGGCGACATCGATGGCCGCTAACGTAGTGGGTTGCGATCAGTATCTAAGTATTATTCTTCCTGCCCGCATGTATGCCAGCGAGTACAAGCGTCGCTCGCTGAAAACTGAAAAACCTGTCTCGCACGGTAGAGATGCTGGCACCATGACGTCGCCTCTGGTGCCTTGGAATACCTGTGGTGCCTTTATGTTTGCCACGCTGGGCGTCAGTGCTTTCAGTTACGCGCCTTATGCCTTTCTAGCGCTGCTTAGTCCGTTATTTGCCATTCTTTACGGCTTTACCGGCTTCCGAATTGCTTACGAAGACGAGCCGCAAGAGGCTGAAGTGGTCGTGGGATTGGCTGATGCTCGAAGTACTTGAGCTGACCACGACGATGCACACCGACTAAGCGAATTATCTTTTGTAGAAAGCGATCATTTAATTAAGTTTTTGCCCCACAGCCGTGGGGTTTTTTTTGCGCTATTATGTGCCCGTCAATAGACCAACAACGTAATTTACTTATTGATAGGGAGTGAAAAAAAGCATGTCGGATGACGTGGGTGCGAGCTTGCGCTCCTTGCGCAAGCAGCGAGGGATTTCACAACGTGAACTAGCAAAGTTGTGTGGGGTTACCCACTCAAGTCTTTCGCTAATAGAGCAAGGAAAAGTTAGCCCATCCGTCAGTTCCCTGAAGAAAATCCTAAACGCCTTCTCTATGAGCGTCGGTGATTTTTTTACGATGGATCTGGATAGTCAGGAGCAGGTGTTCTATTCGGCGGATGATTTGGTTGATATTGCCTCTGGTGATATTTCCTTCAAGCTTGTCGGGGCAAATCGTCCTAACCGTGCCTTGGCTTTTATGGTTGAGCGATACTTACCGGGTGCTGATACTGGGCAAGCCATGATTACTCACTATGGTGAAGAGGCTGGTGTTGTCGTGGAAGGTGAGATTGAAATCATTGTTGGAAGTAATACGAGGCGCTTAGGGCCAGGTGAATCATACTATTTCAAGACAAGCACTCCGCACCGTTTCAGAAACATTGGCGATGTTCCCTGCAAAATAATTAGCTGTGCTACGCCAGGTAAGGCGTTCTGATATTACTGGTTTGTATTGTGCGGCAATTGTCGCAGTAAAGATGTCGTGCAAATCGTTTGGGCACGGCCTCAACGCTAGCGGGTGAGCAGGAAGATCCCCTGAAAAAAGTAGAAGACCCCAATACCGGTCACGATCCAGCGCGTCCAGGTGCGGAAGTTGGCATCGGTGAGACGGTGTAAAATGCGGTTGCCGGTATGGGTGCCAAAGATTGCAAACGGCGCCGCTAGCAGCACAAGGCCCCATTCGCCGGTACTAAGCGCCATGGCGGCGCCGAGATAGAAGATGATTTTAATGCTGTGCGCCACTACCTGAATCATTGCCTTGGTCGCCACGACTTGGCGACGATCCATGCGTGAGCGCACAAAGAATATATCGATTAGCGGCCCGGAAACCCCTGCGGCTATCGTCAAACCACCAGAGGCGATGCCGCAGCACAGTGCGTGGCTGGCGCGGTTGGCATCCAGGTGAAACCAGCGCTTGGGCAGCCATACCAAAATCGGCATTAGGCCAATCAAAATAGAGACGCTGGCGGCATTGGGGCTGTAGTTGAACAGCAGAAGCAGGCCCGCGGCGCTTAGTACACCCAGCGTCATAAAAGCGACGATAGGCCAGACAATATAGCGTCGCGATAGCCATGCTCGCGACCCATTCGCGGTGAGCTGTATAACGCCGTGCACCGCCATCGCCGTGCCCGCGGGAAAGATCAGCAGCAGAAACCATAGCAGTACCAATCCGCCCGCCATACCAAACACCCCGGAGAGCATCGAGGTAAAAAACACCACGCTAACCAGGGCAGCACCCATCCATAGTGACATCGTCAGCTTCCTTAACTACGACAGAATGGCCAGATCTGGTAAAACTTGCGGCATTGAAACTCCGCTTCGCAAGCATTGAGCTGGGCTTGGTAACGGTTAGCGCGAGCAGCTACTTGTCTCCCCGCACTCAATACCTGTGGTTTGCCGCGGTAAGAACCCCGCTGGTAGCCCCCCGCGCCTTCGTGATAGGCGTAGTAGAGGTGCTCGGGATTACTGAGCGATATGCCCGCCTGCTGCTGGGAACGACGGTTGTACCAGCCAATAAAGTCCGTGGCGTGTTTCATATGAGTACGCCGGGCAAACAGGCTGCCCGCTTGATCCTCATACTCCCCCCAAACGGGGTCTTGGGCCTGGGCGTAGCCTTTGGCAGAAGAGGGCCGGGGGCCGGGGATAAAGCCTAGATAGTACTTGCGATCCGGGCGGATATGGCTACGAAACGAAGACTCCTGCTGAATAAACGCCATCTGGGTGGCGATCGGTGTGCCCCACTTCTCCTCTGATTCCTGGGCGTAGTCGTACCAACTGGGCTGCTCGCGGAAGATCTCGCAGATATTGCTTTGATCCTGAGGCGGGTTGGGCGCAAAGGTGGCGCAGCCCGAGAGCAGGAGCACAAGACTTAGTGATGCCCAGAGGCGAAGCCTAGCGAAAGCAGCCGAAGAGGCGACGATGAAATTATCAACAGGGTGACGCATAAAAGTCCTTGTGTGTAAACCGTTCAAAGCTTGTGGATAAGGTGTTGAGAAACACTTCCTTCCTTACCTGTGCACTATTAATAACGCCTAGCGCAGCAGTGCTTCCAGGCTGCGACGCAGGCGCTGTGCTTCACGCACCAGCGTTTCCCCTGATAGCATGCCGACGCCCATTACTAAGCCGACGCGCGGATCGGTTGGTGCACACACTGGGCTTAATGGACGCACAATTAAATGCTCTTTCAGCAGTGACTGAGCGATTCCCACATCGTTAACGCCCGGCTCAAACTCGACGCAAAGGCTAATAGCACTGCTCGGTGGCGAAACGCTGCGCACCTGCGGCAGCGAATGTAGTTGATCATGCAGCACCTGTTGGCGCCCTAGGTAGTCGCGTTGAATGCGCCGACACCAGGCATCCAAATCACCATCAAAAATAAATTGTGCTAGTACGGCCTGATCCAGCATGCGTCCTTCGCGGAATAGTTCACTGCGCAAGCGGTTCATTGGCCCCGCTAAATGACGCGGTACCACTAAATAGCCTAAGCGCAGTCCTGGAAACATCATCTTGGAAAACGAGCCCACCAGCAAGTGGCGCTCCGAGTGCGGGTCAAAGAGCAGATTGGAGTGGTCGTCGCGGTTAAACTCGTAATCATCTTCGACAATATACGCGGGCGCTAGGGCATCGCATAAGCGCTGTTTATCCACCGCACTGGTAGGCACGCTGAGCGGGTAATGGTGCGAGCCGGTCAAGTAGGCCAGCTTGACCGGGCCAGGAGCAGGCGGAAGCATGTGCCCCTGACCTGGCAGCCACGCCACCGGTTCGATTTCCAAACCTGCGGCGGTAAAGACGTTGCGCGCTCCCCAGTAGCAGGGCGACTCCATGGCAACAGTGTTGCCCACATCAGCCAACGCCACGGCGCATAGCTCAATGCCGTTATGGGTACCGTCAGTGATGATGATCTGTTCCGTGTCGCAACTAATATTGCGCCAGCGCGCCAGAAAATCGCGTATCGCGCGCTTTAATGGGCCGTAGCCACCGGTGGAGTAGGAGAGCAGCAGGGCGTTTTGCGGCACCGTTACGCTGGCGTAGAGCTGCCGCCATTTACGCATCGGGAACTGGGCGATATCGGGAATACCCGGCACGAAGGCACCGCTTTGAATCATGCTCGCGCCGGGGCCATCCAGAACCCGTTGGGCGCGAGAGGAGAGCTGTGCATTGCCACGCAGGGGAGGGCTTGGCGTAATTGGGCGGCACGTCCAGGTGCCTTGGCCATGGGCGGTTTTTAAGCAGTGCTTCTTCGAGTAGCGTATGGATCGCCAGCGCCAGGGTTTGGCGGGCAACGCCAAGGGCATCCGCCAACTGGCGATGAGAGGGCAGCCGCAGCCCGGCAGGCCACTGTTGGGTAATGGCTTGTCGCAATGCCTGCTCAATACGCACCTGCTTACTCAATCGCTCCGGTTGGAGTGCATAAAGCTGTACAAGTTGGTGCACGACCTCCTTACGATCCATTTGGACACCCCTTAATCCCGCTTAACCCGCTAACGGCGGGCACTTAGACGAAAGCCGTATGAAAATAGTGCACCCTTTCGGTGCGTATGAAAAGTGGTCTAGTCGAACGCAAAAGTGGTGCGTTCGCGTTTTCTCTCCCGCCTGCTAGCGTGTGGCTATCCTGTTTGGCGAAACCGTTTAAAACATGCCTATTCAAAGAGAGGCTGTTAAAACAGGATCAGGATACTGCGCCCCTGAGCGCCTACGACAACATCCAATAACTCGCAGGACAATTTCAAATGACCACATCCTCATCACAACAGGAAGGGCTCGTCCGGGTACTCGCCCGTGGCGATGTATTAGCGCTGGCCTTCGGTGCCATGATCGGTTGGGGCTGGATTGTACTCACCGGTACCGCCATTCAATCCGCTGGCAGCCTAGGCGCCATTATAGCGTTTATTATCGGCGGTTTAGCGATTGTCTTGGTTGGCCTTACCTATGCGGAGCTTGCCGCTGCGATGCCCAAAGTGGGTGGCGAGCACGTCTACAGCTACCGCGCCTTGGGCCACTTACCTTCTTTCTTGTGCACCTGGGCGATTATTCTAGGCTACCTAAGCGTGGTGGCCTTTGAAGCGGTAGCACTTCCCACGGTGATTGAACATCTGGCGCCCAACTATGCCGTTGGTCATCTGTGGACGATTGCCGGGTGGGAAGTTAAAGCCACCTGGGTAGCGGTAGGTGTAGGTGGCTCGTTGGTCATGATGATCATCAATTACTTCGGTGTGACCACCGCGGCCCTGCTGCAAAAGGTAGTGACTGGGTTAATTCTGCTGGTGGGGGTCATGTTTGTCACCGGTTCGCTGTTTGAAGGTGAAACCATCAATATGATGCCGCTCTTCACCCAGGCCGACACCGGCGTGTTCGCAGGCATTGTAGCGGTGCTGGTCATGGTGCCGTTTCTGTTTGTGGGTTTTGACGTTATCCCCAGGCCGCTGAAGAGATCAATCTGCCCTATAAGGCCATCGGCAAAGTGCTGATGATGTCGGTGATTCTGGCGGTGGTGTGGTATGCGCTGATTATTCTGGCGACCAGCCTGGCGCTCAACAGCACTGAACTGGCGGCCAGTTCACTGAGTGTGCCGGACGCCATGGGAAGCCTGTTTAACGCCGCGTGGGCCAGCAACTTAATGGTCATGGCGGGTATTGCGGGCATTATTACTAGTTGGAACGCCTTCTATATCGGCGGTTCCCGGGCAATCTATGCCCTCGCTAAAGCAGGCATGCTACCTGCGCCGTTTGCCAAGCTGCATCCTCGCTACAGAACCCCTACTAATGCCATCTTTATGATGGGCTTTCTCTCCTGTTTGGCGCCCTTCTTTGGCCGCCCAGCATTGGTGTGGATCGTTAATGCGGGTGGCTTGGGCATCGTATTGGCCTACCTGTTTGTGGCGATCTCCTTTGTGGTGCTACGGGTGCGCGAGCCGGATATGCCCCGCCCATTCAAGGTAAGTAACGGCAAGCTGTGCGGCACCCTCGCTATCATTCTTTTTTCGGTATGGCGTGCCTCTACCTGCCCGGTAGCCCGGCGGCACTGAGCGTCGCGGAGTGGACTATCTTTGCTGGCTGGGCGGTGCTGGGCATCGTGCTTTACGTGCATGCGCTGCGCACCTACGGGCGTGACTACAGCGATCGCCATATGCAAGTGGATCTGTAAGCCGTCCTACGAGATTTCTGGACTTAAGCTTTTTAGGAGCAACGTATGAGCTTTATCGAACAGTGGTTGCACGATGCGGTTCCAGCCCTGGTGGGTGGCGAGTGGCGTACAGGTCAACAAACCTTTGCGGTGGATAACCCCGCCACCGGTGAAACCATTGCCCGGGTGGCGGATATGGGCGCCGATGATACCCGTGACGCCGTGGCCGCCGCCTACAACGCTGGCGCTGCCTGGCGGGCCACACCGGTCAAGCAGCGCTCGGCACTGCTACGGCGCTGGTTTGAGCTTATTAACGAACACGCCGACGACCTGGCCCGTCTGATGACCCTGGAGCAGGGCAAGCCGCTGACGGAAGCCAAAGGCGAAGTCACCTACGGTGCGTCGTTTATCGAGTTCTTCGCCGAAGAAGCCAAGCGTATGGCAGGAGAAACCCTACCAAGTCATGGCGCGGACAAACGCTTATTGGTTCTGCGCGAGCCGGTAGGTGTGGTGGCGGCAATTACCCCATGGAACTTCCCGCTGGCGATGATTACCCGCAAGTGCGCCCCGGCCCTGGCGGCGGGCTGCACCGTGGTGATCAAGCCCGCCGAAGCCACGCCGCTCACCGCGCTTGCCGCCGCTTACCTGGCGCTGGAAGCGGGCCTGCCTGCAGGCACCATTAACGTGATTACTGCCTCAAAACCGGCAGCGGTGGGTGAGGTGCTCACCACGGATTCACGGGTGCGCAAAGTCTCGTTTACCGGCTCCACCCCGGTGGGTAAGCACTTGCTTGCCCAGTGCGCCAGTACAGTGAAGAAGGCCGCCATGGAGCTGGGGGGCAACGCGCCGTTTATCGTGTTTGACGACGCCGATGTAGATGCCGCTGTTGATGGCGCAATCGCCTCCAAATTCCGCAACGCTGGGCAAACCTGCGTATGCACCAATCGCTTCCTGGTGCAGGACGGCATTTACGATACGTTTGTCAGCAAGCTCACCGAGCGAGTGAACGCACTGAAGGTTGGCGATGGCCTGGCGGATGGCAGCATTATCGGCCCGCTGATTAACCAAGCAGCGGGTAGATAAAGTGCAGCGCCATGTGGACGACGCAGTGAACCAGGGTGCTCGGCTGCTCTGCGGTGGTAAGCCTCACGCCGCAGGCGAGCGCTTCTTCACTCCCACGGTGCTGGCGGATGTGACCACCAAGATGGCCGTGGCCGACGAAGAGACCTTCGGCCCGGTCGCGCCGGTGTTTCGCTTCCAGCGCGATGAAGAAGCCATTGCCATGGCCAACGATACACCCTTTGGCCTGGCGGCTTACTTCTACGCTACGGATTACCGCCGCATCTGGCGCACCATGGAGCAGCTGGAGTACGGCATGGTCGGTGTGAATGAAGGGCTGATCTCCACCGAGTTGGCGCCGTTTGGCGGCGTTAAAGAGTCCGGGTTGGGTCGCGAAGGCTCCCACCACGGTCTTGATGAATTTACTGAACTTAAATATGTCTGCGTTGGCGGTTTATAAGGAAAGCTATGATGACTAACCAAGAATTGAACGACCTGAAAAACCGCTACGTGGCCAACGGTGCTGCCACGCCGACAACCCAGTTTGCCGAGCGCGCTGAAAATGCTGAGCTGTGGGATGCCGACGGCAACCGCTGGATCGATTTCGCGGGCGGTATTGGTGTGCTGAACCTGGGCCACCGCCACCCGAAAATCGTCGCCGCCGTTGAAGCGCAGCTCAAGAAAGTTATGCACACCAGCGCCGCGGTCATTTCCTACGCGCCCTATGTGCAGCTGTGCCAAAAGCTCTGCGAACTAAGCCCGGTGCGCGGCCCTGAGCGCAAAGCGATGCTGGTCAACACCGGTGCCGAAGCGCTGGAAAACGCCGTGAAGATTGCCCGCGCTGCCACTGGCCGCACCGGCATTATTACCTTCGACGGCGCTTTCCACGGACGCACCATGATGACCCTGGCCATGACCGGCAAGGTGCTACCGTACAAGAACGACTTCGGCCCGATGCCGGGCGACGTGTTCCGCGCCCCATTCCCGAATCCGCTGCACGGCATCAGCGAAGAAGCGTCTTTGGATGCCATTCGCACGCTGTTCAAAACCGATATCGCCCCGCACCGTACAGCGGCCATCGTGATTGAGCCGGTTCAAGGTGAAGGCGGCTTCTATATTGCGTCACCGGATTACCTTAAAGCGCTGCGCGCGCTGTGCGACGAGCACGGCATTCTACTGATCGCCGATGAAGTGCAGTCCGGCTTCGCCCGCACCGGCAAGCTATTTGCCCTCGAACATAGCGACATCGAAGCGGATATTCTCACCACCGCCAAAAGCCTCGCTAACGGCATGCCGCTGTCGGCTGTTGTGGGTACCGCCAAGGTAATGGACGCCTCCGGCCCCAACTCGCTAGGCGGCACCTACAGCGGCAATCCGCTCTCCTGCGCGGCAGCGCTGGCGGTTATCGAGGTGATCGAAGAGGAAAATATTCTTGAGCGCAGCGAGCAGATGGGCAAGATGCTCGCGGAGCGTTTTGCTGTTTGGGAAGAGCGATTCCCCGCCGTTGCCCACGGCCGCCAGCTAGGCGCCATGGCAGCGTTCGAATTGCTCGATAGCGAAGGAAAACCCGATACAGCGCTAACCGGTGCGCTCTGTGCCAAAGCCCGCGAGAAAGGCCTGATCCTTCTGTCATGTGGCTTCTACGGCAACAGCATCCGGATTCTGGTACCGCTGACGGTATCTCCTGCGGTGTTGGAAGAAGGGCTCAGCATTATCGAGCAGTCCCTGGAAGCGCTTAGCTAATACTCTTCTAAGCATCACAAAGCCCGCCCTCGTCAAACAGTGAAAGCTGTTGGCGAGAGCGGGTTTTTATTTCATGGCGGGGAAAGTTTTGGGGTTGCAGTGTGATTATGAGCCACTACCCCTACAGTTTTGTTTAAACCTAGATAACCAATGAGTGGGAGTAAGACCGAAGGCTTTCTTGAAGTGATTTGTCATATGGCTCTGGTCATTGAAACCAGCTGAAACTGAGGCGTACGACAACGAATAACCCTGGGTCAAATAGCGTTTTACGAACGCAAGACGCCGCATGGTCAAGTAACGGTATGGGCTTGTTCCATATAATGCCCTGAAATCTCTTGATAAACTCCACTTTTCACGGCCGCTCACCAACGCTAAATCATCAAGTGTGATATGAGAATCCAATGAATCGTGGATATATTCTCTAGCCTTTTCTGCAGCGTTATAGTCGTATGCCACCCTACCTCTTTTGTGACCGGCAACAGCAGAGAGAACATTGGCTAGTTCGAAGACGATATCTACCCCTTCAAGCTGCTCATGAGCAGTTTGGAGGTCATTCATAAGAAATTCTGTGGCGGCATAAAGCCGAGGGTCTGTGCTAACGCCACCCTTTATGTAGGGTAAGGTGCGGCCACCAAGCACCGCTTGAAGAGCAAAGGGTTCAATATACATGATGCGGTAGTGGAAGCCGTCATTCGTACCAGCCTCACCGTCGTGGAGTTCATCAGGATGAATCACAATGGTATTGCCCGGCAAGCTAGTTCTTTTTTCACCTCGGTAATTGAAGCAATGAACCCCTGCAAGGGTTCTACCTACAGCATACGTATCGTGCCGATGCGGCTCGAAGGCAACGCCAGAAAAAAAGGCTTCAAATCTTTCTATCTGGGTATTAAAAAAAGAATTTAGCATAGGCGGTAAGGTATCGGCTTCTGTCTGAATGCAGGGTTATCATGCAGCGGAATATATGAATAAGTAAAGCTAGTTAGCCAGTTTTGACAGTTTATATAGCCTGTCCTTGAAGCGCTCTCGTATTGCAGGCTATTCAGCTCAATACGTAATATAGAGTGGTGGCGACGACTGTCGTTAGGATCAGTCCACTTTTTAATATAACTGCCAATATGCCTACTGCAATAAAAGAAAAAATAGATAGGTTAAGCCCGTTAGCCATCTCTGGTATCACGATGTAAGTGATGAAACAAATAAAAATAGAAGTAGGCAATATTTCCTCAATTAGATACTGGGCTTTTGCGCCGAAGTTAATCGTGAACAAAGAGGGCAGAACTCTTATCATGACACTTGTAAGTAGAAGAGCCAAAATCACCAAAAAATTATCTACCATATTTGTTCCTCAATATTTTCTATTCAGTAGATAGGAGATAGTGGATAATAGAATGATGGAGGGGATCCAAAAGTAGATGCCACCAAGGGTGTAATAGAAAAGCCCGCTTATTAAAAAGCCTAACGTTGCCTTTGGAACAGTTATCAAACCACTTTTATAAGGTCGGTTTTGAAGATACGAGATGGCAAGAAAAAGAAGCACCAAGCTCGCAGGAATACTGGCATTGATGTCGTCAGGTAAAAGGTTGGGAAACAGCCCAGCTATAATGCCGCCTGCTACCCCAAAGAGTATCCAGGACAAGAAAATGGTGAAGCGAATTATCAGCATGGCTCTTTGGTTATGTCCCTGCTCAATAGCGTACGCTTCGTCGCCGAGTACATGGGACGCAAAAACCTTAAGCAACTTGTTTTTTGGTAATTTTTTTGAGCATGAAAGCGAAATTGCAAAATATCGGCTATTGATCATAGTGGTAACGAAAGCAATAGTTAAAAAACTGGCCCCAGACTCAGAGAGAGGTAGAGCGGCAAACTGCCCGCTCCCAGAAAAGCCTAGTAGGCTTACGAGAAAAATTTCGACAATGCTCCAGTCTGCTTTGTAAGCAGTAAAGCCGAATAGCATGCTAACAGGTGCTATTGCAAAGATGGCCGTTAATAGCAGCGGAAGCAGAACCCGATACTCTGCTGTATTTGAAGCAGAGAGCACTTTTTTGGTGTTTAAATATTTATTCATCATTGCCAATCACTTTTTCCCAAAATGTGAATTTTTTAGTTATGGCTAATGGGCTTACAGCAGAACATTGAAGCTAGCTGCTATGCTGGAAGCGTATGAGAAAAGTTGATAAGCGTATTGTAAGATCGTGCAGGTTTGTTGAGAGCGGAGTGAGTCTAGCCGTTATGGTTTTTCAATATTTTGTTTTCGTGCGTTGGCTTGGGCATCGCTGGCTGGCGAGTTTATCCACAATCACTTGGCTGGCTTCTTTGGTCGGGTTCAATGGCGAATACGGGCAACGTGGGGCCCGCCGCGGCTGCGTTAGCAAACGGCGCGTGATCATGAATGCGTACTCGCGTTTGAACCAAACGACCTGGATAGGTGCCTTAGCCATTAATAATACTGATACCTGACGGTTGAGAGCTATTCGCCGCTAAGCCTATTCGCCACTATGCCATGACGTTACCATCAAGGTAGCGTTTGCGTAATCAATCCAGCAGGATCAACTCTGCAGGAACAAACCAGTAGGAGAGTAACGATGTATATCGCGATGAACCGTTTTCGGATTGCCCCAGGCCGCGAAGAGGATTTTTTAGAGGTGTGGCGTAACCGCGACTCTCACTTGGATGAAGTGCCGGGCTTTAAACAGTTCAAGATGCTGCAGGGTGAAAGCCAGGAAGATCACACCGTGTTTATCTCCCACAGCGTGTGGGAGTCGGAAGAAGCCTTCCGCGCCTGGACTAAGTCAGATGCGTTCCGGAAGGCCCATGCCAATGCCAAGTCACCCGAAGGTATTTATCTTGGCCCACCAAAGTTTGAAGGTTATGAGGTGGTGCTGTAAGGCGTGTACGGCTAAACGAAGCAGGTTATCAGCGGGGTGGTTGCCCCGCTTTGAGGGCTTTAAAACAATGCCAAGCCAATAGAGAGCAGTACGCTATAAAGCAGCGTTGAAATGGCCGTTTTCTTCAGCATATTGGTCAAAATCTCGCCATTACGGGTATGGCTCAAAGTT
The DNA here is from genome assembly GCF_009728585.1 of Halomonas sp. PA16-9. Classification (NCBI taxonomy): domain Bacteria; kingdom Pseudomonadati; phylum Pseudomonadota; class Gammaproteobacteria; order Oceanospirillales; family Halomonadaceae; genus Halomonas; species Halomonas sp. PA16-9. Next base: position 527,447 of record NZ_CP040452.1, on the reverse strand, counting down.
CTGGCCGCGTCAGTTAGAGGTTTGGCCACCAGCAGGCAGCTCCATCCCTCCCACGGTACCGGCAGTACAACTAAATAGATCAAGGTGAGTAGCAGCGCGATGCCCAGCAGCGCCCAGTGGTAGCTAATCGCCTTAGTGCGGCCTAACCGCACCGCCAGGGTGATTTTGCCATTGCGTGCATCGCTCTCTATATCGCGCACGTTATTCACATTGAGCACGGCGGTGGCCAGCAGGCCGCAGGCGGCGGCAGGTAGAAATGGTAGCCAGCTTAACTGCTGTACATGCAGATAGTAGGTGCCCAAGACGCCAAGCAGACCAAAAAACATAAAGACCGCAATGTCCCCAAACCCTCGGTAGCCATAAGGGGTGCCACCTAGACCAACGGTATAGGTCACTGCTGCCAACAGGGCCGCAGCCCCTAAGAGAATGAAGATGAGGATTTGCCCCCACTGATTTCCAAACGCGGCGACTAGCAGTAACAGCCCCAGTAACGCGGCAAACGTTGCCGCAATGATCATTCCCGTGCGCATTTTTTCCGCGCTAAGCAAGCCAGAAGAGACCGCTCTTGCAGGCCCTATACGCTGTTCGTCATCAGCACCCGATGCAGCATCACCGTAATCGTTGGCTAAATTAGACAGCACTTGAAGCGCAATGGCGGTCAGTAGGGCAAGCACAAGCACTGCCATATTAAGAGCATCCACACTCGCGGCTAGCCCAGTACCTAGCAGAATGGAAGCACACGCTAGCGGTAGCGTTCGGGGGCGAGCGGCTAACACCCAGGCTTGGTAGTGGCGGCGCTTACTATTTTGATCCATTCCGTTGATATTCCTGTTGACCGTTTTCATTTAATAAACATTCGGCAATGTATGATTAAGTGCGGAAAAGTAGATCTAAGTCAAAATATGCCGCGTCATCTTGTCCCACACTGCAAGCACCCCTTGAGTAGGAGTTTACGCGATGATTGGCGACTTATTTAGACATAACAAATATATGGCGGTAGTTTGGTTACTGCTACGGCTCTATTTAGGCATCACCTGGCTAACCTTAGGCATCGGTAAAATGACCGGTGGCTTTAACGCCGAGGGCTTCTTAAGCAATGCTGTCGCCAACCCTGTGATGCGCGAGGGAAGCGCGGTTTATCCTAATTATGTCGCCTTTCTAGAGAATTTTGCGTTGCCCAATGCGGATGTCATTAATTTCATTATACCGCTGGGAGAAGTGTTAGTTGGTCTGGGTTTGATCGTTGGTGTGCTGACCTCGTTTGCTGCATTTTTCGCCATCGTGATGAACATGTCGTTTTTGATGGCAGGCACGGTGTCCACTAATCCATGGATGATTGCGCTGACTTTCTTGTTGCTGGTGGCGGGTGCCAATGCGGGGCGGTTGGGTGGCGATCGGTGGGTGCTGCCCTATATGAAAAAAAAGCTAGGCTTGAAGTACGCTGGTAGTTAATTGAAAACGCGGGTCTAACAGGCGAATTATGCACGTTACACACCCTATTGAAGCACTCAAACATCAGCTTGATGCGCTTCGTCATACGGATAAAAAAGGGTTTATGCGCCTAAATACGCCCTGTCAGGTCGGTAACCTGATGGGGTGGTTAAACGTGCAAAGCGTTTATCCCCGTCTCTATTGGCAATCCCGTGATGCTGGCGCCGTTGAGTATGCTGCGCTAGGGGTTGTTAGGGCGTTTGATTCGCTAGCCGCGCTGCAGGCCGACCTTGCCACACTGGCCGATAGTGGTGGCGAGCAGCCGGACTACTTCGGGGGCATGGCCTTCGACCCCGGTACGCCAGGGTGGGAGCACTTTCCGGGCTGCCACTTTTTGCTGCCGCGTATAGAGCTTAGGCGCCAGCAAGCGGGGGTGATGTTATCACTCAATCTGCGCTTTGATGATTGCTGCCCAGAGGCCGAGATAGCCCAGGCTCGTGCCTGTTTGGCTGCGCTGGAAGAGGAGCAACGGCTGCCTTGTTGGCTGCCGAATGTTTATCAGCGTGAAGACTATCCTGCGCAGAAAGAGTGGGCGGCGTCGGTAGAGCAGGTCACCCATCCTGATCACCTGAGTCACACACCCAAGGTGGTGCTCTCACGGGGAGACGTGCCTAACCACACCTGAAAACGCCCAGCCCTTGGGCGCTGCTAGCACGCTGGCAGGCCGGTGCCGCCGACTGTTTTCACTTTGGCGTCCAATTTACTCCCCATGAAGCCTTTATCGGCTGCCCGCCGGAACGGCTCTACAAGCGTAAAGGTAGGCATTTAATGACCGAGGCGCTGGCGGGTACCACACGTCGTGGGCAGGATACCCAGCAAGATCAAGCGCTTGCCGATGAACTGCTGGCCGATAAGAAAAACAGTCTGGAAAACCAGTGCGTATATCAGCAGCTTTTGACCCAGTTTGAGCCGCTCTCTTCTCACGTCCAGATGGGCGAGGCGCATATTGTTAAGCTGCGCTCGGTGCAACATATCCGTCGTCTGATTCACGCCGAGTTGCACCGAGACGTCACCGACCAGCAGTTGCTGGCAGTGCTGCCGCCTACCCCAGCGGTAGGCGGTGTTCCCCGCAAGTCGGCACTGGCATTTATTCGCCAACATGAGCGCCATCGACGCGGTTGGTATGCGGGCGTTTTCGGCCGAATCAGTCACACCAGCAGCGATCTGGCGGTGGCCATTCGCTGCGCCCATATCGGCCCAGAAACAATTCGCCTTTATGCCGGTGCAGGCATTGTGGCAGGCTCACAGCCAGACGAGGAGTGGCACGAACTGGATACGAAAATTGCTGACATTATGTCGCTGCTTGGGATGGGATAACGTAGATGACAGCACTGACATCGGACGGTTTTGTGAAGAGTGGTTTTATGGAAGAGTACGCCACCTTTAATCATGTATGGGCGGCACTAATGCTGGAGGAACTCTACCGCTTAGGCGTGCGCGATGTAGTCCTGGCGCCAGGCTCCCGTTCATCGCCTTTGACTATGTCCGCCAGCGAGCATGCCGGGCTGCGCTGCCACTGCCATTTTGACGAGCGTGGACTGGGGTTTATGGCGCTGGGCATTGCCCGGGGCAGTCAGCACCCGGTCGTTATTATCACTACCTCAGGCACCGCCGTGGCCAACCTTTACCCGGCGGTGGTGGAAGCCAAATTGCTCGGCGTCCCGCTTATTGTACTCTCTGCCGACCGCCCCATTGAACTGCTGGGTAACGGCAGCAATCAGGCGATTGACCAACGGGATATTTTCTCCCGCCACACCATTGTTCACCACGACCTGCCGCCGCCGGATGCTGAGATAAAAGCAGCGTTTCTACTCAGTACTGTTGATCAAGCTGTTGATCAGCAACGCCGTATGCCCGGGCCGATTCACATTAATTGCCGTTATCGCGAACCGCTTTACCCCGGCAACTGCCTGGTGGATACCGGTGATTATCTCGCCCCGCTAAGGGACTGGCTGACGACTTCAAAACCGTGGAGTGATTGGTCATTCAGTACTGCGGTTCCAGCGCTCAACAACGAGTGGGTAACGTTTGCCCAGCAGCGTGGCCTGATTGTGGTTGGCAGGGTTGATGACTCCCAGCAGGCGCAGCAGATTGTTGAGCTATCCAAGCAGTTGGGTTGGCCGCTACTGGCCGACATACAGAGCCAAATTCATTTTGACCCTCAAAATCTGATTCACTTTGATCTAGCGCTGCATGATGAGCGTTTCTGTGCTGAACTCGCCAAAGCCGAGGTACTGCTGCAGTTTGGTGGTCGGTTAATTTCGAAACGGCTAACGCAATTTATTGCCCAACAACCGTGGCAGGATGCCTGGTTGGTTGATCCGCTGCCCCAGCGGTTGGATCCCGACTACTGTGTTAAGCGCCGTTTGATATGCTCGCCCGCCGACTTTATAGCCGCTTTGCCAACGATACCTGAACAACCTCCCTGCCATCAGCTGGCCAGCCTCCAACGACGCACTAGTCAGCTTGTGGAAGAGCGCTGTACAGCATTCTCAGAGGTGGGAGTTTGTCACCTTTTAGCGCAGGTGGCTGAAGGGCAGTTGTTTATAGGCAATAGCCTGCCCGCGCGGCTAATGAATATGCTGGGTACGCATCGCCAAACGCCGGTACGGGTATTTGCCAATCGCGGGGCTTCCGGTATTGATGGTCTTATTGCCACGGCTTACGGCCTCAGTTGCACATGCTCAGAGCCGACTACTATTGTGCTGGGGGATACCAGCGCACTGCATGATCTCAACAGCTTGGCGCTGTTAAAGCAGGCCACGCAGCCTCTGGTGGTGGTTATCCTCAATAACGATGGTGGCAGTATTTTCCATATGCTGCCGGTGCCTAAAGAAGACGATCTGCTGGAGCGCTATTATCGCCAGCCCCATGGCTTACACTTCGAGCATGCGGCGAAGATGTTTGGACTTGGCTACTTCGCGCCAGAGTCACTGGATGCCTTTATGGCGGCCTACACTCAGGCCCTGCAGGCGGGCGTTACCTTGATCGAGATTAACGTGCCCCATCAGCAAGTAGCTGATGATCTCAAGCATCTTGGCGCAGCGATTCGAGGGGAGCCGCGTGAGTAGTAAACCTCAGGCGCCGACTCTGGTAATGCTCCACGGTCTGTTGGGCGATGCTCAGGACTGGGGTGAGATCATCGCTGGCTTGGAAGGCATCCGCTGCCTCGCGCTGGATTTACCCGGCCACGGTGAGAATCACCACGTGCAGGTAGGCTCTTTTGAGGCTTTTCACCACTGGCTTGGCGATACGCTGATAACTCACGGTGTTCGCCGTTTACTGCCTGCTGGGTTATTCCCTGGGCGGGCGCTTGGCGCTGTATCATGCCAGCCGTCAGCCACCGGGGCTGGAAGCACTCTGGCTGGAAAGTGCTCACCCAGGATTGCCCGCCAGTGAGCGTTCTGCCCGAATTGATCACGATGAGCACTGGGCAACACGCTTCGAGCAGGAACCATTGGAAAACGTACTTGCCGACTGGTACCAGCAGCCGGTGTTCGCCGACTTAACCGAGGTTCAGCGCGGTCGGCAGATTCAACGTCGGCTAGCGAATCATGGGCCAACTATTGCCAGCATGCTGCAATCAACTTCCTTGGGTCAACAGCCTACGCTTTGGCAGTGGCTGGAAAGCACCTCGCTACCGGTGGGGTACTTTTCGGGGCAGCGGGACATCAAGTTCCACACTCTGGCGTCTCATCTGGCAACAATGGCCCCGCGCCTGCGCCATATCACGCTGGAAGGGGGCCACAATCTTCATGCTGAGCAACCTGAGATGATTGCTCAGCAGCTCAATGCCTGGTATCGCACGCTAGGCTAATGTTTATCAGCTGATCACCATTAACCAGGGCAGGCCGACCACCAGCCAAACCACTAGGAATAGCAGCCCGAAGACCGCCCCTAGGCGCCAAAAGAGCGCGCTGGGCAGGTAGCCGCTGCCGTAGTAAACCGGGCTTGGCCCTGTGCCGTAGGGGGTCAGAATGCCCATAAAGCCAAGTGTGGGTAGCAGTAGCAGAACAAACATCTGCATATCCAGACCGGCAATGCCTGATGCCGCTGCCAGAATCACCGGTAGCAAGGCGGTAACGTGGGCAGTAACACTGGCAAAGAAGTAGTGCAGTAGATAGAAAATGACCACCAGCGCCACCATGGCCATTAGGGGGTTGAAGTGGCTTATTTGCCCGCCAACCACATTGCCAAACCAGTTAACGAAGCCGACTTGGCTGAGCCCGCCCGCTAGTGCCACCAGGGTGGCAAACCATACAAAGGTATTCCAGGCTGCTCGGTTATCGAGAATATCGCTCCAGGTCACAATGCCGGTTAACAGCATGCCGCAGATCACCACCAAGCCTACCAGCGACCCAGAGATAATATCGCCCGCAAAAATCCATAGCAGCAGGGCGGTGACCACCATAATGACCAGCATTATTTCATGGCGGGTCAGTGCTCCCAGCTTGGTTAACTCTTGCCCCGCCCAGTCGGAGATTTCATTCCCCGCTTTCACTTCGGGCGCGCATAGCCAGTAGCTCAGCAGCGGCACCAGCAGGAGCAGCAGAATGCCGACAGGTGCTACTGCCATAAACCACTGCCCCCAGTTGATATGAATACCTGTCGCGCTCTCGGTTAGCGCGATCGCCAATAGATTGGGCGCCAGAGCGGTCAAAAATAGCGAACTGGTCACACAGGTGGAAGCCAGCGCGGTCCACATCAAAAAGCTGCCCATGCGCTTCATGCTGGGGTCATTGGGGTGCGAATCGTAAAGCGGCGGCAGGTTGCGAATCACGGGGTAGATCGTGCCTGCGCTACGTGCGGTGTTCGAGGGCGTAAACGGCGCCAGAATGCCATCGGCAATCATCACCGCGTAGCCAAGAGTCAACGTACGTTTTCCCATTGCCTTGACCAGCCAAAGCGATATTCGCCTGCCGAGTCCGGTTTTTTCATACCCCAAGGCAAACATAAATGCGCCGAAAATCAGCCATACGGTGGAATTGGTAAAGCCCGACACCGCCCATGAGAATGCCTGGTTAGCAGCACTGAATCCGTCAGTCGCCAGTTGCTCCGGAGAGAACAGCACCCACCGGGAAAGTAGTGCCACCAGGGTAACGCCGACCAGGCCCACCACTGCGCCCGGCAATGGTTCAAGAATAAGGCCAACCACACAGCCGAGGAAAATGGCGAAAAAGTACCACGCATGAGGCGCAAGCCCCAGGGGAGTGGGTATCAGCGCGACGATGATAGCAACTGCTAGCGGCGCTAACAGTTTCCATCGCGGTGAGGGTTGAGCATCGGTCGTCATGCGGCACCTCTCTTCAGTGTTGGTAGTGTGCTCTTTTTGCTTGGTGGGCAGTGGTCTGCCCGGCAGTGAGTGATTTGAAGAGTAGGCGGTGCAGCACTAGGGTAAAAGTGATGCTAGCTCGATTCCTCCCTTTCTTGATGTACATCAATAGTCCTTTGGACTAATGAACAGGGCCTTCCCCTTGTATGGTAAGTTCGAATAGACAAGACGGCAGCGCAGATTGCCGCCAGTACCACCTTTGACTTGGCTAATGAAGGGGCTTTTCATGCAACAGCGAGATTTTGATATCGTCATTGTTGGTGGGGGTGGTGCAGGCTTACGCGCTGCTATCGGGGCTGCCGAGCAGGCCAAAGAGCAGGGCACTCCCCAGCGCATAGCGCTGCTGTCCAAGGTTTACCCCATGCGTTCCCATACCGTGGCGGCTGAAGGTGGCGCTGCCGCCGTCACCAGTGCCGAAGATTCCCACCAAGCGCATTTCGACGACACGGTGTCAGGCGGTGACTGGCTGGTTGAGCAGGGCGTCGTCGACTACTTTGTTCATCACGCTTATCAAGAATTGGTGCAGATGGAGCGCTGGGGCTGCCCCTGGAGCCGTAAAGGCGATGGCCAAGTGCAGGTGCGCCGCTTCGGGGGCATGAAAACCGCACGCACCTGGTTTGCGGCCGACAAAACCGGCTTTCATATGCTCCACACCCTGTTTCAGACCTCGCTGAAGTACCCAGAGATTGAGCGTTTTGATGAGTTCTTTGTGCTCGATCTGGCGGTACACGAAGGTGCGGTTATTGGCGTTATAGCCCTGCAGATCGCTACCGGTGAACTGACCCTGCTGCGCGCTAAAGCGGTGATTCTCGCTACCGGCGGCGCAGGGCGCTTGTTCCGCTTCAATACCAACGCGGGAATTGTCACCGGCGACGGCATGGCGATGGCCTATCGTCACGGTGTGGCGTTGCGGGATATGGAGTTTGTCCAGTACCACCCCACCGGCCTGCCCGGTTCTGGCATTTTGATTACCGAAGCGTGCCGGGGCGAAGGCGGCATTCTGCTCAATAAAGAGGGCTACCGCTATCTGCAGGATTACGGCCTGGGCCCAGAAACTCCGCTTGGCAAGCCGGAAAACAAATATATGGAACTGGGGCCACGGGACAAACTCTCCCAGGCCTTCTGGCAAGAGCAGCAGGCGGGCCGCACCGGCAAGTTTGGCGACAGCGATGTGGTCTATCTCGACCTGCGCCACTTGGGTGAAAAGTACATTCTGGAGCGCCTACCGTTTATCTGTGAACTGGCTAAATCCTATATCAATGTTGATCCGGTGAAAGACCCCATTCCCATTCGCCCGGCGGTTCACTACACCATGGGTGGGATTGAGACCGACCCTCAGTGCGAAACCTCCATTGCCGGGCTTTACGCCGCCGGGGAGTGTGCTTCAGTTGGTTTGCACGGTGCCAACCGCCTGGGCTCCAACTCGCTGACCGAGCTGCTGGTATTTGGCCGCTTAGCCGGTGAACAAGCGAGCCAGCGAGCGGCCAAAACCGAGTGGGCTGATGAGCGCTTGCTGGAAGCCCAGGGCGATCGCCAACAAGCCAAGCTGTTGCGGCTCTGTGACGGAACCGAGGGGGCAGAGAATTGGGTAGCACTCAAGCACGCCATGGTGCAAGCCATGGAGAGTGGCTGCGGTATTTACCGCACTGAAGAGGGCATGCGCCATTCGCTGGATACCATGCGTCAGCTACGTGAGCGCTTTAATAAGGTTCGCGTTAATGATACCAGCAAGATATTCAATACCGAGCTACTGGAATGTCTTGAACTGGAGTGTGGCCTGGATATTGCCGAAGCCTCTTGCTTAGGGGCGCTTGAGCGTCGTGAATCCCGTGGTGCCCATCAGCGCCTGGATGAAGGTATGCAGAAACGCGACGACGTTAACTACCTCAAGCACAGCCAAGTGTTTTATCAAGGCGATGCCCATGCCGAGCTACACTGGCAGGATGTCGATGTGCGGTTTTCCGCCCCGGCGGAGCGGGCTTATGGCGATGCGGGCAAGGGGGGCAAGGCATGAACACCCAGCAGATCAGCACCAAAAAAATCAGCGTTAAACGCTATTTGCCAGACAGTTCGGCTGAGTCCTACTGGCAGCAGTACGAACTGCCGGTGGACGACAGCACCTCTTTGCTGGATGCCCTCAACCACATTAAAGAACAGCTCGATAGCACGCTGAGCTACCGCTGGTCGTGCCGGATGGCGATTTGCGGCTCCTGCGGGGTCATGGTGAATGGCATTCCCAAGCTCGGCTGCAAAACCTTCCTGCGCGATTATGAAGGCGAGATCCGCATCGAGCCGCTATCCCACTTCCCGGTGCAGCGGGATTTGGTGGTGGATATGGAGATATTCCTTGAGCACCTGGCCGCGGTTAAGCCCTACCTGATTGATGACAACCCGGTAAAACCGTATGACCCCCAGGCGCCGGAAACCTATCAGCAGTCCCCTGAGCAGCTCGCCCGCTATAAGCAGTTCGCTAACTGCATTAATTGTGGCCTCTGCTACTCGGCCTGCCCGCAGTTTGGCTTGAATCCTGAGTTCCTTGGCCCGGCGGCGCTAACGCTGGCCCACCGCTACAATCTGGATAGCCGCGACCACGGCAAGAAGCAGCGCATGGCCGAACTTAACCGCCACGAAGGCGTTTGGAGCTGCACCTTTGTGGGCTTCTGCTCCAAGGTATGCCCCAAACACGTTGACCCCGCCGCTGCGGTCAATCAGGGCAAGGTCGAAGCGGCCAAACACACACTCATTGCGCTGTTTAAAGGGTAGGGGAGGAACGTCATGGATAAATCATCATCGCAACGCCTGCCGCCACTGAAACGCAACTGGTGGCTGAAACACCGCTTTTTTAAACTCTACATGCTGCGCGAAGCCACTGTGCTGCCGCTGGTGTTTTTCACGCTCTGCTTACTCGCCGGTATGGTTGCTCTTCTTCAAGGGGCAGAAAGCTGGCAGGGGTGGATCGCCTTTATGGGCTCCCCCATCGTATTAGTGCTGAATCTTCTAGCGCTGGCCGCCAGCCTGTTTCACGCCGCCACCTTCTTTGTGCTGTTCCCACGGGTAATGCCGCTGCGTATCGCCGGGCATAGCCTGCCTGATCAGGCTATTGTTGCCGGGCAGTGGGCAGGGGTAGTGGCGGTCGCACTGCTGTTTTTCTGGCTATTCGGGAGGGCGTAATTATGGAAAAACTAGCCATGAATAAACCAAGCATGGGCAAAAACAGCGCTCAGCATAAACAAGCCTTTGATGAGCCGCTCTGGTGGGGGCTGTTTAGCGCGGGTGGCGTCTGTTTTGCCGTCTTTCTGCCTGCCGTGATTCTATTTATCGCCGTTCTACTGCCCCTTGGCCTGCTGCCCGCCGAGGTGCTGAGCTATGAGCGGGCATCGGCACTGCTGTTCAGTGTACCGGGCTTTCTGTTTGTGGGGGCGGTAGTTTGCTTGCCGCTTTTTCATGCCGCCCACCGCCTGCGCCATGGGATGTTTGATATCAGCGTGGGCAATGACGCACTCAACAAAAAGCTAATGTACGGTGGTGCTGCGCTGGTAAGCATTGTGGCGCTGGGTCTAGTCGTCGCAGGTATGCTGGGTTAAACGGCTCGCTGTCAGCATTTCGCCCCAACAGATAAGAAGAGATAGGCATGATTAACGGACTCACTGAAACGGAACTCTATGCGCCGGTAGAGTGGCAGGATCGCTCCGATGGCTATCAGGATATTTTGTACCACACCACTGCCGATGGCATTGCGCGCATCACCATCAACCGGCCCGAGGTGCGCAACGCCTTTCGCCCGCTGACGGTTAGCGAGATGGCCCAAGCGCTGAATCGCGCCCGCCACGACAGCTCTATAGGCGCCATTCTGCTCACTGGCGCAGGCGACAAAGCGTTCTGTGCCGGCGGTGACCAGCGCATTCGCGGTGACTATGGCGGCTACCAGGATGAAGAGGGCACCCACCACCTCAACGTGCTGGATTTCCAGCGCGATATTCGCACCTGCCCCAAACCAGTAGTGGCGATGGTGGCGGGCTACGCTATCGGCGGCGGCCACGTGCTGCATCTAATGTGCGACCTGACCATTGCCGCCGAGAACGCTGTCTTCGGCCAAACCGGCCCTAAAGTCGGCTCTTTTGATGGCGGCTACGGCGCCTCGTATATGGCGCGCATTGTGGGTCAGAAAAAGGCCCGGGAAATCTGGTTCCTGTGCCGCCAGTACAGCGCCGCCCAAGCGCTGGAAATGGGGCTAGTCAACCACGTGGTGCCGCTAGACGAGCTAGAAAAAGAGAGTGTGCGTTGGTGCCGCGAGATGCTGCAGCATAGCCCTATGGCACTGCGTTGCCTGAAAGCTGCACTCAATGCCGATTGTGACGGACAGGCCGGGCTTCAAGAGCTGGCGGGTAACGCCACCATGCTCTACTACATGACCGAAGAGGGGCAGGAAGGGCGTAACGCCTTTAACGAAAAGCGCCGCCCGGATTTTTCCCGCTACCCGCGTAACCCGTAATGCAGCTGGCGCTTTACCGCTACTCCCTCCCGTTCCGTCAGCCGCTAATGTTTAAAAGAGAGCGGTTGGCGAACAGAGAAGGGCTGTTAGTTTCCATTAACGGGCAGTGGGGCGAGATTGCCCCGCTACCTGGCTTCTCAACGGAAACCCTGGCGGAAGCTGAAGCCGAAAGTCTGGCTTGTTTGGCTGCTTTGAGCCGAGGCGAAATAGTCTCCCCAACGCTGCCATCGGTGCAGTTTGGGTTTGACTGCGTCCAACGCTCTTGGCCACTCAATCTTCCTGAGCCTTTGCCGCCCTACCCACTGCTCCAGGGTGCACCTGCCGCGCTGATCCAGTCTCTTTCAACCACCGATTGGCAAGCCTCGCTACCGTCTCGGCTCAAGCTGAAAGTGGCACGCCATGCTATGGAGGAGGAGCTGGCGCTGATTGAACAACTTGCCGCTCGGCTGCCCACCACCAAGCTGATTTTGGATGCCAACGGCGGCTGGACGCGGGAAGATGCCCAGCGCTTCTGTGAGCGCCTCCCCTTAAACAGATCGACTACCTGGAAGAGCCCTGCGCTGCCTTTGCTGACACCATCGCCGTGGCAGAAGCAACGGGGGGGGCCATTGCCCTGGATGAAACGCTATCCCGCCGGGAAGAGTGGTACTGCCACCCACAGCTCAAAGCCTTGGTAATCAAACCCACGCTAATCGGCTCGCTAAGCGACTGCGAAGCACTCGTTCAACGGGCACGGGCGGGTAATCTTCGCGTGGTGGTCTCCTCCAGCTTTGAATCCGGTCTAGGCCTTGTGCAGCTTGCCCGCCTGGCAAGCGAGTGGGCGCCTGATGAGCCGCCTGGGTTGGATACCGGCCATTGGCTTGCCGGACGTGTGACTAATCTAGCGGGTGAGGTGATGACAGAAAACGTGCACTGTCTTTCTAAAATGGAAAATTTAGCGTGATAGATACCTGCCCCATTCACTACTGGGCCAAAGAGACCCCTGAGCATATTGCGGTAGAGGCTGGCTCCGTGTGTCTTAGCTACCGAACGCTTAATCGCCGGGTGGCGTCTTTAACGCAGCAACTGAAGCGCGCAGGTTTTGTGCCCGGTGATCGCTTAGTGGTGCCCGCCAAAGGCTCGCTTAAATCCTTGCTGCTGGCGTGGGCCTGTCTGCGGGTTGGGGTTGTTTTCTGCCCGTTTAACCCAGCATTCCCTGTTACCCAGCAGCTCAATTTAGCTGAGCGCTTGCAGGCTGGCCGCGTCTGCCAAACGGAAAGTGACAATGATTACTCTTCACAGCTAACCTCTTCACCGCTAACGCCGATCACCCTGGATTTCCTGGCGGAAGCTGGCTCAGGTGAGTCGCCAGCGCTCGATGGCAGCCAGCTGTGTAACACCATTTTCACCTCTGGTTCCAGCGGTACGCCCAAGGCGGTGCTACATCGTGTGGCCAATCATTTAGCCTCCGCCCGCGGTTCGGCGTCGCTGATTCCCGTTGATCAGAACAGCGGTTGGCTACTGTCGCTGCCGCTGTTTCATATCGGCGGCTATGCGATCCCGTTTCGCGTCTTTCTCGCCGGTGGGCGGGTGATCCTCGACGATGCTCCCGATACGCTGGCGGAGCGCCTTGAGCAGCAGGCGATTAGCCATCTTTCCCTGGTGCCTACCCAGCTTTGGCGGCTGCTGAAAGCGGGCTTTACGCCCCAGCGCACCCAACTACGTGAGCTGTTACTAGGCGGTGCGGCGATTCCAGCACCGCTGGTGGCGAAGATGACATCACTGGGGCTGACGCCGAAGGTTAGCTATGGGCTGTCCGAGATGGCCAGCCAGGTATGCACTGGCATACCCACCGCTCCGGGCGTCGTCGGTAAGCCGCTGCCAGGTCGTGAGGTCAGAATAGTCGAGGGTGAGATACAGGTACGCGGCGAGACTCTGTTCTGCGGCTATTTGAATAACGGCAAAATGAATCCAGGTCTCAATAACGAAGGCTGGTTTGCTACCCGTGACAAAGGACACTTCACTTCGGAAGGCGCGTTGGTGGTGGAAGGGCGGCTCGATAACGGTTTTATCTCCGGCGGTGAGAATATTCAGCCAGAAGCTATTGAGCAGCGCTTGGTTGATCACCCTGGCGTTGCCCAGGCGTTGGTTGTAGCAGTGCCCCACCCCGAGTGGGGCGAGCGCCCGGTGGCGTTTATCGATTGGCACGGTGAGGCCGTCCAAGAGCAGGCGCTAAACACCTGGGTGCGTGAGGCACTGCCCGGCTTTATGGTGCCCGACGCCTGGCTAGCCTGGCCGCCAGGAGTGGGCTTTAAACCCTCCCGCACGCGGTTTGCTGAGCTGGCGCGGGCACGCGTGAATTTTACCGTTTAGCGGCGCAACCCATTGGTGACTTAATACCTATTCCGCTAGGCCAGCAGCGTCCAGCATGGCGTGGAGCAGAACGTTACAGCCTGCATGAATGTGTTCCGGCGTGGCGCTTTCGATCTCGTTGTGGCTAATGCCGTCCTTGCAGGGAATAAAGATCATTGCCGCGGGGGCTACGCGGCCCACAAACATTGCATCGTGGCCCGCGCCGCTGATGATATCCATGTGTGATAGGCCGAGCTTCTTCGCTCCTTCACGCACCGCATCAACACATTCTTTGTTGAAGTGTTCCGGGGCAAAATCCGCTGTGGGCGTTAATTCATATGCCAGCCCGTGGCGTTGGCAAATGTCTTCCACGGCGGCGGCCACCGCCTTGCCCATTGCGATAAGGGCTTCAGGCTCCCAGTGGCGCATATCCAGAGTCATTTTAACCTGGCCGGGAATCACGTTACGTGAACCGGGGTGCAGCGTCATACAGCCCACTGTGCCACGGCCGTGGGGCTGATGTTCAAAGGCGATACGGTTGAGCGCTTGGGTGACTTCGGCTGCGCCCATCATGGCATCCCGACGTAGGTTCATCGGTGTAGGGCCTGCGTGGGCTTCAAGTCCAGTCAGCGTTAAGTCGAACCACTTCTGCCCAAGTCCGCCGATAACCACACCAATAGTGGTGTCGGTATCTTCCAAAATCGGGCCCTGCTCAATGTGTGGTTCAAAGTAAGCTTTGATCTCATCTGGCGAGACGCTGTCGCTGCCACGGTAGTGAATGGCGTCCAGGGCATCGCTTACCGTGACGCCATCGGCGTCGGTGCGCGCCATCATGGCATCAAATTCCAGCTCGCCGGTAAATACGCCGGAACCCATCATGCAGGGCGGAAAACGGCAGCCCTCTTCGTTAGTCCAGGCTACGACTTCGATTGGGGATTGCGTGGTGATGTTGTGCTGGTTAAGGGTGCGGATCACTTCCAGGCCAGAGAGCACGCCGAAGCAACCGTCGTACTTGCCACCGGTAGGCTGACTATCAAGATGGCTACCGGCCATAACGGTTTTGGCGGTTGGATCGCTGCCTTCCCTACGGGCAAAGATATTGCCGATATTATCAATGCGAATAGTGCAGCCCTCGGCACGGCACCACTGGATAAATAGGTCACGTCCCTGGCGTTCTAAATCGGTAAGCGCCTGGCGATTAACGCCGCCCTTAGGGGTGGCGCCTAGTTTGGCCATCTCCATTAGTGCTTCCCAGAGGCGGTCACTGTCAGTGCGCAAATCAGCTGTAGCGATTTTCGGTTCAGCAAACGAGTTCATATGACTTCCTTTTATTGAGCACGGAGGAAGCTGGCGACCCCGATTTTTGGCTCATTGCTAGAGTAGAGATAAAAAAGCCGACGTTACGTATAGATTCTCTAACGTGAACAAAAGAAAAGCATAATTTTATAAACGTGTTTGCTGGCGCATGCTGAGACCAAGTCTTATAGCGATGGAGCTGGACAGCATGTTTGGAATAAAAAGCAAAACGAAGCCTGAAGCATCGAGCTCTTCTATGGAGGAGGTGTCTTCTAAAACGGCACTTAATCAGCACTACTGGATGCCGTTTAGTGCCAACCGCGACTTCCATGCCAACCCGCGTGTGATCACCGGTGCGGAAGGGCGCTACTACATTGATGACCAGGGTCGTAAGCTGTTCGATTCACTTTCCGGGCTATGGACCTGCGGCGCGGGCCACAACCGTGAAGAGATTCAAAAAACCGTAGCGGCGCAGCTAGGTAGCCTCGACTTTGCGCCTGGCTTTCAAATTGGCCATCCGTTGGCGTTTAAACTGGCGGAAAAGGTGGCCAGCCTTACGCCAGCCGGACTGGATCATGTGTTTTTCACCAATTCGGGGTCAGAAGCCGCAGATACCTCGGTCAAAATGGCCAAGGCTTATTGGCGGCTAAAAGGTAAGCCAGAGAAAACGCGCATGATTGGCCGCGCCAAGGGCTACCACGGGGTAAACATTGGCGGCACCAGCCTGGGTGGGATCGGCGGCAATCGCAAACACTACGGCCAGTTGATGGATGTAACCCACCTGCCACACACCCTCCAAGCGGGTCACGCCTTCACCCGTGGCCAAGCGGAAACCGGTGCCGAGCTTGCCGATGCATTGCTCGATCAAATCGCCCTACATGATGCTTCCACCATTGCTGCGGTGATTGTTGAGCCGATGTCCGGCTCGGCGGGGGTGATCGTTCCGCCGAAAGGTTACCTGGATCGGCTGCGTGAGATCTGCACTGCCCACGACATCCTGCTGATTTTTGACGAAGTGATTACCGCCTTTGGGCGTAGTGGAGCAACCACCGGTGCGGAAGCCTTTGGTGTCACGCCGGATATCATGAACGTGGCGAAGCAGATCACTAACGGCGCAATTCCCATGGGCGCGGTGATCGCGTCCAGCGAGATTTTCGATACCTTTATGCACGCCGGTGGCCCCCAACATGCCGTTGAGTTTCCTCATGGCTACACCTACAGCGCCCATCCGGTGGCCTGTGCGGCGGGTCTGGCGGCGCTTGAGATGATGGAGCGTGAAAACTTCCCTGCTCAGGTCAGCGCCATCGCACCTACCTTTGAGCAGAAGCTACACGCCTTGAAAGGCCGCAATCACGTTGTCGATATTCGTAACTACGGCCTAGCTGGTGCCATTCAGCTAACGCCCCGGGAAGGCGACCCAACGATCCGTCCCCGCGATGCCCACATGGCGCTCTGGGAAGCAGGCTTCTACGTGCGTTACGGCGGCGACACGCTGCAATTCGGCCCTCCCTTTGGCACCACCGAGGCCGAGCTAGAGCGGCTGTTCGACGCCGTGGCCACCACCCTGGATTCGTTAGCCTAAGATTCGCTGGCATAACCGACTGACCTAAATTTCAGAGAGTTTAAATATGAGTGTTGTTTCCCATCTGATTAACGGCGAGTTAGTTGAAAGTAAGCGTACGCTGGATGTCACCAACCCCTCCACCGGCAAAGTGATTCGCCAAGTGGCGGATGCCAATGCCGCCGATGTAGAGCGCGCCATTACCGCCGCCCAAGAGGCGTTTCCCGCCTGGCGCGATACGCCGCCCGCCAAGCGTGCCCAGGTGATGTACCGCTTTAAGCAATTGCTCGAAGATAACGCTAACCGCTTGGTGCAACTGGTCAGTGAAGAGCACGGCAAAACTCCCGAAGACGCCATGGGCGAACTCAAGCGCGGCATTGAGAACGTCGAGTACGCCTGTGGGGTGCCAGAGCTGCTCAAAGGAGAGTATTCCCACAATGTAGGGCCGGGCATTGATGCCTGGTCAAACTTCCAGCCATTGGGTGTGGTGGCAGGTATCACCCCGTTTAACTTCCCCGCCATGGTGCCGCTGTGGATGTACCCCATGGCGATTGCCTGCGGTAATACGTTTATATTGAAGCCTTCGGAGAAAGACCCTTCGGCGGCCATGGCAGTAGCCGAACTGCTTCAAGAAGCGGGGCTACCCAAAGGTGTAATGAATGTAGTCCACGGCAGTCGCGAAGCGGTGGAAACGCTGCTGGATGCCAAGGCCGTTAAAGCCATTTCCTTTGTCGGCTCCACGCCAGTGGCTGAGGCGATCTACTCTCGTGGTTCCGCCGCGGGTAAGCGCGTTCAGGCGTTAGGTGGGGCGAAGAACCACGCCGTGGTGCTGCCGGATGCCGACCTGGAAAACGCCGCCAACACATTAATGGGCGCAGCGTTTGGTAGTTGCGGCGAGCGCTGCATGGCGATCTCGGTAGCGGTATGCGTGGGCGACGAGACCGCAGACCGTTTGGTTGAAACCCTACTTCCTAAAATCGCTCAATTAAAAGTCGGCCCCGGCACCAAGCGGGATCTGGATATGGGGCCGCTGGTGACCGCTGAGCACCGGGATAAAGTCCTCGGCTACATCGAAGATGGCGTAAAGGCTGGCGCGACACTGGTTGCCGATGGTCGCGACCTTCAAGTCTCAGGCTATGAAGAGGGCTATTTCGTGGGCGGCTGCTTGTTCGATAACGTCACCGCCGAAATGCGCATCTACCAGGAAGAGATCTTTGGGCCGGTGCTTTGCGTGGTGCGCGTGGGTAGCCTGGATGACGCCATGCACCTGATCAACGACCACGAGTATGGCAACGGCACTTGCCTGTTTACCCGCGATGGCGAAGCTGCCCGCCGCTTTACCGACGGTATCGAGGTTGGCATGGTGGGCGTGAATGTGCCGCTCCCGGTGCCCGTGGCGTACCACAGCTTTGGTGGTTGGAAGCGCTCGCTGTTTGGGGATCTTCACGCCTACGGGCCGGACTCGGTGCGCTTCTATACTCGCCGCAAGGCGGTCTCCCAGCGCTGGCCGTCGGTGAGCGAGGCCACCCGGGCCGAGTTCTCGTTCCCCAACAATCAAAGTTGACGTCTTAGAGTAACTAGGACATCTTCTCAGCACCGTCGCTCTGCGATGGTGCTTTTTTTGGTGCGTACTTCAGACGTATAGGGACGAGAACAGCGTGGCGAGAACCCAGGACGAAATTCGGCAAACCAACGTAAAAAAGATTCTCCAGGCGGCAGAGCAGTTGTTTGCCGAAAAGGGCTATGCAGGTGCTTCCATGGGCGAAATCGCACAACTGGCAGAGATCCCCAAGTCCAACGTGCACTACTACTTCTCGACCAAAAATGCGCTGTATCAAGATGTTCTGTTAGAGCTTCTCGAGGTGTGGAAACAGGACGCGCTCTGCTTCGAGCTCTACGATGATCCTCGTGTCGTGCTTTCCACCTATATTCGCGCCAAGATGAACCACTCCCGCAACCGCGCCCACGGCTCGAAAGTCTGGGCGGCCGAAGTCATGCAGGGCGCGCCGATTCTTAAGGAGCGCCTGCGCGACAATCTTTACGAATGGGCCAAGCTTAAGGAGTCGAAAATTCGCGAGTGGGTCGAGTCAGGTCAAATCAACCCCGTCGAGCCTTCCTACCTTCTTTATATGATTTGGGCCTCCACCCAGCACTACGCTGATTTTGACTACCAAATCTACCTGCTCAACGACGACCAACCGCTGGACGACTTGCAGTTCGAAAAGGCTGTGCAGTCGGTGACCTCGGTGATTTTGCGCGGGATTGGATTGACGGCGTGAGCAGCATTCAACGACTGAGCTGCACAGACGTATCAAACTTATGCCGCTTACGCGACAGTAGCGTGCGGAACTTGCGCAGGTTGTCGTCGCCATAGAGCACGCGATCACAAAAGCTGTCGTACTCATCTAAATCAGCGACTGTCACGATCAATACAAAATCACACTCTCCGGTTACCTGATAGCACTGCTTCACTTCAGGGGCGCTCAGCGCTGTTGTTAAAAAACGCTGGTAGAGTGATTTGTTATCCCGCTCCATGGTGACTTCTACCACCATGTGCAAGCACTGCCCCAAGGCGTCAGGATTGAGTAGTGCTACCTGCTGCTCAATGATTCCAGCGTCGCGTAATCGATTAACGCGCTTTAAACAGGCAGAGGGTGAAAGCCCTATCTCGTCCGCTAGCGCTTGGTTGGTCAGGCTGGAGTTACGCTGAAGTTGGTCAAGGATTCGTCGATCAATGGCGTCCATGAAATAAAATGTCCTTTCTGAGCTCATAAAGAACGAATAGTGATTGTTAGTGCGGAATTGAAAAGAATATTCTGCGCCAGCCCCATTATCATAACCGTTGTTCAAATGATGGCAACGGGGGCTTGATGCAGATAAAAATTCATCATCTATTGGCTTGGGTAACTCACCTATTACAAGACGCGCTGCGCGTGTACCTGACGCTGCTCAAAATCCTGATTCCAGCGTTGCTTATCGTCAAAGGATTAGAGCTCTTGGGGGTTATCGGCTGGCTGGGAACGGTATTAGCTCCCTTAATGAGCATACTCGGTTTGCCCGAGCAGTTGGGCGTTGTGTGGGCGGCGGCGCTCTTTACCAACTTGTACACCGCCATTGCGGTATTTCTCCAAGTAGCTGGTGATATGCACTTGAGTGTCGAGCAAGTGACAGTGCTGGGTGCATTAATGCTGGTAGGGCACTCAATTCCTGTTGAGGGGGCCGTTGCCAAGCGCGCTGGCGTACCTTGGTGGGCTACGTTAGTCCTGCGCGTAGGTGGGGCTTTGCTGCTTGCTTGGCTCTTGCACTGCTTCTATTCGTATTTTGGTTTGTTGCAAGCGCCAGTAGCATTGGTATGGCAACCAAGCTTGTCGACAGCGCCAACGCTAAGCAGTTGGGCTATTGCACAGCTTGAAACGCTAGCGCTTATCTTTGTGATTATTTTAGCGCTGATTGTGCTCCTAAAACTTCTGAAAAAGCTCGGCCTGGAGCGCTGGATTCATCTTGGTTTGCTACCGCTACTCAAGCTATTAGGCATTGGCCGTTCGGCAGCTAATGTAACGGTGATTGGTTTTACGTTGGGATTAAGCTATGGCGCAGGGCTGCTGATTCGGGATGTGCAGAACGGGGTGCTTAGCAAGCGTGATAGCACGCTTGCACTGTGCTTTCTCGGCCTCTGCCATAGCGTTATAGAAGACACGCTGCTGATCTTGATGCTCGGGGCCGATATAGCGGGCATCTTGTGGGCAAGGCTACTCTTTGCCGTTATTGTCACCGCGATGATTGCCCGTTGGCCCGCAGCCACAATCAATAGGGCGCTACACCGGCTGCCGTAAGCGTAAAATGGATAGGCCCAATCCGATAAAAGCACTGCCCATCAGGCGATTGACCCATGTCACCCGCGAGCGACTGCTCAGCCAGCGGGCGAGATGCTTGGCAAGGGTGCCGTAGGTCATCAAGGTGACAAAGGAGAGTGCCATGAAGGTGCTTACCATGATGGAGAACTGAGGAAGCAAAGCGCGCTGCGTATCCAGAAACTGTGGAAACAGGGCAGTGAAGAACAGGATCGCCTTAGGGTTGCTCATGGCGACCAGTATGCCTTCACTGACAGTGCGCCATCTGGGAGTGGGTTTTGCCGGGCTGGTTGAGACCGCAAGGGAGGTGTTGCTGCGCCACTGACGAATGCCCAGGTAGATCAAGTAGGCTGCGCCGCCCAGTTTAAGCAGGTTGAACAGCACTTCCGAGGCGTTCAACACCACCCCCAGCCCCAAGACTGCTGCACTGGCCAGTATGAGTAGGCCAGTGATATTGCCCAGCGACGAAAGCGCCACGCGTTTGGCTCCTCCTGCCATGCCATTGCGCACCGCGACTAGAAAAGCGGGCCCGGGGCTGGCAATGCTGACTAGTGCCACGGCAACAAAAAGCAACCAAGTGGAAAGCAGCATGGGCGCATCTCCTGACGGGGTTGAAGTGACTCATCGCATTAATCCTAATGGATAACACCCGTGTAGACGACTAAAAAGCGTATTTAAGGTGTGGCGAATAAAATGAATGTGTTTCGCGCAATATAGGACTTGTCCTTTCGGTTTCCGGGTCAGGAAGTGGTCGGGTCGGCGACTCAAACTCTCAGCAAGCCTCTAATATCTCTTTTGACAGAGACTCCCCGTTCAGTGTGCGTGCGTACTGTGACAGCTAAACTTTGCTGGCGACCAAAAGGGCGGTCAGCGATCTTAGGCAATTCTGCCCAAAATACCGGATTTTGTAAGACATTCGCTATTGGGTTTGTAAGATATCTCTTAAAAATCGATGACTGAATTGATTTTGCTAGGAGATGCTGTAGTTTTTCCCGGCGTTGCTATCAGGGTTAAAGTCCTAAGCAATAAATGGCATCGACTTAATACGACTTTTTATAGAAGAGCCCTTTCTCAACAAGATGAAAAAGGGCGATCCCTCATGGCGGCATTCAGTATTGATGGCGCTTGTGTTTAGCCTTACTGGGTTTCAGGCGCATGCCTTTATTTATTTCGATTATTACCAGCTTTCCTACCGTCATCTTTACAGTACTGCTAAGTGTCGCCGTTCTTTACTGGTTAGTTTCGCTATCGGGATTGGTCGATAGCGACGTAGTCGAGGGTGATGTTGGCGAAGGCGGTTCGCTGGCGCTGGGCGGTTTACTGGCAACGCTGGGCTTGCACGGCGTTCCCCTGCCGCTAGTGATTACGCTGCTGGCATTAACCGGCTGGCTGTTTAGCTATTTCGCAATGCTGTTGTTAGGAACCCACCTAAACCCAGGCCTGTTGCTGTGGTTGTTTAATGCCGTCGTGCTGATATTAGGGCTTGTTGTCGCCACTATCGTCACGTCCTTGCTGATTCGCCCTTTGCGGCCCCTTTTTCGCCCCGCTCAGCACCTGCCTATTGAACAACGTCTGACAGGTAAGCAATGCACTGTTCGTTCGGCAGAGGTGACAAAAGAGAAAGGCCGCGCCGATGCGCATATCGATGGTGACCATCTTATTTTGCAAGTGCGAAGCGACTCAGCGCTGGTGCGCGGTGAGCGCGCCATCATTATTCAGTACCTGTTTACTGAAGATGCGTACTGGGTGATATCTGAAAAAGATTTTGAAGCCGGCTTAGCCGATTAATTGCCTTGGTGCAGGAGATGAAGATGGATTTGTCGTGGATCATGCCACTACTGGTTAGTGTCAGTGTGATTGTTATTGCACTGCTTGCAATACTGACACTGTTTAAAGCCTTTTATCGAAAAATAGATCAAGGCCAGGCATTAATCGTCAATGACCTTTCCGCAACGCCCAAGGTTTACTTTACCGGGGCTATGGTGCTGCCCGTTGTTCACCGTTCCGAAACCATGAAGGTGTCGGTGATCACCCTGGAGCTCAATCGTACCGGGAAAGAGGGGCTGATTTGCCGTGATAATTTGCGTGCCGATATTAGCGTAGCATTCTACCTACGCGTCAATGCCACTGCCGAAGACGTCTTGCGCGTTGCTAAATCCGTTGGCGTAGGCCGCGCCTCCGACCGCGATGCTGTTAATGAGCTGTTTAACGCCAAGTTCAGCGAAGCATTGAAGACCGTCGGTAAAAAGATGGACTTCATGCAGCTCTTCGAAGAGCGCCAGCAGTTCCGCGACGCCATTGTTGAGACCATTGGTCAGGATCTTAATGGCTATATTCTTGAAGACGTTGCCATTGATTATTTAGAGCAAACGCCGAAAAGCTCTTTGGATCCGAACAACATCCTGGATTCAGAAGGTATCAAATGTATCACCGAGATTACCGCCCGGCACAATGTTGAGACCAACCGCCTGGAGCGCGACCAAGAGCTGGAAATTCAGCGCAAGAATGTATCCGCACGTGAAGCAGCGTTAGAACTTGAGCGAACTCAGGCCGATGCCGAAGCCCGTCAGCGTCGTGAAATCGAAAGCCTGCAGTCTCGTGAGCAGTCCGAAGCCGAGCAGGTACTCCAGCAAGAACGAGCAAAAAGCGAAGCCGCGCGGATTAAAACCGACGAAGAGCTGGCGATTGCCGAAGAGAACAAGCAGCGCCAGATCGAAATGGCCACCAAGGCCCGCGAACGTGCGGTACAGATCGAAGAGGTGCGCATTCGTCAGGCAAAAGAGCTTGAGGATGTGACCCGCGAGCGCGCAGTAGAAATTGAACGAATCGGTATGGAAAAAGCGCTGGAAGAAGAGCGCAAAGAGATTGCCGACATTACCAGCCAGCGTATTGCGGTTGAGCGCAGCGTGGCGGAAGAAGAAGAGAATATTAACGATGTGCGCAACCGCGCCGAGGCGGAGCGCCAGAAGGTCACTCGCTTGACCGCTGCTCAAGCCGAAGCGGAAGAGCGCAAGCTCAAAGAGGTGCGCGCCGCGGAAGCAGTCTTCGAGCGCTCCAAGCTGGAAGCGGAGGAAGCGGTTATTCGCGCCCAAGCCGATCTGGATGCGGCAGAGAAGAAATCCGCCGCAGAAGAGAAGCAGGCACGCGGTCACCAAGCGCTTGCCGCCGCAGACGGGCTGGCCGAAGCGCAAGTGCTGGAAGCGCGTGCTCACGCCCAGCGCAGCGAAGGCTTTGCCCTTGCCGAGGTTAAAACGGCCAATGCGAAAGCTGACGAAGATGCCGGACTGGCGGAAGTGCGTATTCTTGAACAGCGCCTTGAAGCCGAGGCCATGGGCGAGGAGAAGCTGGGCACTGCGAAAGCGCAGTCCAGAGAAGCAATGGCCAAAGCCGAAGCGAATGGCTTGGTCGAGAAGCTGCGCGCTTACGACAATATGTCCGAAGAGGCTCGCCACTTCGAAGAGTTCCGTATGAACCTGGAGGTTCACGAAAAAGAAGTCATGGCGCAAATCGAAGCCCAGCGCATCGGTATGCTCGAAAATGGCAAGGTAATGGCTGCCGCAATGCACAATGCCAAGTTTGAACTGATTGGTGGCGACAGCGATGTGTTTGAAAAACTCACCGCCGGGCTAGGCTACGGTAAAGCGGTTCAAGGCGTGCTTGATAAATCGCCAGCACTGCAAGCTACCCTGGCGGGCTTGGCAAATCGTGCCATGAGTTCTGGCAAATCTTCCGAAACTGCCTAAAGGATAGGGCGGCTCTCTATGGGGAGAGCCGCCCTACCTTTGCCGTTAGTGTCGCGCCAAGCGGCCGGTGACCTATCCAGGCAGTTTTCGTAAAAGCCTAAGACCGCAACTGTCACTCAATTGCGGTCTTTGCTATTTCTAGTGAGCACTTTTCAGGATGAATACCTATGTCGAAGGAGCATGCTTCGGTTGAAAATATCGTCAGAGAAAGCACCGCATTCGAGACGATTCAGCGGCGGTTAAGAGCCCAGGGCGGCGAACTGGGCGCGTCGATCAGTAAACTGAATGACGCCCGCGCTGACGTTTTCGGTAGCAGTAGCATGGCGCTTTTGGGTAGGGCCCGTGTTCGAACCGAAAATAACGCCATTGCTCGCGATATGGTACGCATTGGCGAGCAAATTCTGTTTGGCTTTAATGTTCAATTAGGGCTGCGCAAGGAACTGGAAGCGAGCGATATTTTTGCGCTCTACCACCTCAAAGATGATGAGGAAGGGCTTGAGCTGAGCGAAGCGCCAATGGCGGATAGCTTCCTTACCGAGAGCCGCTTTGTTCAGGATTTCAAAGAACTCCAGAAATACTACAGCCATGCCACGCTGGTTCAACTGGTCACCCTTAACAATAAGCTGCTAATTGCTTTTCAAATCGGTGAAAAACTAAGCGACCTGCGCGTCTTCCGTTGGGAGTTAGCCGCCAGCGGCGAGGTGAGCCGCTATATCGATAATCGCGGCGAGCGCGACCTGATCTTTCCTGACCGCTTCGCTTTTTCCTGGCAAACCGCAGGCCGGGATATGCAGGAGCAGGGTCGCGCGCCCCATCTGAATATCCTTGATACCGTCTTCGTGGATAACCTGCGCGGACACATTACCTTCAAGATCGAGAACAACACCAGTAGCGGCGAGGGTGTCTTTAGCGACCCGGTGGAGTCAGACTCCCAGTCGCTGGACGATGCCAGCTTTGAATATGCTGATCTTGGTGCGGTGGTGCTGATCCGTATTTTGCCCTTCAATGAGCAACAGTGGCGCTACTACCTTTTCAACCGTGCTGAGCAGCACGTTAAACGTGTTGATGCCATGGCGGGCTCCGTCGTTGAGCTGCCGGAAAACCACGGCCTGATTTTTCCCTCAGGCTACTACTTAAATACGGGTGAGTTGACCACCTACGAAGTACCCGAGGAAGACCTGCGCTTCAAACGTATGGTGCGCTCGCCAAACGGCGAAGATGTTCTCTACACTTTCTACGCGCCGCAAACCGGGCAGGTGGTGCTTTATCGCTACAACTTGATCCGCAAGCAGGTCGATACCCCCATGGTGGGGCACGGGGCGGCGATACTTGAAAACGGTCACCTAGCGATTTTTTACGCTGAAGACGAGCCTACGCTGGTTCATCCTATCCAGGTATGGGCCACGCCCTTTATGTCGGAGCGCTTTCATGCTCAGGATGCGGTGCGTAACGACACGCCACTAGGCCGAATCGGTAACCCTGATCTGGTACGCGGTATTGCCGAGCTCAATAGCATCGTGCAGCTCGCTAACGAGCAGCAGGCGTCAGAGCGCCACTTTAACGCCATCATCCGGCGGGTTGACCGAACGCTGAACCAGTTCCACTGGATTGGTGAAGCTGACTTTAAAACCATTCACGCCGCGCTTGAACAGCTAAAGCACACCGCTGAACTGATGCTCGATGAGTATGAGAAAGTCCAGGCGATTCGTGCCCAGACAGCCCAGGCGCTAGATGAGGTTGAAAAACAGCAGGCGACGCTGCTGCGGGAGCTAAAGCCCAGCAGTTGGAAAACTCCCGACCTATTCGTCACCTACCTGAAGCACTTACGCGACCATCGTGGCCGACTGATGGCGCTGCGTGAGCGCCGCTACCTGGATGAAGAGCGCCTGCAAACCTTAGAGCAAGCGCTGGATAAAGCGGAACAATCGCTGACCCAGCAGACCTTTAGCTTTCTTGCTCAGCCAGAAGCGCTGGATGGCTACCGGGAAACCCTGGCGACGTTGAAAGAGCAGGTGGGTGAGGCAGAGAATCGCCAGCAGTTGGCGGAGTGCGTGGAGCGCTATCGCGAATTAACCGCGGGCCTGGATATGATTCAAGGGTTGCTGTCGTCGATGTCTGGCGGCGATGCTATTGAGCAGACGCGGATTACCGAGAACATCTCCAGCATCTACGCCTCGATTAATCAGCAGCGCTCCGAAGCGGAGATCCGTTTAAGAGAGCAGGGGAGCGCAGAGGCTCAGGCACAGTTTGCAGCCCAGATTCGCCTGTTTGAGCAGAGCCTGGCTAATGGTGTTGGTGCACTGCGGGAACCCGATGACTGCGACCAGTTGATGACGCGAATCCTTGACCAACTCCAGGAGTTGGAGAGTCAGTTCGGCGAATTTGATGAATTTTTAACCACCATTCTTGAGCAGCGTGAAAGTGCCCACGAGAGCATCGAAGCACGCCGCCAGCAGCTGCAGGATGAGCGTCAACGTCGCGTCTCTACTCTAACGGACGCCAGTCAGCGGATTTTGGCCAACGTGGAGCGCCGTACGGAACGCTTTGAAACCCTCGAAGAGCTGCATAGCTTCTTCGCGGCGGATGCCATGGTCGGCAAAGTGCGCAGCATGATCGATGAGCTGCGCAATATGGGCGGCAATCTTGAGGCGGACGATATCGCCGGACGCCTGCGCTCCTCCCAAGACGCCGCCATGCGTAGCGTGCGCGACCGTTCCGATATTTATGAATCCGGTGGTGATGTTATTCGCTTAGGGCCGCGCCACCGCTTCAGCGTCAACCAGCAGCATCTTGATTTAACCCTGGTGCCTCGCCAAGAGCGCATCATGCTGCATCTGACGGGCACCCAGTATTACGAGCCGCTGGAAGATGAGCGGCTGACCGAGCTGCAAGACTACTGGAGTATGCTGCTGCCTTCTGAAAGCCCCGCGGTCTATCGCGCCGAGTATCTTGCTTATCGCTTTATGGACGAGTTGGCGAAACCTGGTGCTAAGCCGATTAATGTCGAAGATTTCAGCGAGTTGCAGCGTCAGATTGCCAATTTTTCCTCGCCGCGCTACCGCGAAAGCTACGAAAAAGGCATTCACGACCACGACGCTGCGCTGATCGTACGCACCTTGTGGCCAGCCCACCAAAGTGCTGGTTTGCTAGGGTTTGGGCCTCTGCCCCGGGCGCTGGCGATGCTCTTCTGGGCCGATCGCATTCATGATGAAGAGGCGACCCGTAACCTTCGCGCTCGCTGTCTTTCGGCAGGCATTCTGTGCCGAATTATGAATAACGAGGATCTGCTACGGGCTTTGATTCAGGAAGTGCAGCCGCAGCTTGATGCCTTTGTCACGACCCAGCAGTTGGCTAGCGTGTCAGGTCAGGCTGATTCGTCTAGCTTGATAAGCAGCGCCGCTGATTTCCTGGTACGTCAGTTAGCTGAAGAAGGCGAACGTTTTCCGGTCACTCAGTACGCCGCCAGCCTGGTGGAGAGCTTTACCACCTCCATGCAGCAGCAGGGGCACTACGCACATTTCCAAGAGGCCCTGGCCGTGGTGGCGGGTAACCCCGGCGCCCGCTGGGTGATCACTTCCCACTGGCTGCAGGCCCACGCGGGGCAAGCCAAGCAAGAAGCGTTGCTGCATTACCTGCCTGAAGCGATTGCCATGCTCAACACGGCTGACCGACTAAGCACCGCCACCCATAATGTCGAGCTAGCCTTCACCGTTACCGGCTTACTGGGCCAGCACGGGCGTCTTGAACAACAGGAGCTCGCGCTTCAGCTAGACGATTTTCAGGAGCGGCTGCGCCACCACGAGCAGGTCGTTATACGCGACTGGACGGCACTGCAAGAGCGTCGCCAGCTGATTTTACGCGAGCAGCGGGAGCGGTTGCGGCTCGAAGAGTACCTGCCGAAGCCACTCAACTCCTTTGTACGCAATAAGCTAATTACCGAAAGCTACCTGCCCATTATTGGCGATAACCTGGCCAAGCAGATGGGAACGGTAGGTGATACGCGGCGAACGGATAATAGCGGTTTGCTGATGATGATCTCCCCGCCCGGCTACGGTAAAACCACGCTTATGGAGTATGTGGCGAACCGCTTGGGGCTGATCTTTATGAAGATTAACTGCCCCAGCCTTGGCCATGATGTGACCTCGCTGGATCCTGAGGCCGCCACGCACTCCACCGCTCGGGCCGAGCTGATCAAGCTGAACCTGGCGTTTGAAATGGGCAACAACGTCATGCTCTATCTTGACGATATTCAGCATACCCATCCGGAATTTTTGCAGAAATTTATCTCGCTATGCGACGGCAGCCGTCGGGTAGACGGTATCTGGAATGGGCGCACCAAGACCTACGATATGCGCGGTAAGCGCTTCTGCATCGCCATGGCGGGTAACCCCTACACCGAAAGCGGCGACGTGTTCAAAGTGCCCGACATGCTGGCTAACCGCGCCGACGTTTATAACCTGGGTGATGTATTAAGCGGCATGGAAGAGGTGTTTGCGCTCTCCTACATCGAGAACGCCATGAGTGCCAATACGGTGCTTGCCTCTTTGGCAACGCGGGGCATGGACGACTTCTACCGCTTTGTGGATATCGCCATGGGTCGCGAGGTGCCAAGCACCGACTTTGAACACGACTATAGCGCCGCAGAGCGTGAAGAGATCGTGGCGGTGCTGAAGAATATGTTTAAAGCACGTGAAGTGGTGCTGCGTGTTAATCAGCAGTATATCGCCTCCAGTGCCCAGGCTGACGAGTACCGCACCGAGCCATCATTCCGCCTCCAGGGCAGCTATCGCAATATGAATCGGTTGGCGGAGAAGATGTCACCGATCCTTAGCGACGACGAGCTTGAAGCGATCATTGATGATCACTATGTCGGCGAAGCGCAACTACTCACCCAGGGTGCCGAAGAGAATCTACTCAAGCTGAAAGAGCTTAGAGGCACCTTGAGCGAGGAAGAAAAACAGCGCTGGGAAGCGATTAAGCGTGAGTTCCAACGTCGGCAACTAACCGGAGGCAATGAAGAGACCGGTGCCCTAGTGGTGCGTCAATTAAGCTTAATTGCGGAGGGGGTTGGTCAATGGGGGAAGGTAAGGTCGGAGGATGGTTAATGTTGCTGGAAGAACTACCCGAACATTAATCATGAGTTATTGATTGGAGATACTTAATTGTTAAAAATCAGCCGCTGGTTATCAGCGGCTGACTAATCATTTATCTAAAAGCACTCACTCAACAGCCGAGTAAGGGTTTTCTGCCATTAAGAAAGCGCGTAAGTCGGCTTTTTGAGAGTGGTTGTGCAGCCACTCACGCACGTCACAGGCCTTTTGGTAGTCAGCATCACCAAACTTGCTGCGATAGAGCTGCTCAAAGGTGTCACTGGTTTTTTCCTGACGTATCCGCTTTTGCCAGGAGTCTGTCAGTATGCTGTTAAGGTTACCTGCAAGTCCTTCAGCAACCAGCATTTCCCACTCGCCTTTATTCAGCCACACGCCGCCTACACGAGCGCTATAGTCGATCCGATGAGCATTATCTTTGGCGATTCGAAACTTGCTCATAATGCCGCCGGTCACTGGGCAAATCAGTGCGCCTACCGTATCTTCCGCCTCAACGCTCTCGACACCAGTATCATCAAATACGTGTTCGGGG
Source organism: Halomonas sp. PA16-9 (assembly GCF_009728585.1). Taxonomy (NCBI): domain Bacteria; kingdom Pseudomonadati; phylum Pseudomonadota; class Gammaproteobacteria; order Oceanospirillales; family Halomonadaceae; genus Halomonas; species Halomonas sp. PA16-9. The sequence continues at coordinate 497,710 of NZ_CP040452.1, read as the reverse complement.
TGACGTTCTTTCCAACTAATGTAGTCTTCAATCAAGATCCAATTGCCGCCGCAGTTATCGCAAGTATGGCTACGGAAAAGAGCATCAATAAAGCTGGGGACTAAGTTCCCTTGTTGGCATGCGGTACATTTCATCGGCGCGTTCCTGCTGTTAAGTCCATGATATCTTTCTCATGTATGAAAGTTGTCACAAAGATTAATTAAGAGCAAGTTGTTGCGCCGAGAAAATAATACTTAAAACCTTACCGACGCTAGAAGGCTAACTTCCAGCGGGTCGCCGACCACTACCCGCGTACTGCCTCCGCTGGAGGGATAGTAAGTAGTGTCGAACAGGTTCTTGGCGTTGAGCTGCAGGTGTAGATTGTCGCCCAGCCAAGGGGTATCCCAACCGACAAAGGCATCAGCGACCGTATAGGCATCCAACTGGAAACTATTGTCAGCGTCGCCTTCGCGCTCACCCACGTAGCGTACCCCGCCACCCAGGCGCCAGTTGCCCAGCTCTGGGCCGGTATTCAGGTCGTGAGCCAAGTAGAGGCTTGCGGTATGCCGCGCGGCGTTGGTTAGCCGGTTGCCCTGGGTGCCTTCGGTATCTTTGAGCACTTCGGTGTCTGTGTAGGCGTAAGCGCCCAGTAGCGACAGCCGATCGGTCAACTGGCCGGAAACCGTTAGTTCCACACCTTGGGAGCCCGCTTCGCCTACCGTGCGAGTCACGCCGTTGTCGGAGACGGCGACATTCTCTTTGCGGATATCAAAGAGCGCAGCGGCTAACGAGAACTGGTCGTTCCACAGGTGCTTCACACCAATTTCGCTGCCCATACTGTGCTCGGGATCCAACGTCTTACCGGTATCACTGTCGGCGCCATTGGGCACAAAAGCCTCGCTATAGCTGGCATAAACCGACGTATTCGGAGTCAGGCGATGCAGCAAACTGACCGAAGGCAGAAAAATATCGTCGCTGATATCGGTGGCGGTTACGAAGGGTCGGCCACGGCCACCAAACTGCTCGTAGTGGGTGTAGCGCCCGCCTAGCCCCAGCGTCCAGCGGTCATTGAAGTGCCAGCGGTCATTGAGATAAACGCCGGTCGTATTAATCTCATCCAAGCGGTTGCTTCGCGAGGTGTTAAGGCTATCGCTATCCAGATTTAGACCGCCGTAGCTCATCTCGTATACATTTTGGTCGGTGACCGCTGTACCGCGATACACCTCGGCCAGATAATCCCGCTGGCGTTCATGATCCACACCGATAGTGAGATCGTGGCGCATGCCTGCCAGGGTGGCGGTGCCGGTAGTATCCCAGGCGGTATATTGCACGCGGCGGTCAAAGCCGTAGTTAGCATCGGCACGGCGGGTTAGCGCGCCGGTGTCTTCATTCACACGCAGTACCCGCGGCTGGCCATCGCTGTACTGGCGGCGGTTCCAGCCGTAGGTCAATCTTGTCGACCAGTCGTCGTTGATATCCTGCTCCCACCAAGCGGTGACCGCTTCGTCGTGACCAAATACCCGCGACCAGGGTTCATCGAAACGGCGGTCATTGGGTACCTTGGCGGGCTCGCCATCGATCATTACCGTGCCGCGATCCAGATCCAAGTCATAATCACGATACTCATAGGAGATCTGCGCGCGACTGTCGCTGCCTTCCCAGCGCAATGAGGGGGCGATAATGGTACGTCGATCATTGCCAAAAGCGCGCGAGGAGTCTTCATCTTCATGGTGGACGATAAAGCGGAAGGCAAGCCCGGTATCGGCAAGCGGGCCGGTGACATCCACGCTGGCATTGCCGCCGCCCAAGGAGGTGGCTTCGGCGCTGATTTCGCGCTGCCACTCGTACTCAGGGCGTTTGGTGACCAGATTGATCACCCCGCCAGGATCCTGCTGGCCTTGAAAGAGCGAGGCTGGCCCCTTGAGTACTTCGACATGGTCCACCGTTGCCATGGAGAAGGTGCCCCGGGGCTGGCGAATGCCGTCGATCAACGTCGAACCATCGCTGTTGCTGCCGAAACCGCGTTTGATAAAGCCGTCTTCGGTGCCACCCATATTGTTGCCTTCGGTGACCCCTGCGACCATCGCCATCGCCTCAGTGAGGCTGTCGATATTATGATCGGCCATCACCTGGGCGGTGACTGTCTCTACGGTGCGGGCTTCTTCCAGAAACGACACCGGCTGTTTGCTGGCCAAACTAGAACGCTGGGCACGATAACTCTGCGGGGCCACGTCAGTGAGGCGATCCGAAGTGACGATCAGTGTTTCTGAAACTGTTTCTGAAGTGATCTCGTTGGCTTGTTGCGCGAAGGCATAGGGCAGCGGGTTCAGCAGTAGCAGCGGCGAAAACAGTGCAATGGTTCGAGAGCGGAGCATGGGCGGTATAGATCCTTTTTGTCGTCAGTGGGTGGAATGAGCAAGCGTTATTGCGCGTTGAGTGCGCCCCAGAAATGTCCCTCGCGGCTTAGCGCTGGTGGGGCGGGCAGCAGCGCGTCGAAGGTAGCGGCCGGGTCGAGGTCGGCGAAGCGTTCGGGGTAGAGCCATTGGGCAATGCGTTCTAGTGCCACAATGGCAAAGGGGCCTTGGTGGAAGCCGTGCCAGAGCGCGTAGAACTGACCTTGCTGAACGGCGTCGAGATGCTGCCAGCCGGGCAGTTCGTGGCTAAGCGACGCAGGTCTTGGGCAATCCCGCATCGCTAATCCCAGTCCCACGCTGATGCCATCTCCTGCTGTCCATTGCCCCGCGGTATTGATCACGACCTCGGGGGGGGCTCAGTACCCACTCGTTGCTTAGCGTCGCCGATGCGCCAGGGGCTAAGGCATCGGCAATATTATCGCCGCCCGCCCGGGCCACTAAGTCGGCAAGCCCGTTGCGTAGATTGGTGCGGCAGCAGTCAACTTTCACCCCAGGGGCGACATTGATGAGGACGGTGGGTGGGGATGCAGGAAGGTCTGCCAAGCGCCGGTCGATACGCGCCAAGCGCTGCTCAATCAGGGCAATCATCGCGCTGGCCCTGGGCGTTGCGTTTAATACCTGGCCTAAAAGGGCAAGGCTTTTGGGCGTGTTCTCCAGCGGATGACGGTTAAAGTCGATAAACAGGTAGGCAATGCCCAATTCGTCCAGTAACTGCGCCAGGGGCGAGCCTTCCACGCTGCTAGCGCGTGAGAGATCAAACAGCACCAGGTCCGGGGCCAGATTCAGTAACGCTTCGCTATCGAGCTGGGGGGTTGGCGCGTGTGAAAGCGTAGGCAATTGGGCAAGCGCGGGCCACTGGGTAGTAAAACGTTGGGCCATGGAAGGGTCGAACACGGCCAGCGGATAGGCCCAGCCCGCCAAGTGTTCGGTCGGGTTATCCAGTAAGCTGGCTAGCGCATAGAGCTGGCGCGGCTGGGTAAGAAATAGCCGTGATGGCGGTGCTGAAAGCGTTACCTGGCGCCCGGCGAGATCGGTAAGTTGTTTGGGAAAGCCCGCCTGTGAACCGGCTGCCCAACAAGCGGTAGTGCTTAACAGACTGATCCAACACAACAGATTGATAGCCAGGTGGCGCATTGGGTTATCCTGGATTGACGTCGCTAAATGGAGTGCGCAGTTTGCTCACTGACGCGATCGCTAAGCACAATTGGCCGCCCCAACGAGCATTGCTCGACCCGTGACTCGACTCCGTAGGCGGCGTGCAGTACGTCGGGGGTAATCACCGTGTGAGGGTCGCCGGCAGCCAGCAGACCACCGTTGCCAAACAGCAGCACTTGGTCGCAGAAGCGCAGGGCCAGATTGATATCGTGGATAGCCATCAGGCAGACCGACTGCCGTTCCGCAATCACTGTGCGCACGGTATCGATCAGTGCCAGCTGCCAACGCAAATCCAGCGCACTGGTGGGCTCATCCAGCAGTAACAGCGCCGGTTGACGGGCAATCGCCTGGGCCAGACCCACCATCTGGCGCTGACCGCCGGAGAGTTCGCTTAGCGGGCGTAAGGCTAGCGGTCGAATGGCCAGCGCATCGAACACTCGCTCAATCAATGCCTCAATCGCCGCGCGGCTTAAATCGGGGCGCACCGCTCGGCAGGCGCTAAGCACCGCTTCATAAGCGACTAACGTGGTGGCCTGAGGGAGCATTTGCGGCAAATAGCCCACATGGCGCATCCGCGCTGCGCCGCTGAGGCTGGCGAGGTCGATATCGTTGAGCTGCATTTGCCCGCTGGAAGGCTGTAGGCCAGCGACTGCTTTTAACAGGGTCGATTTACCCACCGCATTGGGCCCCAGCACCGCGACCAGCGAACCGAGTGGTAGTGTGGGCAGGCTTAGCTGGTCGAAGACGCGCCGTTTGCGATAACCGGTCGTGAAGTTGCTGAGCGTAAAACCTGCCTTCATCGTGCTCGCCCCTGCATCATGATCAATGCCATAAAGAAGGGGATACCCACCAGCGAGGTCACCAGACCCACGGGAAGCACCAACCCATCGACCAGCGTTTTACTGGCGATAGAGGCAAGCGAAAGCACCAGCGCCCCGGCCAGGGCGCTGCCTGGCAAGTAAAAGCGGTGATCTTCACCCAGCGCCAGTCGGGCCATATGAGGCCCCACTAGTCCGATAAAGCCGATAGTGCCCACAAACGCGACCGCCGCAGCGGCAAGTAAACTCACCCGCAGTAGCGAGATAAGCCGCAGGTGTTCAACCGCAATGCCGAAGCTGCGCGCGTGTTCATCACCCGAGCGTAGTGCCGTCATCGCCCAGGCGCTGCGCAGCGAGAAGGGCAGGCAAACAGCCAACACGGCTGCCACGATGGCCACCGTCTCCCAGGAGGCACGGGACAGGCTACCCATCGTCCAGAACACTAATTGCTGTAACGCATCGGGACTGGCGATGAGCTGCAAAAGTGCAACCAGTGCATTGAGTACAAAGACCAGCGCAATACCAAACAGCACGATAATCTCACGACTGGCCCGTAGAGGCGCGACAGCGCATTGATGGTCAAAATCGATGCAGCCGCAAACACAAACGCCATCAAGGCGGTGGCGTAGTGGGCATTCAAGCCAAACAGGGAAAAGTTGAAGACAATCACCAGCGATGCGCCGAGGGTGGCCGCTGCGCCCACACCGAGGGTAAACGGACTGGCCAGGGGGTTATTCAGCACCGTTTGCATTTCCGCACCGGCCAGGCCCAGGGTGGCGCCTACCAGTACCGCCATTAGCGCTGCAGGCATGCGGATCTCCCAGACAATGGCCTGCTGAATCGGGCCTTGAGCATGGGCATCAAACAACAGCGCGATTAAATCAGCCATTGGGATATGTGCAGGGCCACTGGCGACATCAGCCAGCAGGGAGATGACCAAGGCGATGGCTAAACCCGCGACAATCAGCAAACGGAGAACGATAAAGCGCCGATAGCTGGATGCCAACGGCGCAATAAGTGGCGAAGAGGCGGGCATTATAAAGGTGATTCCAAGTGTGAAGCGAAGGAAACAAGAGGAGTCTTATTTGCGACTAACACTCATTCTTGATTGTATTTTCATCTTTTAGTCGTAGTCTTGTCAACTGTCGGGAGACCTAGCGCCACCTGATTGCGGTGGTGCTTTCCCTATGCTCTATTGAAGCGCTAGGCTTTATTAAATCGATACGCTTTATTTAAGCAGTTTTTGGCATACACTTACTTTTTGTTACATACAAATATAAAGGAGCTCATCATGACTGATATAGCCGCTTTGCTTGGCAGTGACGCCGAGAGTTTGCTTAATCACACGTGCCAGGGCGTACCCCGTGAGAGCTTGCACCTGCCGGGCCCAGACTTTATTGACCGTGTTATGGCGGATAGCGACCGCAGCCCAGCGGTGCTGCGCAATATGCAGGCGTTCTTTAATCACGGCCGTTTGGCGGGCACCGGTTACCTTAGCCTGCTGCCGGTAGATCAGGGCATTGAACATTCGGCAGGCGCTTCCTTTGCTCCTAACCCGCGCTATTTCGACCCGGCCAATATCGTTGAGCTGGCACTCGAAGGTGGTTGTAACGGCGTGGCATCGACGCTGGGCGTGTTGTCATCGGTGGCGCGGCGTTATGCCCACAAAATCCCGATGATGCTCAAGCTTAACCATAACGAAACGTTGAGCCATCCGGCGATATACGACCAGACGCTATTTGCTGATGTAGACCAGGCCCTCGACATGGGGTGCGTGGCGGTGGGGGCGACGATTTACTTTGGCTCCCATGAGAGCCGTCGGCAAATCATGGAGATTAGCGAGGCCTTCGAGCGCGCTCACCAATTGGGAATGGTAACGGTCTTGTGGGCTTATTTACGCAATCCAGCCTTCAAGCAGGACGGCACTGATTATCACGCCTCCGCCGACCTCACCAGCCAAGCCAATCACATGGCCGCGACGCTTAAAGCCGATATCGTCAAGCAGAAGCTGCCTGAGAACAACGGCGGCTATCGTGCGGTAGGCTTTGGCCATACGCACGACAATGTCTACAGCGAGCTAACCACTGACCACCCCATTGATTTGGCCCGCTACCAGGTTGCCAACTGCTTTATGGGCCGCGCGGGTTTGATTAATTCCGGCGGGGGCTCCAAGGGGCATTCTGATCTCGGCGAAGCGGTGCGCACGGCGGTGATCAATAAGCGTGCCGGTGGTATGGGCTTGATCTCAGGGCGTAAGGCCTTCCAGAAACCCATGCAGGAAGGCGTTGAGCTGCTGCATGCGATTCAGGATGTCTATCTCTCTACCGATATTACGGTTGCCTGATGGCTGGCAGTTGGCTAAGCGTAGGTCCTTAAGTGAGCACTAACAAACTTGATGAATATTAATTAATATTAAATAATCGTCCTATTGAGATGTTTAAAACGGCATACGCTTAAAGGAGCTATATCATGAGTGGAAAGCCAGCAGCACGTATTACTGACCTTACCGCGTGCCCTATCCCAGGGCACGGTACAAACCCACTAGTCAGTGGCTCGCCTGATGTTTTTTACGATAGCTTGTCTGCCGCAAGGTTAGACGATAAATCTGCTTGCGGCAGTCCTATTACTCACGAAGTCTCGTCCACCGTATTCGTCAACGGTAAGCCAGCCGCTGTCCTGAGCAGTGTGGGTGCCCACGGTAATGAAGTCATCTCCGGATCGGGGACGGTCATTATCGGTAAGTAGTGGTGTCTGCCTCCATTGATCGGAGCGCTGACGGCCGTAAAAAAAGCCTCAAAAATTGCCATACAGACCCTTGAAAATCGACTGACCGCTCCTATTTTTTACATCGTAGAGGCTGCTTCTGTGGGTTGCGTAAGAGGCTGCCTCTTATGACAATTCTCACAGTCTGCTTAACGTAGGAGGTGTTCGATATGTTCGATGATCTCAAGCGTTTTGAAACCGGCTCGCCTCGGCAGTTTGACTGGTTTAGTCAACTGTTGGACGGCTTCTTCCCCGATGGCAATGCGATGGATATTCGTGCGGTGCCGCGGGGTAGTTTCCCGATGATCAATGTGGCGCGTAGCGATGATGCCGTGCGTGTGTATGTGTTTGCTGCGGGGTTGGCACACTCTGATCTGACCATTGATATTCAAGACAATGTGCTGACGCTACGTGGCAAGCGAGACTCTGTGACGAGTGGTAATGAGGATGGCAGCTCGCGCCCGGTATTTCGCCGAGAGCGCGCCAGCGGTGAGTTTGTAAGGGCGATAGCACTCCCCGATGGCTTAGATGCCGAGCGGGCAGAGGCACGCCATGCCCATGGTGTGTTCGAGATCGTGTTGCCTAAACGCGAAGAACTCAAGCCGCGGCGTATTGATGTTCAGGCGGCGTAAATCATGTTTGTTAACCTTGCATAAGGAGGGATAAATCATGAATAACGTTGTTCGTTCATCCAACCACTCCCCGCTTTTACAGCGTGGCGAGGAGCAACCTTCTCAAGAAACCCTGCTGCCAGCGGTGGATATCATTGAGGAGTCCAATGCGCTCAAACTGGTGGCAGATATGCCTGGCGTTACTAATGAAACGCTGAAAATAGAGCTCGACAACAACGTACTGAGCCTGGAAGGTGAGATAGCGCTAAATATGCCCGAAGGGCTGAGCGCGCTGCACGCCGAGGTTCGCGGCCAGCGTTTTGCGCGGCGTTTTAACCTCAGTCACGAAGTGGACAGTGATGCCATTACCGCCACTCTCGTCAACGGCGTATTGACGCTAACGCTGCCCAAGAAAGACAGCCACCGCACGCGCCGTATAGAAGTGCAGGCGGCTTGAGGCCTGGTCTCCGAGTACAAACTGAGCGAAAAGCCGAGTGTCCGCTAAATAGCGGGCACTCTTTTTTGTGAGGCGGTTGGCTATCGTTCCAGGTAAAACTCGCCTTTGCCCACCACTTTTGCGTTACCGCCCACCGTCACAAGGCCGGGCTTGACCTCGCCATTGGCAGCGGTATGGATAACGCTGGGCCGCCCCATTTCGACACCCTGATGAATTTTGCAGTGCAAGGTGCCTGGTTGCAGTGATGCCAAGTAACCGGTCAATGCCGCTGCAGCGCTGCCGGTAGCGGGGTCTTCGCAAATACTGGAATGCATACAAAACATGCGGCTGTGAACTACCGTTTCTGCCCCGTCTTGTTGTTCAATCACATACAGGTAAATCTGGACGGCACTGCTAGACATAATAGCACTTGCCCAAGCCGTCGTAGAAATACGCACGCTCTCTAACGCTGCCACGTCAGTGAGTTCGATCAAATGAAAGGGCAGCCCGAAGGAGGCAATCACCGGATCACCCTTCACCTGATGGATATCCAATCCCAGCAGCTCAACGGCAGTGGTGCGGTCAATAGTGCTGTCTGTGATCATGGCGGGCTGGGCGGTCTTAAACGTTGCCCTATCTTGTTCATAATTAACCACTAGCTTGCCGATAGGAGGCTGGAGCACAACGCCTTGCTCACGGTTCACTAAATCCAGCTCCCTTAGCAGATGCGCAGTGCCTACCGTGGGGTGGCCTGCAAAAGGTAGTTCACGAGTAGGCGTAAAGATCCGCATCGGGTAGTGATTCGGTTCAGTGGCAGAACTTAAAAACACCGTTTCGGCCAGGTTAAACTCATTTGCCAGCGCCTGCATGGTACTGGCTGCCAACCCTTCAGCCTCTAGAAAAACGGCCAATGGGTTGCCGGTAAACGGCTGGTCGGTAAAGACGTCGAGTAGGTAATACTCAGCGGTTGTCACAATTTCCTCCTTCACGTAGTGAATGATGCCAAAACGGTTTACGGCCCTCTTTTCTCGCCTGTTCGCGGGTGATGCCGATATCATCAAGTAGCCGATCATCCAATGCCAGCAGGTGGCGGCGGCTACGACGGTAGTGACGGTACTGCTGTAGTTGATAGCGCAACTGGTAACGAAGCTGGGTGAGGCTGAAGCGTGGCATGGCTAATCCTCCGTGTTATATGCCCAACCAGATTACTCAGTGCTATCATTTGAATACAGATATAGAGTTTACTGTTTTTAGGATACAGAAAGGCGTGTTATACCTCTGTATGGTCGCTGGTCAGGGCATCTGTATCGTTATCAGGCTGTATAGGGGGATGAGTGTCATGACACGCTATGAAGAGGTCGCTGGCATTTTGCGCGAGCGTATCGAGCACGGTATTTACCGTGTAGGCGATCGGCTGCCGTCTATTCGCGCTGTGTGCCAGGAGCTGGACGTTAGCATTTCGACGGCTCAGGAGGCCTACCGCCAACTAATGGACGTTGCATTGATCGAGTCTCGACCAAAATCGGGCTATTTCGTGCTGCCTAGCCGCGTGCCATCGGTGCTGCCGTCGGTCTCACGACCCGCACAGCGCCCGCTGGATATTTCCCAATGGGATCAGGTGCTGGAGCTTGTCGCCACTCAGCGTGATGACGTTCGGCTGCTTTTGGGGCGCGGCATACCGAATTTTGATTATGAGACGCTGCGACCGCTGTCGAAGATACTCGCTGGACTTCATCGTAGTAACGACCTGCATGGGTTCAACTACGACAAGTTGAACGGTAGCCCTGAGCTTCGCCAACAGGTAGCGCGGCTGGCTATTGCCTCCGGTTGCTTGCTACACCCAGACGACATCATGGTGACCACCGGCTGTCAGGAGGCGCTGGCCATCGCGCTACGCACCCTTACCCAGCCCGGCGATGTGGTGGCCGTGGACTCACCCAGCTTTTACGGCACCATGCAGATACTCAAGGCCAACGGCTTAAAAGCGCTGGAGATACCCACCGACCCACAAACCGGCATCAGTCTGGAAGCCCTGGAGCTAGCGTTAGAGCAGTGGCCAATCCGCGCGATACAGGTCACGCCCACTTACAACAACCCGCTGGGTTACACCATGCCTGAAGCACGCAAGCGGGCGCTGTTTCAGCTTGCTCAACGCTTCGATGTAGCCATTATCGAAGACGATATCTACGGCGACTTGTCATTTAGTCTGCCAAGACCGCGCACCGTGAAATCCTTCGATGACGACGGGCGCGTAATGCTGTGCAGCGGCTTTTCTAAAACCGTGGGGCCTGGGTTACGGGTGGGCTGGCTGGCGCCAGGGCGCTACCGTGATCAGGCACTGCATATGAAGTATGTCTCCACCGGTGCTTCAGCCACGCTGCCGCAGCTGGCAGTGGCGGAATTCGTCGCCAAAGGGCACTACGAGCGCCACGTCCGTTACGCCACCCGCCAATATCAGCGTCAGCGCGATATCATGATCAGTTGGATTCAGTGCTACTTCCCCAAGGGCGCGGGTATTAGCTACCCCCAAGGCAGTTTTTTGCTATGGGTAGAGCTACCCGCCGCGGTGGACTGTGTGAAGCTCAATCAGCGCTTAGCGCAGCATGCTATCCATGTAGCGCCGGGATCGCTGTTTTCAGCTTCGGGCAAGTTTCGTCAATGCCTACGCCTGAACTATGCGTTCACGTTAACACCCAGCATCGAAAACGCCGTGCGCACCGTGGGTGAGCTAGCCACCGAAATGGTGGAGGAAGCTCAGACGCATGCGACAAGCGTTATCTAAGTTCACGTCTAAACCGCAACCTTGAGCATTTATCTTTATCCATATTAGGCCATGGAAATTCATCCGCTATGTTCGAGGTACCCATGCGTCGTCATGCTCTAACCTATCGCGCGTTCGGAAGGCCGCTTGAAACATTGAACGTGGAAACCGCGGAAGTTCCACGTTTGGTTGAGGGCAAGCTCAGGGTGAGAATGTTATGTGCTCCAGTGAACCCGTCTGATCTGATACCCATCAGCGGTGCTTACTCGCACCGTATAACGCTTCCCGCGGTTGCCGGCTACGAAGGAGTGGGGCGCGTTATTGAGGCACCTAGACAGTATGCCTCTCTGATCGGAAAGCGAGTGCTCCCATTACGAGGCGAGGGCACTTGGCAGACGATTCTAGATTGTGATGCTGCACTCGCAGTACCTGTCCCCGATACCATTTCTGACGCCGTTGCCGCACGGGCCTACATTAATCCCTTGGCTGCCCTGACCATGCTTGAGACTTGGCCTGTCGAGGGAAAACGTGTTCTTCTCAGTGGAGCGGGTTCCAATTGCGCTGACTATCTTGGGGCGTGGGCATATCAGCACGGCGCCAGGGAGGTTATCGGCATATACCGCTCCGAGAGTAGAGTTGCCCGGCTGGAAAAGCTCGGTATTAAACCGGTATCGATTCAGGATATGTCCCTGGCCTCGCGTGTGGCCCGTAAGTCTGACGTGGTGTTCGACGCTTTAGGGGGGCCAGTTGCGGCAAATATATTGCAACTCATGGCACCGGAAACGACATTTATCGCCTACGGGTTATTGACGGGACAGGCGATTCAAGTAGATTCGAAACCCAGGGCTCTCTATAGGAAGTTTCATTTGCGCGACCCTTTGTCCAGGATGTCCGCGGAAGCTTGGCAGCAAAAATTCTTGGCCATCTGGGGGCTTTTAGATCAGTCAGCGATGCCAGGTTATCAAGTGTTTCCAGGTCAGGATTGGCGGCAAGCTGTCGAGAGGGCGCTTTGCCCGAGTGGCCAGAAAGTGCTTCTGGACTTGTCCACTCTTGGGCAATGAAAGCTGCTTTATGTCAGATCCATAAACGGATTGTAGGCGACTTCCCAGTAATGACCTTCTGGGTCGCGAAAGTAACCGGAATAACCACCCCAGAACACCTCTTCCCCAGGCTTGATAAGCTCTGCGCCGGCGGCAACCGCTTGTTCAATCACTTGGTCAACGGCCGCTTGGCTGGCGACATTATGAGCCAACGTTATACCGCTGAAACCGCTCGGTGCATCATCAGCAATGCCGATATCTCTGGACAGCGCTTCGCGTGGGAAAAGTGATAGCCAGGCCCCTTCCATTTTGAAAAAGGCGACTTCATCGCTGTCCGTTTCATGCTCCGGCAGGCCCAGACCTTCACGATAAAAACGGATGGCGCGTTGCAGGTCATGTACACCAAGGGTGATCAGACTGATTTTCGGCTTCATGAGGTGCTCCTAATAGATAGCTTTAGCCGGGTCGCTGAAACTGCTGCCGCGACTGCTCTACGCGTTCGCGTGTAATGCAGTTTAGCGAGTGGTCGTTGAGCAGCCCCATTGCCTGCATAAAGGCAAAAGCGGTGGTGGGGCCGAAGAATTTCCAACCGCGCTTTTTCAGTTCTTTCGCCATTGCTACGGATTCGGGCGAGGTGGTCTGAGTCTGTGGTGTCGCTAATTCGGTCGGCTCATAGCGCCAGAAAAAAGCGGCCAAAGAGCCTTCTTGCTCAACCATTTCCTTTGCACGTTGGGCGTTGTTGATGGTCGCTTCGATTTTTCCGCGGTGGCGAATAATGCCTGCATCTTGGAGTAAACGCTGCACATCATCTTCATTAAAGCTGGCGACTTGATGGAAGTCGAAGCGGTGAAAAGCGGCGCGAAAGTTGTCGCGTTTATTAAGAATCGTGCGCCAGCTTAAGCCCGATTGAAAGCTCTCTAAGCAGAGCTTCTCGAATAGCCGCTGATCATCGTCTACCGGGAAGCCCCACTCATTATCGTGATAGGGCAGAAACTCTGCCGCGCCGCCACACCACTTGCAGCGGGGATGCCCATCGGGGGCGATAAAATCGTTGTCCATCAACTGCTCACCTATCAATTGAACCACTCTTGGGCAGTACGCCATAGGCATATGCCGATGAAATAAACCGATGTAATCCCCCACCCCCATAATGCCCAGGCGGCGTGCTCGGGGCTGGAGAGTACTAACGATGTTATACATGCGCACCATACGAGTGTGACGGTGATATTGAGCGGCATGAACTGGCGCACCCGAAAGGGGTGGAGGAATTTCATATTAGTCACGGTGAGGATGGCCAGAAAGGTGATAGCGGCAAAGGTGATAAAAGGCGGGAAATCGAGAATATAGAAATAGGCTGCGGCGATATTCCAGGCGGCAGGAAAGCCAACGAAGTAATTATCCTGGCTTTTCATATCAACATTGCAGAAACAGAACATCGATGAAAGCAGAATAATGAATACTGAGAGCAGTGCAAAATTGGGCGGCAACTCAATAAAGTAGTAGATGAAAAGGGCAGGGATAAAGGCCCAGGTCAGGTAATCAATCACCATATCGAGTGTTGAACCATCGAAATGGGGCAGTATGGCCTTCACTTCATACTTGCGGGCCAGGGTGCCATCGATTCCATCGATCATCATCGCGGCACCTAACCAGAGCAGGCAGGCGACTGGATTATTGTCGACCAGAGCGAGCAGCGCCATGGTGCCGAGTAGCACGCCGCTGGCGGTAAATATGTGCACGCTCCATGCCTTCCATATCGAGGTGCGGGATTCTGTGTGCGAAGAGAGTAATTGAACCACATTAACCCCATTGGGAACGTGGGTCCCCTTTAAATTGAATTTATAAATAAGCCTGTAAAGAAAGATACACTACTACAAGAATGCTTCCAGAGAATATGTCGGAAGCCTATCCTGTGATGACGTGATTGATACTGGACTTCACACGCTATGCATTAACTAATGGTGTAAGCGCCGCCATGCCTCACTTAACCACTCACCTGCGTTCATTAGTTCGCTTTCAGTCGAGCCCGCATAGCCAAGCACTAACCCAGGGCGCTTATTCTCGGAAAGGTAATAGCGGGAAAGTGGAGAAAGCGTAATGCCTGCTTCACTGGCACGCTTAACGAGCATCTCTTCTTCCTCGATAGTATCGAGTTCAGCTAATAGATGCATACCCGCATGGCCGTCAGAAAGCCGAAGCCCAGCGGCCACTGCAGGCGTTAATGCCGTGCGTAAACACGCTTGTCGCTGACGATAGGCCGCCCGCATCCGGGCGATGTGGCGAGTAAAATGCCCGCTGGTAATAAATTCAGCAAGCGCCGATTGCACTGGATAGTTACCTTCACGGTGCAGTCGGGCATGGGCACGTCTGAAGTCGTGGGCAAGTGTATCAGGCAGCACCAAATAGCCTAAGCGTAAGCCGGGATAGAGCACTTTGCTAAAGGTACCGACATAAATAACCGATGCCTGTTCGGCAAGACCCTGTAGAGAGGGAGTCGGCGGCGTGCCGTAACGAAATTCGCTGTCGTAATCGTCTTCAATGATCCAACTACCAGCGCGAGAAGCATACTCAAGTAACGCCAGTCGCCTGGGGACTGGCATGGTAACGCCGCTGGGATATTGGTGGGAGGGTGTCACGTAAATTAGCCGAGGTGCTGGCGCATTCTTAGGGGCAAGTGACGGGTTTAACCCTTCTTTATCGACGGGGATGGGAGTTACCGTTAATCCCGACGCCAGAAAACAGGCTTGGGCGCCACCGTAACCCGGCTCCTCCATCCAAACCGAATCCCCATGATCGGTGAGTAGTTGGGTAATCAGTTCAAACGCCTGCTGGGCGCCTTGGGTAATCACAATCTGTTCTGGTTGGCAGCGCACCGCGCGGGAGAGTCTTAGATAGTCACAAAGAGCCGCTTTGAGTACAGGTAGACCACCGCTGGTTTGATAATCCATCCATGCCATTTCCGCGTGATAATAGTGACGCCGTAGAAGGCGCTGCCACTGCTCGCGGGGAAACAGGTCGAGCGCCGGGACGCCTGGGGCGAAGGCGCGATGGCCGTGGCTCAACGTTCCGCTTAGTGTTAATAGCTTGTTACCCCGGCTTGAGTAGCGGACAGGCAAAGGTGGTGGAAGCTCGGCTCTGGTTAACAGCGCGGGGAGGTTCGCCACATAGAGCCCTGCTCCCTGGCGGGCAATCAGTAACCCTTCCGCCAGTAGCCGATCCATGGTGGCCAGCACCGTATTACGGCTAATACCCAAAGCGCGAGCCAAGTAGCGGGAAGAGGGAAGCGTATCGCCAGCCGTCAGCTCACCGTGTTGAATCCACTCCTTAAGCGAGCAGTAAAGCTGCTGAACAAGTGTGGCTGCTTCATTCGCAGTTAGCCTTAGCGCTAGCGCCTCCGCAATCCAGTCGCTGGCAGCGTCACGTCTTTTCACTGGTTCCCTCAATTTAGCGATAAGTGGCTCTTTATCATAGACCACTATGACGGCAAGCTGTGTTGAATCACCACTCAAAGGGAGCAGTCGTTATGGTTAATGTTCGTTCGGCGGTACTCAATGACTTAGAGCCTCTTAGCGCATTACTTGATGGCTATCGTCAGTTTTATAAGCAACCGAGTGATATTCAGGCGGCGCATGATTTTTTAGATCAACGCATGGGGCTAGGGGATTCATTCATTCTGGTTAGCGAGAATAGCGAAGGCATGCTCACTGGGTTTGTGCAACTTTACCCAGGTGTTTCCACGGTGGGCTTAAATGCCCGCTGGACGCTAAATGACCTCTTTGTGCTGCCAGAGTGTCGCGATAAGGGCACTGGCAGAGCGTTAATGGAAGCCGCCACCCAGCTTGCCCATGATCACGGCGTCGCACGATTGATATTAATGACGCAGGTAGAGAACGAACGCGCCCAACACCTTTATGAATCATTGGGCTGGCAGCGTAATACGGCGTTTTATGGTTATTTACTGGACGTTAAATAATAAAAGGTTATAGATGCGTGCTTAAGTGGCATTCTCCGGCAACTTACACACATCCACCCACTCGGCATTGACCAGTTCGGCCAGACGCTTGGGGCTTAGGCGTACGGCGCTAGTGGGCGAACCAGCGGCGGGCAGCACTTCGTCATAGGCGTGGAGCGATTCATCGCAGTAAACCGGCAGGTCGGTGGCGAGGCCGAAGGGACAAACGCCGCCAACCGGGTGGCTGGTCAGTTCCATCACCGTTTCGGCGTCGAGCATTTTGGCCTTGCCGCCGAAGGTATCGCGAATTTTGCGGTTGTCGATACGCGCATCGCCACTGGCCACAATGAGTAGCGGTTTGTCACCGACTTTGAACGCTAGGGTTTTGGCAATTTGACCTGGTGCTACGCCATGGGCATCAGCGGCAAGTTGTACCGTGGCAGTACTGGTTTCAAGCTCTTCGATGTTTACATCCGGCGCGTGCTCGGCAAAAAACTGGCGAACGGTTTCGATGCCCATCTTGGATTTCCTCGGTCATTAACATTCGTCGGTAACATTAGACGGTTCAATGACTAATCTAACGTGCCTTTGGTGGATTAGCCAAGCCACTGGGGCGTGGTGATTTTGGCAGGCTCACGCTGCATGATGATCTCGCCGTGGCGTACGGAAAGCAGCACCTCGCCCTGGGTGCGCAGCACGCTGTAGTCATCCTCGCCCTCCAACAGGTTGAAGCTGGCGGGTTTGCCGCGACCTCGATGCCGTAACGCTCTTCAATATTGAGCGTGCGGGCGCTGTTGTCGGTAATCAGTGAAAGTGCCTGGCTGAAGTCCTGATAGCCCATCATTTGGCAGATATGCAGGCCAAAATCCAGCGTTCGCAACAGCTTGCCATTCCCCAAGGAGTACCAGGGATCGAATATGGAGTCCTCGGCAAAGCAGACGTTAATGCCCGCTGCGTTGAGCTCCTTAACACGCGTCACTCCGCGCCGTTTCGGGTAGGTGTCAAAGCGCCCCTGCAGGTGGATGCTTTCGGTAGGGCAGGAGACAAAGTTAATACCCGAGCGTTTTAGCAGCAGAAACAGCTTGGAGCAGTAAGCATTGTCGTAGGAGTGCATCGCCGTGGTGTGACTGGCGGTAACGCGGCTGCCCAAATCATTAAACAGCGCCTCGCAGGCCAGTACTTCGAGAAAGCGTGAGTTGGGGTCGTCAATCTCGTCACAGTGCACATCCACCAGGCGGTCGTACTTGATCGCCAATTCGATCACTCGCTTCATGGAGGCCACGCCCAGCTCACGGGTGTATTCGAAGTGGGGGATGCCGCCCACCACATCGGCGCCGATCTCTAGTGCCTCCTCCATCAGCCGATCGCCGCCTGGGTAAGAGAGCAGGCCATCTTGAGGGAAGGCGACTACCTGAATATCAATTTTATCTTTTAACTCGTCGCGCAAGGCGCACAGGGTTTTAAGCCCAATCAGGCTAGGGTCGCTGGTGTCGGCGTGGGTGCGCACAAACTGAACGCCGTTGCCGATTAGCAGGTTTAGGGTTTTAAGCGCGCGCTCGCGAATATCCGCTTCGGTGAGCATAGGCTTACGCTCGCCCCAGCGCTCAATGCCTTCAAACAGCGTGCCGCTCTGGTTCCAGCTTGGCTCACCTGCCGTAAGGGCGGCGTCCAAATGGATATGGGGCTCAATAAACGGCGCACAAATGAGCTTGGCGCCCGCATCAATCTGCCCTTCGCTCGCTGTTTGCGGCATGTCTTGCTCGGTAATCGCTGTGAACGTGCCGTTCTCAATCTCAAGTCGGTAAAGCTCAGGACGCTGGCGCAAACGGGCGTTAAGAATCTGCATGCTCATATAACAAGGCTCACTTATTTTATTACTTCGCAGTAGAGGGAAACGTATCGCTCAGCGTAACGTGGTTTAAACGAAGCAGCACGGCGTAGCTTCCTGCTGCCACTACAACACCTACCAGTGGTGGCAGTAACGGGGAGAAGTAGCGGCCCCGGCGCCCAGCGCATACGCAGCTAACCCTCGGCGGTTGAAGTCGGGTAGTTGTGCTTTATCCAATGTGGGTAGCGGCCTTTATGCTTGAGCCAAAAGTCCGCCATGATCACCCCGCCCATGGGCGGTATAAAGGTGCCGAGTAACACCAGAAATGGGATGAGTAGGTTATACATACCGCCCACCGCCAGCACGGTGCCAATCGCCGCGCCACCCACAGTGACCAGGCGGCGCTTTTCGGTGCGCAGCAAATTACAGCCCGCCACGGCGAAGTTGTAGATAGTGTTGTCCTGGGTTGTCCAGATATTCAGGAACAGCATCAGCACGGCGATGGTGACAAAGCCCTGAGCGATCAATACATCCACAATATCCGCCTGCTGGTAAATCATGGTGCCAAGTGCACCGGTCAGCACCATTAAGCCGTTACCGACAAAAAAGGCCGCCAGGGTCGCGATCACGGCAATTTTCGGTGTTTTGGAGAAGCGGCTCCAGTTAGTCGCTTGGGTACCGCCGCTAATAAAGGTACCGATAATCACGGTAATCGCAGCCGCCACACTCATACTCTCCGTGGGCGTTTGCTGGCTTAACCCTGCAAAACCGCGCACATCCACCAGCCCCGTGAACAGGCTGATCAATATAAATAGCATCATGGCCGGGACAGCAAAGCGCGACAGCCAGTCCATACCTTTATAGCCAATCATGGCGGTCACGCAGAAACCAAACCCAAACAGCACCATTAAGGGGATTTCCAGCCATTCAGGCATCCCGGTGGTGCGTACTAACACTAGGGCAATCGTGGCAGTGCCCCAGGCGTACCAGCCGATCTGGGTAAAACCGAGAATAAAGTCGGAGAGTTTGCTGCCTTTTTCGCCGAAGCAGAAGCGTCCCATCAGCACCGAATTGAGCCCGCTTTTACAAGCAATATAGGCGAGGGCTGCCGCATACACCCCCAGCAGCAAGTTACCAATCGCTATGATCCATAGCAGTTGGCCAATCGGAAAGGCTTGGCCTAACGTGCCGCCCGCCCACATGGTGGCGGTGAAAAACGTAAACCCAAGCAGTACTGCCGAGGTAGATAGCAGGCCCTTGCGGGCGCTGGTAGGGACTTCACTGAGTGGATAGTCAGAATGATGCATCACGCCCTCCTAATATAAATCAGCGAACCTGTTAGCTATTTATAAAGCAAGAGATATGCCAAAAGGGTATGTCAATAAGAATGATTACGCTTGTCATTTTTTAAGACATGCCCACTCATTTTAATGATACTTTAGTAAATAAAACCTAATTGTTTGTGTACGTTTGCCGAATAAAATAGTGGTCAAAAAAGCTTGTTTGTTAAAAAAATGATCGCTCATTGTGATTACGGCCAGACACGCCCGCTGCAGCTATAGCCATGAAGGAACCGGAGTAGATGCCAGAACCCCAGCATAGGAGTGCTTCACTGCCTGCGGCTAAACTTCCTTGGCATCATACCCTGGTGGGTAAGGTGGTGATGTTTATGCTGATGGGCGTGCTGTTTGCGTATGTAACGGGGGCGCTGTCAGGTTTTTTTATGGTTGAGCGTGGGGCTCGGGAGCAGTGGTTGCGCGAAGCGCAGGTGAATGCCCAGATAGTGAGCGCGACTATTAGGCGTATTTATACGTCCGTGGCGGTTAAGACCGATGGCACGGGTCAAGTCACGCATATCATTTCCCAGCGCCCAATTGGCGATGAAGAGTCGGTTCTGGAAACTGGGTTTAGCCCGATTGATGTATTAGCGTTAGCAAGTGCACAAACACGTAACAACGTATGGTTGTTCACTAAGTCATCAGAAGGTTCTCTCACCGTAGTGGCTGATGCGCTTAACACACCATCAGACTCACCTGCCAACTTGGCGGTAGATACATGGCAAACAAAAGCGGATGCCGTTGATTTTTATGTTGGATTTGCCAGCATTGGCAATGAAGAGCACTTCATTAGTTCGCTGCCCATTGTTACTCCTGATGGTCAACTGTTAGGCGTGCTGGTAGCCACTATAGGCCAGAAAGGTGGGCTGTATCAGATGCGTAATGATCTGATCAGTAAAGCATTTGTAGCGCTACTGGTGGTATTGGTCGCAACAGCCCTGCTAGTCACTGTTTTGATGCGTCAGTTATTTACACCCGTGCCAGTAATTAAGTCGCTCACCGAAATCGCTAAAAACCAGACTGCTGACAGCACGCCTTATACCGACCGTAACGATGAAATTGGCCGGATGGCAAAGGCCATAGATGCGCTTCGTAAGAAAGTCATTGAGCGTGAACACTTACTTGAAGTTAAAGACGAAGCGCTGCGCTTTCAGCATCTTGCTCATCATGATGAGCTGACCAAATTGCCCAACCGCGTGCAATTAAATAATGCTTTAAAAACCGCTGTGCACTCACTGCTTCAAGGCGACGTATTTAATGTCATGCTATTTGATCTTGACCATTTTAAAGCAGTTAACGATAGTCTGGGGCACGCGGCGGGTGATGCTTTGCTCGTTGAAGTTAGTCAGCGGGTGCAGGGGCTGCTGACCGACGATGATTTGGTGGCGCGCCTTGGTGGCGATGAGTTTGCCATCATTCAACGCGTTGTGCGTAGTGCCACCAATGAGGCAAAAGTACTGGCAGAAGCAATTGTGTCTGTTCTACGTGAACCGTATCAGTTTAATAACCAGGAAATTAACATTGGAGTGAGTGTTGGCATTGCAACCGCGCCCGCTGATGGCCGCAATAGCCACGATCTGCTGCGTCACGCAGATCTGGCGCTCTATGCGGCCAAGGCGAAAGGGCGCGACCGTTATATGCTCTATGCCGCGGGATGACAATGGATTCCGGGATCATTGAACAAAGGTAAGCCTATGAAGTGGCTAGTAGCGTTATTAATGACCAGTGCGATGTGGCAAGGTGCCGCTGCTGGTGAGGAGATCGACTCCTCGCCGACATTGTCGCGTATTGCGTCTGCTGGTGAGATTACTATCGGCCATCGTACCAGCGAAGCCCCCTTCTCCTACCTGGTTAACGACCAGCCAACAGGCTATGCGATTGACCTGTGCCTAAACGTCATCGAAGGTCTGGAGGAAACATTGGGCTTAGGTGATCTCAAGGTAAATTATGTGCCGGTAACGCCTGCAAATCGGTTCATATTAGTACGTAATGGTGAAGTGGATATCGAGTGTGGAGTGACCACCAATACCTCTGAACGTCGCCGTCAGGCCGCTTTTTCATACCCTCATTTTCTGACCGCAACGCGCTATGTATCCCTCGCCGAGCAGCATATGGACAGTTTGCAGGATTTGGCGGGCCGCAGCGTGGTATCAACAACGGGCACTATCAATATTGCCCAGCTCAACGAACTCAATCGCACCGAGGGGCTAGCAATATCGGTAATGCTAAGCCGTAATCATGAAGAAGCCTTTGATATGGTGGCTTCAGGACAGGCTTCCGCGTTTGTGATGGATGAGGTTTTGTTAGCAGGTTTGGTTTCGTCTGCCGTTGACCCTGCCGCTTTTCATATTTCTCAAGCAACACTGAGTAGTGCCGAGCCCTATGGCTTAATGATGCCGCCTGATGATCCTGTTTTTGTTGAGCTGGTCAATAAGGAACTGCGTAACATTTATCAGAGTGAAACTATTCACACTCTTTATGAAAAATGGTTTTTGCAGCCTCTCCCTCCGATAACCGAGTATTGAACTTGCCGCTAGCGCCAGCGCTTGCCGCTATTTTCGCCAATCCTGAGCAGTACATAGAGTAGAGGAGGTGTGTTATGCGCCGAAGTTTATTGCTTGGGTGGTGTAGTTTGCTGGTAATGATGTCTGGTGGAGAAGCAGCACATGCAACGACACCTATCGATTCGCTTGAACGCATAGAAGCAACCGGCGTGTTAAGGGTTGGCTATGGTGATACAGCGCCATTCTCTTATTTAGATAGTCAGGGTAACGTCGTCGGTTACTCTATCGATATTTGCCAACGCTTAGCGAAACAGCTGCAAGTGCAGTTAGGTCTGCCTTCTCTTGAGATAGCCTATGTGTATCGTACACCCAGTAACCGGGTGCAACTGCTCAATAGTGGCGATATCGATATTGAGTGTAATGCCAGTACTAATACACAACAGCGGCGGCAGAGCGCGCAGTTTGCACTTAGCCATTTCTTTGTCTCGGTGCGTTATGTGGCCCTGAAGGAAAATGGCTTTACCACCTTGGAGGACTTGGCCGGGCGTAGCGTGAGCGTGGCGCGTGGCACCGTCAATGTCAGCCAGATTAATCAGGTAAATCGAGAACGCCAACTGAATTTATCGGTGGTGCCCGTAGGTACATTGCAGGAAGCGTTTGATTTAGTTGCTGATGGGCGCGTAGCGGCTTTTGCAATGGATGATATATTACTAAGCACAATGATTGCTGAGTCCGATCACCCTGACGCGTACGCGCTTTCCGAAGAAGCCATTACGTCGATAGAGCCTCTCGGTTTTTTAATGCAATTGGGCGACGATGCCTTTGCAGCAGAGGTAAATAAAGCCCTCGAACATATTTATACCAGTCCGGAAATGCCGTTGCTTTACGAACGGTGGTTTCAGCAACCTCTCCCTGGCAAAGACATTACGCTTAATGTACCAATGAGTGCCGTCTTGGCTGAGCACTTTGCCACCCCTCGCGAGATAAACGCAGATTAAGTGCATTAGATAAATATAGATTAAGATTTAGCGCAGGTTCATACGGTTTGAGTGTTAAATAAACCACGCATTAACGTTTCCACGATACCACTGCTCTCATCCGCCAGAGAATGCTGCTGGGGATCCTGCAGCCAGTCGAAACAGACGCCAATCAAAAAGCCATGAAATTGGCGCCGGGCGCTGGCTGGGGTTAAGTCAGCGCGTAAAGTGCCAGCGATTTGGGCCTGTTCAAACAATTGCTCTACTCGCGCCTCTGCGTGCTCAGAGAGTCGAGTGATCATGCAAATCCGCGGGTGCTCCTCTTCCAGTTTCTCGCAGCGGTGCAACACGATGGTGGCTGCTCTCTGCAGTGGCAGGTCGTGGGAAATGGCTGCCAGCGAGCGTAGAGCAATGTCGCGTAAGCAGTCTGCCGGTGCTGAGCCTAGGTGTTCCACCACCTCATCGACAATTTCATCCAGAGGGACACGCACGCGTTCCAAGAGTGCATCGAACAATGCAGCTTTGTCTTCAAAGTGCCAATAAATGGCCCCTCGTGTCACGCCTGCTGCCTGGGCGATGTGCGCCAAGGTGGTACGCGAAACGCCTTGGGCTAAAAAGGTGGTCTCTGCCGCGTCCAGAATGATTTCTCGGGTACGTTCGGCGTCGGCCTTACGACGGGACATAGCGGCTCCTATTATTAAAATAAGCGGTATTTTGGCAGTGATGGATAGCAAAGTCGCGGGTGGGTGATTATTATACACCTCACTGACATTCATGAATGTCAGTGAGGTGACTATATTATTCAACTTGTACCCTGAATGCAGGTTTGAAAATCATCACTGACCGCCATCAAGGAGCTACTCGTGCCCGTTACTCTTCTCCGTTCACTGCCCATCATACTGGCTCTGCTTGTGCTAACGGGCTGTGAGCAACCCCAGGCGCAGTCGACTGATGCCACACGACCGGTAAAATTGATGACACTGCAGTCGGCAAATGCTACGGCCTTACGGCAGTTTCCCGCGCGGGTGGAAGCCTCTACGCGCAGCAATTTGTCATTTCGTATGGCCGGGGAATTATTGGAGCTCAATGTGAGCCCCGGCCAACAGGTGAGCGAAGGCGAGGTGATTGCGCGCATTGATGATCGCAATGTGCAAAGCGAGCTGGACAGCGCCCGCTCGCGCTTGGAGCTCGCCGAGGCAACGCTAGAACGCATGCGCTATACCCTGCAGCGTGGGGCGGTTAGCCAATCCCAGTTTGATGAGTCGGAAAGCGAGTGGCGGGCCGCCCGGGCCACCTTCGAACAGGCACAAGAGCAGGTCGAGCATACAAAGCTACGCGCCCCTTACGATGGTGTGATTGCCCAGGTGCCAGTGGATAACCGCCAGATAGTTCAAGTTCAAGAAACGGTCGCGGTGATCCAGCAGCCAGGGCAGCTAGACGTGGTGTTTCATCTGCCCGAGCAGATCGTGCAGCGCATACCGCGAAATAATGGAACGCCCTTCGGTGATGCGTTGGCGTTTGAAGTGCGCTTTGGTAATAGCGATAAACCCTATCTTGCCCAGCTAGCCTCTTACACCACCCAAGCCAGCGCACAGAGTTTGGCTTATGAAGTCACCCTAACGCTGCCCCAGCCGGACGATATCACCCTGTTAGACGGTATGAGTGCCAATGTGCGGCTCGATTTGAGTTCGCTGCAAACCGAAAATAGCACCCCGCTGTGGCTACTGCCCACTGATGCGGTGAGCTATGCCGGTGATGATCCCGACCAGGCTCAGGTATGGCGCTTCATCGAGCCAGAAAACGTGGAAGCGGTGCCGGTGGAGGTCGGTCGGTTAACCTCAAACGGCCTGGAAGTTAGCGGAAAGTTGGCAGCGGGCGATCGCGTTGTGGCGGCCGGAGCCCACCGTTTAACCGAGGACACCAGGGTGACCCCGTGGGAAAAAGAGCAGGGGCTTTAACATGGTCGACTACTTTCTACGCCACCGGGCGACCAGCTATTTAATGACCGTGGTGCTGCTGGCGGGTGGCGCGCTGTCGTTTTTGGGCATGGGCCAGTTGGAGTTCCCCGAATTTACCATTCGCAATGCGCTGATCACCACGCAGTACCCTGGTGCGACGCCTGAAGAGGTAGAGCAGGAAGTCACTTCGACACTCGAAGAGTCAATTCAGGAGATGTCATCGATCAAACGGGTTAGCTCGGTGAGTTCTGATGGCCTATCGCAGATCACCGTTGAACTCGAAAGTACGGTGCAGAACGAGGAGTTGGAGCAATTATGGGATTCGCTGCGCCGTAAAGTACAGGATGCCCAGGCCGCGCTTCCGCCGGGTGCGAGTCAATCTCGCGTAAATGACGACTTTGGCGATGTATTTGGTTTCATGGTCAACCTGACGGGCGATGGCTATAGCATGCCGGATCTGGCTGACCATGCTGATTTTCTCAAGCGCGAGCTCGCTTTGGTGAAGGGCGTCGCGAAGGTGTCGCTAAGCGGTGAGCACGAAGAGCGCATCTATATCGAAGTTGATCGCGAACGCCTGCGCGCACTGAATATTCCGTTAACACGATTACAGCAACTGCTTGAGACCCAAAATGCAGTGGCAGACTCAGGGCATCTTAAACAGGATGGCCGCCGTTTTCGTATCACCCCCACGGGCAGTGCGGCAGATATTGAAGCTCTGCGCGCCCTGATTGTCAGTGAGGGCGACGGTGAACTGGTGCGGCTGAGCGATATTGCCGATGTGAGCCGCGAGCTGGCGGAGCAGCCCCAGCAGCTTTACCGCGATATGGGCAGGCCGGCGATCTCGTTGGGCGTCTCCTTTGAAAGCGGAGTGAATGTTGTCGAGGTGGGAGAACGGCTACAGCAGCGTCTGGATGAACTGCAAACCCGCACACCACTGGGTATGGAGCTGAATGTCGTTTATAACCAGCCCCAGGTGGTCGATGACGCAGTATCCGGTTTCCTGGTCAGCTTGATCCAGGCGGTGGCTATCGTGATCGTGGTGTTGATGCTGTTTATGGGCTGGCGCAGTGGTCTGTTAATGGGCTTTATCCTGCTGATCACCATTATTGGCACCTTTATGTTGATGCGCTTTCATGGTTTGCAGCTGGAAAAGATCTCGCTGGGGGCGCTGATTATCGCCCTGGGAATGCTGGTAGATAACGCCATTGTGGTCACCGAAGGCATGCTGGTGGGGTTAAAGCGCGGCAGCACGATTCGTGATTCGGCGCATCAAGTGGTTCGCCAAAATGCCTGGCCCTTGCTGGCCGCAACGCTGATCGCGATTGCAGCCTTTGCGCCCATCGGTTTATCGCCAGACACCACCGGTGAGTTTATCGGCTCGTTATTTTTCGTGCTGCTCTACTCGCTACTGCTGAGCTGGATCACGGCGCTGACGTTAACGCCGTTCTACTTCAAGCTGTTTTTCCGCAATGTTGCCCCCGGCGATGGACAGGAAGACCCCTATAAAGGCGTGGTTTATCGTTTTGTAGGCCGTGTCATTATCACCGGTATTCGTTGGCGCTGGTTAACCTTGGCGCTGATGGTAGCGATATTGGCTGGCGCGGTGGTCGGCTTTGGTTCGGTTAAAAATTCCTTCTTTCCGGCCTCTAATACGCCGATCTTTTTTGTCGATTATCGCACGCCGGAAGGTACCGATATTCTCGAAACCCAACGCCGCGTTAGCGAGCTTGAAAAGAGCGTGATGGAGATGGACGGCGTTCGCCACCTGACCACCACCGTGGGCGGCGGAGCGCAGCGCTTTAACCTCACCTATTCACCGGAAGACCGCTATGCAAGCTATGCGCAGTTGATTGTCGAAACCGACGATAAAGCGACTCAACACGACCGCATGGCTGACGTAGAGCAAGTGTTGGAGCGGGATCATAGCGATATCGACTACAAAATCGCCCCGTTGGAGGTCGGCCCCGCTCCCAAAGCCAAGCTAGAGGCGCGCTTCTACGGCAGCGATCCAGCGGTGCTTCGCCAGTTGGGCGATCAGGTTGAGGCCATGTTCCTTGATACACCGAATTTGACCAGCGTGCGCACCAGTTGGCGTAACCGCGTGCAGGCGATTGAGCCCGTTTTTCTTGAAGATACTGCACGTAGGCTGGGTGTGACCCGTGAAGACCTGGCCAGCACCCTGGCGCTAAGTACCAGTGGCAGCCAGGTGGGCATTTACCGCGACGGCAGCGACCTGATTCCGATAGTGGCGCGGGCAATCCCCGCACAGCGTCACGATGTGGATAACCTAGGCTCACTTAACGTCTGGAGCGCAGAGCAAAACCGCTATATCTCCGCCGATCAAGTCATCGGCGATACCACCACACAGGTGGCGGATCCACTGATTATGCGCCGCAATCGCGAACGCATGCTGGCGGTGTATGGTGAGCCGGATCCGCTAAGCGGGGTGACCGCAGCCAGCGTATTGGCCGACATTCGCCCAAGGGTGGAGGCCTTGGATCTACCGGCAGGTTACCGGTTGGAGTGGGTGGTGAGTTTGAGACCGCTGGCGAAGCGCAGAGTGGGTTATTTTCCTCACTGCCGCTGGGCATAGTGATGATGTTTATTCTCACTGTGGTGCTGTTCAATAACTTCCGCCAGCCGTTGGCTATCTGGTCGCTGGTACCGCTGACGATTATTGGCGTAGTGGGCGCGTTGTTGGTTACCGGGTTACCTTTCTCGTTTATGGCTCTGCTGGGTACGCTGAGCTTGATCGGCATGGTAATCAAAAATGCCATCGTGTTGGTAGAGGAGATCAACGTGCAACTGCCGTTGCATCAAGACCGCTACCACGCTGTGGTGCGAGCTGCGGTCAGCCGCGTGCGTCCGGTCGCCATGGCCGCGCTGACCACCATGTTGGGCATGATCCCGCTAATTAGCGATGCCTTTTTCGCCAGCATGGCGGTCGCGCTGATCGGTGGCCTGGGTGTCGCCACGCTATTAACCTTAATCGTACTGCCGGTAGTTTACTGCGTGCTCTACCGGATTCGCATACATCCTGATCAATAACTCGAGCAGACTTCTTTCATCTTAGCCGTGGCCTTGACCAATCCACGGCTAAGATAGCCTCTGCACCGATATTCAATGCGCCTACCACTTCGCTCACTGCTGTTTGCAAATCGTTTCTATTTTCATTTGTGAAAATAATTTTCAAACTAGACTAAAGTCTATGCTGCCCAGGCCGATAGCAGTACCTCGTAAAAGATATTGGTCGATTTAAGTTAATCTAAAGCCGCTGGAAGTGCTCTAGCTAGATTATATAAATTGCCAAAAGCTAATGGATCTGGCCTGGAGGCATTCCGCATATGAATCGTGTACTTAGTAATCTATCCGTCAAACTGGGTTTAACCCTTGTTTTGGCCATCTTTTCATTATTAATAATAACCATTGCTTTTCTAGGCTATCAGGCAGGCGAAGAGGGCAGTACTTCGTTAAAAGAGCTTGACCTATCAGG
Organism: Halomonas sp. PA16-9; assembly: GCF_009728585.1. Lineage (NCBI taxonomy): Bacteria > Pseudomonadati > Pseudomonadota > Gammaproteobacteria > Oceanospirillales > Halomonadaceae > Halomonas > Halomonas sp. PA16-9. Next base: position 469,684 of record NZ_CP040452.1, on the reverse strand, counting down.
TGATCGCACTTTAGCGCTTAGCCGCAGTCAACGATCCATAGCCTACGCTCAGCTTTTCTACGTTAGTAGCTTCGATGCGTTTGAGAAAGGTGATGCCAGTTCATTCCGTGACTACCTGGCTCGGGCCCAAGATGCTCAGCGAGTTGCGCAAGATTACTTTACAGAGTTTGAAGCCACCAAGCCTGAGTCGGCACTTTCTGATACCGTGACTGCCACCTATGAGAGCTTGATCCAACGGGGGATTATCCCCTTAGAGGAGGCATTAAATACGGGTAACAGCAGTCAGTTTAATACCGCAAGGGAAATGGTGAGTGACTTAAATCAGCAGTTAATTGAGTCTGTTAGTGCTTACAATGATCATCGGGCTGAACGAAACAAGTCGATGATTGCCGATTATGAGAGCGGCATGCAGTTTCTTACTTATATTGATATCGCTGTACTTTTGATTGCCGCGTTAATCGTTCTGTTTGTTCGCATCGCGATGGTGGGCTCTATTGTAAAACCACTAAACGAAGCAGTGGAGCATTTTGAGCGTATTGCCCAAAATGATCTCTCTGGTAAAGTAGATGACCGTGGTAGCAATGAGATCGGCAAGCTGTTTAGTGCTATGCAGCATATGCAAAGTAATTTGGTTAAAACCGTTTCTGAGGTACGCGATAGCAGCGGTTCGATTCATATCGGGGCGCGTGAGATTGCCAGTGGTAACTCGGATCTATCCTCGCGTACCGAGCAGCAGGCGTCTTCCCTGCAGGAAACCGCCGCCAGCATGGAGCAGTTAACCGCTACCGTTAAACAGAATGCCGATAACGCCCGCCAGGCCAGCCAGTTGGCGAACGATGCCTCAAGCACTGCAAGCAACGGTGGTGAAGTGGTTGAGCAAGTGATTACCACCATGCACGGTATTTCTAGCAGCTCGCAAAAAGTGGCGGATATTATTACCGTTATCGACTCTATCGCCTTTCAAACCAATATCTTGGCACTCAATGCTTCTGTGGAAGCAGCGCGGGCAGGCGAACAGGGTCGTGGTTTTGCCGTGGTGGCGAGTGAAGTGCGTAACCTGGCCAGCCGCAGTGCCGATGCCGCCAAAGAGATCAAAGCACTGATTGAGGCGTCATCCACCCAGGTGAAAGAGGGCTCAGCATTAGTCGAAAGCGCCGGTGCTACGATGCGGGATGTGGTCTCCTCTGTGCGCCGGGTGACCGATATTATGGATGAAATCTCCGCGGCTTCTCAGGAGCAGAGTTCGGGCATTGAGCAGGTCAACCAAGCGGTTGCCCAAATGGATGAAGTGACCCAGCAGAACGCGGCCCTGGTTCAGCAGGCGTCGTCAGCGGCCAGCTCGTTGGAAGAACAGGCGGCGCGGCTTGAAAGCGTTGTCTCGGCTTTTCGTTTAACTGAAGGGGAGAGCCGTACGCAACACGCCCCGCTTACCTCGCCCCAGCACACGCCACAACACTCATCTCAACAGACACCAGCGCTGATGCGGCCAGCGACGCGTAGCCAAACCAGCAGCAAAACCAGGGCTAGCGCTGAAGGTGATTGGGAAGCTTTTTAAGCTAACTTTTTTCGCCTCTTCGATTTCTCACCGCTTAGGTTCCTCGCTATTTAGGTTGCATTACCCCCTCGTTAAGAGGGGGTAATGGTTTAGTGAGCGATTAGTTACCTGACGAGTTTAGCGCGGCAGCAACTTCTTCAACCTGCAGCGCCAGACTCTGCAGGCCGCCGCCGGAGAGGTACCACAGGGCGGGGGTTAGCATAACGACCTGCGCTTTCTCAGCACCCGCATCTAAGAGCGTTTTCGCTAAGGCATCCGCATCGGCGGGCTCATCGCCAATCGCGGCGCTGCGATCAACCACCAGTACGACCTGCGGATCAATTTCGCTAATCGCCTCAGGTGAAAGCGGGGTAAAGGTACGGGTACCGCGGGTTTCTGATGTCACGCTAGTAGGCATCTCAACGGTCGCTATGCCCAGCACGTCGTGAACGACCGGGTGCTGATTCAGCATCAGGTTGCCGCCGTTGTGGGTTACCACCAGAGTGCGAGGAGCGTTGCTTAGCGCTTCGCGCTGGATCTCAATCTCGGCGTGCAGTGTTCCCAGCGCCTCTTCAGCTTTGCTTTCCACTGCTAAACGACTCGCCAGTTCGCGTACGTTGGCGTCAAAAGCAGTCAGGTATTCGTCACCCTGAAGGCTGGTGTTGAGCAGCGGGGCGATTTCGCCAAGCCCCTCTTCCCACTCACCCTGGCGGCCAGTGTAAAGAATCAGGCTAGGCTCGCTTTCGCCAAGGGCATCCATATCCGGTGAGCGCAGGCCGCCAATATCGGTGACGTCATCGGCTGCATACTGCTCAAGATAGCCAGGCAGGCTGGCTTTCGGTACACCCACTACCTGCTCGTTTAAACCTAGTGCATCCAGCGTATCCAGGCTGCCTAAGTCGAAGGTGGCGATTCGCTGGTCGGCGCTCGCGGTGGCGCTGGCAGTTGCTAAGAGTATAGCGGTGGTAGTGGTAGCGAACTTCATTGGGTTTCCTTTTGTGAGAAAGAATTTTATATGCGATGTTTTCTCATGTTCTCAAGGATGCTGACTTTTGTCGCTACTGGGTGATGGAACAGTATGTTGCAGAAAACGCGACCGCCCTCACAAACTGAGGGCGGTGGGTAGCGCTAACGGCTGTTTAAAAAAAAGAGGGTAAAGAGGTTAAGAGGCGACCCGGAAAGGATTGCGTGGGTCGTTATCCCAGGCCAGGAAGGGTTGGCCGGTCTCCTGGGGCACCATGGTGATGCAGTTATCTACTGGGCAAGTGATCTGGCAAAGGTTACAGCCCACACACTCCTCTTCGATCACTTCATAGCGTCGCGCGCCGTCCTGCTCGGTGAGCTTGGCAATCGACTGGTGGGAGGTATCCTCGCAGGCGATATAGCAGCGGCCACATTCGATGCATAGATCCTGGTCGATCTTGGCGATGGTTTTGAAGTTGATGTCGAGGTGTTTCCAGTCGGTGGTTTGCGGTATTGCTTTACGGGAGAACGCCTCAATGGAGTCGTAGCCTTTTTCCGCCATCCAGCGAGAGAGGCCGTCTTTCATCTCCTCCACAATCCTAAAGCCGTTGAGCATCGCTGCCGTACACACCTGCACGCTGCCGGCACCTAGGGCGATAAACTCCGCCGCATCCCGCCAGGTGGAAATGCCGCCAATGCCGGAGATGGGCAGAGTTGGTGTGGCCGGGTCGCGGGCGATTTCCGCCACCATGTTCATCGCGATGGGTTTGACAGCGCTACCGCAGTAGCCGCCGTGAGTGCTCTGGTGGCCGACGGTGGGCTTGGCGACCATATTGTCCAGGTCGATACTGGTAATCGAGTTGATGGTATTGATCAGCGATACCGCGTCGGCCCCGCCGCGCAGCGCCGCCTGGGCACCGACGCGAATATCGGTGATATTAGGTGTGAGTTTGACGATGACCGGTTTGGAGTAGTGCTTCTTGCACCAGTAGGTGACTTTCTCGATCAGGTCGGGGTTTTGGCCCACCGCCGCGCCCATGCCGCGCTCCGGCATTCCGTGGGGGCAACCCAGGTTGAGCTCGATGCCGTCCGCGCCAGTGGCTTCCACTAGCGGCAGAATGTAGGCCCAGGCTTCTTCATTACAGGGCACCATAATGGAAACGATCAGCGCACGGTCGGGCCAGTCCTTTTTCACCTGAGTGATTTCTTTAAGGTTGATCTCCAGCGAGCGGTCGGTAATCAGCTCGATATTGTTAAAGCCGATCACCTCGCGGTTTTTTCCGTAGTGGGCTGAGTAGCGGGAGGAGACATTCACCGCAGGTGGCTCTTCGCCAAGGGTTTTCCATACCACGCCGCCCCAGCCAGCTTCATAGGCGCGTACCACGTTGTAGGCTTTATCGGTGGGCGGTGCAGAGGCCAGCCAGAATGGATTGGGGGCTTTAATGCCAGCAAAGTTAACCGATAGATCAACGCCATTAAGCACGCTGTCACCGCTGTCTTTCTTACCCGGTGGTGTAAAAGTGAGTGTGTTCATGCGGCCTCCTGCTTGGCGACAAGCGCCTGATGAATGGCGTGAGCCGCCAGTTTGCCGTGTTGCACGGCCTGAACGGTAAGGTCTTGACCGGGCTTCACACAGTCGCCACCGGCATACACATTGGGCAGTGAGGTTTGGAACATCTCATTAACGTGAATGCGCTCGCCGTCCCGGGCAAGCTCAGCGGCGGTGGTATCGCTTAGGCTCGCGCCTTCGAAGCCTTGGCCGATGGCGGTGAAGACAGCATCGGCGGCGATCTCAAAGGTTTCTCCAGTAGGGGTTAAGCGGCCCGCTTGATCATGGGTCTTGGCAAAGCGCATGCCCGTCACGCGGCCTTGATCGTCCAGCAGAATCTCGTCGGGCTGGGCCCAGGTCACCATCCGCACGCCGTTGGCTTTGGCAATCTCTTGTTCATGGTCGGTGGCGGACATGGCTTCAATGCCGCGACGGTAAACCAGCGTGACCTCGGTGGCACCTAAGCGCGCCATTTGAGTCGCCATATCAATGGCGGTATTGCCCGCGCCAATCACGATACAGCGTTTGGCCACCGCAAGGCTGCCCAGATCGTCGGTCTGGCGCAGGGGTTTGATGTAGTCCACGGCGGGCATCAGCCCCGGTGCTTCATCGCCGGTTAGCCCCAGGGCGCGGCTGGTGCCCAGGCCCAGGCCGAGAAATACGCTGTTGTACTGCTGATGCAGGGTGGCCAGTTCCAGGTTATCGCCCAGGCGTTGGCCGTACTGGATGTCGATGCCACCGATCTCGAGCAGAAATTCGACTTCCTTACGGGCGAAGTCGTCGGTCATTTTGTAGCGGGCGATGCCGTACTCGTTCAGCCCGCCAGGCTTTTGTTCGGCTTCAAAGATGGTCACCTGATGACCGAGCATCGCCAGTCGGTGCGCGCAGGAGAGCCCGGCAGGTCCGGCACCGACCACGGCCACATGACTGCCGGTAGAAGTGGCGCGTTTGAAGGGGTGGCCGTCGAACTGCATATGGTCGGTGGCATGACGCTGCAGCAAACCGATCAGCACCGGCTGGCATTCGGCGTCGTGGTTGCGCACGCAGCTACGCTCGCAAAGAATTTCCGTGGGGCACACCCGGGCGCAGCTGCCGCCTAAAATGTTGGCTTCCAGAATGGTTTCCGCCGCGCCGTTGATATTGTTCTCGCTGATCTGGCGAATAAAGCTGGGAATATCAATATCCGACGGGCAAGCCTCGACGCAGGGCGCATCAAAGCAATAGAGACAACGCTGACTTTCGATCATCGCCTGGCGATGGGTCAGCGGCGGATGTAGATCGCTAAAGTTGCTTGCCAGCGTATCCGGGTCGTAGGTGCCGACCTCTTTTGCGCTGGGTAGGTGGTTCAGTGGGCTAGTCACAGTAAAGCCTCCGCTGTTGTTATGGGCACAGCTGTTATCTTTTTACGGCCATCGGCGCATTCAGCTCGGCGCGCTTGGCCAGCAATTCGAAGACACCGGGGTAGGCGGGGCGCTCCAAATAGCGGCCCGCACCGCGCTCGGCGCGCAGCTCACCATCCCGCCACACCCATTTGCCCTTGCTAATGGTGTGACGGGCAATGCCGCGCACCGTTTTGCCCTCGAAAATGTTGAAATCGACGTTCTGGTGGTGGGTTTTGGCAGAAATCGTCCGGGTGCCGTTGGGATCCCACACCACGATATCTGCATCGGAACCTACTTGAATCGCCCCTTTGCGCGGGTAGAGGTTGAAAATCTTGGCGGTGTTGGTCGATGTCAGCGCGACAAACTCCTGGGGCGACAGCTTGCCGGTGTTGACGCCTTCATCCCACAACACGGCGAGGCGGTCTTCCACGCCAGCGGTGCCGTTGGGGATTTTAGTAAAGTCATCCTTGCCCGCGGCTTTCTGATCGGCACAGAAACAGCAGTGGTCGGTGGCGGTGGTTTGCAGATTGCCCGACTGCAAGCCGTGCCAGAGCGCTTCCTGGTGGCCCTTGGGCCGGAAGGGCGGGCTCATCACGTGGGCAGCGGCGCGGCCCCAGTCGGTATCCTGGTAGACGCTATCGTCGATGAGCAGGTGCCCGGCTAAGCATTCGCCATAAACCGGATGACCCTGCTGGCGGGCGTAGGCAATTTCATCGACGGCATCTTTGGTGGACACGTGAACCAGATAGATCGGTGCGCCCAGGGTGCTGGCAATGCGAATCGCCCGGCTGGCCGCTTCGCCTTCCACCTGGGGGGGGCGCGAAAGCGGATGGGCTTCCGGCCCGGTCATGCCCTGGGCAAGCAGTTTTTGCTGCATGTGGTAGACCAGCTCACCGTTTTCGGCGTGAACCGTAGGCACCGCGCCTAGCTCCAGACAGCGCGAGAAGCTTTCCACCAGAATGTCATCAGTGGCCATGATCGCGCCCTTGTAGGCCATAAAGTGTTTGAAGCTGTTCACCCCGTGTTCATGAACCAGGGTGCCCATTTCCTCTCGCACGCTATCGTCCCACCAGGTAATCGCCACGTGGAAGGCAAAATCGGTGGCGGCTTTTTCCGCCCAGCCTTGCCAGGTTTCGAAGGCCTCAAGGAGCGACTGACCTGGCTGTGGGATCACGAAGTCGATGATCGAAGTGGTGCCCCCGGCCAAGGCCGCGGCGGTGCCGGTATAGAAATCTTCGCTGGCCACGGTGCCCATGAACGGCAGTTGCATGTGCGTATGGGGATCGATACCGCCGGGCACCACCAGTTGATCGCTGGCATCGACAATTTCACACCCTTCAGGGACATCTAGATCGGTGCCAATCGCATGGATTTTACCGTCGACACACAGTACGTCTGCGCGGTAGGTATCGGCGTGGGTGACCACGGTGCCGCCCTTGATTAATAAGCTCATCGTTCGCTCCTGTTGTTTTTAAATAGAAAACTTAACCAGCAACCTGTTTTTTACCAGCAGAATCATTCACCGTCGGTCAGGCGGGTATAGGTTTCCGGGCGACGGTCGCGGAAGAACTGCCAGTTGTTGCGTACCTCCCGCACCATGTCCAAATCGATCTCGTGCACCAGCAGCTCGTCTTCTGTTTCGCTGGCCTGAGCTTCGATTTTGCCGCGAGGGTTAACGATATAGCTGGAGCCGTAAAAGTCGCCGATGTTCCACGGCGCCTCGGTTCCAACTCGATTGATCGCAGCGATAAAGCAGCCATTGGCGGCGGCAGAGGCAGGTTGCTCTAACTCCCACAGGTATTGGGAAAGACCGGCCACGGTGGCGGAAGGGTTGAAAATCACCTCAGCGCCGTTGAGAGCAAGCGCCCGCCAGCCTTCGGGGAAGTGACGGTCGTAGCAGATATACACGCCGATTTTGCCGTAGGCAGTATCGAACACTGGCCAGTTGGATTTTCCCGGCTTGAAGAAGAATTTTTCCCAAAAACCGGCTACTTGGGGAATATGGGTTTTGTGGTACTTGCCTAAGTAACTGCCGTCAGCGTCGAATACCGCTGCGGTGTTGTAGTAAACACCGGTTTCAGTCTCTTCATACACCGGCACGATGATCACCATGCGGTGCTCGGCGGCGAGCTTCTGCATCATCTGGCAGGTAGGGCCTTCCGGTACCCGCTCGGCGGCGGCGTACCACTTGCCGTCCTGGCTGGGGCAAAAGTAGGGCTGGTTAAACACTTCCTGGAAGCAAAGCACCTGCACGCCCTGGTCAGCCGCTTGCTGAATCATTGGCAGATGTGCCTCGTTCATGGCGTCGCGAATAGCTTCTGGTTCAAGATCGGTGCTGGTTTTCAGGCCCATCTGAATCAACCCGATTTTCATATTCTGCATGAGACGCTCCCTCTGATTGTTGATGTGTAGCGTATGTTTGTAGTGTTCTTGAAACTAGTTTTGTAAAGCTGACGAAATAGACAGCTTTTGTTGAAAGTAGCGCTGGGTAGGTGGTTTTAGCAAGTCTTTAAAGGAGATTTGTTAAATCGTCTTTAACTCATTGAGTTTGCTTATTTTTATTGTTCCATTTGGTGATATTCACTTTTTTGGTGAGGTCTTGCACTGTTTTGGATGGTTTTTTTATTCTTTTAAAATCATTGGTTTGGTATATTTCTAGCGAGTGTTTTTGGTTTTTTTCTGTTTGAAATTGGTGCAAATATTTTTTTTGATCTAGCTTTGTTTAGTTGGTTTTTGTTTTAGGTGGGGAAAATATAAAGATAACAAGCTAACAATAATAATGTTGTCCAGGAAGGCAGCTTTTTAATCAATGAGTTAATTGACCTGCTTTTTCAAGTAGGCATGCTTATTGCTTGTTTTCTAAAAGCTATGGTTTCTAAGAACGATGGTTTTGAAAAACAATGTTTTCTAAAAGCCATGATTTCTAAGCGCCTTTTTGAAAAGCTCCACTGGCCGTGGGAGCTAGGCAGCGCAATAACGCAATGCTGAGGAGATAAAAAATGACCGAAACAACCTCTCAGATGGTGGATCGAGGTGGGCTGATAGAGCTAGATGTAGGGGACGATGTACGCAGTAGTTCGCGCTTTAATGAGGATATTGCGCCTACCCAGGCCAGCGAGCGCACCTGGAGTAAGTGGAATATTGCGGCACTCTGGGTAGGCATGTCGATCTGCGTGCCCACCTACACCCTAGGCGGGGTATTAACCGCCTACTTCGGGCTGAGCGTGGGGGAGGCGTTGTTTGCCATTTTGTTGGCCAACGTGATCGTGCTGATTCCTCTTACCTTAAACGCCTTTCCCGGTACGAAGTTTGGTATTCCTTTTCCGGTGGTTTTACGCTCTTCGTTCGGTATTTTAGGTTCCAACGTACCCTGTCTGGTGCGCGCCCTGGTCGGCTGCGGCTGGTTTGGTATTCAAACCATGTTTGGCGGTTTGGCCATTCATCTGTTGCTCTCCGAGTTGATTCCCGCTTGGGCTGCGATGGGCGGTGTTGGTGAAGTCATCGGCTTTTTTGTCTTTGGTGCGATGAACCTCTATGTGGTGATTCGTGGTGCAGAGTCGATTAAATGGTTGGAAACCTTCGCCGCACCGCTGCTGTTAGCCGTTGGTGTTGGGCTGATGATATGGGCGTGGCCAAATATGTCGATGTCCGAACTACTGGCACAGCCGCCGTCGCGGCCTGAAGGGGCATCGGTATACGGCTACTTCTTCGCGGGCTTAACCGCCATGGTGGGTTTTTGGGCCACGCTGTCGCTGAATATTCCCGATTTCAGTCGCTTTGCCAAAAGCCAAAAAGATCAGATCGTTGGTCAGGTGATTGGGCTGCCGCTAACGATGTTTTTCTTTGCCGCACTCGGTGTCGTGTTAACCGCTGCTTCCGAAACGCTGGTAGGGGAAACCGTTGCCGACCCGGTACGTTTGATTGGCTATATCGACAGCCCCTTCTGGGTGGTACTGGCGATGCTGTTGATCATTATCGCCACGATCTCTACCAATACGGCTTCTAACATCGTGTCGCCTACCAACGATTTTCAGAACATTGCGCCCAAATTGATTAACCAGACGCGCGGCGTGCTGATGACTGGCGCGGTGGGCGTGTTGTTGATGGGCTACGATCTGCTGCAAAAAGCGGGCGTTATTCCGCCAGGGGTTTCTCTGGAGCAGATGTACTCCAACTGGCTGCTGGGTTACTCCAGCCTGCTGGGGCCCATCGCGGGCATCATGGCGGTGGACTACTTCCTGATCAAAAAGCAGCGTTTGGATGTGCCCAGCCTGTATATGGATAACCATGCTTATCCTGCGGTGAACATCGCGGGTTTTATCGCCTTTGGCGTGCCGGTGGCGCTTACGTTGCTATCGCTGTTAACTGGCACCATGAACTGGTTCTACGACTACGGCTGGTTTACCGGCTCGGCGCTGGGGGCAATTGTTTACTATGTGGCAAGCCAAGTGTTGGCGTCATCGCCCCAGGCGGGGCCAGCGCCGATAATGGCCAATGAGGCAACCGAGCAGCGTTAAACATACTGCCGGGTTTAGCTGCTTTTGATTAAGCGTAGAAACGCATCGACCACTCGGTTGGGGCGGCGGTCGTGGCGGGTGATCAGCACAAAGGGGATGCGGTAGTGCTGCGTGTTGGCATGCAACGCTCGCATCTTGCCCGCTGCCACCCACTGTGCAGCTACGTGTTCAGGCAGAAAGCCGATAAATCGCCCGGTAAGAATCAAAAAAGCGGCGCCTTCTCGGTCGGATGCTGAGGCACGAAGGCTTAGCGCATCATGCGCCTGTCGGGCCTCAACCGGTAGCGGATAGCGGGGCGAAATAGCCGAGTGTTGGGCGATATCAGCACCACTGAGCGTGTCGTCGTCCTCCGTAAACAGGGGATGGCCAGCCGCACAGTAAAGATATGATGGCTCATCATAAAGGTGCCGCGCTTCTAAACTGGTGGGCAGGTTCACTGCAGGCACTACGCCGACGTGCAAGTGGCCATCCATCACCCCTCGAATGACCGCGTCAGAAGGCTCCATATGAATATGCAGCGTGACCTCATGCTCCGGCGCGCTGAGCTCAGCCAGTGCATTGGTCACGTGCATGGCGGGTAGTGTCACCAAATTATCGGTAATGCCGATATTCAGCTCGCCTTTAATCGTTTGGTGCAGGGCGTTAACGTCGCTTTTAAACGTTTCAAGCGCGGTCAGTAGCGTCAACCCTGCCTGATAAATCTCTTTACCCTCTTCGGTTAAACTAAACCCGCCACGCCCCGCTGGCAGAGCGAAAACCCCAGCCTCCCCTCCAAGTCGTTCATGTGTTGGCTAATCGCCGAACGACTAATGCCCAGCGTGGTTTCCGCCGCGGTAAAGCCACCGCACTCAACGACCGTCTTAAAAATACGGATTAGGCGTATCTCGTAGTCGCTCATTTGGCCCAGCGATGCCATAACAATTTCCTGGTAGATTGGCTATCCATGCATAACGTCACGCTTTTCAGGGCATTAACGGTGATAAAAACTGATATACATCCTAAAAGCACCGCGGCACTATCGGATAAAGCCACGTGTCAGCGCGTGTTATGTATCATTTTTAGTTACTTTTTACACTGTATCAGGTGTCCCCCTGGGTTACCTGAATAAGGCTTCTGCGCGATGTCCGCTACCTCCAATGATGTAAATGATGATGTATTGAAAGCCACCAAGACTTATCGCCAACAGCGCCGCCATGTGATTGCGCTATATCTGCTAGCACTGCTTGTCATGATGGTGCTTTTCGGCTGGCTGCTGAGTGAACAGTATCGGCAAGAAATTGAGGCCGCCGAGTCGCGGATTACCGCCCGCGCTAATGTGGTTGCTGAGTGGGCAAAAGGCGTATTTGCACAAAGCGGGCAAGCGCTTTTTGGGCTTGCTGAGATGCTAACCCTGCAAGGCATGCCAGATAGCGATAATGCCCAGGCCCTTCAGCGCTCGCTAGAAAACCTGACCCTGTATGTGCCCATGGTGGACGAAATCGCTGTGTTGAGCGCTGAAGGCCGAGTAATGGCGAGTGGCCGCAGCAGCCGAAGAGCAGGTGCTGATATCAGCGATACGACGTTGTTTAATGCCTTTAAGCAAGCAGGACAAGAAGAACTGATTACCCCGCTTTACTGGTCTATCAGTGACCAACGCTACTATTTGTACCATGGTCGACGATTAGAAACCTCGTCCGGCGAGTTTGCTGGGGTGGTCATCTCTAGCATTGTACCTGAAGTGTTTGCCGACGCCCTGGAGCAGATGAGTGTCTATGACGGCGAGAGCATTGCCCTGGTCGACCCCGGATTAAAATTTATTGCTCGCTACCCGACCCCCGAAAAGCCATTTTCGATTGGCAGTCAAATTGAGAGCCCAGAAACGGCCGAGTGGCTTACCCGTGGTGAGTCCACATGGTCAATCAACATTGACTCACCTATTGATGGCCGCAAACGGCTGTTTCGCATGCTGAGAGTAGGCGAGTATCCGATGCTGGCTGTGGTTGGCGTTGATCTTCACGAATTGCTCTCGGCCTGGCGGCAGCGTGCTTTGATTTTAATGTTGGTGACGGCAGTGATTGCCCTGCTGGGTGCTTGGGGGGCGCGCCACTACCTGAATCGTTTAGCGTTGTCGCATCAACTACGTCAGCGTATTGAGGAGCGTGAACAGGCCCGTGCCGAGGCCCAAATCGCCGCTGCCGCCTTCCAGACGCACTTAGGCATCCTTATTACCGATCCACAGGGCATCATTCTTAAGGTGAATGAGACCTTCAGCCGCATTACCGGCTATAGCGAAGCGGAGATAGTGGGTAACAATCCGCGCATGTTTAGCTCTGGGCTACAAAACGCCGCCTTTTACCGCCGTTTATGGAAGCGTGTTATCAAAACCGGCAACTGGGAAGGCGAGATATGGAACCAGCGTAAGAATGGTGAACTGTTTCCCGAGTGGCTAACCATTAGCGCTGTCTACAGCGTTGAGGGCACCTTAACTCACTACGTGGCCACCATGAGCGATATCAGCGAGCGTAAAGCCGCTGAACAAGAGATTCATCAGCTAGCATTTTATGACACCTTAACCGGGTTGGCCAACCGGCGGCTGTTTATGGATCGCATAGGTAATGCCCTTAAAGAGCTTCAGCGCCATCAGCGTTGCGGCGCACTGCTATTTATCGATATCGATAACTTTAAGCAAATCAATGACACTCTGGGGCACTATGCGGGGGATCAAGTATTGCAGAGCGTTGCTCGGCGAATGGGGCAGATGTTGCGCGATACCGATACCTTGGCGCGGCTGGGAAGCGATGAATTTGCGGTATTAATCGAAGGCGTGGATAGCAATTACGCTCAAACCACCCGGCTGGCAGAGCGTATTGCGCACAAGCTGCTGGCAACTCTTAACGAATCAATCACTCTGGCCGAAGAGAGCATCACGGTGACGGGGAGTATTGGTATTGCGATCATGGCCAGCAATGAGTACGGCGTGGATGACTACCTGCAGCAGGTAGATATGGCGCTCTTTCAGGCTAAGAACAACGGCCGCCATGGCGTGTGCTTTTTTGACCCCTCGATGCAGGCTGCGCTTCTGGCCCATGTGAAATTAGAAGCGGATCTGCGCCAAGCGCAGGCCAGCCAGCAGTGGCAGCTCTATTATCAGCCCCAAGTGGATCACCATGGCGTGATCACTGGCGTTGAGGCGCTGCTGCGCTGGCATCATCCTGAACGCGGCATTGTTTCACCAGGCGATTTCATTCCGCTGCTGGAAAGCAATGAGCTGATAAACGATGTAGGCGAATGGGTATTGGAAGATGCCTGCTATCAATTAGCGCGTTGGGCGCAGCATCCACGGCTAAGCAAACTGACCATATCGGTGAATATTAGTCCGCTTCAGTTTCGCGATGAGCAGTTTCTGGCTCGTGTAGAGGGGGTGTTTGCGCGCACTCAGGCGCCGCTTCAGCGGCTAAAACTGGAGGTGACCGAGTCACTGTTTGTGGAAGCGCGAGACGACGCCAGAGATAAAATGCTTGCCCTTAAAGCGCGCGGTGTACGCTTCTCTCTGGATGATTTTGGCACCGGCTACTCGTCCCTGGCCTATTTAGCGCAACTGCCGCTGGATCAACTGAAAATTGACCAATCCTTTGTGCAGCAGGTGCTCGAAAGCCAAGCCAACGCAGCGATTGTCGAGAGTACCATTGCCCTGGCAGAGAGCCTCAATCTAGAGGTCATTGCAGAAGGCGTAGAGACCAAAGCGCAGCAGGCGTGGCTACTGGCGCACGACTGTCACGCTTATCAAGGCTATCTGTTTGGGCGGCCGGTTACTGCAGAGGCCATCGAGAGATTGATTACGGGCGCTTAACCCAGCGTCAGTAAGCGGAGTTGGCCTTCGATATCGAGAGCGGGGCTCGTATCGGGAAGAATAACTTCCAGCCGGGAGTCTTGCCGCCACGCGCTGCTTTCAACGCTCAGCGTACCTCCGGCGCGGTTAAAGCGTTTCCAGCCGCTATCGGTATGAAACACGCCTTTAATGCGTGCCTCTCTGGGGAGTTCTCCCAAACAGGTGGCCAAGCTATCCAGGTCGAAGCGCTCGCTTGGGTGCCAACGTAACCCCGTACTGGTGTAGCCCAGCGAAGTGCCGGTTTCACGCTGGGGCTTGCCGGGCGGGGGCGGAAAATCAAAAAAAGACCCGGCTAAGCTGGGTGTTGCCGCCAACTGTTGATGGTTGGCGGGTACGCTGATATCGCTCCCTTCGGCGCGTCCGCTCTGGGTCAACAGTCCTATGGGGAGTTCGCCTTGGGGAGCTTCCTGCACCCATTTACGCGGTGGCCAGCGCTGTGCCACAAACGCATGAGCGGCGCCGAGCTGCTCGGGCGTGCTCTGGTCGAGCATGGTGAGTGCCACGGCATCGGCCATATCGAGCTGGTCGCGGAAGGTGTCGTGCGTTCGGGAGCGGGCGTCATCTAATCGGCGTGGGTCGAGAGTAGCAATAATATCGCGTACCTCGACCACTTGCTGGAAGGCTTCCCCTCGCAGTAGATCCAACAGACCTGCCGGGTGGCCAAGGCCTGAGGGCTCGATGATGACGCGATCAGGCTTGCTGCGTGCGAGTAAATTCACCAGCGCCGCTTGCAGTACAAAGGCGAGCTGGCAGCAAAGGCAGCCGCCGGGAAGGCCCTTCACTACCACATCATCACGGGCATCAAACATCGCCTGGTCGATGCCGATTTGGCCAAACTCGTTGACCAAAATGGCCCAGGTTTCATCCACAGGCTTCTGTTCGATGAGGCTGTGGATAAGCGTTGTTTTACCGCTGCCGAGAAAGCCGGTAATGATATGCACCGGCACTTTTGCCAACCGTTCTGACGCTGCCAACGCCTAGCCCCCTGTCATATTCATAAAGCGTACTACCTGCACATCGCCATCGGTGGTGAAGTGATGGCGCTCGGGCTTAAGCGGCAGGGCGTTGATGATCGCCTCTTTTAGCGCCTGCATATTACCGGGGTGACGGCGTAGCACGGCGCGAAGATCGACCGAGTGTTCGTTGCCTAAGCACAGCAGCAAGCGGCCTTCCACGGTCACGCGCACCCGGTTACAGGTATCGCAAAAGTTGTGGCTATGGGGGGAAATAAACCCAACCCGGCTGTCGCTATCGGCCATCTTGAAGTAGCGCGATGGGCCGGGTGTGGTTTCGGTCGTGGGGATCAGCGGATAGCGCGTTTCGATCAAGTCTTGAACGTCATCGCTGGAGTAGAAGGTTTCCGCCCGTGAGTGGTCAGAAACATCGCCCAGCGGCATCTCTTCGATAAAGCTAATATCGAGGTTTTCCTGGCGTGCAAAGGTGACCAGGTCGATTACTTCGTCGTCATTGCGACCTTTTAAGATCACCGCGTTGAGCTTGATGCGTTTAAAGCCCGCTTCCTGGGCGGCATGAATGCCGTCGATCACTTTGGCTAAATCGCCGGTGCGGGTGAGCTGCTTAAAGCGCTCCGCATTTAGCGAGTCCAGACTAATGTTCAGCCGCCGCAGACCGCTTGAGTAAAGCTGCTTGGCGTGCTTGCGTAGGCTGGCGCCGTTAGTGGTCATGGTGAAGTCGTTAAGGCCTGGCATGGCGCCGATCTCATCGACCAGTTGCTCAATGCCGCGGCGTACCAGCGGTTCGCCGCCGGTAAGGCGAATTTTCTCGACCCCCAACTCGGTGAAGGGCGCCGCGCCACCATGGCGATCTCTTCCAGCGTCAGTACCTGGGCGCGGGGCAGAAACGTCATCTCCTCGCTCATGCAGTACACGCAGCGGAAATCGCAGCGATCGGTGACCGAGATGCGCACGTAGCTAATGCGCCGACCAAAGTCGTCGATCAGTTGCTGGTCAGCGTCTGGCTGGACAGATCGCTGCTGATTAGCTTGTGGTTGTGCGGGTCGTTGCTCGGTCATAGCCATCCCGTTAGTGGTTGTATGCTGACTACCTCGCCTGACTGGGCGCCTGCCTGGTCGTCGGCAAGCTCAATCAAGCAGTTAGCAGCCACCATCGAGGTTAAAATGCCCGAACCCTGGGCGCCGGTACTACGCACGAGTAACCGTCCTTCGCTATCAGTATGGTAAACGCCACGGATAAAGTCAGTGCGCTTCAAGCGACTTTTTATGGCGGTGTCGGCAATCGCAGTAAGGCGATGGGGTGTTGATGTCGGCTGCCCATACAGCCGATCCAGCAGCGGCGAGACAAACTGTAGAAAGGTTACCATGACCGCCACCGGATTGCCGGGCAAGCCAACAAACGGCGTGCGCTTTTCACCCAGCCAGCCGCAAGCCATGGGGCGCCCAGGTCGCAGCGCTACCCGCCAGAAGGCTAGGCGGCCTAACTGTTCCAGAGCCTCACGGGTAAAGTCAGCCTGGCCAACGGAAACACCGCCGCTGGTGATTACCAAATCGCTCTGCTCTGCAGCGTCTTCAAGGGCCGTTTTAATGGCGTTTAAATCGTCTGGGAGAATGCCCAGGTCAATGACATCGGCGCCGTGTTCGGCAAGCAAGCCATCAGGGTGAAGCGATTGGCATCGTATATACCTGCTTTGGGCAGCGGCTCACCGGGAGCAGCGACTTCATTGCCAGTGGAAAAGATCGCCACCCTTGGGCGCTGACATACGGCAACATCTGCGTAACCTAACGACGCTAAAAGCCCTAGGGCCGCCGCATCGAGCCGTGCCCGCAGGCAGTGCCGTGTCGCCGAGACCAATATCCTCACCGGCCTGGCGAACATGTTGGCCGTGTTTGAGGAGTTCTGGCGACTCGATGATCACATGCCCAGGCTGCTCATCTAACGGTTCGCGGAGCTGTTCACTCATCACCACGGTATCGGTGCCCGGCGGCAGTGGGGCACCGGTGGTGATGCGTACACAGTGACCGGCAGGTACTAATTCGCGGCGATACTGACCGGCCAACACCTCTCCAGCCAACGGCCAGCGGGTCTGCTTGGCTCCAACACCTTCTCTGGGCAAGGCTAGCGCTACGCCGTCCATGGCCGCATTGGTATTTTGCGGCACGTTAATGGGGGCTTTCACGGTTGTGGCCAATCGGCGACCATGAGCCTGCGCCAGCGGAATCCGTTCGCTGCCCAGCGGGCGTTCAATCAAGGTGGCGAGCGCCTGACGCGCTTCGTCCACGCTGAGCATCTGCTCGCCAAGATCAAAGCAGGAGAGGGTCATTTCACCTCCTTGCTCGAAGAACCCATGAGTACTTTTTCCAGGTGCAGCTTCTCTTCCTCAGTATTAAGGTTAGCAAAGGCATCAGGGCAGTCCGACATATCAACCTTGCACCAAGCATGGCGAGCGTACCAACGATCGATCTTACGCTCGCCCTCGGCCAAGGTGGCGGCCAAATCATCGGCCAGCGAGGTGCGCAGTAGTGCAACTACCGGGTGCAGCCGTTCGCCATCAAAAGCCACAGCGATATCATGCTGGCCAATACCTTGTACCATGCGCGCCACTAAATCGTCAGGTAGGGCGGGGGAGTCGCAGGGAACGACCAGTAGCCACGGCGTTTTTGCCGCCTGCAGGCCGCTATAGATCCCCATCAAAGGGCCTTTAAAGCCGCCTTCGGCACCGTCCATTACAACATCCGCTATAACGCGATCGGCAAAAAAACGGTAGGCGTCAGCATTGCGGTTGGCGTTAATCAGTAGCTCGGCCACCTGACCTTCAAGGCGCTTCACCACATGGCCGACGAGTGGCAGGCCCGCAAAAGGCTCCAGCCCTTTGTCACGACCGCCCATTCGGCGCCCTTCGCCGCCCGCGAGAACCATGCCAGTGAGGTCGTGAGTAGGGATCATGAGCTTGCCTTTTTTGATGAGCGGTATTCTTGCGATGAACGGGCATGGGATGGGCGCGGTGGAATAGCGTCCAGGGCTAAACGGTTTTGGGTGTTGATCGCTTGGAAATGGCGCCCTTTGGCGCGGGCAATTAACATCACGCCGAAGCGTTCGGCCAGTTCGACGCCTTTTTGGGTGACGCCTGAGCGAGAAACCAGCACGCTAATGCCCATTTGTGCCACTTTGAGTACCATTTCGGAAGTCAGTCTCCCGGTGGTGTAGAAAATATCCGCATTGGCGCTGTCGGCCTGTTGTAGCCATTGGCGCCCCGCCAAGGTATCCACCGCGTTATGCCGTCCTACGTCTTCAACAAAGTCGAGTACGTCGGTTTGCTGGCACAGCGCGCAGCCATGAACGGCGCCAGCGCTGCGGTAGGTCTCGTTGTAGGCGTTAAGGTTTTGCAGCAGCTGATAAAGCGTGGATTGTGCCAATTGAGTATCGGGCAGCGCCGTGAGAGCGGTTTGGTCGAGCAGTTTACCAAATACCGTGCCCTGGCCGCAGCCGGTGGTGACCGTACGGGTGCTTAAGCGTATTTCTAAATCCTCGGGCAGATGGCGAGTAATCACTACCGCGGCTTCTACTTCCCAATCGACTTGCACGGCCTCTAAATCAGCCGCGGCGTTCAGCAGCCCCTGATTGCGCAGATAGCCGACCACCAGAGCCTCCGGGTCGTCACCCAAGGTCATCAAAGTGACAATTTCACGCTTGTTGAGGTAGACCGTCAACGCTCTTTCAGCGGCAATCGCCTGCTGGCGTGCATCGCCATACTCGTCAACGATGCTGATCTCGGTAGTGGCCGGTAAGCGGGCTCGGCTTAACTGAAGGGCGTGCATCCGCAATCCTCGCTGCTGATATGAAAGCATCTGAGCCTGATAAAATACCTGAGTAAAAAGGTCAGAGTTGACGATGATGGCGCTGGAGAGGCTTACTTGTCTACCTGTTCGACTGCTATCCGTTCAAAGTCTAGGTGCTTCGCTTAAGTACTGTGCTCAAGTGCTGTGCTTAGATACTTCGCTAAGGGGTTTAACGCGATGTCTGATAATTTACGTTCACTGAGTATCACCCTGGTCGCCGAGGCTAAGCAGGTGAAAAGCTTTACGCTAACCCAGTGGCGTATTGCAGAGCTTACCCTGAGTGATCAGGGCCCCAATGTGCTTAACCTGCAGTTGTCGATGACCGAGCGTGCTGCCTACCGTTTCAACCTGACGTCTGCCACCCCACGGCTATTTGTGCGAGCGGGTTTTACTGGGCAAACACCCAAACCTGATGCGATTACCGCTAGTCAGGACGTGGCAGCCGGTTGGATGGACGGTGAGCAGCAGGTGCTCGAAGCACCAATGCCCATGGCCATTCAGGTCTGGATTGAGAGCTACCTCGCACGCCACGGCGAAGCGCCGATGGAGATGCGCAAGAAAAAACGCAAAGGAGCGGGGCGCGCCAAAGAGACCCCCACCAAGGAGCAGCCGCAATGAGCCGCCTAGAGCGCTGGTCGCGCCTAAAACGCAACGTTCCCCAAGAGCAAGATGCGCCGCCGGTTACAGAGCCCGTTGAGGAACTGGCGGCCAAATCGGATATTTCACCTGATGCCGCGCAGGAAGCGCCAGAGCAGGCATCACTAGAACAGTCTCCTGCAGAACAATCGCCTTCAGAACCAGCACCTAAGCCCGGCAGCTTAGACCACACCTTGCCCGACCCTGAAACGCTGGAAGCGGGCAGCGACTTCAGCGCCTTTATGGTGCCAGGAGTAAGCGGAGCCCTGCGGCGGCGTGCTTTGAAACGCCTGTGGGCCACCGGCAACTACAACGTTCGCGACGGCCTGGATGACTATGATGCCGACTACAATCAGCTGTTAAAGCCCATGGACTCCGAGCTCGCCAGCAAACTGCGCCGCTGGACGCATAAAGTGGAAGAGGCGGTTGATAAGTCGCTAGACGAGCCCGAGTCCCCAAAAGAGTTGGCAGAGAACGAGCAAACAAGTGAGAAACCGGTCGCGCTAGAGGACGACTCCTCAACACCTCGCGATGATGGTGTCAAAACTGTAGAAAACACCTTACTAGACGACCAGTCTGATTATTTATCTGATACTAAGACGAAAACATGAGATTAGTGATAAAATTATAAAAATCAAATTATTGGGTGTGTTAACAGTCGCCAGCGTTGGCAGCGTTGACGGTAATTAATTTGGCAAAATACGTATTTCGCCATAGGCTGAACTTAGCTTCTATGCATTGTTATGCCACAATAGTTAGATAGTATAACTCAAAATTATAATAAGAATTATTCACTGACCGTGAGAGCGCATGAATCAACGAATCCAACTGGCGTCGCTAGACGACCAGCGCAATGCCGAGGCTCGGGAGACGGTACGCCAGCGTATCTCGTGGCCCGCTAACCTAACGCCTGCCAATGTGACCTATCACAGCCGTGGTCATGCGCTGCTGCTCGGCAGTGAGCGCGATACCCGACAAGCCGCGCGTATTCTGCAAGGGCGTGGTTTGGCTTCATTGACGCTGGTTTTCACCGCGCCCAACGCCGCAAATGTTGACGACGGGGTAAACGATAGCGACTTGCTCGCTGCCACCGAGATCCTCACCACCCAGGCGCTAACCCGCGCCCAGGCAGAAAAGCTGCGCATTAGCGGCCATTTGGGCATGTTCAAAACGCTGCTTGATGGCGATAAGCCGCTTGATCTTGCCCGTGCGCTGATCGAGCGAGAGGCGTTTGACCTAGTCCTGGATTTAAATGCTTCTCCTTGCCTATCGGTGGAATTACCACCGCCTGGCTATGTGGTAATGCAGTGGCAGAATGTCGAGCAGCGCAACGACATCCTCGACGATTTTGTGGGGCTGGTGGGCGAATTCGACAAGCCGCGTTATTTTCAGGTCAATAGCGACTTATGTGCCCACTCTACCAGCGGCAACATTGGCTGTACCCGCTGTTTGGATGTTTGCCCCGCGGATGCCATCTCCAGCATTCAGGGGCGGATTGAATCTCACATCGAGATTGATCCCTTTCTCTGCCAAGGCGTGGGCAGTTGCACCAGTGCCTGTCCCACTGGCGCTATCGAATTTCGCCTACCGGAAACGCGCCGCCAGCAGGATACGCTCTCTGCTTGGCTGGGCGCCTACCGCGAAGCGGGTGGCCAAGCCCCGGTGCTGCGTTTTATTACCCATGATTCCCAAGATGCTGAGCGCGCAGCGGGTGTAGTCACCGCAGGTCATATCATCGACGCACCGCTAGAAGAGCTGGGCGCAGCGGGCCATGACCAGTGGCTAACCGCTCTGGCCGCCGGTGCCGCCGAAGTGCGTATCCAACTGCACCCCAATATGCCCGCCCGCTTAAGTGCCTTTTTGACCGATCAGCTCACTCAAGCGCATGCCCTATTGGACGCCCTAGGCCATGACCGTGCCCGCGTAAAGCTGATCGAGATAGCCGATTATGCAGACAGGGATGCGCTACCGGCACTCACCCCGTTGACAGAGTCACCGCTAAGCCTGCCTGAGCCAGAAAAGCGTGCGCGCTTTAACCGTGTGCTAGCGCGGTTGGCTGAATTGGGCAACTCCAACGGCGAGCGGGCTGCTATGCCAGCAGGCGCTGCCTACGGCGCCATTCAAGTCGATAGCGATGCCTGCACGCTGTGCCACGCCTGTGTCAGCAACTGCCCGACCCCGGCATTAAAATCAGGCGGCAAAACGCCCGCGCTGAGTTTCCTTGAAGCGGACTGTGTGCAGTGTGGTTTGTGTGAGCAGGCTTGCCCGGAAAATGCGATTACCTTGATGCCCGGCTTCCTGGCATCCAATGCCCGCGAAACGCGCACATCTGCCACGAAGAAGCGGCCTTTGAGTGCATCAACTGCGGTAAGCCGTTTGCCACTGTCAGCACGGTCGCTACTATTAAACAGAAGTTGGCTAACCACCCCTACTTCGCCGGCGAGGCGATGATCCGCCTGGAAATGTGCGAAGACTGCCGGGTAAAAGATGTCTGGAAAACCATGATTCGCGACCCTGACGCGCAACTGAAGGTATAAGCCGATGACGGATGCACTGCCCACGCTCAAAGAAGCGGATGCGCTACGCGCCGATATCTACCGGCTGTTAGCCACGTTACTGCGCCAAGCGCCAGATACAGAGCTGCTCGACTGGTTGGCTGAGCTAGCTATCGAGCAAGATGGCAGCCGCCTGGCAGAGTGCTGGCAGTCGTTGGCGGTAGCCGCCAACGGTGCAGATGCTGAGAGACTGCAGCGAGCTCACTTTCGCCACTTGGTCGGTGTGATTCAAGGTGAAGTGGTGCCCTACGCTTCCTGGTACCGCAACGGCGAATTGATGGAAGCGGCGCTGGTGGCGCTGCGCCAAGACCTAAAAGTGCTCGGCTTTGAACGCAGTGAGCATACCCGGGATCCGGAAGATCATCTGGCTGCCCTGTGTGAAGTGATGGCGATGCTGATCGACGCCGAAAGCTCTGAGCAGGGTTATTTCTTTAGCCAACATTTAGCCCCCTGGGCGGCCAGCTGTTTTGCCGACCTGGGGCAGGTAGACACCGCTTTCTATGCAGCGCTGGGGCAGTTGGGTAGCGCTTTTATGGAGAGCGAACAGGCTCGCTTGAGGGTTGATGCGGGCCATACGCCAGTGCGTATTCTTGAGCCTTAACGCAGGCTTCATAAAAGAAACAGCAAAAAAAGACCCGCATAAAAAAGCATGCAAGAGGAGAAACCCATGCAACCGTCACACAACGCTGAGCGCCGTCGGTTTATGAAAACCGTTGGGTTGGGAACCGCCGCTGCTGGCGCCGCGGCGGCAGTCGGTCATGTCACTCTGGCACAGGCTGACACTGCCCCGGTGAAAAACGAAAAACCAACGGTTAACTACCGTGAGACTGATCACGTCCGTGCTTATTACGCCTCGCTGCGTGACTGACGGCGGAATGCCAGGAGATTTGCCATGCGCTTAACTCGCAAAACAGACACCCCCAAGGCCTCAGGGCTGGGTATTTCCCGTCGCCAGTTCCTCAAACGCAGCGGTGCAGCCACTGGCGGTATGGCCGCCGTTGGCTTTATGAGTGCGCCCATGATGCAGCGCTCAGAAGCAGCCGATAAAACACCCGTGCTGGACTCGCCGGTCGAGACCAAACGCACCATCTGCTCCCACTGCTCAGTAGGTTGTGGCGTGTATGCTGAAGTTCAAGAGGGCATTTGGACTAAGCAGGAACCCGCTTTTGATCACCCTATCAACCGTGGCGCGCACTGTGCGAAAGGTGCTTCGCTGCGCCAGCACGGCCACTCCACGCGGCGTCTCAAGTACCCAATGAAGTTAGTCGCGGGTGAGTGGGAGCGTATGAGCTGGGATGACGCCATTAACGAGATTGGCGACAAACTGCTTGAGCTGCGCGAAGAGCACGGCCCGGACAGCGTTTACTGGTTGGGCTCGGCTAAGTTCAGCAACGAGCAGGCGTATTTAATGCGCAAGCTTGCCTCGCTGTGGGGCACCAACAATACCGACCACCAGGCGCGTATCTGCCACTCCACCACCGTGGCCGGCGTGGCGAATACCTGGGGTTATGGAGCGATGACCAACTCGCTCAACGACATGCATAACAGCAAGGCGATTCTGTTCATTGGCTCCAACCCAGTGAAGCGCACCCGGTGGCGATGCAGCATATCCTGATCGCTAAAGAGCGCAACAATTGCGACATTATCGTCGCTGACCCTCGCTTTACCCGTACTGCCGCCAAGGCCAACAAATACGTGCGTCTACGTCCCGGTTCGGACGTCGCCTATATTTGGGGCTTGTTATGGCACATTTTTGAAAATGGCTGGGAAGACAACGAGTACATCAATCAGCGCGTTTACGGTATGGATGAAGTGCGCGCTGAAGTCGCCAACTTCCCGCCCAGCGTTGTAGAAGAAGTCACCGGTGTCCCGAAGCCGAGATGTACGATGTCGCTAAACGCCTCTCCGACAACCGGCCTGGCTGTGTGGTCTGGTGTATGGGCGGCACCCAGCACACCACCGGCAACAATAATACCCGCGCTTACTGCATTCTTGAGTTGGCGCTGGGGAATATCGGTGTGGCGGGCGGCGGCGCTAACATCCTGCGTGGCCATGATAACGTACAGGGGGCGACCGACCTGGGCCTTGGCTGCGATTCATTGCCTGGTTACTACGGTTTGGCGGAAGGTGCCTGGCAGCACTGGGCGCAGGTGTGGGATCTCGACTACGAGTGGCTTAAAGGCCGCTATGACGATACCGAGTATGCCGATGGTAAGCCCATGTACACTGCCGGTATTACCGTATCGCGCTGGGTCGATGGCGTGCTCGAAGAGGACGAGAATATCTCCCAGCGTACCGCGCTGAAAGCAATGTTCTACTGGGGCCACGCGGTTAACTCCCAGACTCGCGGCGTCGAGATGCAAAAAGCGATGCAGAAGCTTGAGATGATGGTCATCGTTGACCCTTATCCCACCGTTGCTTCGGTTATGCATGACCGTAGCGACGGCGTGTATCTGCTGCCAGCGGCCACCCAGTTCGAAACCACAGGCAGTGTCACCGCGACTAACCGCTCGATTCAGTGGCGTGACCGCGTGATTGAGCCGCTGTTTGAGTCCAAGCCCGACCACGAAATCATGTACCTGTTTGCTCGTAAGCTGGGCTTCGGTAATGAGTTGGTCAAGAACTACCAGATGAACGGCGACGAGCCGCTCATCGATGACATTCTGCGCGAAATCAACAGCGGTATGTGGACGGTCGGTTACACCGGGCAAAGCCCCGAACGCCTCAAAGAGCACCAGAAAAACTGGCACACGTTCAGCTTCGAGAATCTGCGCGCAGAGGGCGGCCCGGCGGACGGTGATTACTACGGCTTGCCGTGGCCCTGCTGGGGCACGCCAGAGTTCGGCCACCCAGGCTCGCCTAACCTTTACGACACCAGCGTGCCGGTGATGGAAGGTGGCATGGGCTTCCGTGCCCGTTTTGGTATCGAGCGTGACGGCGTCAACCTTCTGGCGGAAGGTTCAGCGCCGGTAGGTGGCGATATCGACGACGGCTATCCAGAGTTCAACGACCAACTGCTCAAAGACCTAGGCTGGTGGGACGACCTGACCGCCGAAGAGAAACAGGCGGCGGAAGGCAAAAACTGGAAAACCGACCTCTCTGGCGGTATCCAGCGTGTCACCATTGAGCATGGCTGCGCGCCTTACGGCAACGCCAAGGCACGCGCTGTGGTCTGGACTTTCCCCGACCAGGTGCCGAAGCACCGTGAGCCGCTCTACACCACGCGTCGCGATTTGGTTGAACGCTTCCCTACTTGGGACGACTTCGACTCCATCATGCGCCTGCCGACCATGTACAAAACCATTCAGGATCGCGACAACACTGGCGAGTACCCGATGATTCTCACCTCTGGGCGCCTGGTTGAGTATGAAGGTGGCGGTGAAGAGACGCGCTCCATGTCGTGGCTTGCCGAGCTGCAGCAGGAGATGTTTGTCGAAATTAACCCGGCGGACGCCAACGACCTCAGCATCAAAGATGGTGACGATGTTTGGGTAGAAGGGGCAGAAGGGGGCCGTGTGAAGGTCAAAGCCCTGGTCACTCCTCGCGTCGATCGTAACGTAGCGTTTATGCCGTTCCACTTTGGCGGCATGTTCCAGGGCGAAAGCCTGCGTGACCGTTACCCGGATGGGTCTGATCCGTACATCATTGGTGAGGCGGCCAATACCGCCACCACCTACGGCTATGACCCGGTGACACTGATGCAAGAGACCAAGTGCACCATCTGCCGCATTGAGCGGGCTTAAGCTTCGACCGACCTGACAGCACGGCGGTGCGGGAGCCATCCCGCACCGGCATGAGGAGAACACCATGGCTCAAATGAAATTTATGTGTGACGCCGAACGCTGCATTGAGTGCAACGGCTGCGTCACCGCCTGTAAAAATGCCAACGATGTCGAGTGGGGCATTCAGCGCCGTCGCGTGGTCACGCTCAACGACGGTGAAGCGGATGAAATGTCCATCTCCGTCGCCTGCATGCACTGTGACGACGCCCCTTGCATGGCGGTGTGCCCCACCGACTGCTTCTACAAAACCGATGACGGCATCGTGCTGCACGACAAAGACCTCTGCATCGGCTGTGGTTACTGCCTCTACGCCTGCCCGTTTGGCGCCCCGCAGTTTCCCCAGCAGGATGCCTTTGGTGAGCGCGGCAAGATGGACAAATGTACCTTCTGCGCGGGCGGCCCGGCCGAAAGCAAAGAAGAGGAGTACGAGAAGTACGGTTCCAACCGTATTGCCGAAGGTAAACTGCCGCTGTGTGCTGAGATGTGCTCCACCAAAGCGCTGCTTGCCGGTGATGCCCAAGACGTGGCCGATATCTTCCGTCAGCGTGTTGTCCATCGCGGGCACAAAGATGGCGCCTGGTCTAATAACCCTCAGGCCAGTGCCGACAACCTAGCCTATGATGCTGCCCATAAAGGGTAAGGAGGCGTGTCATGAACCTGTTGACTGCACAGGCATCCGGTGGGGTGCCACGCTCAGGTAAAGGGCTCGCCCTGGGTATTTGGCGCTTTATGTTGGTGGCGTTTGCTCTGGTGCTTAGCCTCGGCTTCACGCAAGTGGCGTTGGCTCAAGCGGATCCTGACCGTGAAATGAACACCGCTGCCCCCGGCATTACCGCCGACCAGTGGCGTCAGGTACGTAGTGGAGAGACCGGGCCTAACTACCGTGACTCGCGTTATGAAAGCGACTACAGCTTGATCAATGCAAGCGGTGAAACCTGGCGGCAGATTCGCAACCGCTGGGTGTCGCCGTTTGGTTTGATTGCGGTATTTGGCATGGCGGCGCTGATCGCGCTGTTCTACTTCATTGTCGGGCGTAAAGAGCTTGAGGCGCCGCGCACGGGGCGTCTACTTTTGCGTTGGACGCTGATGAAACGCGCGCTGCACTGGACGGTAGCAACGCTGTTTATCATTCTGGCGCTGACCGGGATGACGCTGCTGTTCGGTAAATTCGTGTTCCGCCCACTGTTTGGCGATGGGATTTGGGCCTGGATGATTGCGGCGACAAAAGTGCTGCATAACTACCTGGGGCCGATCTTTGGCATTCTGCTGGTGATCCTGCTGGTCAGCTTGATCAAAGACAATATTCCCAAAAAGCACGACTGGGTATGGTTCAAGAAAGGCGGCGGTATGATTGGCAAAAAGCATGTGGATGCTGGTTTTGCCAACGGTGGTGAAAAAGCCTGGTACTGGCTGTTAGCGACGGTGGGAATCTTAGTGGTTGCCAGTGGCTTCGTGCTCGACTTCCCCAACTTCGACCAGGGCCGTGACACCATGCAGTGGGCCAATATTATCCACGCAGTGGGCGCATTGGGGCTTACGGCGGTTTCCCTCGGCCATATCTATATCGGCACGTTGGGTACCGAAGGCGCGCTAGAAGGTATGACCACGGGCTATGTGGATGAGACCTGGGCCAAAGAGCACCATAATCTTTGGTACGAAGAGGTCAAAGACCAAACGCTATCGGAACAAGAGGTGGCGGCCCGCAAGTCATCTGGCGGCAGCAGTGAACCGTCGGCAACGCGAACCAGTTAATAAGCATTTAATGGTCGCTAAGACACCGCCTTTCGGCGGTGTCTTTTGTTATGCTTCACCTTAAGTTATTAAATAACCCAAGCCATGTATGAGAGGAACGGTTATGTCAGCGTTTGATGAGTTAGACCCAACCACGCGCACCGAGCTTGAAGCCGCCGCGTTTCGCCGCTTGCTACAGCATCTGGACGATAACAAAGATGTCCAGAATATCGACCTGATGATCCTGGCGGACTTTTGCCGCAACTGCTTATCGAAATGGCTGGTTAGCGCCGCGGAAGCGCGGGATGAAAGCCTCAGTTACGAAGAGGCACGTGAGTACGTTTACGGTATGCCTTACAGCGAGTGGAAGGAGCTTTACCAGCCGCCCGCTACGCCTGAGCAAATGGCGGCCTGGGAAGCTCACCACGCCAAAAAGAAAGCAGCCAAACAAGGGTGACGTCAATGAGTGAGCCAATGGTGCCCCTCAACATAGCCGTACTCACGGTCTCGGATACCCGCACGGAAGAGACGGATCGGAGCGGTCAAGCCTTGGTCGAGCGGCTAACCAACGCCGGTCATACTCTCGTTGAAAAGCGCATAGTGCCTGACGATGTCTATCGTATTCGTGCGGTGGTCGCGAACTGGATCGCCGAGGCGGATGTGCAGGTAGTCATCACCACCGGAGGCACTGGCTTCACTGGGCGTGACTCTACCCCTGAAGCCATCTCGGTGCTGCTGGATAAGCGCATCGAAGGCTTTGGAGAACGCTTTCGTCAGCTAAGTGGTGAGGAAATTGGCAGTTCCACCATCCAGAGCCGCTGCCTCGGCGGCTTAGCCAACGCCACGGTAGTGTTCTGCCTGCCTGGCTCAACCGGCGCCTGCCGCACCGGCTGGGACGGCATTCTGGCAGAGCAATTGGATAGCCGCCACAAACCCTGCAACTTCGCTAATCTGGTCATCCCAGGTCGAGGCCAGCATGGTTGAATGAGTGGCATATTTTCCAGGCTGCCGCTTGCTGTAGCAACAAGTTTGCGTGGCGACTTGTATTGGGGTTGCGCTGTCGTCGCGCTCTTAAAAGTTAGTGTCAATGCAATAGCTGCATTGGTTTTAACCGGCTAGCTCAGTGCTTCTTCCTTTAGAAAGTTTAGTAATAAAGGGTGATTCGCTAGAGCAATATTGATTCGAAGAGCTGACCCTGACTCGTCATTGCCTAAAGTAAACAAATTTCCAGGTGCTAGGAAAATCCCCTGTGCAGAGGCTTTTTTTGCTAGCTCAAGGCCGTCTACGCTTTTTGGTAAAGGGCACCAAATGTAGTAACTCCCGGTGGGTGGCTGAATTTGCTTGAAACCAATATTTTTCAACGAGGAGATCGCTGCTGCGCTAGCCTTGGCCACTCTCTCGCGTAAACGAGTCATTTGGCGACGATAGCGACCATGAATGATCATTTCATGGATCATCCTTTCAATAATGCTTGAACTGGTAACCACCGTGAGCATTTTAATATCAATCAGTGACCGAACCAGCGTCTGATTAGCTGCAATGTAGCCACAACGCATACTGGCAGATAGCGTTTTGGAAAAAGTGCCAACGTATATGACTCGGTTAAGGCCATCGAGCGAAGCAAGGTGAGGCGTTGATCGGGGGAGAATATCACCAAAAGGATCGTCTTCAATGATGGTTAAATCATGCTGTTCAGCGATACGTAATAAGGCATGCATATTCTGGAGAGACATGGATGTGCCGGTAGGGTTGTGAGCCATAGGCTGAACAAACAAAAGCCTTGGCCGGTATTCCCGGATACTCTGTTCCAGCATATCGAGATCCAGCCCTTGAGGTCCTCTAGTGATGCCGATGGTTTTGGCACGCTGTAGGCGTAATTTACCAAACATTGGGTAATAACCAGGGCTTTCAACTAGCACCACTTCACCGGGCTCTACAAAATGCCTAACAATCAGGTCGAGTGCATGGTTGGCGCCGAACGTCATCAAGATTTGATTTGGATGAACGCTAATTGCACGATCGTTTAGCGTTCTGGCGATATCTTCTCGCAGGCCGATCAATCCCTGAGGGTTGCCGTATTCGAACTCATCTCTGGCGTCATGATCCTGATTGCTGCGTTTGAAATAGCGGCGTATGTCCGAGCTTTCCATCCAACTTGCCGGCAGGCGTCCATCTCCGGCTCTGACTTCATAATGCTGATTCAATTGTTCTCTTAATAGAGAAACCAAGTCGACCGCTTCAGTAAAATGTTCAGGCTTGATAGCTGGGTGAGCTGGTCTGGTTGCTTCCACATAAAAGCCAGAACCGCGCCGAGGGCTGATATATCCAGTCGCGACTAAGCGGTCATAAGCATCAATTATAGTATTTTTTGAAACCCCAAAGCTCAGGGTTGCATTGCGAATGGAGGGTAATCTTGTCCCCGCCGTTAGCTGTCCCTGCTCAATGCGCTCAATAACTGTATTGGCGACTTGTTGTGCTCGAGGTGGTTTTTGCTTCATAAAAGGCTCAATTGTACCCATTAAGGAAAGGGTACAGTACATGGGTCAATTTTGAATATTGTACCTTGTCCAGCTTTCTCTATCACCCTAACTTAAGATAAGAGTATGTTTTATTTCTAACAATAATCGGTGATGCAGCGGTCTCTAGTTCGCGCTAATAGCACTGCCATTCACCATGGAGAACATCGTGAACTTAACAACCATAAATAAAAGCTGGTTCTTTTTAAAAACGGTCGCAGCTGTGTCCACTGTGACAGCCTGTGTGGCTCCTTCTATTGCTATTGCCGAGGATCTGCCCAGCGTAAACTGGCGAATGCAGGCGCTTTGGGATGCGGGGACGACGCCCTATGAATACGAAGAAAAATTTGTAGAGCGGGTGTCCGAATTAACTGATGGGAAGTTTGAAATTCGATTGTTTGCCGGTGGACAATTAGTGCCAGCGGCCCAAGCATTTGAAGCTGTACGTGCAGGTGCCTTCCAGATGATGAAGACATTTGACGGCTATGAAGCAGGTTCTATACCTGCTTTCGCGTTCACCAGCACAGTACCGTTTGGTTTTCCTGAATCTGACCAGTACGAAGCTTGGTTCTATGAGAAAGGGGGAATTGAGCTGGCTCGTCAGGCCTATGCGTCAGCTGGTCTCTATTACATTGCACCTACGGTTTATGGGCAAGAACCCATCCATTCTAAATTTCCTATCGAATCTCTGGATGATCTGGATGGCAAAAAAGGCCGTTTCGTTGGCTTGGCCAGCACGGTGATGAGCGAATTTGGTGTGTCTACGACAGGGTTGCCTACGGCAGAGGTGTATCAAGCACTTGAAAAAGGGGTCATTGATCTTGCCGATCGCGGCGACCTGACCGCTAATTTTGAAGCAGGCTTGGGAGAAGTGGCCGGATATATAGCTGTACCTGGCTTTCACCAACCCACGACAGCTACCAGTTATGTAGCGAACCAAGCGGCTTACGATAGTTTACCTGACTCTTACAAAGCGGCCTTGGAAGTGGCTGCCCGTGAGATTTCGTCTTCTTTACGGCAGCACATCCTTGCCCAGGATACTGTTGCTCTCGAAGAGTTCGAAGCGCAAGGCGTACAGATCACCCATTTGAGCCCCGACCTCATTGCAGAAGGGCGCCCGACCGCGATGAATGCATGGAGGAGAGCGGCTGGAGATGACGAATTGGCTAACGAAATTCTCAATAGCCAAATCGAATTCATGCAAGAACTTGGCTTGATTGACTGAGTTCCTACCTTACGGTTCCGCGCGCTGGCAATCCGGTAATAGGCCGGATTGCCTTCCCATCGAGGTTCAATTATGGCTGTTCTTCTTGGCTACTGCCGCCTTATAACGGCTCTTAACCGTTGGGTGGCCACGGTTGTATCGGCTTTTGTCTTCATTATGGTGGCCGTCATCAGCTACGAAGTAGTGTCCCGCTATTTTTTCAATGCACCCACTACCTGGGCTATGGAGCTTGCGACACTATTATTTGGCCCTTACTTCTTACTGGCTGGCCCTTATATTCTACATACTGCTGGACACGTCAACGTTGACATACTTTACCGTAAACTGCCGTTTAAGTTGGCAGGCTTAGTAGACTGTCTAACATATGCGCTGATTGTTGTAGTAACGGTGATTTTTATAGATCAGAGCCTACCTATAGCGCTGAATGCCTACGCAAGTGGTGAAACTTCATTTACCTCTTGGAATCCCCCCGTCTGGCCGGTGAAAGCGCTTATTCCGATCGCTTTTTATTGCTTCTCATGCAAGCGCTGGCTGAAATTATTTGGGCAGTTAAGCGTATTCAAGGTCAAGAGGTGAAAGCATGAGTTCTACTCTTGTCCTTTCAATGATGTTTGTCTCACTGTTGGTATTGTTGCTCAGCGGGATGCCTTTAGCATTTGTACTGGCATTTTTGGCAATTTTATTCACAGTCATACTGTGGGGAGCTGATGCACTAGTGCTGACCGTTCTCCAAACCTTTGATGCAATGACATCAGACATCTTGCTGGCTATCCCACTCTATGTGCTGATGGCAAGCGTGCTTCAGCGCTCAGGTATTATTGAAGCGTTATATCGTGCAATGGAGCTCTGGTTCCGACGTTTGCCGGGAGGATTGGCCGTCGGTACCGTGGCGATCTGTACGGTGATGGCGGCGATGACCGGCATTGTTGGGGCGGCTGTTGCGGCAATGGGCATCCTCGCATTGCCATCTATGCTACAGCGCGGTTATGACCAGCGATTAGCACTGGGCACAATCTGTGCAGGAGGTACATTAGGCATTCTGATTCCTCCCTCAATTATTACGATTGTATATGCTTCTACTGCCCAGATATCAGTTGGCAAAATGTTTGCTGCCGGTATTGTTCCAGGAATAATACTGGCAGGACTGTATATTTTTTATATTATTCTGAGAGCAATTATCCAGCCAAACCTAGCTCCTCGGCAGTCTGGAGAGCAGACAAACCTAGGGGAGATGTTGAGTTCTCTTAAAGCTCTGATACTACCAGTACTGATTGTTTTATCCGTGCTGGGTAGTATCTATGCAGGTATTGCCACGCCCACCGAGGCAGCAGCAGTGGGTGTTGTTGGGGCGTTGATTTCAGCGGCCTTTCAGAAGCAGCTGACATTTAAAAACTTATCTGCTGCATCTATGGATACCTTGCGTGTGACCACTATGATTATGTGGATCACGATTGGGGCGAAGATATTTGTATCCATCTTCACCGGCACTGGCGGGGCGGACTCGCTTCTACAATTCATTCAAGACCTTGAAATGAATCGCTGGTTAGTACTGCTTTCCATGATGCTGGTTTTAGTCTTCCTTGGGTTATTCCTGGATGAAATTGGCATCATCCTTTTATGTGTGCCTGTCTTCTTACCTATCATAAACGCCTTTCAATTTGATCCGGTCTGGTTCGGAGTGCTTTTCCTTATTACTGCTCAGATGGGTTATATCACCCCTCCTTTTGGCTACACGCTTTTTTACATAAAGGGAGTACTGCCACCTGATATTGGTATGGGAACTGTATACCGGGCCATCGTACCCTTCTTAGTTTTGCAGCTCATTGCATTAATTTTATTTATGCTTTTTCCCGAAATCGTTACTTGGCTGCCTGAACAACTTTCACAGAAAGTACGCTCTTAAAAAAGGAGATAAAAACAATGACTACAACGACTTCTCGTATTCCAGGGTTGCACAAAATGTCACCTGAAGAGCGGCTACAAAAGGTAGTGGAAGTCACTGGGTTGAGCGAGGATGTTGTCAGGCACCTGGGTAACACGGGCAACCTGGATTCAGCCACAGCCGACTCCATGATCGAGAATGTCATTGGCACCATGAACATTCCTTTGGGTGTGGCGACCAATATGCTGGTAGATGGGCATGATGTCCTAGTGCCCATGGCGACAGAGGAGTCTTCGGTGGTAGCTGCTGTCTGTAACGCAGCCCGTCAGTGCCGTTCAACCGGCGGTTTTAAGACAGACATGTCGAATTCTCACATGATTGCCCAGGTTCAGTTGCTGGGTGTTCCGAATCCTGAATTCGCTCGTTTGCAGATACTAGAGCATAAGTCGGACGTTCAGTTGATATGTGATGAAACAGATCCGGTCTTGCTTAAACACGGCGGCGGGTTCCGTGATATGGAGGTGCGTGTTCTGAAAGGACGCACTGGGCCAATGGTGGTCACCCATCTGATTGTCGATACTCGTGATGCAATGGGCGCTAACGCAGTGAATTCCATGGCGGAAGCCGTAGCCCCCCATATTGCAAAATGGACGGGAGGGAAGACCTATCTGCGTATTTTGTCCAACTTGGCGGATCGTCGGTTAGCGAGAGCACGGGCTACTTGGGCTTTGGACGAAATTGGTGGTGCAGAGGTTCGTGATGGCATATTGGCCGCCTATGACTTCGCCGATATTGACCCTTATCGCGCAGCCACGCATAACAAAGGCATCATGAATGGGGTAAGTGCTGTGGTACTGGCAACTGGAAATGATTGTCGGGCCGTAGAGGCGGGAGCCCATGCTTATGCTGCCCGTACAGGGCAGTACAGCTCATTAACACGATGGGAAGCCGATGCTGACGGAAACCTGACCGGCACTATTGAAATGCCTTTGGCGGTAGGCTTAATTGGTGGAGCCACGCGCTCTCACCCTACAGCGCGTATTGCGCTGGATATAATGAACATAACGACTGCCGAACGGCTTGCCTGCACTATTGCTGCAGTCGGTTTGGCTCAGAACTTCGCTGCACTCAAAGCACTAGCGACGACGGGCATCCAAAAGGGTCATATGGCACTCCATGCGAAAAATATTGCGGTCATGGCAGGTGCGGTTGGTGACGAGATTGAGAAAGTAGCCGACGCGTTGGTGAAGCTTGGTAAGGTAAGGGTCGATGTAGCAGAAGAAATTCTCAACGAGGTGCGACAGTAACGCCTTAGCCAGCTTATATAGAACTGACTAGTCGTCTAGCTAGATGTAACCACTACGGGCTGTTTCTGAACGTTGATCGTGGCATTCTATCTACAGCGCTAATCTACTCTTTAAGGTTAACGACCCCGATTTTTCTGTTTTAGAGACGACTATGCCATCACTTCATAATACCCAGTTCATGCTCGCCAACCTGGTCATCCCTGGCCGAGGTCAGCATGAGTGACTTGCAGCCAATATCAGCCGCGCTTGAGGCGCTACTGGCAGACGTCAGCGTAATAGGCGTCGAGAGTGTTCCGCTGGAAGCCGCTGCCGGGCGTGTGTTGGCCCAAGCCGTCACCGCACAGCTGGATGTACCACCCTTCGATAATAGCGCGATGGATGGCTACGCCTTGCGCGCTGCTGATGCGGGGCAGTGGCTGCCGGTGAGTCAACGCATTGCCGCCGGCACACAGGCGAAAGCGCTTGCGCCAGGAAGCTGCGCACGTATTTTTACCGGCGGTGAGATTCCTCCCGGTGCCGACTGCGTGGTGATGCAGGAGCGCGTACAAGTTGACGGTGATCGTGCGCTGATGCCTGCGGATATTCCCGCAGGTGATAATGTCCGCCGCCAAGGGCGTGACGTGCGCCAGGGCAGCGTACTGTTAGACGCTGGTGAGCGGCTCGAAGCAGCGGCCCTTGGCCACTTGGCAGGTCAGGGGATTACTCAGGTCAGCGTGCGCCGGCGCCCCTGTGTGGCGCTGCTTTCGACGGGCGATGAGATTATTGATCCGGGTACGCCACTAAAGCCGGGGCAGCTTTACAACTCAAACCGGCCGATGCTTAGGCGCCTGTTAGAGAACTTTGGCGCCGAGGTGGTGAGTACCGTTAGTGTTCCGGATGACTATGCCCGCACTGTGGCACTGTTAACGGCCGCCGCTGCTGAGGCAGACCTGGTGGTCACCACTGGCGGCGTCAGCGTCGGCGAAGAGGATCATGTCAAAGCTGCGCTGGAAGCGATTGGCCAGCTCGATATGTGGAAGCTGGCGATCCGCCCCGGTAAGCCGCTAGCACTGGGTCGTTTGCCTCGCGATGACGGCAGCCAGGTGCGGTTTGTCGGTTTGCCAGGCAATCCGGTCTCGGGGTTTGTTGGTGCCTGGTTGTTTTTGCGTCCCTTACTGGGCGCAATGCTTGGTTGTCCAGCGCTAACATCGCTGCCAGCGGTGACCGCGAAAGCGGGGTTTGCTACCTCCACCGGCCCACGTGAGCACTATATGCGTGTAACGCTTGAGTTCACGCCAAGCGGGGTGACGGCGACGGCCTTTGAGGATCAGAATTCCGGGGTGCTTTCATCCTGTATTAACGCCGATGCTTTTGCAGTGGTTCCGGCCAATAGCGACATAGCCGAGGGCGATGCCATTAGCTGTTTGTGGTTGGCTGGCTAAGAGCAGGGGCTGAGAAAGCTAAGGATTAAGCTTGCGGGCATCCAGTAGCAGTACTAGCTGTTGCTGGACGAAGGTTAACCCGCATAGCGCCGTGGAAAATCGGCGGGAAAGCAGCAGTTTAGGCAGCGGGTAGAGGGTGTTGGCCGGCAGTTGCTGAAGCGTTATGTCACCGCTCACGCCCAGTTGCCAAGTGCTGTTGTTGTCGCTGGCTGCTTGAGCGTCGCGTAGGGTGAGCCAGCGGTTAGGTGGGGAGCCATGGTCACCACCTTCATAAAG
Source organism: Halomonas sp. PA16-9 (assembly GCF_009728585.1). NCBI lineage: Bacteria > Pseudomonadati > Pseudomonadota > Gammaproteobacteria > Oceanospirillales > Halomonadaceae > Halomonas > Halomonas sp. PA16-9. The sequence continues at coordinate 433,727 of NZ_CP040452.1, read as the reverse complement.
CAACGTTTGAGCATTGGCAGTGCGCGGTGCCGTGGGGTGATCGGTCATGGCCAGCACATGGCGCGCTTCCAAGGCGGTACGGTAAGGCCCTACGCAAAACAGCACCAAGGCAACCTGGGCCTGTTCATGATGGCCGCGATGCAAGGGCACTTTAACCGAGCCCCTGCTGGTAGGCGTCGAAGAGCGCCTCTGGGTCAAGCAGGGCAAGCGCTTCTTGCTCATCTATCTGCCATAGCGCGCTGACATAAGGGCGCAACGTGCCGGAAAGCGTCTCTGGCGGCGCTTGCAGCATACTTTGAGTGACCTCGCACACATCATCAAGCTGTTCAATACGCACACCGCTAGTAATCCCTGCCGCGCTCACTAACAGAATCATCCCCTTACTGTTACCTTCCGGTGCAGGTAAACCGAGTAGTCGATGCAGGCTAATGACGGACTCGATTGTGCCCCGCAGGTGCAGCACACCTTCGGTAGAGGAAGGCAGTCCCGGCACGTAATAGACGGGTTGGTCGCTGGATAGAATTTCACTCACCGCGCTGCCGGGTAGTGCAAAAGGCTGGCCGTTGAGCCGGAAGAGCACTAGCTGTTGGGTAGGCTCATCAATATCTACCGCCGCCTCAGCATCGCCGTGTGCTGCTAATGCCTCGTCAAGGGTTTGGGTAGCGGGCGGCTGGTCATTTGCCTCGCCGTTGCGGGGAAATTCAGCGGTCATCGGCCAGCTCCGGCGATATCACTACCTGATTGCGACCTTGGTGTTTGGCGCGGTAGAGCGCTTGGTCGGCGCTTAAACGCAGCGGCTCGGTAGAAGGTTGTGCGGGGAAGCTGCTAATGCCTGCACTGAAGGTGCAGCGAAAGCGAACCTCACCGGTGTGAAAATCAATCAGTGCAAAATCCTCGCGCAGGCTATCGATCAATGTGGCGGCTTTCTCGGCATTAATGCCCTTTAGCAGCACAACAAACTCTTCTCCGCCGTAGCGGCCGATAATATCGGAGAGACGCAGGCGACTCTTTAATAGTCTTGCCAGGGTGATAATTACCTGGTCACCCGCCAAATGACCGTGGGTGTCGTTGACGTGCTTGAAGTGATCAATGTCGATCATCGCCATGGCGTGCTGGCTATTATCACGGTGCGCCTGAGCGAGGTTTTTATTGATCAGTTCAGTGGTGGTGCTGTGGTTATACAGCCCGGTCATGCTGTCGCGGGTCATTAATGAGCGCAGCAGACGCAGGCGTTCGGCGCGCAGTTGCACGGCAGAGACCAGCTCTTCGGGCTGAACGGGTTTGGTGAGAAAGGCTTCAACCCCCGCAGACATAGCGGATATCTGCTTTTGGCTGTCGGTTTCACTGGAGAGATAGATAATCGGTAGACCCAGGTGTTCCGGCTGCTGGCGAATAATCGATGCCAGCTCTTCCCCAGAACACACCGGCATATACACATCGACCAACAGTAAATCGGGGCTAAAGCGCTCCATTACCGTGAGCGCATCGGCGGGATGGTGAACCTGATGAGTCAGCATTCCGCTCTCTTCAAGCAACAGAGCGTGGTAAGCGGCTGCTTCGGGCTCATCATCCACCACTAGCACCTTGAGTGGCTCTTCTGCCGCCGGAGCGGTCAGTTCATCCACTGCCAGCATCAGATCCAGCGGTTTTACCGGTTTGGTAAAGTAGCCGCCGCAGCCTGCACGAACGGCACTCAGGCGCGAATGAAAGTCGCTGTGGGCCGACAAAACGATGGCAGGAAGCGGTTGGCCTGTCAGCTTGTTCAAGCTGGTCAGGGTTTCAGTGCCTGCCGTCTGGCCTTGGGGAACTGCACATCCATGATGACCGCGTCAGGGCGACGAGTGAGCACAGCGTTAAAGAATGTGTCTGTATCGATAAACTGAACGACTTCGTGACCAAAGCAGCGTAGGTGATGGATTAATTGATCGACCTGCTCGGGCTCATCGTCGCACAGATAAATTAACCGCTGGCGCTTATTGCGCAGTGGCTCAACCTGGCTGGAAAGCTCGAAGCTGTTTACGGCCGCCAGCGCTTGCTGTTGACCCTGGTGGGAGCGCAGGTGCTGCTGCTCGTGACCCATCAGGAGAAGCAATTGACTGATAAACGTATCGATATCGGCGCGGGCGGGAGAGGTAGTGAGCGCCTCCTGCGCCTGATCCGCCAGCTGGGCAAGCCGCTCAAATCCCAGCGACCTCCCGGTTCCTTTCAAACTATGAAAGAAACGGTGCAGCTCTGGCGCGAGTCGCGCCTGTTCTTCGCTCGTCGTGCGACTCTGCTGCCACAGCTCGGCGGTTTGCGCTAAGCGGGACGGAAGCTGCTCAATAAAACGCTCACGCAGCTGGTTCAGCTTATCGTGCAGCGAAGGGGCGGGCTTAGACATCAAACTACCTACGTAAGTGAACGAAAGCGGCGATCCATTCCATCAGTGATCCATTCCCTCTAGCGATGGTTACTCATCAAGCGCCTGTTTTACTGCGGCTTCCAGGTTGGATGCCAGCTCGGCATCTTTACGCAAACAGGCATCCAGGCCTGGTGTTTGCTGAAGCGTTATGTCCGGCGTGTCTCCGGTGAGTAAAATAAACGGTAGGTGATTAGCCTGCTCGCGCAGCATCGCCAGCAGTGCTACCCCACTGATGAGGGGCATGTGCATATCGCTGATAATCAGCTTGATATCGCTGCGATTATCTAGCTGCTCAACGGCTTCCATCGCGTCAATGGCCAGCAGCGTCTCATGGCCCTGATGCTCAAGCAGTGCCGCCGTCATTTCCCCGGCAAGCGGATCGTCGTCTACGACCAGGATAGGCATTCCATGACCTCATGGTAGTTGTGTCTTTAATGGCTATGTCATTAACCGTCGTGTCAGTATCACTCGTGATTAACCCAGTAGGGCCTGGAGTGTCTCAACTAAATTGTTTTGGTCAAAGCTACCTTTGACGATATAAGCGTCAGCACCGACTTCAATACCGCGTCGCCGATCAGCCTCCTTTTCCCGCGAGGTGATAATAATAATTGGCCGATAACGATAAACCTCATTTTCGCGCAGTCGGGCAGTCAGCGCAAAGCCATCCATTACCGGCATCTCAACGTCGGTAAGTACGGCATCAAACGGCTCTGCCAGTGCTTTGGCTAATCCGTCGCGACCATTTTCGGCCAGGGTAACGTGGTAGCCCCACGCTTCGAGTACATCTTTCTCTATTTCGCGGGTATTCAGTGAGTCGTCGACCACCAAAATGCGTTTCGCGAGAGCGGAGGATGCACGCTCTTCGTTAGCACGTTGGGCACTGTGTCGGGTGACTTCCAGTAAAGCGGGTACGTGGAGTAGGCTTACCAGCGCATTGCGTCCCATGGAAACCATGCCCGAGACCAGCGGTAAATAACGCAGATGTACGGGCAGTGGCTTGATGATCATATCGCGTTCATCAATCAGGGAGTCAATAATCAGAGCAAGCTTCTGGTGCCGCTGGTGGACGACCAGCAGTAGGGTGGTATCAGTACCGGACTCCGTCTCTGGTAGCTCAAGCAGTTGGGCTAGCGATACCACCGGCACAAATTCATTGCGTAAAATCAGCGTGCGCTGACCCGCAGCATCAATAAATGATTGTGATGAGCACTCTACCAACTCTGATACGTAAGGCGCCGTTACCCCTAGGTTGACGCCGCCGACGCTGACCAGCAGTACCCGCATCATCGCCAACGAGAGTGGCAGGCGCAGAGTAAAGCGGGTGCCGTTACCGCGTTCGCTGGCAAGCTGCAGGTCGCCGTTAAGCTCATCCACCACGGTGCGCTTGACCACATCCATGCCCACACCGCGGCCAGAAAAGTCGGTAATCATGCTCTTGGTAGAGAAGCCCGGCAGGAATATAAGCTCTAGCGTTTCCTGTTCGCTCAGTGCATGGAGCTGCTCTTCGCTCACCAACTGCTTGGCGAGCGCTTTTTGACGTACCGCTTCAAGCGAAATACCCGCGCCGTCGTCACGCATCTCTACCACCACCCAGCCAGCATCCTGCCAGGCTTCGATAATCAACTGCCCACGGGGAGGTTTACCCGCTACCTGGCGCTCGGCAGGCAGCTCTAAGCCGTGATCCAAGGCATTGCGCAGCAGGTGAATAAGCGGATCCGACAGGCGATCAATCATCTGGCGATCAAGTTCGATTTCGCTGCCTCGCACCCGGCAGTCGACCTGTTTGCCGAGTGACTGGGCCAATTCCCGGGACATATGCGCGAGTGGATCAAACACCACGCTTAGCGGCAGCATGCGCATTTGCAGTGCGCGGTCGTGTAGGTCGCTCATCAGCGAATCGTGGCTTAACACGCTATCTTTCAGCTCACGGTGAAAGGCGTGAAAAGGCCCCTGCTGTTCGGCAGGAGGTGTGATGCTTAGCTCACGGGCTTGGTCAACCAGGGTATGTAAATGATGATGGCCGGAAAGCACTTCGCCCATCAAACGAATAACATCGTCCAGTCGATCCAGGCGAACCCGCACAGTATCGCTGAGCCGCAGTTCGCTCTCCGCCACCAGCGCAGCGGAGGAAGGCGGTGTTGAGGAGGACGGTAGCGCAGGCACAGAGGATGGCGCCGCCTCAGCGGGAGTAATGGGCGGGGGTGGGGCCTGACCGAGGGCAGCCGCTTCCAGGGCGCTACATAGCGCCTCATCAGCCGCGGGTAGGTCGTCACCTGTCGCTCCTTCGGCGAGTCGACTGACTAAGTCAGCAAGACCGTCAACCGCCTGGCTGAGCAGGCTGGTCACCGTTGGCGTTGCGGTTAGGGTGCCGTCGCGCAGAGCGCTGAGCAGCTCTTCAGTGCTATGTGCCAGCGCCGTAATTGGCACCAGTTTAAGCATTCGCGACGAGCCTTTCAGCGTATGCGCTGCGCGGAACAGGTCGTTGATCTGTTCGCGATCAGCATGGCCCTGCTCCAGTGCGCTAATTCCTTCTCGCAAGCGGGGCAGGTGGTCGGCTGCCTCTTCCACAAAGCGTTGTATAAAGCGGCGAATATCCAGCGCCATAATTAACCCACTCCCTGGGTGGTACTGGTTGATGCCAGTGTTAGGTTCACCGCGTCTAAATAACGTTCGGCTAGAAAGCGCGCATCGCCTGGCGGTAGTGGTGGGGTGATGGTGTCTAGCCCTCCATCAGAGGTGGGCGCAGTGGTCAGCAAACGAACCACCGCAGCATAGCGCTGCTTGCGCTGTAATGGCTTGTCGGCCAGTTCGCCTTGGCGATAAAGTTCAGCTAAGTAGAAATGGGCCGGCCAACACTCCGGGGCGACGTAAATGGCCCGCTTAAAATGCTCGTAGGCGAGCTGGGGCCGCTGCTGCCAGCGGGCGACCAACCCGGCCAGCACCAGCGCATCGATCGACCACGGCTGTTGCTTAAGCAGCACCTCAAGCAGCGTAGCGGCGTCGTCAAACGCATTTTGGTTAAGCAACCGATGGGCGGTGTGCAGTTGGTGGCTAATGCTGTCCGTTGGCTCTTTTTCCGTTGCATGCTGACGTGGCGCCTGGGGTGTCACATCAGTGCAGTTGTCTAACGCTAGCTGTTTATTTGCGCTCTCAGCAACGCTAATACTGTCTTCAGCCATGTTGTCCATCGCAAGTAATGAGGGCTGAAGGGGCGTCTCTGGCACTATCGCGGGTTGCTCTGCATGGCGAAAGTAAAATACGCCCTGAGCTTCGGTCAATTCAAACACGCCGAGATCGTTACCCAGGGTTTCGGTGACGCCGCAGAGTAAAATGCCATTGGGGGCCAGCAACTGGCTAAGTTGCTGATGGATATGGCGCCGCGTCTGCTGGTCAAAGTAGATCGAGACATTGCGAAACAGAATTACATCAAAGGGGCCGACGGGGCTGTCTTCGTTGGCGTTTAACAGGTTAAACGGCCGAAAGGTTACCCATTGGCGCAGCGGTTCGTGAAGCTTGTAGCGCCCCTTGTGGGGGCTGAAGTAACGCTTTTTGAAGGCGGGGGAGAGGGCGCGAAACGCCATGCCGCCATAAACTGCCTGGCGTGCCTTGGCGAGAACTTGGTGATCCAGGTCGCCGCCGGTAAGAGTAAACAGCGCTTTGGCCCGCTCGCCAAAGCGCTCAAACAGCATCATCGCTACGCTATAGGGCTCCTCACCGGAAGAGCAGCCCGCGCTGAAGATAGAGAGCGGCGGCTGCTCTGTCGTTAGGCGTTGCGGTAAATAGGTGTTGACCAGCCAGTCCAGGGCGTCAGGTTCGCGAAAAAAATAGGTTTCGTTGACCGTTAACTGGCTGACAAATTGATCGAATAGCGCCGGGTCGTGGCTTAATTGCTTGAGGAGCTGAGTGATGTCGGTTAGCCCCGTGGAGGCCTGTAAGCTGGCTACTGCTCGGAATAGCCGGGCTTCGGCCAAGCCATCTAGGTGTAAACCGCAGCGTTGATGCACCAGAGCTTTGAAGGGAGCAAACGCACTCATGCCAGAGGCTCCGGTCGGCTATCCATGCAGCCATGGACATCGCGTAGCAGCCGATCCGGAAGGCTGTCGAGCGGTAATTCATACTGTATGACGCCTGCTTTGACGGCTTCCTGATTCATGCCATAAATCACCGAGCTGGCTTCATCTTGCGCGAAGGTGGTTCCGCCTGCGCGATGTATCGCCCGCATGCCATTTACTCCATCGCGGCCCATGCCGGTCAAAATAATACCAATCGCATCGCTGCCGTAGACCTCCGCGACACTGTGCAGCAGCACATCGCAACAGGGGTGGTACAGGGAGCATTCAGGACTGGGTTGAAGCTGGAAGCGGTGGCGGGAGGATACACATAAATCACGCTCGGAAGGTGATAGGTAAATATGCCCAGGGCGTAGCCGTTCGCCCTCTTGGCCCACGCTAACCGGCATAGTGCAAAGGGATGCCAGCCATTGCGCCATACCATCAATAAATCCATGACTGATGTGCTGGGCGATCACAATGGGGGCCGGAAACCCGCTGGGTAGCCTCCGCAGCACCCGCACTAAGGCTTGTGGGCCGCCGGTTGAGCAGGCGATCGCGACCACGTGCTGGAAGTTACGCGGTACCCCCCGTGGCGTTACAGTAAACGTCGGTATCGGAGGAGAGGGGGTAGGTGCTAAGCCGCGTCGACGTAGACGAGTGATGACCGCCACGCCGGAAAGCAGGCGTACACGCTCCAGCAAGCGTTCGGCATCGACTCCTTCCAGAGTGGGTTTAGGCATGACCTCCAACGCGCCTACCTCAAGGGCTTGATAGGCCGTTTGCGCATCGGAGCGGTCGCTGACTACCAGAATGGGCACTCCTTTGCTGTACATGATCTCTTCGATCGCGGACAAGCCGTCCATCACTGGCATGTTGAGATCCATGGTGATCAGCTGCGGCGCAAGGCGCTTGGCCAGTTCCACCGCTTCACGACCATTAGTGGCTTCCCCCACGATCTCAATATCATCGTCCCGGCTGAGGATATCGCGTAGCACGTCGCGGGCTACCTGGCTGTCGTCGGCAATGACTACCCGAATTACACTCATCCGGTATCCTTATCAGCGATTTTTATTTGTTAGGGTGAACTCCTGCACCAGCGCGTTAAGCTCAGCCGACATATGGATCATGTCCTGGCTAATATCGGTAATACTGCGCACTGAGTGTGCGTTGCGAGAACTGGCCGTATCGATATCGCGTAGGGCCATCACCACCTGGCTGCTGGCGGTTTTTTGCTGCTGTGTGGAGAGCGATATCTGCTGGGCCGCGCTGCTGGTTTGACTCGCCGCCTTGAGCAGCGCCTCCAGATCCTGGGCGGTACTCATGCTTGCCTCAACGCCCTGCTCGATTGAGGAGGCACCTTTTTCAGAGGCCACCACCAAGCGATTAATCGCCGTCTGGATATCATCGGTATGCGCTTCAATCTCTTGGGTTGAGTCGGTCACGCTGTCAGCCAAGCGGCGTATCTCACTGGCGACAACCGAAAAGCGGCGGCCCGATTCCCCTGCGCTTGAAGCTTCCAAGGCGGCATTAAAAGCGATCAGCTTGGTCTGAGCGGCCAGGGTGTTGATCAGCTCCATAACCTTGTTGATCTGTTTGGATTTCGCCCCCAGCGTCATGATCTCTGTCAGGCTCTGTTCGCTGTCGCTACGGATATCCTGCATTTTTGACTGTAGCAGCTGCATGGCCGAACTGCCTTTCCGGCTGCGCTCCAGCGTCTGATTGGCAACGTCGACCACCGACTGAGAGTGATCGGCAATTTGGGTTGATGAGGTAGAGAGTTCTTCCATGGTGGAAGTTATTTCCGCTACCGAAGAGGCCATTTCCTCGACCGCTGCGGCCATGGTTTGGCTTGCTTCATGATCGATATCGCTACCGTGCACACCGGAAAGCCCGGCGGTTTTCGCCAGCCGGTCAGCGACTTGCGTTAGTGCCTGAGCGTTTTTGGCCACTGCCGCAATAGCGCGGGAGAGGCGCTCAAGGAGCTCGTTGGTTTGGTTGGCTAAGTCGCCAAGTTCGGCTTTGTCATCGGTGCTGACCCGCCGCGAAAGATCCAGGCTGTAGGTGATGTCTTTCAACTGGCGCTGGAAATCAATCAGCGGGCGGATGAGGCTGCCAGTCAGCGGGTAGAGTACCAGCAGCCCAACGAGCAGAATGAGCAGCCCTATACCGCTGGACTCCAGGAAGCGCTCGTGGGTGGACGCCAGGTACGCCTTTTTATCGACTTCCACCATTAGGTAGCGCTGCAGCTCGGGGAGCCAGATCGTGCTGACCAACACTTCTTGACCGTCACGGGTCGCTTCATGCACCTGTAGCTGCTCGTTTTGCAGCAAACGCTGCGACGCTTGCTCTGGTAAGGCCTCGGTGGCTGTTGCGACAGTAGGAGCTGATTCATCACTACGCTTGGCTTCGCCGCTGCGAACAAGCAGCTCACCCTCGGCGCTGAGCAGCGAAGCGTGTCCGCTACCGCCTAAGCGAAAGTCATCAATCAAACTGGCCATTTGGGAGAGATCAAGCCCCGCACCGGCCACGACCAGCGGTCGACCGTTGGCGGCATTTACCGTGCTGCGATAATTGACGTACACAAAGGCATCGTCGGGTGAGAAGGTGTCGCTATCTAAATTTAGCTCGTAAGCGTTGTCGCTGTCAGTAAAGTGGTAGTACCAGTCATCTTCGCTGCCGGGGGGCTGGATAATGCGCTGCAGAAATTCACCGTTGCGCAGCTGGAAATAGTAGCCCCGACCCTGGTGTTGAGCGGCGATAAACAGCAGCTCGGTGTCTAACTGCTCCATAAGACGCGCTAGATACGCCGCAATGTCGTTTTGTCGCTCTTCCGGTAGGCCTTCGCGAACCCACTGCTCAATAAAGTAGCTATTGGCCAAGCTTTCGGAAATGGCAAGATCCTGGCTAAGGCTGAGGTTTATATGCGCTGCCAGCCCTTTGACCTGTGCCGGTAGCTCTTGATTAAGCAGGTTATCCAGCCGCGCTTGGCTGTGTGAACGCGCTTGAAGATAGAGCGCCAAAAGCATCGCGAATGCTAAGACTGTCCCAAAAGAGAGAAATAGACGAAGCCGTAAAGGTAGGGATTTCCAGCGCGCCATCATGTTCGCCGTTGCTCCAAAGTAGACGGTGGCCCTAACGACGCTGCTCAATAGCGCTCAGGGTTAGAAGTAGAGTGATACTTACCACTCTACTTAGGGTAGTGGCAACGATTTCAGCTTTTTTTGTGAGGACTGGCTAGCCTGTAATAAGTGTATTTTGGTACTTGTGCTTACACGATCGCGTGGGGCACAAAGCAGGAGGAGTCTTTGGTGATGCGACCAACGTCTTCACGAATGCCCATGCCGCAGGCGCGGTCGCCCACTACCCAACTGCCAATTAAGGCGTGGTTATTACCAAAGCGCGGCATCGGGTGGTAAGCCTGCCGAATCCATGGGCTGTCGGTATAGGGGCCGTCCACGGCCTCCCGCTGGCCAGTTGGAGTGATTAGCTCCACATTGCTGCCTTCCCGGGAGAAGAACGGTTTACGCACCCAGCCCGCAGGCAGTGGTGGGCTATTGGCATCCTCAAAAAACGCCGGTAGTAGATTGGGGTGGCCTTTAAAGTGCTCCATAAAAGGGGCAGAATCCCCTTGTTGGAGAGAATGGCTTTCCAGGGCGGCTCAAACCAGTGGGTGTTTAGCTGTGGGATATATTCGCCAAACGCATCGTCGGCCATCTCTTCCCAGGGGTAGAGTTTGAACAGGGCGTGGATAGGCTGGTCATCAAGGTCAACAAAGTGCTCTGCCCCGGTTTGTAGGCCAATATCCTCGTGTAGATAAAAGGCGCTTGAGCCCGCCTGCACCGCCACATCCTGCAGGTAGTGCACGGTGGCGCGCTCTTCAGCATTATCTTTGATGCAGGAGAAATAGAGTGTACGCGCTTCAATGCGATCGCCAAGGTGCGCCATGGCATTGATCAGGCGCTCTTGAATAGAGTTGTACTGATCCGCATGGCGCGGCAGGATGCCTTGCTGGATGGCTTGCTCAAGCCACACCCACTGAAAAAAGCCCGCTTCGTAGAGCGAGGTAGGGTGTCGTAGTTGAGCTCCAGCAGTTTCGCCGGGCCATCGCCTGAATAGGCAAAATCCATTCGTCCGTAGAGGTGCGGCTGACCCGACTTCCAGGAATTATGGATGCTGTCCCACATGTGTTCAGGCAACGCCAGACGCTGCATAAGCGCATTGGAGTGGCAAACCTTGTCCACCAGCTCCATGCACATTTCATGCACTTCCTCGGTAGGCGCTTCGATATCTCGCTCTACCTGCTCTAGGCTGAACTGGTAGTAGGCGTCCTCTTCCAGTAAGGCTCCCCGTCGATGGTATGAAAATGAAAGCCCAGCTCGTGAGCCAGGGCTTTCCAGTTGCTTCGTTCAGGGATATCGATTCGCAGCATAGTAATATTTGCCTGGGGGTTATGAGCCCCAGCCGCCGCGGGCAGAAGAGCGTGAGCCAAAGCCTCGGCGCTGAGACGCGGCTTGGCGGTTCTGAGCCACTGAGCTACGCATGGCATCGTTACGCTGAGTGACGCGCTGAGTCGCCTGGCTAGAGGCCGTGTTCCAGTTGCCCTGGTTCTGGCGATTGCGGTACACCGGCTCCTGATACACCCGCTCGAAGGAGCGTCCACGATTGGTGTTGGACATCATGCTGCCGACCATATAACCCATCATGGCAGGCATGAACCAGCTGCCGCCGGTGCTACCCGTAGCCGCTTGAGACTGCTCTTCGGTCGGCGCGGTACAAGCGCCTTCACCATTCTCCGCTTCGCACTCCTCCAGGGTGCTATAGCGCGGCACCTCTTTTAATGAGGCTTCGAAGCATCTTCGCAGGCGCTACGGGTATAGACATTCTCCGCAACGCAATCTTCAACGCTTTGAAAGCTGCGCGGCTGGTCGAACTCTATACGGGATTTGCTCTTCCTGGGGCGGTTGGCCACAGGCGGTAAGACCAAAGGCGCTGGCGCCCATCATTGCCAGTGACAAGCGCCCGCTGCGCTTGCGGCGCGGCAAATGAGGGGTACTATCGGTTTTGACATGCAGGCTCTCCTTTACCACGTCGTTACCAAGTCATCGAAGCGGCGTTGAGTAAGCCGACTGCCACGGCCACGCTGGCCATTAAAATGCCGTAGGCCTGGTGGCCTTCGGTAATGTGCTGAGACAGGCTTTCGCCCTGCTTGCGCAGAAACAACTTAACGCCAAAGAAGGTGGCCAGCTGAACGATAAAGGCGACAATGCCCCAGAGCACAAAATCGATGAAGCTAATGGAGTTTGCCATCGCGCTGTACAGCGGAATGGTGAAGCCTAAAATGGAGCCGCCATAGGCAGAAGCAGCGGCCGCATTACCTTCGCGAATCAGCGTCCACTCGTGGTGCGGGGTAATCCGGCTGTAGCAGTACATAAAGGCGGCGAGCAGGATAATCGCCGTGACTAGATAGGCGATAAATGATGGCAGGCCGTAGAGGTAATTCACCATGGTGGTTGCTTCCTTTTCAGTAGCTTAAAAATAGACTTGCGGGTCAAACAGCGTCGATATCGACGGAGGCCACATCTACCCCACGTTGTGCACCACCATAAAGCTGCCTTCGCCATCGCTTTCTGCGCTCAGCAGTAAGTACTCCATACGCTCAGCGCCTTCGATGGTACGCTCATAGAGCATGGCATGGTGGGTCACATGGCGCGCCGACACGCTCTCGGTGGTCATTACCTGCTCTTCGAAAACCACCGGCGGCGACCACAGGCTGTCACCATTCCCCCACACTCGCTGATAGGTGCAACTGCGCGCCTCCTCAGTGGTTGAGGTGAGCGCGATGGTTTGGGCGCCGATGCTGTCGGGCTGTTTATCTTCACCGTTTATCAAATTATCAAATTCGGCATCCGAGAGATGGGCAACACGGTAAAAGTCGAACAGCTTATATTCAAGCACCTGACCGTTCTCAATATTGGCCTGCAGCCAGGTGTCGTTATCCAGATAGAAGCGCACCAAGTGCGCTCCTTGACCAAGATCGACGTGCCCCACGGCAGCTATATGATGGTAGGCATCGTCGTTCCAGCGAAACAGCGCATCGGGGTGGGCGCGCAGGCCGATCAGCTTAATATTGACGCGCCCATCCAGGCGTAGGCCCTCAAGGTCTTCCTGGCTGATACTCATAGGCAGGCCAGCGGCCACCGGGCGGCCTTCGTTAGGCTCGGGTGGCTTCTCCGTAGTAGCGCGAAAAAGTGCCTTGAGGGTGTTAAACATGGCCTGGCTCCCTAATAAATTTAAACGCTGATTTGCTCTTAACGCTTATTCCTGTGCGGCGTTTTTCTTCGCTTTCAGGCGCGCTAACACGTCGTGCTTTGCGATTCTGGCCACCCACCCGGCTGCTTTCAGGCGTGCTTCAAGCGAGCTGCCGCTCTCTTCTGCGGCCATGTCGTCAGCGGCTTGCATTTGCGCTGAATTAAGCTGCTGGCGCTCTTTGATGCGCTCCAGTGACTCCATGGCGCTGCTCATGGCGCTGTTCTGGCCTGAGTGGCGAGCCGCGACGGCAGATTGGGCTTTTTGTGCTGACTCAGTCGCCTTAACGACGCTCACCTGCTGCTTGAGTTGGCGAAGCTGATTGTCGGTGCCGCGAATCGCGCCGCGTAGTTTTTCGATGCTGGCGTCGTACTCGCTGACAATAGCGCGCTCCGCTTCCAGGTCATCCTGCAGCGCCACCATGCGTTCAGCCACTTCCACGGCTAGCGCTTCTTCACCTTTATCCAGCGCGGCCTCAGCGCTTTTTTCCAGTTCGGCGATTTTGCTTTCCAGGGCGTCAGCTTTATTGCTGTTTAGCTGGCGCTGGCCCATCAGGCGGGTGAGTTCGGTTTTAGATTGGCTCAGGTGGTTTTCCGAGTCGCGGATTTCCTGGTCTAAAATGCGCAGTGCTTGGGAATCCACCACGGCTTGACCGGTTTCATTCGCTTTGCCACGCAGGGCAGTCATAATTTTGCTTAACATATAAGTGTCTCTTCTTAAGAATATCTTTAAATAAAGCGCCACTGTTTCAGTGTGCATGTTAGTGGCGATGACCGATTAACTCTGTTTTCGATAACCCCTGTTAGGCTTAGGCAAAGTGCGTTTGAATCAGTTCGGCGACGTCCATGGCCGCGCTGGCCGTGGCGTGTAGCTCGGCACAAATCGATTCAAGCTTTGAGTCGCCAAACAGCTGTCCGTAAGCCACATAAAAGTCGTGACCGTCGATTTCGACAATGCCCACGGAAGCCAGCGGTAACGAAATGCCCTGGCGCAACAGCACTTCGTTGAGCTCAGCGGTATTGTTGACGCTATCTACGGCCACAATGGGCGCCATGGCGACCCACTCATTTTCGCTGCGCGAGAGGGTAATCGGCAAGTTGCCGTAGTCGTTTAGCTCCCAGATCAGGGTCTGATTCGTCTCATCCAGGCTGATCGTGCCCTCGGGCCACTCAAGGGGGGCCTCTGTAGCGTTGTTGGATGCCGGCTGGCGAACTAATTTATATAGCTCGCTGGCGGTGATGCCGTTGGTAACGGTAGGCGTAGTCAAGGCGATCTGCTCCATCGTTCGTTAAGTGACCTTACCTTAACATTTAGTAGAGCAAATGGTTCCTTTTCGCAAAAAAACGCCCCGCCTCTTTCCTTATCGTGTCAGGTGAAAGAGTTGGGGCAAACATTTAGGGGTGGGTAACGCTTAGGAATGGCGACTAAGGCGTTTGGTAGGTGTCGTTGAACCGTTTGCGCAGTTCATTTTTCTGTACTTTGCCCATGGTATTGCGCGGCAATTCATCGACAAAGAAGACCCGCTTGGGCTGCTTATACTTAGCTAGCCGACCATCTAAATGGGTGATTACTTTCTCCTCTTCAAGCTGGTTTTCTCCAAGATCAGCGCCTTGCTGGCGAACCACCACTGCGGTAACGCCTTCGCCAAAGTCAGGGTGCGGTAGACCGATCACTGCGGATTCGGCGACTTGATCAAGCTCGTCGATCACCTGCTCCACCTCTTTGGGGTAAACGTTGTAGCCGCCGGAAATCACCAGATCCTTGTCACGGCCAACAATATGCACATAGCCCTGCTCGTCGACCATGGCGAGATCGCCGGTAATGAAAAAGCCGTCGTCTAACAGCTCTTCGCGGGTCTTTTCGGGCATTCGCCAGTAGCCGATAAAGACATTCGGGCCGCGAATCTGCAGCATGCCAATCTCAAACGGCACCTCCGCGCCAGTTTCTCGGTTGGTAATGCGCATCTCCACACCGGGTAGCGGCATGCCCACAGTGCCTGCTCGGCGGGCACCGTCATAGGGGTTGGAGAGGTTCATATTGGTTTCAGTCATGCCGTAGCGCTCAAGAATCGCATGCCCCGTTTTGGCTTCAAATGCCTCGTGGGTCTCGGCGGTGAGCGGAGCGGAGCCGGAAACGAACAGCCGCATGTTGGCGGTAGCTTCTGGGGTCAGTCGTTCGTCCTGAACCAAGCGCGTATAGAAGGTAGGAACGCCCATCATCACAGTGCCACGGGGCAACTCTTCAAAAATGACATCGGCATCGAACTTAGGCAGGAAGAGCATGCTGGCGCCCGCCATCAAAGTGACGTTGCAGGCGACGAATAAGCCGTGGGTGTGGAAGATCGGCAGCGCATGAATCAGCCGGTCATCAGCGCTGAAGTGCCACGCTTTGGCCAGGGTCTTGGCGTTAGAGGCGAGGTTTTTGTGCGTTAGCATGGCGCCTTTGGAGCGCCCAGTGGTGCCTGAGGTATAGAGAATCGCGGCCAGGTCGCGTTCGCCAAGTGCCACGATGTCTTCTCTTGGTACTGCCGCTTGGGCGGTTTCCATCAGGCTACCATCGGCGGCGCTGCCCAGGGTGACCACCGCCGGACAGCCGGTTTCAGCAGCAAGCGACAGCGCTTGCTCTTCTATCTTGGGGCGACAAACGAACAACGCGGGCTCGGCGTCATTTAAAAAGTAGCGAATCTCATCGCCGGTATAGCCCGTATTGAGGGGCAAATAGACGCCGCCGATGCGCAGGCAGGCCAGGTAAAGCAGTATCGCCTCAGGACTTTTATCCACCTGCACGGCAACGCGGTCGCCTTGCTTAACGCCTAGCTCGGTTAGTGCGCCGGCAAGCTGCGCACTGATGGTCAGCGCATCGGCGTAGCGATAGCGGCGGCCATCGCGGGTAGTAATAAAATCGGCCTCTGCGCGCTCGCGCATTTTGGCAGCAAAGGTTTCAAATAGGTTGTGGCTCATTTGGTGGTCTCTCCTTTGGCCAGCTTGCGAGCGCGTTTGGCGAGGTCGCGCACCTCATTCGAGCAAGCAACGGTCGCCTTGGCGGTATAGTTTTCGTGATTGCGCTCGATATCGTCCAACACATACAGGTAGTTAACCATCAGTCCAGCGGCTTGTTTAAAGCCTTTCTCGGAGATATCGCCCAACCAATTAATACGGTGGAGTTCAGCGCCGTTGCCGAGGTGAAAGCGGGCCACCGGGTTGAGCGGCAGGCCGTGGCGGTTCTTCTCTTCGACCAAGTAACGGGCGGCCAGTGGGCGAATCGCGGCTTTAAGCTGCTCTTCAAGCGCTTTGTCCTGATGCCATTCTGGGGTTTCAAGCCCTTTGAGTGATTTACGCAGCGACGAGGGAAGCTGCTCATCCTCACGCTGCTCCTGCAGCCACTGGGCGAAGCCAGGTACCGGCGAGAGGGTGACGAAGTATTTAAGCTGCGGCAGCTCCTGGGAGAGCTCTTGCACCACCTGCTTGATCAAAAAATTACCGAAGGAGATGCCGCGCAGGCCGGTCTGGCAGTTGCTAATGCCGAAGAACGCCGCTGTATCGGCATCTTCGGGGTCGTCGATACCTTTTTTGCTATAGCTGCTTTCGCCAGAGAGGATGGGCTGAATACGGCTTGGCAGCCCCTTATGCAGGGCCACTTCCACAAAGATCAGCGGCTCGTCGCCAATCGCCGGGTGGAAAAAGGCAAAGCAGCGGCGATCGCGGGCATCCAGGCGTCGGCGCAGATCATCCCAATCCTGAATTTCGTGTACCGCTTCGTAGCGGATGATCTTCTCTAGAATCGACGCGGGGGTGTTCCAATCAATGCGCTTGAGCATCAAAAAGCCGCGATTAAACCAGGAGCCGAACAGATGGGCGAAATCGTCGTCGATAGGCGCTAATTCCGGCTGTTCGCGTAGTAGCCCCAGCAGGTCTTCACGCATTTTAACCAGCTCATAGGTGCCGTCGCTGGCCAGGTTTAAACGCCGGAAAAGCTCTTGTCGCCGGGGCTCGCAGGCTTCAAACAGGCGCTGTAGCGATTGGTTGTCGCGCACCTCTTGATACGCCAGATAGGCCGCGTCAATGGGGCCGGGCTCGGCCGCAAAGTCAGCCGTTAGGCGGGCAAAAAAGCTGCTTTTTTCAGCTGCCGAAAGGCGCTGATAAATCGCCAAAGCACGGCTTGCCAGAGCGATGCTGGAGGCTTCGCCATCGCTTTCCAACAGCTTGTGGCAGGCGTCAACCAACTGCCCATGGTCGGGCGTTAAAGTCTCGGGATGGCGGCGCCGCAACAGTGCATCGCGCTGAGT
Organism: Halomonas sp. PA16-9; assembly: GCF_009728585.1. Classification (NCBI taxonomy): domain Bacteria; kingdom Pseudomonadati; phylum Pseudomonadota; class Gammaproteobacteria; order Oceanospirillales; family Halomonadaceae; genus Halomonas; species Halomonas sp. PA16-9. The sequence continues at coordinate 416,683 of NZ_CP040452.1, read as the reverse complement.
GATGTTGTTGAACAGCTCCTGCAAAAACAGCATGTTCATGGTCGAACTCCTTAACCCATGATCAAGTTAGGTAGCCAAAGCGCGATGCCTGGGAATAGACACAGCAGCAAGATACCCAGCACCATACATAGCGCGTAGGGCAAGCTTCCCATCAGAATGTCGCGCAGCGAAATATCCGGTGCGATACCTTTAATAATGAACAAATTGAGACCCACTGGCGGTGTGATCAGACCGATCTCCAGGTTGATGGTCAAAATCACCGCAAACCAGTAGGGGTCGAAATTAGCCGCCAGGATGATAGGTAACAGAATGGGCGCGGTCATCACGATCACGGCCACGGGGGGCAGAAGAAACCGGCCACCAGCAGGAAGAGGTTAATCACCCCCATCAGCGCCCAGCGGTTGATCTCCAGATCAGCAATCGCGGCGGCGACGGTTTGGGTGATAAACATCGAGGAGAGCGCATAGGCGAACACTTCGGCGGTGGCGATCACCAGCATGATCATCACGCTTTCGCGCAGCGAGTCGCGCATAATCAGTTTTATCGGGCCCAACTGCCACATGCGGTAGATCAAAATAGCCAGCGCCAAACACAGAAATGCACCCACACCCGCCGCCTCTGACGGTGTTGCCACCCCGCCGTACAAGGCAAACAGGATACCCGCGACCACGCCCAGGAAAGGCAGAACACGCACTAGCGCTTTCAGGTTGGTATCAACATTCTGCTTAACGTTCTGCTTTAGCCGTTCGACGGACTCCGCCATCGGGTTGTTATAGCCACCGGCCATCTTGCAGGCGATCATCGTCCAGATCATAAACAGGCCTGCAAGCATAAAGCCTGGCACCACCCCGGCAATAAACAGTCGACCAATAGAGGTTTCGGTGGAGATGCCGTAGATAATCATGGTGACCGACGGCGGAATCAGGATGCCCAGGGTGCCACCCGCGGCAATACAGCCCGCCGCCACGCCATCCGGGTAGCCGCGCATGCGCATTTCGGGAATGCCCATTTTACCAATTGCCGCACAGGTGGCTGGTGACGATCCCGAGAGCGCAGCAAAGATAGAGCAGGCGCCGATATTGGAAACCGCCAAGCCGCCGGGCAGCTTGCCCATCCATAGATCCAGCGAGCGATACAGATCGCGCCCGGTGGGGGAGGAGGCCACCGCGGCGCCCATCAGAATAAACATCGGAATGGCGACAAAACCAAACTCGGCGATGCGGTCAAAAAAGGTTTCCCCGAAGTAGGTGAGCTCAGCAAGACCACGGTCGTAGATCAGCGCCAGCAGTGATACACCGCCCAGGGCGAAAGCGATAGGGGTGCCAATGGCCATCAGCGCAATCAGCGCGATGGCGACAATAATGCCTAAGGTAATGGGATCCATGCTTAGCTCTCCCCACGCAGAATTTCAGCTACATATTGCAGCGACAGCAGGGTGGCGCCGACGGCCATGGGCAGCAGGGCGGGCCACAGCGGTGGATTCCAGACGGAACCCGTCGTCCACTCACCGTGAAGTGCCTCAAAAACATAGACCCAGCTGGCATACGCCAGGGCGGCACAGAAACCTAATCCAAACAGCGAAGCGATCAAACGCATGATGGTGCGGGTAATACCACCCAGCGCATCGGGCACAATAGTGATAGCCACGTGCCCGCCGGTCATCAGTACATAAGGGCTACCCATCAACATCGCTGCCGTTACTGAAAAGATGGTGAATTCGGTCTGCCAACTGGTGCTCATTCCAAGCAAGTAACGAATAAATACCATCTGGCAAATCACTAATACGCCAGCGATAAACATGGCGCAGGCTAAATAGGCGGAAAGCCGCGAAAGCTTATCCATGACGCGAATGTAGCCGCCGATGATGCCCCCACGCGCCAGGGCATTGTGAGTCGTTGCAGGTGCCATATTTCCCTCGTCAAGCTGGTTATTTCGCCAAGCTAAGCAAGCATCAGTTGAAAACGGCCACCCCGAAGGGCAGCCGAGCCGTTAGGCGTTTATGGGTTGCTTACTCGACGGCCAGCGCTGCATCGATAATGGCCTGGCCATTGGGAACATTGTCGGCAAAGTTTTTGTAGGAGGTTTCCTTGGCGATATCGAGCCAGGCGTTGTAGTCGTCTTCGCTCATGCTGACCACCTCAACGCCGTTCTCCTCGTAAAGATCGACCATTTCCTGATCAATGGCGGCGGCCTCTTCAGCAAAGAAGGCTTCTGCGGCTTCACCGGCTTCTATCAGCGCTGCTTGCTGTTCCTCGTTAAGCTCTTGCCATACCTGCTCAGAAATAAGAATGGGTTCGTACATGTACCAGAGCGCGAAGTCACCCGGCTCGGTCAAGCATTCAACCTGTTCATAAAGCCGGAAAGAGATAAACGACATCGACGAGGTATTGGCGGCATCCAGCACACCTGTTTGCATGGCGGTATACACCTCCGAAGAGGGCATGGAGGCAATGGAGGCGCCAGCGGCCTCAAGCATTTGTTCAAATGCAGGTCCGGCAGCACGGAAATTTTGGCCCTCGACGGTATCCGGGGAGGTAACGCACTGTTCGCTAGATGCAAAGACCGGATAACCAGGCATCTGCAAGTACTCGAGCGCCGCCTTCGCGAATGACTTCTTTAATCATGTCCATATATTCAGAGTCATTCAGGCGTTGAGCATGGGCCTGATTACGCACTAAGCCCGGCATCAGCGTAGCCGAAAACTCTGGATGCCGACCACTAGCGTAGTCCAGCGGTAGAGAGGTGATATCGAGGCGACCACGAGCGATAGCGCCCCACTGTTCACGCGCTTTGAACAGCGATTGGCCCGGATAAACTTCTATGGTCAGCCCTACATCCGCATCGGCTACTTTGCGGGCCATCATTTGCACCATTTCGTCGCGAACATCTCCCTGCCCCCCGGGAATTGATGCGACGCGCGTAGCACGGTATCGGCAGAGGCGTGGGAAGCGGCAATGGCGAGACCGAGAGCGGCAGCAGTTGAGATCAAATAGCGTTGCATGAGGCGTCTCCAACAGTTGTTGTTGTGTGTTTGGATGGGCTATATGTATCTATCAGTCGAGCTGATATATATATCAATAGGCGCTATGTATGCTAATGTCAACTGTATGACAGCATTAAAACGGCTAAGACGAGCCGCGATCCAAGGAGGTAAAAGATGACCGGCACCAAGCGATCCAATGCTCAGCGATTAAGAGATTCTCTTGAGGATGACATCATCAATGGCCGCCGTTTACCGGGAGAGCGCCTGGATCCAGAGGCCTTGGGGCGCGAGTTTCAGGTTTCGCGAACGCCTGTGCGCGAAGCCTTTCAACAGTTGGTCGCCAGCGGCTTGGTCACCGTTTCCCCGAAGAAGGGCACCTTCGTTGCGAAAGTGGGGATTGATCAACTGATCGAGATGTTTGAGGTGATGGCGGAGCTTGAAGGCATGTGCGGCCGCTTGGCGGCGCGCCGGATTACCGAATCAGAGCTGGCCGCGTTACGCGAAGCGCATCAGCGCTGCGAAGCAGCGGCCCAGGCCGGCGACAGCGACGAGTATTACTACGAAAACGAAGGCTTTCACGACTGTATCTACACCGCTAGCCACAACACTTTTTTGGCCAGCGAAGCGCGCCAACTTAAACAACGTTTAAAGCCTTACCGGCGCTTGCAGCTCCAAGTGCGCCAGCGGGTCAATAATTCCCTCAGCGAGCACCAAACCATCGTCGAGGCTATTGAGCGGGGTGACTCTGTGGCGGCCCAGCAAGCACTGAGCGACCATGTATTGATTCAAGGCGAGCGCTTTAGCGATTTCGTTTCCAGTGTACGCAGGATGGAGTCACCGTTAGAGAGAACGGGCTGATCCGAATGTACTGCTTTTTATAAAGATGTCCATATCGGTGGGGTAATAGTCCTTGCCGACATTGGGTGCAGCGCTGACACTCTCTCTAATGCTTCGATTCCCCGTTAGCGGAGAGAGACTGTGACTCGCCATGTTGCTCTATTTGCCTACCCCAACTGCCAACTGCTGGATGTCAGCGGCCCCTGGCAGGTGTTTGCCAGCGCCAATGCGCTAAGCCCCCAGCCGTTGTATCAGTTGACCCTGGTCGCCGATGCCGTCGGCCCGGTTGTCACCAACGGCGGCCTAGCCGTACATGCTACGCACACCTACCATCAACTTACTCATTTACTGCCCCTGGATACGCTGTTGGTGGCGGGCGGCAGCGGCGTGATGCAGCAGCGTGAAATAGCCGCAGTGAAGCAGGTGCTTTGTGAGGTCGCCCCAGAGGTGAGGCGGCTCGGCTCTATCTGCTCCGGGGCTTTTTTGTTAGCCGCTGCAGGGTTGCTGGATGGCTGCCGCGTCACCACTCACTGGCGCCATGCACCTCAACTGGCAGATGAGTACCCCGCACTAAGCGTCGAGCCCGATGCACTCTATATCGAAAGCAACGGCCGCTACACCAGCGCCGGTGTAACGGCGGGGATTGATTTGGCGCTTTCGCTGGTAGAGGCAGATCACGGTGCTGATCTGGCCGGTCGAGTGGCCCGTGAGCTAGTGGTGTTTTTGCAGCGCCCTGGTGGGCAGTCGCAGTTCAGCGAGATACTGCGACACCAACAAGAGGCGGGGCCGCTCCGCCGCTTGCTGGATCAACTCCACGCCGACCCCAGCGTAGATCACGGGCTTGAGAGCATGGCCGACCTGATGGCGGTCTCCCCGCGCCATTTAACCCGGTTATTTAGGCGCTACTTAAATACCACCCCCGCTGCTTATCTAACCCAACTACGCCTTGAGCAAGCGCGCTTGGCGCTGCTCAACGGGCGCGAAAACGTATCCCTCGAGCGCCTGGCACAACGTTGGCGGCTGGGCGGCGCGGAGCAACTGCGCCGCCAGTTTCAGCGCTACTACGGCGTATCACCCTCGGTATATCGCCAGCGCTTTGCGTCTTCCCATACAGATGATTCTATTCAGGAGAGCGTTTCATGCCTTTAACCGTCACCCTATTGTCGCTCTGCCAGGCGCTACTGGTTACCGGTAATGTCTTACTGATTGCCGTTTCGCCTCTGATTGGGGCGTCTTTGGCGCCAAGTGCGTCCTGGTCGACCGCGCCGGTCGCCACCCAGTGGCTGGGGCTGATGTGTGCCACCATTCCCGCCTCGTTAATTATGGCCAGGCTGGGCCGGAAGCGCGGCTTTATACTGGGCAACCTTGTGGGACTGGTGGGCGCACTGCTCGCCGTGCAGGCGCTGATCGGCGAGCGCTTTGGGCTGTTTTTGCTGGCAACCTGGCTGATTGGTATCGGCATTGGCTTTGGTCAGCTCTATCGCTTTGCCGCAGTGGAAGCTGCCCCTACGCCGATGCGTGACCGGGCGATTGGTTTGGTGATGGGGGGCGGTGTGCTGGCTGCGTTTGCCGGGCCGTGGTTGGCCAGGGTGAGCCGTGAGCTGGGTGAGGTGCCGTTTCTGGGCAGCTTTGTGGGCTTGGCAGCGCTCTACGCACTGGCATTAGTGGTGCTGATGCTGACGCAACTGCCGCCTGCATCCCGCACCCACGGTGAAGGCACCGCACTGCCGCTGGGTAAGATACTCCGCCAGCCTGGATTTATTGTGGCGGTGAGCGCGGCAATGGTCGGGTACGGCGTAATGAATCTGGCCATGACCGCCACACCGCTCGCCATGGCGGGGGCGGGGCACCACTTTAACCACGTTTCAATGACCATTCAGTGGCACGTGGTGGCGATGTTTTTACCCTCGTTCTTTACTGGCCATTTGGCCACCCGCTTCGGCGCCAAGCAAGTCATTGTGGCAGGCTGCCTGCTGCTGGTGGCCAGTGCCTTGGTCGCTCAGTTGGGTATCAGTTTAGCCGGTTTCAACGTGGCGCTGGTTTTGCTGGGCTTGGGCTGGAACTTCACCTTTTTGCCCGCCACCGGGCTGCTTACCGAGAGTTACCGACCAGTGGATAAAGCGCGCACCCAGGCCGCCAACGAGTTTTTAGTCTTTGGCACCGCCGCTATCACTGCGTTGCTCGCTGGGCCCTTGGTCAGCGGCTTAGGCTGGGCGACACTTAATCTACTGTTGATCCCTATCTCGCTGGTGCCCTTGGCGGTGCTGGTGTGGCAGCACCGAACCAAGCTGGCAAACGCTTAAAAATCCCCCGGCGCGCACTGCAGGCAAGTAAGCCCGAGCGCGCGCCACTGGGCGACCACGGCATCACGGTCATCCAGCACCAGCCAAGGCGTAAAGCCGTCGCTGCGCATTTGATTGAGTAGCGCGGCTTTCACCTCTTCATCATCTATATGGTCATCGCCCTCAGGGCGCAGGTACATGGCATCAAAGGGGATAGTGTGGCGCTCTAGCCAGCGCTGGGTATGCTCACGATGGCTATCCGGGCGGCCGCTGCAAATCACGATCTGCTGGCCTTGGGCCTTCAGTATCTTGACCAGCTTGGCCACCGCTTCGATCACCGGCGCTTCGGCCATATGGGCAAAGAAGGGCTCCCACTGTTTTTGGCTGCCCAGCACCCAGTCACTGACCTGGTGGGGGTGAAACTCGGCTAAGGTGCCGTCAACATCAACAATTACTGCGGACATGCAAAACTCCCTAAACTGGAAAGGGTGACTAGACGTGAATGAGCAGATAAACGCTGGGCAGTGCAGAGGCGCTCGCCTAGTAGTCCATGCCAGGCATTCAATTCGTTATTGGCAAGCTGGGTAAATAGCGGCACCACTTGAGTGGCGCCCAACTGATCGGCAAGCGCCACCAGGTGCGACGCGCGTAGGTGAACATTCCAGCGCTGCCAACTGATTTGGCCTGCCGCTAGCTCGGCGCGGCGATCAGGAGTCAGATAGCCGGTGTGGAGCAGGTGGTGGTCGGGCCACTGTTCCGGCGTATCGCTGCGATCGCACATCAACATAAGGGTTGGCGGGCAAGCGTTTTGCCGCGCTAAAAGCGAGCGAATCGAGTGGTCGAGCCCAGGCCGACGCAGTGTTGCAGGCAGTGCCAATAGCGCGGCCAGGTTGTCGCGAATCACCGGGTCGATGGCGAGCGTTAACTGCCGCTGGTCAGCTTCTTCCGCCAGCCATAGTGCCATTTCCAGGGCACGGCCGGTTTCCGGCACTGGAAATGCCAGCGGCTGATAAAGATGCTCACTAATGGCCTGTACACAATGTGCTTGGGGTTGGTCGTAGCTGCCGTAGGAGGCATCCAGTAGCGCAATAGCCGCTTTCGGCGGAGTATCAAAAGGAAACAGTCGCGACTCAAAACAGGCGTCGCCGCTATAGTAAACACCGCCCCCTACCGCTAAATGTAGCCACACACCGCCTAGCGAGTGCCCCGCTTGGCCGGTAGTAACGGTGATGCCTTCCACCTCTAACGTACCGCGTTCGGGCAAGGAGCGCCACGCGCGGTTGTGAGGCAAGGCCTTGGCTACCAGCGGTGTGCAATAAAGTGGCACGTTCTCCGCTAGCTCGGCCACGCCGCCAATATGGTCAATATGGTCGTGGCTAATCAGCACGGCATCCACATTCAGGTTGTTTGCCCAAGTAATGGCGTCATCCGGGTGGAGTGCACCGCCTGCATCTAGCAGTAAGCGTTTTCCCTGGGCTGCTACCACTATCGCGGCAGGCCCTTTGGCGCCTAAACCACTGAGAATCTCGATAGTGACACTCATTGGTCGGGCTCCAGGCACCAGCCCTGCTGAAGGTCGACGGCAACCTGGCTACCCAGGTCGGGCGCGGTGTGGTGGTAGGCCAGCAGTGTTTCCCCGCTGGACAGGCGCAGTGTGAGCTCATAGCGCTCGCCGCGGAAAATCACGCTCTCCACCTGTGCGGCAAGCTGGTTATGAGTGGGAGCCGCGGAGGATGCTAGTGCCGCGCTGATCTGAATATGTTCCGGGCGCACCAGCACGCTTTGGGTTCGTTCGGACTCGATGGCGTTCAGCCCGCGCATCAGGGCCGCGCCCTCAAGGAGCTTCCCTGGGTGACCGGCGGCGACCTTTAATTGGCTGCCCTGGCCGATAAAGCCCGCCACCCAGGCGGTTCTCGGCTGCCTGTAAAGGGTTTCAGGGGCGCCCCATTGAACCAGCTTGCCCGCTTTCATCACGGCGATTTTGTCCGCCAGCGCCATGGCTTCGGTTTGGTCGTGGGTGACATAGACCAGCGTGGCGCCAGTGCGCTGGTGAAAATCGCGGAAGCTGTGCTCCATGGTGGCGCGCAGGTGCCGATCAAGGTTGGCCAGCGGCTCATCCAGCAGCACCACCGAAGGGTCGCTCACCAAGCAGCGCGCCAGGGCCACCCGCTGGCGCTGGCCGCCGCTAAGGGCTTGGGGCATGCGATCGGCGTAGGCATCGAGCTCCACCAGGGCTAGGGCCTGCTGCACCTTTTGCTGATACGCCGCCCCGCGCAGGCCGCGTAGCTTGACCGGGTAGCCGACGTTGTCAGCCACGCTCATATGCGGCCATAGCGCATAGGATTGGAACACCATGGCCATATTGCGCTGTTCAGGCGGCACATGGGTATCGGCGCTGGCCAGGGTGCGATTGGCTAATTGAATCGTACCGTCGTTGATCGTTTCAAAGCCTGCCAGCATGCGTAGCATGGTGGTTTTGCCACAGCCGCTGGGGCCGAGCAGGGCGACAAACTCGCCTGGATTGATCGTCAGCGACAGCGCATCAACTGCCGTCTGCTCGCCAAAGCGCTTGGTGACACGGTCGATCGTTAGCCCTGCTGTGTTTAACCCTGATGTGTCTAGCTCTGCCATGGAATGACTCCTTTGGGTAAACGCGGCGCCAGTAAACTGAGTGTCAGCATCAGCGAGGCGACCATGATCACCACCAGCACTGACACCGCAGAGGCCAGCACGCTTTCGCCGCCTTCGTCGAGGTTGAAAATCAGCACGCCGAGGGTTTCGTTACCGGCGCTCCATAGCAGGGCTGACACGGTCAGTTCGTTGACCGCCAGCAGAAACACCAGCAGGCCGCCTGCGAACAGCGCGGGCGCGACCAGGGTAAAATAATGCTGCCCAGGCGCCGCCAGGGGCCTGCACCCGCGAGCTGTGCCGCCTCTTCAAGGGAAGGATCCAGCTGCGCCAAGCTGGCGGCGACGGGCTTGACGCAGACCACCAGAAAGCGCGCCAGGTAAGCGATAAAAATCAGCCCCAAGGTGCCGTAGAGCGCCACATTGATAATCGGCAGCGGGCGAACAAATAGCAGGATGCAGGCAATGGCCAATACCACGCCGGGAAGCGCATAGGGAATCTCAATGGCACTGAGTACCATACCCCGCCAACGCTCCGGCAGGCGCTGTAGCCGGTAAGCCAATGGCAGACTGAGCAGCATCAGCACCACAGCCGCGCTGCCCGCCAGCCACAGACTGTTGTTCACCGCTCGCCATGTGGCGCCTTGGCGACCCACCACTTCGGCGTAAGCGTTCAGGGTGGCGGTCTCGGCGTTTAATGGCACGCCCATGGCGGGTACCAGCGAGCTGATGATCAGGGCAAGCAGCGGCGCGACCAGAATAATCAGTAAGATCCCGACGAGCGTGGCGGTCACCAGCGAGCGCCAGCTTCCCAGGGTGAAATCATGGGAGCGCCCACTATGGCCGCCCAGCCCGAAGCGGCTGCGATTCATTAACTGCTGCTGTAACGCCACCCCGGCCAGTGCCAGTAACCCAATCAGCAAGGAGAGCGCAGCCATCTCTGCCAACACCCCGGTGCCGAAGTTGGCCATACGCTGGTAGATCAGTGTGGGCAGCACGTAATAGCCTGCGGGAATACCCAGCATGGCGGGGATGCCAAAGTTGCCCAGGCTGGAGATAAACGCCATCGCGCCCCCGGCGATCAAGCCGCTACGGGTCACGGGTAGAATAATGTGACCCCACACCTGGGTCTGTTTGGCACCGCTAATGCGGGCGGCTTCAATAAGCTCTCGGGGTAGCGAAAGCAGGCTGGTGCGCAGGGCTAAAAACACCAGCGGTGCGCTCTGGATGCCCAGCAGTAAGGCGATACCTTCAGCGGAGTAGAGTGGTTGCGGGCTGCCCAGTGGTGGCGCCAAGCCAATGCTTTTCAGTAGCGGGCTGGCCGGGCCAAAGAGCTGCAGCCAGCTCAGGGCGGTAACCTGGGGCGGAATCATCATCGGCAGCATAAAGCAGAACACCAGCCACGCTTTGCCGCGCACATTGGTGAGCGTGATGGCAAAGGCGAATAGACTGCCCAGCACCAGAGCGATCAGCATGCCGAGCCCCGAGGTATACAGGCTATGCCAGAGTGCTCGCCAAGTGCTGGCACTACTGAGCACCTGCCACAGCGGTGACTGGCGGCCCTGAGCAAGATCGCTCAACGCCTCCATCAGCAGACGCAGGCTGGGTGCCAGGCTCAGCAGTACAATGGCGATCAGCAGGCTTGAAAGCAGCCAGCGGTGCTGGCTGCCGTACTTGTTGTCGTTGCCGGTCTTGTTGTCAAAGATGAGAGCGGACGTCATGATTACCCGCCGAAGAGGTCACTAAAACTCTGTTTAAGCTCTTCTTCCTGCGCCAATGCCTGCTCGGTATCAACCGGCATCAGGGTAATGCTATTGCGCTCGGGGAAGCCTTCCGGTGGGGTAACGTCGTTGTGAGCAGGCAGATAGCCTTGCTGGCTGACCAGCTCCTGGCCCTGCTGGGAAAGCACAAAATCAACAAACTTTTGCGCGGCCTCGACATTCTCTGCACCTTGCATAATGGCGACCGGCTCGGTCACCGCGCTCACGCCCTCTTCCGGGAACACGAATTCGACCGGCGAGCCTTTGGCAGCTTCACGAATTGGCAGGAAATCCACCACGATGCCGTAGGGCTTGGTGCCCGCGGCCACGGCATTAAATACGCCACCATTGCCGCCCTGTGCTTCGGTACGGTTTTCATGAAGCGCTTCGTAATACGCCATGCCAAGGTCAGGGTTGGCAGTGATCGCCGCCATATGGATCAGTGCCGCGCCGGAGTAAAGCGGACTAGGCATGGTGACCAACCCTTCGTAGTCAGGCCCCAGCAGGTCTTGCCAGCTCTGCGGCTGATGCTCGGCGCCGGTGTTATAGACAATCCCGGTGGTGATCAGCTTGGTGCCGTAGTAGTAGCCTTCTGGGTCATACAGGTCGGCGTCATAGGCCTGGCGCTCATCGCTTAGGTAAGGCTGTAAATGGCCCTCTTGCTTAAGTGATTCCATGGTCATGCTGTCGGCAATCAGCAGCACGTCAGGGTTGCTCACCCCGGCTGAAAGTTCCGAGCGCAGCCGGGTCATCAAGCGCGTGGTACCGTCGCGTACCCACTCCACTTCAATATCAGGATAGGCTGCTTCAAAGGCGTCAACGGTTTGCTGTGCATCGCTATTGGGCTGGCTGGTGTAGAGCGTTAGCGTTTCGTTCGCCGCTACCTGAGCCGAAAGGGAAAAGCTGGCTACCGCGACGGCAGTAGTAAGGGCAGATGTCGGAATAGATAACAGGGGGCGCTTCAACATGGGTAAACCTCCAGTGAGTGAACCCCACCTAAGCTACTGTCATCTGCTTACAACAAAGTGACACTATGCTTTCGTTCAACATTTTGTGGCTTTCGTTTGCTGCACTTTTTGCTTTCGTTGTGCCGAGAGGGGTTATGCGCCAGTTCGAACGTCGACAACAGCTGTTACAGCGAATCCACTCACAAGGGCGCCAGTCGGTAGACAGCCTGGCAGGCGAGTTTGGGGTTTCTGTGCAAACCCTGCGTGGGGATATTCGCCACCTAGCCGATAAAGGCCTGGTGCTGCGCCGCCAAGGGGAGGTGCTGCCGTTTCCCGAGCAGGAAAATATCGGCTACGACCAGCGTCAGATCGTTAACGTGGCGGGTAAACGGCAGATCGCGGCGCGGGCAGCGAGCTTGGTACAGGATCATCAAGCACTGTTCTTAGGCACGGGCACCACGGTTGAGCAGTTGGCCGATGCGCTGAGTGATAAGCAAGGCCTGCATATCATGACCAATAACCTGCATGCGCTGATTAAGCTGTGCCAGTTGAAGTGTGAGTTAGTAGTAGCCGGTGGGCGAGTGCGTCGTCGCGACCAGGATGTGATTGGCGGCGATGCCTGGCGCTTTTTTCAACGCTACCGTGCCGATGTGGGGATTGTGTCGGTGGGGGAATGGATAGCCATGGCCAGCTTTATGACTACAACGACGACGAAGTGATGGCCCGTGAGGCGCTGTTGGCCCATGCCGGTTATCGCGTGTTAGTGCTGGATAAAACCAAGTTCGACCTGCCACTACGCTGCGCCGCGGGTCAACTGGGTGATTATGATGCCGTAGTGACCGATGTACCGCTGCCAGACAAACTACGCAGCCCCTTGGCTGCCCAAGGCGTTCGGTTTTTGGGCTAACGGTGCACGCTTCTCGTTACTGCTATGCTGATAGATTGCTAGTGCCGAAGCGAGGAGTGCGATTATGGCAGGTGGATGGGCAAAAGATGGCGCCGAACAAGAGCAGATGGAAAGCACGCTAGAGGATGCGGTGCAGCGTGCGCGTAGCCAGTTGCCCCGCGGTGAAAGTCTTGAGGTTTGCGAAGAGTGTGGCAATCCCATTCCTGAACCGCGCCGTAAAGCGATTCCGGGCGTTAGACTGTGTGTGGTGTGTCAGGGTGAATTGGACAAAAAGCAGTCGGCCTATAGTGGCTACAACCGTCGTGGTAGTAAAGATAGCCAACTGCGTTGAACGGGCTTGTGTCTAAGCGTCCTGGTCGGTGTCCGGCAACTGCTTAAAATAGACATAGCGGTGAAGGCGAATCGCTGGGCGAATCAGCAGTTGGATGCTACCTATCACAAACAGCCACACGCCGACAGTTTGAACCGCACCCTGGTAAAAAAAGCAGACACTGCCGATCGTAAACCAAATGCCCAGCATAAAGTCGTTGATCATGCTAAGCACCTCATAGCGTTGGTGCACAACGAGTTCGCGATGCCCAATGATGAAAGTCCAGTCGTTAGTCACCGGATCCTGTTGGCGCTGCATCATTAGTCTCCTGGTTGAATGTTCAATTAATGAAAATTGGGATGAGTTTCGTTTAACATGTGTACCAATATTCATTTTAACTAAACGCTATTGTGGCACACTATCGTCGTACTCAAAGGTAGTATTAGGCTTCTGATGTTCATTGATGATACATGAAAGCCACAAGTAACCGGGTGCGGCATTGAGGGCGAGTAATGATCAATGACACGCTGCTGACAGCGGTGGAAGATGAGTTGCGTAGAGGGTCTTGGCGGTTACGTTTTGCTGATGAAGTGGAAGCAAGGTTTGAAGAAGATACTCAGCGCCAACGTAGCCGTAGCATGGTCATGGCAGGGTTGATATCGGCGATCATCTACTGCTTGTTTTTGATCAACGACCACAGCTTTCGACCGGATACTTTCGCCACCGCGCTAGCGTTAAGGGTGGGGTAATGCTGCCTTTTGGTATGCCAATTCTGTGGTGGGTTTACCGTGGTGTGTCTCCAGCCCAACGTGAAACGTTAATGGCGAGTACGGTGATCGTTGCTACGGTGATTTCATGTTTGATCTTGGTGGAATCCACCGTTCCTTACTCTTACCTGGATGTTTTCTCTTTCGGCCTTATTTTGCTGGTGGGTAATATTGTTTACTCACTACGGTTTAACTATGCCTGCGTCTCATCTGCCATTTGTATATTTATAATACTGCTTTTTGTTCTATCTTATGACCCCATGCCGCCAGAGGCGAAGCGGCTAGCAATATTTACTATTATCGCTCAGACGCTGTTTACGTTAGTGGCCAACTATCGCTTCGAGCAAAGCGAGCGAACCTCCTACTTGCATGTATTGAAAGAAAAGCTCCGCGCTGGCTATTACTTAAAAGATAACCAGGAACTGTCGCGCATGTCGGTGACTGATCCTTTAACCAATCTTGCCAACCGGCGCCAGTTCGATACGGTTTTTCCTGTGCGCTGGCAGGAAGCTACCGATAAAGGCCTTTGTTTAGGGCTAATGGTGATCGATATCGACCATTTCAAAGCTTACAACGACTACTATGGGCATCCTCAGGGTGACGAGTGCTTGCGCCAAGTCGCTACTGCCATGCAGGCCAATAGCCGTGATGCCGATTTAGTGGTGCGTTTTGGCGGTGAAGAGTTTGTAGTGCTAATAGCCAATGCATCGCCTGAGGCGGCAAAACCGGCGGCCGAGCGCATTCGGTGCAACGTGGAGGCCTTGGAAATTCCTAATCACGGTGTTTCGGCGCAAAGCGTTGTTACCGTTAGCGTTGGCGTTGCAGTACTCTACCCGAAAGTTAGCCTTGCCCCAGCCGAACTATTATCTCAGGCAGATGAAGCGCTTTATGAAGCCAAGCGGCAAGGCCGCAACCGTGTATGGGTGGCTAGTGCGATTGATTCATCATCTGGCGATAATGCTATTGATGGCTTAAGCGTATCAGCCTAATCGCGGAGATTAACGGGCCCTAGCCAAACACGTAAACGTTTGTGAGGAGAGAACTGTGGAGATTGATCAACATTACCGCGCGCTAAGCGTTGACACTCTATCCCAGCGGCTTGGTGATGTTGAGGCGGTGGTTAGACGCGTGGGCGGAGAACCCGCGAGCTGGGACATTCGCGAGGTGGGTGACGGCAACCTCAACCTAGTGTTTATCGTCTCCGGTGACGTGGGCAGTGTAGTGGTTAAGCAGGCGCTTCCCTATGTACGTATGGTTGGCGAGAGTTGGCCGCTGCCGGTCTATCGCGCCCACTTTGAGTACTACGCCTTGGTGCGTCAGGCCAAGCATGCACCGGGCATTGCCCCTGAAGTCTACTACTTCGACAAGCCCCAGGCGCTGTTTGTGATGGAGTATCTGTACCCCCACACTATCTTGCGCCGTAAGTTGATCAACGGTGAGCGAGTCGCTCGACTTGGCGAAACTATCGGCAAATTTTGCGCCCGCACGGCGTTTCGTGGCTCAGAGCTTTCGCTGAGTAGCCCAGAGAAAAAGGCGGACGTGGGGCTGTTTTCCGGCAATGTGGAGATTCCTGCCATCACCGAGTCACTGGTATTTACCGATCCTTATTACGGCGCTGAAATGAATCACCACACCCCGGAGCTTTCACCGGTGGTGGACGAATTGCGTCGTAACGCGCGTTTAAAGGCCAAAGTACAGCGGCTGTTGATGAAGTTCACTGCGAACACCGAAACCATGCTTCACGGTGATTTGCACTCCGGCTCGATTATGGCCACTGATACCGACGTGCGGGTCATTGATCCCGAGTTTTCCCAGTACGGGCCGATGGCTTTTGACCTGGGTATGGCGGTGGCCAACTTCCTGATGGCCTACTTCAGCCAGCCCGCTCACCGTCAAGAAGGTGAGCTTGATGAGTATCAGGCGTGGATCCTTGATGTGATCGAGGCGTGCTTTAGCCACTTTGATGCCGAGTTCCGCCACCTGTGGCAAACCGAGCGGACTGGCATTCTATTTCCCAAATCGCTGTTTGAAGAGCAGGGCAATAGCGCCGACGATGCTTGTGACGCGCTACTGGAAGAGATTCGCCTGGATGCGCTGGCCTACTGCGGCATCGAAATGCACCGCCGGGTTTTATCGCTGGCCCACAACGCCGATTTCGAAGAGATTGAAGACACCGCGCTGCGCGCCAAGCTTGAAGCGCGCAATGTGCTGATGGGCCAAACGCTGATTATGGAGCCGGAAGCCTATAGTGACCTTACCGCGCTGGTGGATTTAGCCAGGGCGTATAACCAGCAAGAGGTGCTGTAAGCGGTTTACAGGGGAGTTAGAACGAGCAGGCAGGGCCGGAACAAACCGTAGCGGGGGTCTTTCGCCATGGATGGCGAAAGTAGCGCCCAGGGATGGGTTTACAGCGCCCCCGCGTAGGTTTGTTCCGGCCCTGCCTAGGCTTACAGCAGAACTATTTAAAGCTGATCCAGGCGATCGAACTTCCCGGCGATATCGCTTTCGGTCCAGTGGGGTACCCAGCCTTCCACATTATCGAAGAAGCGCAGCGCAGTGAATTCTGGCGCAGGGCCCATATCGAACCAATGGGGCGTGTTGGTGGGTACGCTGATCAGGTCATTGCGGGTGCACAGCACCTGATACACCTTGTCATCGATGTGCAGACAAAATAGCCCTTGTCCTTTGACGAAGAAACGCACTTCATCTTCATGATGGCGGTGCTCGTTTAGGAACTTCTGCCGCATGGCGTCTTTGTCTGGGTGCGTGGGTACCATATGCAACACATCGACGGTTTGATAGCCGCCTATGGCTTTGACGCGGTCGATATCGTCTTGATAAAGCGCCAAAATATCTTCCTGGGTGGCGTCGTCGGAAATTTCGCCCGGCGCTGCCCACCGCTCAAACAGCACGCCCACCTTGTTTAGCTCAGCGGTAATCTGCTCGCCGTCGGTGGTGTCGATCAGGGCATCGTTAGGGTTCTGATCAGCAAAAACTTTCAGTTGCGACATCGTCGGTTCTCCTAAAGCGCAATTTCATCAAAGCGAGTAACGCAAGCATGGGTGTTGCCCGCCTGTGTGCCTTCGCGCACCAACTGCAGGGTTTGCATGCCTGCCTGTTTGGCGGCGTCCAGTTCTTCGACCACGTCCGACAAGAACAGCACCGCTGCTGGCGGCAGGTCAAGCTCGGTGACAATGCGATGGTAAGCGGCAGCCTCACGTTTATGACCAATATGGGTATCAAAGTAGCCGCTAAAGAGCGGGGTTAGGTCGCCCGCATCGCTATAGCCAAACAGCAGCTTCTGCGCCTGCACCGAGCCGGACGAGTAGACGTACAGCGCCTTGCCCGAGTCTTTCCACTGGCGCAGGGCAGGGGCTACATCGCTATAGAGATGGCCTTTAAAGTCGCCGCGCTGGTAGCCATCGGCCCACACCATACCTTGCAGTGCTTTCAGCGGAGTAACTTTTTGGTCAGTCTCGATCCAGTGCAGCAATTGGTCGATCACTGCCTCAAGGGGGCGTTAGGGGAGCCCATTTCGCTGCGTACGGCATCAATTTGCTCGGCAACTGCAGGTGTATCTGCATTCGCAAGTAGAAAGTCGGGCAGCTTGGCGTGGGCGTAGGGAAAAAGCACCTTATGGACGAAGTTAATGTCCGTGGTGGTGCCTTCAATATCGGTCACAATGGCGTGAACAGTTGAATTACTCATTTAAGACCACCGACTCTCTTCAAGAACACAGGCAAGTAAAAACTCAATCGCTTCCAGGTGGCGGCGGCAACTGGCAATGCTATCGCCCACGGCATATATGCCATGCCCCGCGACCAAAAAGCCCCAGGGCATCGGCCAGCCGCTGCGTACGTGCTCGGCCAGTTCTTCCATATCCTGGGAGTTGGGCACTACCGGCAAGCGGATGGTAGCCTCGTGGGTCACGTTGCCCGCTAAGGCTTTTTGCATTTCAAAGCCGCTGAGCTCTATGCCCTTAGGAAATCGCCGCGACAGCACCGTGCTGGCCACGGTGTGAGTGTGCAGCACGCAGTTAATCGATGCGTCTAAGCGATAGAGCGCGGCATGTAGATCGCTTTCTGCGCTAGGTTTCCCATCGCCGGATAGCACCTTGCCATCCAGGTTGCAGAGCAAGAGGTCATCGGCCTGAATGCGGGTTTTATCGCGGCCAGAAGCGGTGACAAGATAGCCCGCCTCGGTACGGGTGGAAAAATTACCTCCGGTGGCTGGCGTCCAGCCTTGCTGCGCCGCCCATGAAATGGCGGCCAGCAGTTCAGTTTGTAGCGTCATCATAGGATCTGCGTCGCCTCTTCTAGTGGCAGCCATTCTATATGATAAGCTTCGCGCCTGATAAGCCGCGCCGTTGTTACGCTAGTTAAGTGCTCAAGGAGTCCATCAATGCCCCACTTACAGTCACGCAGTTTACGGGTCTATGCCGACCACCTTGAGTATTTGGATCAAACCCAACTGCCCCAGGTGGAGCAGTGGGTGCGTTGTGACTCGCCAGAAGAGTGGCAGCATGCGGTGAAAACCCTGGCGATTCGCGGGGCGCCGCTGATTGGTTTGAGCGCCGCCTTTGTGCTGGCCCAATACGCCGCTCGCCATCCACAAAGTGATTGGCAGTTGGTAAGTGATCGCTTACGCGCCACACGCCCCACTGCAGTCAACTTAATGTACTGCCTGGATGCCATGGAAGCCTGCTTTGAGCAAGGCGCCAACGCCCTGGCCGAACGTGCCGCTGAGCTGTTTTCAGAAGACCGCGCGCTATGCCAACGCATGGCTGAGCGGGGTGCTGACTTGCTGAAAACGGGTGACCGTGTGCTGACCCACTGCAATACTGGCGCGCTGGCGACCGCCGGGGTGGGGACGGCCATTGGCGCGTTGGCAGTGGCCAAACAGCGCGGTGTAGAGCTGCATGTGTTTGTGGATGAAACCCGCCCGCTGCTGCAAGGCGGCCGCTTAACCGCCTGGGAAATGGCCGACCTGGGTATTCCCTACCAGCTAATTACCGACAGCATGGCCGCCAGTCTAATGGCAGCAGGGAAAGTCGACAAAGTGATGGTGGGCGCCGACCGTGTCTGCGCCAACGGCGACTTCGCCAATAAAGTGGGTACTTACATGCTGGCGGTGATCGCTCACTACCACCAGGTGCCGTTCTATGTGGTGGCTCCCTACACCACGGTTGATCCCGCTTGTGCCACTGGTGCGGACATTCCTATTGAACAGCGCGACCCCGCCGAGATCCGCGGCGTCACTGGTGCCTTTGGTGAGGTTACCTGGGCACCCGATAATGCACCGGTGTGGAACCCCGCCTTTGACGTCACTCCCGCCAAACTCGTGACGGCTTGGGTATTGGATACCGGTGTATTTGATGCCGCCGCCATTGCCCGGGGTGAACACTGCCAGGGCGGCGCTAACCCAATAGCGTTAACTCATAAACATGGCGGATATGCTGTTCATTCCAATCATTAGCACTGTTATTGAAAAAACAATCAGTGGGAAACGAGATAGAGATAATACGGTAGCTGGGTTGCCACGTGACGTTGCTTAGCGGGAATGTCATGCATGGCCCCAAGCAAGTGCTGCCTCTAAATGCTGGCGAACAGCGTAGAGGTCGGAGACTTGTCCGTTTAACAGACGTTCTATTGGTGTATGACCGGCAAAAAGAGGGTTGCGGTTGGCTCGCTGCAACCAACTGTTAGCCGCTTCTTTGTTGGGCAATAGTATATGCAGTGCTTTGTAGATGCCGAGAATCAACGACATCCGCTCTAGATGATTGGCATCCAGGCGGGCATTCTCTGGTGCTTGCTTCCAACGCCGATAGGTGGAATTAGGCACCCCTAGCAGCAGAGCGGCTTCGCTCTCTTTCAAACCCCATGCGTGTGAAATGTCGGGGTAGGTGCGCATCGCAGCAACCCCCATTTCGCAGCGTTTGTCGGCGGTTTTGTGCTGAACAGCCATATGTCTTCCTCATCACTTATATATAAATTACGTCAAGTGAGCGAGTTTTTAAATATCGATTATTTGAGCTGTTTGCCATGCAGTCGTCTGGAGAATTAATCAGATTTAACGAATCCTTGCCCTGTGATTGATTGCGTATTACAACTTTAACGAGTGTGCTTTGTCCTGGTGTTGTAATGGAACGATTGTTTGCGACAAGCGCCTATACCTATTAAGAATAATACAAATCCCGTTATCTGAATAAGAGATTACCTAGTTTCAGTAGACAATATGTTTTTCTATGCTTCTTAATTGATGTATTAACTTGAGGGTTCGGTCAGAAAATACGCTAATGCAATAAGTCCAAAAGCAGTACCTACTACTGAAGTGCCGAGCCATCCATAGTGAGCAAATGACCACCCTCCTAAGGCAGACCCTATAGCGCCGCCACAAAAGAACGTGGACATGTACAATCCATTCAAGCGACCTCGTATCTCTGGAGCCAAAGAAAAAATAATTCTTTGACCAAGTACTAAATTCGCTGATACGGCGAAATCAAGCACGATTCCAGCCACAACGAACAACGCCAGTGAAAGAGACGTACCCTGTGTGCTGATATGTGTCATGGCGAAGGCCGCGATGGCCATGATCATTGCTAATGCTGTCGCAGGTCTTGTCCAGCCGCGATCGGCTATCCGACCTGCGATAGGTGCTGCAATGGCACCAGCGACGCCCGCAAGAGCGAATAGTGCAATGCCTTTTTGACTTAATCCGAAGGTAGGGCTTGCCAGCAATAGCGGAGTAGTTGTCCAAAACAGGCTGAACGCGCCAAACATGCAAGCATGATATAGAGCCCTGCGGCGGAGGGTGGGTGTTGCTCGAACCAGTTGCAGCATGGACATCAGCATTTGCTGGTAACCAATTTTGGCTGTCACAGTCCGCTTAGGTAACGCTAGGTGCAAGGTTAGCATTAGGGCTAGCATGGCAACAAAAGATACTAAAAATACCGTCCGCCATGTCGCAAAGTGAGTGATCAAGCTCGCTACCGGCCTGGCTAACATGATACCTAGCATTAGCCCGCTCATTACATTGCCTACAACTTGGCCACGGGTAGCCTCTGGTGACAGGTGCGCTGCATAAGGTACGAGGATTTGAACGGTGACTGAGCCCAGACCTACAAGCAATGCGGCCGCCAGAAATGGTGTGGTTGAAGTGACTAGACCGGCTGCGAGTAGGCCAGCAGCACCAATAGCAAGAATGGTTATCGCCAGCCGGCGATTTTCAAATAGGTCAGCCAAGGGAACCACCAGCAATAGGCCTGCGCCATAGCCGATTTGCGTTAGTGTTACGATCAAGCCGGAGGACTGCTCCGACAGCCTAAGCTCCTGACTTATCGGGCCGACTAAGGGTTGTGCGTAGTAAATATTGGCGGCGATTAATCCACAGGCACAAGCAAGCAGCAGTGTCAGCCAAGGTGATATTTCATGCTCAGGGGCACTGGAAACTGCACTGAAATTTGATGAATTTTTAATTTGGGTCATTTTGTTTCCTAAATAGTTTTAAAAAAAGCCGTGCGTAATCACGGCTATATCAAATAGCAGACGCTATTTCAGTTCAGTTGAGAAGTTGCATCGCTGCATCAACCACCGCCATCATGTCTTCGCGCTTCTGCCCAGTTTTGCCCAGGACACGCATACCCTGGGCGAGAGATAGCATTAACCTTGCCGTTGTCTCAGCATCGACTTTTTTTGAGATTGATCCATCATTTTGCCCTTGAAGAATGATGTCCTTAAGACGTTTTTCTGATTTCCTTCGAGTGCGGGAAGATACCTTAGCGGCAATTTCTTCGTCTGTGCTGGCCAGCTCTACTGCCCCAACGATAACAAGACAGCCATACCGGCCCTCTGAGGCATGAGAGGACTCAGCGTAAAAAACTAACAGGCGGCGTAATTTCTCTCGCCCTGACTCCTCGCTGTTAATGATATCCAATAGTTTGGCACCACGCAGGGCCATGTATCGGTCTAGTGCAGCAGAAAACAAGTTGTGCTTATTCAGGAACGCTTTATAGATACTGCCGGATGACAGTTTAAGAGCGCCTGAAAGATCGGCAATCGACACCCCATTATAACCGTGCTTCCTGAAGTGCAGGATCGCGCGGTCTAATGCTTCGTCAATGTCAAACTCCCTGGGACGACCTCTGCCTCTAGAAGAATCGTTTATAGAAGACATTCCTGAAATATTATCTGATATGCTCATTTTTCGATATTAGGACATAAGTTCATCCAAACAAGTCCGAGTCTTTGAAAGCCTATCTAAAGAGGTTAGACGACCGAGTGGTGTCTTATATATCCACCTTGTCAAATCCGAAGCGCCCGATGCTCGCCTCTTTTCAGCTAGCTCCTTTACGAATTCCGGCCCGTAAAAAAGCCTGCACAAGTGGGTGCTAGAAGAGCCGGGCGGTGGCACTATTGCCCTCTCCGGCGCGCAGGTTTAGCTACTTTGCTCGGTTTCCTGATGCGCCAGAATGACATCCAGAAAGCCCTCGCCGTAATCCGCCAGCTTGCGCGCGCCGATGCCGGAATATGGCGCCTAGTGCCGCTAGGCTTTGGGGTTTCTGCTCGACCATTTCAGCCAGGGTGGCGTCGTGGAAGATAACATAGGCAGGCACGCCCTGTGCTTCGGCCAGTTCCCGACGGTGCTGTCGCAGGGCTTCCCACAGCGGGCCGTGGCCCTGCGGAGCAGAGGCTCTTTTGCTTCCTCGTCGAGCGGTTTTTGGCTTTGCTGGGTTTGTTGCTTGGCTTGCGCAGAGTGAGGTTCTGCTCGCCGCGCAGCACCGGTTTGGCATTGGCAGTGAGCTTGATGCCGCCGTGGCCCTCCATATCCACACTCAAAAAGCCGCTGGCAATCATCTGGCGAAAGAGCGCCTTCCATTCGTTGGCGGAGAGGTCTTTGCCTATGCCGTAGGTGCTGAGCCTTCGTGACCAAAGCGGGTGATGCGCTCGTTGCTTTTACCTAGCAGCACATCCACAAGGTAGGTCACGCCGAAGCGCTGCTCAGTGCGGTAGACACAGGAGAGCGCCTTTTGTGCCGCCACGGTGGCCTCCCAGGTCTCGGGCGGGGTCAGGCAGTTGTCGCAGTTGCCGCAGGGGGCGTCCAGATGATCGCCAAAGTAGTGCAACAGCGCCTGGCGGCGGCAGCTGATGATTTCACACAGCCCGAGCATGGCGTCGAGCTTCTGTTGTTCGATGCGCTTTTGATGGTCGGCGGCACTGGAGTCCTGCTGCATCTGGCGCAGCGTGATCACATCCTGAAGTCCATAGGCCATCCAGGCATCGGCGGGCAGGCCGTCACGCCCGGCGCGGCCGGTCTCTTGGTAGTAGGCTTCGATACTCTTGGGCAGATTGAGATGTGCCACAAAACGCACATCGGGCTTGTCGATGCCCATGCCAAAGGCGATGGTGGCCACTACCACCACGCCATCTTCACGCAGAAAGCGGGTCTGGTGGTGCTGGCGCTGCTCGGGGGAAGCCCCGCGTGGTAGGGCAGTGCCGTCAGCCCCTGGCGTTCCAGCCAGGCGGCGGTCTCCTCCACCTTGCGCCGGGAAAGGCAGTAGACGATACCCGCCTCGCCGTCGTGGTGCTCGCGAATAAAGCGCAGCAG
This sequence comes from Halomonas sp. PA16-9, assembly GCF_009728585.1. Taxonomy (NCBI): domain Bacteria; kingdom Pseudomonadati; phylum Pseudomonadota; class Gammaproteobacteria; order Oceanospirillales; family Halomonadaceae; genus Halomonas; species Halomonas sp. PA16-9. The sequence continues at coordinate 393,660 of NZ_CP040452.1, read as the reverse complement.
CTGTTCCTTGGCGTTACCCTGATTTTCGGCGATATGGTAGCGAATGTTGGGCCGGTCAAAGCCGCTGTTGTAAAGTGCCGCCTCCTGGAGCTGCAGATGCTCCATGATATCGCCCCGGTGGGCACATCGGCAGTGGCGGTGAGGGCGATGCGGGGCACCTGGGGAAAGCGCTGATGAAGCTGGGAGAGCTGGCGATACTCGGGCGAAAATCGTGGCCCCACTGGGAGACGCAGTGGGCTTCATCAATGGCGAACAGCGCAATTTTGGTCTGCTCCAGCAGCATCTGCATACGCGCCGTGGCCAGCCGTTCCGGCGCGACATACAAAGATCCAACTCGCCCGCCCGCAGGCGGTTTTCCACATCGACCGCCTCGTGATAATCGAGGCTGGAGTTCAGGTAGGCCGCCTTGACCCCGTTCTGCTGAAGTGCCGCCACCTGATCCTGCATCAGCGCGATCAGCGGTGAGATCACAATCGCGGTGCCTTCGCGCAGTAGCGCTGGGATCTGATAGCACAGCGACTTGCCGCCGCCGGTGGGCATCAATACCAGCGCATCGCCACCAGCAATTACATGCTCAATGATAGCCTGCTGCGGGCCGCGAAAGCTGTCGTAGCCAAATACCTCCTGCAGCACCTTCAGGGCTGTTGGGTGGGCGTCGCCGTGCATCAATGCTCTCCTTATCTCGTGCTTGAGGAAGAATTGTCGCACGAAAACTCAAGGGATTTTGCCTAGCGAATCCCAGCGCGTAGATAACGACTGCACAAACTGGCGCTGGAAGAGCAAAATCTCTACCGAGTTGGTGACCTATAATGGCCGGATAAGGTTGTTCCAGTGGTGGCTGATCGAGACCGCCCGTAAGCAAGGTAGGTGGGCTTGGCAAGCGGTACATACACCTTCCACAAAATTTCCAGCCAGTACGAGAGGGAATCGCGCTCGCCAGCAGGCGAGCGCGCGGATAGCCAAGACTCAGGCCAGGAACTGGCTGCTCTCGACCAGTTCGCGATGCCGATGCTCTCCACCGTGACATAGAGGCCGTCCCGGGCGATGACCACGTCATTGTCCATCTGATTGGCGCTGCCGAGCAGATCTTCCTGATCCGCGAACAACTCACCCATGAACACCAACCAGTCCTGATCCCCCGCATGCTGGTTGAAGTCCTTGATCACGGCACTGCCTTGATACCCCTCGTCGAACATGAACAGGTCGTCGCCCACTCCTCCATAGAGTACATCGTTGCCGCCGCACAATCAAGGTATCGTCGCCCTCACCACCATAGAGTTGATCATCGCCCAGGCCGCCTACCAGCGTATCATCTCCCTCGCCGCCATGTAGCAAACTACCGCTCTCCAGCGCCGTTAGGGTGTCGTTTCCTACACCGCCGAAGGCCACTTTTCCAGTGAGTTCGTCGTCGCCAGCGCTGCCTTCTACATGCTCGCCATACTCCAGGTCTTGGCTGAATAGGCCGAATGGGTCGAAGCGTTCGTCCTCGAGTCCGCGCTCGCCGACACTGTAGCGCTGCTGGGTCAATGAAATGTCGAGTAGCGACAGGCCCTCGAACTCCACGTAACTGACATTGTCCACTTGCTTCAATCCAAGATCCTGCTTGGAATTGAGGAACAGCGTGCCGTCCGAGAGTTGATAGGCATACCAATCCGCCCCATCGCCTTTGAGGCGCAGAGTGTTGATCCCTGAGCCGCCATCGACGCGATCGGCACCGCTGGATAGCCGAATCAAGTCATCTCCCCACCAGTGTAGATGTAGTCGCTATTCTCACCGCTGCGAACCTTGTCAGCATGTTCGGTGCCAATTAGAAACGCGGGTTGGCCGAAATGGTTCGAGCTCGAGGTCGGCTTGTCCTCTACCCAGACTGTCGAGCGTGATAGCGCCGAGAGACTGGAAACAACCACCACGCTGTCACGGTCGGTGTATTCATAGAAGGGCGAATCAGCGATACGCTGAATGGCATCCGTGAATATGCCATCGATATGGGCATACCAGCTCACGGGAATGTTCAGCAGTGAGAAAGCTGGTAATGGCCACAATGGTGAACCATACATATCGTTGAACATACGACATTGTCCCCTCGACTCGTAAGAAGTGTTTGGGTGGGTCAGCAGTGGCCCTTCTTGTTCCTGCAGCGCCTCAAGAAAGGTATCCGCGTCTCCTGCTATTCGATGCACTGCATCATTCTCGTAGCCGAAGTTGTACACCACTTCCGGATCGTCATAGATCAGTGGCGACTCGTGACCGATATAGTTGGCCTCAGCGAAGAAGCCGTCGGCAACTCCTCGCGAAAGCGCGCCATAATGTTCACCATCCCGCCCCCCAGGCTGTAGCCGGTGATCAGTGTATCCTCAGCCTCCAGGCCGTTGGCCTGACTGTAATTCTTAAGCGCAACGAGCAGCGGCTCAAGGTTGGGTGCGATGGTGCCAGCATTGAGTTGCAGGTAGTCGACAATATCCACCGGCGAGTTGGTGCCGGTGTAGGTCAGCGATACCCGGGTCAGTTGCCCCTGCTCATCGAACTCGCCCAGCAGCTTGGCCTGGGGGCCAGTGGGCAGGGTACCGGTAATTGGACTCTCGATGATGTAGTGGCCGGCCCCATCGAGGGCGCTCGCGGGTAGGCCAAGCTCGGCCGGCGTCAGTTCCCGCCACCCCCCGGCAGTTCGGTATCTATCTCATTGGGGTAGGCACCATCGGGGAACAGGTCTGTGAATCCTTGTACTATTTCCCGAGTCTGCGGAATGCCAAGGGCGCCCGACAGGCTGGCGTAGGTGGCGAGCTTGTGGGATGTCAGCAGCAATTCGATGGATGCTTCACTGGTATAGTTTTTGTAGTCGAGCATTGCCATTAAGATACCTCCGTATCTCGTGCTATATGGTTGTTATTGTTGATCCATGATGCTGAAGTCACTGCATCTACGGGTGTGCCAAGGGCAACTCGAGGTATGAAATGACTGATTAAAACACTCGTATCATTCGAGTGTTTTAATAGCACAAGATATCCCCGTAGGAGGCAATGCGACATTAGTGGCGAGACCTTGGTCGAATGAGGCAGGCCACCTTACTGGGTAAGTTGTGGAGGGGCGGTAAAACAGGGAGTGCAAGGCGCCCCCATCCTTCGTTGTTGGCTTGCCGTCTTGAATAAGCGGGTTTACCTAATCCCCGCCCGTAAAAACGACTGCACAAACTGGCGCTGAAAGAGCAGGAAGGCGACCAGCAGCGGGGCGATACTGAGCAGTGTTGCGGCGCTGACGGTGGCCCAGTTAACCCCGGTTTCGGGCGCGGAGAAAACGCCTAGTCCTACCGTTAGCGGGCGGCTCTCTACCGAGTTGGTGACCACTAATGGCCAGATAAAGTTGTTCCAGTGGTGGCTAATCGAGACCAGCCCGTAAGCAAGGTAGGTAGGCTTGGCGAGCGGTACATACACCTTCCACAAAATTTCTAGCCAGTTGCAGCCTTCGATGCGGGCGGCGTCTTCCAGCTCACGAGGGATGGTTTTAAAGGTTTGGCGGAGCAGAAAAATACCCAAGGCGCTGGCCACATAGGGCAGGCCAATCCCGGTGATGGTGTTGATCAGCCCCAGCTCACTGGCAATACGATAGTTCTCGACAATCAGCACCTCGGGAACACAAAGAGCTGAATCAGCACCAGCATAAACAGAACGTTTTTGCCGGGAATCGGAAAGCGCGCAAAGGCAAACGCCGCCAGGTACAGACTACAAATTGACCGATCACCACCCCTGTCACCAGCGCAAAGGTGTTCAGGTAGTAGCGGGCAAAGGGCGCTTGAGACCAGGCGTTAGTGAAGTTCTCCAGCGTCAGCGGGCGAAGAGCTCAAAGTTCACCATAAACTCGCTGGGGTGAAAGGCAGCCCAAAAAGCATACAGCAGCGGAAAATCCAAATAATCGCCAGTAGCCACGCGGCCACTGTTTCCAGTGCTGGAATTGAGACGAAACGGGAGCGGGCGCATAGGTAGTGGTCGTATTCATTGATAGTGCGTCCTGCGATCTAAAATCGTGAACTTAAGCGTGGCCACTACCGCGAGCACCTGCAGAATAACCACCGTAATGGTGGCTGCCGTGGTGCGGTCAAAGAACGAGAACGCATTTTCGTAAACGTAGTAGAGCAGCAGGTTGGTGGCGTTGTTGGGCCCACCCTTGGTCAAGATAAATAGGTGATCCACGACCCGCACCGAGTTAATCAGCGCATTGATTAGCACAAACAGCGTGGTGGGCATGAGTAGCGGAAAGGTGACGCGCCAAAAGAAGCTCCAGCGACTAGTGCCTTCTAAGTCAGCCGCCTCTTTTAACTCGGGTGGCATGCTCTGTAGCGCCGCCAGGTAGAAGATCATAAAAAAGCCGGCTTCTTTCCACACCGACATCACGATCACCGAGCTTAACGCAACGCTTGGATCGCCCAGCCAGTTCACCCCGGACAAGCCCAGCATGCCGAGCAGTTTATTGAATAGGCCGATCTGCGGCGCGTAAAAAAACATCCAGATATTGGCCGCGGCGATCATGGGTAGAATCGTCGGCGTAAAGTAGGCCATGCGCACAAAGCCCCGCCCGCGAAGCTTGCCATTGACGAACAGCGCCATACCCAAGGCCAGCGCGATCGAGGTAGGAATCGTACCGACGGCGTAGATTAAGTTGTTACGGGCTACTTTCCAAAACGTCGTGTCATCGAACAACACCTGATAATTTTCAAGGCCTACGAATTCAGTGGGTGCACCGCGAAAGCCGGGTAAAAACAGGCTGTTAATGACCGTTGTTACGGTCGGTAAATAAGCAAAAGTCGTCAGCAGTACCGCAGCGGGCAGCAGCAGAAGCGCGCCGTAGAGCTGCATTTTGCGGTGGTTGGTGAATGACATAGAGACGTACCGCACGTTGGAAAAGCCGGGGCATGCCCCGGCGAAGAGTAAAATTCTAACGATTAGCGGGCGTAGCGGCGCAACACGCTGTCGGCCTCTTGCTGCGCCTGACTAAGCGCTTCTTGCGGCGTCATTTGACCGGTCAGCGCCGCTTGCACGGCGTTATCTAAGGCGCGGCGAATACGGCCACCTTGATAGGTGGAAAGCTCCGCCGTGCCGTGTTCAAGCTGGTCGCGGGCGACCGCGGCGGGTGGGAACTCTTCCACATAGCCTTGCAGCGCGTCGGTCTCATAAGCGGCGGGGCTAACGCCCATATAGCCAGTCTCAATCGACCAGGCAGCGGCGCGCTCAGGAGCGGTCATCCAGCGAATGAAGGTCATCGCCGCGCGCTGTTCTTCTTCCGTCGCATCTTTAAAAATGTAGAAGTTGCCGCCGCCGGTGGGGCTACCACGCTGGGTTTTCATCGGCAGCATGGCGACGCCAAAATCAAAATTGGCTTCGCTGCGTACGGCGGTCAGGTTGCCCGTGGTGTGCCACATCATTGCCGTGGACTCTTCAAGGAAGTTCTGGCGCAGGGTGCCCCACTCGATGGTGCCGTCGGGCATGGCATTGTGCTCGCTGGCCAGTGATACCCAGTACTCCAGCGCTTCAACCGCTGCGGGGTCGTCGAAGTAGACCTCGGTGCCATCTTCGCTCATTAGCCGGTGGCCGTTCTGAAAGGCAAAGGCTTGGAACATCCAGTAGGGGTAGCCAGTCGACGGCACCATCACGCCCCACTGCTCGCCGTTGGAGGCTTCGCGAACGGTCGCGGCCATCTCGGCCATCTCTTCCCAGTTTTCCGGGGTGTTTCGGGGTCTAGGCCAGCGGCTTCAAAGGCGTCTTTGTTCCAAAACAGTACGATGGTGGAGCGCTGGAAGGGGATGCCGTAGGTTTTGCCATCCAGTTGGCCATTTTCCATCAGCCCTGGATAGAAGCCATCGAGCCATTCGCGCTCTTCATCGGTTTCGACCAGGTCGTCAAAGGCGACGATGGCGTTCTGCTCAATCAGCTCGTACAGGTCGATGGAGAACATGACCGATAGTTGGGGCGTATCATCCGCTTCCATCGCCGACATGGCGCGCACGCGGGTGTCGTCGTAGTTGCCGGCGTAGATCGCTTCCACGTTGATATCGGGGTATTCGCTTTCAAACTCTTCCACCAGATTATCAACGACGTCGGTGAGTGCACCACCCACCGCGACCGGGTAATACATGGTCAGATCGACGCTATCCGCGTTTACCTGGGCGGCGCTTAACAAGCCCGCTGCCAGGGCGGTCATTGCAAAAGGGGTACGCAAACGCATAAGAGACTCCGCAAGTGTCAATACTGCTGTCAGTGTTGGAAAGAGCCCACCGCCGGTGGACGAGGAATGCTTCGAGATGAGCTGGGTAAGGGGGTCGGTGTCAGGTCGTCCCGCCGCAGGCCGTCGGCATCGAAAAGGTGTGTATTCTCTGAGGTCCAGTAGAGGCTGCATGGCTGGCCTGTCAGTGCCTGCTTACCGCTAAGCCGCACGCGTAGGGTGTGCGACCCCACCGCGACATAAGCAATGGTGTCCGCTCCCAGGTACTCTTCACTTAATACGTTAGCGGGCACGCCGGAACCGGGTGCGATTCGCAGCTCGATATCTTCCGGGCGGATTCCCAAGTGGCCACCAGCGGCTTCTATGGGAGCAACTGGCGTACTCGGTTCGCCTTCGATAACGGCACCCTGTTCACCTTTAACGAGTGGTAGCAAGTTCATCGCGGGGCTGCCAATAAAACTGGCGGCAAAGGCGCTAGCGGGGCGGTTATAGAGCTCGTCTGGGGTGCCGTCCTGCACGATTTTGCCGTGCTGCATCAGAATCACACGATCACCCATGCTCATGGCTTCAACCTGATCGTGGGTAACGTAGATAACCGTCATGTTTAGGCGGCTTTGTAGCGCTTTGATTTCCCGGCGCATGTCGCTGCGCAACCGAGCGTCCAGGTTGGATAGCGGTTCATCCATCAGGCAGATCGGGTGTTCGGAAATAACCGAGCGCGCCAAAGCAACCCGCTGGCGTTGGCCGCCGGAAAGCTGGGCAGGTTTGCGGTTCAGATAATCGGTTAAATCAACCAGTTCGGCCACTTTGGCTAGCCGCTCGCGCTGCTCGGCTTTGGGTACCTTGCGGCTGCGCAGGCCAAACACGATATTGTCAGCCACACTCAAATGCGGAAACAGCGCGTAGGACTGAAACACCATGCTCAGCCCACGGTCGCCGGGCGGCAGGCGTGTGACGTCGCGCTCGCCGATATGAATACGTCCGTTGCTGGCCTCTTCCAGGCCCGCGATCATGCGTAGCGTGGTGGATTTACCGCAGCCTGAAGGGCCGAGCAAAATGACAAATTGCCCAGGCGTGACGTCGAAGGAGATTTCATCGACGGCAGTGGTCGCGTCCCAACGTTTAGTGACGCGTTCCAGGCGAATACGCGATTGGTTTGACATAGCACACACATCACCGGCTGTTGGTTGTTATTGGTTCAGCTTGTGTTGAAGGTGTTGCCGTTTCATGACACTTACATGGATGGTTTATGACAGCCGCTGTGTCAAGCAGAAAATCACTTGGCGACTTTAATGCCATAGCGCTGCAACCGACGCACCACGCTGGATTGACTAATGCCCAGCCGCTTGGCAATGGCATAGGTGCTGGGGAGCGTGTTGCACAGCTCTTCAAGCGTTTCACGCTCCAGCCGCGCTAGGTACTGCTTGAGGGTTTCCTGGGGCTCGAGTGCTACTGCCGACGCTGCTGGCGAGGCGCTCGGCAAACTGGCTGGGTGCTGCTCGGCGTGAGGAAGCGCAGTAGGTACTTCGATTTGATCGGTGGGGCTGGAAAGCCAGGCTCTCTCTAGCCAGTTCTCCAGCTCGCGGACGTTACCCGGCCATTCGCCGCCCATCAGGGTCGACCAAACGCGGGTATCAAGGATTTTTTGCCGCCCATAGCGCTGGTTGAGCCGGTTTAAACACGCTTCAACCAGGTCGGGGATATCCTCCCGGCGGTCACGCAGCGGCGGCAGGGTGACCGGGATCACATTGAGGCGGTAGTAAAGATCCAGACGGAAAAGTCCGGCCTCTACTTGCTTGCCCAAATCCTGGTTGGTCGCCACGACCAAGCGAAAATTGACCTTGCGTGATCGGGTGTCACCCAGCCGGGTCAAGCTGCCGTCCTGAATCACCTTGAGCAGTTTGGTTTGCATCAACAGCGGCAGCTCGCCGATTTCATCCAAAAATAGCGTCCCACCCTCGGCCTGCTCTAACAGCCCGGCTTTGCCCTGGCGAGCGGCACCGCTGAAAGCGCCGGGCTGGTAGCCAAACATCTCGGATTCAAACAGATTCTCTGGAATCGCCGCACAGTTAACGTCAATAAAGGGGCCGTCACAGCGCTGGCTCCAGCGGTGTAGCTGCTTGGCAAAGGCGGTTTTACCCACACCTGATTCACCCAGCATCAGCACATTGGCATCCGAAGGGGCGACCCGCTTAAGCAGTAGCGCAATTTCACGCATCACGCTGCTACGTACCTGCAAATTGTCCAGGGCGTCATCCAACGCCTGCTCTTCCGCGTCTGGCGCTGCCTGACTGCGCTTTAAGTGTTCGCTAAAGCGTTTTTGTAGTAGGGCATATTCGTCCTGCAGTAACTGCAAGTCAGTTAAATCCCGCGAGCGGCTGATAATACGTTCCAGCTTGCCGTCGACGAACACCGGGTAGGCTTCAGCAATCACCCGGCGGCCCGTGCCGGTGACCTGCATAAGCTGTGCGGGCCGGCGGGTGCGCATCACTTCCATGGTGATGGAGGGCTTGAGAACCCCGGCCGCTTGTAGTTGCTGCACACTGCTGGAAAGCAGCTCTTCCCGTGAAACGCCGTAAACCGCTTCGGCTCCCGGGCTAATATCGACTATTTGTCCATCACCACTGACGATAAAGAAGTGGTCGTTTGCGGTCTCCACAATGGTTTGCAGCACGCGTTTATCTATTTCACTCATCGCAGCTGACTCCTCCGAGTGATTCATTTATGAATCTTTGATTCAATAATGAATTGAAAAGGCATTTGTTTGATTCATTTTTGCATCGTTTGGCCACTAATCCCACCACTTTATAGGCATCTTCGACTTGGCATGGTCTGTGCAGTGTCTTTAGAAGATTAGTGAAAAGAGCTAGGCCAATACCTACACCGTGCTCACCGCCAAAAATATAAGGAGATGTGTATGTCGGAGTTTAATCAGCCCCTGAGCGGAAACACCATGCCGCGCTTTGCAGGCCCTGCCACCATGATGCGCCTGCCTACCCAAGAGACAGCCGAGGGATTAGACGCTGCGTTCATTGGCATTCCCATGGATATCGGCACTTCAAACCGCCCCGGCACGCGGCTTGGGCCACGCCAGATTCGCGACGAGTCGCGTATGCTGCGCCCCTAAACATGGCGACCCGCGCAGCGCCCTTTGAAAGTCTGCAGGTGGCCGATATCGGCGACGTGCCTATCAACACCTTTCACCTGCCGAAAAGCGTCGACATCATCACCGCCTTTTACGATGGCGTACTGAAACATGACTGCATTCCGCTGACCCTGGGCGGTGAGCACACCCTAACGCTGCCTATCCTTCGCGCCATGGCCAAAAAACACGGCCCGGTGGGGTTGATTCATATCGATGCTCATGCCGATGTCAACGAGCACATGTTCGGTGAGCCAATTGCCCACGGTACGCCGTTTCGTCGTGCCCAGGAGGAGGGGTTGCTGGCCCATGGCAAGGTAGTGCAAATCGGCCTGCGCGGTACCGGCTATGCCGCTGAAGATTTTGACTGGTGTCGCGACCAGGGCTTTCGTGTCGTGCCCGCCGAAGAGTGCTGGTATCGCTCGCTAGCGCCCTTGATGGCCGAGGTGCGTGAGCAGATGGGCGATATTCCGGTGTACATCAGTTTCGACATCGACGGCCTGGATCCTTCTGTTGCCCCCGGCACCGGCACGGTGGAAATGGGCGGGCTGACCTCTAGCCAAGGATTGGAGCTGGTTCGCGGTGCCGCTGGGCTGAATATTGTCGGCGGCGACCTGGTGGAAGTGTCACCACCTTATGACCCCAGCGGCAACACCGCGCTGATGGGCGCCACGCTGCTGTATGAAATGCTTTGCGTACTGCCGGGCGTTAAACACAGCGAGTGACGCCGACCAAATAGCTAACAAAGAAATAGCGACTAAATAAAAAAGTACTGACCTAGCTACGCCGCCAGCCACCTCCAATAATCACTTCCAATGGGTGACCCCTATGTCGTATAGCAACGTTAAATCGGAACAGCCGACCTCGTCGGCACCGATACCCCGCGCGCACTTACTGAAATTTATCATTCCATCGCTAATTGGGGTGCTGCTGTTTCTCGTCCCTTTTCAAGTGGGCGATACCATTAACATCGGCATGGGCCTAATGGCCGATAGCCTGCAAACCTTGCTAGGCTCGGCGCTGCCAGCTATTGCGGTAGTGGTACTCTGCCTGTCGGTGGTAGCGACGATTTACGCCAAGCTAGCTAACCCTGCCTGGGCCAAAAAAGGCATGCTGCACGAAATGTTTCATGTCGGGCCAGTGTGGTTAGTGATGCGCGTTTTAGGCGCGCTGTTTGCTGTGATGACCTATTTTCAGTTTGGGCCAGAGTTCGTCACTGCGTCCTTTACCGGTGGGGTGATGCTCAATGATCTGGCGCCGGTACTATTAACGTTCTTCTTCTTTGCTGCGCTGCTGCTGCCGTTTCTAGTCGAGTTTGGCTTTATGGAGTTCATCGGCAGTATGGTACGTAAGCCGTTTCGGGTGATTTTTAATTTGCCGGGACGCAGCGCTATTGATGCCACCGCCTCATGGATGGGATCGGGCACCGTCGGTGTGCTGATCACCACTCAGCAGTACGAGCAGGGCTTCTATAACCGCCGCGAAGCCTCGGTCATTGCCACCAACTTCTCCGTGGTGTCGATTGCGTTTGCGCTGCTCGTCACCAGTTTTGTCGATATCAACCACCTGTTTGTGCAGTTCTACTTTACGGTGGTGGTTTCCGGGTGATCGCTGCAGTGATTGTGCCGCGCCTGCCGCCGCTGTCGCGCAAATCCAATGACTATTACGAGCCCGTGGGCTGCCAGTTGAGCGAAGAGCGCACTGAAAAAGTGGGTCTGTTCCGTTACAGCTTGATTCAGGCCACCAATCGCGCCGCTGGAGCTCCCGGGCCCCGTGAGCTGGCACGTTTGGCGCTCCTCAACGTGATGGATATTTTCCTTGGTCTACTTCCCTTGGTGTTTGCCATTGGCACGGTGGCGCTGATTCTGGCGGAATTTACTCCGCTGTTTACCTGGCTCTCTTACCCCATGGTACCGGTGCTAGAGCTGCTGCGGATTCCCGAGGCAGAAGCGGCGGCGCCCGCCACCCTGGTGGGCTTCGCCGATATGTTCCTGCCCGCGGTGCTGGCGACCAATATCGAAAGCGAACTCACCCGCTTTGTGATTGCCTGCCTGTCGCTCACCCAGTTGATCTACATGTCGGAAATCGGCGCACTGCTGCTCAAGTCGAAAATCCCCATCAAGCTCTGGGAGTTGGTCGCCATCTTCCTGCTGCGTACTGCCATTACGCTGCCGATCATTGCCTTCATGGCCCATACGTTTTTCTTCTAAGGGGCCTGCAATGAACGCTGATGCAACGAATACTGATGCAACGAGCAATCAAGCGGCCATGACCTGTGCCGAGTTATTGATCCGCCTACTGCGCGATACTTACGGGGTACGTGCCCTGTTCGGCATCCCGGGCGTGCATACGGTGGAGCTTTACCGCGGCCTGGAAGGCAGCGATGTGAGGCACGTTACGCCACGCCATGAGCAGGGCGCCGGGTTTATGGCCGACGGCTATGCCCGCGCCAGCGGCCAGCCGGGAGTGTGCCTGATTATCACCGGGCGGGGATGACCAATATAGCGACCGCCATGGGCCAGGCCCTGGCGGACTCGATCCCCATGCTGGTGATCTCCAGCGTTAACCGCCGCGACACCTTAGGGTTAGGCCAAGGGCGACTGCACGAGCTGCCCAGCCAGCAGCAGATGATCAGCGGCGTGGCGCGATTCAGCCACACGCTGTTGGACGCCAATGCACTACCCGAGGTGCTGGCCCAGGCCTTTGCCGTGTTCAACGGCGCGCGACCGGGACCGGTGCACATCGAAATCCCCATCGACCTGTTCAATGCACTGGTGAGCGTGCCGGTGAGTTGGCAGGCGCCTAGGCTCTATCGGGCCGCACCTGATCCAGAAGGACTTACCGAAGCCGCCCGTTTGTTACATGCAGCGAAACAGCCCCTGGTGCTATTAGGCGGTGGCTGCGTTTCAGCCCCAGAAGCAGCGCGAGCATTAGTAGAAAATCTTGATGCCCCCACGGTAACGACCATTAACGCCAAAGGGTTGCTAGGCCGCGACCATCCGCTGGATTTGGGTGCTAACGCGGCGTTGCCCGCAGTGCGTGAACTAGCCGCCAATGCCGATGTGATTCTGGCGGTGGGCACCGAGCTTGGCGAGACCGACTACGATGTGGTGTTTGATGGCGGCTTTCACCTTAACGGCACGCTGATTCGTATTGACCTCGACCCAGAGCAGTTGGTGCGCAATCAGCGCGTAACGCTGGGGCTAGTCGGCGATGCCGGGCGTAGCCTTGAACTTCTTCTTGGCTACTTCCCCGAGCCGCTATACCGCCACGGAAAGGCGCGAACCGCGGCCGTATTGAGCGCGCTGAGCCTTCACAACGACCCGCCCTTTAGCGACTTTGTGCCGCTGTATGCAACGCTTGCCGAGCATCTACCCGAGGCCATTCTGGTAGGCGATTCCACCGCGCCGGTGTATGCCGGTAACCACCTGGTCAGCCAGCCGGCCCCCAGGCGCTACTTCAATGCCTCTACCGGCTACGGCACCCTGGGCTATGGGCTACCGGCGGCACTGGGTGCACAGTTGGCGCGAGCGGATCTGCCGGTGGTGGCACTGGTGGGCGATGGCGGGGTGATGTTTACGCTCTCGGAAATCGCAACCGCCGTAGAAGAACGCCTGCCAGTGGTGATTGTGCTCTGGCACAACGCCGGTTACGAAGAGATTCGTCGCTATATGGATGCCAACGGTGTGGCGCGCCTGGGCGTAGATATTCAGGCACCCAACTTCCTCACCCTGGCCGAAGGCTTTGGCTGCCCCGGCGTGCTGGTAGAAAGCCCCGCCGAGTTTGCTAAGGCGCTCGCCAACCGGGAAACCAACGGGCCTCTATTGATCGAAATTGACGCTGCTGCCTGGCAGCGTGCGTGCGCATTTTCTGACTAGGATATTTCCATGCAGTCACTCAGCCAGCAACTTATCAATCAACAATTCATCGACAACCAGTGGGTGCCCTCGGCGGGCACCCGACTGCTCGACGTGATGAATCCTTACCGCGAAGAGCGGATTGCCCAGGTTACGGCAGGTGACGCCGCCGATGTCGACGCCGCCGTCAAAGCCGCAAAGCAGGCGCAGCCCGCCTGGCAGGCGCTGGACGGCAGCGCACGGGCAAAATACCTTGAGGGGTTTGCCGATGCACTGGAAGCCCGTCGGGAAGCGCTCATGGCGCTTTCGGCCACCAACAACGGCAAGCCGCTGGCAGAAGCAGGGATCGATCTGGACGATGCCATTGCCTGCTATCGCTACTACGCTGGGCAGGCCAGGGCGCTGGATGCCCGCCAGGGCGAATTGGTCAGCGTGGAAATGGAGGGCGTTGAAGCGCGCACTTATCACGACCCCGTGGGCGTCGTGGGGTTGATTGCACCGTGGAATTTTCCCGCTGGTGACCAGCGCCTGGAAGCTGGCGCCCGCCTTGGCGGCCGGTTGCACCGCGGTGCTCAAGCCCTCCGAAGTCACGCCGCTCCCCGAGCGGGTGCTGGCAGAAATAGCCCTGGAGATTGGTCTGCCTGCTGGGGTGCTCAACCTGCTCAACGGCGACGGTGAGGGCATCGGTGCACCACTAACCCACCATCCGGATGTGGATAAAATTTCCTTTACCGGCAGCAACCGCGTCGGTGAAGCGGTGATGCAAGCGGCAAGCGCCCGTACCGCCAGCGTCTCCCTGGAGTTGGGCGGAAAGTCTCCGATCCTGGTGATGGAAGATGCCGACCCCGAACAGGCCGCCGACTGGGTAATGGCGGGTATCTACTTCAACGCCGGGCAAATCTGCTCCGCAACTTCGCGTTTATTGGTGCACGAAAACGTGGCCGAAGCCCTTTATGCCGCGCTTGCCGAACGTATGGATGCGCTGACGCTGGGCGACCCGCTTGCTGAAGGTACCGATCTGGGGCCGTTAACCAGCGCCAAGCAGCGCGACGCCGTGCAGCGCTATTTGGATATTGCCGAACAGGAAGGGCTAGCGGCAGTGCGCGACAAGCGACACCGCACGCTGCCAGAGAAGGGCTACTTCCTTGCGCCTACACTCTACCGTGATGTGCCGCTAGAGAGCCGCCTGTGGCAGGAAGAGATTTTTGGCCCTGTGCTCTGCGGCCGCAGCGTGGCAAGTGAAGCCGAAGCCATCCAGCTTGCCAATGACAGCGTGTATGGATTGGCTGCTACGGTTATCAGCGGCGATCCAGAGCGGGCCAAGCGCATTGGCCGACAGCTCAAGGCGGGCAGCATCTGGTACAACAGCGAGCAGCTAGTGCTACCAGAAACCGGCTGGGGTGGCTTCAAGCGCAGCGGTATTGGGCGTGAACTAGGCCCTTGGGGGCTAAGTGCTTATCTGGAAGTGAAGCATGTGATTGGGCCTGGCTAACGCTTAGGCGTGAGCTTTAGGCATGAACTTATGGCATCGCATAACGCCGAGTCGATTTCCCGGCTTTTACCACCTGCCCCGACACATCATGGCCGATAAGGTCGGGAAGGGTGGCGGCGACTTCAAGCAGTGCATCCAGATCGACACCGGTATCGACGCCCATGGCTTCAAACATATGCACCAGGTCTTCGGTGCATACATTACCGCTAGCGCCGGGAGCGAAGGGGCAGCCACCCAGCCCACCTAGTGAGGCATCAAATCGGCTAATACCTGCTTGCCACGCCGCTAGGGCGTTGGCCAGCCCCATTCCGCGGGTGTTGTGGAAGTGCAGCGTGAACGGCGTTTCCGGCCAGCGCTCCAGTGCTGCTTCGCATAGGTATTTGACCTGGGCGGGGTTGGCCATGCCGGTGGTATCGCAGAGCGTGACGCCCTGAATGCCAAGGCCAATAAGCTTCTCAACCAGTTCCAGCACCCGCGCTGCGGGGATGTCGCCCTCAAACGGGCAGCCAAAGGCCGTGGATAGAGAAGCGTTGATAAACACGCCGCTACCCTGTGTCGCTTCTAAGATAGCCGCGAACTGCTCAAGGGATTGTTCCGGCGTCATGCGCAGGTTGGCCAGCCCGTGGCTGTTGCTAGCGGACATCACCAGATTGATTTCATCCACCTGGCAGGCAAGCGCCCGCTCGGTGCCCTTTACATTGGGCACCAGCACGGTGATATCGACCCCTTCCCGACGCTGAATGCCGGTTACTACGTCGGCGGCATCGCGTAGGTTGGGAATCGCTTTAGGTGAAGTGAACGAGGTTGCTTCGATGCGTCTTAGGCCAGTGGTGGAGAGCACATCGATCCAGCGGATTTTCTCTTCGGTGGGCACAAAGCGTGCCTCAATCTGCAGGCCATCACGGGGGGCGACTTCGTTGATTTCGATCTTAGTGGGGCATGGGCTTGGCTGGTTCATGATGCGTTCCTTAAATAATGCCCGCTTGGCGAAGCTTGGCGCGGGTTTCGTGGTCAATGCCCAGCTCATCCAAAACATCGTCGGTATGCTGGCCAAGCGTCGGGCCGCCGTCGCCGATTTGCCCAGGGGTAGCGCTCAGCTTGGGCAGTACGCCGGGTACTTTTAGCGGTTTACC
The DNA here is from genome assembly GCF_009728585.1 of Halomonas sp. PA16-9. NCBI lineage: Bacteria > Pseudomonadati > Pseudomonadota > Gammaproteobacteria > Oceanospirillales > Halomonadaceae > Halomonas > Halomonas sp. PA16-9. Next base: position 377,826 of record NZ_CP040452.1, on the reverse strand, counting down.
GTTGGGGCGGGTAAAGGTTTGAATCATCTCCCGCGCCAAATAGTGGGGATCAAAGGCGATATCTTCCGCCGTGTAGGGGTAGCCTGCGGGCACACGGGCTTCATCCAGTGCCTGTAAAATGGCATCCCGTGGGCGCTCTTCCGTCCAGGACTGAATGGCGGCATCAATCATATCGGCTTGCTGGCTGCGCCCATCGTTGTGGGCCAGTGCCGGGTCGTTGGCGAGATCATCACGACCAATCACGCCCATTAAGCGTTTGAAAATGCTGTCGCCGTTACCGGCAATCAGCACGTAATCGCCACCCTGGCAGCGGTAGGCGTTTGAGGGGGTAATGCCGGGCAGGGCGCTGCCGCTAGGTTCGCGAACCTGGCCGCTGGCATCGAACTCCGGTAGCAGGCTCTCCATCATGGCAAATACCGACTCATATAGCGCGACGTCGATTTCTTGGCCCAGGCCGCTACGGTTGCGCTCCTGGAGCGCCAGTAGCGTGCCAATCACCGCGTAGAGCGCGGAAAGCGAGTCGCCGATGCTCACCCCCACGCGTACCGAAGGCTCTCCCGGCTGGCCGGTGAGGTAACGCAGCCCGCCCATGGCTTCGCCAATCACCCCAAAGCCGGGCTTGTCCCGGTAAGGCCCTGTCTGACCGTAGCCGGAAATATGCACCATGATCAGCCGTGGGTTGAGTTGGGAGAGCGCTTCCCAGCCTAGCCCCCAGTTATCTAAGGTGCCCGGGCGGAAGTTTTCCACCACTACATCGGCTTCGGCTGCGAGCTGGCGCACCAGGCCTTGCCCCTCTTCACTGCGCAAATCTAGCGCCACCGAGCGCTTGTTGCGGGTCTGAACGTGCCACCAGAGCGAGGTGCCCTCTTCAAGCATTCGCCATTTGCGAAGTGGATCACCGGTGCCCGGCGGTTCGATTTTAATCACGTCGGCACCGAATTCGCCCAGCAGTTTGGTGGCGAAAGGCCCCGCAATCAGTTGGCCAAGCTCAAGTACTTTTAAGCCCTGTAGCGGAAGCTGGCGCGCTTCGGAAGCATTCATTAAGGCTCTCTCTTATCATTGGATTATCACTATTAGCCAGCATGCGTGAGCTAAATAGGGGCGACAATTAGGCAATGGATAACAAAGGGTTCGTGGCTGGCGAAGGTGTGGGCTACCATAGGGAGCTTGCTTTCAAGGAGTTCGTAGGATGCGCCGCTTTGATTTTGTCACCCTTAAACTGTTTATCTCCGTGGCGGATGAGGGGCGTCTGACGGCGGCGGCGGAGCGTGAACACTTAGCTCTCGCCGCGGTGAGCAAACGCATAAGTGACCTGGAAACGTTGGTCGGCACCACGCTGCTCTATCGTCGCCCCAGAGGTGTAGAACTGACTCCCGCAGGTCAGGCGTTTTTGCATCATGCCCGACGTATTATGGATAACATTGAACGCCTGCAGGCCGAGCTCAGCGAGTATGGCGAAGGCGTCCGCGGCCATGTGCGTATCCACTCCAATACTTCGGCGATCATTGCCTTTCTTCCCCAGGATCTCAGCGCCTTCTCACGCCTCTACCCGGAAATCAAAATTGATCTTCAGGAGCGGGTCAGCAGCGAAATTATCGCTGCCGTTCGCGACGGGCTGACCGATATCGGTATCTTTGCTGGCCATGTAGCGGCGCCCGACCTTCAACAGCTCTCCTATCGACAAGATCGACTCGTGTTAATGACCCCTATCGATCATCCTTTGGCTGGGCGTGAAAGCATCGCTTTTAATGAAGCGCTGGCTTTCGATTTTATCGGCTTGCAGCAGGATGCCTCGCTGCAGTCGCTGTTGAACGAACAGGCTAACCTGGCGGGTAAAGCGTTGCGCATGCGCATTCAGGTACGCAGCTTCGATGCCATTTGCCGCATGATCCACCATGGTATGGGCGTTGGCGTACTGCCTGAGCAAACCATCTATCGTGATCTGGGGGACTTACAGCTTAAAAGTATCCCGCTTAGCGATCCGTGGGCTCAGCGCGAACTGGTGATTGGCATGCGGCGCTATGCCTCGCTGCATGTGACTGCCCGGCATTTGGTGGATCATCTTACCCAGAATGAGGATGACTAATAGCCTCTTTATGGCTTCGTACTTTGAGAAAGCTAAGCGCCACTTCCTAACCCTTCACTTGCCTAACACGTGCGAGATAGTAGGTTAATCACTGCCGTCAGGTGTTCATCTTTGGTCGTACAGCGGTGAGGGGCGAGGTTAAAAAGCCTGCTATAGCGGCGTTTCTAGCCATCGTATTTGACGAAGTCAGCCTTCTTAAACGTCGATTTGAGCCCATTGGCAGCTTGTTTCAATATCAAACAAGCATTACACCCAATAACGACAACCGTAGAGAGTCTATCCCATGCGGAAACAACTGCTTGCCACGCTGGCTACCCTAGGCATGCTAACGACGGCGCCGTTCGTCTTGGCGAATCCTATCGAAATCCAAGTTAACAACACCATGAGTGAGGGCGGTTCGGAAAGCGCAGCGGTGGAGCGCTTTGCTGAGTACTTAGAAGAACAGGCACCGGGTCGCTTCGATGTTCGTCCCTTCCTGGCGGGTTCATTGGGCGGCGAAAATGCCGTTTTGGAACTACTGAACCTTGGTCAAACCCAGCTCTCTATCACTGGCGGTAACTGGCGCCAGCAGTACGCGCCTGAATACGATGCCATTACTGTGCCCTTTGTGTTCTCAACCTGGGACGAAGTCGATGCCTATATGGAGAGCCCCTCCGGCCAGGCGCTGATTGAAAAGGCGGAGAGTCAGGGCGGCCTCAAATACTTCGGCACCCAGCACCGCGGCCCGCGCCACATGACCGCCAATAAAGCCATCGAAACGCCGGAAGATCTTGATGGTTTCCGCATGCGCCTTCCTGCGCTGCCAGTATGGATGGAAGTGTGGGAAGAGATCGGCGCCCAGGTCGTCAATGTGCCCGCTCCCGAAATTTACCTTGCCATGCAAACGGGGCAGGTTGATGGTCACGAGAACTCGCTCTCATCGCCCTATACCCGCCGCCTGTGGGAAGTGCAGGATCATCTCATCATGACCAGCCACGTGCAGTTCCCGTGGAACTGGGTGGCGAGTGCGCGCTGGTGGGAAGGTCTTGAAGCCGAGGATCAGGAACTGATCGAAGAGGCCATTCATGTGGCGCGTCAGCACGGTACCGAGCGTGAGCGCGAACTCGATGAGTACTACCTGGAAGCACTGCAGGACGAAGGCATGACGGTTATTGAGCCTGATATTGCCGCTTTCCGCGAAGCCGCATTACCGGCGATTGATCGTGTCATGGCCGAAATGGCCGACGGTGTTCGTGAAGATGCCCTGGGTAACCAGAGCGAGTAACACACCTTTGGCAAAAACAGCGGCGGCCCATTGGGCCGTCGCTGTTTTACAAGACAAGCCAGTTTTTCATGACAAATAAGTTTTCATAACCAAAAAAAGACGTCAGGGTAAGGAGTTCTGCTGTGGAAGACGCTGTAGCGCCCAGCCAAGGGCCGGATCGAATCGCTTTCTATACGCTGCGTGGTGTCATCCGCCTGTGCGATGGGGTAGGCGTGGCGTTAATGGCGGCCATCCTGCTATTGATCGTGGCGGCGGTCATTGCCCGCGACTTGTTGGGGCTGGGCATGCCCTGGACCGAAGAAGTAGCGTCTATGTTGGCCATCTACGCGATTGGCTTTGGCTCGCTATCGGCGTGGGTGCGCAGTGAACACCTGGTGGTCGATCTGTTTAGCCACAAGCTTTCCGGGCTGGGTAAGAATATTCAGTATCGGTTTACTGCACTGGTTTCCTGCGGTTTTTTTGCGCTTGCTGCTTGGGGGCATGGATCATGTCGGACATGAGCGCCAACAATAAAACCGTCTCGTTAAGTATCAGCTTCAGCTATCTCTATTACGGCATCTTTTTCAGCTTTGTGGGCATGGCGCTGATTGCCCTTTGGCAAACTTTGCGCGGCCCGGTGGCGTGGTTGGAAACGTCCCATGAAGAGGAGGCTTCTCAACCATGACCGAACTACTGATTTTCGTCGGTGGCCTGTTAGTACTGATGGCCATTGGTTTGCCTGTGGTGGTCGCCATTGGCGTGACCTCCTTTATCGCCCTGGTGGCTACTGGTACCGGTGGGCTGCCCGTTGAGTTACTGCCGCTGCGCATGGTGCAAACGCTCAATAACTTTACCCTGCTGGCGATACCGTTGTTTATTCTGGCCGCCAACATCATGAATATTGGCTCCACCACCACGCGTATTTTCGACTTCGCCACCGCGCTGGTGGGCTTTACCAAGGGCGGCCTGGGTCACGCGAATGTGGTGGCTAGCTCCATTTTTGCCACTATGTCGGGCACTGCCGTTGCCGATGCCGCAGGGCTTGGCAGCATTGAAATCAAAGCCATGAAAGAGCGTGGCTATGCGCTGGATTACTCCACCGGTGTTACCGCTGCTTCCAGCGTTATTGGGCCGATTCTGCCGCCCAGTATTGCCTTGGTTGTGTACGGCTGGTTAGCCAATGTGAGCATTGGCGGGCTGTTTATGGCGGGGCTACTGCCGGGTATTTTGATGGCGCTGCTGCTGATGGGGATGACCGTGCTACTGGCTGCCAGTGGCAAGGTAGTGATGCCCAAGCCCACACCCTTTGATGCCTGCGAAGTCGCCCGCACCGGTAGGCGTGCCATCTTGCCATTAATGATGCCGGCGATTATCGTCGGTGGTATTTGGGGTGGTTTCTTCACACCCACCGAGGCGGGTGCTATTGCCTCGCTCTACGCGGTAATTCTAGGCGGGCTGATCTACCGTGACTTGAACTGGCGAGACCTCTATAACGCTTTCCGCCGTACCCTGATGTTCAGTGCAGTGATCCTGCTGATTATTGCGGTCTCCAGCTTTTATGGCTGGATCCTGGTGCGTATGGGAATTCCTCAGGCGTTGGCGGGGCAGGTGGCCAGCATCGATATGCCAACGATCCTGCTGTTGCTCTGCTTTGCGCTGTTCTTCCTGCTTATCGGCTGCTTTATGTCGGTGATTGAAAGCATCCTGATTTTTACCCCGATTGTGGTTCCCGCGGCGCTAAGTGCCGGATTAGACCCCGTGCATTTCGGTATTGTGATGGTGATCACGCTTTCAGTAGGGGTTATTACCCCGCCCTTTGGCACCGTGTTGTTCCTGATGGTGGGCATCACACGGTTGCGCTACGGCCAGGTCGTCACAGCGATCATGCCGTTCTTACTGCCGATTATCGCTACCATTCTACTGCTCATCGCTGTGCCGGGGCTGGCTACTTGGCTGCCAGACGTTATGGGGTATTGATGAAAAGGAAAGCGAATGAAAATGCCGCACAACGCGTTTAAGCAGCAGCTGCTGGCGGGACAGCCCCAAACGGGGATTTGGCTCGGCTTGGCGAGCGCCTACACCGCGGAGATTGCCGCCACGGCAGGCTTTGACTGGCTGCTGCTTGATGCCGAGCATGCTCCCAACGATGTATCGAGCCTGCTTGCCCAACTACAGGTACTGGCCCCCTATGGTAGCCACCCGGTGGTGCGCCCGCCCACCGGGGATACGGTGCTGATCAAGCGCTACCTGGATATTGGCGTTCAGAACCTGTTAATCCCCATGGTGGAAACGGCTGAGCAGGCTGCCCAACTGGTGGCGGCCACACGCTATCCACCCCGCGGTAGTCGCGGCGTTGGTCATGTGCTGGCACGCGCCTCGCGCTGGGGGCAGGCAGAAGACTACCTCTCCCGCGCCGATGACGAAATCTGCCTAATGCTGCAGGTAGAGAGCCCCCAGGCACTTGCCAATCTGGAGGCAATCGCCGCAGTAGAAGGTGTCGATGGGGTGTTCATTGGCCCGGCGGATTTATCGGCCTCAATGGGGCACCTGGGCAACGCCAGTCATCCTGACGTCACCGCGGCGATTAACGATGCCATCACCACAATACGTGCGGCAGGAAAGGCCGCAGGTATCGTGACGGTGGATGAGCAGGCAGCCCGCGGCTATCTTGCTGCGGGCTGCACCTTTGTTGGGTGGGTATCGATGCCCTGCTCTATGCCAATGCCCTGCGCGGTCTGGCGGAGCGGTTCAGGCACGAATGAACAAAGCGTCGGGGTTACTCTACGGTAGGCAAGATCCTGCCTGGATTCATCAACCCCTTGGGGTCGAACAGCGCCTTAACGCCGCTGACCAGTTCCCGCTCAACAGGCGATAGCCGTGCCAGGTAGGGTGCCTGCTTGGTGCGGCCAATGCCGTGCTCGGCGCTGATGCTGCCGTTGAAACCGTCAAGTACCTCAAACAGCCGCTCCTCCAGGTCGTGCAGGTGGGCTTTCTTATCGCTATCCGTCATTGCCGTGGGCGGTAGAATGTTGAAGTGCAGATTGCCGTCGCCCACATGCCCGTAGGCAATAATTTCGCACTCGGGTGATGCTACCATCACCACCTCGCTTGCCCGGGTAACGAAGTCGGGTATCGCCGAGATGGGCACCGAGATATCGGTACGCAGGTGCTCACCGCGCCGCCGCTGGCCTTCCAGCATGCTTTCACGGAACTGCCATAGCTGGGCGGATTGGGTGTCGCTGGAAGCCAGCGCGCCATCCAGCACCAGCTCGCGCTCCATGCCGGTTTCCAGCAGCGCTTCCAACATCGAACCCAGATCCACTGGCCCCGTGGCCGCGACCTCCATCAGCACGTACCAGGGGTACGCGTCTTCAAGCGGGTCACGCAGCTCTGGCGTCGCTTCAATCGCCAGTTCGATACAGCGGCGAGGAATCAGCTCAAAAGCCGTCAGCAGGTCGCAGCACTCCCGGCGCGCCAGACCATACAGGTCGATGACCGCCTGGACGGAGGGTAGGCCCAGTAGAGCAGTCCGGTTCTGGGTAGTGCGTGGTGAAAGCTTTAACACTGCGCCCGTAACAATACCCAGCGTACCTTCACTACCCAGAAACAATTGCTGAAGGTCGTAACCGCGGTTGTCCTTGTGCAGCGCATTCAGGCTTTCCCAGACGCGCCCATCGGGCAGCACCACTTCAAGCCCCAGCACCAGCTCGCGCATCATGCCGTAGCGGAGTACGTTAAGTCCGCCCGCATTGGTGGCAATATTCCCACCAATCTGACAACTGCCTTGGGCGCCCAGCGAGAGCGGAAAGTCACAGTCATGATCAAAAGCCGCCAGCTTGACGTTCTCAAGGATGCAGCCAGCGTCTACGGTAATGGTGAAGTTAATCGGATCAATGGCACGCACGCTATTTAAGCGCTCAAGACTGATCACCAACTCCTGACCGTTGGCGGCGGGCAAGGCGCCCGCCACCAGACCGCTATGGCCGCCCTGGGGCGTCATCGCGATTCCTTGGGCGTAGCAGCGCTTTACCACCTCGCCGACTTCTTCCGTGTTAGCCGGACGGGCCACCGCCAGCGGTGTGCCCAGCGTATCCCCCGCCCAGTCGCTAACGTAGCGCGCTATGGCGTCTGGTTCGCGCAGCAGGCCTCGCTCGCCGAGCAGGCTGGTTAGCTCATTTAGAAAGGAGGTGGTGTCTGTCATTCATTCTCTTCCTGCCAGGCCGCGCCCTCGGGGAAGCGGTGCTGTACTTGGGATTCTGCGTGCATGGCGATACTGTAACCTGGCGCTTCAGGCACTTGGTAGCGGCCACGGTTGATGACTACCGGGTCGATAAAGTGTTCGTGCAAGTGATCCACATACTCAAGCACGCGACCTTCAAGGCTGCCGGATACCGCGATATAGTCGAACAGGGAGATATGCTGGGTGTACTCGCACAGCCCGACGCCACCGCCGTGGGGGCAAATCGGCACGCCGAACTTGGCGGCCATCAGCGTTACTAAAATCACTTCGTTAAGCCCGCCCAAACGTGCCGCATCGAGCTGGCAATAGTCGATGGCATCCGCCTGGAAGAACTGCTTGAACATCACTTTATTGTGACAGTGCTCGCCAGTGGCGACGCCGATAGGCGCAACCCGGTGGCGGATTTCGGCGTGGCCGAGAATGTCGTCAGGGCTGGTGGGCTCTTCTATCCATAGCGGGTCAAATTCGGCCAGCCGACGCATCTTGGTGATCGTCTCGTCGACTTCCCACACCTGGTTGGCGTCCATCATCAGCACGTTGTCCCAACCGATCTCTTCGCGTAGCAGCGCCGCTCGGCGGGCATCCTCTTCAATGTCGCCGCCAATCTTCTGTTTGAAATGAGTCCAGCCTTCAGCCAGCGCTTCACGCGCCAGACCGCGCACTTTCTCGTCGCTGTAACCCAGCCAGCCCGCTGAAGTAGTGTAGGGGGGTAGCCATCGTGGCGCATTTCGGCTTCGCGGGTTTCTTTGCCGGAGGCCTGACGGCGCAGCAGACAGATCGCTTCTTCCGGCGTTAGCGCGTCGGTGACGAAACGGAAATCAAGGCAGCGCACCAGCTGTTCCGGGGTCATATCCACCAGCAGCTTCCACACCGGCTTACCTTCGTTTTTCGCCCACATATCCCACACGGCGTTGACGATGGCGGCGGTGGCTAGGTGAATTGCGCCTTTATCGGGGCCAATCCAACGCAACTGGCTGTCGCCGGTAATTTCCCGCCAGAAGGTGCCCATATTGTCGGTAATAGAGGCCAGCGAGCGACCTTCAATCAGCGGCGCTAGTGAGTGCAAAGCGGTAACCACAATCTCGTTGCCGCGGCCAATGGTAAAAGTTAAGCCGTGCCCCTCGGGGCTGCTGTCATCGGTGTGCAGGATGACGTAGGCGGCGGAGTAGTCCGGCGCGGCATTCATGGCATCCGAGCCATCCAGAGAACGCGAGGTGGGAAAACGAATATCCTGGATCTCGACGCGAGTGATGGTTGTCATTGTGCGCTCCTAGGCTGTGATATGAGTGGCGTATTGATTGTTAGAATCAGCGGCGCGCTAAGTGGCGCATCAGTTCGCGAATACCGTAGGTCCAGGGCGGCAATTGATCGCTTCTGCCTACCTGGTTGACCAGGGCGCCCAGGGCGGGGGTGGCGATGGTGACGCGATCACCCTGATGATGGGTAAAACCCTGGCCTTCCCCGTCGCGATCCTGAATGGGAGAAAACATGGTGCCGAGGAACAGCATAAAACCATCCGGATATTGGTGGTGGTCGCCGATGGTTTGGCTTACCAAGTCCAGCGGGTCGCGGCTGATCTCGCGCATATCGCTCTCGCCCTGGAGCAAGAAGTCGTCATCCTCACCCTCAATGCGCAGCGATACCTGACAGTTGCGAACGCTGTCGATATCGAAGTGGTCATCAAACAGGCGAATGAAGGGACCAATGGAGCAGGAGGCGTTGTTATCTTTTGCCTTGCCGAGCAGCAGGGCGCTGCGCCCTTCCACATCGCGCAGGTTAACGTCGTTGCCCAGAGTCGCACCGCGCACCTGGCCGCGGCTGTCTACTGCCAGGACAATTTCCGGCTCGGGGTTATTCCATTGAGATGATGGGTGTAAACCTACCGGGGTGCCAAAACCTACCGAGGAGAGCGGCTGGGCTTTGGTAAATACCTCCGCGTCGGGGCCGATGCCAACTTCCATATATTGCGACCAGCCGCCGCGGGCCTGTAGCGCTTTTTTAAGCGACATCGCCTCTTCAGAACCCGGCGCAATCTTGGAAAGGTCGGTGCCGATCAGTGCCTGCAGGTCGTTGCGCAGCTCCACCGCTCGTGCAGGGTCGCCGCCCGCTTGCTCTTCGATCACTCGCTCTAACAAACTCACAGCGAAGGTGACGCCGCAGGCTTTAACGGCCTGAACATCGCAGGGGCTAGCAGGTAGGGCGCTTGTGGTAGGGGTAACTGAGAGTTTTCCAGCAGTGCCTCGACACTACCTAGGTTGGGGCCTTCCGCTCGCTGCACTACCGCTTGTAGGTCGTCGCGTTCCAGCAGGTCAGCCATGGTGGGCCCATAGGCGGTAATGTCGATCACCTGACCGTTGTTGACGGTCACTAGCGCGGGGCCAGGATGACTGCCCTCCAGCCAAACGCGGCCAACCAGCAGCGCGTTACCCAGGTCGGCGGGAAGTGTGTCCGTCGATGAAAGTGGATTCATGTACTTCTCCATTCGCTCTTAGAATTAGTTTTAATCGTTGGCAGTGGTAGGAGACTGGCGCTAAACACGCCATCGCCTATCATGTTATAGATGTCGCTTTGTATGACAGGTATGCCAGTTCATTGCTTACTTTAGCGCACCGCTCCATTTCGGGTCGATAGTTAAATCTATCTAGAGGACGACGGTTTCGCTAAGTGTGGCTCTCACAATAAAAGCAAAAGTGTTAAGGAGAATTTCATGTTAGACGAGTGGAACGGTAAGCGAGCACTTATCACCGGTGCTAGCCGTGGCATTGGCGCGGCGGTTGCGAAACAGCTGGGGGCGTTGGGAGCGCACGTAGCGGTGCACTATCACAACAGTGAAGCGCCCGCTGAAGCGGTGGCTAAGGCGATTCGAGATGCGGGTGGGGACGCCTTTACCGTTAAAGCAGACGTCAGCCACACCAGCGAGACCCAAAAACTCGTCGACGATGCCGCCGAGCGTCTGGGCGGTTTAGACCTGTTGATCAATAACGCGGGGGACATGATGGGCCGGGTTGGCTTAGATGAGATGGACGATGACCAATATGACCGGGTCATGGATCTCAATGTCCGTTCAGTGATTATGGCTAGTCGGGCGGCGCTACCGCATTTTCGTCGCGCAGGTGGCGGCAATATTATTCACACTACCTCGATTGCCGCACGTAATGGCGGCGGGGGAGGCGCTGGCCTATACGCCTCAGCAAAAGGTTTTGTGAGCACGATAACGCGAAATATGGCCAAGGAACTTGCCGGGGATAATATCCGCGTGAATGCTGTGGCCCCCGGTACGATTGCGACCGATTTTCATGAGCGCCACTCAAGCGATGCTCATCTAAACGCAGCTCGGGCATCGATTCCCATGGGGCGTTTGGGCACGGCGGAAGAGTGCGTGGGTGCGTACGTTTTTCTGGCGACCGATACGCTCAGTAGCTATGTCACTGGTCAAATCATTGAGGTCAACGGCGGGCAGTTAATGCCATGAATAGCTCCCCACGCTGTTATGAAATTGCGATCACCATGGGCGACCCTGCTGGCATCGGCCCTGAGATTATTTGCCGCGCGCTGAGTGCTATGTCCGCCACCGAACGTGCCACGGCGATGGTCATCGGTGACCCGGCTATTTATCGCCGTGCGGCGGCAAGTGTTGGTGTTGTGCTTGAGTTCGTGCCATTGGAGCAGGTAGAGAGCGATAAGGATTGTGTGGCGGTCGGTGTGGTCGAGGTGCCGAAAGGCGTTGAGATTGCTGATGGTCAAATTAGCGCCGGTGCGGGTGATATGGCGTTTCGCTGCGTTCATAAAGCCGTGGAATTGGTGCAGGCGGGGCGGGCGCAGGTGATTGTCACCGCCCCGCTGAACAAGGCGGCGTTGCATGAAGCCGGGCACCATTACGATGGCCACACCGGGATGCTGGCATCGCTGACCGGTGCGCCCTCGTCGTTTATGCTGCTGGCATCTGAGACGCTCTCGACGCTACATGTATCCACCCACGTGTCGCTACGTGATGCGATCGACCGAGTGACCCCTGAACGCATCATTGCCACCGTTGAAGCAGGACACGCGCACTTGCTCGCGTTGGGCATGAAGGCTCCGCGCATTGCCGTGGCAGGCCTTAATCCGCACTGCGGTGAAGGAGGGATTTTTGGCGACGAAGATAGTCGCTGTATCGCCCCAGCGGTGGAACGCTTGCGGGAACGGGGTTTTGATGTGAGCGGGCCGATCTCTGCGGATACGGTGTTTTACCGCGCTTCGAAAGGCGAGTTCGATTTGGTTATTGCCCAGTATCACGACCAGGGCCATATCCCCGTCAAACTGATTGCTTTTGATACCACGGTCAATGTCAGCCTTGGCTTGCCGCTTCAGCGCACCTCGGTGGATCACGGCACTGCCTTTGATATTGCCTGGCAGGGCAAAGCCGATGCCACCAACATGGGATCAGCGATTGCCTATGCGCGACGGTTAGCCAGTGGCGCCAAGGCATGAGCGGCTGCCGATTGGCGATTATTGCCGATGATCTTTCGGGCGCGCTGGACACTTCAGCACCCTTTGCCGCGCGAGGCGCAGATGTCCGCGTGGTGATTAGCCTGGAGGCATTAGCGACAACGCTAGAGGCATGGCAAGGTCAGTGGCCAGAGGTCATCGCCGTGAATACCCAGTCTCGCCATCTGCAATCTGAGGAGGCGGCGCTTCGGGTAAGCGAAGCAGTGCGTTTGCTCACGCGAGTCGCGCCGCAGGAGTGGTTCAAGAAAGTCGATTCAACCCTGCGTGGCCAAGTAGTCGCAGAGTGCACGGCACTGCGGGAAGCGCTTGGCTTTCCCCTGCTGCTGGCTCCCGCGGTACCGGCCCAGGGGCGAACAGTGCGTAATGCCGAAGTGTGGGTGGACGGCATTCCACTGGCTGATACCACCTACCAACAGGATGCCCTCTCAACGCCCCTGATCGGCCCCATTGATCAGGCATTTTCCGTCAGCGGACAACCGCTGCAGCGCTATCGCTCTGGTCAGGGCGTTCAACTCCCTAACGGGGACTGTATCGCCGATGCCCAAAGCGACGAGGAGCTTGCTGCGCTCTATCAGCTCGTGTCGAGTGCTGGCTGCCGCCGAGCAATGGCGGGGGCTGCGGGGCTGGCAACGGCTATCGCCCAGCGTTTTTTCGGGCGGCCTGATGCACCATTTCGAGCGTTGAATAGCGTAAATACAGTGCTTTATGCCATCGGTTCTAGAAGCCCTCGTGCTGCCGAACAGCTCCAACAGTTGCGACAATACGTGCCCGGTTTGGCCGTGATTAAAGCGTGTACCGAGCCCTCTGCTACACCTTGTAATAGTAGCCCGGCCTTAGGGACCTATGTGGTCGTGCCCGGAGAGAGTGAGGAATGCACGGCAAACCAAGTCGCCGAGTCGATGGCTTCCAAAGTGGCCGACCTTACGTCTGCCTGGCGGGACGATGATCCGTGTTTGCTATTTTTAACCGGCGGGGATATCGCCATGGCCGTATTGACCCAACTGGGGGTGAGTTATATCTCTGTCGAGACGGAGTGGTCACCCGGGGTGGCACTAGGGAGTATGGATGGCGATAGGCGAAAGCGAGTGATGACTAAAGCAGGTGGCTTTGGCGATCCTCAACTGCTGGTGCGCTTATACCATCAGTTCGCTCCACGGCTTGAATCATCATAGGCACTACTAAAATCGTTACCTGGATAGTTGCGCGATTGCGGGCAGCCAACTAAGTTTGAAGCTGGTGGTATGACACGTATATAGCACTATGATCGGTTACGTTGGTTGCCGCCGCTTAAAAAATAACCAAATACATCACAATAAATAGCAGCAAATCACACTATCCAACAACAAATCCAATGGTTGTGAGGAGTACACGATGAGTCACAAACGCCAACACTCGCTTAAGATGGCCCGCCTGCTGACCGCTACGCTTATCGCCGGTGGTCTCTCAGTGACCGGTGCTGTGCATGCGCAAGAAGAACTCACCTTTGCTCACGTCTATGAGACATCCGAGCCCTACCACGAGTGGGCACTGTGGGCGGCAGATGAAATCGAGGAGCGTACTGATGGCCGTTATTCGATCAGTGTCCACCCGGCGTCGTCACTGGGTAAGGAGTCGGACATCAACGAAGGCCTACAGCTTGGCACGGTTGATCTGATCTACACCGGCAACCAATTTGCCGGTCGTTTCTATGGCCCGGTGGGTATCGCTGGCGCGCCCTATATGTTCCGCGATTTTGACCATTGGCAGGCCTATGCCGATAGCGACCTGTTCAAAGAAATCGCCCAGGGCTACCAGGATGAAACCGGTAACGTACCGCTGGCCATGAACTACTACGGGCGTCGCCATGTAACCTCCAACAAACCGATCAATACGCCGGAGGACATGCAAGACCTGAAAATTCGTACGCCCAATGCGCCAATGTACATGATGTTCCCCGAAGCGGTGGGCGCCAACCCCACTCCGATCGCATTCTCCGAGGTTTATCTGGCGCTGCAGCAAGGTGTGGTGGATGCTCAAGAAAACCCACTGCCGACCATTCGCGCCAAAGCGTTTCATGAGGTGCAGGACTATATCAATCTGACCGGGCATATCACCGATTCGCTAATCACCATCGCCGGTGGCCCATTGTGGAATCGCCTCTCCGAGGAGGATCGTGAGGTTTTCCGTGAGGTCTACACCGAAGCCGGCGAGCGCATCACTCAAGATATCTTGAAATCCGAGGAAGAGCTGGTGGCTTGGTTCGAAGAGCAGGGTGTGACCGTCAACGAAGTCGATATAGAACCCTTCCGCGAAGCCACGATTCCTGCCCATAACGGTGAAGCGGCGACTTGGGATCAGGAAACCTATGATCGTCTGCAGGCTATCGGCCAGTAATCAGACTATCGGACGGTAATGCCGTGAGGCCTGAGTTTTCCAGAATCCGTACGTTTCCGGGATCGTTTTTTTCGTAGACCAAGACTCGCCCCGCCCAAGCCTCGGGTGGGGCGAAGCGGGAGCCTTCCATGAGCCAAACTGACTCTACTGACGAGACCAGCCTTGCAGGTCTCGACGATGATTCCTTCAACATTCACGACTATGCCCTGGAGGATTTCCTGACGCTTGGGATCTTCTGGCTACTGGCACTGGATGTCTTTATGCAGTTTTTCAGCCGCTATGTGCTGGGTAATTCCATCGCCTGGACGGAGGAGATGGCGCGCTATCTATTGGTTATGGTGGGCTTTATGGGCAGCACCATGGCCGTGCGAAAGGGATCGCATATCGCAGTGGAATTTTTCTATCGCTACATGCCGGGGTGGCTGGGGCGCGTGATGTCGACGCTGGTAGACCTGATCAATATTGCCTTCTTCGCCAGCATGGCCTGGATCACCTTCAAACTGGCTGATCGTACCAGTGCCATGATGACCTCGGTGGATATCCCTAAAAGCTGGCTTTACTACTTGGTGATGGTGGGCTTTATCATCATGCTGGTGAGAGGGGTGGAGGTGGCTATTCGTCACTGGCGCTCGGGCACCAGTGAACTGCTCAATACCCAATAACAACACGCCAACACGCTACTCTCTCGGAGATCACCCCAATGCCCAACATTCTGGCTGTGAGGCGCGGCGGTGCGATAGTACCGCCATTGGTCGCGGCTGTCGCGATACTCGGCTGTATCGCATTGGCCGCCACCCAGCACTATTTACTGTTCCTGTTTGCGGCGCTCTTTACCCTGCTGGTGATGGGGGTGCCGATCGCCATTAGTCTTGCCGGCTCGTGCCTGCTATATGTGCTGCTGACCGGCAGAGTACCCGATGTTGTCGTGATGCATCGCATGATCAACGGCGTCGACAGCTTTCCCCTGTTGGCGATTCCGTTTTTTATACTCGCCGGTAACCTAATGAACAATGGTGGTATTACCGTGCGGATATTTGACTTTGCCAAGGCATTGATGGGCTGGATGCGTGGCGGTCTGGGGCACGTCAATGTAGGCGCCAGCATTGTTTTTTCCGGCATGTCAGGAGCCGCAGTCGCCGATGCAGGGGGGCTAGGTACCATTGAAATCAAGGCCATGAAAGATGCCGGTTACGACGAGGAGTTCTCGGTGGGTATCACCGCGGCATCTTCGACCATTGGCCCGATTATTCCGCCGAGTCTGCCGATGGTTATCTACGGTGTAATGGCCTCGGTGTCGGTCGGCCAGTTGTTCGTCGCCGGCCTGGTACCGGGCCTGTTAATGGGGCTGGTACTCATGGTCATGATCACGATCATTTCACGGCGGCGCGGCTATACCCGCGATGCGGTGTTCTCGTTTCCGGTGCTTGGTCATACGTTCAAGCGCGCCTTCCTGTCACTCTTAACACCGGTCATCATCGTCGGCGGCATAATGTCGGGGGCCTTCACTCCTACCGAAGCGGCGATTGCTGCGGTGGTCTACGCCTTGGTGCTGGGGGGAGTGGTTTATCGTAGCCTGACCTGGCGCCGCCTGCTCAAGGTGAGCATGGAAACTATTGAAACCACTGCCGTGATCCTGCTGATCGTCGCTGGTGCCTCGATATTTGCCTGGATCCTGACCAGCAACCAAGTCACGCAGCATGTCGTGACCCTGCTCGGGCCATTTGCCGATAACCCCATAGCCACGCTGATCATCATCAACCTGGTGCTGATTCTGGTGGGCTGTTTTATGGAGACCATCGCGGCGATCACCATCCTGGTGCCGGTATTGTTGCCGGTGGCCATTACTGCGGGTGTCGATCCGGTGCACTTTGGCGTGATCATGGTGCTAAACCTGATGATCGGCTTGTTAACGCCGCCGGTAGGCATGGTGCTGTATGTACTGTCGCGAGTGTCCGGAATTTCCTTCGAGAAATGCATGCGTGGCACGCTGCCGTTCCTGGTGCCGCTGGTCATCGCATTGCTATTGGTTACCTTCATTCCAGCTATCTCGCTGTGGCTGCCAACACTGATTTATCGTTAAGCATTACCGGGGCTGGCCAATGGTCAGCCAGTAGCCCGACTGAAACCAGGAGCTATCGATTAATGAGAGATACGTCGTCAAATTTTCGCGTCGCTCGCGAAGACCTTGCCCGCTTCATGCAAGCCGTTCTGAAGGCGGCAGGTGCTGATCAGGCATCAGCAAACGCGGTCACTCGCGCGCTGATTACCGCCTCACGTATGGGCACCGACAGCCATGGCCTGCGTCTGCTGCCCCACTATCTGCAGGCGCTCAAGGGCGGGCGGATCAACGGCGCGCCCGACATGCAGTTCCACCAGCGCCTGGCGGCGACCGGTTTTCTGGATGCTGACGACGGGTTGGGGCACCTTGCAGGTTATACCGCCATGGAGCACGCCATGGCGATGGCCGAGACGGTGGGGATGGGCGCCGTCGCGGTGGGCAACTCGTCGCACTTCGGTGCGGCGGGGTGCTATGCGTTGGCAGCGGCTGAGCGCGGTTATCTCGGCATGGCGTTCTGCAATTCGGATCCTTTCGTGCTGTTGCATGAGGGCGCCAAACCCTTTCACGGTACCAACCCCATCGCCTTTGCGGCGCCGGTGGCGGGCGAGTCGCCTTACCTGCTGGATATGGCGACCAGCTCGGTGCCCTGGAATCGCGTGCAGCAGTACGGGGCGATTGGGCGTGAACTGCCAGACCAGGTCGCGGCGGATGCTGCCGGGCAGGTAAGCCGCGTTCCTGGTGAAGTGGCCGCACTGTTACCACTGGGTGGTAGCGGCTTCGGCTTCAAGGGCGCGGGGTTGGGTGGCATGGTTGAGGTTCTGAGTTCGATGCTGTCGGGTATGCAGCATGGCTTTAAGCTGCTGCCCATGGGTGGGCCAGACATGGCGACGCCACGCGGTGTAGGGCACTTCTTCCTGGTCATGCAACCGGATGCGTTTGTGGATGCAGGCACTTTTGCGCAAGGAATGGCCGAGTATCTAGCCGACCTACGCGCCCAGCCTGCTGCACCCAATACCCAGGTAATGGCACCTGGGGATCGCGAATGGCGCTGCCAGGCCCAGCGCGACGCCGAAGGCATTCCGCTCGATTCTGCCAATCAAATCGCCTATGCCGAGATTGCCGAGCAGTACCAAATAGCGCCGCTCTCTCGGCTGGTTTGAAGGATAATGACCAGAAATGCAGTAAAATGGCGGAAAATTCCAGGTTAACCAGGGGTGACTGCCTATGAGCAGATACCGGATCGAGCGTAAAACGCTATCGGAACAGGTCGCTGAGCAGCTTGAGGCGGAGATTCTCGAGGGGCGGCTGAGTGAAAACGATCAACTGCCTTCAGAGAGGGAGTTGATGGAGCAGTTTGGTGTTGGCAGACCCGCGGTGCGTGAAGCACTGTTCCACCTGCAACAGCTAGGACTTATCGCCATCAACAGCGGTACCCGCGCCAGGGTAATTCGTCCCACCGCTGAGGCGGTGATGGCCAGGCTTTCTGGGGTAACCCGACAGCTGCTTTCTAAGCCCGATGGTCAACAGTATTTCCAGGAAGCGCGGGCCATGTTCGAGATATCTTTGGCTCGCTACGCGGCGCGTAATGCCAGTGAAGAGGATCTAGCGAGGCTGCGCGATGCATTAGCGGATAATCGCGATGCAATAGGTGATGAAGCACGCTTTAAACGTTCTGATAATGACTTCCATGGCGTGTTGGCCAGCATTGGTCGTAACCCCATTTTCGATGCTATCCATGTGGCGCTCTCTGAGTGGTTGGACGATCGCCGCGCGCTGGTACTGCAACAGAAGGACGAAGACAAAGCGGCTACCGCTGCGCATACCGAAATCATCGCAGCGATAGAGTCTCGTGACCCAGATGCGGCCGAGGCAGCCATGCGGCGCCACCTCGACCGTCACTACGGCACCTATATGCAGCTTAAAAAGCGCCTCTCGGACGCTTCTTAATTCTCATGCTACCCAATTAATCCTGCCGCCTTTTTTATTCGGCGGCAGGGATGGGATCACTCGGTCATTGTCGATTCAGCAATCTCTTGGAATTCAGTCACGAGATCTTCGCCGATGCGTGGTGCCCACTCTTCGTAAACCGGCTGCACGGCTTCCTGGAAAGCGGCAATCTGCTCGTCATTAAGACGGGTAATTTGCATGCCGCGTTCTTCAAGCTGATCCCGTGCCCAGTCGTCGTACTCGCTGGAAAGCTGGATTTCGTAATCCGCTGCTTGCAGCGCGGCTTCCTGAACAAGTTCCTGATACTCTGGATCGAGGCGATCCCAGGTACGCTGAGAGATCATCTTGATGAAGGGCGTATAAACGTGACGGGTTTCGGAGCCGTAATCCTGCACCTCATAGAAGTTGGAGGTCAGGATGGTGCTCCAAGGGTTTTCCTGGCCATCGACAACGCCTTGTTCCATGGCGGAGAAGAGTTCACCAAATGCCATCGGGGTCGGGTTGGCGCCCAGCGCTTCCCAAATAGCCAGGTGCACTGGGTTCTCCATGGTGCGAATAGACAAGCCACGAACGTCCAGGCCCGCCACATCTTCTGGTGAAGCGACTTCACGAGCACTATTGGAGAGCTGGCGGAAGCCGTTTTCAGAGAATGCCAGGGCTTTTAGACCAGTGCCATCGAAGGCATCAAGCATCTCCTGGGCAGCATCGCTACGCATGGCCTTTATAGCCGCTTCCCGAGTAGGCAGTAGGAAAGGAAGGTCAAAGACTGCCAGCTCCTCGACATAACCTGTGGCGGGTGAAGAGGAAGGGTAGGTCATATCCAGCGTACCGGTTTGCAGCATTTCCATCATCTGCACGTCATCGCCAAGCTGGCTGTTGGGAAAGATATTAACGCTGATACGCCCTTCGCTGCGCTGGTCGAGAATATCCGCAAAGTATTGGCTAGAGATATATTGAGGCGAGCTTTCCGCCAAGCCCAATCCCATGCGCAGAGTGACGCTGCCGTGGTCACCCACGGTGCCGCCCTCTATCTCTGGCGGATCGGAAAGGTCAGGCGTTTGCGCGTAGGCAATGCCTGAGCTGAGCAGTGTAGCGCCGGTCATTAATAGGGTGCGTTTCCAAAGATGGTGCATAGTCGTCACTCTCCTGGCGTGCTGCAGGTCGCTACGCTAAGGGGATATTCCTAGCGAGCTGCAGCGTGGTTGATTGTTGTTGTGTGTAAGCGGCACTCGCTTATAGAGGTGTAAGTGCCGCTCCCTTAGGTGAATGTCTAACGTTTTTGGTATATGTTCAACATATACTTTTGTATGTATCGACGCCGCGGGTAAGAACGCGTACCGTCATGGCAACTCTTCCCTACATTTTAGGAAGCTTTCTTCATCGTTAGTGTTGGTGGGCAGTTTGAGTGCCTAAAGCGCGCCTGCCGACTTGTATATTTACTTTAGGCGTGGAGCGGAACCATGGCCAATTTTCAGCGAATAACTCCTGAGCAGTTGCGTTCACGCTACTGGTTCGATAACCCTGATCACCCCGGAACCACGGCGCTATGTATTGAGCGCTACCTCAATTACGGTATTACTCTGGATGAGCTGACCAGCGGTAAGCCGATCATTGGTATTTGCCAGTCGGGCTCTGATTTAACCCCGTGCAACCGCCACCACATTGACTTGGTCAAGCGGGTTAAAGACGGAATTCGCGCCGCAGGTGGCGTGCCGTTTGAATTTCCCATGCATCCTATTCATGAGAACGTGCGCCGACCCACTGCTGCGCTGGATCGGAACCTCGCTTACTTGGGCATCGTGGAAGTGCTCCATGGCTACCCGCTAGATGGCGTGGTATTGACCACCGGCTGTGATAAAACCACCCCGGCTGCGCTGATGGCCGCGGCAACGGTGAATATTCCGGCCATTGTGCTCTCCGGTGGTCCGATGCTTAACGGCTGGCGTGGCGCCGAGCGGGTGGGCTCAGGCACGATTATCTGGGAGCTTCGCAAGCGGCTGGCAGCTGGGGATATCGACTACGCAGAGTTCCTTTCCCGCGCCAGCGATTCAGCGCCTTCGATAGGCCACTGCAACACCATGGGCACCGCCTCTACCATGAATTCCATGGCGGAAGTCCTGGGCATGAGCCTGCCGGGGTCGGCGGTGATTCCTGCGCCCTATAAAGAGCGCGCAATGGTGGCCTACGACACGGGTACGCGGATTGTCGATATGGTGTGGGAAGACCTGCGCCCGCTGGATATTCTGACCCGGGAAGCGTTTGAGAACGCCATCGTGGCGTGCTCGGCACTGGGCGGTTCATCCAATGCGCCGGTACATATCAATGCGATTGCCCGCCATGCAGGCATTGAGCTGGATAACGATGACTGGCAGCGCCTGGGCCATGAAATTCCACTGCTGGCCAACGTAATGCCTGCCGGTGCTTTCCTGTGCGAAGAGTTCTACCGCGCCGGTGGTGTGCCCGCGATCCTCCATGAGCTACACACTGCCGGTAAGCTGCACGGCGAGGCGCTAACGGTCAATGGCCGCTCCATCGGCGATAATTTGCAGGGCCGTGAAACTCAAGACACTGACGTGATTTGTCGCTATAGCGACCCGTTGGTGGATCATGCGGGCTTCCTCAATCTCAAGGGCAATCTATTCGACTCGGCGCTGATGAAAACCAGCGTGATCTCGCGGGATTTCCGCGAACGCTTCCTGAATGACCCCAATGACCCGGAAGCCTTTGAGGGCAAGGTGGTGGTATTCGATGGCTCCGAGGATTACCACGCCCGCATTGATGATCCAGCGCTCAACATCGACGCTCGTACCATTCTGGTAATGCGCGGTGCTGGCCCGGTAGGCCACCCTGGCGGTGCCGAAGTGGTTAACATGCAGCCGCCGGAGGCGCTGATCAAACAGGGCATCGAATCGCTGCCGTGCCTGGGCGATGGTCGCCAGTCGGGTACTTCCGGCTCACCGTCGATTCTCAATGCCTCCCCGGAAGCCGCTACCGGGGGTGGCTTGGCGCTGCTGGAGAGTGGCGACCGTCTGCGGGTCGATCTCAAGCGCGGTGAGGTGCAGCTGCTGATCGAACCCAGTGAACTGGAAGCCCGCCGGGAGCGTTTAGCCCAGCAGGGCGGTTACCGCTACCCTGGCCACCAGACGCCCTGGCAGGAGATCCAGCGCAGCATGGTCGAACCGCTGGACCGCGGTATGACATTGGAACCCGCCACCAAGTACCGCGATGTGGCTCGCCAGCATCCGCCCAGGGATAATCACTGAAGAGGCGAATACTAAAGATGATTCGTTGGAGTACCTTATCGCATCGCCAGCAGGGACTACTATTGACCGCTGGCGGGGCGCTGATCATGGCCCCGGATGCCCTGCTGATTAAAGTGGCCGATCTGCCCGATGCCGAGATATTGATGTGGCGTGGCTTTCTTTCGGGCTTAGGTTTTCTACTGATCGCCCTGATGCGCTATGGCCGTGGCACGCTGGCAGCCTACCGTCGCTGCGGCTGGACGGGTATCGCCGTGGCGCTGCTGTTCAGCCTGACCACCTGCGGTTTCGTGCTGGGCAACCAGTACACCAAGGCGGGCAACGTACTGATGATACTGGCCAGTTCGCCGTTAATCGCTGCCGTGCTCTCCTGGATCATCCTCAAGGAGCGTCTGCCAAGGCGTACCTGGTTAGCGATATTGCTGTGCATGGTGGGTGTCGCCATGATCGCCCTCGATGACGCGGGCGCAGGTTCTTGGGTCGGAAACGCTTTCGCTTTGATGGCGGCAACGACCCTGGCGATTAACTTTACCCTCTGCCGTACGCGGCCGGGGGTGGATATGAGCCCGATGCTGGTGTTCAACGGCCTTATTGTGGGTAGCACCGCAGGGCTGTTTTGGCTGGCGGGCAGCGAACCAACCCTGCCTGCAGCCAACCAGCTTGCTGTCGTTATCCTGCTCTGCCTGATTATTGTGCCTTGCGGCGTGACGCTACTGCAGCGTGGGCCGCTCTATCTGCCCTCCGCCGAAGTGGGCCTGCTAATACTGCTGGAAGTGGTGATAGGCACGCTGTTGGCCTGGTGGATTCTGGCCGAACAGCCCGCGCCAATGGCCATGGTTGGCGGCGTTCTGGTGCTGGGCACACTGGGTGCTAAAGGCCTCTATGAACGGCGGCTGGAACTGAAACAGCGGGCGGGGCTCGATGCTACGCCGTCGATAACAGTCGACCGGTCAAGTACGGTATGATTGACAGGAATCGAAATAGGGCCTTATCGCAGTGACGTCATCTCCTAGTAAGCCAGTAGCTCGCCCCAGTATTGCCGAACATCTCGCCGAGGAGATCTTTGGTGGGCGCTATCACCCCGGTGACTTAGTACCCCGAGAAATGGATCTATGCGAACGCTTTGCGATCAATCGCTCAGCGGTGCGTAGCGATCTTCGCCAACTGGTCGATGCCGGGATTATTGAGCGGATTTCTGGTCATGGTTCCAAGGTGCGCGAATACTCAGAGTGGCATATTCTTGATGCCCAGGTGACTGACTGGCTGACCCGCTACGCTGCCCCCAACCCGGATATTCAGCGCGAGATTCTTGCCTTCCGTCTGGACGTTGAGCCCTATGTGGCGATGACCGCCGCCAAGCGGGCCAAGGCGCGTGATTTAGTCGCCATCGAAGAAGCCTTTGAAGGGCTAGGGCAGAATCTACGCAATGCCACCTGCGAAGAGGAGCGGCGGCTGCACAGTGAGTGTGATGTCGCTTTTCACGAGGCGATCTTCAAGGCGACCCACAATATTGTCTGGGCGCAGCTATCGCATATCCTGCGACCCTCCATCTACATGCTGATTTCCATGTCCAACGAGAACGCCCCAGATCCTGAAGAGAGCCTGGAGCGTCACCGTCAACTGATGGAGAGCATCCGGCTGCGCCGCCCCCGGGAGGCGTTTTTAGCGTCCCAAGCGGTGTTGGCAGGTACCGCCGCAGCGCTAGGGCTTGAGCACAGCGTTAGCTCATTAGGGCGCAGCGTTGAGCTGCCCCACACCACCCCCTGAACCCATTTTCAATGGTTAAAAACAAAGGCAAGCGTATGTCTGACTTCAACTCTGGCTTTAGCTCTGGCTTTAAGTTCGGCCTAGTGGGCGTGGGTAAAATTGTCCGAGACCAGCACCTTCCTGCCATAGCCGCCACCCCAAACTGCCATCTTGTCGCCACGGCGGATCCTCATGCCTCGCTGCCGGAACTACCCGCCTATCAAGACCTGGAAGCGATGCTAGACGCCCACCCTGAAATCACCGCCGTCTCAATCTGCACGCCGACGCACCTGCGCTACTCCCAGGCGCGGGCAGCGCTGATGCGTGGCAAGCACGTGCTGCTTGAGAAGCCGCCAGGGGCGACGTTAAGCGAAGTGGAGGATTTGATTGCCTGCGCTCAGAAGCAGGGCGTTAGCCTATTTGCCGCCTGGCATTCGCGGTTTGCCCCCGGCGTGGCTCAGGCCCAGCAGTGGTTAGCCGATCGCCAGGTTCAGCGGGTTGAGATCGAGTGGAAAGAGGACGTGCGGGTATGGCATCCAGGCCAGGCGTGGATCTGGCAGCCCGGTGGCATGGGGGTTTTTGACCCCGGTATTAACGCGCTGTCGATTGCGACTGAAATCCTGCCCCAACCGTTCTTTCTGCAACGGGCGCGGCTGCTGGTACCGAGTAACGCGCAAACTCCGATTGCGGCAAAGTTATCCTTTATTGATCCAGAAGGCGCGGCGATCGAGGCCGATTTCGACTTCCTCCAGAGCGGCCCGCCAACCTGGGATATGCATATCGACAGCGATGGCAACCGTCTGAGTCTCACCCAGGGCGGCTGTCGATTGGTCATCGACGATGAACTGATCATTGAAGAGGAGGAGCGCGAGTATCAAGGTTTATATGCGCGCTTTGCCGAGCTGATCGCCAACGGGCACAGCGAGGTGGATGTGGCCCCGCTGCGCCAGGTCGCCGATGCGTTTCTATACGGTCATCGTGAGGCTACCGAAGCGTTTATCGAGTGAAGGCTTTATCTGGAAATATGAGGTAGCCAAGAAGCTATCTTAGTGGCCTTAATCGGATACGATCTTATTGCGTTTTATACAGCTGTCATACGCTTGGGGAACGAAACTATCTTCCCCCACGTCGTCTCGAGCTAACGTAAGAAACTCGCAAAGCGGTGGCAGCATATGGGGGGCTAGCTGATAGGCGTTTAACGTTTCAGTCAGGTAGCGCATATCTTTTTCAGCATTACCAAGACTGAACTGTAACTTTGTGCACTCCTTCTGCAGTACCCACTCCATAACGGGAGCGAGCATCGCGCTGTTGGCTCCCCCTTGTGAGCAAATTTCCAGGAGTTTGTCTTGTGAAACGTCCATGCCAGCCGCCATAGTGGCCGCCTCACTGACTAGGGCAGCAGCCCCTAACGAGAGAAAATTATTAATCAGTTTCAGTTTATGCGCTGAACCAACCTTACCCACATGAAAGATGTTTTCTGCGAAACTTTCCATGACCGGCGTAATACGCGCCACTGTGGAGGCATCGCCACCCACCATGACATTTAGTCGTCCATCTCTGGCTTCACGAGGCGTGCGTGCTAAAGGCGCGTCAACGAGTACCCCCCCTTGATGTTCTACGTTTTTCGCAAGGCGCTCAGTTGATTCGGGATGAGCTGTAGAGCAGTCGACGATAATAAGCCCTTCGTGGCTTCCGGCCATTAAACCGTCAGCCCCGCTGACGATTTCGTTGACCTGTTCGGATGTCTTTACGCAGATAAAAACAATATCACTATTTCTTGCCATCTCTGCGGGAGTGCTAACTTCTGTCGCGCCTTCCTTGCATAGCGCTTCAAGGGGGGATCGATTCCTATGGGCCATCACCGTTAGCGGATAACCGTTACGTACGATATGTCGGCCATTTCCTTGCCCATTAAGCCGAGCCCAATGAATCCGATGCGTTCTTGTTTCATAGTCGCCTCTGATGAGTTGGTTCACCACACCTGAATATCGCCCACTAGACCTTTGCATGAGCGGCTGTTATTGCAGTGCCCGAGGGAAAGTAACCCCCAGACGTTCCGACCAATCGGCTAGAGCTTCGGGAACACCGTCTGGAAGAGGCACGCCCTCCTGCGCATAACGCTTATGGAGGGCAAGTCCGCGCTCGCCAGGAATCCGTACTGGAGGGCTACCTTCCGCAACAGGATTGTTACGGCAAGCATCCACCAAAGCGCCAGTTTCGCGTTTGAAGGCGTCAAGCCCACCAAAGGCTTCGGGATCCATGATCTGTACCATGACCGAGGCACCCCATTGTGCAGGCGCCTGCACACGGCCAAATCCAGCGAGCCCAGACGTTAAGGCTTCCACCATTAGCCCAGCGCATATCCCTTGTGGCCGTGGTCAAGCCCACCAATTGGCATGATGCTCCCCTTAGGCTCATCGAACAGCACGCTAGGTTGATCGGTCGCATTGCCCTGGTGATCCTTAAGCCACGGATACGGCAGTTGGCTGTTTTGTTTGTGAAGTCGGCCGACCATGCCATTAGTGGTAATGGATGTGCTGACATCTAACAGAACCGGGCCTGAAGCCGTCGGATAGCCCACAGCGATAGGGTTAGGGGTGTGGGTCGCTTGCAAACCGCCATACGGGGCAACCGACTTAGTCGCCGGATCGGATGATTCGATCACCACCACGAGGTCTTGATCAGTGGCACGTTTCAGATAGGCTGCCAAGCAGGCGATATGATTTGAGCATCGAATCACGACTGTCCCTGTGCCGCAGGAGCGAGCCATCAATTCGGCGGTTTCCATCGCTTTAATGATCAACCAGGGGCCGGGAAGATAACGACCATCCCATGTCTGCACGGCAGCGCGTTTGGAGATTACCTCATACTCACCTGACACAGGCATCCGGCCAGACTGAATCTCGCCAAGGTAAGGGGATAGTAGCTGAAGCCCGTGAGTCGTGTGTCCCATTAAATCGCCTTCGACGAGTATCTCGGCAACTGCTTGAGCCTTTTCTTCTTCGAGCCCGGCTGCCACAAGTAAAGCGGTGCTGAATTGAGTAATGTCCTGCACGTCGTAATGGTGGCTCATTGTATTTATTCTCCTAAATTTGTTGTTGTCAGGCTCTCTTAATCATTGCGCCGTCTGAGTTGATTGATTAAGGCGCTATGGTCTAACTCGCCATCCCCTTGATCGACGAGCTCTTCAAAAAGTGTGTTGACCAATGACGAAATCGGTAGCTTAAGATGTAGCGTGTCGGCAAAAGCCATCGCGGTCTGGGTATCTTTCAATTGCCATTTCGCTGGCCCACCCGGGGTAAAGTTTTCCTGAATCATACGCTGCCCGTGTATACGCAAAATGGTCGAGTCAGCAAACCCACCTTCAAGCGCACTGAGCATTCGCTCGGGGTTTGCCCCGCCCTGTTCTGCCAATAGTATGGCTTCTGCCACGGTAGCAATGGTGTTGGCCACAATCATTTGATTGGCGAGCTTAGCAAGTTCCCCGCTACCTGCAGGGCCAACATGAACGGGCCTGCCGAGAGATAAGAGAATGGGTTCTACTGCTTTAAAACTTACGGCATCGCCACCCACCATAATGGCCAGCGTGCCGTCGATCGCTCCCTGCTCACCGCCGGAAACCGGCGCATCAAGGTAATTAATCTGGCTCTTGGCGGCTTCTCCTGCTTGACGGCGAGCGGTTTCGACAGGTATTGAACTCATGACAATAAGTGTGGCGTCACGCTGCATG
Organism: Halomonas sp. PA16-9; assembly: GCF_009728585.1. Taxonomy (NCBI): domain Bacteria; kingdom Pseudomonadati; phylum Pseudomonadota; class Gammaproteobacteria; order Oceanospirillales; family Halomonadaceae; genus Halomonas; species Halomonas sp. PA16-9. The sequence goes on along the minus strand of NZ_CP040452.1, from coordinate 350,654 downwards.
GCATTGAGTAGGCCGCTAGGGCCCAACAGCATTTCATCACACACAGGCCCAGAGCTAAGCATAACGATAACGACATCGCTTTCGGCAACGGCTTCTTCGGGCTTTTCTACGATGGTGGCACCCACCGACTCTAAACGGTTGGCTTTGCTTTTTGTTCGATTCCAGACAAGCACTTGGTGTCCTGCATGTGCCAAGCGTGCTGCCATCGGCGCACCCATAATGCCCGTGCCAATAAATCCGATAGTACGTGACGTTGTCATTATTAGTTCCTCTATCTAGATGAGCCATTGAAGAGAAGGGGCGGTGCGTTTCTATATCTCATGCAAGATTTCAGCTACGTTTCTCAGCTACGTTCCAGCGTGATGGGGCATCCACGTTCGTTATTTGGTTGTTAGCGCAGGTAAAGCGGTATATCGATATCACCTGATTCTCGGAAGTTAATCAGCCGGTCGAGTACCTTGGATTCTGAACGCTCTAAATGGGTTGCCAAGGCTTTGCCTGCTTGCGCAGGTTGTTGCAGGCGCATTTTTTCAAATATCCATAAATGTTCATCGAAGAAAGGATCTTGATCGGGAAGCTTTAATACTCGTCCAAGCAGGTGTTTACTGACTAATAAGATAGGATGCGTGCGCCGGAGCATATTCATGACCTCCTGGTTATCACCTAAACTAACGGCGGCATGATGGAGGTCATTTTCTAACTCATCCAGTAGCTCCCCCTTTATATCAGGATAGCTCTCAGCAGCGTGTTTGAGTTTGGTAATATAGCCTTTAATGGCACTTTCTGGCATATGTTTTGTGGATCGCGCAATCATATAAGGTTCTAATTGGCGACGTGCTTCATAAAGATTATGTAACCGCTGATCATTCAGAGGCACCACGCTCCAGCTATTATATTTAATCTTCTCGACTAAACCGATAGACTGTAAATAGAGCAAGATTTGGTGAGTGACTGTGCGGCTGACATTAAGCGTTTTGGAAAGCTGCAGCTCATTGAGTTCAAACGCACCCTTAATCGAACATAAAACGATGTCATGCTCAACGCTGTCGATATGCGCCCGCCAAGAAACGATACGGTCTACTTTTGGGGCATGGCCAAGTTGTTTGAAATCATGCTCACTGAGCGCACGTCGCACTACCTCACCTGGCGATGCGCCTACTAAATAGCCGCGCCCCTCAAAACGGCAGATATACTGCTCTTCGTGCAACCGGCTTAATGTTTGCCGAACGGGCGAGCGGCTAATACCAAACAGCTCCGCTATATTTCCCTCAAGCAGTACTAAACCGGGTTCAAGACGTTTCCCAACAATACTCTGCTTAAGAGCCGTGTAGAGTTGGTCGCGCAGCGTTTTTGTCATAGTCAGTTAATGGCTCTCTAATGGAAATTTAGGTGACGGCACCTACCAGCCAGGGAACGAATTCATTATTACCGTAACCCAATGATTCGCTGGCGCTCATATCACCTGAAGCGATGGCAATAATGCGCTCAAAAATCTGCTCTCCAACACTTTCTACACTGTCAGTGCCATCAACAATAACGCCACAGTTTATATCCATGTCTTCATGCATTTTCTCATACATGGAGGTATTCGTTGCGAGCTTAAGGCAGGGGGCGGGTTTGAAGCCTGAGACTGAACCTCGCCCAGTGGTAAAGCAGACTACGTTAGAACCGGAGGCGATTTGACCCGTGACCGAAATCGGGTCATAGCCAGGGCTATCCATAAAGTTAAAACCGCGCGTGGTCATCTTCTCAGCATACAGCAGCACGTCGTTAAGGCTCGACGTTCCGCCTTTAGCTACTGCGCCCAATGATTTCTCAAGGATAGTTGATAGCCCACCCGCTTTATTGCCTGGGGAAGGGTTGTTGTTTAGCTCAGCGCCATTTATCTCAGTGTAATGTTTCCACCAGGTAATCCGGTCGAGTAGTTTCTGGGCGACGTTCTCATTAATGGAGCGGTCTATCAGGAGGTTTTCAGCGCCATAGATTTCGGGGGTTTCGGCGAGTATAACGCTGCCACCATGTTGCACGATAAGGTCGGCGGCATGGCCCAAAGCTGGGTTCGCGGTAATACCTGAGTAGCCGTCTGACCCGCCACACTGCAATGCAACCACTAAGTGCTCAAGGGGCGCAGGTGCACGCTGCTGTTGGCCGTGTTGGGTGGCCATTTGCATGATGTGATCACAGGCCGTTTTGATGCTAGTGCGTGTCCCTCCCGCGTCTTGAATATTAAAGTAAGCCAGCCGCGAGGCATCTTCCAACCCCTTTCTTTTGACTAATGTTTTGACCTGGTTGGTCTCACAACCCAGGCCAATGATGAGTACAAAAGCAAAGTTGGGGTGCTGGGCATACCCTGCGATAACACGCTCAAGAAAGGCAAAACCTTCTGAGTCAGTATTCATGGCGCAACCAGAACCATGGGTAATGGCCACTACACCATCGAACCCCATTTGGCTTAATTCCCAGACTGATTGAGCGCGTCCGCAGCGGCTTTAGCCACCGTGGCAGAACAGTTCACGGTAGAGAGAATACCAATATAGTTACGCGTTCCCACGCTACCATCAGCCCGTTGGTAGCCTTGAAACGTCCGTGAATGGCTAACGGTGACGGTTTTTTGATGGGGCTGAAAATCTTCCAATGAAGAACTAAGTTCAATCATGGTGAGGTTGTGGGTGTGCACATGCTCACCAGGATTAATATCCCGTGCAGCCAGCCCAATCAGTTGGCCATATTTAAAAACGGCCTCACCATTTTTGATAGGCGTGAGCGCAACTTTATGCCCGCATCAATATTTTCTTGAGCAAGCGTGCCCTTTTTATCAATGGGTATATCTTTTGGAACTGCTTTTGAGGCAACGCCTACGTTATCCCGCGGATTGAGATGAATAATAACTGACGGGGAATTAATGAGATTCATCGTTTACCTCAAGCTGATTATTGGGCTTTTGTTGCAAGGGTCAGGCGCAAGCTTAAAAGCGATCATTGTGGGTGCACTCTAGCAAGCCGGCCGCGTACGTCGATTAGACTATTGTTCTATATAATGTTCATTGAGCGCAATGGTCATCTAGTCTAGATTGCTTTCATACACGCGGCGCACAAAGCTAATTGCCGATTGCGGCTCAGTTGGAAGGCCAGCTCACGATTACGCCGCAGATGGATGATGTGATTTGGATACGGCGCGGCCATCCATCGCTTCTTACGGCCTGTGTGTTACCAAGATCTCCCCATGGCCTTGCTGCCGGAGGCGCTGAAGGAGAGCAATCCCCTGAAGGTAATCCGCTTGGTGGATGGGCAGCGTGAACATGCCCATATTTGAGCCGCCGTTCACAGTTTTGCTAGGCGTTTTTTGTAAAGGCCTTGGCAGCTGCAAAATACATTACTAGACTGTTATCACGCAGTCATACTGTATGACACCTTGAGTGAAGAGATTGCTGGGTTCACGAGCAAAACAATAATGAGAAATGACAATGCCCCACATAATCAATTATTTAACAAAAATTCAGTTCGGTGAAAGCGCTATTGCTGAATTAGCCAATGAGCTGCAATTGCTGAAGATAAAACGACCGTTGTTTTGTGACTGATAAGGGGCTCAGTGCTACCCCTCTTATCACACACGTTATTGAGTCTGCTCAGCTTGATGATGGCGCATGTGTTTTCGATGATACGCCGTCCAACCCTACGGAAGTAGCGGTAGAGCAAGCGCTTACTTACCTGCGTGAAAGCAAATGTGATGGCATTATTGCCATTGGCGGTGGTTCCAGCATTGATTTAGCTAAAGCGGTCGCCTTACTTTTTAATCATCCTGGGCCGTTACGCCAATACGCTGCGATTGAAGGCGGCGTGACAAAAATTAAAGCCGATGTGCTGCCATTAATAGCAATACCGACAACGGCGGGAACCGGTAGTGAGGTGGGAAGAGCCTCATTGATTACCATGAAAGACAATCGCAAACTTGGCTTTCTTTCTCCTTATCTGATTCCTTCGGTCGCTATTTGTGATCCTCGTTTGACGCTAGGTCTACCACCTTTTTTGACTGCCGCCACGGGTATGGATGCGATTGCTCACTGCGTTGAAACCTTTTTAAGCCCCAAAGTGAATCCTCCGGCTGAAGCGATTGCTTTAGATGGGCTGACGCGCGCTAGCAAATATCTAGTAGAGGCAGTTGAAAACGGAGAAAACTTAACGGCTAGAAATGAAATGATGATGGCGGCCCTTGAAGGCGCCATGGCTTTTCAGAAGGGGCTGGGAGCGGTGCACTCCTTATCCCATGCATCAGGCGGCCTGCACGAGTTAAAACTTCATCACGGTACGCTCAATGCTGTGTTGATGCCGACTGTGCTTAGATTTAACCAGCCCGGCTGTGAGGAAAAGTTTGCTCGTCTCAAAGAGGCGATGGGCCTCAACCCTAGTGACGATTTAGCTGAAGCATTTGAAAAGCTCAATGTGAAATTGGGGATGCCTGCTGGCTTGAGCGAAATGGGCGTCATGGAAGAGCACTTGGATCAACTGGCTCAGTGGGCATTGGAAGATCATTCCACGGCGACCAATCCGCGCGCGCCCTCTAAGGCAGACTTTTATGACATGCTCAAAGAAGCTTTCTGATAAATAGAGTTCTGTCCACTTAATAGTCCGTAAAGGAGGTCTTTGACAAGAAAAACGTAAAGTAATAAAGCATGCAGTTCCAAAAATGATAATTAATTGTAAGCAATACATTACTAAAGGAAAATGAATATGATAATTACAAACCATTCCCTTAAAACTATTTTTGCTTCAAGTATAGCCGCAGCTGTTATGACAGCGTCTGGCTCTGCCCTTGCGGATTACCCCGAACGCCCCCTTACGTTGATTGTGCCTTGGGCTGCTGGTGGTGGCACTGATGCGACGGCGCGAACTATCGCCCGTGCTCTGGAAGAAGAGCTGGGGCAGAACGTCAATGTTGTCAACCGAACAGGGGGCAGTGGCGTTGTTGGTCATACCGCCATGATTAATGCTGAGCCGGATGGTTATACGATTGGCTTGGCTACTGGCGAAGTTAACATGATGCATTGGTTGGGTTTAACTAACCTTACGTATGAAGATTTTACGCCTATTGCTCAAATCAACTACGACTTTCCAGGCATACAGGTAGCAGCCGACTCTCCTTATGAAACCCTTGAAGAGCTCCTTGAAGCGATACGCTCTGAACCTAAAGGCACGTTTACTGCTTCGGGTACTGGCCAAGGCGGTGTGTGGCATCTAGCCTTTGCTGGCTTTTTGATGGATCAAGGTATTCCCGCCGACCAAGTGATTTGGATTCCTAGTGAAGGAGCAGCACCAGCGATGACTGAGCTGGTGTCTGGGGGGATTGATATCGTACCAAGCTCGGTGCCTGAAGCCCGCTCAATGATCGAGGCCGGTCGCGTTAAGAGCTTTGCGGTAATGTCTCCAGAGCGTATACCCAGCTTCCCTGATGTTCCCACCACTAATGAGTTAATCGGTAGTAGCTATCAAGTGGGCGAGTGGCGTGGAATTGCAGGGCCTAAAGGCATGGATCCAGAAGTAGTAGCAACACTTGAATCAGCACTAGAGACTGCTTACAACAGTGATACTTATCAAGGGTTTATGAGTCAGCAAGGTTTTGGTACCGAGTGGCGTAACGCGGAAGAGTTTGGCCAACTCATGGAAGATATGGATAGCGTATTCGGTGAAATTGTTGAACAAGTTGGCTTAGCTAACTGAGGAATGACAATGCGGGATTTTTTCGCCGGAATAGCGTTCGTTATTGCTGGGATTGTTACGATCATTACTGCCCAGCAGTTTCCTACTCTACCAAGCCTGCAGTATGGACCTTCGCTTTTCCCCTCCCTCATAGGGGGGGGATTTTGCCTCGGTGGGGCTGTACTTGCCTTGAATGCATTATGGCTTAGAAAAAAAGCTGTCGCGCAAGAAGCACACGGTAGTCCATCCCTAGCTGGCTCACTGCCTGAGAAAAAGAATTGGGCAATGTTGTTGCCACCAGTATCGATTGTCTTTTATATCCTGGCAAGCGACTACCTTGGTGCAATGTTGACGATAATGATCATTATGTTTTTGCTGATGTTATTAAGAAAACATCACCCTACATAGCATTGGCAACATCTCTAGCAGTGTCGTCAGCTATTTATTTTATCTTCTCGCGCTACTTGCTCGTTCCATTGCCGCAAGGTCTTCTATTAGGGGGTAGCCTGCCATGGATATCTTAATGAATGGGGTTGGGCTGGTTTTAAACTTTGAAACCTTGCTGGTTATTTTAGCGGCTTCACTGTTTGGTATATTTGTAGGTGCAGTCCCCGGCCTTACTGCGACAATGGCAGTAGCGCTATTAGTACCTTTAACTTTCTACATGGATACCATCCCGGCTATTGCTGCCATTGTAACGACATCGGCGATGGCGATCTTGCGGGTGATATTCCGGGTACCTATCTAAATATACCGGGCACGCCTGCATCGGCTGCTTATGTAGGGGAGTCCTACGCATTAGCGAAAAAAGGCAGGGCAAGAGAGGCCTTAGGTATTAATTTAGTATGTTCTGTTTTTGGCGGTATTTTTGGCACCATCGTTTTAATTGTTGTGGCTCAATCCCTTGCTGAGGTAGCGCTGCAGTTCAGTGCATTTGAGTACTTTTGGCTTGCGGTGCTCGGGTTAAGCTGTTCAATTTTTATTTCAGTTGGTTCTAGAACAAAAGCATTCCTCTCACTTCTTTTTGGCATTCTGCTTTCAACCGTAGGGCTTGATATGATGAGTGGTGCTCCACGTTTTACATTTGGAGTGCCCGACCTTATGGCCGGTATTAACTTTATACCCGTTATGATTGGTATGTTTGCTCTAAATGAACTGATGAGCTATTACGCTTCAAAATCTGAGAAGAAAACAATCAGTATCGTCGATAACGATAGTGTCTTCCACAATGTACCTGGGCATATTAAACGTTACTGGCGTAACATGATACGTGGTAGCTCAATCGGCACGTTGATTGGTGCACTGCCGGGCGCGGGTGCAGATATTGCGGCCTGGATCTCGTATGGTGTGGGAAAGGGTAGGTCAAAAGAGAGTGCCAAATATGGCACCGGTAATATAGAGGGCATCATGGATGCAAGCTCCGCTAATAATTCCGGTATCAGTGGTGCATGGGTGCCCGCTTTAGTCTTTGGGATTCCAGGTGACTCTATTACTGCCATCGTCATTGGCGTTTTATACATGAAAGGGATGAATCCTGGGCCCACTATTTTTATGGATGGGAGTGGATTGATCTATGCGCTGTTTATGGTGTTTATTTTAGCTAATTTGATGATGCTACCTATTGGCTATATGGCTATCCGACTTTCAAAGTTTTTCATCCTAACACCCAGCCGGGTACTAATGCCCATAATATTATGCTTTTGCATTGTGGGGGCTTTCGCTATCAATAATAGCGTTGTGGATATTTGGTTAATGCTTATTGTAGGGCTAGTGGCTTATGTATTGGCTGTGAATGACTTTCCAATGGCGCCAGCCATTCTTGGGTTAGTGTTGGGTTCCGTTGTTGAGAATAATTTCATGAGCGCAATGTTGCGTACCGGTGGTGACTTAACGAGCTTCTTTGCAAGACCAATCAGTGCGGGGCTTGGCATTGCGGTGATTTTACTATGGTGCTCACCGCTTTTGATTAAAGCTTATCGCTATCAGCAGCATAAATCAGGAAGTGTATTAGGGCCTGTTGACGTTTCATCGCGAACCGCGTTGCCCCACAAAGCACGTCAGACAAGGCGCAAAACGCTGGGAAGGGTGGTTCCCTTTTCAAGTTTTGCAACGCCGTATGGCGCGCTTTGTGGGCAACCCGAAGGGCTGGGCCCGTTTTTATCCGCGGCGGCGTTAGTCGTCGTTCATTTGGAACCACCAAACGTCTCTCCTCCTGCCTTGCCGCGAATAAAAACGGGCTCCAGCGCGGCCGCGAGTGAAACGTCAACAGGCCCTAGTCTGTCAGTTACTATGAAATAAGCGCAGCGAGGCAAATATGGCCTCGCTGCGCTAGTTCGTAAGTCTGTTTTATAAGACTATCGTGAAGCCATCGCTGGCTTTATTACGTTATTCACGCTTGCCATCGACCAGGCGCGATACTCCTGCAGGATTGCCATCACGAATAGCGTCGGGCAGTAGCCCTTCCGGCAGCGCCTGATAGCACACTGGGCGCAGGAAGCGGAAAATCGCAGCGCTACCTACTGAGGTCGTGCGTGAATCCGAGGTGGCAGGATAAGGGCCGCCATGCACCATGGCGTGGCACACTTCTACACCCGTCGGCCAGCCGTTGGCCAGGATACGTCCGGCCTTGCGCTCCAGCGTCGGCAGCAGTTGCTTGGCAGTCGCCAAGTCACCGTCATCCATCTGCAGCGTAATGGTGAGCTGGCCTTCTAACTGAGCCGCAACGCGGGCCACTTCCTGGGTGTCAGCACAGGCGATCACCAATGAAGTCGAACCGAACACCTCTTCCTGTAACGCGGGGTCGCTCAGAAACGCCTCGGCTTGGGTAACGAACAGCCCGGCCTGGCAGGGGTGAGCTGTCTCACCTGCCTGGCCGCGTGCCACCTCGGTCACCTTGGCGTGGCTGGCGAGTCGGCCTACGCCCTGTTGGTAGGCATCATGGATACCCGGCGTCAGCATGGTCTGGGCAGCACTGCCCTTAACTGCTTCACCGGCCGCCGCAACAAAGGCGTCCAGTTCAGGGCCCTGAACCGCAATGACTAGCCCCGGGTTGGTGCAGAACTGCCCGGCACCCATGTTGAGTGAACCGACAAATCCCTCCGCAATCGCTTTACCGCGTGCCTTGAGGGCTTCCGGAAGTAGAAACACCGGGTTAATGGAGCTCATCTCGGCGTAAACCGGGATCGGCTGCGGCCGCGCCTGGGCGGTAGCCATGAGCGCCGTGCCGCCGTTACGTGAACCGGTAAAGCCTACTGCCTGGATGCGAGGGTCGGCAACCAGCGCCTGACCGATTTCGCGGCCCGAGCCAAACAGCAGCGAGAAAACGCCCTCAGGGAGTTCGCACTTGGCAACGGCGCGTTGAATGGCGCGACCTACCAGCTCAGAAGTGCCGGGGTGGGCAGAGTGGCCCTTGACCACTACCGGGCAGCCGGCGGCCAGTGCGGAGGCGGTATCGCCACCGGCAACGCTAAAGGCGAGCGGGAAGTTGCTGGCGCCAAACACTGCCACCGGGCCCAGGCCGATATGGCGCTGACGCAGGTCGGCGCGGGGCAGCGGCTGACGATCGGGCATGGCCGGATCGATACGTACATCCAGCCATTCACCTGCGCGCACTACCGAGGCGAACAGCCGCAACTGGCCACAGGTACGTCCACGTTCGCCCTCTAAACGCGGGCGGGGCAGGCCGGTTTCGGCCATGGCACGTTCGATCAGCTCATCGCCGATCCCTTCGATCTCGGCGGCAATGGCTTCAAGAAAGCTGGCCCGCGCCTCTAAGGAGGTCTCGCAATAGCTATCGAAAGCCGCCTCGGCTAATGCGCAGGCCTGTTCGACCTCGGTCTTGCTGCCGCCGGGGTAGGCGGGCGCCAGCGTTTCGCCGGTGGCGGGATTTACCGCATGAATGTCAGCCTGTTGGCCGCTAATGGCCTGCTGACCGATCAGTAGTTTACCTTCCAGAGTCATACTTCCTCCTGCTGGGGTGGTTAGAGTACGTTAAAGCGACTTTACGCTGATGGGCGGTGCGTCTGCTTCCACCCGTAGAGGGTTGCGCAGGGCGCGACCAAACTCATTGATTTTGATCTCGAAGCGATCGCCCTCGCGCACCTTGATGCCGTCGGCGAAGCTCAGTGTCGCGGTACCGAAAAAGTGCACATGCACATCGCCGGGGCGGCGGAAGCCCGGGTATTTAAAGTGGTGATATTCCAGGTTGGCCAGGCTATGGGCCATGTTGGCCTCGCCGGTGAGAAAGGGCTTCTCCCACACTGTTTCACCACTGCGATGAATAGCGCTGGTGCCTTCCAGATGATCAGGTAGTTCGCCGATCAACAGTTCGGGACCAAAGCTGCAGGCGCGTAGCTTGGAGTGAGCTAACCACAAGTAGTTGAAGCGCTCGGTCACGTGATCAGAAAATTCGTTACCGAGGGCGTAGCCGACCCGCCAGGGCTGGCCGTCATCACCAATCACATAGAGGCCCGCCAACTCAGGCTCCTCGCCTGCATCTTCGGCGAAGGCGGGGGATGGAATCTCCGCTTCTGGCGCCACCACGCACTGGCCATCGCCCTTGTAGAACCACTCCGGCTGTGCACCTACCTGGCCTGCATCGGGTTTGCCGCCCTCCACGCCCAGCTTGAACATGCGCATGGAGTCGGTCATATCCTCCTCCGCGGCCTGGGCTTTGGCATGCATTGCCGAGCGGGTATCGGCACTTCCCAGGTGGGTAAGGCCGGTGCCGGTGACCAGGCAGTGGGCCGGGTCGGTATGGGTCAGCGGGGGTAGCAACTGTTTAGTGTCGACCAGCGCTTGATAATCCAGGCGTGTGTCGGTCAATGCTTCCGTCAGCATGTCGCTAAGTGGCTTGCCGGCGGCAATGGCCCGATTGGCCAGGGTGTAGGTGTCGCAGTCGAGCAGTCTGACCTGCTCTTCGCTTTCGACCAGGGCGGCGCGAACCTGGCCCTGGTGGTCACACTGAATCAGTCGCATGGCGGTCTCCTTATGCAGAGTCAGTCAATAGTGTAGCGGTCATCATAGTGGCCAAATGGCCAGTTGCGGCCACATCAATAGCGCCGCGAGTACGCACAGCTGAATGGCCATAAAGGGTAGTACGGACAGGTAAATATCCTTGAGGCTGATATCCGGCGGTGCCACGCTTTTAAGGTAGAAGGCGGCGGGCCCAAAGGGTGGCGACAGGAACGATACCTGCATATTCACGGCGAATAGAATGCCGAACCAGATCGGATCGAAACCGAGCTGAATAACGATGGGTAGAAAGATCGGCAGAGCCAGCATGGCGATCCCGATCCAGTCTAGGAATAGCCCCAGCACGAGCATAATCGCCATCATCACCAGAATGATCACAATGGGCGCTACATCGAGTCCCAGGATCAAGCTCGAAACAAAACGGTTGCCTCCCATTAAATTATAGACGCCCACCAGGGCGGCGGCGCCGATGCCGATCCAGATGATCATGCCGCAGGTATTCATGGTCTGCCCAAGGCTATGGTGCAGCATACCCGGGGTGAATTCGCCGCGAACAATAGTGGCGAGCAGTACACCGAAAACACCCATGGCCGCGGCTTCGGTGACCGAGGCGATACCACCGTAGATAGTGCCCAGCACTAAAAAAGCGATCAGCCCTGGTAACAGAATGGCCTTGACCGCGTCCAGCTTAGTGGCGAAAGGGTTATCCTGGGTATCTCTATCTAACGGCGGGCCCAGTGCGGGATTTCTCAGGCAGCGCACCAGCACATAGGCAATGTAGCAACCCATCAAAATCACCGCTGGCGTCACGGCTGCGGCGAACAGGTCAGCAATCGATACGCTGGCGATCAGACCGTAGATAATCAGCACGATTGAGGGCGGCATCATGGTGCCCAGGGCGCCCCGGCACACACCACCCCAATAGAGAGGTGTTTGTCGTAGCCCAGGCGGAGCATTTGGGGCAGCGCCAGAATCCCAAGCAGCACGATCTCACCACCGATAATGCCCGAAAGAGCGGCCAGGAAGAACGCTACCACGATGGTCTGCACCGCCACGCCACCTGGCAGGCGACCGGCGAAGACGCGCATGGCGTTGAACAGGTCTTTGGCGATTCCGGAGCGATCCAGCAGTGATGCCATCAACACGAACATGGGCACCGCCACCAGCGAATACTCGGTGATAAACCCATAAACGCGGCTGGTGACCAGGGGCAGCGCCGCCTCGCCGAACCAGCCGAAGGTGAACGCCATCGCTACCAAGCCGGTGATAAACGCCAGCGGCAGACCGGTGACCAGTAGCGCGAAAATGGCCCCGACCATGAGGATCGTTGCGGTTGAAATATCCATCAGCGCGCCTCCTCGATGTTGGCAGCGGGTTTCGCTTTAATCGATTCCCACAGATGCAGGCAGGCCTGTAGCGTCATCAACACCAGAGCAAACAGAATCATGCCCTTGACCATAGCGGGAAAGGGCGGATTCCAAGAGGTGCCGGAGCGCTCCAGCGACCACTCACCGAGCGGGTTATGCGAAGCTCCCCAGAACATATGAAAGGCGGCATAGCTCATCGTCAGGCAGAAAATCAGAGTGAGCAGGTCGTTGAAACGATCCATCCAGCATTTCAACCTGGGCCCGGCGCTGTCGTAAAGCACCTTGACGCGGATATGGCTATTGCGCGCCATGGCCGCTGGGCCGCCCAGTACAAAGATAACGGCGATCAGAAACACGACGGTTTCGTGTACCCAGGAGGTGGGGTTGTTGAAACCGTAGCGCATAAAGACTTCGACGACGCTGATGCCCATCGCGACCAGCACGAGCCAGGAAACGGCACGGCCGCCCCGTGCAATTAAGCGGTCTAAAGCATTACGTTCGGGAGACACCTCCTCCACCGTTTCGAGGATCTCGGGGAGATCCTGGGTATTCGGCGAAGGAGTTTGATTGTCAGGCGTTTTTTGGGACATGGCGCGACTCTACGCGCAGCGCTCGGGTGTTTGCCCGAGCGCTGCGTTGGTTAGATTAATGAGGCCGGTTGTGAGCAGAGAGTTGAGAGCACAGAGTTAGAGCAGATTGCGCGAGCGCAAAAAGGCGGTCGCCGAGTCATAAATCTTCTGAGTCATCTCATTTTCACCCGCCCACTCTTGCCACTCCTGCTCAGCCGCGGTGCGGAATTTCTGACGCTCTTCTTCGGGCAAGTTGAAGGGGTGAACGTCTGGGTCATCCTGAAGCCGCTGCAGGGTCTCAATATCCTGCTCCTTGAGGCGGGCAATCAGGTCGTAGGCCATGCCATCAAAGGCGGTATTGAGGGTCGTCTGTAGCTCCTCGGGCAAGCCATCCCAGATGTCTTTATTGATCGACACAGCGATCATGGGCATGGAGTGAAAGCCAGGGTAGAGCGGGTAGGGGCGAAAGCGTGCAGACCCATGGCGTCGTTATTCGAGAGCACCGTGGAGTCTGCGGCGTCGATTACGCCTTTTTCCAGGCCGGTATACACCTCAGAGCCCGGCAGATTAACGGGTGTGGCGCCAATGCGCTCGAAGATGTTGTACACCATGCCTTGAGGGGCACGGATTTTTAGCCCTTCAAAGTCAGCGATGGATTCGATGGGCACCGTGGAGGGTACCGACTCCAACGGAAAGGTCGCTGCGCTGATCAAATGGGCGCCATAGGGTTCGACCAGTTCGTTGTAAAGCTCTTCACCGCCGCCGTATTTCATGTACTCCAGGAAATCGTAGGGGTTCTGCCAAGCACCAACAAGATTGCCGAGCATACCAAAAGCCGGATCCTGGCCAGAGAAGTAGCTGGGGTCGGTCATATGACCCTGCAGAATCCCTGAGCTAACGGCGGTCAATGTCTCAGTAGGGCCAACCACGGAATTAATCGGCATTACCTCGATTTCAACACGGCCATCGGTCATTGCCGTAATTCGCTCGGCCCACTCTTGTTTGATCTTAAAGCTGGGTTCGCCCGAGGTTTCTGACGCCTGAAATTTCCATTCGTACTCGGCTGCCTGGGCCGCAGAGAGGCCCAGCAGTAGCACGGAACCAGTGAGTAGCGAGCTGTATTTCGATTTGAGCATAGCACTATTCCTCAAGTTTTTTGTTGTGGAGAGCGTGGTGGTTAACGCTGTAATGCAACGGGCCAATGACCCACGTGGGAGGGTAATGTTGAACATTAAGAGCAATTGTTCAACATATACTTTTGTATGGTCGACTAGATTGACGGGGTAGTTTAGTGTCTTGCGCATTCGGCACCCACTCTCGACGCCAACTCTCAGGTCGTCAGCCGTCACCGAACTAAAACAAGGAGTTAACCTCATGGCCAACGTCAACGTCCGCTGCGCAGTGCTGAATGGTTTGGCACGGCTGATAAGAACGGTTTTATGTACCGCAGTTGGATGAAAAACCAGGGCATTCCCGACCATGAGTTTCAGGGCAAACCGATCATCGGGATCTGCAACACCTGGTCGGAGCTCACACCTTGCAATGCGCACTTTCGTAAGTTGGCGGAGCACGTGAAGCAGGGCGTGCTGGAGGCGGGTGGCTACCCGGTGGAGTTTCCGGTGTTCTCCAACGGCGAATCCAACCTACGGCCTACCGCGATGTTTACCCGCAACCTGGCCAGCATGGACGTGGAGGAAGCGATTCGCGGTAATCCCATCGATGCGGTGGTGCTGCTGGTGGGCTGCGACAAAACCACCCCGGCGCTACTGATGGGTGCGGCAAGCTGCGACATTCCCACCATCGTGGTCACCGGCGGGCCAATGCTCAACGGCAAGCACAAAGGTAAGGATATTGGCTCCGGCACCGTGGTCTGGAAGCTCTCCGAGCAGGTCAAGGCGGGTGAGATTTCACTCCACGACTTTATGGCCGCCGAAGCGGGCATGTCCCGTTCTGCGGGCACCTGCAACACCATGGGCACCGCCTCCACCATGGCCTGCATGGCGGAATCCCTGGGCACCTCGCTACCCCACAATGCGGCGATCCCTGCGGTAGACTCTCGCCGCTACGTGCTGGCACACCTTTCGGGTAACCGGATTGTCGAGATGGTCAACGAAGACCTGCGGCTCTCCAAGATCCTTACCAAGGAAGCTTTCGACAACGCCATCCGTACCAACGCCGCCATTGGCGGCTCCACCAATGCGGTGATTCACCTCAAGGCGATTGCCGGACGGATTGGTGTGGATCTGACCCTGGACGACTGGAGCCGAGTGGGGCGCGGCACGCCCACGGTGGTCGATCTACAGCCCTCGGGGCGGTTCTTGATGGAGGAGTTCTACTACGCCGGTGGCCTGCCCGCGGTGCTTAGACGCCTGGGCGAGGCCAACCGGCTGCCCTTCAAGGACGCCTTGACCGTCAACGGCAAAACCCTGTGGGAGAACGTCCAGGATGCCCCGCTGTACAACGACGAAGTGATTCGCCCGCTGGATAATCCGCTCACCGCGGACGGCGGCATCTGCGTGGTGCGCGGCAACCTCGCCCCTAATGGCGCGGTGTTAAAGCCCTCGGCAGCCACGGCCGAACTCATGCAGCACCGCGGTCGTGCGGTAGTGTTCGAGGACTTCGATGACTACAAGGCGCGCATCAACGACCCGGACTTGGACGTGGAAGCCAATGACATACTGGTCATGAAGCACTGCGGCCCCCGGGGTTATCACGGCATGGCCGAGGTGGGCAATATGGGCCTGCCGCCCAAGATCCTCGCCCAAGGCATCACCGATATGGTGCGTATTTCGGATGCCCGCATGAGCGGCACCGCCTACGGCACCGTGGTACTGCACGTAGCGCCCGAAGCCGCTGCCGGTGGCCCGCTGGCAGCGGTACGCAACGGTGACTGGATCGAGCTCGACTGCGCAAGTGGCCGGCTGCATCTGGAACTCAGCGACGAAGAACTGGCCTCGCGCCTGGCCGAAAGTGACCCCACCGCCGCCTCAACGCTGATTGCCAGCCAGGGCGGGTACCGCCAGCTGTATATCGAGCGGGTGCTCCAGGCGGACGAAGGCTGCGACTTTGACTTCCTGGTGGGTTGCCGCGGGTCTGACGTGCCGCGGCACTCGCATTAATTGGACTGAGCAATCACTTCCCGCAGAGTGCTCATTAATGCGGCGGCACCGGGGGAGAGTCGCTGGTGGCGTAAGCTCACCAGCCCATAGGGCTGAACGCTTAGCGCCTCGCTAAATGGCAGTAGATGAAAACGCTGCGGTGGGCAGAGCAGGTCAGCGGCTTCCCGTGTAGTCACCGTGATGGTATCGGATTTGTCGACGAGGGCCAGCGACAGCAGCAGGTCAGCGGTATCGACGATCTGGCGGGGCGGCGCGACCTGATGGTGCAGAAATAGGCTATCCACCCGCTGGCGCATCAACGCGCCAGCGGGCTGCAGCGACCAAGGGAAGCACGCCATATCAGCAAGGCTCAGCGTTTGTTTATCGGCTAATGGATGCCCTTGGCGGCACACAAAGCAGAGTTCCTCCTCGCCAATCTCCTCGAAGACAAAGCGCTCGGCATCGACGCCTGCGGGTATGCGAGTAATCGCGAAATCCAGTTCGCCTTCCAGTAGGCGTGGTACCAGCACTTTGCTGACATCCACATCTACGCTGATTTTTAGCCCTGGCCGGTCGCGGTGCACCCGTTCGATGGCGCTGGTGAGCAGCGTAACCGCTGGCGCCATTACCGTGCCGACGGCTACCGTGCCGGCACTGCCCTCGCCGAGAGCGTTTAGCTCCTCACCGGTGTGGCGTAGCGCTGAGAGCATGCTGTGGGCGTGGCGAATCATAATTTCGCCATACCAGTTAGGCGTTAGCCCACGGGGGTGGCGATCGAACAGCCGAATACCCAGGTTGGCTTCCAGGTCGCTGAGCAGTTTTGAGGCGGCGGGCTGGCTCATATTGAGCTGAGCCGCCGCGCGGTGCAGGTTGCGCTGCTCGTCCAGGGCTAAAAATAGCTGAAAATGACGCAACTTTAGTCGCACGTCTAAAAACCAGTTTTCGCCGAGAATGCCCATGGCATAAGCCTCGTGTTGTTATTGATACTTAGAAGTATATCGATAGTGAGGCATTTGTATATTGGTTGGTTATGCCAGACATGGCTACTGTAGTGTCTGTATCGGTCATGATGAACTGTGGTAACTCACTGAGTTTTCTGACCAAGCCTAACAACAATAATTTAGCAACAAAGTATGCCTCCAGGAGGAAGCTCATGCCTCTCATGTACAGCCAACGATTAAGAAATGGTTCACCTCTTCTGCTCGGTGCAATTGCCGCGGTACTTTTGGCAAACACCGCACAAGCCCAGAGCAGTTCTGAAGCCAACGCGGGCAGCAGCGTCGGCAGTGGTATCCAAACATCGGTGTTTGGCCATCTACCCGATGGTCGCCTGGTGGATGTCTATCAACTTACCAACGCCAATGGTATTGAGCTGCGGGTGACCAATTACGGTGGCATCATTCTGTCGCTGAAAACCCCTGATATGGACGGTAAGTTTGACGATATAGCGCTGGGCTTTGACTCTTTGGAAGCCTACCTCTCCGGTGAGTACCGTCAGGCCAATCCTTACTTCGGTGCCATTATTGGTCGTTACGGCAACCGTATTGCGGGTGGGCAATTCTCCCTCGATGGAGAAACCTATTCATTGGCTACCAACGATGGCAGCAACCATCTGCACGGCGGCGACCAGGGATTTGATAAAGTGCTATGGCAGGCCGAACCATTCGAGAGTGACGCAGGCAATGGATTGGTACTGCGCTATACCAGCGAGGATGGCGAAGAGGGCTACCCGGTAAGTTGGAGAGCGAAGTTACCTATACGCTGACCGATAATGACGAGCTGATGGTGGATTATCGGGCGGTAAACGATAAAGCCACCCGATTAACCTAACCCAGCACAGCTACTTCAACCTAAAGGGTGAGGGTAGCGACACCATTCTCGATCATCAGTTGATGATCAATGCCCCTGAGTTTACCCCGGTCAATGACACCTTGATTCCAACCGGTGAGATCCGCTCGGTGGAGGGCACGCCGTTCGACTTTACCCAGGCGACGCCGATCGGTGAACGGATCGAGCAGGAGAACGAGCAGCTTGCCTTTGGTGGCGGTTATGACCACAACTTTGTACTTGCCCGCGATAACGCTGCATCAGATGAGCTGGTCTTGGCTGCCAAAGTATGGGAACCCAGAAGCGGACGCCTGGTGGAAATCACCACCACCGAACCCGCGATCCAATTCTATTCCGGCAACTTCCTTAACGGCGACCTGACCGGCAAGCAGGGCCAGGCCTACGGGCACCGCTCCGGCTTTGCGCTGGAAACTCAGCACTACCCTGACTCTCCCAATCAAGAGGCGTTTCCCAGCACGATCCTAGAGCCGGGCGAGACTTATCGCTCACGCACGGTCTATCGCTTTTCCGCGCAGCAAGACCTGGGCTCGTAATCTCGATTCATCATTACTATTACCAACCGTCCGTGGTTAGTAATCAAAAATATCAATAAAAACAACGCTAAAAATAGCAGGAGTACAACAATGAAATTGACGACAACATTTACCCGTTTAGCACTTGGTAGCGCAATTATGCTGGCCTCACTAGGGTCAGTACAGGCCCAGGAAGACGAGGTGAAGATTGGCTTTATCGTTAAAAAGCCGGAGCAGGCGTGGTTCATTAACGAACAGGAGGCGGCTACTGAAGTAGGCGAAGAGCTCGGCTTCGAAGTGGTACGCCTTGGCGGCGAAGATGGCCAAGAGGTGCTTAGCGCTATTGATAACCTCTACTCCCAAGGCGCTGAAGGGTTCGTAATCTGCCCGCCAGACGTACGCTTGGGGCCAGCGATTATGAACCGTGCTAACCAGTACGGCATGAAAGTAGTCACTGTGGATGACCAGTTTGTTAACTCAAGCGGTGAGCCCATGGAGGGCGTGCCGCACCTGGGTATGTCGGGCACCAAAATTGGGCGTCAGGTGGGCGAAGCCATTAACGCCGAAATGGAAGCGCGCGGCTGGAACCCCGAAGAGGTAGCCGCGCTGCGGATCACCAACAACGAACTGCCGACCGCCGTTGAGCGTACCGACGGCGCCACCGAGGCGCTGATAGCCGCGGGATTCCCAGAAGATAATATTTTCGACGCGCCTCAGCAGAGCACCGATACCAGTGGGGCTTTCTCTGCCGCCTCTCCGGTGCTTTCCCAGCGCGGCGATTATGAGCACTGGGTGATCTATGCCCTTAACGAAGAGAGCGTGCTCGGCGGTGTTAGGGCGACCGAGCAGTATGGCTTAGCGCCGGAAGATGTGATCGGCGTGGGTATCAATGGCTCCGGCGCCGCCTTTGCCGAGTTTTCCCGGGATAACCCCACTGGCTTTCACGGCACGGTAGCGGTCAGTTCCACCATGCACGGCCGCCAGACCGCCGAAGACCTCTACCGCTGGATTAGCGAGGATCAAGAGCCCCAGGCCAACACTGAAACCTCCGGCACGTTAATGACGCGCGACAACTGGGAAGAAGTGCGCGCAGCGCTCGGTCTATAAAGCGCTTGATTGGCAATGAAAGAGGCCTGTAACGGGCTCGCTGTTACAGGCCATCTGTGGAGTATTCATGCATGTCTGATGCTTATTTACGGTTCGACGGGATTAGCGTGGTGTTCCCCGGGTGCGCGCGCTGGATGGGGTGAGCTTTGCCGCCCACGCCGGTCAAGTGCATGCGCTAATGGGTGAGAACGGCGCGGGTAAATCCACCCTGCTCAAGGTGCTCAGTGGCGTTAACCGGGCAGCCGAAGGCGCGCTATGGATCGATGGCCAGCGCCACGTATTCAGCAACGCCCGGGAGGCGCTGCGGGAAGGCATCGCGATTATCTACCAGGAGTTGACGCTCTCGCCCAATATGTCGGTGGCCGAGAATCTGCTGCTGGGCCAACTGCCCACACGGCAGGGGTTTGTTAACCGCCGCGAGTTAAAACAAAAAGCCCTGGCGATTCTGGCTGATCTTGGCGAGGGGGAGATTCACCCCTCGACCAAGGTGCGCGAGCTCTCCATCGGCCAGCAGCAGATGATCGAGATTGGCCGTGCGCTGCTGCGAGACGCCAAGGTTATCGCGTTCGATGAGCCCACCAGTAGTCTCTCTATTCAGGAGATTCGCCAGCTAAAACGTATCGTCCAACGACTGCGTGATGAAGGCGGGTGGTGCTCTACGTGACGCATCGCATGGAGGAGGTGTTTGAGATGTGCGATGCGGTCACCATCTTCCGCGATGGCCAGCATATCCGCACCCATGAGGATATGTCGGCACTCAATCACGACCTGTTAGTGAGTGAAATGGTCGGCCGGGATATCGACGATGTTTACGGCTACCGCCCGCGCACACAGGGCGATGTGGTCTTGAACGTGGAAGGAATCCACGGGCGCGGCCTCAAGGCGCCGGTGAGTTTCTCCGTCAAACGCGGGGAAGTCTTCGGGCTGTTTGGTCTGGTGGGCGCGGGGCGCAGCGAACTGCTGAGGCTGATCTGCGGGGTCGAATCGCCCAAGGCCGGCAGCGTACAGTTCAACGGTGAATCGCGACGTTTTAAAAGCCCTGGCGAGGCGATACGCGCCGGTATTGCCATGTGTCCAGAGGATCGTAAATCCCAGGGTATTTTCCCGGTGGCCAGCGTGGCTGACAACCTCAATATCAGCTGCCGGCGCTTTTTCAAACGCTGGGGCATGTTTCGCCACCCCGGCCGTGAGCGGCGCAATGCCGAGTCGTATATCCAGCAACTCAGTGTCAAGACACCGGGGCCACGTACGCCGATCGGCAAACTTTCCGGCGGCAACCAGCAGAAGGTGATTCTAGCCCGCTGGCTTGCCGAGGAGATTGATCTGTTTGTGATGGACGAGCCGACCCGAGGCATCGACGTCGGCGCACGGCGGGATATTTACTCGCTACTTTACGATTTGGCCGAACAGGGCAAAAGCGTGGTGGTGATTTCCAGTGACCTGGCAGAAGTCAGCTCCATCTGTGACCGCATCGCGGTGATGCGCGACGGTGAACTGGTGGACATAGTGCCGCGGGAATCGGCTACGCCGGAACGCCTGCTGGGCTTGGCGCTACCTGCCTAAGTGTCAGCTTTTTTTAAGGTTTTCAAGATATTCGTTCTTAAGAGAACAAGTTCAGGACAACAACCATGACAACTAATAATGCAACCCAAGGCGAGACTGCGCCTGCCCGCCCGGCGGGCCGGCAGGGGCTGATCAAGCCACTGCGCACGCTGCTGGATACCTCAGGGCTGATTGCAATTTTCTTGCTGCTGTTTGTGGCCCTGGCGGTACTCATCCCGGACTTTCTGACCGGCCGCAACATGGTTGGGCTACTGCTCTCGATTACCCTGATCGGCAGTTTGGCCACCACCATGATGCTGGTGCTGGCACTGGGTGAGGTGGATCTCTCGGTGGCCTCTACGGTGGCCTTTGCGGGGGTGGTCGCAGCGGTGGTGACTTCCAGTACCGGTAGCGTGTTTATCGGCGTGATCGGTGGCATTGTCGCTGGGGGCGCGGTGGGCGCTTTTAACGGCCTGGTAATTGCCAAGTTCGGTATTAACTCGCTGATTGCCACCCTGGCAGCAATGGAGTTTGTACGCGGGCTGGCCTATATCACCTCCGGCGGCGACGCGGTAATGATCACCGTGCCGGGTTTCTTTGACCTGGGCAGTGCCTCGTTCCTCGGCCTAACCCTGCCGGTCTGGACCATGCTGGCCTGTTTCGTGATCTTTGGTGTGGTGCTCAACATGACCGCTTTCGGGCGCAATGTGCTGGCCACCGGGGGAAACTCGGAAGCCGCCGCGCTTGCCGGGGTTAATGTTCGCCGCCTCAAGATTATTGTTTTCGGCCTCCAGGGCGTAGTGGCGGGTGTCGTCGGTGTACTGCTAGCTTCACGCATGGGGCTGGGCGACCCCAATACCTCCATGGGCCTGGAACTGGCGGTGATTTCCGCCTGTGTGCTGGGCGGTGTGGCGCTATCCGGCGGCGTTGCCACCATTACCGGTGTGGTGGTCGGTGTACTGATCATGGGTTGTGTCCAGAACGCCATGGGGCTGCTCAACGTCCCCACCTTTTACCAGTACCTGGTGCGTGGCGCGATTCTGCTGCTGGCGGTGATGTTTGACCGCTGGAAACAGACCCGTCGTCAGCGGGCCTGACGCTTAAGCCGTTACCCCTTTATTAGTTGGTCACTTTTTTTCCGGTTTGTACGGAGGCTTTGTTATGTCTGATCGTCAGCGCCCATTACGCTCTGCCCAGTGGTTCGGCACCGCCGATAAAAACGGCTTTATGTACCGCAGTTGGATGAAGAATCAGGGCATTCCTGACCATGAGTTTCAGGGCAAACCGATCATCGGTATCTGCAACACCTGGTCGGAGCTCACTCCTTGCAATGCGCACTTTCGTAAGTTGGCGGAGCACGTGAAGCAGGGCGTGCTGGAGGCGGGTGGCTACCCGGTGGAGTTCCGGTGTTCTCCAACGGCGAATCCAACCTGCGCCCCACCGCGATGTTTACCCGCAACCTGGCCAGCATGGACGTGGAGGAAGCGATTCGCGGTAATCCCATCGATGCGGTGGTGCTGCTGGTGGGCTGCGACAAAACCACCCCGGCGCTACTGATGGGTGCGGCAAGCTGCGACATTCCCACCATCGTGGTCACCGGCGGGCCAATGCTCAACGGCAAGCACAAAGGTAAGGATATTGGCTCCGGCACCGTGGTCTGGAAGCTCTCCGAGCAGGTCAAGGCGGGTGAGATTTCACTCCACGACTTTATGGCCGCCGAAGCGGGCATGTCCCGTTCTGCGGGCACCTGCAACACCATGGGCACCGCCTCCACCATGGCCTGCATGGCGGAATCCCTGGGCACCTCGCTACCCCACAATGCGGCGATCCCTGCGGTAGACTCTCGCCGCTACGTGCTGGCACACCTTTCGGGTAACCGGATTGTCGAGATGGTCAACGAAGACCTGCGGCTCTCCAAGATCCTTACCAAGGAAGCTTTCGACAACGCCATCCGTACCAACGCCGCCATTGGCGGCTCCACCAATGCGGTGATTCACCTCAAGGCGATTGCCGGACGGATTGGTGTGGATCTGACCCTGGACGACTGGAGCCGAGTGGGGCGCGGCACGCCCACGGTGGTCGATCTACAGCCCTCGGGGCGGTTCTTGATGGAGGAGTTCTACTACGCCGGTGGCCTGCCCGCGGTGCTTAGACGCCTGGGCGAGGCCAACCGGCTGCCCTTCAAGGACGCCTTGACCGTCAACGGCAAAACCCTGTGGGAGAACGTCCAGGATGCCCCGCTGTACAACGACGAAGTGATTCGCCCGCTGGATAATCCGCTCACCGCGGACGGCGGCATCTGCGTGGTGCGCGGCAACCTCGCCCCTAATGGCGCGGTGTTAAAGCCCTCGGCAGCCACGGCCGAACTCATGCAGCACCGAGGTCGTGCGGTGGTGTTCGAGGACTTCGACGACTACAAGGCGCGCATCAACGACCCGGACTTGGACGTGGAAGCCAATGACATTCTGGTCATGAAGCACTGCGGCCCACGTGGTTATCACGGCATGGCGGAGGTGGGCAATATGGGCCTGCCGCCCAAGATCCTCGCCCAGGGCATTACCGACATGGTGCGCATCTCCGACGCCCGCATGAGCGGTACCGCCTACGGCACCGTGGTACTGCACGTGGCACCCGAAGCCGCCGCCGGTGGCCCGTTGGCCGCGGTACGCAACGGCGACTGGATCGAGCTCGACTGCGAAAGTGGCCGGCTGCATCTGGAACTCAGCGACGAAGAACTGGCCTCGCGCCTGGCCGAAAGTGACCCCACTGCCGCCTCAACGCTGATTGCCAGCCAGGGCGGCTACCGCCAGCTGTATATCGAGCGGGTGCTCCAGGCGGACGAAGGTTGCGACTTTGACTTCCTGGTGGGTTGCCGCGGTTCTGATGTGCCGCGGCACTCGCATTGATCGCTTTCCCGGCGCTAGCGGATCGCAACCCACCCCAATCTGGCTAAGCTTCGCGGGCGGTTTGGCTATCTAACAGCGTCTGGGCATCGGTAGCGTTTAGCGCCATGGTGATGCCTCCCATGCAGGTCATGTCGCGATCCCAGGCGCAGTGTTCGATGCGGGTAGTGCCCATCAGTTCGGCCACCAGGGCATCGTCAATGGCGGTGTGCATGGCGGCTTGCATGGCGTCAAAGCCGCGCACGCCGGAGCCGGTAATCAGCACTAGATCGGGGTTAAAGAGCGCCATCACATTGGCAATGCCGAACCCCAACGCCCGCCCAGCCTCGGCGTAAATACGCTGGGCTGTCGGGTCGCCTTTTAATGCCAACTGTGTCAGCGCCTGCATCTGCTGCTCTGAGGGGTGTGCGCTGTCGCCGGAGGGAAGCGCTAAATGATCCGCGGCGGCGCGATAGAGCGCATAATCGCTAGTGTAAGCTTCAATGCAGCCCCGTCGCCCGCAGGCGCACAGGGCGCCATCGGGTTGGTATTTGCTGTGCCCAAACTCCGCCGCTGAGCCATTGGCACCTAGAAAGGGCACGCCGTTAATCAATACCGACATGCCGATACCGTAGCCCAGCATAATGACCACCAAGTTGGGGCAGTCTGCATAGGCGGGCTGTGCCGCTAGAACGCTGGCGATGCAGTTGGCATCGTTTTCCAGCAGTACGCTGCAGTGAAAACGCTCCGCTAATCGCGTCGATATCGGTGCATTACGAAAGCTTAAAGCGGGGGACCAGATAATCGTACCGCTTTGCGACGAGACTACCCCTGCACTGCCAAACAGATCCCCGCCAATCGTTGAAATCCCTTTAGCTGTTGCGCGCAAACAGTGCTGATCTTCTCTTCCAGCAGCGCTTCCAGGTCGTCGGCGCTCAGCGTCAGGGTGGGCACCGCGTGGTGCTCGCTATGGCGCACCTGGCCCGAAAAATCGCCCACCACCAACTGGATCTCATTGATCGATAGCTTGATACACACCACGCAGGCGGCATTAGGGTCGAGTTCAATCAAGGTTTTTGGTCGGCCACGCCCGGTGGGGCGGGGTGTTTCGGGTGGCCGTTCCGTGATCAACCCCTGCTGGAGTAGTTCGGCGCTGATCGAGGTGACGGTGGCAGAGCTAATGCCATTGAGTGCGCCCAGGTCGATGCGTGCCACCGATCCTTGGTCACGCAGAGTGCGTATCACCGCCAGGGTGTTGTCGAGGCGGCTAGTGTCAGTCGACGGAAGGGCCATAGGGTCGCCGTTATAGTTCGTGTTGAAAAAAGCGGTATTGCACATTGCTAAGCGCTCTCATCGTGGGGTGTGAGCGCAATTGTCAAAATACGACCTAAGTTGCATATGCAAATATTTATTTTAGCACCTAAAGTAAATCAAGCATCAATCTAAATCAATCGATGTTGATAAGCCCCCAACACAATAACAACAGACTTCATCAGGTGGCCTCATGCTGTTATCAGCGCGCAAACTCTGCCGCTCGTTTGGCGAAAACCAAGTGTTATTCGACGTTGATCTCGACCTGCAGGTGGGTGAAGTGCACGCCCTGCTGGGTGAGAACGGCGCCGGTAAATCGACCCTGGTAAAAATCCTGGCCGGTTACCTTCGACCCACCTCGGGCGAGGTGGTGGTGGACGGCAGCCAACGACACTACCGCTCCAGCGGTGAGGCGGAGGCCGACGGCGTGGTGATGATTCACCAGGAGTTGGCACTGGCGGAACAGCTCAGCGTAGAGGAGAACATCTTCCTGGGCCGCGAACTGCGCCGCGGAGTGTTTCTGGATCGACGAGCCATGCGGGAACGTAGCCGGACGGCACTGTTGGAACTCGAAACCGACGTTGATCCACGCGCTCGAGTGAAAGACCTCAGCACCTCTGATCAGCAGATGGTGGAAATTGCCAAGGCGATCACCCGGGATGTGCGCGTGCTGATTATGGACGAACCCACCGCCACGCTGACCGAAAACGAAGTATCGGTGCTGTTCGCACTCATCGACCGTTTGCGCCAACGTGGTGTGGCGATTCTGTATATCTCCCACAAGCTGCGTGAAATTGAGCAGATTGCCGACCGCGTGACGGTATTGCGTGACGGCCATTTGGTCGATAGCGGCTCCATGACTGGACGCAGCAAGGAAGAGTTGGCACGGCTGATGGTGGGGCGTGAGATCACTGAAATGTACCCACCGCGTACGCATCTCCCCTCCGATGCGCCGGTGGTGCTGGAAGCGCGGGATATGGTGGTGCCCGGGGCCGTTAAACAGGCCAGCTTTACCCTGCGCCAGGGGGAAGTGTTGGGGTTTGGTGGCATCGTGGGCGCTGGCCGAACCGCGCTGATTGAAGCCGTGCTGGGTCTGCGCAGTAAAAGCGCCGGTCAGGTGCTACGCAATGGTCAACCGGTGGTATTGCGACACCTGCGCGATGCGGTGCACCAACGAATTGCTTATCTCACCGAGGATCGCAAGGGCAAAGGCTTGGTGCTCAATATGGATCTGCGCTCCAACGTTACGTTACTCAATTTACGCGCTCACTGCCATCCGCTTATTGACCGCCGCCGTGAAGAGCAGGCCTTTCAACAGGCCATCCAGCGCTTTGATATCCGCCTGCGGACGGCAGCGCGCACCGCTGCCGAACTCTCCGGCGGTAACCAGCAGAAGCTGCTGCTCGCCAAGGTGATGTCCATTGCCCCTGAAGTCGTGATTATCAACGAACCGACCCGGGGCATCGATGTGGGAACCAAGCACCAGATCTATCACTTTATCCATGAATTAACGACGAGGCGGGCTGCTCGGTGATATTGATCTCTTCAGAAATGGGCGAGCTGATCGGCCTTTCTCACCGGGTGGCAGTAATGTGCGCCGGAGAACTCACCGGGGTGCTTGAAGGCGAGCAAATTAACGAACATGAAATCATGCAGTACGCATCCGGCATTAAAGGAGTAGAGGTCGATGAGCAGCGTCATGGCTAATAACAAAACGACTAATAAAGCAGCTAACAAAGTGACCAAGCAAAAAGGCTTCGCCATAGACCTGAAAACCTGGGGGCCCTTTGTAGCACTGGTGGTTCTGGCGCTACTGGGCGTGCTGATTAATCCGGCTTTTTTGGGGCTGGATAATCTCTCTAACATGCTCACCCGCAGTGCCTTTATCGGCATTATTGCCATCGGCGCCACCTTCGTGATTACCGCCGGCGGGTTGGATCTTTCGGTAGGGGCAATGGCGGCCTTTATTGCCGGGGTGATGATTATTTTGATGAACAGCCTCGTCGAGCAGTTTGGCGCCGGGCTGACCACCGTGCTGTTCGGCGTGGGTGCCTCGCTGCTGCTGGGGCTGTGCGCTGGCTTTATCAACGGCATGGTGACTACCAAAGGCAAAATTGAGGCGTTTATTGTCACCCTCGGCACCATGGGGATTTACCGCTCACTGGTCACGTACCTCGCCGATGGCGGCACCCTCACCCTGGACTGGGCAGTGCGTGATATCTACCGGCCGGTGTATTACGGCAGCTTCCTGGGCATCACCATTCCGGTCTGGGTGTTTCTATTTGTCGCCATTGTTGGCTACATCCTGCTCAACTACACCCGCTTCGGGCGCTACTGCTTTGCCATCGGCTCCAATGAAAAAGTCGCTGAATACAGCGCTATTCACGTCGATCGCATCAAAACGATGACCTACATGCTGCAAGGGGTGTGCGTGTCGTTGGCGACGATTATCTATGTGCCCCGGCTGGGCTCTGCATCGGGTGCCACCGGGGTGCTCTGGGAGTTAGAGGCGATTGCCGCGGTCATCATCGGCGGCACCATGCTCAAGGGTGGGCATGGGCGCATCTGGGGCACGGTGGTGGGCGCCATCATGCTTACCATGATTGGCAATATTCTCAACTTGACCGATGCCATTTCCAACTATCTCAACGGGACGGTGCAGGGGATCATCATCATTGTGGCGGTCTACCTGCAGCGTGCCTCGTGGAGGAAAACAGGACCATAAACTCACTAGCCATCAGCGCAACAACAACAGCTACAAGTAGCTCGCAACACAGCAAGTACAAACAGCAAAACAATTACAAACACGAAAGGAGCACCACTATGCGAATCATCAAAACAGCCGTGGCGGCCTGCGTCACTGCCGCAGCAATAGGCCTTTCCGGCGCCGCCGTGGCCCAGGAATACACCATCGGCGTATCCATTCCCGCCGCCACCCATGGCTGGACAGGCGGGGTTAACTACCATGCCGAAGAGGCCAAAAAACGCCTTGAGGAGCTCTATCCCGACATTGAGATCACCATCTCCACCGCGGGTACGGCCGGCGAGCAGGCCAATGATCTTGAAGACTTGGTGTCGCTGCGCAACATCGATGCGCTGGTGGTACTGCCATTTGAATCTGGCCCGCTGACCGATCCGGTACGCCGGGTTAAAGAGTCTGGGGTGTTTGTCACCGTGGTGGACCGTGGGCTTAATCAAGAAGGCATCGAAGATCTCTACGTGGCAGGCAACAATCATGAGTTAGGCCGCGTGTCCGGCGAGTACATCCGCGAGCGCCTTGATGGCGAAGGTGACATTGTCGTGCTGCGCGGTATTCCCACGGTGATCGACGATGAGCGGGTGCAAGGCTTCCAAGAAGCGATCGAAGGCTCCGAGGTCAACATCCTCGATATGCAGCATGCCAACTGGAACCGCGACGATGGCTTTGAAGTGATGCAGGACTATCTATCGCGCTTCGACAATATCGACGCCGTCTGGGCCCAGGATGACGATATCGCGCTGGGTGTCATTGAAGCGGTACGCCAAGCGGATCGTGAAGACGAGCTGTTTATCGTCGGCGGGGCGGGCATGAAGGACATTATCAAACGGGTGATGGACGGCGATGAGCTGGTGCCAGTGGACGTGTTGTATCCACCTGCCATGATCGCCACCGCCATGGACCTGACCGTACAACACTTTGTCTCCAATGGCCCAGTATTGGGTGAGTACATTCTAGGCTCGCCGCTGATTACCCAGGAGAATGCCGAGCAGTACTACTTCCCCGATTCGCCGTTCTGACCGCGTATTGATTGCGTAGTGATTAATAGGCGCGGGTAAAAGCACCACTCCTTCCCGCGCCTACCCAAGCACTTAATCCAAACGATATTGAGAGAGTCCTATGAAAACAATCAAAGGGCCAGCGCTCTTTCTCGCCCAGTTCGCCGGTGACGAAGCCCCTTTTAATAGCCTCGACAGTATTGCTGCTTGGGCGGCGGGGCTTGGGTATCAGGGCGTGCAGATTCCCAGCTGGGATGCACGCATGATCGATCTCAAACGTGCTGCCGAGAGCCGCACCTACTGCGATGAGATCAAAGGCACACTGGCCGAACACGGCTTGGCGCTCACCGAACTCTCCACCCATCTTCAGGGCCAGTTGGTCGCCGTGCATCCCGTTTATGACGAGATGTTCGACGGCTTCGCGGTGCCCGAAGTGCGCGGAAATCCCAAGGCGCGCCAGGCCTGGGCGGTTGATCAACTAAAGCTGGCCGCCAAGGCATCGCAAAATCTCGGCCTCACCGACCACGGCACCTTTTCCGGGTCGCTGGCGTGGCCGTTCATCTATCCCTGGCCCCAGCGTCCGGCGGGTTTGGTCGAGACGGCGTTCGACGAGTTGGCGAATCGCTGGCGGCCGATTCTGGATGCATTTGATGAAGCGGGCGTGAACCTCTGCTACGAGATTCATCCCGGCGAAGACCTGCACGACGGCATCACCTTTGAGATGTTCCTTGAGCGGGTCGGTAACCACCCCCTGCCACATCCTTTACGACCCTAGCCACCTGATCCTGCAGCAGCTCGACTACCGCGGCTTTCTGGACGTGTATCGCGACCATATTCAGATGTTTCACGTTAAGGACGCCGAGTTTAACCCCAGCCCCAAGCAGGGCGTTTACTCAGGCTATCAGTCATGGACAGAGCGCGCGGGGCGCTTTCGCTCCCTGGGCGATGGCCAAATCGACTTCAAGTCGATCTTTTCCTGGATGGCGGCCAACGACTACCACGGCTGGGCGGTGCTGGAGTGGGAGTGCTGCTTGAAGCATCCGGAAGTCGGCGCCCGTGAAGGCGCAGCCTTTATTCGCGACCACATTATTGAGGTCACCGAGCGGGCGTTTGATGACTTCGCTGACGGCGGCTCCGACGAGGCCGCCAATCGCCGCATTTTGGGTCTTAATTAACCAAAGGGAGGGCAATACGACATGAGCAATCAACACGACACGCCGCGTCGGCTGCGCCTGGGCATGGTCGGCGGTGGCCAAGGAGCGTTTATCGGCGGGGTGCACCGCATCGCCGCGCGGTTGGATGACCATTTCGAACTGGTTGCCGGGGCCTTTGCCTCTGACCCTGATCGCAGCCGGGCCGCCGCCGCGGAGCTGCACGTTGACGCCGAACGCGCTTACCCCGACTACCAGACCATGGCCGAAGCGGAGCAGCAGCGGCCGGATGGCATCGATGTGGTCGCCATTGTGACCCCCAACCATGTTCACTTCGACGTAGCGCGCACCTTTTTAGAAGCGGGTTTTCACGTCATCTGCGACAAGCCGATGACGATCACCCTGGACGAGGCGCAAACCCTCGCCGAGCTGGTGGAACGGACGGGGCTGTTCTTCGGTTTAACCCATAACTACTCCGGCTACTCGCTGGTACGCCAGGCGCGTGAAATGGTCGCCAACGGTGAGCTGGGTGACCTTCGCGTCGTCCAGGTGGAGTACCCGCAAGATTGGCTCTCCACCCGCCTGGAAGAGAGCGGCGTCAAGCAAGCTGAGTGGCGCACCGATCCCAAACGCAGCGGCCCGGCAGGTTGTTTGGGTGATATCGGCACTCACGCCTACCACCTGGCGCGCTATGTGACCGGCCTGCAACTGGAGTCACTCGCCGCCGATATGCACACCTTTGTCGAAGGGCGAGCGTTGGATGACAACGTACATATGCTGCTGCGCTTCAAGGGCGGCGCGCGGGGCATGCTGTGGTCTAGCCAAGTCGCGCCGGGCAACGAAAACGGTCTGCAGCTCCGCGTTTATGGCAGCAAGGGTGGCCTTGCCTGGCGCCAGGAAACGCCCAATCAGCTAGTGCATTCGCCACTGGGAGAGCCGCCACGGATATTGACCCGCAACGGCCCTGGCCTGGGCGAAGCTGCCATGGCGGCTGCACGCATTCCACCGGGGCATCCGGAAGGCTATCTCGAAGCCTTTGCCCAGCTCTATCGCGATTTCGCTGTGCAAATTCACGCCCATCAACGGGGTGAGCGCGCTGAGGCGCTGGCGTTGCAAACCCCGGGAGTCGCCGACGGTGTCGATGGTCTTACGTTTATTACCCGCGCGCTGGCCTCGTCCGCTGCCGGTGGGCAGTGGGTGGATATTTAAAACGCGGTTAAAGCACGCCTAAAAGAGAAAGGTGGGAAACAATATGAATCAGCACTCAGCGCGCTATACAAGCCTTGAACAGCGTGTGGTCTTTATTACCGGCGGCGGCAGCGGCATTGGCGCCTCGCTTACCCGAGCCTTTCACCTTCAGGGCGCGCGGGTGGTGTTCGTCGATATTAACGATGAGGCCAGCGAAGCGCTGGTCGAAGAGCTCCGCGCCGAGACCGGCGAGGCACCGCACTACCACCACTGCGACATTCGCGATGTGGCCAGCCTACAGCAGGTTATCGCCGAGACCGGCCAGCACCTCGGGCCAATCCATACCCTGGTCAACAATGCTGCCAGCGATGATCGTCACGCCTGGCAGGATGTGGATGTTGCTTATTGGGATGAACGTATGTCGCTCAACCTGCGGCCGATGTTCTTTGCTGCCCAGGCAGCGGCAAAACAGATGATGCAAACGGGCGGTGGCTCGATCATTAATTTTGGCTCGGTCAGCGTGCAGATGGCGTTAGGCGGTTTGCCCGCTTATGTGACTGCCAAAGCGGCCGTGCACGGTTTGACCCGCAGCCTGGCCCGGGAACTGGGCGAGCACAATATTCGCGTTAATACACTGGTGCCCGGCTCGGTGATGACCGAGCGGCAGCTCGAAAAGTGGATTAGCCCCGGCGACGAAGTCGCCATTCAACAACGCCAGTGCCTAAAAATGCGCCTTGAACCCCAGCATATCGCCCCCGCGGTGCTGTTTTTAGCCAGTGCCGAAAGCCAGGCCATCACCGCTCAGGAGTTGGCGGTAGACGCGGGCTGGGCTTGATGGATGATTCAACAGCAAGCTTTAAAATAACATTAGGAGAATTTCATGCACGTATCTAACAAATACAACGTGCCCTGTTCACGCCCTCGTCACTTAGCGCTGGTTGTTGCCGCTGTTGCTGCTTTGGGGTCAGTAACCGCAGCCGCCGATACCACGGTGACGGTGCTAAGGATTGAAAGCAGTAGCGCTGAAAAACGCTACTACGAGGAAGTGGTTGCCGCCTATGAGGCGGAGCACCCCGACGTTAATGTCGAGTTCGAATACCTTGCCAACGAGGCGTACAAAACGCGCCTGCCCACTATGCTGCAGTCCAGCCAGCGCCCGGATATCTATTACACCTGGGGCGGTGAGGGGTTGCGCGATCAGGTGGATGCGGGGTTTGTCCGCGACCTGAGCGAGCCGATGCGCGATGGCTGGCAGGATATCTACCCAGAATCTGCAGTACGCGCCTTCACCCTGGATGATCGTGTCTATGGCGCGCCGCTCTACGCCACGGTGGTGGGTATCTGGGCGAACACTGCCCTGACAGAAAAGGCGGGAGTTGATGCGCAAGCGATCAAGACCTGGGAGGATTTTGAAAACGCCGTGATGGCGCTGCGGGAAGAGGGCATAACGCCGCTGGTGGTCGGTGGCCAGGATGGCTGGCCGCTGCACTTCTATTGGGGCTCTTTAGTCACCCGCCTAGCCGGTGGCGAGGGCATTGAAGCGGCCAAAAGTGGTGAAAACGGCGGCTTTGAAGGCGAGCCCTTTGTACGCGCTGGCGAGATGCTGCAGTCGCTGGTTGAGCTTGACCCATTTCAACCCGGCTTTATGGCCACTTCCTACGAGCGTGCCAGCGGCATGTTTGGCGATGGCGAGGCCGCCTTCCACGTGATGGGCGACTGGGATTATCTTCCTTCCAAGCAGCGCTCAGTGAGTGGCGAGGGCGTCCCGGATGACGACTTGCTGTTTGTCCCTTTTCCAGAGGTCGAAGGTGGTGAGGGCAACGCACAGAGTTTTGGCGGGATGAACGGTTTTGCTGTCACCCGTGATGCGCCCGATGAAGCGGTCGACTTCCTGCGTTTTCTGCTCAATGCCGACAACCAGCGTAAAGCTGCCGCGACAGGCATCTTTGTGCCGGTTGCCGAGGGCTCAGCGGAAGCCCTTGAAACGCCCTATGCCCGCCGCGTTGCAGAAATTCTTGATGAGTCTGAGTTTCATCAGGTGTTTCTGGATCAAGCACTGGGTACGTCTGTCGGTGCGACGATTAATGATATCAGCGGAGATTTAGCGCAAGGCGTCGTGACGCCCGAAGAGGCCGCTGCCCGGGTCGAAGAAGCCTGGCAGTTTAGATGATCCGCCCGCTAAAAGAGCACGCGCGATACCGCCCGTGCTCGTCCACGCTCTGGCTCGGAGTTTGCCATGACCACGCTTGACCGAACCGCCGTGCCGCGGAGAGGGAATGCTGACCGGGTGAAGAAAGGCTTGGTGAGCGGTAAATTCACCGCGCTATTAATCCTGCTTCCACCGGCGTTAATCCTTTTTTCGCTGTTCGTCATTCTGCCGCTAGCGGATGCCGTCTATTACAGCGGTTTCTCCTGGAATGGCTACGGTGCGCCCAGTGACTTTGTCGGCGCGCAAAATTATCAGCGCCTGCTCGATCACTCGGTGTTTCATACCGCGCTATGGAATACCGCCAAACTGATACTGGTATCGCTACTGATTCAGATGCCCCTGGCGCTGGGGTTAGCACTGTTGGTGTACCGTAAAACGCCCACCAACACCCTGTTTAGGCTGGTATTTTTCCTGCCCTACATCTTGGCGGAGGTGGCCGCGGGGCTCATTTGGAGCTTTGTTTTTGACGGCGACTACGGCATTACCAGTTCGCTGTTGCATGCTATGGGCCAGGAGTCGGTGTATGTGTTGGCCGATCACCAGTGGGCGTTTCCGGCGATTATGACCGTGATCGTTTGGAAGTACTTTGGCTTCCATATGATGATCTACATTGCCGCCCTGCAGGGCGTGCCCAAGGATCTGGTTGAAGCCGCCAAGCTTGAAGGGGCTAAACCCCGCCAAGTGGCGCTTTTTGTACAAATCCCGCTGATTAAGCATGCCATCGTGGTGAGTGGTTTCTTTGCCATTATCGGTTCGCTACAGATCTTCGACATTATCATCCCGATGACCAACGGCGGCCCCTCTAACTCGACCCACACCATCGTTACCTACCTGTACAGCTTCGGTCTCTCACGGCTCAATATTGGCTTTGGTAGCGCCGCTGCGGTAGTGCTGTTTGTGCTCGCTATCGGAATCGCCTTCTTCTACCAACGCACCACCGGCAAGGGGAGTAAGGCATGAAAAGTATCACTACCCGTAACACCCTGCGCGTGATCATTCTGATCGTGGTAGCCAGCGTGGTGATCGGCCCCCTGTTAGCGGCGTTTTTCGGTGGCTTCAAGGGGAATTCAGAGCTGCGTACCAATCCGCTGTGGCTGCCTGATAGTTGGGATGCCGGCAATTACATCGGCATCCTGCTGGACGGCAATTTCTGGCGCTATTTGGGTAACTCTTTTTTCATCTCGTTAATGACGGTGTTTTTAACCCTGGTGGTGGGGGCCGCAGCGGCTTATGTGTTTTCGCAGATCCGCTTCTTCGGCGCCAAGATGATCCTCTCCTACCTGCTGCTCGGCCTGATGTTTCCCTTCGCGGCGGCCATTTTGCCGCTGTTTATCAAGGTGCGGGATTTGGGCCTGCTGGATACCTATTGGGCGGTGATTCTGCCCCAGATGGCATTTGGTTTGTCGCTAGCCATCCTGCTCTTTAAGGCCTTCTTCGACCAGCTGCCTAAAGAGCTGTTTGAAGCGGCCTATGTGGATGGGTGCAGCTATTTGCGCTTCTTCTGGTCGTTCACGCTGCCGCTCTCGACCCCCATTCTGGCCACCGTGGGCGTGTTTGTGTTTGTGCAGAGCTGGAATAACTTTCTGCTGCCGTTGGTGGTGTTAAACGACCGCTCTATCTACACCTGGCCACTGGGCATGATGCAGTTCCAAGGGGAGTACCTGACCCAGTGGAACATGATTCTGGCCTTCGTGACCTTGACCATCATTCCGGCGGTTATTTTCTTTCTCGCCGCCCAGAAGTACATCGTGGCTGGCCTGACCGGCGGCTCGGTTAAGGGATAAAGGAGGATCCATAATGAACGATGTTATCCATAACCCTATTCTGGCCGGGTTCAATCCTGACCCCTCTATTTGTCGGGTAGGCGACGACTATTACTTGGCCACATCGACCTTTGAGTGGTACCCAGGCGTTCAGATTCATCACTCCCGCGATTTGGCTAACTGGACGCTGGTCACACGGCCCTTGAGCCGTGCCAGCCAACTAGATATGCGCGGCAATCCGGACTCATGCGGAATCTGGGCGCCCTGCTTAAGCTACGCCGACGGGCTGTTCTGGCTGGTTTATACCGACATGAAACGTTATGAGGGGAACTTCAAGGATGGACATAATTACGTGGTGACAGCGCCGCGTATCGAGGGGCCCTGGAGCGATCCGGTCTACCTGAATTCAAGTGGCTTTGACCCTTCACTGTTTCACGATTCCGATGGCCGAAAGTGGTTGATCAACCTGCAGTGGGATTATCGCCAGCGCGAAGGGCGGGATCGTTTCGGCGGAATAGTGCTGCAACAGTACGATCCTGAGCAACGCCGCTTGGTGGGCGATATCACCAATATTTTCGCCGGTACCGAAATGAAGCTTACAGAAGGTTCGCATCTCTACTGGCGCGATGGTTGGTACCACCTCTTGGTGGCCGAGGGCGGCACGGGTTACCAGCATGCGGTGACCATGGCGCGTTCCAAAACGCTGACAGGCCCTTACGAGGTACATCCCAACAATCCACTTCTGACGAGTCGAGATGATCCTGAAAACCCGCTACAGCGGGCTGGCCATGCAGACTTGGTCGACTCCCCTGAAGGTGACACTTATCTGGTGCATTTATGCAGTAGACCTCTGACAGGCACCCGGCTATCGCCGATGGGGCGCGAGACCGCTATTCAGCGCGTGGAGTGGGGCGAAGATGGCTGGCTACGGCTCGCTGATGAGGGCAATGTACCAGCGTTAGAGGTGGCGATGAGTGGGGTGACGCAGAAGCTGCCTGCTCATGCAGAGCACTACGATTTCAAATCAGCAACGCTGCCCGATGCGTTTCAGTGGCTGCGTACCCCCTATCCGGAACGGCTGTTTTCGCTCACTGAACGGCCTGGCTACTTACGTCTTTTTGGCCGTGAATCGGTAGGTTCCTGGTTTGAGCAGGCGCTAGTGG
The DNA here is from genome assembly GCF_009728585.1 of Halomonas sp. PA16-9. Classification (NCBI taxonomy): domain Bacteria; kingdom Pseudomonadati; phylum Pseudomonadota; class Gammaproteobacteria; order Oceanospirillales; family Halomonadaceae; genus Halomonas; species Halomonas sp. PA16-9. The sequence continues at coordinate 314,521 of NZ_CP040452.1, read as the reverse complement.
CGCGCCGTCAGGACAGCATCCACTGCAGTGCCGAAACGACACTCACCTTTGAACCCGAGGATATTCAGCAGTTTGCCGGGCTTATCGCCTACTACAACCGCTTCAAGTTCCATTATTTAGCGGTGACCTTGAACGATGCAGGCGACAAGGTGCTTAGCATTATCAGTTGCCTGGATGATTGGCCGAACGGCAACTTGAGTATCGCCGAACAAGGCATCCGCATTGAACCTGATGCCACGATTCGGCTTGGGCTGGATATCCATGCCCGCGAGCTGCGCTTTCGCTATGCCCAGGGAGATCAGCCCTGGCAATCGATTGGTCCTGCGTTAGATGCTGGCCTGCTTTCCGACGAAGGCAGTGGTCGTGCCCACGGCTATTTCACCGGCAATTTTTTAGGCATGGCCGCCCACGACATTAGTGGACGCGGCACCCCCGCCGATTTCCAGGCGTTTTGCTATCGCCGCGCCCCTCTTTCAGAGACGAGATAAGCTCATGGCTGAAGTAACACTACGCGACATCGAAAAGACGTTTCATGGCAAAACCACGGTAATCCCTGATTTAAATCTGCATATCGAAGATGGCTCTTTCACCGTGCTGGTTGGACCTTCTGGCTGCGGAAAATCCACTTTGCTGCGCATGATTGCGGGCCTGGAGACCGTGACTCAGGGCACGATCACTATCGGCGGGGAAGACGTTACCACTGCCGAGCCGAGTGACCGGGACATTGCCATGGTTTTCCAGTCCTACGCGCTTTACCCGCACATGACGGTCGCTCGCAATATCGACTTCGGCATGCGGCTGGCAAAAGTGCCCAGCAAAGAACGGGAAGCCAAAGTGGCCGAGGCCGCGCGCTTGCTCAATCTTGAGGATCTGCTCGAGCGTAAACCTGCTGAGCTCTCTGGGGGGCAGCGCCAGCGGGTGGCCATTGGCCGTGCCATTGTGCGCAGCCCCGGCGTATTTCTGTTCGACGAGCCGCTCTCTAATCTGGACGCTTCGTTACGCAACCGCATGCGTGTCGAGTTGGCCGAACTGCATCAACGGCTCGATACCACCATGGTGTATGTCACCCACGATCAGGTCGAGGCGATGACCCTGGCCGACTGCATTGTGGTGATGAACGCCGGGAAGATTGAGCAAATGGGCAAGCCCATGGCGCTTTATCAACGCCCCGAAACGCTGTTTGTAGCTGGTTTTATTGGCTCGCCGAAAATGAATTTGATCGAAGGTGACCTAGCGGCGGCTTACGGTGCCACCACTCTAGGCATACGGCCCGAGCATCTAGAGGTGAGCCGCGAGAAAGGCGAGTGGAAAGGACGTGTGCGATTCATCGAGAAGCTGGGTGCTGACGCTTTCGCCTATATAGATAGCGAGCAGACCGGCTCGCTTACCGTCCGCCTCTCTGGCGATGTCGATCTTAGCCATGGCGATACGCTTTTTATCACTCCCCAGCAGGCCCAGCTCCACGCGTTTGATGCCGATGGAAAGCGGTTGCCTGATGGCGCGTTGCAGCAACCTTCAAACAATCACGAGAGCACCCTATATCACTGACGGTTTTCAATTTTTCCAACTACCAATACGTAAAACAACGCTCAATAACAAATCCAAGGAGCTAGATAATGACAACACAAAGAACGCTAAGCCGCTCATCGTATATCTTGGTGATCTGTTGTATTGCCGCCATCGGCGGTTTCCTGTTTGGTTTCGACAGTGGCGTGATCAACGGCACTGTGGATGGCCTACAGGCCTCTTTTAACTCCGATAGCGCAGGCACGGGCTTTAATGTGGCGTCGATGCTACTGGGCTGCGCGATCGGTGCTTTCTTTGCGGGTCGCCTGGCGGATCGCTTTGGCCGCCGTACGTTGTTGATCGTGGCCGCTGTGTTCTTCCTGATTAGTGCCTGGGGCTCCGGCGTTGCCGGTAGTTCTATGGAGTTTGTGATATATCGCATTCTCGGTGGGCTTGCCGTAGGCGCCGCCAGTGTCATGACCCCGGCTTATATCAGTGAGGTAGCACCATCGGCCTACCGAGGACGCCTAGCCACTATTCAACAGGTGGCGATTATTTCTGGCCTTTTTATGGCATTTTTGAGTAATTATGTCTTGGCCTATGTAGCGGGCTCGGCCATGTCAGAACTATGGTTTGGCTTCGCGACCTGGCGTTGGATGTTCTGGATTGAACTGATACCGGCTGCCGTTTTCCTGGTGGCATTGCTGTTTATTCCTGAAAGCCCGCGCTACTTGATCAGCACCGGTAAGCAGGGCGAAGCCCGCCGTGTGCTTGGGTTAGTAATGCCTGAGCGTGATGTCAGCAGCAAAATTGATGAAATTAATACCACTCTGGATCAAGATCACAAGCCACGGTTGAAAGATGTGATCAACCGTTCCACGGGCAAGATACATGGCATCGTCTGGGTGGGTATTGGCTTGGCGGTTTTCCAGCAGTTGGTGGCATTAACGTCGTTTTCTACTATGGCGCAGTGCTATGGCAGTCAGTGGGTTTCTCCGAAGGCGATGCGCTACTCATCAATGTGATCTCTGGCGCCGTGAGTATTGGTGCCTGCCTGCTCGCCATTGCGCTGATCGACAAAATTGGACGCAAACCGCTGCTTTGGGGTGGTTCGGTTGGCATGGCGGGGACACTGGCGTGCCTCTCCTATGCGTTTTCTACAGCGACGATGGTGGATGGCAGCCTACAGTTATCGAGTGATATGGGCGTATTTGCGCTGCTGTGCGCCAACCTTTATGTGCTGTTTTTTAACGCCTCGGGGGCCGGTGATGTGGGTCATGCTGGGTGAAATGTTCCCCAATCAAATGCGCGGCTCGGGGCTGGCGATTGCCGGTCTTTTCCAATGGCTAGCCAACTTCGGTATCACCATGACCTTCCCTATCATGCTGGCGTCTATCGGGCTGTTTGGCGCTTATGGGTTTTATGCGATCAGTGCCGTTGCCTCTGTCTTCTTTGTTATCTACTTCGTCAAAGAGACGCGCGGGAAAGAGCTCGAAGAAATGGCTTACGAGTAAGTCACTTTCACTTTGTTGCCCCGATTGCATGATTAACCGGGGATCATGTGTCTATTTTAAACAGTATAAGGCTAGTTTTTATTAATAAAATCAAAGGGTTGGTGTGTGTTTAAAACATATAAGCAATTGTTTAACAATGCTTTTTGTTAACGATTGGCACAGGCTGGCACGGGCACTGCAATGCAGTAGGTAAGAGTGGAACAGGTAGGACGACCTGACACTCTTACCCATTAAACCCAGTGCGATGCTCGCACCGATGTTTAAGTAGCAACGTTTGATAGGAGCAGTATCATGATGAAGACGGAATCTCTCAAGAAACTTGGCATCCTAGGTGTATCATTTGGCCTGATGGCCAGCCCACTTGCGTTTGCTCAAGTGGACAGCAGTGACGAGTACGAAGAACCGACCCCGCAAGAAGAAACGACGCAGGATGATCAAGGTACCTACAATAGCTACGACACTGAGCAAGATAAAGGTTCGGATGTAGGCACTGAGTATGAAGAGGAAGAGCAAGAATTCACTTACGAAGAAGAGGAAGAGGAGCAAGAAGTACCCGCCACCGATGAAGAGGAGGATGATTCCGGCTGGTAATTGCAATCTTTAAGGAATAACTTTTCTCGGGCTTAAGGATGAGTCGACGGATGCCCCGCCAACTGCGGGGCATCTTTGTGTGTGGCCGTTAACAGTATCAACCAAAGCGCACGATATAATTTCGCGCTAAGGTGTTAAGCATCGGCGCGCTTAACAATTTGAGAACGCTACCCACAAGGATGTCTCGATGCCCCTGAACTGGTCGCCCCTAAAATGGACAGACAAGCCCCAACTGCCCAAGGCCGAGGGCCGCATAGCGGCGATTGACCTAGCCCGTGGTATCGCCATCGGCTTGATGATTATTAGCCATTCAGTCAGTGGGTTAGTCGGCATTCGAAATGTACCCGATTGGGGGATGGTGCCGGTTCATTTGCTGACTAAATTCTCCTCTTCGCTGTTTATTGTGGTGTTTGGCATTGCCCTGGCGGTGGCGTTTCTGTCCCACACTCAAAGCGATGACTGGCCTAAGCGCCGGTTAAAGCTATGGCTGCGCGCTGTAGAAGTGTGGTTCTGGTACAAAGCGCTCCTTGTCATTGAGATGCTGCCGTTCTACTCGCCCAGCGAGATCGTCGATGCGTTGCTCTATGGCCGATTTGCCATTTGGGTCGAAATCTTAGGCTTCTACGCCATAGCGCTGCTTTGGGTGCCGTTGATTCTGCCGCTCTGGGCGCGGGCGCCGCTCTGGAGTCGGCTTGCCACCATTGGCGTATTAACAGCACTGACTATTTGGCTGCAAAGCCTTACGTTTGGCGGCAACGATATTCTGAAGGCGCTGCTGGTAGATCATGAAGACCATTACACCTGGGGGCAGATCAGTCGCACGCCGTTGATTTTGGTGGGCCTACTCATCGGCGAAGCGTTGCTGCGCTGCTACTTCGACTCCGCCAAACGGCGCCGCTTAGTACTCACTCTGTTGAGCCTGGGTGCGATGATGGTGGCGGGGTTTTATGCGTTGGCGTTTATCAGTGGCGATGTACATGCGGCGATGCTGGCGGTGGCCAACAATGTCGGCAAACACCCGCCAGGGCTTGAGTTTATGCTGTTTAGCTTGGGTGGTGCACTAGTGCTGTTAGCCCTCGCTTTAGCCGGTGGCGCCAAAGCCGCGAAGGCACTTTTGCCGCTGACGATGGTCGGTTCAGATGCCCTTAAAGCGTTTATTTTCCATATTGTGATGATCTTTTTAGTGCTGCGCTTTTTGTGGGAAGGCGAGGGAATGTACACCTATCCACAGGCGCTTGGCGTAGGCGGGCTGTTAATACTTGGCGCTGCGGGGTGGATTTGGTTGACCCGTTGGATGGCTAACCACCGCTAAAAGCGATTAATAACTGCTGGAGTTATGATTTGCGACACTGGATACAACGTGGGCTGGTGGCAGTAGCGCTGATTATAGCGCTCCCTGCTCATGCAGATGAGTACGATACAAATTGGTACGATGCTCATTGGTACTATGAAGTCGATAAAAAGAGCGCCTGGCAGGGCGATTTAACCGCGCGCTTGAAGGCTATCGAAGACATCTTTGAGGGACGGCTGGTGTTTATGTACAAAACCTCGCCAGTGGTGAAGCGTTTTCATGGCGCGCCGATGACTCTTGGTATTTAGCCTCGCTGATTAAAATACCGGTGGCAGCGCAGGTGCTTGCAGAGCGCCAGATGGGTACGCTGACGTTGGATGATCGGTTAACGCTTGCGCGTAGTGACTTTGTCGATGGCGCGGGCCCCACTAATTGGCACGACCCTGGCACGCCTATCTCTATCCGTTACTTGATGGAGCAGATGATTACCGTCAGCGATAACACCGCCACCGATATGCTGATTGACCGCGTGGGGCTGGCGGTAGTTAACGCACGCGCCCGTGCGATGATTGCCGCAAGCGGTGGTAACCCTGATGAGATAGGCCCTATCTCTAAACTGGTCGGCGTACGCCAAGGCGTTTACGGTGAACTCCACCCTGACGCTCGGGAGCTTGGCGGGATGGATTTTATCGCCCTGCGTCAGCACTCGGTGAGTCAGCGCGGGCAGGCGTTAGCCCGTTCTAGACGTTAGTACGGCATCCTTCACCCAGCCTGATTACGACCATGCGTTGATGCTTACGAAGCAGTGGTGAAAACGTGGGCCACCCTAAGCGCCTTTGGCGACCTGCTCGCCAGCCTGCACCCTGTTCAACAGGGCAGTTCCATGAATGATTTAAATGACGAGCAGCGGCAAACGCTGTTGGCGGTTATGCAGCGAACCGTTCCGGCAAAAACAGCGTCTTAAGGCGGGTATGGGAAGCGGTATAAGCTTCGCTCATAAACCGGCACTCAGCAGCGGCGTAGCTGCGATGCCGGTATAGCCGAGCGCACTAACGCGGATACGGCACACAAGGGCCCTGGGTGATTGTCACCTGTACTCGCGGGCCAGAGTCGGTAAGCGATCACGAACACGCCTTGGCCCGTGGGCGAAGCATTGCGTTATAGCGGAGCCCTGGGTAAGCCGTGGTAAACTACCGCCCCGATGACCCCTCAGAACATCATTAGTTAGGAGTAACCTATGACACGCGCCAGCGCCCGCCACATTTTGGTCAGCAGCGAAGGCAGTGCCTAGCACTCAAAGAAGAATTCAAAATGGCCGCGACTTTGCTGAAGTCGCTAAAGAGCACCTCCTGCTGCCCTCCAGCCGTCAAGGCGGCGACCTGGCAGCTTTGGCCCGGCCAGATGGTGCCCGAGTTCGATAAAGTCGTCTTTACGACGAAGTAGGCCAAGTACACGGCCCAGTGAAAACCCAGTTTGGTTACCATCTACTGGAAATTACCGAACGCACTTAACTTTTCCTAACCAAACGCTCTTAATTGCGCCTAAAAGGCCGTCAAGCGTTGCGGTCATTCGACCGCAACGTGAGGAGTACGCCTTGAACGACCCGATTATTACTATTAACGGCCTGAACAAAACCTACGAGGGTGGCTTTCAGGCGTTAACCCATATCGATTTAACCATCCAGCGCGGCGAGATATTTGCCCTGCTTGGCCCCAATGGGGCAGGTAAAACCACGTTGATTAGCGTGGTCTGCGGCTTGGTTAACCCCACCGCTGGTCATGTGTTGGTAGACGGGTTCGATAATATTACCCACTACCGCCAAGCCCGGGAGCGCATTGGGCTAGTGCCCCAAGAGCTGACCAACGAAGCGTTTGAAAACCGTCTGGGAACACCGTCAGTTTCAGCCGTGGTCTGTTTGGCAACGCGCCCAATCCTGCGCATATCGAAAAAGTGCTTAAGTCGCTGGCGCTTTGGGATAAGCGCAACAACCGGCTCATGACGCTCTCTCGGCGGTATGAAGCGCCGTGTGCTAATCGCCAAAGCGCTTTCCCACGAGCCGCGCATACTGTTTTTGGATGAGCCCACCGCTGGGGTCGACGTTGAACTGCGCCGGGATATGTGGGAAGTGGTGCGCCAGCTACGCGATAACGGCGTGACGATTATTTTGACGACCCACTACATCGAAGAAGCCGAAGAGATGGCCGACCGCATCGGCGTTATCAATCGCGGTGAGCTGGTGCTGGTGGAAGAAAAAGCGGCGTTAATGAGCAAACTGGGCAGCAAACAGCTAACCCTGAACCTGCACAGCCCGCTGGCAGAGATACCTGCAAACCTGCAGCGCTTGAGCTAAGCCTGGCCGCTGAAGGGTATGAGCTGATCTACACCTATGACGGTAGCCAGGAAGAGGACGGTCACGCTATTTCAGAGCTGTTGACCGCACTTGAGCGAGAGGTGTCACCTTTAAAGATCTGAATACTCGGCAAAGCTCGCTTGAAGATATTTTTGTTGATTTGGTTAAGGAGCGAGCATGAACCTGCATCCCGTTCGCGCTATTTATATGGCGGAAATGGCGCGCACGCGCCGCACGCTGCTGCAAAGTATTGTCTCGCGGTCATCTCCACGTCGCTTTACTTCGTCGTCTTTGGTGCCGCAATTGGCTCGCGCATCAGTGAGGTCAACGGGGTTAGCTACGGCGCCTTTATTGTGCCGGGCTGATTATGCTAATGCTGCTCACCCAGAGCGTCTCAAACGCCTCTTTCGGCATCTTCTTTCCGAAATTTTCCGGCAGTATTTACGAGCTGCTGTCGGCGCCTATCTCGCATTTAGAGATTGTGATCGGCTACGTGGGGGCGGCGGCCTCGAAATCGATTCTGCTGGGGGCGATTATTTTGGCGACCTCGGGCTTGTTTGTACCGTTGGAAATCGCCCCCCGTTTTGGATGTTGTTCTTTCTGGTGCTGACGGCTGTCACCTTTAGCCTGCTGGGTTTTATCATCGGCATTTGGGCCGATGGCTTTGACCGACTGCAGCTGGTGCCTGTTAGTGATCACCCGCTGACCTTTTTTGGCGGCAGCTTCTACTCCATTGATATGCTGCCGCCGTTTTGGCAAACCATTACCCTGGCAAACCCCGTGGTGTATCTGGTGAGCGGCTTTCGCTGGAGCTTTTACGGTATCAGCGATGTAAGCCTTGCCGCGAGTGGTGGCATGATTGCCCTCTTTCTCGCGGCTTGCCTGGTCGCCATTGGCTGGATTTTCCGAACTGGTTACCGCCTCAAACCCTGACTCTTTTTTTAACCCTGGAAGCTAGTAGACCTTTATGCACTACTGCAAAGTATTGTGCACCGCTCGATCCGACGCTTGACGGTGAGCGCCTAACCCTAACCGCTGCGCCTCAATCAGAGCAGGCAGCGCCAGTGACGATTCGGTGATGGCGAGCCTAGTGGGGTGCCTCAATGACACCTACAACACCAAGCCCAAAGGCTGGGGGCGCTTTGTCGAAGAGGGCGAACAGGCAGGGCCGCTTGCCATGTGGCTGCGCGACTATTTTGCTGGCGATAAAAGCTTTGCTGAGCTTTCTGTTGCACTGGCTGAACGGCTCGCCAAGCAGCTTCAGGAGCAGTTATCAGTAAGTGGTTACTTAGTGTTCAGCCACCAGCGCCAGGGTGATACTGAAACACTGTTGATGGCATTGGTGCACCAGCGCGAAGGGATTGGCATTAATGATGACCACCATGCCGTACCCGCGGCCCAGCTCAACACCAGCCAGCTTACCCTGGCAGCGCGTATCAACCTTACCCAATGGCAGAGCGAGTCACCGAATGCCCAGTATGTCTCGTTCCTAAAAGATCGCGGCGGTAAAAAACTCGCTGAGGGTTTGGTGGCATTGCTGGGTATGGAAGAGGGCGTCGATGCCCCGGCCGAAACCCGCACGTTGCTGAAAGCGTTTAGCGACTACGTCGAGAAAGAGGATTACGACGACGAGGTGAGCCGAGAAAAAACCGACACGCTGGTGGACTACGCCAATGAACAGCTTCGCCGTGGCGAGCCAATGACCTTGGAAGAGCTTTCTGGGCTGGTGGACGAACAGCAGCCGAAAGCCTTTTACGACCATATTCGCAACGCCGATTACGGGCTCTCGCCGGAAATCCCCCCCGATAAGCGCACCTTGAGCCAGTTCCGCCGCTTTACCGGCCGAGCGGGTGGTGTTTCGATTAGCTTTGATTCGCACCTGCTGGGCTCAAGTATCGAGTACGACGCCACCCAGGATCGCCTGATTATCAAGCAAGTGCCCAAGCAGTTAAGAGAGCAGCTTACCAAGAAGGATTGAGGTAAGGGCATCCTCGTCAGTAGAGCTCTTTTTTGTTGACGTGCAGATAGCATGAAGGGGTATCGCGCTAGCTAGGCGTCACTGTGCTAGCATTTGAGTAGTGGAATAGGAGTTTGCATGAGTGAAGCGGATACCTCCCAGCCTGCTGACCACGACAGTCCTTGGAAAATGGCGCTTGATGGGTACTTCCAGGAATTTTTGGATCTGCTGTTCCCAGCCATTCATGAACAAGTGGATTGGTCGAAAGGCTTTAGCTTTCTCGATAAGGAGTTACAGCAGATCACAGCGGATGCCAACAGTGGCAGGCGTTACGCCGATAAGTTGATCAAGGTCTATGCACAGGATGGCAGCGAGACTTGGGTTCTGATCCATGTTGAGGTGCAGGGGGAGCCGGAGGAAGCTTTTGCTGAGCGAATGTACACCTATCAGTACCGGCTACGTGACCGCTACGGGGTGGATGTGGTGAGCTTGGCGGTGCTGGCGGATATCCGCGATAGCTTCCGGCCCGCCACTTTCCGCTATCAGCGCTGGGGATGCGAGCTGACCTTTACCTTCCCCACGGCTAAACTGATGGATTGGGAAGCAAACTGGACTAAGTTGGAAGCAAGCGATAACGTCTTTGCGCTGGTGGTCATGGCCCAGGTCTACGCCAAGAGATTGAAGGACGGTGCAACGCGTAAGGATGTCAAGATTGCTCTCATTCGGCTGCTGTATGAACGAGGCTACAGCCGTGAACAGATTGTGCGGTTGTTCAATATCATCGACTGGATGCTCCAACTGCCGAGAGCTCTGGAGTCTGAGTTTGTCCAGGCGGTCTACGCCATACAGGAGGAAAAACACATGCCTTATGTCAACACTGTTGAGCGCTTTGAGCGAGAAAAAGAGCGTCAAGAAGGGCGTCAAGAAGGGCGTCATGAAGGAGTGGAAGGTACGTTGCGTAAGCAAATCGCCTTGAAGTTTGGTGAGATGCCCGATTGGGCAGATCAGCGCCTGACATTGGCTTCAGACACGCAGCTAGACGAGTGGGTAGTACAGATTCTGACGGCAGATAGCTTGGAAACTCTGCTTAATAAGCAATAACCTGCTAGTCAGTATCCTCACTCATCGCACTAAAGAGGGCAGCCCTGAGGCTGCCCTATGTGTATCCGTTTAATAATGGTTTTTCACTCAGTGATACTCATTTGGGTATGCCCTAAGCGCTTCCGCAACTCGTACTTAATAGTTACCCAATATCTATGAATGCACTTCAAGGCTTAAGTACGGTCAGAAGTCGGAAGCTATAAATGGAGAGTAAAATGCTGAACGCCATTAGTGATTTCTTCCAGCGCTCGCTGGCGCAACCCGAGCAGCGCGAAAATCAAACGCTTACCCTGGAACTGGCCACCGCGGCACTGCTGTGTGAAATCGTCCGCGCCGATTACGACACCACCGATGAAGAGCTTGCCGCGCTGCGCCTTATGCTGACCGAGCGCTACCAGCTCAGCGCAAGCGATGTGGAAGAGCTGATGACGTTGGCACAAACAGAAGTGGATGAGGCCGTCGACCATTACCAGTTTGTTAGCCTGATCAAAGAGCACTATAACTACGACCAGCGCTGTGAGCTGGTCGCGCAAATGTGGCAGCTGGCCTGGGCCGACGGCAGCGTTGACCCGCTTGAAGAGCACCGTATTCGTCGCTTGGCGGATTTACTGTATGTTAGCCATAGCGATTTTATCCGTACCAAACTGCACGTAGAGGAGCGCAATAAACCCGATGCATAACCGCAACGAAGACTCGAATTTAATGGATCTAATTAGCTCGATTGAGCGTATGGAGCAGGATGCTTCGCGGGTCAGCGTTGACGATGTTGTTCACGCCGTTGGACGGCGCTCGTTTGGGCCGCTGCTGCTAGTTGCCGGTCTGATTACGCTCACTCCGATCATTGGCGATATACCCGGCATGCCGACCTTAATGGCCGCATTGGTATTGCTGGTTTCCGTGCAGTTGCTAGCGGGAAGTGAGGCGTTTTGGTTGCCCCGTTGGTTGCTAAAACGCTCTCTCTCCGTCAAAAGTTTGATAAAGGCATTCAACTGATGAAAAAGCCTGCCCGCTGGATAGATGGACTATTGCGGGTGCGGTTACCCTGGCTGACGGGCTACATCGGTATCCGGGTAACTGCCTTGATGTGTTTATTGATTGCCTTGGCCATGCCACCGATGGAGTTTATTCCCTTTTCGGCCAACGGGGCGGGGCTTGCGCTTACCCTGCTGGGGTTAGGCTTGGTTGCCCGTGATGGTATCGCGCTACTGCTGGGGTTCGTGTTGTTCGTCGCCACCTGTGTATTGATCACGATGAGTCTGATATAGCAACGTTATATAACAACTTTTATATAACAACAGGAGTATGCCATGACTGATCCGGTTTCAACGCCACCGCCTAACCCGTCTGAAAATCAGGGGCGCTGGGAGCGACGCATTGAAACGGCGCTGTGGAATTCGCGCTTTTTGGTTATGCTGGCGGTCGTGCCCAGCTTATTGGGTTCATTGATGCTGTTTATCGTCGGTACCGTGGATATTTTCAAGGTAGTCGCTGATGTGATGGGATACTACCTATTGGGTGGCACCCAGGACATTCACGATAGCCTGGTGCCCGATATCATCATTGCGGTGGACATCTATCTGATTGCCATCGTATTGCTGATTTTCGGCTTAGGCGTTTACCGACTGTTTGTCTCCCGCATTGACCAAGCCGAAGCGAGTAATCTGCGCCACCCGTTTAACGTCGCTTCATTAGACCAACTGAAAGATAAAATCGCCCGGGTGGTGATTCTAGCGGTGATCATTGAGTTTTTCCGTGCCGTGGTGGATATCCGTTTTGCCACGCCCCTGGAAGCTATCTACTTAGCGCTTTCAGTGCTGGCACTGGCAGCCGCGCTCTACCTGATGAGCCTAGGCCACAAAGGCGAGTAAGCGCTCCCACGACCTGGCTGTGCTACTCATCATTTTCAGCTAACAAACCGTCTACCAGCCTGTTCAACCGCTGCTGGAACTGCCCGCCCGGCGAGGGTGGGTTAGGGTCTGAGGTGATCACTACGGTCATCTCACGCTCTGGAATAACGTAAAGTGCCTGGCCGCCGTAGCCACGTCCGTAGTACACGTCTTCGCCTGCCAACTGCGTAATAAACCAACCGTAGCCGTATCCGTCGCCAGTCCAGCGCGATGTACCGCGCGGTTGCCATGATTCTTCCACCCAACCCTCCGGCAGAACGCGCTGCTTGTCTCCTGCCTCATTAACCACGATGCCATCATTCCGATACAGCTCGCCCACCTCTATCAGTGCTCGCGGCGAGAGCTGCATATCATTGCCGCCAAAGTAGATCCCTTGGGGGTCGCGTAGCCAGGGGCGAATGGTGATATTAAGCGGATCACCCAATAGGCGCTGGGCAAGGGCATGGGTCGTCTCGCCGCTGGCGTGGGTGAGCGCGGCGGAAAGTAGATGGCTGGTGCCGGTGGAGTAGAGCATCTGCCCACCCGGCTCATCCACGAATGGGCGCGTCATCGCATCGTTCACCCAGTTGGCGCTGGCCACCCAGGCGCCATAGTTGCTGCCAGAAGTGCGCTCAAGCCCAGCCTGCTGGGCGAGCAGGTGCGCCACGGTGATATCCCCAACTTGTGGATCAATACCGCGCGGTAGATGCTCGCCAAACAGCGCCACCATAGGCTGTTCAGCGGATTCAATGATGCCCGCTTCAATCGCCGCACCAGTAATGGCAGCCAGCACCGTTTTGGACAGCGACTTAATATTGGTAGGCGACGCCACCCCTGGCCCACCTTGGTGAAGCTCGTGGATAATCTCACCGTTGTAGGCCACTACCACGCTGTGTACGCGGTTGAGCTGGCGGGTTTGCCGGTCTAGCGTCTGGAGTGCGTTTGCCGAAGGTTCATTAGCGGCTGCATAGGCGGTGGGTAACAACGAAGTAACAACAAACGAAACAAGCAAAGCAGTAGCGCGCATCGCAACACCTTCGGTATAAGTGGCAAAGGTTCGAGGTTTAGAAGTCGCAGAGGTTCCACAGCAGATAACCGCTAGAAGTAAGGCCAGGTAGTACTTTCTGAGTCTGGAGCCAAGTGCCTATGTCTTAAAAGATCACATTTGATCTTTTATAATCATTTTTAGTGTATAATGGATTATAAATGAGCCATTATTTAGAGGTTTCTATGGCCCTGACTCACTCTCTACTGGCTCCTGGTGAACTGTCCCAGCAGGTCGCTGCCAATGCACGAGAAGCGCGACTGGCGCAGAACCTTTCCCGTAGAACCTTGGCGCAGATGGCGGGTATTTCTGAGTCCACCATTAAACGATTCGAATCCAGTGGGCAAATAACTCTCGATGGTCTAGTGCTCATTGCCACAGCGCTGGGCGCCACACGCCAAATTGCCGAGCTATTCGAGCAGGAACACCCCGTCTCACTTGAAGAGATCAAGCAGACGGGGCGTACCCGGGGGCGAAAATGAAGCGTATCAACAGCGTAGAGGTACTGTTAGCGGGTAATCCTGTGGGGGAGCTGGTCGCTAGCCGACAGGGCATCTACTTTGCCTACCACCCTCATTGGGTGGCGGAAGGCTTCAATTTGTCGCCTCTGAACATGGGTTTTACTACCCAACCACAGAAGGCGCCGGATCCACTTCTTTTTGCTGGTCTACCGGGAGCATTTGCTGACTCGCTGCCTGATGGCTGGGGAATGCTGCTATCACGATGACCACGCTAAGAACTTCACTTTTTTGTATGACCAAGGTCGATGGACACTAGCTCCGGCTTATGACCTGACTTATGCCCCTGTCCGGGGCTACGCAGATGACCATACAACATCTTTCAGTGGGGCAGGTCTGGCTACCCGTAAAAAGCTCAAGCAGGTTTGTGCTTCCTTCAGCTACTTAAACCCGGATCTCTATATTGAGCAAACCCTTGATGCTCTATCCGAATGGTCATTCCTTTGCCGAGAATTAGAAATCGATGCCAAGCAGCAGAAAATAATTCAACGAGCATTCGATGAGAACAGCCAGCGTCTCGGATAACGCTATCTATGCGGCTAAGCTAATGCAGTCTTTTCGAAGAGGGAGATGCAGCCACATTACGCAAAAGCAGAAAAAGCCTGCTAGGATGGGTGTGTTGGCTCATGGGTAAGCAAGCCTTTGATTTCTCTAAAACGCAATAAGCAAGGAGCGCCCTATGCGTAATATTATCTACATTATTGGTCTGATCGTGGTTGTGCTGTTCATTCTGTCGATGCTAGGCCTGCGCTAAGCGATATAGAACATAGACTCTATAGAGCTAGGCTTTAGCAAATAAGCCCGCGCAACAAAAACCGCCCGAAGCGCTTGCTTGTGGGCGGTTTTTTATAAGGGCTTTTCGTCGCTCAGTGTGGAATTAACTCTGCCAGCATGAGTGTAACTCCCGTGGGAGGGAGCTTCAGCTCGCGAATGTTTGGGCTATTAGCAGGATGAAGTCAAAGGGATGCCTGCGGCACTCTTCGTCGAAGTGTCGAACCACCGAAGTGTCGGACCACGCTGAAGCAGCCTCCCACAACAGATAGCTGGCTTAGTGGTTGCGATCTGAACCGTGAGATAAAAAATAGCCAACCAATCTTAAATCCACATCAGATAACGAATAGCCTTTATAAGTCTCTTATACGATCTTCTGATCAGCAATGCGTGGCAGCAGCAGATGTTAAGCGCAATCAGCAGCCCCCTGACCGAACATATCAAACATAATTTCACGACCAAGACGGGTCAAAACAAAGCGACCATACTCATTGAAAGTGGCTGCTTCACTGGCTTCCATGACCTTCTGACAGGTTGCCCAGGTGGGCGCTGCGGCACAAAGTGTGAGCAATTCACGGTGCGCTAAACCGCGTTGGGGCAAGGTAATGGTTTCAAGCACATGGCCATTGTCGTAGAGCAGCTCAGCGGCAATCGATAAACACTGACGAAGGCTTCGTTGAACGTTCGCGGTAGTCGACAGCCCATTTGACGATAGGACTGAGCGTTCTTTTGTCGGCTCGGGCGTCATAAATTCTGAAGGCATAAGTCCCGGAGTCATTGCATGTTCTCCTGCAGTCAGCACCAAGTTGTGCTCGTTGCAGCGCATTATAAACCAAGGTCGATGTTAGACCAAGGTCTATAATTTAGAGGGAGTCTCCCACTATTGAACTCATCAACGGTAGGTCAATGTGCTACGCTCGCTACCATATATTTTAGCGAGTTAATAAGTCATGCATATCAGTGTATTCGGAACCGGTTATGTCGGCCTTGTCGCAGGCGCCTGCTTAGCCGATGTTGGTCATCAAGTCACCTGTATGGATGTTAATGCTGAGCGAATTGATCAGCTTAAGGGCGGAGAGGTGCCGATATTTGAGCCAGGGCTAAGCACTATCGTTGCCCACAACGTGGCGGCTGGCCGTTTACGCTTTACTGCTGACGCTGCCCAGGCGGTAGCCGATGGCGAACTGCTGTTTATTGCCGTGGGAACGCCGCCCGACGAAGATGGCAGTGCCGACCTACGCTATGTACTAGAGGTGGCGCGCACGATTGGCCAGCATATGGATAGCTATAAGCTGGTGATTGATAAGTCTACCGTGCCGGTGGGCACTGCAGAAAAAGTCCACGCTGCTATCAGCGATGTGCTCGAACAACGCGGTGTATCGCTCGCGTTCGATGTGTGTTCGAACCCTGAGTTTATGAAGGAGGGGGCAGCGATAGATGACTTTACCCGTGGCGCGCGGATTATCGTCGGTACAGAAAGCGAGCGGGTGAAAGCGCATATGCAAGAGTGCTACGCCCCCTACAACCGCAACCACGAAAAGTTGATGTTTATGAGCGTGCGGGCTGCCGAGCTAACCAAATACGCCGCCAATGCCATGCTCGCCACCAAAATCAGCTTTATGAACGAGATCGCCAATCTTGCCGAACGGCTCGAGGTGGATGTCGAAGACGTACGCCGAGGGATTGGCAGCGACCCACGTATTGGCTATCACTTCATCTACCCTGGCTGTGGTTACGGCGGCTCTTGCTTCCCCAAAGATGTCCAGGCATTAGAGCGGGCAGCGCGTCAGCTAGGCTATACGCCGGAACTGCTCAGCGCCGTCGAATCGGTTAATTTGCGTCAAAAGCAAACCCTGTTCACAAAACTGCAAGACAACCTAGGCAGTCTAAGTGGCAAGACTATTGCTGTTTGGGGCTTGGCCTTTAAACCCAACACAGACGATATGCGCGAAGCCCCTAGCCGCACGTTAATGGAAGCACTCTGGCAAGCGGGCGCTAAGGTGCAGGCGTTCGACCCTGAAGCCATGACAGAGTGCCGCCGCATTTATGGCGAGCGGGATGACCTAATGCTGGCAGGAGATCGGATTCAGGCTGTTAAAGGTGCCGATGCTTTGGTTATCTGCACCGAGTGGAAAGAGTTTCGCAGTGTCGATTTTGATTGGCTAGCCGACCAGCTGGCTGAAAAAGTCGTCATTGATGGGCGTAACTTGTACACGCCAAGTGCTGTTGAAGAAGCGGGGCTGCGTTACATAGGGGTGGGGCGGAAAAGCCACGATTAGGCAGCGAGCGAAAAAAAGGTTTAAGTTTAATGTTAAATGGTCGATAGTTATTAACTACTAGGATGATAAATTACTTCACGAGCAGTGTAATCAGTAGCGTGATGACGTTATAAAAGAGGACGGTAAAGTATGGCTTCCATTTCATCACTTGGTATTGGCTCAGGCTTGGATCTCAACGGTTTATTAGATCAGTTGAAAGAGGCCGAGGAAGAGAAGCTTGTGCCGATTCTTGAGCGGCAGGAAACCCAGAAGACCAAGATTTCCGCCTATGGGCAGTTGCAAAGTGCGCTTTCAACGTTTCAAGACGCCGCGGATGCACTGAACGACAGTACGCTTTATGAAAGCCTTTCTACCAACGTAGATGGCGAAGCAATTACGGCCACAGCAGACGGTGAAGCGCAGCCAGGTAGCTATAACGTTACCGTTGACACGCTAGCGACGCGTGGCACGCTTGCCTCAGACGGGGTGGCCGCCGCCGATGAGGCAATTACAGCGGCTGACCAAAAATTAACCTTAAACTTTGCCGATGGCTCCACCCAAGAGATCGATATTGCGTCAGGCAGTACTCTAGAAGATATTCGCGATACGATTAACGCCACTGAAGGTTCGGGCGTTAATGCCACTATCGTGAATGACGGCACCAATTTCCGTCTAGCATTAAGTTCCAGCGAAACCGGCGCAGATGCTTCAATTGATAACTTCAGTTTTGACGGTGCTGCCCCTTTTGCTGCAGATACCGCTAATACGCTGCAAAGTGGTACTGACGCAGCGCTTACCGTTAACGGCATTGATATCACCAGCTCCACTAACCAGGTTGAAGGCGCTATCCAGGGCGTAACGCTGAACCTTCAAGAAGAGGGCGAGAGCACTGTTAAAGTAGAGCAGGATACGCTGAAGGTTCGCGAAGCCGTAACGGGTTTTGTGAATGCTTACAACGATCTTAAAGACAAAATTGGCGATCTAACCAGCTTCAACTCCGAAACTGGCGAGGCCGGTGGGCTGTTGGGTGACAGTACGGTACGTACCGTTGAGTCTCGCTTGCGTAGTGTTCTGGGTGGGGCTGTTGAGGGCGAACTCTCTATCCTTAGTGATATCGGCATTTCGCACAAATACGATACCGGGCTTGGGTATAGCAAGCTTGAAGTCGACGCAGATAAACTAGACGATGCCATCGCCAATAACCAAGATGCGCTTTCAACCTTCTTTGCAGGCGATACGGATGAGGCGGGCATGGCGGGGCAAATTAATACAGCAGTCGAACAATTGCTTAGCTCTAACGGTCGAGTGTCAGGGGCGATTAGCGGGGCGGAAAATCTCAACAAATCGCTCGTAGAGCAATATACCCGTATGGAGCAATCAATTGAGCAGACGATGTCTCGTTATCGCAGCCAGTTTGGTCAACTGGATGGCATGATTGCGCAAATGAACCAGACGAGCAGCTACCTCACTCAGCAGTTCGATGCTCTAGATGCTCAGCTTGGACGTGACTGATACGGCAAGCTAGACATTGATGCACCTAGCGCCTGCGTTAAGCATGCGTTTTCATTGGTAAAAATAAAATAGCTAAGTTAGCGAAAGAAAAAGCGCTAAAGTTGCCCTCTTTTCAGTCGATAAGGTTATTATCATATTTTTTGTGCTAGCACTGTTCTGCAAGCACACTCTACTGGTTTAGCCTTTTGCACTGAGGAACCCCTGCATGGCGACGATAACCTCCCTTGGTGTTGGTTCGGGTCTTGACCTGACTGGACTGCTGGATCAACTACAAGAAGCCGAGCGTGGCAAGCTTGTTCCTATTACCCGCCAAAAAGAACAACAGGCTGAAAAGATCTCCGCCTATGGTCAACTGCAAACCGCGCTTAATGGGTTTCAAGATGCTTTGGCGAAAATTAACGACCCCAAACTCTATCAAAGCCTTTCCGCCAACGTGCGGGGAGATGCGATTAAAGCTACTACCACGGCGGATGCGTTGCCGGGTAGCTACCGTGTGGAAGTCAGACAACTGGCGACTTCAGGCACGCTTGCTTCCGGCCGGGTAAACGAGAAAGATCAGATTCTTGACTTGCAAGGCGCTACTAAGCTCAAGCTAACCTTTGGCAGTGGTGACTCAGTGGATATTGCCATCGCTGCCGATAGCACGCTCAACAGCATTCGTGATGCAATCAACGCCGATAAAGCGTCAGGCGTAAATGCCACCATCATCAATGATGGTTCAGGGTACCGCTTAGCGCTTAGTTCCAAAGCCACGGGTACAGACGCCTCTATTGATAGTTTTAGTTTTGTCGACGCTGCAGGTACTGTCGTAACCGGCCCATTCGCTGAAGCAACAGAGGTAGGTGCCAAGCGCCAGGGGCAAGATGCGGCGCTAACCGTTAATGGTATAGCGATTAGCAGTGCTAAGAACCAAATCGAAGGCGCTATTCAAGGTGTAACGCTCAACCTTACTGAACTGAGTATCGCGGAAGGTGAAACGGCCTCCAGCACGGTAAATATCGAGCGAGATACGCTAAAACAGCGTGAAGCGATTAACGGCTTTGTCAAAGCGTTTAATGATTTAAAAGGCACTATCGGCACATTGACAGCATTTAATGCAGAAAATGATACCGTGGGTAAGCTCTTAGGTGACAGCGCCGTGCGCACCATCGAGACACGCCTGCGTAGCGCACTGACCAGCGGGGTAGAAGGAGGCGAGTTATCCACCCTTAGCCAGCTCGGTATTTCATTACAGCGTGACGGTACGCTAAAAGTGGATGACGCTAAACTTAGCGATCTGGTAGCGAATAACCCACAAGCGCTAAGCGCCTTCTTTGCCGGTGATGCAAGGGAAGGAGGCTTAGCAGGTAAGCTAGGGACATCTATTGAACAGATGCTGGGCGCTAATGGAGTTCTTAAAGGTGCTATTACCGGTGCAGAAAACCGGGTAAAAAGCCTGGACACCCGGTATGAGCGCATGGAAAAAAACATTGAAGGTACTATTGCCCGTTACCGCAGCCAGTTCAGTCAGTTGGATGTGATGGTTGCACAAATGAACAGCATGAGCTCTTACCTCACCCAGCAATTTGATGCATTGGATGCTCAGCTAGGCCGCAAAAAGTAGAGCCATCTCAGCAGGCATTGTCATTGTGGGAAGCAGCTTTAGCTCGCGACGAGTTCTGCTTCCAGCTGGACTGGTGCAATTGTGGGAGGTAGCTTTAGCTCGCGACCAAAGCGCGGTGTCATCGAAACTCAGTAAGCAATCTCATACTCCCCACGGCCACCCCGCCGAAGCATGAAAATCTTCACTATTCAGTTACCAACGTTTACATCTTTTTTTACCACTTCCCCTAAAGAAACCCCTCGCGCTGCCGTTAATTAATACAACGGCACAAACAGTGGCCGAAAGCGGGCCTCAGGGCCAGTGTCCAAAGCAAGGAGAATCACCCCATGTCAGTGATCAATACCAACATCACATCAATGATTGGCCAATCTAACCTGAACAAGAGCCAAAATTCGCTTCAGACAAGCATGGAAAGGCTTTCTTCAGGTCTGCGCATCAACAGCGCCAAGGATGATGCCGCCGGTCAGGCCATCGCCAACCGCATGTCTTCCCAGATCACCGGCCTTGCACAGGCTCAGCGTAACGCCAATGACGGTATCTCAGTGGCGCAAACTGCTGAAGGTGCTCTTAACCAAGTGAACGATAACTTGCAGCGTGTGCGTGAACTGACTGTTCAAGCCAGAACGGAACTAACTCTTCTAATGACTTAGTGTCGATCCAGGCTGAAATTGATCAGCGCCTGACCGAGATTAACCGTATCTCTGAACAGACTGACTTCAACGGCGTTAAAGTACTACAGCAAGACAATAATCTGAATATTCAGGTGGGCGCTAACGATAATGAGTCTATCAGTGTAGGACTCCAAAAGATTGATGCTACCTCATTAGGCTTGAACACATTCACTGTTAGCGGTGATAAAGCTGCAACTCTTGAAGATATGGTCAAGGAGTTTGGTGCTTCGGGTACATCGAACTTCACGGTTGATGTATACGATGCAGCTGGTGCCGTAACTACTGGGTCTGCCGCCGAAGTAGATGTTGTTAGTGGCACTGTTACTGATGGTACTAACCCACTATACGTTAGCCAAACTACTGGTCGTATTACCAGTGCAGCTAGCAATACTGGCGCTACGGGGGCTGCTGGCGATACACAGTCACTTGCTTTCGCCTCTTCTTTTGCTGGTGTGGATCAAGGTGAAAGCAAGACGATTGGTGGAGCAGTTTGGACACGTGAAACAGCTGGCAGTGATGCCAATGGTAATGGCATCTACACCGCTACCATTGAAGGAAAAGAAGTCAAGGTTGAAGTTGTAAGCTCTACCGCTCCTGCTGGTACCGGTGCAGAAGTCAATGTTACGCAAGGTAGTCTCTTTATGGATGAGTCTACCTTTGCAGCCGCAACCACTAAGTTCACGACTTTCGGTACCAATGAGAAAGCGCGTGAGATTGACTTGGAAACTGCCGGTGCCAACTATACTGGCGCTACATTAAATGTTGGCTCAGATGTATTTGGTGTAGATGCTGGTGGTACAGTAACTGCCACTACTATTGATGCCGGTTCTCCTCTGAATGGTGAAATTGCTGCTAACGACGTGATTTACGTTAAAAATGCAGGTCAAGCTAATCAACAACTTATTTCACAAGATAATGCTGTTGAAGCCTCGCGTGATCCTTTAGAAAAGCTAGATGCCGCTCTAGGCAAGGTTGATGCATTGCGCTCTGATTTGGGTGCTATTCAGAACCGTTTTGAGTCTGCGATCACTAACCTGAATACTAATGAGACTAACCTTTCTTCTGCTCGTTCACGTATCGAAGATGCTGACTATGCGGTAGAAGTAGCTAACATGACTCGTGCACAGATCCTGCAGCAGGCCGGTACTTCTGTACTGGCACAGGCCAACCAGATCCCGCAGAACGTTCTGTCTCTGCTGGGTTAATCTAAGGCTTAGTCACGATAAAGCTTTCGCTATATCGCTAAGTAGCACAGCTGAACCGGCTCCCTTTGGGGCCGGTTTTTATTAGGGATTGGCTATGAAAAATGATGAATATCAACAGGTAATTGATAAGTTACAGCTCTTAATTTCTGAAACTCAGACTACGCTAAAACGCTTTGAAGAAACCGGCATGGATACACATATGCAAGATGACTACGACAAGTTGCTTGATGTTTTGGATGCGGCTATTAAGCAACAGCGAGAACATACGCAGGGCATGTTAGTGAGCTGATTTTTTCCAATACGTATTTTTATGCAGTGCTGTCTTACCCGCGCTTTGAGCCGCCAGGGCAAAATACTCCAATCACAAGAAGTGCAATTGTGACTGCATCTATATTCAAAATATGAATAAAAAACATCTTTATTATTCTTTTGTGCGTGTTTTCTCTTGGGAGTATGATAGCAACCATCAAAGCCGTATTTTATATGGCTATTCGGATCGTCGGGATATCGACTAACGAGGAATCAGACCCATGCCACTACCACGCAAGCTTAATAGCACCCTGGCTGCGCTTTCACTAAGCATTGTAAGCGGTTTGTTCGCCGCGACCGCCCAGGCCGATACACTCCGGGTGGGTATGTCCGGTGGTTACTTCCCCTTTACCTTTGTTGAGCAGGATGTGCTTAAGGGTTTTGAAGTTGATGTCATGAATGCCGTGGGTGAGATCACCGGTGATGACATTGAGTTTGTCACCGCGAGCTTCTCGGGCCTGGCGGGGATGCTTGAATCTGGCCGTATCGATACCATTGCCAATCAGATCACCATTACCCCAGAGCGCGAAGCGAAGTATGTGTTCACTTCGCCTTACGTGTATGACGGTGCTCAGGTCGTCGTCAAGGCAGGTAATGATACTATTCATGGTGTTGAGGATTTGTCCGGCAAAAGCGTGGCCGTCAACCTGGGCTCGAACTACGAGCAGTTATTGCGTGAGCAGCCGAACGCCGATGAAATCGACATTCGCACCTATGAGTCCAATATCGAGCAGGATGTGGCATTGGGTCGGGTAGAAGCCTTTGTGATGGATCGTGTTAGTGCTACGCAGGTCATTAAAGAGAAAGGCCTGCCGTTAGAGCTGGCGGGCCAGCCTTTCTCGACCATTGAGAACGCATTGCCGTTCCGTGATGATGAAGCGGGCCGTGAGCAGCGCGACCGTGTCGATGCAGCGCTGAGTGAGTTGCGTGAGAATGGTGAGCTGCGTGAGATATCGGAAAAGTGGTTTAATACTGATATCACCCAGCCCTAAACGCTGAATTGATCCGTTCAACGCGGCCGTGGCATTGCCACGGCCGTTTGCTTATAAGCGATTTAGCCTATGTTTAATTATCATGCTTAACCTCGAATACATGTGGGGGCTGCTGCCGGTTCTGCTGCGCTACTTGCCGCTCACCCTTCAAATGGCAACGATTGCCATGTTCTTTGCGCTGATTCTGGCGTGCCTGCTGGCGGTAGTTCGCGTATCAAAAGTGCCATTCTTGAACGGCTTCTCGCTGCTGTTTATCTCGTTTTTTCGAGGTACGCCGCTGCTGGTTCAGCTGTTTCTTTTCTACTATGGCTTGCCGCAGTTGATCAGCGCGTTAATCTCAATTACCGGCGTTACCGCCGCCGTGCTAGGCCTGACGCTGCACTTCTCTGCCTATATGGCCGAATCCATTCGTGCGGCGATTGTCGGGATTGATCGCAGCCAGACTGAAGCCGCGCTTTCCATCGGGATGACCCAGTCGCAACTGATGCGCCGCATCATTCTGCCCCAGGCAACCCGCGTGGCAACGCCGACGCTGATGAACTATTTCATCGATATGATTAAAGCGACCTCGTTGGCCTTTACGCTGGGCGTGACCGAGCTTATGGGGGCCACGCAAAAAGAGGCTGCGGGCAGCTTCCTCTATTTAGAAGCATTCCTGCTGGTGGCGCTGATTTATTGGGTGATAGTTGAAGTACTTTCCTGGGGGCAGCGCCGGTTAGAAATTTATCTGAATAAGGCCTACCAACGATGATTTCGCTGCAAGGCATTACCAAGCGTTTTAGTGGCCATACGGTGTTTCAAGATATCAACTTGAGCCTTGCCCAGGGTGAGATCATTGTGATCATTGGGCCTTCTGGTACAGGTAAGTCGACGTTGCTGCGCTGTATCAACTTTCTTGAACGCCCTGATGCAGGCCGTTTGCAGGTGGGTGATTTGAGCGTTGATACCCAGCGTGCCAGCCGGGCAGATATCCTGGCATTGCGCCGGCGTACCGCCTTTGTATTTCAGAACTACGGCCTGTTCGCCAACAAAACCGCGCTGGAGAATATCAGCGAGGGGATGATCGTGGTGGACAAACTG
The DNA here is from genome assembly GCF_009728585.1 of Halomonas sp. PA16-9. Lineage (NCBI taxonomy): Bacteria > Pseudomonadati > Pseudomonadota > Gammaproteobacteria > Oceanospirillales > Halomonadaceae > Halomonas > Halomonas sp. PA16-9. The sequence continues at coordinate 290,361 of NZ_CP040452.1, read as the reverse complement.
CCGAAGGCTAAGGCCCATGCACGGGCAAGAGAGATCCTTGAGCGCATCGGTCTGGCAGACAAAGCAGATGCTTATCCCGCTTCTCTCTCCGGCGGTCAGCAGCAGCGGGTGGGTATTGGCCGTGCCATGGCCGCCAACGCCGACGTGATTCTTTTTGACGAGCCCACCTCTTCACTTGACCCTCAATGGGTAGAGGAAGTATTGAGCCTGATGAAACAGTTAGCGGTAGAGCGCCAGACGATGATCGTGGTCACCCACGAGATGCAGTTCGCCCGGGAAGTAGCGGATCGGGTTGTCTTCATGGACGAGGGCGGCATCGTCGAGGAAGCGCCTCCTGAAGAGTTGTTCACTGCACCCAAAGATGAGCGAACGCGCCATTTCTTGCGCAAAATTTTAGCGCCCGGGGCAGGCTGTGCCTTAAATGCTGAATACAGTTACTGTCCGCGGTGCACCGCTAAGAAAAATGCCTGTTTTGCACTTTGCCTGTTTTGCACTTTTTACATTAACGTGACTTCAAAGCTATCGGCAGTAACCACAGGGGTCTTGGCATGTCGTGGGCCTTCTTGGATTTCCACTAAGCCATAATCGCCCATCTTTTTAATGGTGCGACTCAAACTTTCTTTTCGACGCCCGGTTATCTCAGCAAGCTCCCCTAATGATTGCGGCTTGCAGCGCCGAATCGTTTTGAGAAGTTCAAGGTTTTTCGTGTTTAACAGACGAGACATGGACTCGACACTATCAAACCATACCTTAGGCTCATCAGGAGCAGGTTTATAGAAACCTTTGGCAATTGAGATTGTGCGCTCACGGAATTCATCACGGTTCATGATGCCGATCTTGACGGTTGTCATATTCCTTCCTCTCGGAGTATTTCGTCGACATGCTTCCAAAAGTCTTCAATCAAGTGAGCCGCAGAATCAAAGAAGTAATCACTGACAACGCTGCGATAATGGCGGTGATCCCACTCTTCGCGTCGTCCCGCAAACTTTCTGCGTTTGATTTTTGGAGCATGTGCGTTGTCAAAGCCAAGTAGCCGTGTCCCGCTCTTATGATGCAAGGTCAAGCTATATTTTATTCCATGGGGGATGTTCGGTGTTGCCTTGACTCGCCGCACCTCAAACTTGACCCAAAAATCACCTTGGATGCCGTACTGAGTTCCATCGAGCGCTAATAAAGTATCTAGCCCTTGATCATCCATACGCTCCTTCCCTATTTCATAGATAAAATATAGTAGGGTTGATTGTAGATGTCAATGGTTGGGTGTGGAGTTGCGCCTATCTACGAGCCGGGCTTGAGCTGCTATCAGGCACTCTGGACACGAACATGCTGGGTCGATTTGCAATACGCGCTGGCGATTTTGGACTGGTGGCACGCCCGTGCTGCACTTGTTGGTTGAGTTCAGGCCATTGGGCCCAGCAAACATCCGCAAGCGGGGTGTCTCATCCATTAGGTAACCTTGAGCTTCATTCCTATGGGAGCTTTATGCTTAGGAGGTGCTTTCTTCAGAACCTGCGTAGCGCTAGTGACCATGTTTATTCTGTGCACTATATCGAAGTACCCATAATTGGCAATTACAGCAGTGTTTTGGCTGTGCAAGCTGTACCTTCGAGCACGTAATCCTGCTACGCCGCGTTAACAACCACTTGATTACGGCCATTATCTTTAGCCTGATATAACCCTATATCGGCGCGTTTCAGGGCAGGCTTAAGTGCTTTTTCGTTGTCTAGAATAGTCGTTACCCCTAGCGAAGCAGTCAGCCAAAGTGCCTGTTCGGCGTGCTCAGCTGTGACGTTAATGGGGGTAACTGCCGTTGTTCTACGTATTCGCTCGGCCACCTGTTCCGCTTGAGAAAGCGAGGTATTGGGAAGCAAAATAGCAAACTCTTCGCCGCCCACTCGGCATAGCAAGTCTTCCTGTCGAAGCAGTTTGGTTACTATTTTGGTGAAGTTTTTCAGTACGTCATCGCCTGCGTCATGTCCGTACGTATCGTTAATGTGCTTAAAGTGGTCAATATCAATGGCGATGAGCGCGATTGGGAAATTTTGCCTTCGCGCCCGGGATATTTCAGTCGTTGCTTGGGCCTGTAAATAGCGTCGATTGAAGACCCCCGTTAAGGGGTCGGTCATGGCTTGGGCGCGTAGTTTCTCTTCTAGCTCTTTGCGCTCGGTAAGGTCAAAGACGGTAGCGCGCGAATGCACAAACTGACCATTGCGGCAGAAGGCTGAGGCTTGAATCATGACGTGACGCTGCTCGCCGTTTCGGGTTAGCAGGCTGCATTCAGCGCTACTGGGTTGATTTTGTTTAACGTTTGCGAAAGCTTTATCAAACTGATCGCGGGTTTCTGGCGTGATCAATTCTCGGTAAGTGATGTGACCAATAACTTCTTCACCGGTGTAGCCTAGCCAAGCGAGCTCGGTGCGGTTCATTTTGATCACTCGCCCTGTGGTATCGAGCGAGTGGTAGCCACAGGGGGCGTTTTCATAAAGATCGCTGACTTCATGAGCGTGGCGCTGAGCCGCCCTACGTAGCTGGCGCTGACGCTGGCTGCTGAGAGCCCAGAATATTCCAAAGGCGACGGCGACACCGTAGGTCAACAGTAGAAACCAGAGCACGGTGGTCTCTTCTTCTATTAAGGATCGCCAAGTAGGTAGTGGTAATGTCACGCCCAGCTTCCAAGGGTAGTAAGCGTTTTCGCTGAAAACAGTACCCGCTAGGCTACGGTAGCGCTGAGTGCGTATATCTTCAGTCTGAAAGCGTAATAGCTGACCATCGACCTTGGCATGACCTGTGTTGCGCTGCTGCATGGCTTGCCAATAGAGAGGAGAAAGGGCGGCAAAATCGCTGCCAAAGCTCGTCGTATTTAATGGCGGGAGGCCTTCATCGAGCAGCCATCGTCCTTGGGCGTCGATTAAAATCGCATTGGCATCTTGGTCAAGCAACATGGCCTGACGTAGGGCGCTGGTAAGGTAATCCCAATTGAGGCTCAAAAGCACCACGCCACGGCGTTCCCCCATGGCATCAAAAACGGGTGTCGACACATTGACCACAGGAATCACGTCGCGACCCATTAGCTCGAATTGGAGGTTACGGCCCGGTGGCGAGATATAAAGATCGCGTGGCTGCAGTGAAGAGGCTCCTTTGAAATAGTCGGTATAGGCATGATGATTGGCATTCACGCGGGGCCCCGTTTGAATACTTTTAGGTGCACGGAGTACTTCGCTGCCATGATTATCAATGAGTACCAGCTTGGTATAGCGAGGGTTGTGGCTGATCAACGTGTTTAGAAAGGTTGAAAGTTGCGATAAGTCGCTAAGCGAATAAGGCTGGGCTGATATCGACGAGTTGTCCTGTGCTACCAGGTACCGCCTTAACGCAGGCATTTCGGCAATCGCCAGCGCGTAATTTAGGCTTTCATTAATATCGCGGGTTAGTGCCTCCTGGCCAGCTTTCAATAAGGCATCTGCTTCGGTATGCAGGCTATCTAGTCGGGACTCCATATGGACATGGAGCACAGGCAGCAACGTTGTCGATACGAGTATCAACGGTATGCAAATGGCTAGTAGTAAGCGAGTGTGTAAACGCCGCAATGACACTGACATGTTTCCTTTGAGTAGGTCTGCGCTGGGCAGCCTGCTTTTAAAGTTATACGTTGTACTTGTAAAGGCGTAGCTAGCAAGCTCGCCAAGTGCGTGATAGACTACGCCATCCTCTCAGACAAGTCCCGTGAGCGGGCAGCTTATTTCGACTGCCTGCTACACACTTTGGTAGGGTGATACGCCTGCCAAATCAATTGGTTGTTGCGGAAACGTCGTGCTGTGGCAGCACAGCAGACGAACACATATTTAATTTCGTTGCCGTTTTGTCGGCAACCTTTATTCTCCAAGGAGATACCCTGTGGCGAACAGCAAGCAAGCTCGCAAGCGCGCCCGCCAGGCCGAGAACCGTCGCGTCCTGAAATCCAGCCAGCGCAGCATGGTCCGCACCTACATCAAGCGTGTAGTGAAAGCGATCAGCACCGGCGACCACGCTAAGGCAATGGAAGAGTTCAAGGCAATGCAACCGGTCGTTGACCGTATTGCAGACAAAGACGTGCTGTCTAAGAAGAAAGCAGCTCGCCTGAAGAGCCGTTTGAACAAGCGTATTAAGGCACTGGCGGCGTAAGCCGGCAGGCGCCATAAAAAAACCGGCTGCGGCCGGTTTTTTTGTGTCTGGATGATTTTTCTAGATGATTTTTCTGGATAGCTTATGACAGCGAAGAAAGCGCCCAACACATCTCCAAGCACCACAGTCGTGCGTCGCGGGCTAATGCGCTCGGGGCTTGTAGTCAGTGCCATGACCATGCTGTCGAGAGTGATGGGGCTGGCGCGTGATGTGGTTATCGCTACCTTCTTAGGGGCAGGGGATGGCGCCGATGCGTTTTTCGTGGCGTTTAAGATCCCTAACTTTCTGCGCCGTCTGTTTGCTGAAGGGGCGTTTAACCAAGCCTTTGTACCCGTGCTTTCGGAGTACTCCACCCAGCGAAGTCGGGAGGAAATACGCGCGCTGCTGAATGCCACTGCCGGTAGCTTAACGGCGGTGCTGGCGCTAATTACCGCCGTGGCGATGCTCTGTGCGCCGTGGCTGATTTGGGTATTTGCCCCTGGGTTTGGCAGTGATCCGGAAAAATTGGCGCTGACCGCCGATATGCTGCGCTTAACGTTTCCCTATTTACTGTTGATTTCGCTCACCGCGTTTTCCGGTAGCGTGCTGAATACCTGGAACCGCTTTGCGGTTCCCGCGTTTACCCCAGTGCTGCTTAACCTTTCGCTGATTGGGGCGGCGCTGTTTTTAATGCCGCTAATGGAAGAGCCCGCCATGGCGTTGGCCTGGGGCGTGTTGATCGCCGGGGCGGCACAGTTGGTTTTTCAGGTGCCGTTTTTACTGCGCTTGGGGTTGATGCCCACACCCTGGCCTAATTTTGCTCATGAGGGCGTGCGACGCATACTGATACTCATGGGGCCTGCGCTGTTTGGGGTATCGGTATCGCAAATTAACCTGCTGCTGGATACCGTTTTGGCATCATTGCTGGCGGCGGGCAGCGTGTCGTGGCTTTACTACTCGGATCGCTTAGTGGAACTGCCGCTGGGCGTGTTTGGGGTGGCCATTGGGACGGTGATTTTACCGGCACTTTCTAAACGCCATGCTGACCAGTCCAAGGAGCACTTTGCTGCGATGCTTGATTGGGCGATCCGTATTGTATTGCTGTTAGGCTTGCCCGCGGCACTGGCGCTGGCGGTGCTGGCCGAGCCGCTGTTAATCACGCTGTTTCATTACGGAGCGATGACCGACAACGACATACAGATGGCGGCCATGAGTCTGCGTGCTTATGCCTTTGGCTTGGTAGCCTTTATGCTGATCAAAGTATTGGCACCGGGATTTTTTGCTCGCCAAGACACCAAAACCCCGGTGAAGGTAGGCATTATCGCCATGGTCGCTAATATGGTGTTTAACCTACTGCTGATTTGGCCGCTGGCCCATGCCGGATTGGCGTTAGCCACCGCGCTTTCTGCGTTCCTGAACGCGGGCCTGTTGGGTTACTTACTGCATAAGCAGGGAGTGTTGGTCTTTCAGCCGGGCTGGAAGCGCTATTCGGTGCAGTTACTAGGTGGCAGCGGGCTAATGTGCGCGGCCCTCTATTTTATTGCGCCCGACTGGCAGGCTTGGCTCGCGTTTGGCCTTTGGCAACGGATAAGCTGGGTCACCGGGCTAGTGATACTGGGCGGCTCGCTGTACTTTGCGTGGCTGGCGGCACTGGGTTTGCGCGTTCGTCATTTAAAAATGCACTCATAACACTGCATCCTGGGGTGTGGGTTCGTTATAATCAGAGGCTTTATGTCCTCCAACGGCTGAGGTGCCATGCGCGTCATTCGAGGTCTGCACAACTTGAGAGCGGCTCATCGTGGCTGCGCTGCCACCATCGGTAATTTTGATGGGGTGCATCGCGGCCATCAAGCCATCCTGCAGCAGTGCCGAGAGCATGCGGCGCGCTGGAGTGTGCCGTTAACAGTGGTGGTGTTCGAGCCCCAGCCGCGTGAATTTTTTGCCGGTGATCAAGCACCACCGCGTTTAACCCGGCTACGCGAGAAAGTACGGCTGCTCCGCGATTTTGGCGCTGAACAGGTTCTCTGCTTGCCGTTTAACGATGCGCTGCGCAGCCTTACCGGGCGTGAGTTTATCGATCAGGTGTTGATTGATGGGCTAGGCGTCAAGCATCTGGTAGTGGGCGATGATTTTCGCTTCGGCTGCGACCGCCGCGGCGATTTTGCCCTGCTGGCGGAGGTCGGGAGCGAACAGGGGTTTGGCGTAGAGCACACGCGTACTTTTACCGTGGATGACGAGCGGGTTTCCAGTTCGCGGGTGCGTACGCTGCTTGCCAGCGGCAATTTTTCTGCCGCTGCGCGTTTGCTGGGCCGCGCCTATTCGTTACATGGCCGAGTGGTGCGCGACCAGCAGTTGGGGCGCACCATTGGTGTACCGACTGCCAATTTGCCACTGATGCCCCAGCCATTAACGCTGCGTGGGGTTTATGCGGTGGTGGCTGAGCTTGAAAATGGCGAGCGCTACCCAGCAGTGGCGAATGTGGGCTTCCGCCCTACGGTGGGTTCGGAACGGCCAACGCTGGAGGTGCACCTGCTGGATTTTAAAGGTGATCTCTACGGCCAACGCATGACGGTGTTTCCCTGCGCGCGCCTGCGGGGCGAGGTGAAGTTTGACAACCTTGAGGCACTTAAAGCGCAAATTGAACGTGACCAGGCCCGCGCTCGCCACTATTTAACGGCGGCAATAGGTGGGCAAAATAGCGCTGACCAAGAGAACGCTGAACAGGACTATTCGCTTCCGCTGGCCTCGGCCCCGCTTGGGCGTGAGGCCATGTCTTCAAGTGCAATGTCTTCAAATGCGGTGTCTTCAAACACGATTCCTTCTGATTCTTCTTCGGCGGATGATGCCGCCGATGCTAACAACGGCTGACCAGACCATGGATTATAAGCACACGCTGAATTTGCCTGAAACTGATTTCCCCATGCGCGGCATGCTGCCAAAGCAGGAGCCAGGGCGGGTTTCCCAGTGGCAGGATATGAACATTTACCAGCGCCTGCGGGAAGCGCGCGCGGGCGCGCCGCTGTTTGTGCTGCACGATGGCCCTCCCTACGCCAACGGCAGTATTCATATTGGTCACGCCGTTAATAAAATCCTTAAAGATATTATCGTTAAATCGAAGAATTTAGCCGGCTTTGATGCGCCATATGTGCCCGGCTGGGACTGCCACGGCTTGCCTATTGAGCACAAAGTAGAAACCACTCACGGCAAGAACCTGGCCCCGGAACACGCCCGTGAGCTTTGCCGTGAATACGCTGGCGCCCAAGTTGAAACACAACTGGCCGACTTTGTTCGTTTGGGCATTATTGGCGATTGGGATCACCCATACCGCACTATGGATTTCGCCAACGAAGCGAGCGAGATTCGTGCCTTGGCCGAGATGGTCGACGCGGGTTACGTGTTTAAAGGTTTGAAGCCGGTCAACTGGTGCTTTGACTGTGGTTCGGCGCTGGCGGAAGCCGAAGTCGAGTACGCTGATAAGAAATCCGACGCCATCGACGTCGCTTTCCCGGTAGAAGATGCCGACAAGCTCGCCGCCGCCTTTGGCTTAAGCGAACTGGCCAAGCCTGCGGCAGTGGTGATCTGGACTACCACGCCGTGGACCATTCCGGCCAACCAGGCGCTCAACGTTCACCCTGAGTTCACCTATGCACTGGTCGATACTGGCGAGCGTTTGCTGCTGCTGGCGGAAGAGTTGGTGGAGAGCTGCCTGGAGCGCTTTGGCCTGCAAGGCAAGGTAATTGCTACGACCCAGGGCAAAAACCTCGACCTGATCAATTTCCGTCACCCATTCTACGATCGGCTCTCGCCAGTCTACCTGGCAGAGTACGTCGAGTCTGAGGTGGGTAGCACCGGTATCGTTCACTCCGCGCCCTCTTACGGTATGGATGACTTTATCACCTGCCGCGAGCATGGCATGGAGTTTGATGACATGCTCAACCCGGTGCAGGGAAATGGCGTTTACGTTGACGACCTGCCGTTCTTCGGCGGCCAGATGATTTGGAAGGCCAACCCGCATATCGTCGAAAAACTGCGCGAAGTGGGTGCGCTGATGGCGCATATCCCGATCAAGCATAGCTACATGCATTGCTGGCGCCACAAAACGCCGGTGATCTACCGTGCCACGGCGCAGTGGTTTGTGGGAATGGACATCAAAGGCAAAGATGGCAAAACCCTGCGTGAACGTGCCCTTGAAGGTATCGAAGCCACGGCGTTTACGCCTGCCTGGGGCCAGGCGCGCCTGCACAGCATGATCGCCAACCGCCCGGATTGGTGTATCTCGCGCCAGCGTAACTGGGGCGTGCCGATCCCGTTCTTCCTACACAAGCAAACCGGTGAGCTGCATCCGCGCACCGTTGGGTTGATGGAAGAGGCGGCCAAGCGCGTTGAGCTGGAAGGCATCGATGCCTGGTTCAAACTCGACCCGGCAGAGCTGCTGGGTGCCGAAGCGGCGGATTACGATAAAGTCACCGATACCCTGGATGTCTGGTTCGACTCTGGCACCACCCACCGCCACGTACTTCGCGGTTCGCACCCCCATGGCCACGAAAGCGGCCCGCGGGCGGACCTCTACCTGGAAGGCTCCGACCAGCACCGTGGTTGGTTCCACTCATCGCTGCTCACCGGTTCAGCGATTGATGGCCATCCGCCGTATCGTCAGCTGCTGACCCACGGCTTTACCGTCGATTCCCAGGGCCGCAAGCAGTCCAAGTCGCTGGGCAATGTGGTCGCGCCCCAGGAAGTGATGGACAAGCTGGGCGGCGATATTCTGCGCCTGTGGGTCGCCTCCACCGACTACTCTGGCGAAATGGCTGTTTCTGACGAAATTTTGAAACGCACCTCTGATGTGTATCGGCGGATTCGTAACACCGCTCGCTTCCTGCTGTCGAACCTTAACGGGTTTGATCCAGAGAAAAACCAGGTAGCGTTTGACGATATGCTGGCACTGGATCAGTGGGTGGTGGATCGTGCCCACCAATTGCAGGCGCGGATCGAAAAAGCCTACGAAGAGTACCGCTTCCTGGATGTTTACCAACAGGTGCATGGTTTCTGCGCCCGGGAACTGGGTGGCTTCTATCTGGATGTGATTAAAGACCGCCAGTACACCACGCAAACCGATTCGTTGGCGCGGCGCAGTGCACAAACCGCGCTCTATCACGTGGTGGAAGCGCTGAGTCGTTGGATTGCGCCGATTCTCTCCTTTACCGCTGAGGAGATTCACGAAAACATCCCCGGTAAGCGCGGCGACAGCGTGCTGCTGGAGACTTACTACACTAACCTTGGCAGCCTGGAAGAAAATGCTGAACTGGGTCGTGCTTTCTGGGAGCAAGTGCTGGAAGTCAAGCACTCGGTCAACAAGTGTCTTGAAGATGCCCGTAATGCCAAAGTCATTAAAGGCAGCTTGGCAGCTGAAGTCACGCTGTATGTCAGCGATGACCTGCAGGCGACTCTGGCTAAACTGGGTGATGAACTTCGCTTTGTGATGCTAACTAGCGAAGTCACGCTGAAGCCCTTGTCTTCTGCAAGTGAGACTGATGCAGGCGATGCAGAAGCGACGGAACTTGATAGCCTGAAAGTCTCAGTCAAAGCCAGCGACAACACCAAGTGCGAGCGCTGCTGGCACCATCGCCCGGATGTCGGCACTCACGCTGATCATCCGGATCTATGTGGTCGCTGTATCAGCAACCTCCCCGAAGGCAGTGGTGAGATTCGCCACTATGCGTAAAGATAAAAGCATGCCTAATGAACAGCAGGCACCTAAGGATACAAACGCACGGCCGACGATGCAGCGGCCACTGCGCTGGCTGTGGCTGGCTGTGGCAGTAGTTGCCTTGGATTTGATCACCAAATACGTGGCCAGCAGTCAGTTAGGCTACGCCCAACCGGTCGAAGTACTGCCGTTCTTTAACCTGACGCTACTGCACAACACTGGTGCGGCGTTCAGCTTTTTAGCCACACATCCTGGCTGGCAGCGCTGGTTCTTTGCGTTGATTGCCGTAGGTGCCAGCGTAGCGTTGACGGTGTGGCTTTCACGCATCAAACACGATGAAAAGTTATTGGCGATAGCGCTGCCGCTGATTATTGGCGGGGCGCTGGGGAATCTCTACGACCGCCTGGTGCATGGCTATGTGGTCGACTTTTTATCGTTTCACGTCGCTGGGTGGTACTACCCGGCGTTTAACGTGGCGGATATAGCGATTACCCTGGGGGCGGTCGCTTTAATCTGGGAATCCATTATGGGCGAGCGGCGGCGCAAAAAAGCGGCCAAGACTTCCCATTAATCGAACGTTGAGAACTGCAATGAGCGACTATCTGATCGATGAAGGCATGGAGGTGACGCTACACTTCACCTTAAAGCTGGAAGATGGCACTTTGGTGGACTCCACCAAAGACAAAGCACCGGCTACCTTCGAGTTTGGCGACGGAAATTTGCCGCCCGGTTTTGAGCATCCGATTAAAGGCTTGGCTGCGGGGCAGGAGGGTACCTTTCAGATAACCCCTGAGCATGCATTCGGCCAGCACAACCCGCAAAATATTCAAACCCTGAAGCGGGCAGATTTTGGCGATGAAGCCCCGGAAATTGGTATGGTAATGTCGTTTGCCGATAAAGCGGGAACGGAATTGCCAGGTGTGGTCAAAACCATTGACGGTGATCGTATCGAGGTGGATTTCAATCACCCGTTAGCAGGCCGCACGCTCACCTTTGAGGTCGAAGTGCTCGACGTCAAACCGGTGACAACGCATTAATTCACTAAGCGATGCCGCTTACGCATCAAGGCGCTACTATGCAAACGACGCAAGCACAGCCCATACAGATCAAGTTAGCCAATCCGCGTGGTTTTTGTGCCGGTGTGGATCGCGCGATTGATATCGTTAATCGCGCGTTGGATGTGTTTGGCCCGCCGATTTACGTGCGCCATGAGGTTGTGCATAATCGCTTTGTGGTCGAAACGCTGCGCGCTCGTGGGGCAGTGTTTGTTGAAGAACTGGATGAAGTGCCGGACGATGTCATCGTCATTTTCTCCGCCCATGGCGTTTCCCGTGCGGTGCAAGCCGATGCTGAGCGGCGGGGCTTGAAGGTATTCGACGCCACCTGCCCGCTGGTCACCAAAGTGCACTTGGAAGTATTGCGCTACGCCAAGCGTGGTCAAGAGTGCATTCTCATTGGTCATGAAGGCCATCCGGAAGTTGAAGGCACTATGGGGCGTTATGACACCTCCCACGGTGGGCGTATCTACTTGGTAGAGGATGAAGAAGACGTCGCTAAGCTGGAGGTGAATGATCCCTCAAAGCTGGCCTTCGTGACCCAAACTACGCTGTCGATGGATGATACCGCTAAGGTGATCGACGCGCTGCGCGATAAGTTTGCCGAGATTCAGGGGCCACGCAATGACGATATTTGCTACGCCACGCAGAACCGTCAGGATGCAGTACGTGAGCTAGCGTCCCAGAGCGATCTATTGCTGGTGGTGGGCAGCCCCAATAGCTCCAACTCTAACCGCTTGCGAGAACTTTCTGAGCGCATGGGCACGCCCGCCTACTTGATCGATAACGCTGACCAGATCGACCCCAAGTGGCTTGAGAACGTAGCGCGTGTAGGCGTCACCGCAGGCGCCAGTGCCCCTGAAGTATTGGTGAAAGGTGTGATTGCCAAGTTGCAGACTATGGGGGCTGCATTACCTGAAGAGCTACAGGGCCGCGAGGAGACCATTACTTTCTCTATGCCAAAGGAGTTGCGTGAAAAGGTGATCGCCAGCAGCTAACCATAGGCCTCGCAATGCAATGCGTATTAGTTTGCGACATACTAAAACGGTATGAGCCCACTAATACAGGAGCGAAGCCGCGTGTCTTATACCTCTCATCTTTCGACTGGCCATTCTTTACTGAATGGCCAGCGCGGCTTCACCCTCATTGAATTGATGATTGTGCTGGTGATCATCGGCATCGTCGCCTCCATTGCCTACCCCAGCTATACCCGCTACGTGCAAAAATCAGTGCGAACCGACGCCCATGCAGGCCTTATGCAAGCCGCTTCAGAGCTTGAGCACTGTTACACGCGCTCTTACAGCTATAGCGATTGCACCATCAGTGAGTTATCCCCCGAAAAAAATTATGAGATTGCTGAGAGTATTAACGGTGACGGCTTCCTACTGACTGCGAGCACCGTTCAAGATGATGGCTGTGAAGAGGATATAACCTTAAGTTCGAGTGGCGAAAGGTTACCCAATGCCTGTTGGTGAGTTAAGGCGACAACGCTTTCAAAGTTTGGGCGACGCTGACACTTCCAACTGCCCTGACTCTCCCTGCGAAATGACGCTAAACCTCACCCATGGAAGTGCTTCAGCTCCTTCTGTAACGCTGGTGCATAGCACAATGGGCAGCATTCGCAGGAAGGAGAGTGAATCATGAACTCTCAGCGCGGCTTTAGCTTATTAGAAGCGCTAATCGCACTGGTGGTTCTCTCGATTGGCCTGATCGGCGTTGCCGCCATGCAGCTTAAAGCACTGCAAAGTGCCAATGCAGGCTACCAGCGTTCGGTGGCAAGTGTTGCGGCTGTGGATGCTCAGGAGCGGCTTTGGGCTCAGCTAGCCACGCTCGAAACAGGCCAGACCTGTGAGGATGTCGACATCTCCGGCGTGCAGAGTGCATGGAAGGAGCATTGGTTTCAAAATAGTGGTGCGACACCACTACGGCGAGCCTCTTCTTCCCAAAGCCGGATTGCAAAAGGTGACAGTGGAAGTGATTGTCGCATTGACGTGACTGTGGCCTTGGGCGAGAACAATGACGATCAATTTAGCTACTTCTTTCTTCTTCCCAAGGTCGAGAGCTCACCATGAGGCAGCGTCAACAGGGCTTTACACTGGTGGAGTTGATGGTGGCGTTGGCGATCGGCACGGTCATTATCCTTGGGGCTGGCCAACTGTTTCTAACGACCTTTCAGACCTTTCAAAATGTTGACAAGGTAAGCCGTAAGCAAGAGAACCTGATTTTTATTGCCCAGAGGCTTACCAGTGAAATTCGTCAAAGCGGGCCGGGTCGCTATACGTTACGGTGTGAACAGAGTCAGGATGCCTGTAGCTGTACGGTGGCGGATCAGGAAGAGAATGGGCAGCCGCTGGTAAGTTTTCTGAAAGATGTACCGAATCATGATTCGCCAAGCCAGTGTAATGAGGACGAGCACGTGTTAGGCGAACTTGTGCCGGGTGATGCGCCGCTTTACCGGGTGGAACTGCCCTTAGAGAACAATGGTGAGGCGATTGTATTTCATGTCATGGAGCGACAGGGCATATATACCAGCTTCTTTGATACTCCTACCAGCCAGAAGGGGAAGGGCGATGCAGTGATTGCGGGAGGTGCCGTGAGCGGGGCGGAAAATATCCTGGTAAGTGAATCAACGGTTAACTCAAATTTAGATCCATCGATTATCCCTTCTCCGCAATCAAGCGACTCGCATGATTACTACACAGGCTATATCAATAACATTAAAAATCTGGACGGCGTGATTGCTACCTGTACCGAAAACGAAATCATGTTTTCATCGGCAAGGTCTTTTATTGCGATGGAAATATAAATAAGTTAAACGTGACTGAACTTAGTGGAAAGGTGGTCGTAGTAGAGCAAGACATTTCAATACAGCAGAATGATAACTCCTCAGTCACTGATGTCGCCATTGTCGCTGGTGGCGAAATTAATTTTAATGGCAATAATACCAATGCACTGTTTCGAGGACTTATCTGGGGAGCGGGTAGTGTCAATTTAAGCATGTCTGGCGTTGAGTTTGTTGGTAGTGTTATCTCCAATGGCTCTGTTGTATTCAATAATGTCAATAGTATTAATGCTGACCTGAGTGTTTGGGAGTTACTGTCAGTATATGGTTATGAGTTCTCTATGCGTCAAGCATTAGAGGATTTGTCGGCAAATATCGATTTTGGTGACGACTGATGACTCTGCAAAATCGTCAGAAAGGCGCTGCATTGGTCATCGTCATGGCGCTGCTAGCCGGGGCTCTGCTATTGGGGACTGCCGGCATGCAGTCAGCAATCATAAATGAGCATTTGGCAGGTAACTACCGGATAGTGGCGCAAGCCAATATGAATGCAGAGTCGGCTTACGCAAAAGCGGTTGAGGAGAATCTCGAAACAATAAACTGGGGTAGTGAGTCTTATGACCAAAATTATATTGAAAAGATGAATTGGGAGAGTATCAAAGGGCTTGGGCAGGTCGTAGATCAGTGTGAGGGGGAGGCCTTCCTGTGTTTTTATTTTCCTTTGCTTGTTGATGGAGAAAAGTGCTTCGTCGCGTTTGGAGCTGTAGATGATGATCAGGAAGAGCCACTTGCCTTTAGTGACCCCTATTTTCTTTTCATCGATTGAGCACTGCTTTCAGAATGATAACGGCATAATGCTCTTGTAAATCCTCATCACTCTCTGCGGATATTGTAAAACCAAATTCTGCCTGTCGCATCCCCAGGTTCATACAAGTATCATACGACAATGTACGTTCAATGATGAGCCTAAAAACCATGAGCCAGACCGCAAAAACCCGCGTCCTCACCGGTATCAACACCACCGGCACGCCCCATTTGGGCAATTATGTGGGCGCTATCAAGCCCGCCATTGAGGCAAGCCAGGATCCAACCGTGCAGTCGTTCTATTTTCTGGCCGACTATCACTCCCTAATCAAGTGCCAAGACCCCAAGCGGGTGCAGCAGTCTCGCCTGGAGATTGCCGCGACTTGGCTTGCGCTAGGGCTGGATACCGATAACGCCATTTTCTATCGCCAGTCTGATATTGGCGAAATTCCCGAGCTGATGTGGATGCTCTCCTGCGTATGTGCCAAAGGTTTGATGAATCGCGCCCATGCTTACAAAGCAGCGGTGGCTGAAAACGAAGAGGCAGAAAACCAAGACCCTGATAAAGGCATTACGATGGGCCTTTTTGGTTACCCCGTGCTGATGGCGGCGGATATTTTAATGTTTAACGCCAACAAGGTGCCGGTAGGGCGCGATCAGATTCAGCATATTGAAATGGCGCGCGATATCGCCGGGCGCTTTAACCATCTTTATAAAGGGCAGCACTTTACCCTCCCTGAGGCCGTGGTAGACGACAAAGTACAGCTGTTGAATGGCTTGGATGGGCGCAAGATGTCCAAAAGCTACGATAATACGATCCCGCTCTTTTCCGCTGAGAAAAAACTGCAGAAGCTGGTACGTAAGATTAAGACCAACTCGCTGGAGCCCGGTGAGCCGAAAGATCCAGACACCTGCACGCTGTTTCAAATCTACTCCGCTTTTGCGACACCTGAAGAGACCGCTAGTCTACGTGAGCAGTACGTGAACGGTATTGGCTGGGGCGCGGCTAAGGATCAAGTGTTTGAGTACTTGAATGCACACTTGAGCGCGCCGCGTGAACGCTATAATGCGCTGATGGAAGACCCGGCCCACATTGAGACTGTGTTGCAAAAAGGCGCCGAACGGGCGCGGGAAGAAGCTGTTGTAACGATGGATCGTCTCCGTTCAACGGTAGGTTTGGGGCGGTTTGTTTAATCCCAGAGCCTTGACGCAATACCAATAGCGAAACACCTGCAGCAATAGAGCAGAAACGACGAAGCCCCTTCCAAGTGGAAGGGGCTTCGCTTGTTTCAGGCCTTGTTTTTCAGGCCAGGGCTAGGCTATTAGCAACAGCTTAACCTTCGATCGGGGCGCGCCAGTCGTCGGAACCAGAGGTGCCAGCAACAGTGTGTTCCCAATCAATTTTACGGTAAGCCAGTGACACGTCCATCAACTGGGTGAATTCAGACTTGGTGATGTCTTGGGCGTGTGGCATACGCAGGTTGATGTCAACGATAGTGGCATCGGTCAGCGTGGTAGTGAAGAAGTGCTCCTGCTTACCTTCAACAGAGGTGCGGTACCACTTCAGCTCAACGTTGGGCAGCATTTCACCAGACGCTAGTGCGTTGTACATCAGCGGTACTGATTTGTTCAGGGCAACGGTAAAGATAAAGGGCTTGTGTGCACGCTGGCCGGATGGCTGACCAGACTGCGGATCAGTGGGTACGGTAACGACATGCTTAAATTCTTGTACCAGCATTTGGTCTTCATGGCCCTCAACGTAGATGTTACCTACGGAGTCAGGGTAAAAGCGCCTGCTGTGATGTTGCCCTGAGTTTGGCCTTCGATGCTGATATAACATGGTGTTGGCATGGTCTGCTCCTTGACTGAAAAATTAAAGAAATGTCACGTGGACGAAGACAATAGAGCAACTTCAGGGCCAAGTTTTTAAATTTGTTATATATCAATGTGTTATGTTCTTTCTGTGTAGGGCGCTCCTTTCTGTGGGGCAAAAGTTGCCTGTGCTGGGCAAGATATTGCCTGGCAGGGCAAGAACTTGCTTGCTTGCTCGTTACATCTACAAGTGCTTAGTAACGCTGGGTTGCATCTACCGTTACCTTGCTTTATGACTAAGCCTTTCTTGGAATTTTAAGCAGAAATAGGGCCATGGGAGCAATATTTTTGCCGCTAAAAATGACGGCGCTGCCCATTTAAGCACCTCTCTTGTATGAATTTTGCTCTCCGTTTTGTAAGAAATCACTGACAGTTTTTGTAAGAGATCTCTTACAAATGCGGTTTTTAAGAATTATTTTTAATTAGCTTCTTTTATTGTGCTGCTAAAATTCGCGAAAAAGGTCCTAAAACACGTCTTCTTGAAAGCCTTCTTCTCTCAGATTGTCGCAATACCTGCTTAGAGCCATTTGGTACTTTCGGTGTAAATCCGGTACTTTCCCGCAATTAATAAGCATTCTTCTTTGAATCGAAAATGTTCTAATTTTTACGGGCGAAAACCATGGCTAAGCAAGGAACGGTCGCGCCGAAAGAGCGCATCAATATCAAGTATGTACCCGCTACAGGTGATCAGCAGGCCGAGACTGAACTGCCGTTGAAATTATTGGTGGTCGGTGACTTCAAGGGAGGCGAGGAAGATACCTCCATTGAGGAGCGTGAAGCTGTTTCTGTTGATAAGAATAACTTCCAGTCTGTTATGCGCGAAGCGAACCTTGGCTTGCAGGCTGCGGTTCCCAATCGGTTGCAAGAAGAGGGTGAAGCAAGCGATTTGGCCGTCAATTTGGAATTTAAATCACTCCATGATTTTGCGCCCGACAGTATCGCTCGGCAGGTGCCGGAGCTGCGTAAGCTAGTCGAATTAAGGGAGGCGTTGGTGGCATTGAAGGGGCCGCTGGGCAACGTACCTGCTTTTCGTGATCGTTTGCAGAAGCTACTCGAAAGTGACGAAACGCGTCAGCAGCTGTTGGCGGAGCTAGAGCTGCTTGATTCTGACCCTAATCGTAACGATTAAGCATTCTTATTTTCGTGCTAGTCCGTAACCGGATTGTATTCGAGGCATCTCTATGAGTGATACGGCGCAAAAGAAAAGCCAAACGGTGGAAGCCCTGGAAGAGGTTTCTTTACTTGACCAAGTGATGGCGCAGACGCGTATGGCGCCAGCGGATGAGGGCTACGACGTTGCCAAGCAAGGCGTTGCCGCTTTTATTTCCGAACTGTTAAGCGGCGAGAACGCTGCCCCGCAGGTTAATAAAGCCGTTGTAGATAGCATGATCGTTGAACTTGACCGGAAAATTAGTCGGCAAGTTGATGAGATTCTTCACGACAATAGCTTTCAGCAGCTGGAGTCTGCGTGGCGTGGCTTGAAGCTGTTGGTCGACCGCACCGATTTCCGCGAAAACATTAAGCTTGATGTGCTTCACGCCACCAAAGAAGAACTGCTGGATGACTTTGAGTTTGCCCCGGAAATTACCCAAAGCGGGCTCTACCAACACGTTTATGCTGGCGGGTATGGTCAGTTTGGCGGTGAGCCGGTAGCAGGGATTATCGGGCATTATGATTTCACCCCCTCGACCCCTGATATGAAACTACTGCAGCACACGGCTGCTGTAGGGGCGATGGCCCATGCGCCGTTCCTGTCAGCGGTGGCGCCTTCCTTCTTCGGCATCGATAGCTTTGAAGAGCTGCCCAATATCAAAGATTTTAAAGCCATCTTTGAAGGGCCCAAGTACGCGCGCTGGCGTAGTCTGCGCGAGTCAGAAGACGCGCGCTATTTAGGTCTGACGGCGCCTCGTTTCTTGCTGCGGATGCCCTACGACCCGGTCGAAAACCCCATCAAGACATTTAACTATCGTGAAACCGTCAGCGAAGATCACGACCATTATCTTTGGGGTAATACGGCGTACCTGCTGGCCGAGCGCTTGACTGACAGCTTTGCAAAATACCGCTGGTGCCCGAACATTATTGGCCCTCAAAGCGGCGGTGCGGTTGAAAACCTGCCTGTCCATACCTACGAAGCGCTAGGCCAGTTGCAGGCTAAAATCCCCACAGAGGTGCTGGTAACGGATCGCCGCGAGTTCGAGATGGCCGAAGAAGGCTTTATTTCGTTAACGATGCGTAAGGGCAGCGATAACGCTGCTTTCTTCTCGGCTAACTCCGTACAAAAGCCCAAGGTATTTCCGAACACGCCCGAAGGCAAAGACGCTGAGACCAACTACAAGCTGGGTACTCAACTGCCGTATATGTTCATCATCAACCGCCTGGCTCACTACATTAAAGTGCTCCAGCGTGAACAGATCGGTTCATGGAAAGAGCGTCAAGACCTTGAGCGTGAGCTGAATACCTGGATCCGCCAATACGTGGCCGACCAAGAGAACCCGCCCTCCGATGTACGCAGCCGCCGCCCGCTGCGTGCCGCCTCTATTCAGGTGTCGGATGTCGAAGGCGATCCGGGTTGGTACCAGGTGTCTATGTCGGTGCGCCCGCACTTTAAGTACATGGGTGCCAACTTTGAGCTGTCGTTAGTCGGGCGTCTCGACAAGGAATAAGGGAACCTCTCCATCATGGCTATTAACCATGGCAGCCTGCTAGGTAGCCGTCTGTTTGAGCGTCTTGCGATGCCTGAACAGCCGTTAGCGCATGGGGAGGATGAGAGGCTGGCGGAAACTGTTGAGTCGATCAAACGACACTTAGTGGAGTTGCTCAACAGTCATCCGGGCAATAGCGCCTGTGAGCCTGAGTTGGGGTTGCTGGACTTCAATGATGCAACGATCGGCGTGCTGGATTTAGAGCTGAATATCCAGCGCGCCATTCGGCAATGCATCGAACGCTTTGAGCCGCGGGTTCAGCACGTTGAAGTTGAGTCATTACCCAATAATGGCGATCCCTTACAACTGCATTTTCAAGTACATGCCACCGTAGCGTTAGGGCGAGATAACGCCCACGCCACGATCGACTTATTGCTCAATAATAAGCGCTATCAGTGTCTTAACTGATAGGCTTGCGAGGCCCGAATGCTAAATCGCTATTACCGGGACGAGCTCAATTTTCTGAAGCGCCAAGGGCGAGAATTTGCGGAGGGCAACCCCGGCCTGAGTCGCTTCTTGTCAGAGCGCAGTACCGATCCTGATGTTGAACGTCTATTAGAAGGCTTTGCCTTTCTAACTGGCCGTATGCGCGAAAAAGTGGAGGATGAGTTCCCCGAACTTACCCATTCGCTGATCAGCATGCTATGGCCGAACTACTTGCGCCCGGTGCCTAGCATGACCGTGGTGCAATTTACCCCTACGTGGCATGCGCTGAGTACCCATCAGCTCCTGGAGCGGGGTACGGAATTAGCTAGTAAGCCAGTGGATGGCACTACCTGCATGTTCCGCACTTGTCATGACGTGACGCTCTATCCGCTCGAACATGCGGGGGTTGAGGCACGCCATACACGCGATGCCTCCATTGTTGAGTTGGCGCTTGATGTACATAGTGATCAGCCCCTCAGCGCGATGGGGATTGATACATTGCGTCTGCACCTGGGTGGAGACGCTTATACAGCGCGCACGCTTTACCTGTGGATGAGCCACTACCTAGCGCGCGTAGAGCTGGAAATTGATGGCAAACGGCTGCCTCTGCCCAAGCAGTTGCTGCAGCCGGTTGGTTTTGATCGCCATCATGCACTACTGCCCTACCCGAGGAATGTGTATCAAGGGTATCGGATACTGCAGGAATACTTGTGTTTTCCAGAGGCTTTCCATTTCTTTGATGTAACAGCCCTGAGCCAACACTTGCCGGCCATTCCCGCAGACAAAATTATTTTGCGCCTAGAGTTTGAGCGTACGTTACCGACCGACGCACGGGTGAGAGACGAGCATTTCGCTCTGTATTGCTCGCCGGCGATCAACCTGTTCTCTCACACGATGCAGAGCCTGTTGATGTCAGCGGGGAGCGCAGTGAATACCGCATTCACCCCAATAGTCGATCTCCCGGCCACTATGAAATTTTTAGCGTCGATAAGGTGGAAGGCTGGTTAGAGAACGAGACCGGTAAAGGGCGCGGTACGCCGCGTGAGTACGTGCCTTTTGAAAGCTTTCAACACCAAGTCAAGAGAGACCGTGGCAACGATGCCTCCTACTACCGTCTTCGCGTGCGCGACAGCTTGCGCGGGGATGGATTTGATCACGACATCTCCTTTGTGCGTGGCGATGAGCGCAGCTACATCGGCATGTCCGAAACCGTCTCGCTCGGATTGACGTGTAGTAACCGAGAGCTGCCTGAGCGTTTGACGGTAGGCGATATTTGCTACTCAACGGAAGAGAGCCCCTCTTATGCCATGTTTCAAAATATCACCCGCCCCACGCCAGTGTTGCGCCCCACGCTGGACGGCAGCTTGCTATGGACACTGATTTCTAACCTATCGCTTAACTACTTATCGCTACTGGAGCGTGATGCGCTGTGTTCTGTGCTGCGTGCTTACGATTTCCGTGCCTTGGTCGATAGGCAGGCCGAGCGAGTGGCTCAAAAACGGCTGGCAGGCATTGTTAGCATTGAA
The DNA here is from genome assembly GCF_009728585.1 of Halomonas sp. PA16-9. Taxonomy (NCBI): domain Bacteria; kingdom Pseudomonadati; phylum Pseudomonadota; class Gammaproteobacteria; order Oceanospirillales; family Halomonadaceae; genus Halomonas; species Halomonas sp. PA16-9. The sequence goes on along the minus strand of NZ_CP040452.1, from coordinate 269,347 downwards.
ACCCAGCCCATTGATCGGCTGAAAAGAGGGCTGCCCATTCGTGGTCTGCGTTCGGTCATGACGCTAGATCAAGATGCCTTTGGCGACGAAGGGAGTCTGTATTTATTTGGCAGTGTGCTGGCGCGGTTCTTCTCCTTGTACGCCAGCATCAACTCGTTTCATGAGCTGCATGTTATTAACCGTCAAAATCACGAGCGCTACAAATGGACCTTACAGTCGGGGCAACAGCCTCTGATGTAGCGCTTGCCCCTTTGATGGCAAAGGCGCGGCGTTACGATTTTTATCAGCTAGTAGAGCTTCTGCACCGTCATCATGGCGATGACCTAGAGTGCGCTCAGCGAGGCGCGCCCGCTTTTGAGCGCGTGCGCTATAGCGCTTCAGCGTCACTAGGCTTTCCCAGCAGTGATGTGCTCTCACTGGCTTTTCAGCCTGAGGGCCATTATGAGCTGGAAGTTAGCTTCTTGGGTCTGCAGGGGTCTCAGTCGCCGCTGCCCAGCTATTACCTTGAAACCTTGGCACATGAGGCAGCCCACCACGACGGTGTTGCAGGCGATTTCCTGGATTTTTTCAATAATCGCTTACTGGCGTTAGTGCACCGCAGTTGGCGTAAATATCGCCACTACATCCGCTATCAGGATGGTGCTAGCGATGGATTTTCGGCGGCCATTTTTGCTTTGGTGGGGTTGGCGGACAGTGACCTGCGCGTTGAGACGCCTATTAACTGGAGCAAGATGCTGGCTTATGCCGGTTTGCTGGCAGGCCGTTCGCGTTCACCCGAGGTCGTCTGCAGCATCGTAGGGCACTGCTTTGACCTTGATGATGTGCAGATTGAAGAGTGGGTACATCGCTGGGTTCAGATTCCGATGGATCAACGCAGCCGAAGCGGTATGGCAGCAATGACGTTAGGCAGCGATGTAGTGGCCGGTGAGCGCGTTGCTGATGTTAACGGCAAATTTGTGCTGGGTTTATTTGGTCTTACTTTGGAGCGTTTTCGCGACTTCCTACCCGATGGTAGGGAGCATGCCCCATTGCGCACCTTGGTTGAGTTTGTGCTGCGCGAGCCGTTGGCCTACGACCTAGAGCTAGAGCTGTTACCCAGCGCCGTAAAGCCGATGCGGTTAGGCGATGCTGGCACCTGCCAGCTCGGCTGGACCACCTTTGTTAATCCCGAGTCCGGCAGCGCCTCAAAACGCCGCCGAGTGCGTATTCAGATGACAGGTTAAACAATGAACGCCAACCCAATTTCCGCTGTAACGCTGGTCATTGCCAATAGTGAGCGTCTAGAAGGCCGTTCGACAAGTAGTCATGTCTTTCATGAAGTCGGCGGCACCCTAGGCTGCTCAACCGATGATGACTGGTTATTGCACGATCACGCCGGCCGAATTCGCCCGCAGCATGCCCAAGTGAGCAAAATTGACGGCAAGTTCTGCCTGATTGATAGCAGCGGGCACACCTTTATCAATCGCGCCACCCTACCGATTGGGCGAAACCGTAAGGTCGCTTTGAGCGAGGGCGATGAAGTACTCGTCGGCGAGTACCGTCTTAAAGTGCATTTGGGTGATCGGCAGAGTACTCAACCCGGTGCTCAACCTCTGGCCTCGTTAGTCAATGAAGAGCAGGAGGCGGTAGATGCGTATGGCCGCCCGTTGGTTCAAGAAGACCAGCCGCTACGTGCGGAAGCCGCAAAAAAAGAAGATCCCATGGAGGCTCTTGGCGGGGTAGCGCGTGGAGAGGGGCACGAAGACCCAATGGCCGCTCTCGACCCTCGTGCTGCCAATGCTCAGCTTTCCGAATCCATTGAAGAGATGCCTGAGTTGCTTGGCTCCGAGCGGCGCGTTGAAGGAAGTGTGGGGCGTGACCAGCAAGAGCGGCGCGAAGGCGCTGTTCGCATGCCCGCGATCAAACGCAAGCTAGGCAGCCATTCACCGGACAGCTATTCACCAAGCGGTTATTCACCAAGTAGTCATTCGCCAAACGGCTATACAGCAGGCAACCAGACAGAGAGGAGCAGTAGCATGGATGAGCGGGCAATAGATGACCTCGAACGTTCCGTTGGCGAGCAGTTAGAGGATCGCTGGCAAAAGCCTAGTGGCCGTTCCCTTGGCCATGTGGGGGCCGACCCGCTATTAAGGGGGTTGGATATCGACATTCCCTTCCGTGATAGCGAAGAGCAGCAGGCGTTTCTTGAAGAAGCGGGCCATACGTTACGGGCTGCTATTAATGGCTTACGTGCTCTGCAGCAAACCCAAAACGATAGCAAATACCCCCTCCGGGATCGTCGTTTACAGCCTATCGAAGATAATCCCCTGCGCCTTGGCCAGGCGTACGAGGCCACTGTCGAGACGATGTTTTCGGCCCAGCGCAGCCCGGTTCACCTTTCGGCGCCCGAAGCAGTGGGGGAGTGCCTGCGTCATCAAGGCCATCACCAAGCGGCAGTTGAGGAAGCCATTGAGTACGCCCTAACCGCTATTTTGGATGCCTTTTCACCTGAAGCGCTGCTCAAACGTTTCCATGCTTATCGGGGGGCAGGCACCCGCATTGAAGATGAAAACAGCTGGGCCTGGGAAATGTACCGCCACTACTACCACGAGCTTAACTCAGGCCGCCAGCTAGGTTTCCAAAAACTGTTCTGGGAGGTTTTCGAGCAGGCGTATGACCAGTCTGTTCGTCGCCAGCAGCGGGAGGGCGCATGAGCAAGGCCAAGAGCCTCGGGCTTGTTGGGGTGCTTTTAGTGCTGCTGTCAATCACGGGCTGTGCCTCGACCCGTGAAGCAGCCGGTAAAGCCTGGGAAGTCATGCTAGACCCCTCGATACCGGTTGGCTATCCAGAAGATCAGCCCACGCTGGTCGATTTAAGCATGGTCGCAGAGCCCGATGTGAACCCAAACATCGATGGCGAGGGGACGCCGCTGCGCTTTCAAATTTTGCAGCTTAAAGATGACTCCATGCTAATGGCGGCTGACATGGATCAGTTAAGTGAGGATATGGAGGCGGCATTGGGCACGAACTATCTGACCCATGACGACTTCACCTTGCTACCTGGCCAGTGGAAATTCTACGAACCCTTCGCCATTGAAGAGGACACGCGCTATATCGGTTTGATTGCGTTCTACGCTGAGCCAAACGAGGCGGAGTGGAAGAAAGTCGTCAAAGTGAAGGCCAGTTCAGAGAATTATCACTTGCTGGTTCATCTGCGCAACAGTGAAGTAGAACTAAGGAAGGAAGAGTGATGGCCAGTCGCAATCGCGTGGTATGGAGTGAAGGGCTATTTATCAAGCCGCAGCACTTTCAACAGCAGCGCAGCCTTGAAGGGTTGATTGATACGCGGCTTAAAGGGGTTAGTCACTATCTGTACGGATTTTTGACCCTGGAGTTGAACAACGAGTTTTTAAGCTTTGGCCGGATTGCGATTAGCCGGGCGAGTGGCGAGTGCGTCATGCCCGATGGCGTTGCTTTCCAATTGCCTGAGGATGATTTAGAGCCTTCTGCACTGGAAGTTGTTGATGCGGGCATTACTAACCAGGTGGTCTATTTAGGCTTGCCGCTAGCCACGGATAGCGTCGGGGAAGTGCGCTGGCCCGATGACGAACTGCCCGCACGTTATCGCCTTTCGCCGCGCAGCGTGCGCGACCTGCACTCCCGCGACGGTGATATGGCCGACCTGGATGTGGCGCGCGTTTCACCGCGCTTGTTGTTAGAGCAAGAAGACCGCAGTGGTTATGCCTGCTTGGCCGTTACGCGCATTCTAGAGCGTCGCCCCGACGGCAGCTTGGTACTGGATGAGCAATTTATCCCCACCTTAATGAACGTGCAAGCAGCGCCAAGCCTGCAGCGGTTTGTGGGTGAGATGGCGGGTTTGATGCGAGAACGGGCGCGTAATATTGCTCAGCGGCTGTCGACGCCCAATCAGGCAGGGGTGGCCGACGTAACGGATTTCATGCTGCTGCAGCTACTGAACCGTGCTCAGCCGCGTTTTCAGCATCTGGCGCGTTTAGGGCAAGTTCACCCAGAACGGCTTTACGACACCATGCACGAAATAGCTTGTGAGTTGGTGACGTTTACCGATGAGTCGCGTTTGCCGCCTGAGTGCCCTGCTTATGACCATGAGCATCCCGAGCGCGGATTCCGGCCCTTGATGCAGATGATGCGCCAAGCGCTCTCCACCGTGCTTGAACCCCGCGCGATCGCCATTCAGATACAGACACGGAAATTCGGCCTACTGGTGGCGCCGCTTTCGGATACCAGCCTGTTCGAAACAGCCGAGTTCATTTTGGCAGTGCGCGCCGATATGCCTAGCGAGCGCCTGCGTAAGCAGTTTCTACAGCAAACCAAAGTGGCCAGCGTCGAGCGTATTCGCGACCTTATTAGTCTGCAATTACCGGGTGTGCCCTTGGAGCCGTTACCGGTGGCCCCTCGTGAGTTGCCTTATCACGCGGGCTATACCTATTTCCAACTCAGCCGACAAAGCGAAGCCTGGGGAATGCTGGATGGTGCAAGCGGTTTTGCCTTCCACGTGGCGGGCGAATTTCCCGGGTTGGAGATGCAGTTTTGGGCGATCAGGAGTTAAGCCATGCAAGATATTGCCACGCATCAAGATGACGCCAAAAACGACTACCCGATGGGTGAGCCGGTTCGCCATGAAGATCAAATAAAAGACAGCGGCGTTGAGCAGTTGGTGCATAGCCATGCCCAGCACCTGAATGCTGACGAGGACTACTGGTTTCGGCTGCGCGGGCACAACTTAAACCCGCTGGTCGATGCATCGAGCAGCCTGCTGGGCATGGCGGTGCGCGTCCGACAGGTGGACGGCGCTGATGATCTCGAGCGCTTATATCGTCAGGTAGTGGACGAAATTGCCTCTATCGAAATTGAGCTAACCGAACAGGGGTATGACCGCCCGACACTGCTCGCCTACCGCTATGTGCTTTGCTCGTTTATCGATGAAACCGTGATGGGCATGCCCTGGGGGAGGCAGAGCGTGTGGGCTGAGCACTCGCTGCTAGCGAGGTTTCATAACGAGACCTGGGGTGGCGAAAAAGTTTTCTCTATCCTCGCGCGGCTGCAGCAAGAGCCTCATCGCTATCGCGACATGCTGGCCTTTATCTATTTGTGCCTGTGCCTTGGGTTTGAGGGGCGTTACCGGGTGAAAACCCATGGTCGTGAAGAGTACGACCAGATTGTACGCGCGCTGGGCGATCAACTGGCGTCCCTTGATGAGCCGCCAGATGAGATGCTGACCCAGCCACTTAGGCATGTGGTGAAAGGGCGTGGCAAAGGGATGCACGAGGGGTTACCGCTGTGGGCCATCTTTGCCCTGTTCGGCGTTACGTTGGTGGGTATTTATTTGGGGCTTTCTTGGTCGCTGGATCAGCAGGCTGAGCAAGTCAGAGCTTTACTCGATCAGATTTATCGTTAGGAGATAGCATGCTTAGGGTAGAGCTACCGGCGCTTATTAGTCGGCTGAATGGAATTTCTCGTCATGGCCTCGAGCAGGCCGCCGTGCTGTGCGCAGAGCAGCAAGCACCGGAGGTGACCACCGGGCACCTGCTGCTGGCGCTGGTCGACCAGCCGCTATGTGATGTGCGCTTACTGCTGGAAACGCTTGATATTGATGTCGAGGAGCTGCGCGCACGAATGGCTGAGGAGAGCCGTCCGCCTCGTGATCTTGAGGTGTCGACACCCAGCTTTTCGCCGTTATTGGTAGAGCTGCTGCAGGACGCGTGGTTACTGGCAGCCACCGAGTATGGACATCAAGCGCTTCGCAGCGGCGTGCTTTTCACGGCGCTACTGCACAACGCCCCGCGCTATTTAGGTCCGAAGAGCACGGCGCTACTGGAAGATATCAATCGCGAAAATCTACGCCGCCACTTGGAGCGTCTTACGGCCGATTCAGCCGAAGCACCTCGGGAGGGTGCCGACGCTAAACAACGCCAGGCTGCTCATCCTGCTGGCGATGACAGCGCACTCGCCCGTTTTGCTACCTCGCTGACCGAACAGGCGCGCAAGGGTGAGCTTGACCCTGTGCTGGGGCGTGACCCGGAAATCGACCAAATGCTCGATATCCTGGGGCGTCGGCGCAAAAACAACCCCATTGTGATTGGCGATGCCGGGGTGGGTAAAAGTGCTGTGGTAGAAGGTTTAGCAGCACGCATTGTGGCGGGACAAGTACCCGCTGCGCTGGCAGGTGTTGAGTTGCTGACCCTTGATCTAGGTGCGCTACAAGCCGGTGCCGCGGTGAAAGGCGAGTTTGAAAAGCGCCTTAAAGCGGTGATTGACGAAGTCAAAAACGCCCCTCGTCCCACGCTGCTATTTATAGATGAAGCGCACACGCTGATCGGTGCTGGTAACCAGGAAGGCGGCGGTGACGCGGCCAACTTGCTCAAGCCCGCCCTGGCCCGGGGCGAGTTGCGTACTATCGCCGCCACTACCTGGCGTGAGTACAAAAAGTACTTTGAAAAAGACCCGGCGCTGTCGCGACGCTTCCAGCCCATTGCGCTTTCCGAGCCAAGCGTTGAGCAAGCGCTGGTCATCCTGCGCGGTTTGCGGGATGTGTATGAGCGCGCCCACGGCGTGCTGATCGGCGACAGCGGCCTGCGTGCTGCCGCTGCGCTTTCTGCCCGTTACCTGGCCGGACGGCAACTGCCTGACAAAGCCATTGATGTGCTGGATACCGCCTGTACCCGATTGGCGCAGGCTCTGGATACCCCGCCCCGCAAGCTAAGCCACTTACAGAGTGAACATATCGCCGCGCTGCGTGAGCGCGATCAGGTCGAGCGTGAACGTCTGCTGGGGCGCGAACCGGATAGTGAACGCCACCACGACTTAACCGAACGCTTAGCCAAGCTGGAAGAGGAGTTGGCAAGCCTGGAAGCCGCCTGGCAAGCGCAGCGCGAATGCGTCGATGCCATTGTGGCGCTACACCGCCAACTGCTAGAGGCAACGGATAATGATGCCGTTGATCAACTTCCCGAGGGCGTGCATCAAGAACTCGCCGAACGGGAGCAGCAGCTGGCCCAACTGCAAGAGACGTTTGCGCTGGTTAATCCCAGCGTTGAAGAGGCGCAAATTGCCCAGGTGATTGGCGACTGGACCGGCGTACCGGTCGAGCGTATGACCAGCGACGAGCTAACCCGCCTCACCGAACTGCCGACCCATCTGGATGCGCTAATCCAGGGGCAGGGCAGTGCGATTGAGCGTATCCATCGCCACTTGCTAACCGCGCGTGCGGATCTCCGTCGCCCGGGGCGGCCATTGGGCGCATTTCTGCTGGTAGGCCCCAGCGGCGTGGGTAAAACCGAAACCGTGGTGCAAATTGCCGACCAGCTGTATGGCGGTCGTCAGTTTCTTACCACGATCAATATGTCGGAATACCAAGAGAAGCACACGGTTTCACGTCTGATTGGTTCGCCGCCGGGGTATGTCGGGTTTGGCGAGGGCGGGCTACTCACCGAAGCGATCCGTCAGCGCCCTTATTCGGTGGTGCTGCTGGACGAAGTCGAAAAAGCCCATCCCGATGTGCTTAACCTCTTCTACCAGGCGTTTGATAAAGGCGAACTGGCCGACGGGGAAGGGCGCGTTATCGATTGCAAAAACGTGCTGTTCTTCCTGACCTCTAACCTGGGCTACGAAGCCATCGTTAGCTATGGCGATGACCCAGCAGCGCTGGATGCCGCGCTCTACCCGGTGCTGGCTGAGTTCTTTAAACCGGCGCTATTAGCGCGTATGGAAGTGGTGCCTTACTTGCCGCTGGACGGCGATACCCTGCGTGACATCGTCAAGGCCAAGCTGGATACCTTGGCAACACGCATCCGTGAGCGCCATCGCCATGCCGAGGTGGTGCTGGATGACAGCCTGGCCGAGGCAATTTGTAAACGTGCGACGCGGAGTGAAAACGGCGCACGCATGCTGGAGTCGGTGATCGACGGTGAACTGCTGCCGCCGCTTTCCCGTGCCCTGCTTGAGCGTATGGCACGGCGCGAGAACGTTAGCCGGGTAGTGTTGGGCACGGATGCCGACAGCGGTGTCTTTACTGCGGAGGTGGCATAGCGCCATGCAGGTAAAGGCTCTTGACCAGCGCAATGCTAGCGAAGCGCAGCCTTTAGCTGGGCTGGCGGCTATGCCCATGGCGCTTGCGTTGGTTGAAAGTACCACACCACGGAGCTGCGCTTACGCAGTCGGCAACTGCTGGGTAATAGCCTGGGCTTGGCGTGGGTGGAGTGCCTCTATCTAGACAGCAGCGGCCGCTGGGTGGGCCGTGATAATAGTGAGGCGCGCTTCAACTGTGATGAGTTTAGTCACCCCTACGCCCATGCCATCCGCAGCGGTAAACCGGTGACACTGGGCGTGGGGGAAGCGCGTACCCGGCTTGATCATCCCGGTTTTCAAGCCCAAATAGCCTCCCTCAGTGGCGACTTGCGGCTACACGTGAGGCCGTTACGACTCCAGGACAGTTCGCGGGAGTGGCTAGGCGTGCTGGCCTTCGTCACGGAAGCGGCAACCTTGACGAACCTCATGGAGTGTAGCGATTTTGTCGCTTTTGAGGCCCTGCTGTGTCGGTTGTGGTCGCGCCTGGCAAGCAGTCAGGGAGAGCGTCAGAAATCAGCGGTATTGCGTGACTCGTTAGCCAAGCTCAACGACAACACCCGGCGCCAGGGGTTAGCGGCCAAGCTTGCGAGTGATTTGCTGGGTAACTCCATCGCCATGCAAGAGCTTCGGCAGCAGGTGATTCGTGCGGCCGAAACCAATTTAGCAGTGCTGCTCCAGGGCGAAACCGGTACCGGCAAAGACCTCGTGGCGAGAGCGATTCACCGTTTCTCGGCGCGCGCCAAGGCGCCGTTCATGGCGATTAACTGTGCCGCGATCCCCGAATCGCTGCTGGAGTCGGAGCTGTTCGGCCACTCCAAAGGGGCGTTTTCAGGCGCTGATCAAGCCAGGGAAGGGCTCATCGCCCAAGCCGACGGCGGTACGCTGTTTCTGGATGAAATCGGCGATATGCCGCTAGCGCTGCAAGCCAAACTGCTCAGGGTGCTGGAGAGCGGCCGCTATCGCCCCTTAGGGTCGAATGAAGAACGCTGTGCAGACCTGCGTCTTATTGCGGCTACCCATCAGCCGCTACGCGAGCAGATCAAACAGCAGCGGTTTCGCGCTGACCTCTATTATCGCTTAGGCCAGTTCCCGCTTTCGCTGCCTTCGCTGTCGGCACGGCGTGAAGACATCGCCTTTCTGGCCGAGCACTTTGTTGCTGATTTCTGTGTACGGGAAGAACGCAGTGAGATGGGCATCACACCCGCCGCGTTGCGGCAGCTAAAAGAGCGTGATTACCCCGGCAACGTGCGTGAGCTCAAAAACTTGATCGATTATGCCTGCGCCATGACCCCCGCCGGTGGCGATATTGAAGCCTTGCTCCTGCCCAGCGATACCGCCAGTGGCGCTGATTCAGCGACACCAGAAACCAGCGGCACGCTGAATAAGATCCATGATCTGCGCCAAGCGGTTCGTGATTATGAAGCGCAATTGATTAGCCAGCGATTGCTTTACTACGGCGGGAATCGTGCCCTTGCAGCAGAGAGCCTGGGAATACCCAAGCGAACGCTCTCCCACAAATGCCAATTGCTAGAACTGGATGCTAAATGAAAGTGACATTCGTAAGTTGCCGATGGCAGCACAGGCTATTGATTTGCCTCTGGCTACTAAGCATGAGCAGCGCACTACAAGCAGAGGATAGCGCAGTTGTATTGGAACAGGCGCATCAGTGTGGCCAAGAAAGCTCGCGTTTGGATCGCCTGGGGTGCTACGACAATCTGTTCCTGGACGAGCAGAGCACACCGAGTGATAGCGCTGAACTGCCGCCACTTTGGCACGCAGTTGTCAGCCAAGAAGAGAAACGCAATCCCGATGACTTTGGCCTGATAGTGAGCGCCGAGGGAAGCCAGGTATTAATGACGGTGCCCGCACGGGGCACAACGCCTCCGCGGCCCGTATTAGTACTGGCCTGCGAGAAGTTAATTACCCGCTTCCAGGTGCACCTGCCCAATGCCTTGGATACGCCCCGCGTGTCGTTGCGGGTCGTCGCGGATGGGCGTGATGTCTCTCAACAGTGGAGAGTGCGCGATGATGGCCACGTGGTAAGCGGTGGGCGCGGCCTGCCCGCCATTGAAACGCTGCGGCAATTATTGAGCGCCAACGAGCTTGTGTTGAGTAGCGACGCAGGGGCTCTGGACGGGCTGCGTTTTGATGTATCAGGACTGCGTCAGCAAATTCAACCGCTTCGCAGCGCCTGTCGCTGGTAGTGGGTATAGGAGTTCGTGATGCGTATAACGGCGGATAGTCACCTTGAACCCCTGCTAGCGCCTCTGCCTGCCAATGAGCAGGGTGAGGAGATCGGCGTTGTGCTGGAGGACAGCGCCGACTACCTGCGCCTTGAGGCTGAAATGATGAAGGTCGGCTCATTGCAGCACCAAGACGTCGATTGGGACACGGCAGAAGCATTAGCAATCACTATGCTCAGCCATAAGGGCAAAGACCTAAAGGTGTTGGGACACTTGCTGCACTGCCTGCAGCATGAAGGCAATGGCGTGCGTTTCGCGCTTTCCCTAAGGCTGCTGGCCGGTTGTCTTGAAGCCTGGTGGGCGTTGGCATACCCCTTCAATGGCGCACGTGGGGCTAAGTTGCGGCCCAGGCTGTTCCAGCAATTTACCCAACGCACGCTGAAGCTTGCCGCGGGCCTCGACTTTCATAATGCCGAGGATGAGTTTCTGGCCTGCCGCCACTCGTTGGAAAAACTGCAAACGTTAGCCGCGGACAAGCAGTTGCCCGCTGACTCACTTGACGAGCTGATGCGCCTGCTGGATGAAAAGCAGCCTAATCAAAACCGTGCTGCATCGGCCTCTCAAGGCGGCGACGCTTCCGGTAGCGATGCACGGACGGCCGCGTCTTCTTCCTCCAGCAGTGCTGAAAAGGTTGAGCAGCCCGGTGGGGCAAAAGTCCCCGAACTGCGTCTGGAGGCGGGCAATGAGCGCGCCAACCGCCAGTCTCTGCTCAAAATGGCCGATTTTCTAAACGAGCAAAACCCGGGCGAGCCGCTGGCATACCGCTTGCGTCGCTATGCCATCTGGAGCGCCATCCAGGCGTTACCTGCTGCAAGGGAAGGGGGGCGTACCGAGTTAGCCCCTGTGGCTGCTGACCGTGTGGCGGATTATCGAGAGGCGCTTTCCCGGGGCGGTGACGAAGCGCTTTGGCAGCGCATAGAGAAAAGCGTTGCGGTCAGCCCCTACTGGCTAGAAGGACACCGCTTGAGTGCCGAGCTGGCCAAGCGCCTAGGGCGGCCGCGCTGCGCTGAGGCTATTCGTGATGAGTCGGTGCGGTTCGTGGAAAGGCTCCCCGGTATTGAGTCGTTAACGTTTAACGATGGCTCGCCTTTTTTAGATAAAGAAACGCAGCAGTGGCTGTATAGCGGCGCGGGCAGCGGCGCAAATGACGGCGCCGGTGGCGGTGAAGCATGGCACGCGGGGTTAGAGGAAGCGCGTAGCTATATGGGGAGTGAAGGGTTAGGGCCTGCCCTGCAGGTGCTTGACCAGGGGTTAGCGTCGGCACGCTCCTTGCGCGAGAGCACGTACTGGCGCTTGGCCAGCGCTGATTTGCTGCAGGAGGCGGGGCTAGAAACGCTCGCCCAGCAGCACTACAGCACGCTGCACCAAACTGTTAATGAACTTGATTTAGAGCAGTGGGAACCAGCGCTGGTTTCGCGGCTTCAGGCATCGCTTAGGACATGACAACGATGATCGACTTTATCACTAGGGACGAGGATTAAAGGCTCATGTGGGGAACATTGAAATCAAAGCTGAGCCGCTGGGTGCCCGGCTTTTCACGTGCACAGAGCACTCACAATCGCGCCAAAGCGCAAGCTAACAGAGTCAAGGGGTTAGGGCGGCTTTCCATGGCCATGTGGGGCGTATTAATCGTGCTCCTATTAGTGGCCATCTGGTGGTTAGGGCCTAGCTGGGAGGTACGAGACAGTTACCCATTAGGCCCCTGGGTCAATCGGTTACTGGCCACCTTGGCGCTGGTAACGTTAGTGGCGCTGATTTGGGGCGTTCGGCTTTCCCGTCGACTGCGCGAAGCCGATGAGCTCGCGCAGGATATGGAGTCGCAGCAGTCAGACCCTATTCAGGAGAGTATCGACCAGCAGGAAACCTCGCTGAACAACGTATTATCCGAAATCATTGATAGCGTTGGCAGTGGGGACAGCAGCCGCTATCGCCTTCCCTGGTATTTGGTCATGGGGGTCGAAAACGCGGGCAAAACCAGCTTGGTCAACCGCTCTGGGCAAAACTTTGCGCTGTCCAATGTCATGAAAGCCTCTGGCATCAGCAGCAAGAAAAACCGCTTTGGTTTTGACTGGTGGATTGGCGATAAAGCGATACTCATCGACCCTGATGGCGAGTTATTGACCCAAGGCGCACTGGAAACTGGCGAGCCTGACGAACTGAATAGCCGCCTATGGGATCACTTCACCGAGTGGCTAGAGCGTAACCGCCCACGCCGCCCGCTGGACGGCGTTGTGCTGGTGTTGGATCTAGCCCGTCTTAGCCACGCCCAGGTAGCCGTTCGTAAAGCGTACGCGACGCTGTTACGTAGCCGCCTGCGCGAGTTGATGGAGCGCCACGGCAGCCGGTTACCGGTTTACGTCACCTTCAGCAAAATGGATTTGCTGCACGGTTTTGACGATTTCTTCCGCCATTACTCCCGTGCTGCACGGCGGGCGCCGTTAGGCTTTACCTTCTCGGCTAAATCCATTGATACACCGGGACAGTGGGAAGAAGAGTTCGCCGCCGCTTACGACAACATGCTGGAACGCCTTAACCGCGCAATGCCCACCATGCTGGCAGAGTGCCGCGACCGGGAAGAACGGGAGTCGGTGTTTCGCTTTGTGCGCCAGCTAGCAGGGCTGCGCGATGTGCTGCTCGGCTTCCTCAACGAAGCGCTCTCCAGCGACCGCTTTTCCACCGCGGCGATTGTACGCGGCACGTATTTCACCTCGGTTTATCAGCAGGGGGTGCCTGAAGATCCTTTCGTGGATGCTGCGGCACGCCGTTATGGCATGTCCGAAAGCGTTCAGCCTGCGCACCGTGCGACGCGCAGCGCGCTGTATTTCACTGAAGAACTGTTTGAGAAAGTCATTTATCCAGAAGCGGGGCTGGCCGGTGATAACGCCAAAGTCGCCCATCGCCGACAGCGTATTCGCCAAGCATGCATTGTTGGCTGCATGTTAGTGGCTGCGGTAATGATCGGTGGGTGGAGCCATTTCTACCAGAAAAACGCGACCTCGCTTTCCACCGTCGAGCATCGGGCGGAAACTTTCCTGGCCACTCACCCGGAAGAGTTCCAGAGCGACGACCCAACGGGCTACGAAATGCTGGCGCCGTTGGATCGCCTACGCGATGCGATGCAAACCTTCGAGGGCTACCGTACACACACACCTTTCCTTGCTGATATGGGGCTTTATCAAGGCCACATTATTGGTGGCCAGTTAGAGAATGCTTACCTCGCCATGTTGGAGTACCAATTCCTGCCGGCGTTGATGGTGGGCATCATGGATGACATGAACCGCGAAGAAGAGGGCAGTAACGCCAAGCTGGCGCTGCTGCGCATTTTGCGCATGATGTCTGACGCCAGCGGCCGCCAGCCCGAACGCGTACACGACTTTATGGCGCAGCGTTGGCAGTCGGATTTCCCCCAGCGTGGTGAAATCCAAGACCGCTTACTGGCTCATTTAGATTACGCCCTGCAGCACAGCGATTTGGAAAGCCGGGTTGCCGCTGGTAATCGGCGCGCTGAATATGCCATGGCGCCACTACGCGGCAGCTTAGTCGCCGCGATTGACGACCTATCACGCCTGCCGATGGATGAGCGGGTCTACGCCACCATGAAAGCTGACAGTAGCCGTCGCGGAGACCCTCTCGACCTGCGCCGTCAGGTGGGGTCGATGTTCAACACGGTGTTTATGGCGCGTAACGATGAGCCCTCGTATGTGCAACTGCCGTATCTGGTTACCCGGGGTGGCTTCGAAAATCACTTCCTGCAACAGCTTGATAGGGCAACCGAGCTAGCGCTTATCGACTTGTGGGTATTGGATCAGCGCGAAGACATCAACTTCAGCAACGCTGACCGTCAGCAACTGCAAAATGCCCTGCGTGACTATTATGTCAGTGACTATCGCGTGAGTTGGCGTGATGCCCTGCGCAACACCCAGCTTGTGCCCCTGCCGGACATTCATCAGGCAGCGGTGGTCGCCGATGCGCTGGTCAGCGCAGAGCGCCCGTTAGACCGTCTGTTAGCAGCGGTCGAGCAGAATACCCGTCTCTATCCGGAACTGCCTGAAGATGACGAGGAAGCCCGTGAAGCGCTACAGCGCTCACCGCGCTATCAGCTTGCCCACGATATCGAGCAGCAGTTTACCGCGATTAACAAGCTCTCCACCGCCCAAGAGGGTGACCCCTCCTCGTTGGAAGAGATCAAATCGGCGGTAACGGAGCTGCGTGATTACCTGCTAGAGATAGACGAGGCCAGCGACCCAGGGCGTGCCGCTTTTATCGGCGCGCGTGACCGCTTATCGCTGCGCGGTGATGACCCCATTTATCGCCTGCAGCGTATAGCTGACAGCTCGCCCGAGCCTGTCGCAAGCATGTTGAAAAGCCTGGCGGATCAAAGCTGGCAGCTCATCATGGCAAGCGCTATCAGCCACCTGGAAAATATCTGGATAGATGAGGTGGTGGCTCCCTATCAAGAGCGTTTAGCCGGGCGCTATCCGCTGGTGCCCAGTGCAAGCCGGGATGCTTCGCTAAGCGACTTTGAAGCCTTCTTTGCTCCTGAAGGTATCCTCGACAACTTCTATCAGGATAACTTGCAGCCCTTTATCGAAGGTGCGCCTGAGCAACTGGTGGATACCCAGGGTAATTCGCTACTGCGTGAAAGCGTGTTTGCCGCCGTGTCACAGGCGGAACAAATTCGCCGTGCCTATTTTGGCCCTGATGGTGCGCTAGACGTCGAGTTCGCTCTTGAGCCGATCAGCTTAAGCCCCGACAAGCGGCGCAGTGTGATCAGTGCCGATGGCCAGCTCATTGATTACACTCACAGCGCCAGTAGTCGGGTCTCCATGATTTGGCCAAATACGTTGCGTGGCGGCACGGATAGCCGCATCACCATGGTGCCCAGCCAGGTAAATCACTCGCCGCGGAGTATAACCCGCGATGGCGCCTGGGCTTGGTTCCGGCTGTTGGAAGAGGCAAACATCACCAGCGTTAATGAGCGTGAGTTAGAGCTACGTTTCAACGTGGACGGGGGCGCTATGCGTTATCGCCTATTTACCGATAGCGCCCCCAACCCCTTTACCCGTTCGCCCGCCGCAGGCTTCCAGTTACCGTCGGCACTCTATGCAGAACGAGGGCCCTATGCTGACGAAACTTAAGCAGTGGCTCTCCCCCTCAGCTAGCACGACCCATGACCACCCAGGTGGTCATGTGGATAGCGGCCCTGATGTTAATGGCCAAGCATCTTCCCGCGCGCTTGAAAGCGCCCGCGAAGGGGATATCGATAGTTTTATCGAAGCCGTCCAGCGTGCCGATGCAAAAGGGCATTCGCCCTGGGTACTGCGTGACAAGGCCTACCTGGATACGCTGCGCCGTGCTCTGGAATTTACCTTGCATCGCCAGGTGTGGTTGCAGCGCGAGCAAGAGCACGTTGAGCACTGGCAGGGGCGTTTACTCGCCCTGCGCCATGGGGATGGCCCGCCCCTGGGCATGGTGTTGGCGTGCCGACCCGATGACGAAGCCGCCTGGCAACTGCGTTTCTTCTTTATTAGCCAGGAATGGAAAGGCAGTGGCCATGGTGCACGTTTGCTGACCGCTGCCCGGCTGAGTTTAAGCGGTGTGCCGCTACAAACGCGGCTACCACTGGGTTGCCACACGGCGATTCAAAGCCTGGAAGCGGCGGGGTTTCAGCGCATGTACGTCGATGCTTTTGAGGTGGCGAGCTACGAAGCGCCAGCAAAATGGGATGAGTAAGGCAGCGGCAGCCAAGGCTTTTAAGCGCCGATTGTGAAGCGCTGCTGATAGCCACAACTGCCGTCACCCTGTCTAGAAAAACAGCAGCGGAGGAACAGTAATGGGACGAAAAAAGGTAGTGGCTGGTCGCTTAATCATCACGCTGGACGATAAGCCGGTTGCGCTGACCAATCATGCAGTTTTCTGCGGCGGTATTTTAATCGGCAGTGGCCGCGAAGAGGGGGCTTACAATGGCTGATAATACGGGTCTTCAGTTTACCTTGACCCTTCCCGGGGCTACTGACACGGCGGTGGTGAGCTTTACCCATCGCGAAGCGCTGTCGGAGACGTTTGCGCTCACCGTTGAGTTCGCCAGCCGCACCCACGACCTGTCGCCCAGCGACTGTTTGGATCAAAATGCCACGCTCACCATTTGGCAGGATGGCGAGCCGCTGCGCCGAGTCCATGGCATTATCGCTGAGCTGCATCGCGGCGATCGCGGGCACAGGCGCAGCTTTTATCGGGTGGAAATTCGCCCCGCCCTGTGGCGACTATCGCTACGGCATAACTCTCGTATCTTTCAAGACACCATCCCTCATGATGCAATCAAAACGTTAGCCAGCGAGCGTGGCCTCACCGATATCGAGTTTGCCACTACGCGCACACCGCCCAGCCGTGAGTTCTTGGTTCAGTACCGTGAGACCGACCTGGCCTTTATCGAGCGCTTGGCCGCCGAAGAGGGCTGCTTTTATTTCCATGAGTTTGAGAACGCTGAAGGCGGGGCTCATCAGTTGGTGTTTGCCGATGCCACGGTGGTACTGCCTAACATCGGCGAGCGTACCTACCACGGCCGCGCCGGTGGCACGCCGCCCCGACGTCACTTGCGCAAGTTACGCCAGGTCAGTCGGGTACGCCCCGCCTCGGCCACACTCAAGGATTACAGCTTCAAGAACCCGCCTTACGCTCAGCTACACGAACACCAGGCCCCCAATCTAGGGGAGCACGCTCAGCGAGAGGATTACGAACACTACGACTACCCAGGGCGCTATAAGAAGGACGCCTCCGGCAAGCCGTTTACCCGCCACCGGCTAGAATCGCTACGTGCCGACGCCACCACCGCCGAAGCGGAAAGCGACCTCCCCGAACTCGCCCCCGGTACCTGCTTTACTCTCACCGACCACGATATCGATAGCCTCAACCGTGCTTGGCAGGTGGTATCGGTGGTGCACCACGGCGAGCAACCTCAGGCGCTAGAAGAGGATGGCATGCGCGGGGGGGTAGTGGGGCCAGCTCAGCGCAAGCAGGCGAGCTGATGACCCGCTACCACAATGAAGTGGTGATCATGCCCCGGGATCAGACCTTCCGCCCGGTGCCCAACCCCAAACCCCGGGTCGATGGCCCCCAGGTGGCCTTTGTAGTCGGGCCAGCGGGCGAAGAGATCTACTGCGACAAATATGGCCGGGTCAAAGTACAGTTTCCTTGGGATCGCTACTCCGCCTCTAACGAAACCGCCAGCTGCTGGGTGCGCGTTGCCCAGGGCTGGGCAGGCGGCGGTTATGGCAGCATGGCGATCCCCAGGATCGGGCATGAGGTCATTTTGTCGTTCTTGGAGGGAGACCCAGATCAGCCGCTCATCACGGGGCGCACCTACCACGCGGTTAACCGGCCGCCTTATCCGCTCCCTGCCTACAAAACCCGCACGGTCATCCGCACCCAAAGCCACAAGGCGGAGGGCTTTAACGAGCTGCGCTTTGAAGACGAAGCGGGCGAAGAGCAAATTTGGGTGCACGCCCAGAAAGACCTCGATCTGCTAACCCTTAACGACCGCACCGAGGACATCAAGCGCGATAGCACCCTGCACGTCTTTCGTGATCGCACCACCGACATCGACCGCGACGAAACCCGCACTGTCCACCGCCATGAAGTCCACACGGTGCATGGCAACGAGACCCATACCGTCGACGGTAACGAAACCTTTACCGTGCACAAGAACCGTCGCAAAACGGTGGATGGCAACGAAACCGACCGCATCGGCAAAAACTGGTCGAGCAAAGTCGGTAAGAACAAAACCGAAACCGTTGGCAAGGCGTACCTGCAGAACGTCGGCATGGGCCGCATGGAAAACGTCGGCCTGGGCTACAGCCTCAACGTCGGGGCGATAATGAATACCCTGGTCGGGCTCAGCAAGAGCACCCAGGTGGGGCTTAACCACTCGCTCAATGTCGGGCGCAACATCACCCTCAAGGCCGGTAACCAGCTCACCCTGCAGGTAGGCAACAGCCGGCTGGTGCTCACTGAGGACGCCATCTACCTGGATGCGGGTGAGATCCACGTCAAGGCGGGCACCAAGGTGCATGTCGACGGCCCCGATGACGTACTGCTCAACACCGGCACGGCCCAACCCGCACCGGGAAGTGCCGAGGAAAGCGATGGCCCTGAACCAAGCGACGCTAAGTCGCCGGGGTGGTAGTACATGGCGCAAGTGATTAATCCAACGTCGTTCCCCCATGCGCTGTATCGCAAGCTCGGCCCGGGCGACCAAGAGTATGATGTGGTGGTGGTCCGCGCCACCTACCGCTTCACCGAAGACAACTGGCCGCTGTTCGAGTCCAGCCACCAGCAGCCGATTCGCTGGCAGCCCACGCTTGAGGGCGATAGCGACAACCTGTATGCCCAGGTCATCACCGATGACCGCGACGTGCTGCTCGGCAAACTGAGCACCGAAGTGCACGTGCATGGCACCCTGCGCTCGCCCACCGGGCAACCGCGCAGCACCTGGCAGGTGCGGGTACAGGTAGGCCCGTTGGACAAACGCCTGATCGTGCGTGGGCCACGGGAGTTCCGCTGGCAACTGCTCGGTGGCTGGCGGGTCACTGACCCCACGCCGGTGAGTGAAGTCCCGCTGGACTACCGCTACGCCTTCGGCGGCCACTACAGCCTGCCCGACGGGGACGCCCTTGCTAACACGCTCTACTACCCCGACAACCCCGCTGGGCGGGGCTGGTTGCCATCACGTGCTGACTATAAGCGGGTGTCCAGCGAGGTCGCCCGGTACCTAAAACCTGACCTTAACGCTGTGACACGGCTACCCGCCCCCCAACTGGAAGACCCGGATTGGCTGGTCACCTCACCCTTCGACCGCCCGGCCCCGGCAGGCTTTGGCCCCATCGCCCCCTGGTGGGAGCCCCGGGTCAGTTATCAAGGCACCTTCGACAACCACTGGAAAACCCAGCGGTTGCCCTACTGGCCCGAAGACTTCGACTATCGCTTTCACCACAGCGCCCCGGCGGATCTGGTCGCGCCTGACTACCTGCGCGGTGACGAACTGATGATCCTCACCAACTCCTGCCCAATAGCCGCGCGATCATGGTGGGAGACCGCCAACGCTTTCGCCACCGCACCCGGCTACCGGGCATCGCCCTGCAGGCTCTCACCGAACACGCCAGTGGCCAGCGGGGCAATACCCTGTTGGCGCTGGACACGGTGGGTATCGACCTGGATCGTGAAGACGTCACCCTCACCTGGCGGGCACTGTTCCCGCTCGATGACCCACTCAAGCAGGTACGCATCCGGCGCACACGGCTGGCAGCGACCTCATCCACCGGAGGAGCGCGCCATGTCGGATAACGCGCACGAGCTAGCCCCCATGTGTGTGACACCTGACGGACTGTGCGAAGAGGGCGACGGCCCACCCGGTGCTGACAGCAGCACACCGCGCGATACCCAGGGAGAGTCACCCCAAGGCGAAACCCTTAGCGGCCAAGCCCGTCACGCCGGTAATGCGGAGGCCCGATGGAGAGCGTTGACCAGCTTTCCTGATTTTTGTCAGGTGGGTGACAAGATCGTGGGTTTTGACTCCTCGGGACCGCTTGGCAACCCGGTGAACTACTCGCCTAACGTGATCACCGCCGGGCAGCGCACCTACCGGGTCGGCGATTTATGCCAAGGCACCGAGGGCAACGCCGGATCGGGGGTGGGCTCTGGCACCTCCCAGGGCAGCGGCCACGTGCTGTTCATGACCGGGCACGACAACGTCAAAGCCAACGGCCTGCCTGTCGTTCGCGACGGCAGCGAATGCACGATCAACTGCAACGCCGCCGGGGCAGGCGGCGCCAAGGGCTATGTCCACACCAACACCGAGAGCGTCAACAGCCAGGCCGAAGAGAGCAGCGAGGCGCTCAGCGAGGCTGAACTGTTTCAGCAACAAGGCGAAGCCAACCTAGAACGCGTGGGCGAGCTACGCGACGCCCTGCACGATAACCCCAACGGCAAAACCGCTGCCGAGGCTGAAGCGCTCTATGCGGAGGTTCAGCAATTAGCCAGCGAGACCCGAGCTCAACAAGACGCCCTTATGGATGCGCTAAGGGAAGGGCGCATCAGCGGTAACGACTATATCGAGAGTAGTTTTGAGGTCGACGAGGCTGCTAATCGTGCCGCCGATATGCAGCAAGAAGCCGAGCGCCAAGTGCGTTATACCTCAGAAAGTGGTCGCAACATCCGAGCAGCGGGGGTGTTTGTGGCCGAAGCCGCTACACCGTATGGCATCGTTGTGGATATACAAGACACAATGGCATTGTGGGGCGAAGGTAGATTACTCGCCGCGTCGGGCATGACCCTGCTGACGGCTGCCTCGGTTATTCCGGGGGTAGGGCTTTTACGTAAGGCGGATGACGTCGTGGACATTGCCCGGAATACTGATAGGACAGGAGATGCGGCGGGAAGTGCCAATCGCAGTGGGACGCCAGGAGACAACGAAGGGGTGCAGATTAGCGCAAAGCAAGGAGGGAAGATTGTTCACCGGTTTGATAATGTTACGGATTTCAATCGGGCGGCTAACAATCCTCTACCAAATGCGCGTTATGAATATGGTACGTATGCTTGGGAAACTGATAATCTGGGCCGAGTCACGGAAGCTTCCGGAACAGTCCGGTTGGATGCGCTGGATGGCCGAGCAGGCACGGACGGCATTAGCACTAGTGTTATTGGAAAGGAAGGACAGCCAGGAGATGTAGGCTTTCACCTTATTGGTGATCAGTTCGGTGGGCCTACAAATAGATTGAATGTGGTGCCGGGTAATGGGGCACGAGTAAATCCCAATGGTCCGCCGAATTTGAACCAGGGCCAATATGGGAAATTTGAGCGCTCTATGAAGCGAGCTGCCCAAGATCCAGTGAATGTTGGGAAGAATGTGGAAGTCAGGATTTCGCCTCAGTATAACCCCAATAATAGTACAAATAGGCCTGATGAGTTTGAAGCTTCATACCGTGTTGATGGAGAGCGCTGGAAAACGTTTGTATTTGAAAATAAACAAGGTGGATAAAGAAAGGAGTAAGTAAATGTCTATAGAATTTCAGAAAAATGTTGTTCAAGAGGTGGCAGGCTTAGTTGGGCCAGGATGGGAGAAGATAACTGTAAATATTGAAATTGATGATGTTGAAGGAGAAATAGTGGTAAGCCCAGAGGCTGATGTTTGGTATGACGGAAGTGCCGATGAACTTCGATTAGATATAGTGGCTCGAAATTCTTTTAAAAAGCTTCGTGAGGTTATGGCCCAGAACGATAAGGAAAATCGTGCCTGGACGATTTGCGATCTTGAAATTCAGAATGATGGACAATTCAAATTTAAGTTCTCATATGATGAACCGCCTAGATTGGCTACTTTGAAGGAATGACAAAGAGAGCTCTTAATATTCTGTGCCAGCGGTAGTGTTCAGAATTCTGTGTCAGCTAGCTCACAGGTAGATATGATCGTCTAGTTCCGCTGGCAACTGCTCGGTGGCTGGCGGGTCACTGACCCCACGCCGGTGAGTGAAGTCCCGCTGGACTACCGCTACGCCTTCGGCGGCCACTACAGCCTGCCCGACGGGGACGCCCTTGCTAACACGCTCTACTACCCCGACAACCCCGCCGGGCGCGGCTGGTTGCCATCACGCGCTGACTATAAGCGGGTATCCAGCGAGGTTGCCAGGTACCTAAAACCCGATCTCAACGCCGTCACGCAGTTGCCTGCACCTCAACTGGAAGACCCGGACTGGCTGGTCACCTCACCCTTTGATCGTCCGGCTCCGGCAGGCTTTGGGCCCATCGCCCCCTGGTGGGAGCCCCGGGTGAGTTATCAAGGTACCTTCGACGAGTACTGGAAAACCCAGCGGTTGCCCTACTGGCCCGAAGACTTCGACTATCGCTTTCACCACAGCGCCCCGGCGGATCTGGTCGCCCCCGACTACCTGCGCGGCGACGAACTGATGATCCTCACCAACTGCTTAGCCAATAGCCAGGCGATTATGGTGGGAGACCGCCAACGCTTTCGCCACCGCACCCGGCTACCGGGCATCGCCCTGCAGGCTCTCACCGAACACGCCAGTGGCCAGCGCGGCAATACCCCACTGGCCCTCGACAGCGTGGTGATCGACCTGGATCACGAAGACGTTAGCCTCACCTGGCGGGCACTGTTTCCGCTCGATGACCCGCTCAAGCAGGTACGCATCCGGCGCACACCGCTGGCGGCGTTATCATCTACCGGAGGGGCACGCCATGTCGGATGACAGCAACACGCCACCAGACGCCCAGGGGCAAGCCCGTAACGGCCAGGCCCGCCACGCCGGTAATGCGGAGGCCCGCTGGAGAGCGTTGACCAGCTACCCTGATTTTTGTCAGGTGGGCGATAAAATCGTGGGTTTCGATTCCGAGGCGACGCTCGGCAACCCTGTGAACTACTCGCCCAACGTGATCACCGCCGGGCAGCGCACCTACCGGGTCGGCGATTTGTGCCAAGGCACCGAGGGCAACGACGGCTCGGGGGTGGGCTCCGGCACCTCCCAAGGCAGTGGTCACGTGCTGTTCTTGACCGGACAGGACAACGTCAAAGCCAACGGCCAACCGGTTGTCCATGACGGCAGCGAATGCACGATCAACTGCAACGCCGCCGGGGTAGGCGGCGCCAAGGGCTATGTCCACACCAACACCGAGACCGTCAACAGCCAGCCCGAAGAGACCAGCGAGTCACTCAGCGTGGCCGAGCAATTACAGCAAGAGGCACAAGCCAACCTGGAACGCGTAGGCGAACTACGAGAGGCTTTGAACGACAACCCCACAGGCAAAACCTCGGAACAAGCCCTGGCGTTGCGGGCGCAGGTAGAGGAGCTTTCCCAGACGGTGGAGCACCAGCAGCAAGCGATGATGGAGGCCTCTCGCAACGGCACCCTCACGGATGATGAGCTGCATGATTTGATAGACTACATCAATGAAGCTACCGCCAGTGTTGGAGAGTTGCGAGAGAACGTTGGACGGCAGACCGCGCGTGCCAATGGCAAAGGGACATGGGTTGATTTTCTTATTGGTTTTAACCCCGTTATAGCGGGAGCACAGCTGCTTGAAGGAGTGGGAGATGGCATCAGGTCAGGCCAATACGGCCAGGCCATTTTGCCTGTGTTACTTGATGCTACGCCCATCGGGCGCTCTCTCGGTTCCTTTGTTAACAAGGTGTTTGGCGGTTTCAAAAAGCCCAAGAGGGTTGACAGAGATTCGTCTAGTAGCACTGACGACACCTCGACTAAGGCGGATGTGCCACCACCGGCGCCTGAGGAAGGGGGGGCAGATTGCGGGGCGAGGAAAAACTGGGCAAGGAGGGGATATTGATGTTCCAGTTAAAACCCCTACTCTGACTCTAAGAGAAGGCCTAAGTACGGTAAGGGTCAGGTTGAAGATGTATGGGAGAACGCGAAGCAACCTGACGGAAATATCTATGATCCGAATACAGGTGAGTTACTAGAATGGGACACTTCGAAGTCAAGGGCTGGTCAGTGGGATATGGGGCATAAGCCTGGTCACGAATATCGAAAACTACACAAGGACTACATGGATGATAAGATCACGAAGGAAGAGTTCATGACGTTTTATAGAGACCCAAATAATTATCAGCCGGAATCTCCTAGTGCAAACCGGAGCCGTAAGTACGAGGTCGACTAAATATGAGTATTGAAGATGTTTTTCAGGCGATCCGATTAAAGAACTACCAAGACTATCTTCGTTTAATTGATGGCGTTGATGTAAACGCAGAAAACGAAGATGGACAAACACTGCTTCATGAGGCTGCTGCTTACAATAGCCTTGAGTGCGCCCGGGACCTAATTTCCAGAGGAGCGGATGTAGATAGCCAGGATCCGAAGGAAATGGTTCCCTTACACTATGCTGCTGCCAATGGAGCGTTTGAGGTTGCCGAGATTTTAGCTGAAGGTGGGGCAAACTTTTCTATCAGTGATAAGTACGGAAATGAGCCTTTGTGGACAGCGGTTTTTAATGCCAGAGGGAACTATAAAACAGTCGATCTATTTGTAAGGCACGGCGCAAACCCCAACCATAAAAATGATAGTGGAAAGTCCCCGTTTGATTTCGCCAAGCAAATTAAAGATTTCGGATTGATCACAATGCTTGAGAATGAGTAGTATCAAAGACGAGCCTCCAAGGCAGATTGAGGATATACTTCGAGGTGACTACCCGGAGCTTTTCGATCGTCACAACCTTCAGGCTTTCGGACTGTTGACGTCTGAAATATGAGCCTGTGAACCAAGTTCTGTAACTGCCTATGAGTAATGTATTCAAAAGCCTGTATCATGCAGACCGGTAGTGTTCAGAATTCTGTGTCAGCCGTTCGTCCCGTCTGAATTCAGACCGATTCTAACGAAGCCGTTGGATACGCGTGGTTCAAGGCTGGGCGGGCGGCGGCTACGGCAGCATCGCGATCCCCAGGGGCGGCCTGACCCAGATCAGTCGCTGATCACCGGGCACACCTTTTATGCGGTGAACACGCCACCTTAACCGCTACCGGCCAACAAAACCCGCATGGTGATCCGCACCCAGAGCCATAAAAGCAAAGGCTTTAACGAACTGCGCTTTGAAGATGCCACCGGCGAGGAGCAGGCTGGCTCCTCGTCCAAAAAGACCTCGACCTACTGGCCCTCAACGACCGCAGCGAAGAGGTCAAGTGCGATAATTATACCTGGCATAGGGGGACAGCACTACATCATCTAGATAATGTGACAATACAGTTTATTCCTACAAAGTTGCACGGAAATATACCGCATATAGGATCTGCATAAGATCTTAGAGGAGGGTTTTAATGTACAGTGAAATTTTAAGGAACCTTGGGGCAAGGGCATTGAAAGATGATTCAATTGAGCAATGTTCTTATGAGCAAGTATGCTCAGAGCTCGATATCAGACTACCAGATGATTATGTGTTGCTGTTAAATGATTATAATGGCTCAATTGTTTTTGATAATGGGACTATGTTTAAGCCAAAACAAAAAACTCCGATTGATTCAGAAGATGGCTTTCAGTCATTGGAGATTCTTTATGGTTTAAGTGGAAAGAATAATTTAATAAAGAAAAATGTGATGTATAAAGATCAGATTCCGGCTGGTTTTGTAACAATTGGTGAATCTATTGGAGGCAGTCAGATATGCGTGTCAAGCGCTGGCGGTGGTATTTATTTTTGGTTTCATGAGGCTGAAACTGATGATGGCTCTCTATTTGTAGTGTCGGATAGTCTCAATAGCTTTATTAATTCACTGATAATTGACGACATGCAAGGTAAAAATAAAAGAGAAGTGGATGATTCAGGCTCATTTTTAGATTTTTAATCGTGATGGATGGGAGTTTTAAATGAGTGTTAATCTACAGGGTAATGTAGTTCAGGAGGTCTTGCTTTTAGTACCTCACAAGTGGGATAAAATTCAGCTGAATATTGAAATTGATGATATTGAAGGTGAATTAGTCATTAGCCCGAAGGGAAAGTATTTATTGGTGATGAATTGTATGAGTTACGCTTAGGAGTTGATACCACTAATGCTTTTAAAGAACTCCGCAAGGTTATGGCTCAGAACGATAGGGAAAGCCGAGCCTGGACTATCTGCGACCTTGATGTTCAAAATGATGGCCAATACGATTTTAAGTTCTCATATGATGAACCACCTAGGTTGGCTACTTTGAAAAATTGATAATAAAGGCTCTTCGTCGGTAGTGTCAGAATTCTGTGTCAGCTCATGAATCCAGGGTATAACGGTTTGTAATTGGCGGGAATTGCACCCTGCTCTCGCCCACAGGCCAGCCGCGCAGCACCTGGCAGGTGCGGGTGCAGGTGGGCTCTGTGGACAAACGCCTGATCGTGCGCGGGCCACGGGAGTTCCGCTGGCAGCTGCTCGGCGGCTGGCGGGTTACTGACCCCACTCCGGTGAGCGAAGTCCCGCTGAACTACCGCTATGCCTTCGGTGGGCACTACAGCCTGCCCGACGGGGACACCCTCACCAACACGCTCTACTACCGCGACAACCCCGCTGGGCGGGGCTGGTTGCCATCACGCGCTGACTATAAGCGGGTGTCCAGCGAGGTTGCCCGGTATTTAAAACCCGACCTTAACGCCGTCACACGGCTACCCGCTCCCCAGCTTGAAGATCCCGATGCCCTGGTCACCTCACCCTTTGATCGTCCGGCTCCGGCAGGCTTTGGGTCCATTGCCCCTTGGTGGGAGCCCCGGGTCAGTTATCAAGGCACCTTCGACGAGCACTGGAAAACCCAGCGTTTGCCCTACTGGCCTGACTTGAGGATGCCACCGGCGAGGAGCAAATTTGGCTCCATGCCCAAAAAGATTTCGACTGCGGTGAAACCCATACCGTGCATGACAACGATACCTACTGCATGGGCAAAGATTGAATAAAGTCGACAATAATCAAACCGAAATGGGGCAGTCTGTACCTAAAAAAGGTTGGTCACAAACTATTCAAGTAAATCGTTAGACGCTTTAGTGGCTTCTCTACTCGAAGGTTGGTATTGCTTGCCCCTCGCACCATGGTTGTCGATATATAGATATTGCCACTTCAAACCGTCCATGGCTAAGGCAAAGTGGATTTTACTTGAGATTATAGAAAAATTAGTGTATTTAAAAAATTGTGGCGAAGTATTATGAGGATGCTAGTGGGTGAGTGTGGTAAGATTCGCTATCACCATTTTTGGATCAATGAAGAGAGGGATCGAAATGACTGAGAGGGACTTACCTTACCCCAACAAGCCAGTAGGTGTAGGTAGGTGGTTGGTTGATGTTTTATATATGGGTTGTATGCATCATTCTTCCATTTATCTTTGTGGTCAAAATTCTAGAGTTTTTAAGAGAACAGGATGTTGTTGAAAATGCTGATTGGTTTAATTATTTTTAGAAACTGTGCCTTACACTTCTTTTTTTGTGTTTTGCCATTTATGCATGGTAGTTGTTTTATATGCGAGTAATAAGAAAGTTACGCGTTACATCGTCGTGTTGCTAATATGGCTTTCCGGCCCTTTGTTGAACGCTAGCCTTCTTGCCTTCTGTGTTGTGACTATGCCACCTGAAGCTGGGGAGTATTTCCTTGCGATGAGAATCCCACCTTCCATTTTTAATCTGGTATGGTCAGTTATCTGGACTCTTTATTTTTTACGCTCTAAGAGAGTGGCTAACACCTATTGGCGAGATGAAAAGGCTATAAAGAATTCGGCAGCTTAAGCGGCGTCGTAGTACGGGTAAAACGATCATGCTGAACTAAGCCTCGGAGTTTGCTGACCACGAGGCTGTTACAAAGGCGGTTAGCGCCTCTGTTTATTTCTTGATCCTTGTTACTCAGGCCCTTGTGGGAGTCATGAGATCAAGAAAATGAGTGGTTTGTATAGAAATCCAACAAATAGTCTGAGAAGATAAGTAGAATTAAGATCAGTGCAGGGATTGCATGCCATGCCTCACCTTATTGCTATATCACTTCTGAGTCTCACCCTTTTCTTATGCTCCTCACCCGCATTAGCCCAGCCGATGAATGAAGCGCTTAGCGCTTATACTGACGATCAAGTTAATGCAGGTTTTGATCAGCTTGTCGCACGCGCTAAGCAAGGTGATTCGGAGTCACAGTATCAGCTTGGTGCTATGTATCGTCACGGCGATGGCGTATCCAAAAATACTAACAAAGCCATCACGTGGCTTAGACTCGCGACAAAACAGGGGCATCCTGACGCCCAATTTATGCTGGCAGGGATGTATTACTTAGGCATTGGGCTCCCTCAAAGCTCTAGTGACGCGGCCGAGCTATATTTTCTCGCCGCTGAACAGGGTGTTCCCGATGCACAGTATAACTTAGGTGTTATGTATCGCGATGGCGAAGGCGTAGTACAGGATTTTAGTAAAGCCATCGAGTGGTTTCAGTTAGCCGCCGACCAAGAAGTGGTTGATGCCTATAATAACTTAGCCTGGCTTTACTATCGGGGCGAAGGCGTTACTCAAAGCATGAGTGACGCCTTAAGGCTATTTAATCTTGCGGCTGAGAACGGCCATATGGGCGCTCAAAACCAACTGGGGTATATGTATGCCAATGGCGAGGGCGTTACCCAGAATGAGGATACCGCGACTGAGTGGTATCGCCGGGCCGCAGAACAAGGGGATGCCGATGCGCAGTTTAGAGTGGGCTACCGGTACGATACCGGCCTGGGCGTTGCTCAAAATAGCCGCAAGGCGTTGGGTTGGTATCGCCAGGCTGCTGAGCAAGGCCATATTTCTGCCCAGTTCAACACGGGCATCATGTACCGAGACGGAGAAGGCGTTGAGCAAGACGCGCGAGCAGCGGCAGACTGGTTTCGGCTGGCCGCCGAGCAGGGCGATGCTGATGCACAGTTTGAATTAGGCTATATGTATGATTTTGGTGCAGGTATTCCCCCAAACCCAGAAAAAGCGATGATGTGGTACCGTCGCGCCGCAGAGCAGGGTGACGTCATGGCTCAATTCAACCTGGGGGCTATGTACCGTTACAACCCAGGCGTTGAACGAGACGATCATGAAGCGGCGCACTGGTACCGTCTTGCCGCCGAACAGGGAGATACTGATGCTCAAACCATGCTAGGCGCTATGTACCAGTTTGGTGAAGGCGTGCCTATTAACCGCGTACTCGCCCTGCAGTGGTATCAACAAGCGGCCATTCAGGGCAATGCTATGGCCCAATACAATTTAGGCAGTATGTACCTTCGCGGCGAAAGCATTCCCGAGAGCCGGAGCGACGCCATTCGCTGGTTTGATCTTGCCGCCCGCCAAGGGGAACCGAATGCCCAGTTTACGCTTACTCTCATTTACGTCGAATCACTAGGGCTTTTAGCAGGTGGCTAGCTCGTAATTAGTTCACTTATTATCTGCAATCAAGAAGACAATTAGGCTACGACTAAGCTCTGTCTTACACCAAGGACAAAATATGCGACTACTTATTGCCATCTTGCTGTTTCTTACTTGTGCGGTCTTTACACTCGCGACTCCTAATGGTTATGTTAGCTACGAGGGATTGATTGTAGATATTATCTTAACGGCTATTTTAATCCCATCATTGATGGCGCTTCCTTTCTGCCTACCCAAATCTGGTAGAAACGTTAGGCGTTTCCTCAAAGCATATAATATCGCCGTGCTTGTTGTTATTTTATTTCAAGTTAAAGACCTTCCTGTTGGTAAAGAAAAAGCCATCGCTTCCACAGAGGATGCCAATAACTCTGAAGTGATCAGTAGCGACGCAACAAAAAAATTACCAATGGCGAGTTCGCTATATCCGTTCCACTTACCTGGGCCATTTATGCGCCCAGCGGGAAAGACTATATTTTAAGAACAAAGAGTGAAACAGGTGAGTTAGAAATGTTCATTGGTTTCGATCAGAATGATGCCTCTCTTACCTTAGAAGAGTACGGTTTATTGCTTGAAAGCAGTTTCCAATATCATGTGCCGGGCGATATTTTTGTATCGACCTCGGCCAATTGCGGAGTAAAAGACATCGAGTGTCTTTATCAAGTCGTAAACATTGTAGATGGCGATCAAGAAACATCTACCCTCGTTGCTTCTTTAGCCGCTCCTAATGGGCACTATAGAATAATGATAAACACCTTTACTGCGTCGTGGGAGGAACAGAGCGCCACAATATTCAAAGTACTGCATTCTTTTAGGTTGCTATAGCAGGGTGATTCTTGCGCTAGACTGGTGCGTTGCTCCATCATCCATATATTCCCCAAAGATATAACTACCTTTAAATAAAGAATTTCCCGCGCTCTACAGCTATCGTTAGGCTTATAACTATTGTCCATGTCTACCAAAAGCGCCTGTTTGTTAACAGGCGCTTTTGGTGCTGCAAAAGGTGAATGTATGTCTACAACGACGGTTGCTGCGCCGCAGAGCTATCGCGTGCCGCTGATAGCCACAGCGGCGATTGTGCTGGGTGCGTTGCTTATTGGGGTTGTCTTTGACGCCAACATTGGCCTGTTGATGATTGTCGGCGGGCTATTTGGCATGGTGCTGTATCACGCTGCCTTTGGTTTTACCTCAGCGTGGCGGGTATTTATTACTGAGCGGCGCGGGCGTGGCCTGCGTGCCCAGATGGTGATGCTGGCGATTGCTGTGGTGCTGTTTTTCCCTGCCTTGGGGGCGGGTTCCCTGTTTGGCAACGAGGTGTCGGGCTTTGTGGCGCCCATTGGTATTTCTGTGTTGGTAGGGGCGTTCCTGTTCGGTGTGGGCATGCAGTTAGGCGGCGGCTGTGCCTCTGGCACGCTGTTTACCGCAGGCGGTGGTAACGCGCGCATGCTGATCACTCTGGTGTTCTTTATTGTCGGCTCGGTGATTGGCTCGGCGCATTTTGCCTGGTGGCAGAGCTTACCGGCCTTTCAACCGGTATCGCTGGTTAACGTCGCCGGGGTCAGTGGGGGGATCGCTATTAGCCTGGTGCTGTTTGCGGCTATTGCGGCGTTTACCTGGGTGATGGAGAAGCGTCGTCACGGTCAGTTAGAGCAGGCGCCCATGGTCGATAAGCATGGGTATGCGCGTTGGTTAACTGGGCCTTGGCCGTTAGTGGCGGGCGCGGTGGCGTTGGCGTTGCTCAACTTTGCCACCTTGGCACTGGCAGGCCGCCCTTGGGGAATTACCTCTGCGTTTGCGCTGTGGGGTGCTAAAGGCTTTGAACTGGTGGGCGGCGATGTCAGCCAGTGGGGCTATTGGCAGTCCCCTGGTAACGCAGCGGCCCTTGAAGCCAGCGTATGGAGCGACATCACTACGGTAATGAATGTCGGCATTATGCTGGGCGCGCTGGCTGCCGCCAGCTTGGCGGGTCGCTTTGCACCTAACTTCAGAATCCCGCTGAAATCTATCTTGGCCGCGGTCATCGGCGGCATCTTGCTAGGTTATGGCGCGCGCTTAGCGTTTGGTTGCAATATTGGCGCTTACTTCAGCGGTATTGCCTCTGGCAGCCTTCACGGTTGGGTGTGGTTGGTAGCGGCGTTTGCGGGCAACATGTTTGGCGTTAAGCTGCGGCCATTCTTCTTCGCTGGCGTGGAGGGGCGCAAACCCACCGCTAAAACTTGCTAGGGCATCGTTAGATCACTAGTTAATCGCGCCATCACGCCTCGGTTTAGGCTTCCTAAACCGAGGCGTTTTTTTATCAACATGGTCGCTCTCTTCCACCTTTGTCGCAGGAGCATGTTACATTACGCTCAAACGCCGCAAACGCCCGATGTTGCTGCATTGCAGCAGTGATTGACATAAAAAAGAGAGTGCTTATGACTACCGAGAGTAGACGCCCCCTATACCTTCCTTACGCCGGTCCTTCTTTGCTCGAAATGCCGCTATTGAACAAAGGCAGCGCGTTTACTCAGCAGGAGCGCTTGGCGTTTAACCTGATTGGTTTGCTGCCGCAGAAGGTAGAAACCATTGAGGATCAGCTAGAGCGGGTCTACCGCCAGTACCAACAATGCCATAGCGACCTCGAAAAGCACATCCACCTGCGCGCCATTCAAGACGACAACGAAACACTCTATTTCCGTATGGTTTCCCAGCATCTTGAAGAGATGCTGCCGATTATTTACACCCCTACGGTGGGGCAGGCGTGTCAGGAATTTTCCAACATTTACCGTAACCACCGCGGCCTGTTTATTAGCTATCCTGACCGCGAACATATGGATGATATTCTGCGTAGCGCCACCAAAGATAACGTCAAAGTGATCGTAGTGACGGATGGTGAGCGCATTCTAGGCCTCGGCGACCAGGGCATCGGGGGCATGGGTATCCCGATTGGTAAACTGGCGTTGTATACCGCCTGTGGCGGTATTAGCCCCGCCTACACGCTGCCGATCATGATTGATGTGGGCACTAACAACAAAGCACTGCTGGATGATCCCATGTACATGGGCTGGCGCCACGAGCGGGTAGGGCAGGAAGAGTACGATGCTTTCATGGCGGAATTTATCGCTGCTGTGAAGCGCCGCTGGCCTAACGTACTGCTGCAGTTTGAAGACTTTGCCCAGGCCAATGCGGTGCCGCTGCTAGAGCGCTACCGCAACGAGCTTTGCTGCTTCAACGACGATGTGCAGGGGACTGCTTCTGTGGTAGTGGGTACGCTAATGGCGGCTTGTCAGGCCCGGGAAGAGACCATTGCCCAGCAGCGTGTGGTGTTTGTGGGCGGCGGTTCGGCGGGGTGTGGAATCGCCGAGCAAGTGGTCGTAGCGATGGAAGCGGAGGGCTTGACCGAAAGCGAGGCCCGGTCGCGCATTTACATTGTCGATCGCGAAGGCTTGATGACCAGCGATCAAGAGTGGCAGCGCGACTTCCAGCGCCGTTTAGCCCACGACCCTTCGCTAGTCGCCGAGTGGAATGGCCAGGGTCTGGAAGAGACGATCGCTCAGATCAAACCAACAGTGTTGATCGGTGTCTGCGGCCAGCGCGGTATCTTCACCGAGCAGGTGGTGCGCACCATGCACGCGGGCTGTGAGCACCCAGTCATCATGCCGCTGTCTAACCCTACTTCCCAGGCAGAGGCCGTGCCAGAGGATGTTATTCGCTGGACCGATGGCCAAGCTTTGGTCGCCACGGGTAGCCCCTTTGCGCCGGTAGTTTATAACGGCCGCACTTACCCGATTGCCCAATGCAACAACGCCTATATCTTCCCAGGTATCGGTTTAGGGGTGATTGCTGCCAGTGCCAATCGCGTCACCGACGAGATGCTGATGAGTGCCTCGCGTGCGCTGGCCCGTGAAGCGCCGCTGGTTAAAGAGGGCAAGGGTGCTTTGCTGCCGCCGCTATCGCGTATTCGCGATATCAGCAAGTCGATTGCTTTTGAAGTGGCTGCCCAGGCACAGCAGAATGGCGTGGCACTGAAAACCAGTGGTACGACGCTACGGGAACTGATTGAAAAGGCGTCCTGGTCGCCAGATTATCGCACCTATCGCCGTCGCGCTTTTTAATCACTCGGCTAAAAAAAGCCCCCACCGAGGTGGGGGCATGCAAGCATTGGTAGGTTTTACCCTTTTAGGCTGCGCCGATCATCTTGCGCAACACGTAGTGAAGGATACCACCGTGACGGTAGTAAGCCAGCTCGTTTACCGTATCAATTCGGCACTTGGCATCAACGCTACGTTCCCCGTCGGCATTTTTGATCACGATTTTGACCGTGCCACCTGGCGTCAGGTCGCTTAATCCGGCAATCGAAATCTCTTCATCGCCGGTTAACCCCAACGTTTTACGGCTTTCGCCTTCGGCAAACTGCAGCGGTACAACGCCCATGCCGATCAGGTTAGAGCGGTGGATGCGCTCGAAGGATTCGGCAATCACCGCGCGAACGCCCAGCAAACGGGTGCCTTTGGCCGCCCAATCCCGTGAGGAGCCGGTGCCGTACTCTTTACCGGCGATCACGACGAGCGGTTTGCCTTCCTCTTTGTACTTCATGGCCGCATCGTAAATGGCCATCTGCTCGCCGCTGGGTACGTGGCGTGTTTCACCGCCGACCACACCGTCGAGCATCTCGTTTTTGATCCGCACGTTGGCGAAGGTGCCGCGCATCATGACTTCATGGTTACCCCGGCGTGAGCCGTAGGAGTTGAAGTCGACCGGCCTGACGCCGTGTTCTTGCAGATAGCGCCCGGCGGGGCTGTCAGGCTTGATGGCACCGGCAGGGGAGATATGGTCGGTGGTCACCGAATCACCCAGCATGGCAAGCACGCGGGCACTGTGCACATCTTCGATGGCATCCGGCTCGCGGCCCATGCCTTCAAAGAAGGGCGGGTGCTGAATGTAGGTGGATTCAGGCCACTGATAGACCTTGCTTTCTGACACGTCGATGGCTTTCCAGACATCGTCACCCTCAAACACTGCGCCGTATTCTTTACGGAACATGGCGGTGTTGACCTGCTCGACGGCGCTGGCAATCTCGGCCTGACTGGGCCAGATATCTTTGAGGTAGACCGGGTCGCCGTTGCTATCTTTGCCCAACGGCGCCTGGGTAAGGTCAAGCTGGACATTACCCGCCAGGGCGTAAGCCACCACCAGGGGCGGCGAGGCCAGCCAGTTGGTTTTGACCAACGGGTGTACACGGCCCTCAAAGTTACGGTTACCGGAGAGCACCGAGGCCACGGCAAGATCGCCGCTGTTGATCGCTTTTTCGATCTCATCAGGCAGCGGGCCGGAGTTACCGATACAGGTGGTGCAGCCGTAGCCGACGAGGTTGAAGCCCAGTGCATCCAAGTCATCGTTTAATTCAGCGGCTTCCAGATAATCGGTGACCACTTTGGAACCTGGTGCTAAGGAGGTTTTCACCAGGGCTTCGTGGTTAACCCCTTTTCACGCGCTTTACGTGCCAGCAGCCCAGCGGCCATCATCACGCTGGGGTTGGAGGTGTTGGTGCACGAGGTAATCGCCGCAATCACCACCGCCCCGGGGTCAAGGCTGAAATCATGGTCATCAAGCGTAACGGCCTGGCTGGTGTCATGCTCGAAGCTGCGCCTCACCCCCACGGCGGTTTGGCCGCCTTCAGAAGAGAGTTCCCCCTTTGCGTTGGCATCCGCGTTGACGTCTTCCTGCATGAACTTGTCAAAGGCCGCCGCCATGTCTTTCAGCGCCACGCGATCCTGAGGACGTTTGGGGCCGGCCAGGCTGGCCTCTACCTCGGTCATGTCCAGTGCTAGGGCGTCGGTGAAGATCGGCTCGTCATTAGGTTCACGCCACAGCCCTTGGGCCTTGCTATAGGCTTCCACCAGGGCGACTTGCTCATCTTCACGCCCCGTCAGGCGCATATAGTTCAGGGTTTCTTCATCCACTGGGAAGAAACCACAGGTAGCACCATACTCGGGGGCCATATTGGCGATCGTGGCACGATCCGCCAGCGGCAGGTCTTTCAAACCATCGCCGTAGAACTCGACAAATTTACCCACCACGCCTTTTTTACGCAGCATCTCGGTAACGGTGAGTACCAGGTCAGTGGCGGTAATACCTTCGCGTAGCTTGCCGGTTAATTTAAAGCCAATCACTTCGGGGATCAGCATCGACACCGGCTGACCGAGCATGGCCGCTTCGGCTTCAATACCGCCCACGCCCCAGCCAAGCACGCCCAGGCCGTTGATCATGGTGGTGTGAGAGTCAGTGCCCACGAGGGTGTCGGGGTAGGCAAAGGTCTTGCCGTCTTCGTCCTTCGTCCATACCGTTCTGCCTAGGTACTCCAGGTTGACCTGGTGACAAATACCGGTACCGGGGGGAACGACGCTAAAGTTATCAAACGCCTGCTGGCCCCAGCGCAGAAACTCATAGCGCTCGCGGTTGCGCTGCATTTCGATATCGACGTTCTCTTGAAATGCAGCCGGGTTGCCGAACTTATCGACCATTACCGAGTGGTCGATAACGAGATCGACGGGGGAAAGCGGGTTGATCTTCGCCGGGTCTTCGCCCAGCTTTTCTACTGCGGCGCGCATGGAGGCTAAATCCACCACACCGGGCACGCCGGTAAAGTCCTGCATGAGTACCCGCGCCGGGCGGTAGCCGATTTCGCGGCTGGATTTGCCCTCGGCCTGCCAGTCGACCAGGGCCTGCATATCTTCCTGATCTACGCTTTCGTCGTCGGCGAAGCGCAGCTGGTTTTCGAGTAGAATCTTGAGCGTCTTGGGTAGCCGGTCAATGCTGCCCAGGGTCTCGGCCGCGTGGGGCAGGCTGTAGTAGTGATAGGTTTTACTACCAACCTCTAGGGTGTTTAGCGTATCGGGTATCTTGCTCATATCTCTCTCCTCTGGTTGCTGAGCGCAGCGCTCAGCATGACGGTCACGATCTTTCTTTAGTATAGATTTCCCCCCAGTATGGCGTTGATTTAGTAATAACACATGGGTCTTTGCACAGAGGCTTTCAAGGTTTCTTCGCCTAATAGCGTAGATGAAACCTTGCAATAGCTTGTACTTGGCACCATTTCAGGCAGACTCTGTGGCTAATTTTTTCAAAGCTATTAACACAGCTAGCGACAAAGCTATCAGTCAGATATTTACAAGGTGGTGTCATGGAAACTCGTCATGAGCGTTTGATTATTCTTGGATCCGGTCCCGCAGGCTATACGGCTGCCGTCTATGCTGCTCGGGCCAACCTGAAGCCGCTGCTAATTACCGGTATTCAGGCGGGTGGCCAACTGACCACCACAACCGATGTGGATAACTGGCCCGGCGACGCTCAAGGCGTACAGGGGCCGGAGTTGATGGAGCGCATGAAGCAGCACGCCGAACGTTTCAATACAGAGGTGCTGTTTGATCACATCAATGAGGTTAGCTTAAGCGAAAAACCGTTTACCTTAAAAGGCGATAGCGGTATTTATACTTGCGATGCGTTGATCGTGGCCACCGGCGCGAGTGCCCGTTACCTGGGTCTGCCCACTGAGCAGCAGTTTATGGGCCAAGGGGTGTCGGCCTGCGCTACCTGCGACGGGTTTTTCTACCGCAATCAGGAAGTCATTGTGGTTGGCGGCGGCAATACCGCCGTGGAAGAGGCGCTCTATCTCTAACATCGCTTCCAAAGTGACCCTGGTACACCGCCGTGACACACTGCGGGCGGAAAAAATCCTCCAAGATAAGCTTTTCGAGAAAGCTGAGGCGGGCAAAATCGTTCTTGAGTGGTTCCAGGAAGTCGAAGAAGTGCTCGGCGATAACTCCGGTGTTACAGGTGTTCGGGTTAAATCCACTAAAGATGGTTCAAGCAAAGAGATCCATGCGCCTGGACTGTTTATTGCCATTGGCCATAGCCCCAACACAGGGATCTTTGCAGGTCAGCTGGACATGAACGGCGGTTATATCAAAGTGCACTCAGGCCTTGAAGGGAATGCAACCGCGACCAGCGTACCGGGCGTATTTGCCTGCGGCGACGTGATGGATCACATTTATCGTCAAGCAATCACTTCAGCTGGCAGCGGCTGCATGGCAGCGCTGGATGCCGAGCGCTATTTAGACGGTATTGCTTAAAACCATTGTCACAACGCCGTGAATGAGTTGAAGCGCCTAATGATTAACAGTCGATAGGCGCTTCATCAATCCTTAGCCGCCCTAATTGGCTAAGTACCAGCTTTTTACCCTTAGAGCCCACGGCGCCGCTGGTTGAGCAAATAGCAAAACTGCCGTTATAACCGCTGGTATAGCCCAGCGGGCTGTAACGGATGCGCGACCAGCCCCGGTTGTAGGTCACTTGTGTGCCTTGTTGCGCGGGCACAATGCGCAAAATGTCTTCTTCAGTGATGCTATCGGTTTTATTGCCCCACAATCATAAGCTCTCCACCCCAGTCATTAGCGCAAGCCTCACGGTTCTGCGAGGCTGGGCAAAGCGTCAGCTGGCGGCGTTGGCTAATCGCTGTATTACGCGCGAACGAAAACGCACTCTGGAATCGATTGACCTCGCTAGTCTGTGCGGTACGCTCCCCCAATGCTTGAAAATTGGGTAGCCCCCAGGCGGCGATGATTCCAACCAACAGCAGGGTGATCAGTAGCTCGAGCAGTGTAAACCCGTTTTCAGGTGTGGTGTGCGTCTTGATATGGAAACTGCTCATCGCCTCTCCTCACTTGACCTTGTTATCGCCCGCGCTATGCTCACTCTCCTTTACCAGTAGCGAACATATCGTCGTTAATAGGTCATCCTAGGCGGCGCTACGCTTTTTTTATGTAAGCCAAAACGGACAATTTTGTGAGCGATTTCTTAATTATTGGCGGCGGCGTGATCGGTATGATGACAGCGCTGCAGTTAGCCGATGCCGGTCACCAGGTCACACTGGTTGATCGTGGTGAGTGCGGTAAAGAGGCATCCTGGGCGGGCGGTGGTATCGTTTCGCCGCTCTATCCCTGGCGCTACGACTCTGCGGTATCGCAACTTTCCCGCTGGTCGGAAGGCGTTTACCCCTCTTTAGCCCTGCGCTTATTGGAAGAGACCGGTATTGACCCCGAATATCGTCAAAAAGGGCTGCTCTACCTAAATGTGGACGATGCCGACCAAGCGCTGCAATGGGCACGCCAGCTGGGGAAACCGCTAGAGCGGGTAGGGGCAGACTTTGTTCACGCTAAAGAACCTGGTGTGGCAATGGCTGACGATAGCGCGCTATGGATGCCGACGCTGGGCAGTGTGCGCAATCCGCGTTTAGCCAAGGCGTTGAAGGCGCGGTTAGCGGCGATGCCCCAGGTAACGCTGAAAGAGCAGTGCGAGGTCAGTGGTTTTATTCAACAGGGTGGCAAAGTAGAGGGCATCGTTGAAGGCGTGGTGACGTCTCAGGGGCCGATAACGGCTGAACGCATTATTGTTTGCGGCGGCGCTTGGGCTGCGCAGCTCTTGTCGCAGTTGAATGTGCAGTTGCCGGTAAGACCCGTTAAAGGTCAGATGATCGCTTACCAAACACCCAAAGGGTTGTTGCAGCGCGTGGTGTTAAAAGATGGACGCTATATTATTCCGCGTGCAGATGGCTTGCTATTGGTCGGTTCTACGCTGGAAGAGGTGGGTTTTGACAAGCGCACCGATGAGGCGGCATTGGCGTCGCTAAAACAGAGTGCTGAAGCTATTCTGCCCGCTTTGGCAACGTACCCGGTAGCGCACCAGTGGGCCGGCCTGCGGCCTGGATCCCCAACGGGCATTCCCTTTATCGGCGCGCTGCCTGAATGGAGTAACGTCTTCGTCAATGCCGGGCACTATCGCAACGGCTTGGTGCTGGCGCCTGCTTCGACCCATTTACTGGTGGATCAACTGCTGGGGCGCGAGCCACTAATTGACCCCGCGCCTTACCAACTTACGCCAGAGCGGCTAATACAGGCTTAAGGTGTGCCGTCTTTATCCTGCTGCTCCTGCAGGTAGCGGTCGCGATGGGCGCTGGAGCAGAACCACTGCTCCTGGTCACGCAGTGCTTCGTCTTCAGGAACGTGGACCTCACACCAGCGGCAGCGCACCATTTTGCCACCCTCGTGGCGGTTGACTTTTTTATGCTGCGCTTCATGCTCAAGCTTACGTTGCCGGTATATGCCGTATAGCTTTAAACCGGCATAGAATATAACGGCGAAGATAATCAGCCGAATGATCAAGAGGTTCATCCTTTTGTGTCTCCCAAAGTGGGAATCTAGGCACAAGGCGTTAGGATAGACCCGCAGCCTTTGCCAGTTGGCGGCCCTTGCGGGACAATACGACTATGTTGGTGTAACCCTATTTTAAAGATTCTCAAGAGATTTTGACGCCCATGCAAGACTTAACGCTGGTAATGGCCCAACTCGATCCTCTGGTCGGGGATATTCCCGGCAATGCCGCACGCGCGATTGAAGCAGTGCGCGAAGCGCGGATTGAGCATGGGGCGGATATTGTTGTCTTTCCAGAGCTTTTTTTGTCAGGCTACCCACCGGAAGACCTGCTGCGCCCTCAATGGAAACCCGCCTGCGTGAAGCTCGCGCGCTAATGGCATCGAAGGTCGCCAGTGATGTGTTGGTGATCATTGGCTATCCCGGCGTGCGGGAAGGTCGCTGTTACAACTTGGCGGGCCTACTTTACAACGGCCAGTGGGAAGCTGAGTACGCCAAGCAGGCGCTGCCTAACTACCAAGTGTTCGATGAGCAGCGCTATTTCACGCCCGGCACTGAAACGCTGGTGTATGAGCATAAAGGCGCCAAACTGGGCATCGTGATCTGCGAAGACCTATGGGATGGCGTGCCGGTTAAGGCCGCCGCGCAAGCGGGCGCTGAGGTGCTGGTTTCCTTGCACGCCTCTCCTTATCACCAGGACAAGCCCGCGGAACGGTTGCGCCTGTTGGAGAAACACGCCCAGGATACGCAGCTTCCAATTGTGTATGTGAACACCATCGGTGGCCAAGATGAACTGGTCTTTGATGGCGGCTCTTGCTGTGTTAACGCCAGCGGTGAGCTGCAGGTGCTGGCACCGTATTGGCAGGCGGGCCTGATGCCAGTTCAGTTTTTGCAAACCAGCGCGACGGTCTGGGAACCCCAAGCCGGAGAGGTTGACCCCGAGGTAGAACCGGAAGAGAGCCTTTACTGTGCGTTAGTTACCGGGGTGCGCGATTACGTCAACAAGAGCGGTTTTGAGGGCGTGGTGTTGGGGCTTTCCGGCGGTATCGACTCAGCGCTTTCGCTGGCGATTGCGGTTGACGCACTGGGCCCTCAACGGGTGCAGGCGGTGATGATGCCGTACCACTACACCGCGGATATCTCCAAGCAGGATGCTGCAGAACAGGCCAAAATGCTCGGCGTCCACTATGAGATCATGCCGATCGAGCCCATGGTAGAAGCCTTTATGGGCACGCTGGCAGAGAGCTTCGCGGGAACTGAGCGAGATACCACCGAAGAGAACCTACAGTCCCGCTGTCGCGGCGTACTGCTGATGGCGATCTCCAATAAAAAAGGCTTGATGGTACTGACGACTGGTAACAAGAGCGAAATGGCGGTGGGCTACGCCACGCTGTATGGCGATATGGTGGGCGGTTTTAATGCCATCAAAGACGTGTATAAAACCTGGGTGTATCGCTTGGCTCGCTGGCGCAATACGCAATCACCTGCGATCCCCGAGCGGGTCATTGAGCGCCCACCCAGTGCGGAGCTGGCGCCGGATCAGCAGGATAGCGACTCTTTACCCGATTACGACGTGCTCGACGCTATCCTATTAAGCTATATCGAAGGCGACATGAGCGCTGAAGCGATCATCGCTGGTGGCTTTGACGCTGAAGACGTCTATAAAGTGGTGAAGCTGGTTGACCGCTGCGAGTATAAGCGCCGCCAGGCGCCCATTGGTGTCCGGGTGACGCCTCGGGGCTTTGGTCGCGACCGCCGCTATCCGATCGTCAATGGTTGGCAGCCCGGTGAGTAAGCCTTTATGACGGGGACTACCTCCGTATTAGGCGAGCATTGGTGGTGCAGCCAAACTGCGCTGTATCATCTCTGCAGCGGATACCGGCTTGCAAAAATAATATCCTTGGAAGGCATGACACTGGTGTTCGTTTAGGTGGCGCCAGTGTTCTTGGTTTTCGACACCTTCGGCGATAACCTGCAACCCGAGCGAACGCCCCATGGCAATAATGGTTTGTACGATGGCCTTATCGTCCGTGTCTTTATGCAGGTTGCGCACAAACGATTGATCGATTTTGATTTGATCTAAAGGGAGCCGTTTGAGGTACTGCAGCGACGAGTAGCCAGTGCCGAAATCGTCCAAGGAAAAGCTAACTCCCAGCGCTTTCAGCCGGTGCATGCGGGCAATGATGTCATCTATTTCGCCAATCATAGTACTTTCTGTCAGCTCCAGCTTTAGCCGGTGGGCCGGAGCACCGCTTTTGGTTAGCACGCCGCAAACGGTGTCCACGAAGTCGGGCTGTTGAAACTGTTTGGCGCTGACGTTGACTGCTAATGTTAGATGCTGCGTGTTTTCGTCATTTGCCCAGATGACTAACTGTTCACAGGCTGTTTCGAGTACCCAGTTGCCAATCGGCATGATTAGACCCGTTTCCTCAGCTAGGGGGATAAAAGTACCCGGCGAGACAAACCCATGACGCGGGTGTTGCCAGCGGATCAATGCTTCTGCGCCAATCGCCCGCCCAAGGCTGTCTACCTGCATTTGATAGACGAGTATAAATTCATCTCGCTCAATAGCCAGCCGCATATCATGCTCTAACTCAATGCGGGCTTCTAAATCGGCTTGTACCTTTGGGTCGTAAAAACGAATGTTATTGGGGCCTGATTTTTGGGCTAAGTGAACGGCAGCGTTGGTATATTGAAACAAGTTGTCGACCGTGTGCTGTGGCCCGTTAAACAGTGCAATACCCATGCTCAAACTAAGAAAATGTTCTTGCCCTTCTAGCTGGAAAGGCTGATTGAGTTTGTGCTG
Organism: Halomonas sp. PA16-9; assembly: GCF_009728585.1. Taxonomy (NCBI): domain Bacteria; kingdom Pseudomonadati; phylum Pseudomonadota; class Gammaproteobacteria; order Oceanospirillales; family Halomonadaceae; genus Halomonas; species Halomonas sp. PA16-9. Next base: position 227,145 of record NZ_CP040452.1, on the reverse strand, counting down.
TATCTGTTCGGCCAATGCCTCGGCTTTTTCGGCCGCTTTTAGGTGTTCTCCAGCCAGGCCGTCTAATATGACCATGAACTCATCGCCGCCAAGGCGGCCAATGGTGGCGCCTTCGACTTGTAGGTCGGTAAGGCGCTGGGCAATAAGCTTGAGGAGGTTATCGCCCACGCGATGGCCGCTGCTATCGTTGATGCGCTTGAAGTTATCCATCCCCAGATACACTAGCGCGCCAAATGTGCTGGCCTGTTGGTTGGTATCCAACGAATGCTGTAGATGCTCTTTCATCAAGCGCCAGTTAGGTAGTTTAGTTAGCGTATCGTAATAGGCGAGCCGGTGAATCTTTTGCTCGGCTTCACGGCGCTGCTGCTCGGAATCCTTGAGCGCGATCAATGCGGTGGCAATCCGCTTCAAGGGGCCGCTATGCTGCTGTCTCATCTGCTCAATAGCGTGGAAGTCCGGCAACGGCTGTCGGCGCTTAGAAAGCGATAAAATAGCGTCTCCCACTACCATCAACCGTTTATTGATGCGCCAGGAAGCAAAAAATGCTGCGCTGATAAGCACACCCATCATGGCAATGCCCAGCCAGATGGTGGTGCTATGAGAGCGTGTAAGTGCATCAAATGAAAGGTCATGACGCTCCTTGGCACGCAGGGTTAAGGCTTCGAATATTTGCTGGGAGAATAGCGTAAAGGTGTTGAAGTGGTTTTGCGCTTCTTTGAGGAAGAGGGCGGGGTCGCCCAGTTCTCGTGCTGCTGACTCATTGGCCATACTGACAAAACGCTGATATTGCCGGAACGCACTTTGAAGGGCGCCGGTACTGTCCTGGCTTAAGTCGATAAGCAGGGGGGAGGTCGCCAGGGTGTCCACGCTTTGGCCGATCTGGTTAAGCTCTTGCGCAATCTGACTGTAGGCCGTATAGCGTTGCGAAGTACTTAGCTTTGTTACTTCAGTGTCGATCAATAAAGCAGTGATACGTTGGTGTAAGTCGCTAAGCTGGCGATCAAAGGTCGCCATTTGAACCAAAGTGTCTAAATCATTGGTCTGTAAAAGGTTGCTTTGCTGCGACTGTTCTTCCAGCACCTTCATGGCGATTGTCAGCATCAGCAGGGCAGGTAGTACCACCATTAAAATAGGTAACAAAAAAACCATTAAAAGGCTTTGGGTGGATTTCATTACAACCTCGGGCAAGGCAATAAAGAACGGCTCCTAACCCTTAGGAGCCATTTCTCTCTACACTATAAACGGCCAAAATCGTTATTAGTTTAGAAGTTTTCCCACTTAGGTTCGCTTGGCTGAGGTTTCGCAGCCGCGAGTGTAGGTTTGTTAGTGCCTGGAATGCGTGCTGGTGCAGGTGCCAATGCAGTGTGCTGCGGCTGTGCATTTTGAAGGGTCTTCGGCAGCTTGAAGACTTCCATGGCATGCAGTAGAGAGTGAGCATTCTGACGTAGGTTATTGGCGGAGGTGGCGCTCTCTTGTACGAGTGCGGCGTTCTGCTGAGTGACTTGATCCATCTCGGTCACCGCCCGGCCCACTTCTTGTACACCGGTACTCTGCTCAGCACTGGCGTAACTAATCTCCTTCATGATACTGGTTACCCGCTCGATAGCCGCGACAATCTCTTCAGTCGATTTACTGGCTTCTTCAGCGCGCTCATTGCCGTGGTTTACCCGCTCAAGGTTGCTGGAAATCAGAGCGTTAATTTCGCGTGCCGCATCGGCACTGCGCTGGGCGAGCCTGCGTACCTCTTCCGCGACTACTGCGAACCCCCGGCCGTGCTCGCCTGCACGGGCGGCTTCGACCGAGGCGTTAAGCGCCAGAATGTTGGTTTGGAAAGCAATTGCATCGATAGTGGAGATGATACCGGCAATTTCCTGTGAGCTTTTGTTGAGATCATTCATGGTAGCAACGACCTGACTAACCGCTTCACCACCTTGCTTGGCTGTACTGGACGCGCTGGTAGCCTGTTGGCTGGCCTGCTCGGAATTATCAGCATTCAGTTTTACCGTGCTGTTGAGTTGCTCCATTGCCGAGGCCGTTTCCGCTAGTGCACTTGCCTGCTGCTCGGTGCGTGAAGAGAGGTCGTTATTGCCTTCAGCAATTTGCTCGCTGTTGCTGGCCACCGCCTCCGCTGAGGCGCGCACCTGGGTCACAATGGTTTGTAGCTGATGCGCCATCGCGACCTGTGACGCCATGATGCTGCGGGTGTCGCCCTTCTTAAGCTGCCCATGACTGGTTAGCTCGCCGCGGCCAATCGCTTCCGCAAACGCTTTGACTTCGTGGGGCTCTGCGCCCAGTTCACGCAGTAGCTGGCGGGATAAAAACACTGCAATCAAGCCGCCAACCAGTAAAGCGAACAGTGTTAGCCCCAGCATCTGCATCTGGAAGCCGGAGGCGGTATCGCGGGCTGTTGCCGTGGTGGTGTCGTTCAGTGCTTGCTGAAGCTCGATAAACTGATTAATGCGATTAAGCCACTCGGCGTAAGCAGGCCCCGCTTCTTCGAGTAACAGTGTCTGTGCATCGGCAAATTGATCCTTTTGGCGAAACTCCATGACTTGCTGGGTGAGTGACAGGGTTGTGGCGGCTTGGGCGTCAATGCTGTCTAGAATGTTTCGCTCTTCTTGACCGCTGGGGTACTCGCTAGACACTTGATGTTCGCCTTCGGATGCCGTCACGTAGTCACTGCTTAGGCGCTCCATTTCACTGCGTAAAGCATCTAACCGAGTATCGTCTTGGGTGAGTACCACATCGCGCAGGGCAATGGCTCTATCATGCACGCTGCCGCGCATATCTACTGCAAACCCAAGCTTGGTACCGTTAACATCATTAATGGTCGTTAAGTCGCGATCAATTTGATTGACTTGGTAAATACCTACGGCTGTTAGCAAAACCAACAGCCCGAGTAAGGCAGAAAAACCGAGCGTTAAACGCGTGCTTATTTTGGTGTTGCTGGAACCGGCGTTAAGAAGTGGCATTGATTGCTCCCTTAGGCGCCGTTAAGACGCTTTATCATGTAAGACGAGCTAATTATACCCCGTTGTACAATATTTGTATAGAAAATAGTGTTATCTGTATAATATCACCATCCTGTTTGTATTTTCCCCTTTAAAGTTATTCGCTTACTGTTCTTTTTGAATAAAAAAACCACGCCGAGGCGTGGTTTGGTAGGTAAGTGTTGTACAGCTTTTAGCGATTGAAAGCTCGCAATGGTTTAATCATTTTGACCTAAATGCTTGGGAACAAAGCGGCTGCCCTGCAATTGCTCATGATCAGGCGCGTTCTCGCGCAGTACTGCGAGGACTTCATTGGCGCGGTCATCCATGTCTAGGCCTTGATAGCCTTCCACCATGGTGGCTAGGGCATCCCGGGTAGCGTTCGACTCTGGGTAGTTTTCGATTACCCAGCGGCCGCGTTCAACCGCTGCTAGATAAGCGCCGCGGCGCAGGTAGTAATCGGCAACGTGCAGTTCATGGCGGGCCATCAACTCACGTAAGTAGACGATACGCTGCTGGGCATCAGCAGCGTATTCACTCTGCGGATAACGCTGAATCAGCTCGCGGAAGTCATTGTAGGCATCACGGGAAGCGCCCAAATCACGCTTGGAAATATCAATCAGGCGTAGGCGCTCCAGGCTGAAGCGGCCTGCTTGCCAGGCGGAAAGACCACGCAGGTAGTACGCGTAATCCACCTGGGGATGGTCAGGATGAAGGCGAATAAAGCGGCTAGCCGCTGCCCGGGCTTCTTCCCAATCGCTGTTTTCATAGTAGGCATAGATCAGCTCGAGCTGTGCTTGCTCAGCATGGACACCAAACGGGTAGCGGGTATCGAGTGCTTCTAAACGCTCTATCGCAATCGGGTAGCGGTTGCTGTCGAGGGCTGTGCGGGCCAGCTCATAGAGCTCACGCTCCTGAACCCCAGCAAATTCATCGTCCTCTTCTTCACTTGTATCGTTACTCGCACAGCCCGCTAGAAGGGCAAGGCTTAGGGCTAGAGCACCAAAGCGGTTGGCAGCTGAAATAACGCGCATCATCATCCTCGTTGCAAACAAGCCTCGATCACCAAAAAGCGACGATGGCCATAAGTAGAAATGGTAGAATAGGTCGCAGTCCGCCCACTATAAAACACCTCGGCTCAAAACGCAGGCTTAGCGACGTTTCGTCGGGTGTCGTCACAGCTTATTTTTCCATGTCGGGGCTGGGGTTTTTGCGTCTAAAAGAGGTTTTTCATGTCTCGAACAGTTGAAGACACGCAGCGCGTGCCCGCTACGTTGGCCGGTGCGCGATTAGACCAAGCGGCGGCTGAGTTGTTCAGCGATTACTCCCGCGAACGCTTAAAAGCGTGGATTAACGCTGGTGAGTTGACGGTGGACGGCGCGCAAGCCAAGCCGAAAGCCAAGCTGCATGGCCATGAAGTGTTGGCGCTTCAGGCCACCATCGAAGACGATACGCGCTTTGAAGCCCAGGACATTGCGCTGGATATCGTTTACGAAGACGACACGGTGATGGTCATCAACAAAGCTGCCGGTATGGTGGTGCATCCTGCCGCAGGCAACCCGGATGGCACACTATTGAATGCACTACTGCATCACCAGCCGTCGCTTGCCGAAGTGCCCCGGGCTGGCATTGTTCACCGTTTGGATAAAGATACGACCGGTTTGATGATGGTAGCGAAAACGCTGCCCGCCCAAACGGCTCTGGTTGAACAGTTGCAGGCGCGCAGTGTGTCGCGTCAGTACGATGCTGTGGTGATTGGTAAGCCGGTGTCGGGTAGTACCATTGACGCACCCATTGGTCGTCACCCTAAAGACCGTAAACGCCAGGCCGTGACGGCTTCGGGTAAACCTGCCATTACCCATTTTCGCGTGGTTGAGCGCTTCCGTGCTCACACTCATGTGCGCTGTAAGTTGGAAACGGGACGTACCCACCAAATTCGCGTGCACATGGCCCATGCTCGCTATCCGTTAATTGGTGACCCCATGTATGGTGGTCGTGCCAAATTACCACCGGGGGCTGCTGAGCCGCTGAAAGAGATCCTGCGTGAGTTCCCTCGTCAGGCCCTTCACGCGCGTAAGTTGATTTTCAAACATCCGGTAAGCGGCGAAACATTAACGTTTCAGGCAGACCTCCCTGATGATTTGTTAATGTTGTTGGATTACCTGCGCGAAGATAATGAGACTATGCGATGAGCGATGCCATTAATTTACGGCCAACGCTTTTAGTGCCCGACTGGCCAGCGCCGACCAACGTGCGTGCCTTTGTGACGACCCGTGAGTCGGGGCCTAGCCAGGGTGATTTTGCCGCTTTCAATACCGCCTCCCATGTCGGCGATAATGCTGACCATGTGGCGTTGTGTCGTCGTTTGCTGCAAAAGGAAATTGGCGATGAGCGGCCTCTGTTGTGGCTGAACCAGACCCACGGCGCCCGTGTGCAGCAGTGTTATCAGCCCGAGGCTGCCGACGCGGATGCAGCCCTTGCGACCTCCAATGAGTACGCCTGCGTCGTACTGACGGCAGACTGCCTGCCGGTGATGTTCTGCAATCGAGCGGGTACCCAGGTGGCGGTTGCTCATGCCGGTTGGCGCGGTTTGGCGGGCGGTGTGCTGGAAGCAACCATTGCCGCGATGAACACTGACCCAGACGATATTCTGGTGTGGTTAGGGCCTGCTATCTCCAACGCTCAATTTGAGGTTGGCCCTGAGGTTTACGGCGCCTTTGTTGCCGTTCACCCGGATACCGCTGACGCCTTTGACCATAGCCCTTACCGGTTGGGGCATTATATGGCCGACTTATACCGGCTGGCGCGCTTTCGGTTAGAGGCACTGGGCGTCAATCACATAAGCGGCGGCCACTTCTGTACTGCCTGCGAGTCGCGCTTCTACTCCTTCCGTCGTGATGGTGGCAAAACCGGGCGAATGGCAAGCGTGATCTGGATCAATTAATGTGAATTAAAGCTTCCATAAGTCAGCGGTTTACACTGCCACCTCTTGAAAAGCATGGAACTGACGCCATTTAACTTGTCAAGCTAATAGTGATTTAGCACGTCTAATGACACGTTATCGGGTCACGCGGTGCGTCCAAACGCACGGCTACCCCAGGAGGAATTCCATGCGTTTTGATAAATTTACCGCCAAGCTTCAAAGTGCGATTGCCGAAGCGCAGTCGCTGGCCGTTGGCCGCGGTCATAATCAGCTAGACCCAGCGCACTTGCTGCTGGCCCTGCTTGACACCAAAGACACCGGTATTAAAGCCCTGATTGAAAAAGCCGAGGGCAATCCTTCGCGTCTGCGCGATGGTTGGTGCAGCAGTTGGATAACCTACCCAAGGGGGCAGTTCGACGGCGAAGTGCAGCCATCGCGGGACTTCATCAAGCTTTTTAACTTAACCGATCGCGAAGCGCAGAAGCGCGGTGATCAGTTTATCGCCAGTGAACTCGTTCTATTGGCAGCGCTGGAAATGAATTCAGCGATTACCAAGCTGCTTAAAGACGGGGGATTAACCGTAAATCTCTTGAAGCCGCCATTAATAGCCTGCGTGGCGGTGCTACCGTCGACGATGCCAACGCCGAAGATCAGCGCGAAGCGCTCAATAAATACACCATGGATCTTACCCAGCGCGCGCTGGATGGCAAGCTCGACCCGGTGATCGGCCGCGACGACGAAATTCGCCGTACCATTCAAGTGCTGCAGCGGCGTACCAAGAACAACCCGGTGTTAATCGGTGAGCCGGGGGTGGGTAAAACCGCCATTGTCGAGGGGTTGGCCCAGCGCATCGTTAACGGCGAAGTGCCGGAAGGCTTAAAAGAGAAGCGCGTGCTCTCGCTGGATATGGGCTCGCTATTGGCGGGTGCCAAATTCCGTGGCGAGTTTGAAGAGCGCTTGAAAGCGGTACTTAAGGAGCTTTCCCAGGAAGAAGGCCGGGTGATCCTGTTTATTGACGAGCTGCACACCATGGTCGGCGCAGGCAAAGCCGAAGGTGCGATGGACGCGGGCAATATGCTCAAGCCCGCCTTGGCCCGCGGCGAGCTGCACTGCGTGGGTGCGACCACCCTTGATGAGTACCGCAAGTACATTGAGAAAGACGCCGCCTTGGAGCGCCGCTTCCAGAAAGTGCTGGTTGATGAGCCTTCTGAAGAGGACACCGTGGCGATCCTGCGCGGCTTGAAAGAGCGCTACGAAGTGCACCACGGCGTGGATATTACCGACTCGGCGATTATTGCCGCAGCCAAGCTCTCGACCCGCTATATCACTGATCGTCAGTTGCCCGATAAGGCCATTGACCTGATCGACGAAGCCGCCTCGCGGATTCGTATGGAGCTGGACTCCAAGCCAGAGGCGATGGATCGCCTTGATCGCCGTCTGATCCAGCTCAAAATGGAGCGTGAGGCGCTTAAGAAAGAGACCGACGAGGCCACCAAAAAACGCCTGGAGGCACTCAATACCCAGATTCACGAGCTAGAGCGCGAATACGCGGATCTTGATGAAATCTGGAAAGCTGAGAAAGCCAGTATTCAAGGGGCTGCTCAGTTTAAAGCTGAGCTTGAGCAGGCACGCATTGACCTTGAACAGGCCCGTCGTCAGGGCGACTTGGGTCGGATGTCGGAAATTCAGTATGGCAAGATTCCAGAGCTGGAGAAGAAAATTGCCGAAAGCGGGGAAGGTGAAGCGGATACCTCAAGCCATCAGCTGCTGCGCTCTAATGTCACCGAAGAGGAGATCGCCGAGGTGGTTTCCCGCTGGACGGGCATTCCGGTCTCCAAAATGCTGGAAGGCGAGCGCGATAAGCTCCTGCGTATGGAAGAGGCGTTGCACCAGCGGGTGATTGGCCAGGATGAGGCCGTTGAGGCGGTGGCCAATGCGGTACGCCGCTCCAGGGCCGGGCTTTCTGACCCTAATCGCCCCAACGGTTCGTTTCTGTTCCTCGGCCCCACCGGGGTGGGTAAAACCGAACTGTGTAAGTCGCTGGCGAACTTCCTGTTCGATACCGAAGAGGCGATGGTGCGTATCGATATGTCGGAGTTTATGGAGAAGCACTCCGTGGCCCGCTTGATCGGTGCGCCTCCTGGCTACGTCGGCTACGAAGAGGGTGGTTACCTAACCGAAGCCGTACGCCGCAAGCCTTATTCGGTGCTGCTGCTGGATGAGGTGGAGAAAGCCCACCCGGATGTCTTCAATATCCTGCTGCAGGTATTGGAAGACGGCCGCTTAACCGATGGCCAGGGCCGCACGGTGGATTTCCGCAACACAGTGATCGTGATGACCTCCAACATGGGCTCGGACATTATCCAGCGGATGGGGGGGGATGATAGCGATTATGAGGTAATGAAAAATATGGTCATGGAGGTGGTGGGCAACCACTTCCGGCCTGAACTCATCAACCGCATCGATGAAGTGGTGGTGTTCCACGCCCTGGGCCAAGAGCAGATTCAGGCCATTGCCGGTATTCAGCTTGAGCGTTTGAAAGTGCGCCTTGCCGAACACGACCTGAAACTTGAGGTCAGCCCAGAGGCCATGGCGCAACTGGCGGTGGTGGGCTTCGACCCCGTGTACGGGGCGCGGCCACTCAAGCGGGCGATTCAGAGCCGTATCGAGAACCCGCTGGCGCAAGATCTGCTGGGTGGCAAATTTGCCCCTGGTGATACCATCCATATCAACGCAGAAGAGGGTAAGTTGGTGTTTAGCTCATAATTGAGCCGTCACTTCGGCTAATTGAGTAGGTAAAAAGCCTCGCTTTGCTGGCGAGGCTTTTTTTTGGCTTCTCTTAGGGAGAGGTTATCAGACGTTAACTCGGGCGCCTGATAGATGAACCCTGCGTAGTTTGACGTCGTTACCTACCAAGTGTTTTTGCAGTTCTTCAAGAGAAACATTGCGTGTTTCCGGCATCAGGATCAGCACGAATACTAATTGCAGCAACATCATGATGGCGAAGAAGGCGAACACCGGGCCACCACTAAAAGTGCCCAGTACCCAAGGCATGACCAGGGTAATCAAAGCTGCGAAGACCCAGTGGATTGAGCTGCCAAAGGATTGACCGCGAGCACGCACATGGTTGGGGAACACCTCTGCAATGAAGACCCAGATCACCGCCCCCTGACTGATAGCATGGGCAGCAATAAACAGGGCCAGTAGCAGCGGCACCTCGATACCGCCCAGGGAATCGGTAAAGAAGGCACGTGAGATCAGAATTAATGACAACAGGTACCCTGCGGAACCGATGAACAGGAGTGTGCGCCGTCCGAACCGGTCGATCAGCGACATCCCGATCATGGTGAAGACCAGATTGACTAAACCAATGCCCGCGGTGGACAGCAGTGCCGCTTGGCTGCCGAGCTGAGCGGCCTCAAGCACGCGTGGCGCGTAGTAGATGATGAAGTTGATGCCCGATAACTGATTGAAGAAGGCGATCAGAAAGGCAAGTAGGATCGGCAGCCGATAGCGGCGAGAGAAGAAGCGTGCATTAGCGGAGCGCTCCTCGTTCTCGGCGGCTCGCATGGTGGCAATTTCCGCATCAACATCCACGTCTGGGTCGATCATCCGCAGCACGCGACTTGCTTCTTTGACGTCATTGCGCTTGAGGATGAGCCAGCGTGGGCTACGCGGAACACGGGTAATCATCAGAGTATAAATCAGAGCCGGAATGGCCTCGATGCCCAGCATCCAGCGCCAGGCGATATCCCCGTCTATCATACTGCCGATGACATAGTTGGAAACGAACGCCATGAGGATACCGAAGACGATATTGAACTGGTACATGGCCACCAGTACACCCGATGTCGAGGTGGGGCAATCTCGGAAATATAAATCGGGGCGGCGACCGAAGAGACGCCCACACCAATGCCACCGATGAGGCGGAAGAGGGCGAAGACCCAGGGGTCGGTGGCCACGGCGGATCCTATCGCCGATACCAAGTACAGAACACCAATCAACAGCAGAGTCATGCGCCGACCGAGGTGGTCGGTAGGCCAGTTACCGAAGATGGCGCCAAGTACAGTGCCCCATAAAGCCATCGACATGATCAACAGACCATGCTGCAGGTCACTGAGGCCCCAGAGTGTTTGAATGGGCTTGTCGGCCCCAGAAATTACTGCCGTATCAAAGCCGAACAGGAAGCCGGCTAGTGCCACGGTAATGGACCATTGCACAATGCGTGACATGAGCTTTTCCTCGCGCTACTTGTTGCTGTAGTAGGTCAGTTGGCTGACCCTTCGTTGTTTGATGAATCGATTCACCTAATGAGCGCTAACCATCTCCAAGTAGGCTGAATTTAGAAAGCCTATGAGAAGCAAGGAAATGCTGGCGATGTTTCCTCGGAAGTGCACTTCCAGACAGTGCTGTAAATGTCAGAAGTAAAATTTAGATGAATCGTGTCACCTAAAATATTACATCAGTCACACAGGCGATATGCGAATTTCTCGGCTTAGACATTGGTCTCGTGCGTCGAGAATCGTATTTGGATTACCGCAACTCTGAGCCGAAAAGGGGCTCATGGGCGCATTCAGCGAGCAATGGCGGTTGACAGGGTGGGGCTGCTAATGGAATCTTGTCAGTTCCTGATTTGCGGGCGCGGATCCAACGGGCAACCCCTAATTCCCGCGCGAAGGGTAGGCGAGAGCCTCTACCCGCCGAAGGACTTCCGGGCTTGGGCTAACCGCCCAACCTGGCCAACGCCCCGACACGGCGAACTGCCGTGTAAGGGAGTGGGTGATTTATGTCGACATAAGGCACCCGTTCCCGACAAGAGTGCAGGCCCTAACCGGGCCATCTGCCAGGGTTTGGCATCAGGTGCCGGCAAGGGCCGGCAGCGGCATACCGCCGCACTCGACACCGCAGGATGTCCTGCGGATCGCACTCGAGACCTCCAGGGGAGAAATACAGTGGAACTGCTTTCCGGCGCAGATATGATCGCCCGCTTCTTGCAAGATGAGGGCATCGAATACATTTATGGTTACCCCGGCGGTGCAGCGCTGCATATTTACGATGCACTCTTCCGCCAGGACAAAGTGAAGCACATTCTGGTGCGTCACGAACAAGCGGCTACCCACGCCGCCGATGGCTATGCCCGTGCATCAGGCAAACCCGGCTGCGTACTGGTTACCTCAGGCCCCGGTGCCACCAACGCCGTCACCGGCATCGCCACCGCCTACATGGACTCCATTCCCATGGTAGTGTTGTGTGGCCAGGTGGCAAGTCATCTGATCGGTGAAGACGCCTTCCAGGAAACCGATATCGTCGGCGTGACGCGGCCCATCGTGAAGCACAGCTTCTCGATTCGTCACCCGTCTGAAATCCCGGAAGTGCTCAAAAAGGCGTTTTATTTAGCCGCCACAGGGCGTCCGGGCCCGGTGGTGGTCGATATCCCAAAAGATATGACGGCTCCCACCGAGCGTTATGAGTACATCTATCCAAAAAAGGTCAAGATGCGCTCGTACAACCCCGTCACGCGTGGCCACACGGGGCAGATCAAAAAAGCCGTGGAGATGATACTCAAAGCCAAGCGCCCGGTGTTCTATACCGGTGGTGGCGTGGTCACGGGCAAAGCCAGCGAAGGCCTGACCGACCTGGTCAAGCAGCTGGGCTACCCGATTACCACCACGCTGATGGGCATTGGCGCGTATCCTCAAAGTGACCGGCAGTGTTTGGGTTGGCTGGGCATGCATGGTTCTTATGAGTCGAACATGGCCATGCACCACGCCGACCTGATTATTGCCATTGGGGCGCGCTTTGACGACCGCGTGACCAACAGCACATCGAAGTTCTGTCCCACAGCAAAGATCATTCACGTCGACGTTGATCCGAGCTCGATCTCTAAAACGGTGCGTGCCGATGTACCTATCGTGGGCCCGGCCTCCAGCGTTATCAATGAGATGATCAGTTTGGTGCAGGGGCATAAAATTGCCCATCCTGAAGCACTGACTGAGTGGTGGGAAAAGATTGATGGCTGGCGTGCCGACCGTGAAGGCAAGCTTTATGAGCCTTCCAAGGTGGGTGAAGCGCTTAAGCCACAGGAAGTTATTGAAGCGCTTTGTCGGGTAACCCGAGGCGAAGCCTACGTGACTACCGATGTTGGTCAGCACCAGATGTTCGCAGCGCAGTACTACAAGTTTGATAAACCCAACCGACTGATCACCTCAGGTGGTTTGGGCACCATGGGCTTTGGTTTCCCCGCCGCCATGGGTATCAAGCAGAACTACCCGGATGATGACGTAGTGTGCGTCACCGGTGAAGGTAGCTTCCAGATGATGATGCAGGAGCTCTCCACCTGTAAGCAGTACGGGGTGGGCGTTAAGATCGTCAACCTTAACAATGCGTCGTTGGGTATGGTACGTCAGTGGCAGGACTTGAATTACAAGTCACGCCACGCGCACTCCTATATGGAGTCGCTGCCGGACTTCCATATGCTGATTGAGGCGTATGGGTTTACCGCCATTACCGTCAATACCCTTGATGAGTTGGAGCCTGCGCTGGAACGTGCCTTTGCTGATAAGCACGAGCTGGTCTTTCTTGACGTGAAGGTCGACCCTTTTGAGCACGTCTATCCGATGCAGGTGCCGTTAGGTGCCATGCGCGACATGCTGCTGTCTAAAACGGAGCGTACCTGATGCGTCATATCATCTCGATTCTGTTAGAAAACGAACCGGGTGCGCTGTCACGTGTAGTCGGGTTGTTCTCCCAGCGTAACTTCAACATCGAAACGCTAAACGTGGCGCCTACGGAAGACCCGTCGCTCTCGCGTTTAACGGTCACTACCATCGGCGACGACCGGGTGATTGAACAGATCACCAAGCACCTCAATAAGCTGATCGATGTGGTTAAGCTGGTGGATCTCACCGAAGGCAACCATATCGAGCGTGAGCTGATGTTGGTTAAAGTGAAAGCGCTAGGCGCGGCCCGCGATGAAGTGAAGCGCACGGTGGATATCTTCCGCGCGCAGATCGTCGACGTAACGCCAAGCCTGTATACCGTGCAGATCACCGGCGATGCGGGCAAGCTCGATGCTTTCCTTCAGGCCATGGCGCCGGTAGGTATTCTTGAGGTCGCCCGTACTGGGGTCTCGGGTATTGCCCGGGGCGATAAGGTGTTGTCGCTTTAAGCACGAAAGTACTTAGCCTTTACAGTCAGCACTTAAATGTAAACATAAGCGTCGCTTCTTTCCCGGAGCGGCGCTTTTTAGTTATTAACCTGTTAGCGCTCGCTGATGCAGACCGCGCAGGGCATCAATGCAGCAATTGGCTGGCTGAGTGGCACTCACCGTGTAGAATGAAAGCGACTACGGTTCCCGTGACTTCTCTTTTAATGGATGAAAACTATGACACAGGACGCTCGCGACCAAGAGCACTCAAACTCTGATCAGTCAAACCCAGGCCAGCCAGACTCGGCTCCGTCTGATAAAGCTGAGCAGCCAGACAGTGCTCATCAGTCAGAAGTGGGCGACAATGAAGATTTGGCGGCTGCCTTCTTGCGTGAAACCGAAGTAGTCGAAGAGGCCGTAGAGGACGGTAAAAAGATTCGCCGTCGAGGCATCTATTTGCTGCCCAACCTATTTACCACTTCGGCGCTTTTTGCCGGTTTTTTTGCAGTAGTGGCAGGCATTAATGGTGAGTTTACCTCGGCTGCCGTTGCGATCTTTATTGCCATGGTACTGGATGGCCTGGATGGCCGCGTCGCCCGTATGACCAATACGCAAAGTGAATTCGGCGCTGAGTACGACAGCTTGGCTGACATGGTCTCCTTTGGTATGGCGCCCGCTTTAGTTGCCTTTACCTGGATTCTTCAGGACATCGGTAAGACGGGGTGGGTAGTGGCCTTTCTCTATGTTGCCTGCGCGGCGCTTCGCCTTGCGCGCTTTAACGTACAAATTGGTAGTGTTGATAAAAAGTGGTTTATCGGTTTGCCGAGCCCTTCTGCAGCCGCGCTAGTGGCGGCCAGTGTATGGACGTTCCATAGCTTTGATGCTGATGCCTTTGGTTTCAAACTATTGATGTTAGTAGTAGTAGCTGCGGCGGGTGTGTTGATGGTGAGTAATATCCGTTACTACAGCTTCAAGGATCTCGATTTTAAAAAGCCGGTACCTTTTGTTGTGCTGCTAGCCATAGTGCTGGCGTTTGTGTTGATCTCGGTCGAGCCTTCAGTGATGCTGTTATTGCTGTTTGGTACCTACGTGGCTTCAGGCCCTGTATTAGCCGTTATGCGTAAGGCTAAAACGAGTAGATAGTACTTTTCTCCACTTTTTTGACAGTTATTTCAAAACAGCCCTTGCCAACCCGTCAGCGAATCCGTAAAGTACGCATCCGCTGCCGGGGACGCCAAGCGTTACCAGCGGTGAATAAGGTGTAAAAGCCTTGGTTTGTCAGGAGGTTAGAGCAGGTTGTGTCGCTCGCCTCACTCGCTAAAAAACAGCGATTGACAACCACCAGGAAATGCGTAGAATACGCCTTCCTCGCTGAGGCAAGCCAGTCAACGGCAGCCCGTTGCTTTCACAGCAATCAAGCAGCGAAACAGCTCTTTAACAATTTGATCAGGTAATTCATGTGGGCGCTTGCTGATGTTGGTGGCAAATCACCAAATATCAAGGCAAGCGGTCATGAGAACGACAGTTTTAAACGAAAGTTTTTAAACAACAGTTGAATGAATTCGTTTGAACCTTGAGCCAAGTTTGATCGCTTTGTCCTTCGGGTGGCGTAAGGAACATAGATCTTAAACTGAAGAGTTTGATCATGGCTCAGATTGAACGCTGGCGGCAGGCCTAACACATGCAAGTCGAGCGGTAACAGATCTAGCTTGCTAGATGCTGACGAGCGGCGGACGGGTGAGTAATGCATAGGAATCTGCCCGATAGTGGGGGATAACCTGGGGAAACCCAGGCTAATACCGCATACGTCCTACGGGAGAAAGGGGGCTTCGGCTCCCGCTATTGGATGAGCCTATGTCGGATTAGCTAGTTGGTAAGGTAATGGCTTACCAAGGCAACGATCCGTAGCTGGTCTGAGAGGATGATCAGCCACATCGGGACTGAGACACGGCCCGAACTCCTACGGGAGGCAGCAGTGGGGAATATTGGACAATGGGGGCAACCCTGATCCAGCCATGCCGCGTGTGTGAAGAAGGCCCTCGGGTTGTAAAGCACTTTCAGCGAGGAAGAACGCCTATCGGTTAATACCCGGTAGGAAAGACATCACTCGCAGAAGAAGCACCGGCTAACTCCGTGCCAGCAGCCGCGGTAATACGGAGGGTGCAAGCGTTAATCGGAATTACTGGGCGTAAAGCGCGCGTAGGTGGCTTGATAAGCCGGTTGTGAAAGCCCCGGGCTCAACCTGGGAACGGCATCCGGAACTGTCAGGCTAGAGTGCAGGAGAGGAAGGTAGAATTCCCGGTGTAGCGGTGAAATGCGTAGAGATCGGGAGGAATACCAGTGGCGAAGGCGGCCTTCTGGACTGACACTGACACTGAGGTGCGAAAGCGTGGGTAGCAAACAGGATTAGATACCCTGGTAGTCCACGCCGTAAACGATGTCGACCAGCCGTTGGGTGCCTAGAGCACTTTGTGGCGAAGTTAACGCGATAAGTCGACCGCCTGGGGAGTACGGCCGCAAGGTTAAAACTCAAATGAATTGACGGGGGCCCGCACAAGCGGTGGAGCATGTGGTTTAATTCGATGCAACGCGAAGAACCTTACCTACCCTTGACATCTACAGAAGCCGGAAGAGATTCTGGTGTGCCTTCGGGAACTGTAAGACAGGTGCTGCATGGCTGTCGTCAGCTCGTGTTGTGAAATGTTGGGTTAAGTCCCGTAACGAGCGCAACCCTTGTCCTTATTTGCCAGCGAGTAATGTCGGGAACTCTAAGGAGACTGCCGGTGACAAACCGGAGGAAGGTGGGGACGACGTCAAGTCATCATGGCCCTTACGGGTAGGGCTACACACGTGCTACAATGGCCGGTACAAAGGGCTGCGAGCTCGCGAGAGTCAGCGAATCCCTTAAAGCCGGTCTCAGTCCGGATCGGAGTCTGCAACTCGACTCCGTGAAGTCGGAATCGCTAGTAATCGTGAATCAGAATGTCACGGTGAATACGTTCCCGGGCCTTGTACACACCGCCCGTCACACCATGGGAGTGGACTGCACCAGAAGTGGTTAGCCTAACGCAAGAGGGCGATCACCACGGTGTGGTTCATGACTGGGGTGAAGTCGTAACAAGGTAGCCGTAGGGGAACCTGCGGCTGGATCACCTCCTTAAACGATGCGTCACAGTCAGTAAGCGTCCACAATGAATTACCTGATCAGAATACTGTTGATACGCAGTGATAAGTGGCTCTGTTTTTTTCACGTTAAAAAGAAAAAATAGCTTTTAAGGTCTTAAAGGTCTTTTTTTTTTTAATATGAAAGAACGCTTATCACTGCTTATAGCAGTCGCTCTTTAACAATGTATATCATGCTGACAAGAACACTTCGCAAGAAGTGGTCTTAAATTGTGATACGTCTCAAGCGTATCCGGCAAAATGAAACGTGATCATTGCGAGATCCAGACTCCTTCGGGTTATAGGGTCAAGCAATGAAGCGCACACGGTGGATGCCTAGGCAGCCAGAGGCGATGAAAGACGTGGTAGCCTGCGATAAGGTCGGTGAGGTGGCAACAACCTGTGACCCGGGCATTCTGAATGGGGAAACCCACTCATCATAAGATGAGTATCGTGCACTGAATACATAGGTGTACGAGGCGAACCAGGGGAACTGAAACATCTAAGTACCCTGAGGAAAAGAAATCAACCGAGATTCCCCTAGTAGCGGCGAGCGAACGGGGACCAGCCCTTAAGCATGAGACTGATTAGGCGAACACGCTGGGAAGCGTGGCCGTAGCGGGTGATAGCCCCGTAGTCGAAAATCTGATCATGTGAAATCGAGTAGGTCGGGGCACGAGAAACCTTGACTGAAGACGGGGGGACCATCCTCCAAGGCTAAATACTCCTGGCTGACCGATAGTGAACCAGTACCGTGAGGGAAAGGCGAAAAGAACCCCGGAGAGGGGAGTGAAATAGATCCTGAAACCGTGTGCGTACAAGCAGTAGGAGCAGACTTGTTCTGTGACTGCGTACCTTTTGTATAATGGGTCAGCGACTTATATTCAGTGGCGAGGTTAACCGTATAGGGGAGCCGTAGGGAAACCGAGTCTTAACTGGGCGACACAGTCGCTGGATATAGACCCGAAACCGAGCGATCTATCCATGAGCAGGGTGAAGATTGAGTAACATCAATTGGAGGCCCGAACCAGGATCTGTTGAAAAAGATTTGGATGACTTGTGGATCGGAGTGAAAGGCTAATCAAGCTCGGAGATAGCTGGTTCTCCTCGAAAGCTATTTAGGTAGCGCCTCACGTAGTACCGCCGGGGGTAGAGCACTGTTTCGGCTAGGGGGTCATCCCGACTTACCAACCCGAGGCAAACTCCGAATACCGGTGAGTAGAGCGTGGGAGACACACGGCGGGTGCTAACGTCCGTCGTGAAAAGGGAAACAACCCAGACCGTCAGCTAAGGTCCCGAAATCCTGGTTAAGTGGGAAACGATGTGGGAAGGCTCAGACAGCTAGGAGGTTGGCTTAGAAGCAGCCATCCTTTAAAGAAAGCGTAATAGCTCACTAGTCGAGTCGGCCTGCGCGGAAGATGTAACGGGGCTAAACCAGGTACCGAAGCTACGGGTTCATTCTTAGGAATGAGCGGTAGAGGAGCGTCGTGTAAGCCAATGAAGGTGAATTGAGAAGTTCGCTGGAGGTATCACGAGTGCGAATGCTGACATGAGTAACGATAAAGGGAGTGAAAAACTCCCTCGCCGGAAGACCAAGGGTTTCTGTTCGACGCTAATCGGAGCAGAGTGAGTCGGCCCCTAAGGCGAGGCCGAAAGGCGTAGTCGATGGGAAACGGGTCAATATTCCCGTACCGGACATGGTTGCGATGGGGGGACGAAGAAGGCTAGGTGAGCCAGGCGTTGGTAGTCCTGGTGAAAGTGAGTAGGCCGAGACCTTAGGTAAATCCGGGGTCTTAAAGCCGAGACACGAGACGAACTGACCACGGTCAGGAAGTCACTGATGCCACGCTTCCAGGAAAAGCCTCTAAGCTTCAGATCATGTGCGACCGTACCCCAAACCGACACAGGTGGTCAGGGTGAGAATCCCAAGGCGCTTGAGAGAACTCGGGTGAAGGAACTAGGCAAAATGGTGCCGTAACTTCGGGAGAAGGCACGCCGGCATAGGGTGAAGAGACTTGCTCTCCTAGCCCGAACCGGTCGAAGATACCAGGTGGCTGCAACTGTTTATTAAAAACACAGCACTCTGCTAACGCGCAAGCGGACGTATAGGGTGTGACGCCTGCCCGGTGCCGGAAGGTTAAATGATGGTGTTAGCCGCAAGGCGAAGCTCTTGATTGAAGCCCCGGTAAACGGCGGCCGTAACTATAACGGTCCTAAGGTAGCGAAATTCCTTGTCGGGTAAGTTCCGACCTGCACGAATGGCGTAATGATGGCCACGCTGTCTCCACCCGAGACTCAGTGAAATTGAAATCGCCGTGAAGATGCGGTGTACCCGCGGCTAGACGGAAAGACCCCGTGAACCTTTACTATAGCTTCACACTGGACGCTGATGTTGCCTGTGTAGGATAGCTGGGAGGCTTTGAACTCTGGACGCCAGTTCGGAGGGAGCCAACCTTGAAATACCAGCCTGGCATCATTGGCGTTCTCACTCAGGTCCGTTATCCGGATCGAGGACAGTGTGTGGTGGGTAGTTTGACTGGGGCGGTCTCCTCCTAAAGAGTAACGGAGGAGCACGAAGGTACCCTCAGCACGGTCGGACATCGTGCATTGAGTGCAAGAGCATAAGGGTGCTTGACTGCGAGACAGACACGTCGAGCAGGTGCGAAAGCAGGTTCTAGTGATCCGGTGGTTCTGTATGGAAGGGCCATCGCTCAACGGATAAAAGGTACTCCGGGGATAACAGGCTGATACCGCCCAAGAGTTCACATCGACGGCGGTGTTTGGCACCTCGATGTCGGCTCATCACATCCTGGGGCTGAAGTCGGTCCCAAGGGTATGGCTGTTCGCCATTTAAAGTGGTACGCGAGCTGGGTTTAGAACGTCGTGAGACAGTTCGGTCCCTATCTGCCGTGGGCGTTGGATGTTTGAGAAGGGCTGCTCCTAGTACGAGAGGACCGGAGTGGACGACCCTCTGGTGTTCCGGTTGTCACGCCAGTGGCATTGCCGGGTAGCTATGGTCGGACGGGATAACCGCTGAAAGCATCTAAGCGGGAAGCCCCCTTCAAGATGAGACATCCCTGAGGCCTAGAGCCTCCTGAAGGGCCCAGCGAGACCAGCTGGTTGATAGGCACGGTGTGGAAGCGCTGCAAGGCGTTGAGCTAACGTGTACTAATGGCCCGTGAGGCTTGACCCTATAACACCCAAGGGGTCTGGTCGTAATGATGACGAACATTAAACGCCGGATACGCAGCGTGTGGCCCAAGCGACATAACGCCAGGGCGGCAGGCGATGAGACGATCACAAGATAGCAAAAACGCTAGTCAGCATGATGTACATTAACAGTTACGCCTGACGACCATAGCACGCGTGAACCACCTGATCCCTTGCCGAACTCAGAAGTGAAACCGCTTAGCGCCGATGGTAGTGTGGGGTCTCCCCATGCGAGAGTAGGTCATCGTCAGGCACTTATTTGAAAAATCCCCCAGGGCTGATGCCTTGGGGGATTTTTTTTTGCGTGTGGGAGAGGTTATGAGGGGTAAATAGTAAAGTGTGAGGGGTAAAGGGTGTGAGCTGCCAGCAAGGCTCTCCTTACCCCTCACCCTTTACTAGAGAAGCGTCTCTAACGCTTCAATCAGGCTATTCATCTCATCATCGGTGCCGATGGTGATGCGTAGGAAGTTGTTGAGATCTGAGGTGTTAAAATGGCGCACCAGAATGCCCCGCTCGCGTAGGCCAGCAAATAGCTGCGCGCCTTCGTGGTCAGGGTGCTGGGCGAGCACAAAGTTAGCCTTAGAGGGCAATACTTCAAATCCCAACGCTTCAAGGCGCCGGTGAGTGCGTTCACGGGTGGTGATAACACGCTCGCGGCAAGCTTCAAAATGCTCGACATCTTTGAGTGCGGCGATGCCTACTAAGCTTGCCAAACTATCCACTGGAAAAGAGTTAAAGGAGTCTTTTACCCGCAACAGGCCATCGATCAACTCCTCTGAGCCCACCGCATAGCCTAGCCGCAAGCCTGCCAAACTGCGTGATTTAGAAAACGTACCGGTGACGAGAAGGTTAGGGTAGCGATCAATCAGCGAAACAGCACTCTCTGCGCCGAAATCGACATACGCCTCGTCCACCAGCACTACTCGATCAGTGACGCGCTTTAGCAGCGCCTCGATAGCCGCAAGCGAATGCGCGTGGCCAGTAGGAGCGTTGGGGTTAGCGAAAATAACGCCGCTACGGTTAGCATCAGCCGCAAGAGCATCAATATCGACTTCCCACTGCTTATTGAGCGGATGCTTTCGCAGCTCAACGCCATAAAGATTGGCGTACACGGGGTAGAAGCTATAGGTGATCGTGGGTACGTCTAGTGGTGCGCCATGGCGGAAAAATGCCTGAAAGGCAAACGCTAGCACCTCATCGGAACCATTACCGACAAACACTTGGCTACTCGCTACCTGAAACGTCTCCGCTAACGCTTCACGCAGCGCTGCAGAGGTTGGGTCAGGGTAGAGGCGTAGATGATCGGTCGCGTAGTCACGCAGTGCCTCACCGACACCTGGCGCAGGTGGGTAAGGGTTTTCATTGGTATTGAGCTTTACAAGCTGCTCGCGTGGCTGCTCGCCGGGCACGTAAGGCGTAAGTTCGCGAACGGCCGGACTCCAGTATTGGCTCATGTGGGTAACCTGATTATCCTAGCAAGGTACACCATGGTCGCTTGAAGGCTAACTAAGCGCAAGCATTCGCATCACTAGGGGTGTGCGTCGCACCTTGTAGCGGTTATGCTGTCATAAGTGCGCGTAAATAAATGTGATGTCCAACACGAGATTAAGGAGACACTCTATGCAACTTAAGAGTTTGCTGGCCGGTTCGGCCATGTTGGCACTGCTGGCTGGCTGTGCAAGCAGCCCCATGGAGCAGCAGCAAGAAGAGGCAGCTGCCGCACAGCAAAATTACCAAGGTTCATTACCTTGCCGCAATTGCGATGGTATCGATCTGGATGTCACGATGGTGGGTGAAGAGATGAGCGCGGCTGAAGAGCGTACCTTCACACTGAACGCTTCTTACCGTAACCACCCTCAAACACCGCCGGATGAAAACTACGCGGGTAACTGGGAAGTGCTAACCGGTACGCCTTCCGATCCGGACGCCACTGTTTACGAACTGACGCCAGATGGCGATGGTCAAATCTACTACTTCATGCGTATTGATGAGAGCACGTTGGAGTTGATTGACCCAGAGCGTCGCCGCTTTGAAAATGGTGAAATGCTGCAGCTAAAGCGTCAATAAGACGTTAGCCAGTAGTACAAAAGGCGGCCACTGGCCGCCTTTTGTGTTTGCTGGCACTCATGAATATAAAGTACGCGACAGTAAGTGATGAATACTAGCGGCAGCCAAGCGTAAGTTGCCACTTAGTGACAGCAACAGTAGGAGTGTAATGGCAGTGGCCAAAGCCAAAAGCGCCTTTGTGTGTACCGAGTGCGGTGCCGAATACCGTAAATGGCAGGGACAATGTAGCAGTTGCCACGAGTGGAACACGCTCAGTGAAGTGCACTTGGCGAGCGCCCGCCCTGGTGGCGGCGCAGCCCCCGGTCGATCTGGCTACGCGGGAGATCTGTCCCGTGAAGTGATCGACCTGGGCAATGTGGATCTTAGTGAAGTGCCGCGTATGAGCTCGACGTTCGCGGAGTTTGATCGCGTGCTAGGCGGAGGGTTGGTGCCCGGGTCAGCGGTTCTGTTGGGTGGTAATCCTGGGGCGGGCAAATCGACCCTGCTGCTGCAAACGGCCTGCAAGTTGGCCCAGCAGCGGCGTATCCTCTATGTGACCGGTGAGGAGTCACTCTCCCAGGTAGCGATGCGTGCGCACCGCCTACAGTTGCCCACCAATGGTTTGAAAATGCTGGCCGAGACCAGTGTAGAAACTATTCTGGCGGTGTCTGAGCGGGAGAAGCCAGAGATTCTGGTGATTGACTCCATCCAAACCATGCATCTGGAAGATATCAGTTCTGCACCCGGTGGCGTTGCCCAGGTGCGCGAGTCAGCCGCGGCGCTAACGCGCTTCGCCAAAAAGACTAATACGGTTTTGCTACTGGTAGGCCACGTCACTAAGGACGGTTCGCTGGCGGGCCCTAAAGTGCTTGAGCATATGATTGATGCCTCGCTGCTATTAGAGGGGGGCGCCGACTCACGCTTTCGTACCCTGCGAGGGCAGAAAAACCGTTTTGGCGCCGTCAACGAGCTAGGTGTTTTCGCCATGCTTGAACAGGGCCTTAAAGAAGTTAAAAACCCCAGCGCAATCTTTCTTTCTCGCCAGGAGGAGCAGGCGCCAGGTAGTTTAGTCATGGTGGTCTGGGAAGGCACACGGCCGATTCTGGTGGAGGTACAGGCGCTGGTGGATGAGTCCGCGCTGGGTAACCCTCGCCGTGTCGCCGTCGGCGTTGATCAAAACCGCCTGGCTATGCTGCTGGCAGTACTTAATCGCCACGGTGGATTGTTTACCGGTGACCAGGATGTGTTCTTGAATGTCGTCGGCGGTGTCAAAGTGCTCGAAACCAGCGCCGACTTGGCGGTGTTGCTAGCCGTGGTTTCTAGCCTGCAAAATCGCGCGCTACCCAAAGAGCTAGTGGTGTTTGGTGAGGTTGGGCTATCGGGCGAGATACGCCCGGTGCCCAGTGGTCAAGAACGCATTGCCGAAGCGGCCAAGCACGGTTTTCTCCGCGCCATTGTACCGCGCGCTAACGCACCCAAGCAGGCGCCTAAGGGTATGGAAGTGATCGCTGTTGATAAACTCAGCGATGCGCTGGACGCCCTGTAGCCTGGACGATACTGGGTTAAACTGATGATATTCCCCAAGTGCCAAGGAGAGACACGATGAGTTCGATTCGCTTGACCCAATATAGCCACGGCGCGGGCTGTGGCTGCAAAATCGCCCCAGACGTGCTGGATGGCATTCTTGCCAAGGCGGGGCCAGCGGCGGGCCATAAGCGGCTTATCGTCGGCAATCAGGGACGCGAAGATGCGGCTGTCTACGATCTGGGCGATGGGCGGGGCATGATTGCCACCACGGACTTCTTTATGCCCATTGTCGACGACCCCTTCGATTTTGGCCGTATCGCGGCGACCAATGCCATCAGCGATGTTTACGCCATGGGCGGCACGCCGGTGATGGCGTTAGGTATTCTCGGTTGGCCGCTGGATAAACTCAGCGCTGAAGTGGCGGGGGACGTAATGGCCGGCGCCCAGGCGGTGTGTCGCGAATTAGGCGTTGCCCTGGCGGGCGGTCACTCTATTGATGCGCCCGAGCCGATTTTCGGACTCGCGGTAAATGGCTTAGTCGACCTGGATAAGCTCAAGCTAAACAGCACCGCCAAACCGGGTGATCTACTGTTTTTAACCAAGCCGTTAGGCGTAGGCATGCTAACCACAGCAGAGAAACGTGGCTTGCTGGAAATGGGCCACCATGGTCTTGCCCGTGAAACGATGCTCAAGCCCAATAGTATTGGTGTGAAGCTTGCCAATGTAAAAGGGGTGAATGCCATGACTGATGTTACTGGTTTTGGCTTGGCGGGCCACCTTGCTGAAATGTGCCAGGCCAGTAACGTCATGGCCCAGATTGATTTCCGTAAGTTGCCTCGTCTGGCCGAGGCAGAGTCCTACCGCCGCCAAGGCGCTGTGCCTGGTGGTACGCTGCGCAATCGTGATGCGCTGGGGGAGAGCCTGCCGGCCATGGATGAAGCCCACTGGCAGTGGTTATGTGACCCCCAGACTTCCGGCGGCCTGCTGCTCAGCGTTGACCCCGCCTGGGAGGATGACGTTGAGCGTATTGGTCGCGAATTCGGCCTGTCGTTACAGTCATTCGGCGTCATGAAGGCGCGCCAGGGTAAAGCCTCCATCGAGGTGGTCGGGTGATACTGGCCACAACTCCAGCCACCACACCGGCGGTATTGGGTTTAATTAGAGAAGAGCGACCGCTAATAGATGTGCGCGCCCCGGTGGAGTTTGCCCAGGGCGCGCTGCCCGGTGCCGTCAATTTGCCCTTAATGGTCGATGACGAGCGTCATCAGGTGGGCATTGCTTATAAGAAGCATGGTCAAGCCGCGGCGATTGAGCTAGGTGAGCGTTTAGTCAGCGGCGAGGTCAAGCAGGCTCGGGTCGCAGCGTGGCAGAAGTACTTAGCCGAATACCCAGATGCATTGATTTACTGCTTTCGCGGTGGACTGCGCTCGCAAATTGCTCAGCAGTGGCTGGAAGAGGCCGGTATCTCCAGGCCACGGCTGGAGGGTGGCTGGAAGGCTATGCGCCAAGCGCTCTGTGAGCGCATTGATACGGCCGCGCTTCAGCCAATGCTGGTTGTTGCCGGGCTCACCGGGTGTGCAAAAACAGCGCTGATTAATCAGCTCGATAATGGCGTCGACCTGGAAGCTTATGCGCACCACAAAGGTTCTGCTTTTGGACGCAGACCTGAAGAGCCTGCTACTCAAATCAACTTTGAGCATGCGCTGGCCAAGCGGCTAATCGGGCTGATGGAAGGGCTGGTCATCGAAGATGAGTCCCGTCAGATTGGCAACGCCAATATTCCCTTGAACTTCTGGCGGGCGCAGCAGCAAGCGCCGCGGGTGCGTATCGAAATGCCGCTGGATTGGCGCCTTGCTCAGATTCAGCAGGACTATATTATCGACCTGGAGCAGGCCTATGCCGCTCGTCATGGGGCCTACCAGGGCTGGCAATTAATGCAGGCGCAGTTAAGTAATTCCCTTATCCGACTAGGAAAACGCTTGGGTAACGCGCGCCTTCAGCGCTTACAGCGGCTGCAGGCGCTGGCATTCAAAGAGCATGCCCAGGGCAACCCCCAATCCCATGAAGCCTGGCTTGCGCCGCTGCTCACCGAGTACTACGACCCGCTCTACCGCTACCATTTAGAGAAGCAGCGCGACGCTGCGCCGCCAGAGATTCATGTGGGCGATTGGGATAGCTGCCTAGAGGCCGCCAGGCAGTGGAACCGCTGACGGCCTTATAGCTTGTACTGTTACGCTGCTTTAAGCCACTGGGTCATCAGTCGGTCGAGCTGTGGCGCGAGGTGAATAAAGCGGTTGGGGTCTTCTAATATTTGGGCCGCATCCTGAACATAGCGGGTAGTGGAAGGTGACGCTTCAGGCCACTCGGCTGTGCCCAGTAGCTGTTTCACGCTAGCCGCAGTGGCTTCCAGGTGGCACAGCAGGCCGATGACACGACCTCTGTCCCAGGCAAACCCTTGCAGCGGTGCTGCTTCGCTACCGCCTAGGGGCAGCGCATCGTCGGGTAGGCTGAAGACATAGCGATGCCACATAAAAGCGCTGAATGTATCGGGTAAATCCAGCGAGCTCTCCGGCGCTAGAGTGACCGTATGCCAGCCTGTTTCAGTATAAGTGCCAGGTGCCACCACTGAGCCCAGCGCCTGGGCTATCCAGTGGGCGCCTACGCCAATACCCAGCAGCGGTTTTTGGCCATCCAGATAGCGGTTGATGAGTTTATCTTCGGCTTTAAACCACGCCGGTGGTTGGCTGAGTAGCTCCTCTGGGCCATCCAGTATAATCAGTGCATCAGACTCGTTTGGGCGGGGGGTTAGCTCGCCTGCGTAGAGATGAAAAACGGTGTAACTATGACCCATACTGGTTAGCCAATCGGTTAACCGGGCGGGGCCATGGTCAGGGCCGTGCTGTAGCAGATGAATATGCATGGTAATCTCCTCGCCGGCCGTACAATCATTTAAGCGCTGGGGAACCGCCCCAAGCGTATAGAGACGATAACGTACCCGCTACTTTTCACCAATATCCCACGTCAAGCGATCCAGGAAATCAGTATGGTGTCGAAACCCCAGGGCTTTTACCAACGGTTACAAGAACTCCCGTTACCTGCCCAGCAAGCCTTTATGGCGGCGCTGTGCGAGCGTTTGTTGCCAAACTATATGCTTTATGAGCAAACCACCGGCCACGGCGATAGCCATACGCTAGGTACCGTGCTGAGTTTGGTCTGGGAGCGGCTTAATGTGCCCAATGCCAGTATCGACTTTGCCCGCCAAGCGGAAAAGTTAGCTGAGTGTGAGCCGCCCGAAGAGGATGACAGCTTTGGTGCCCGGCGCGCCCTGGATGCAGTGGTGTCGGTCTCAGCGCTGCTGGACACCCTGCAAGGCGACTCCCCAGAGGCCGTGCTGGATGTTAGCCGTACATCCCGAGCGGGCGTACGCGCCTTTATAGAGCTCACTGAAGGCGAGGTGGACGCGCAGAAGCTAGCGCTGATTATTCGCGACCATCCGTTGATGGACGACGAAAACGATTTTCAGGATGCCGTCTTGGAAGCCGTCAGCGAATCACTGGATAAGGCGTCGCTGAAAGAAGTGCGTGAATTAGGTCGCAATGGTGGCATCAGCAATCTGGGGTTATCGCTAGACGACGTTGAGGAGTAGCGACTAAAAGCGCACCCCTGCGGTTATCATCATGCCTGCGGTACCAAACACAATCAGATCAGATTCGAACCGGCCCCATTGCACCCCGATACTGGGGAGTGCGGCCGGGGCAACTTCCAAGTGATTGAGCGGAATTTTGTCGCGATACTCGCCTTTATAGCCGCGCAAGAGTCCACCGGTTAGTTTGGCGCGCACGTTTAACCCCTGATCGGTTTGCCAAAGAGGGAACTCCCGCCCCGCGTAGAAGTACCAGGAGGGCTGATCGAAGGAGTTTTTGAACCAAGCCCCGCCGCTAACCAGTGATTCGGATTATGCAGTTCAATGCTAACCAGGTCTTGTTGGTTAGTGTGTTCCGGGTCGGGGCTGAAGTGGCGGGTATAAAGGCTGGTTTGCACCAGGGTGTGATCCCACTCCAACGACGGTGGCCAATCAGGTAGCGTGAAGGCAGTAGCAGGCGTGCTTAATAGCAGGCCTGCGAGCCATCCCATCCATGGGTGTAAACGAAACATTCGAAGCTCCTGGTTGATAGAGGGCATTTTAAAGCCGCATTTCGATACCGCGTTCGGCCATATAGCGCTTAGCTTCAGGGATGGTGTATTCGCCAAAATGGAAAATACTGGCGGCCAGCACTGCATCGGCACCACCTTTGAGTACGCCATCCACCAGGTGATCCAGGTTGCCCACACCGCCTGAGGCTATCACCGGAACGCTCACCGCTTCGGAAATCGCGTGGGTCACGCCCAGGTCAAAGCCAATCTTGGTGCCGTCGCGATCCATGCTGGTGAGCAGTAGTTCGCCCGCCCCGAACTCAACCATCTTCTTCGCCCATTCAACGGCGTCAAGGCCTGTTGGGCGGCGGCCGCCGTGAGTGAAAATCTCCCAACGGGGCGTTTCTCCCTCTTTAGAGACCCGTTTAGCGTCAATCGCCACCACAATGCACTGGCTACCAAAACGCTCGGCGGCTTCGCGAACAAACTCAGGGTTAGTGACCGCTGCGGTGTTGATCGATACTTTGTCCGCTCCGGCGTTCAGCATAGTGCGAATGTCGTCACAGCTGCGAATGCCGCCGCCGACGGTTAGCGGAATAAACACTTCGCCAGCAATGCGTTCAACCATCTCCACCGTCGTGTCGCGGTCTTCGTGGCTAGCGGTAATGTCGAGAAAGGTGATTTCATCGGCGCCCTGCTGGTTATAGCGCTGGGCAATCTCCACCGGATCACCGGCATCGCGAATACCGACAAAATTAACGCCTTTGACCACGCGCCCGGCGTCTACGTCCAGGCAGGGGATAATGCGTTTGGTAAGGCTCATGAACTCCCGTCAGTTGGTCGCTTAGCCGCTGAGCTTCGGCAACATCCAGGCTGCCTTCGTAAATTGCCCGACCGGTAATAGCGCCCAGGATACCGCTATCAGCAACCTCGCAGAGTGCTTTGATATCGTCCAGGTTGGTCACTCCACCGGAGGCAATCACCGGCAAACCGCCTTTGCGGGCAAGCGCCGCGGTGGCTTCCACATTGACGCCTTGCATCATGCCGTCGCGGGCAATGTCGGTGTAGACAATGCTGGAGACGCCGTCGTTGGCGAAACGCTTGGCAAGCTCAGTGGCTTTTACCGTGGAGACCTCTGCCCAGCCGTCGGTGGCGACATAGCCATCTTTGGCATCAAGTCCAACGATCACATGGCCGGGAAAAGCGCGGCACATCTCGCCCACAAAAGCGGGTTCTTTAACTGCCTTGGTGCCGATAATCACATAAGAGACACCGGCGCTTAAGTAGTGCTCGATGGTTTCCGCACTGCGAATGCCGCCACCAATTTGAATCGGCAGATCCGGGTAAGCGCGGGCGATAGCCGTCACGGCGTCACCGTTCACTGGTTTGCCTTCAAAGGCGCCGTTCAAATCTACCAGGTGCAGGCGACGGGCGCCTGCTTCTACCCAGCGCGCCGCCATGGCCACCGGGTCATCGCCGTAAGACGTCGCGTCTTCCATGCGGCCCTGCTTCAATCGAACACACTGGCCGTCTTTGAGATCAATAGCGGGAATTACCAACATACAAAATCCTCTCAGGGCGTCCAGGTGACAAAGTTTTCAAGCAGGCGAAGGCCCGCGCGAGAGCTTTTTTCGGGGTGAAACTGCACCGCGAAGGTCGCGTCACGGCCAATGGCCACATGGGCGGTTACCTTGCCGTATTGGGTCGTACCAAATACTTGTGCATCTTCATCGGCATTAACGTAGTAGCTATGCACGAAGTAGAAGTGTTCGCGATTATCAATACCTGCCCAGAGTGGGTGTTCATGGTGCTGCTCTACCACGTTCCAGCCCATGTGCGGTACTTTCAAGCGCTGCTCGTGGACGTCGCGCATATCGCCAGGAAACGATTTACACTGCCTTTAAAGAACCCCAGGCACTCTACGCCGCCATTCTCTTCGCTGCGCTCCAGTAGCATCTGCTGACCCACGCAGATACCCAGCAGCGGTTTGGCCTGGCGGGTTAAGATATCCTCCACCAGCCCGCGTAATTCGGTGCGCTCAAGTTCGCCAACGCAGTCACGAATGGCCCCTTGGCCCGGTAGCACTAAACGCGTTGCGCCGAGGATACGGCGCGGGTCGCGGGTAATGACGACATTCTCATGGGTCACATGCTCCAGCGCTTTGGCTACAGAATGAAGATTGCCCATTCCATAGTCGATCACAGCAATGGTCATGAAGCGCTCCTTGTGGAGGTAGACAAAATGTGGCTAGCAGCATAGTCCGTCATATAGCCCGTCATATGGCGCAGCATTACAAGCTCCCCTTGGTGGAGGGCATTTGGCCTGCCATGCGCGGGTCTTCCATCACGGCCATGCGAAGTGCTCTGCCAAAGGCCTTGAAGATCGTTTCCGCCTGATGGTGAGCATTAAAGCCTTTGATGTTGTCGATATGCAGCGTCACGCGGGCGTGATTGACAAAGCCTTGGAAAAACTCCCAGAACAACTGAGTGTCCAGGCTACCGATAGTGTCGCGGGTGAATTCAACATCCATAAACAGACCTGGCCGACCGGAAAAGTCGATCACTACCCGGGAGAGTGCTTCATCAAGAGGAACATAGGCGTGACCATAACGGTAAATACCGCGTTTATCGCCAATTGCTTCAAAAAAAGCTTGGCCTAGCGTAATACCCAGGTCTTCTACGGTATGGTGGTCGTCAATATGCAGGTCGCCAGTGGCATTGATGTCGAGATCGATCATCCCGTGGCGAGCAACTTGATCAAGCATATGATCCAGGAACGGAACGCCGGTTTGGCAGCTAAGATGGCCTTCGCCGTCGAGATTGACGCTGACCTTGATCTGCGTTTCGTTGGTGTCACGGCTAACCGTGGCAATACGCGCTGACATGTTGCATCTCCTGCGCTGAAGCGCACTCTGAGGGATGGCTGGTGGCGATCATCAACTTACCACTGATTTGATCGGCCTGTGGCGAAGCGACCATTATAGTGAATCGGCGCCCTCATCCGCTACAATGCGCGAAATGTAGCCGCAATCAATTGCGGCAGAAATAGCAGCCAGGCTGCTTTGGCGAAGAGGATTTCACCATGCCGGTGACACTGCACCATGTCGACCAGGCCCGTTGGGAAGCCGATGAGCAGGTGCGCCTTGATCTTATGCGCATCTATCAGGATGCGCCCCAAGAGCGTATGCCCACCCCAACGGTTGAGCCATTTATTGAGCAACATTTTGCAGGCCAGCACTTTTTTGCCTGTGCACTCTTCAACGATCGGCTGCTGGGGGCCGTCGCCGTTCAGGAGGGCGCAGACCGGGCGTGGTGGCTATCTGAGCTCTGCGTGCGCAAAACCACCCGTCGCCGTGGCGTCGGTTCGCGCTTGATGGCGCTGCTTGGCGAGCAAGCCAAGCAGGAAGGCCGTGTCCTGCGCATTGAAACGTCCACTTTACCACTGGCCGACCGCGTGCTGCTCTCCAAGCTAGGTTACCGGCCAATGGCCAATCCAGAAACGCCGGCAGCGGGTATGCCCGCCACCAGTGATTTTGTTGAGTTAGACCCACAAGGGAAAGGGTAATGAACAGCTATTACGTATCTTGCTGGCAGCAGTCGGCATTCTCGCCATCGTTGCGGTCGCCGCCGTGGTCTACGTGACCACCTTTCTGGATCCAGAAGACTTCAAGCCCCGTTTAACTGCTGTCGTGGAGGAGCAAACGGGACTCAACTTGGCGTTGGAAGGCCCGATTACCTGGTCATTCTACCCGCGTATCGGCGTCAGTGTAGAGAAAGCCCGCGCCTGGTTGCCCGAGCAGGCTGAAGAGAGCGCTGCCTTTGCGGCTATTGACCGCGCCGAGGTGAGCGTGGCATTCGGCCCGCTACTGCGCGGGGAAATTGCCGTTGACGGCCTAACCCTGGACGGTATGCGCCTTAACTTAGAGCGCGATGAACAGGGTGAGGGTAACTGGGAGCCCTTGTTAGAGCGCCTTTCTGAGCACAATGAAAGCGCGGCTGAAACGGTGCTGGCGCCCGCCAGTGCTGGCCCCAATGCGGATGCAGGTAGCTTGGCCGTGGTGTTGAGTATTGCCAGCGTTGAAGTGAAAAACGCCGACATTCGCTTCCGCGATGCGCAAACCCAAGCACTGTGGCGTATGCAGCAACTGAATATCTCGGGTAGTAACGTTAACCCGCTGCGCGCCTTTCCGCTGAAGGCTATGTTCACACTGACCAAGCATAACCGGCTCGATGCCGAGGTATTGGAGCGTGCCCCTGATCTGACCAGCGATATCAATCTTGAAACACGCGTGCGGCTTGGGTTGGCAGATAAGCTTTTCGCCCTGGAAAATATGGCACTGACCACTCGAACCACCAAGGGTACCGAGAGCGAGCCACAGCAGCTGAGTTTGAAGGCCGCCGAGTTGGTTGCCCGTATGGGCGAGCAGCAGCTCACCATTAAAGAGGGGCTGCTCGAAACGGGCCTGCGTAAGGCGGATAACTGGCAGGGCAGCTTGGCGTTGGCGCTCGCCTTTGGCCTGGAGGGCGACTGGCAGGCACAAACGGCGCAGTTGAAAGACTTGCAGCTTACCGGGCCGGATGGCCTAAGGGTGAGCGGCCACCTTAATATTGAGCAGTTGCGCGATGCCCCCCGTTATCGTGGTCAGCTAACCGCTGCCCCCTTTACGCTACGCCCCTGGCTTGCCCGTGCTGGCGTTACCCTAACCACCGCAGGCGAGGCTGCGCTCAGCGATGTAGCCATGACCAGTCCTATCGAAGGTGATGCCGAGCAATTCTCTTTGCCTAGCCTCTCGTTGGTCGTCGACGACAGCACCTTTACCGGCGAGCTGACGGCGGCGCTGAATGGCTCACGCCTGGCGTTCGATTTAGCCGGTGACCAACTAGACCTTGATCGCTATCTTCCCGGTGAGGCCACCGCCAAACAGGCGAGTCGCGGCTTGCTACGCAAAGCCTTTGCTCAGGAAAACAACACATTAGTGCCGCAATCGTTGCTCAGCGGGCTGGCGTTAGAGGGCGACCTGAGCGTGGATACGCTTATTTTTGCGGGCCTGACCTTCAACAATCCACGCTTGCAACTGCGTGGTGACGACGGCGTTCATCGGCTAACGGCGTTTGAGTCGGGCTTCTATGAGGGTGAACTCAGCGCTACCGGCCAGGTTGATGCTACGGATTCCATCCTTGAGTGGGCGCTATCGCCGACTATTAACAACGTTCAGGTGGCGCCGTTGATTGAAGCGATCAGTGAAAAAGAGGAGGCATCACCACTGCGCGGTCGCTTTAATTTAACCGGGGATGTCACCAGTCAGGGCAATACCCGTGAAGCGCTTATCGGCAACCTCAATGGCGCGCTTAATGCTCGTCTAAACGAAGGCGCCATTTTAAATACCAACATTTCCAAGCAAATGTGTGAACTGGTTGCCCAGTTAGAGGGGCAGGGCACTTTGCGGGATTGGCACACCGATACTCGCTTTGAGCGTTTTGATGCTACCTTCCAAATCAGTAACGGCTTAGTGGAGAGTGACGACCTGCTGATCACCCTGCCCGGCATCGATGTGCGTGGAGAAGGAGAACTGGATCTTGCAAGCTTGAACTTTGATACCCGTGCGAATGCCCGCTTGGTCGACACCGCCGACGCGGCCTGTGAAGTTAACCCGCGACTGGAACAACTGCCGCTGCCCGTACGCTGTGAAGGTAATCTTGGCGATGAACGCACCGAGTGGTGCCGGTTCGACCGTGAGATGTTCCAGACCGCCGTGGTTGACCTGCTGCGTAACGAGGCGGGTGATCGTGTTAATGAAGAGCTGGAGGAGCGTCTAGGCGACTCTTTAGATGAGTTGGATGAACGCCTTGGCGAAGGTGCTGCTCAAGAACTTCGTGATGGTCTACGCAGCCTGTTTAACTGAGCATTGACGCAGGGATGTGAAGTGACGCATTTATCGAAACAGTAAGTGCTGCGCCGGCCTAAACGCCGGCGCTTTTTTATTGGCACTGGTGTATACCCATTGCTGTTTCATATACCCATTTCTGTTTAAGGAACGTGCATGGCAGATATGCCCACGCCGCGGCTAGCGGCAAACGAATTCCAACAGCGCTTACTGGATTGGTTTGACCGCTACGGCCGTCACGACTTACCGTGGCAGTCGCCGCGTAGTGCCTACCGCGTGTGGGTGTCGGAAATCATGCTGCAGCAAACCCAGGTTGCCACCGTTATCGGCTATTTTGAGCGTTTCATGGCGCGCTTTCCTACCTTGGAGAGTCTCGCCAAGGCCCCACAGGATGAAGTGCTGCACCTCTGGACGGGCCTTGGTTACTATGCCCGTGCGCGCAACTTGCATAAAGCTGCCCAGGTTGCGTTAGTGGAGCACAATGGCGAGCTGCCGACGGAAAGTATCGACTCATTAGTCGCTTTGCCTGGTATTGGCCGCTCCACCGCTGGCGCTATCATTGCGCAAAGCACGGGGCAGCGTGCGGCTATTTTAGATGGCAATGTAAAGCGCTCGCTCACTCGTTTGCATGCGCTGCCCGGTTGGCCGGGTAAGCCAGATGTGGAGAGAAAGCTGTGGTCGCTGGCGGAGTACTACACCCCAACAGAGCGCCTGGCGGATTACACCCAGGCGATGATGGATTTTGGCGCTACGCTATGTAAACGCAGCAAACCAGACTGCCTGAGCTGCCCATTTAACGATGTCTGTTTGGCCTACGCCCAAGGCGAACCAAAGCGCTACCCGGAATCCAAACCCAAAAAGGCGCTTCCCACACGACAAACGATCATGCTGATGCTGCGTGACCCGGAAGGCCGGATATGGCTCGAGAAACGCCCTCCCAGCGGTCTGTGGGGCGGGTTATGGAGTTTGCCGCAGTTTGAGAAGCACAGCGAGCTCAACGACTGGCTTGAAGACAACGCTGTGAACCCTAAACGGGGAACTACATCGCCTAGCTTTTACCACACCTTCAGCCATTTTCGCTTAGAGATTACCCCGCAGCCGGTGAGCTGCGATAGGCTGGGCGGTGTTCGTGAAAGCGGCGTATGGTACGACGTTAACCGTCCGCCTGAACTGGGCCTTGCTGCTCCCGTTAAAGCGCTGCTCAGCCAGCTAACGCCCTTTAGCCTCAATCCGACACCAGGGCACGCTTAAGCGTTTGCTAGCTGATTGGATGAGATCATTGAATGAAGTCGCAGAACCAGGAGCACGTTATGAGCAATACCGTTTTTGCCGCAAGTACCAAAAAGAGTTGGAAGCACTGCCATTCCCACCTTTGCCGGGTAAGCAGGGGCAGGAGATTCAGGCCACCGTTTCCAAGCCCGCTTGGGAAGCCTGGCAGGCGTTGCAAACCCGCCTGATCAATGAAAAGCACCTCAACATGCTCGACCCCGAATCCCGTGCGTATCTAATGGAGCAGATGCAGCGCTTCCTGGACAACCAGGAAACCGACCAAGCCGAAGGCTATGTGCCGCCTAAGCAGGTATGAGCAGCAGGCATGAATAGCAGGGCATGAAGAGAGCGGTTGTTCGTTCTGAGCATAGGGGGATTGATCGAGCAACTGACTTGTAATCAGTGGCTCTAGGTATGGGTGTATCGAAGGCCGAGCCAGAGATGGCGTAGGAAAAAAGACTTCTAAGCATCGGTATCGCAAGAAAGTTTCACAAAGGTGTTGACGGAAAGCGGCGTTTTTAGTTTAATACGCACCGTTGGCAGCGGCCAGATAGCTCAGTTGGTAGAGCAGGGATTGAAAATCCCCGTGTCGGCGGTTCGATTCCGTCTCTGGCCACCACACTGCTGGGGTATCGCCAAGTGGTAAGGCACCGCTTTTTGGTAGCGGCATTCCCAGGTTCGAATCCTGGTACCCCAGCCATTGCCAACAAGATTTCTTGTTGATTGCAGAGCCTAACAGCGAAGCAATCAAGTTCTCAAGAAAACGTGAAGCGCCGACATAGCTCAGTTGGTAGAGCAACTGACTTGTAATCAGTAGGTCCCGGGTTCGACTCCTGGTGTCGGCACCACTGAAAAGTGGTTAAAAGCTAAACGTTAGAGAATTAGATTAAGCCGTCCGAAAGGGCGGCTTTTTCGTGTGTGTCTACGATATCTGTATTTATAAAGTTTCCATGTCGTTGATTGAGTAAAGTAGTGAGCATAAAGTATGTTTTGGGCTCACTCGTGGACTGAATTTTGCTAGTGAGCTAATACGTAATTTCTATTTAGCTTGGCATTTCAGGGGGAATCTCGATGATTCCACTTCATGATTACTTAGCATTTCTCTCCATCGTTACGCTCATCGTAGTCTCCCAGGAGCCAATCTGTTCCTGCTGCTTCAGGCGACGCCGGTGCAAGGCCGTGTTACGGGGGTGTTGATGACCCTGGGCTTCTGTGCAGCGATCATATCTCATGCCACGTTGGCGCTCATTGGTGTTGGGGCACTTGTAGCCGCCTCTGTCACGTTATTCACTATTATAAAATTCGTGGGTGCTGCATATCTTATTTGGCTCGGCGTTAAGGCACTGCGAGTAGCACTAACGAAAACGCCCCTCGCGTCGCAGGCGAAAGATTGTCAAATATTGCCGAGGATAAGCCAAAGACAGGCCTTTGTACGGGGCTATCTCACCAATATTCTCAACCCCAAGCCCGCTATCTTCTACGTTGCGGCCTTTCCCCAGTTCCTGAGTGCCGGTGGAACGGACTACTGGCTGGGAGGGCTCGGGTTGGGGGTCAGCCATGCCCTGATCGCTTTGTTCTTCTACGGTATGGTCGTCGTCACATTGCATAGAGTCGCTGAGTGGTTAAGGAAACCAAGGGTATGGAAGTCGATCCAAGGCATCTCTGGTTTAGTCTTTCTTCTGATCGGCGGTCGCCTCTTGATTTCGCGCTCCCCGGCCTGATTCTTCTAGGCTTGGTGAGTTTAAAATGCGTCCTTTAGATGCGCTCTTTGTGATTAATAAAGATGCACCGCCTCGAAGACCGCCAATGGTTCACTGTTATCGCTCGACAGTACAAGCATTGCGCCATCCACGCTCCATGCTGTTACCTGCTTGAGTGTGGCTAGAAAATCTTGCTCAGTTTTCATTTGGGACGGTGGGCAGGCCATTTTAGTGCTGGCGATTTGCCCAAACTCTATGCGCTCGTTTTCCACACGGTAGCTGCCCATCAGGGTGTTACAGCCGGTAGCGCCGGCTAAGCGAGAAGCCTCTTGATGAAGAACCAAATGTGCTTCACGGAAATTCTCATGGGTGACGACCGGTGCGCCATCAAGCGTTACCAGCTTCCAGTAGGTGTTGATCAACGGTTCATTAGGGCGATGCGCTGTCTCGTGGGTATCCATTGTTGCTGAAGAACACCCAGCGGTTATTAATAGCGCGCTGATAAATCCATAAATCGGTAGCTGCCTTTTCAAAGTATGATTCCCCATTCAGTTAGATAAAAAGATGAGCAACATTAACCGCAAACATTGTGGCTTGGAGTGAGCTTTTTAGGTGACTTATTGCCTAAAAAGCCACTGTTCAATTTTTTTCACGTAACCTACGTTATCAAACCAGAAATCATGCCTTGCGAGGAAATTTTAGTGGTATAGGCTACTCCCAGCACGATGTTAGAATCGTGCTGTTTTATTTATATGTACGCTAATCTTATACGTGCAATATGTTCGATCTGAAACCTAATCATACAAGGAGTGGATTAGATGACAGTCAAAAGCACACCACTAAATGCTGTAACCGCCCATAAGCAATATAGCGAAATGGCCGATACACCTAACGTTCACACTACTCAGGTTCAGTGCCAACAGGTACAGGATGCCTACCCGTCGCGCTTAGCCACACCCCCTGCACAGACCTGGCTGCCGCGCCAAGATGCGGTCGTTAAGGGCCGCCAGCTTTCTGGCCCGTTAAGCCAGGCGCAGCTTGATGAGTTTGAACGTAAAGGGTTTCTGTTTATTCCCAACCTCATTGAAGGCGCAGAGCTTGAGGAGCTGCGTCAGGAAATGAAGGCGCTGATGAGTAACGATAAGTATCTCAATCAAGACTTCAGCGTCACTGAGCCAGAGAGCCAGGAAATCCGCTCGCTATTTGCGGTGCACTTCCTCTCTGAGCGGTTGGGAAAGCTGGCCAGCGATGAGCGTGTCGCGGGCGCTGCTCGTCAAATCATAGGCGACGACCCTATGTGCATCAGTCGCGTATTAACTATAAGCCTGGATTTGCCGGTAAGGGCTTTAACTGGCACTCCGACTTTGAGACGTGGCACGCGGAAGATGGCATGCCTGCGATGCACGCGGTTAGCGCATCGCTGATCTTAACTGACAACCATGAGTTCAATGGTCCGTTGATGCTGATCCCCGGTTCGCACAAAAAGTTTGTACCGTGCGTGGGGGAAACACCGGAGGATAACCACAAAAGCTCGCTGAAAGCGCAGGAAGTGGGCGTGCCAAGCCCAGAGGCACTTACCGAGCTAGTGGCTGAACACGGTATTGAAGCGCCAAAAGGCAAGGCGGGTGGTTTGCTGCTGTTCGATTGCAATACGCTGCATGCTTCTAACGCCAACCTGTCGCCTGACCCGCGTAGCAACGTGTTCTTCGTGTTTAACCGCCAGGATAACCGTTGCCGGGCGCCTTATGCGGCGGCCAAGCGACGGCCTGATTTCCTGGCTCATAGCCCTGGTCAACAGGCTCAGCAATATCGCTAACGTGTAGTGGGGAAACAAATTCATGGCCGAAGGGTGTGGAACCTTCGTATAGGTGGGGTAAACTGTTGCGCCTGTCGTTGCGAAAGCGGCACGCATAATGAGAAGGAGAATACCCGCCATGCGTTTTTGTTCCACAGTTTACCGATGGCCAGGAGTTTCCCCACCCGCTGGGCAAGGTTGTCTGCATCGGCCGTAATTATGCCGACCATGCGAAAGAGCTGGATAATCCAGTTCCCACTGAGCCGCTGCTGTTCATAAAGCCATCGACCAGCGTTGTGGATCTAACCAAACCGTTGGATCCGCCGTTTTCACGCGGTGATGTGCATTATGAAGCCGAGCTTGCGCTGTTAGTGGGTGAAACGTTAACCCACGCCACCCTGGATGAGGCCGAGCGTGCGATTGTCGGTATCGGGTTGGCGATGGATTTAACGCTGCGTGATGTACAGACGAAGCTAAAAGAGAAAGGGCATCCCTGGGAAATTGCTAAAGCTTTTGATGGCGCTTGCCCGCTTTCGTCGTTTCTGCCGCTAAGCCGTGTTCCCAACTGGAACGCGCTGGCTTTCACGCTTGAGATTGATGGTGAAGAGCGCCAGCACGGTGAAGGCTCTGATATGATCTTCGCCATACCAACCTTGGTAGCCGAAATGAGCCGTCACTTCACTCTAGAGCCGGGCGATGTGATTTTGACCGGCACGCCATCAGGCGTTGGAGAGCTGGTTCGCGGTTCATCACTGCGTTTAACATTGACCGGTGGTTTGGTAGTTGAAACCAGCGTAGTCGAGTAGCGAAAAAAGCAGAGTATTGCTGGACAGTGTTGGATCGTGAAGAAGCACCACCCAAAAATCAGGGTGGCGCTTCTGTTTGGCGTAACCCAATACGTGCCATTCAGTACGGGCTATTCAAGACTGGTTTTCAAGATAGGTTATTCAAGATAGGTATAGCCTTCCAGACCTTCGCTTAAGCTCGCCGCAAAGCGCGCTTGCTCGTCGGCAGTAAAGCCGCTGGCGGCTAGCTGGTCGGTGAGCTTCTGCTTGAGCACATTGGCATTGAAGTTGACGTAGGCAAGCACCTGGGCCACCGAGTCCCCGGCCAGCGGGTTAGATAGTGTCCACTCGCCGTCGGCATTGAGCGCAGCATCAACGGAGTCGGTGTCGCCAAACAGGTTGTGTAGATCGCCAAGAATTTCCTGATAGGCGCCCACTAGAAAGAACCCTAGCCAGCGTTCATCGTCTGAAGCCCACTCGGGAAGCGGTAGGGTGCTCTCGACCCCCTGGCCGTCGACGTAGCTGTCGATGCGGCCGTCGGAGTCGCAGGTGATATCCTGAATCACTGCCCCCGGGTGGGCGCTTGATCCAGCCCGCTAAGGGGCAGTACCGGAAATATCTGCTCGATGCCCCAAACATCAGGCACCGACTGGAATAGCGAGAAGTTGACGAACAGTTTATCGGCGAGTTTCTCCGCCAGTTCATCCATGATTTCGCGATGGGCACGGTTACGAGTATCCAACTGAGTGCGCAGCCGTGTGCAGGCAGCCATATACACCCGCTCACCTTCAGCGCGGGCGGTAATGTTACTCAAACCCATCACAAAACGTTCCTGCAGTTCGCTAACCGCTTGAAGCAGATCGTGCCACGCTTCCACCAGCATGCGCGGCTCTTGGGCGGTCGCTAACTGCTCGAACACCCGCCACAGCAGCTCTACTTGGGCATCTTCTTGGCTCTCGCCTGCCGAATGCCGTTCAGGCGGCGTGTCGTCGATGCGCTCTTCGCCAATCACGTTAGTGATCAGCACCGCGTGGTGGGCAGTTAGCGCACGGCCGGATTCGCTAATGAGATGAGGCTGTGGCAGGTTCGCCTCTTGGCAGAGCTGGGCAAAGGCGCTGACGACGTTGCGGGCGTATTCACGCATCGAATAGTTAGCTGAGCAGAAGCTGCGCGAGCGAGTGCCTTCGTAATCGATACCCAGGCCGCCGCCTACATCGACGGTGTCAATCGGTGCACCCAACTGCATCAGGTTCTGGTAGAAGCGCGCGCACTCACGCAGACCGCGCTGAATATCGCGAATATTGGCGATCTGGGAACCCAGGTGGAAGTGCACCAGCTGCAGACTTTTCAGTGCCTCCTCGCGACGCAGAGTGTCTACCACCTCGAGAATTTGGCTGGCGGTGAGGCCGAACTTAGACTTTTCACCGCCGGTATTCTGCCATTTGCCCTTACCACACCGAGGCAAGGGCGGGCGCGCAGGCCAATACGCGGGGTAACATCCAGTTCTCGCGCCTCTTCCAAAATCAACTGCAGCTCGGAGAGCTTTTCGACCACCAAATAGACCTTGTGCCCGAGTTTTTCACCCAGCAGCGCCAAGCGCACATACTCGCGGTCTTTGTAACCGTTGCAGACGATCAGCGAGGAGCCGCCGTCAGACAAAGCCAGCACTGCCAGCAACTCGGGCTTGCTGCCGCGCTTCCAGACCCACACGGCCGTTGCCGCGCTCGCGGTGGCCAGAATCTCTTCGACTACTCTGCGCTGCTGGTTCACTTTAATCGGGTAAACGGCGGTGTAGCCGCCCTGGTAGTCGCAGTCGCTCATGGCGGCATCAAAAGCGCCACACAGCTGCTCCACCCGGTCGTGAAGAATATCGCTAAAGCGGTACCAGCACAGGCAGCCGCAGCCCAGCGCTCTGCAACTGGCGAACCAAGCCGCTCAGCGGTAGCGCCGGGCCTTCCGCATCACTACCCAGCGGCCGCACCAGGGCCTGACCTTGATCATCCACGTCGAAGTAACCACTACCCCATTGATCGATATTCCAGGTGCGCCGTGCGCGAAGGGCAGGGCTAGTCGTCGCCATCACACTCATGCAGAAACCTCAGGTAGCGGCAATGCACCGTGGGCAATGCGCGCAGTTAATATGGTTCGAAAACGTTCGGGGTCGTGAGGCGTCAAATCGTGGGCCGGGGGATCAACATAGACCACAGCAGGCGTGACAGCCAGTAGCGCAGCGCCGTCATGCGCAGCATGGTGGGCCACAGTTCCCGTTCATCCCGCCGTTAACGGCCGGCGCGTCAGGTAGGCGCTCAACAGCGTATTGTAGCGCTCAGCGTTGAGAGTGCCATCGTCGTTGGAGGCCCAGTCGTTGATCACAATCGCCAGATCAAACAGGAGATCCCCAGTGCAGCCATTATAAAAGTCGATAATACCGCCAAGCTGGTCACCCTCAAACAGGGTGTTGTCACGAAACAGATCACCGTGCAGGGCGCCTTGGGGCAGCTCACCGTGTCGCATAAAGGCGCTCTCGAAATCGTCGACTTCATCCTTCATCAACGTTTGATCCGCGGGGCTTAGGTAACTCAATACTTTATGGTGCATCACCTGCAGCCAGTTGAGATCCCGCGGGTTGGGGCGGTGGCCGGGAAACGCTTTGACACCACGTGCAGGTGACCCAAAGTATCGCCTAAGGCATGGCACTGGGCTACATTGGGCGCCTCGGGATGGCGGCCAGGCAGGCGCGGGAATAGCAACGCCGGCTTGCCCCTCCAGGCTATGCAGCGCGATACCTTCGCGGTCATGAATGGTGCCGGGCACCGGTAAGCGGTGCTCGTCCAAATAGTCCAGCAGTTCGACAAAGAACGGCAGTTCTGCGTGTTCGCCCTGTTCGAACAGGGTTAATACCAGTTGCGGCGGTCGGTAGTCACAAAAAAAGTCGAATTTTCGGTGCCGTTTCGCGACTCCCTTAAGGGAAACAAAACTGCCCACATCAAATTTTTCTAAAAACGCGGCGACCTGTGCGTCGCTAAGCGGAGTAAATACAGCCATGAGAGTCTCGCCCAGGTTGCTAAAGCCCATTATTGTAGCGGCTTGGTCGCTCAGTTGGCAGCGTTGTTGTGATAAAGAGTCGAGTTTGGCTCTACAGGCTGCCTGTGCAACGCGTATCATGTGAGGCACTCTTATTGGCAATTCTTTTTAAGCAATCTTATTTAACAATGGAACTTGGTTATGGCTCGCGCTCCGATCGTCCTCGTCGATGGCTCTTCCTATCTGTACCCGTGCCTTTCATGCGCTGCCGCCGCTAACGACCTCCAATGGTCAGCCAACGGGCGCGGTGAAAGGCGTGTTAAACATGCTCAAACGGCTGATTAAGGATTATCCCGAAAGCCCCATGGCGGTGGTGTTTGACGCGCCGGGCAAAACCTTCCGTGATGAGCTGTACAGCGACTATAAAGCGCACCGCCCGCCGATGCCCGATGACCTACGCAGCCAGATCGCTCCGCTGCACGCCTGCGTGAAGGCGCTGGGCCTGCCGCTGCTTTGCGTTGACGGCGTAGAGGCGGACGATGTGATTGGCACCCTGGCCCATCACGCCACCCAGGCGGGCCGCGATGCAGTGATCTCCACCGGCGATAAGGATATGGCGCAACTGGTTAATGCCCAT
Source organism: Halomonas sp. PA16-9 (assembly GCF_009728585.1). Taxonomy (NCBI): domain Bacteria; kingdom Pseudomonadati; phylum Pseudomonadota; class Gammaproteobacteria; order Oceanospirillales; family Halomonadaceae; genus Halomonas; species Halomonas sp. PA16-9. The sequence continues at coordinate 184,912 of NZ_CP040452.1, read as the reverse complement.
ATCACCCTGGTGAACACCATGAAGGATGAAAACCCTGGATGAGGCGGGCGTAGAAGAAAAATTCGGCCTGCCGCCCGCATTGATTATCGATTTTCTCGCTCTGATGGGTGACAAGGTCGATAACATTCCCGGTGTGCCCGGCGTGGGTGAGAAGACCGCTATTGGCCTGCTGCAAGGCATGGGCGGTGGGCTGGAGACCATTTATGGCGACTTAGAACGAGTGAAAACGCTCACTTTCCGGGGCGCCAAAACTCTGCCCAAGAAGCTTGAAGAGCATCGCGATCAGGCGTTTCTCTCCTATCAGCTGGCCACCATTAAAGTCGACTGCGAGTTGCCGGTGGGCTTGGATGATTTGGATATTGCCCATCCGGATCGCGAAGCGCTGGTCACCCTGTATAAAGAGATGGAATTCCGCCAGTGGCTGGGCGAGCTGCTGGAAGGCAAAGACGAAGGCGTGGATGACGTTAAAGGCGGCGAGCCTGCGCCCGTAAGCGCTGAAGAAGGTGGTAGCGAGTCCGAGGGGGCGAGCACTTCTGTGCAAGCCTCTGTTCGTGAAGATCAGGTCATCCTCGAACAGGCAGACTTCGAGCGCTGGCTGGATCGGCTGCAAAACGCCGAGCGCTTCTGTTTCGATCTGGAAACCACCAGCCTTAATTACATGGATGCGGAAATTGTTGGCGTTGGCTTGTCGCTGGAAGTGGGTGAGGCGGCCTATATTCCGCTTGCCCACGACTATCTGGATGCTCCACAGCAGCTTGACCGCAAGGCGGTCCTGGCGGCGCTAAAACCGCTGCTGGAAGACCCGACCAAAACCAAGATTGGTCAAAACCTCAAGTACGATATTTCGGTGCTAGCCAACTATGCGATTTCCGTGGCAGGCCCTTTTGCCGACACCATGCTGGCCTCCTATGTGCTCAACTCCACCGCCACCCGCCACGATATGGATTCGCTGGCGCTCAAGTATCTGGGTGAAAAGACCATCACCTTTGAAGAGATTGCCGGTAAGGGCGCCAAGCAGTTGACGTTTAATCAGATTGCCCTGGAGCAGGCTGCGCCTTACGCCTGTGAAGATGTCGATATCACACTAAGGCTGCAGCAAACGCTTCGCCCCATGGTCGAAAACGAAGGGCGCCTGGCGGAAGTGCTGGATCATATCGAGCTGCCGCTGATCAAAGTGCTCTCGCGCATCGAGCGCAACGGTGTCGCCGTGGATGCTGAGCTACTGCACAAACAGAGCCAACAGTTAGAGCAGCGCATTGGCGAATTAGAACGCGAGGCGTTTGAACTGGCCGGGCGCGAATTTAATCTCGGCTCACCCAAGCAGTTAGGGCAGATTCTGTTTGAAGAGCAGAAAATTCCGGTGCTCAAGAAAACCCCTAAAGGCGCACCTTCTACCGCGGAAGGTGTGCTGGAAGAGTTGGCGCTGGATTACCCGCTGCCCAAGGTGATTATGCAGCACCGGGGGCTGGCCAAGCTGAAGTCCACCTACACCGATAAGCTACCGCGTCTGCTCAATAAAGCCACTGGCCGGGTACACACCAGCTATCATCAGGCGGTCACTGCGACCGGGCGACTGTCGTCGTCGGATCCCAACTTACAAAACATTCCCATCCGTACCGAAGAGGGGCGCAAAATTCGTCAGGCATTTATTGCCCGCCCTGGCTACCGTATTGTCGCCGCCGATTACTCGCAAATTGAGCTGCGCATTATGGCGCATTTATCTGAAGATAAAGGGCTGCTGGAAGCGTTTGCCGAAGGGCGTGATATTCACACCGCCACGGCGGCAGAAGTCTTCGGCACCTCTCTTGAGAAGGTCTCTGGCGATCAGCGCCGCAGCGCCAAAGCGATTAACTTCGGCTTGATCTACGGCATGAGTGCCTGGGGGTTGTCGCGTCAGTTGCATATCGAGCGCAACCAGGCGCAAACCTACATTGATCGTTACTTTGACCGCTATCCCGGCGTGGCCCGCTATATGGAGCGTATTCGCTCCCAGGCAGCTGAAGATGGCTTTGTCGAAACCGTGCTGGGTCGGCGGCTCTACCTACCGGAAATTCAGTCGCAAAACCGCAACCGCCGCCAAGGCGCTGAGCGCACCGCGATTAACGCGCCGATGCAGGGCACTGCCGCCGATATTATCAAGCAGGCGATGATCAATGTGGATGCGTGGCTAGCGGAAGGCGAGTTCGATGCGCTGATGGTGATGCAGGTGCACGATGAACTGGTGTTTGAAGTCGCCGAGAAGCAGGTCGAGGCCTTTATCGAGCAGGTACAAAAGCGTATGCAGGGCGCAGCTGAGCTAAAAGTACCGCTGATTGTAGAAGCGGAGAGCGGTGCCAATTGGGATGAGGCGCACTAATGCCTACTACCAACACCGCAAGCCTCGTTCGTTTACGCCTGCGTCTCTGAATGAGGAAGGGGGTGGATGGCATATTGTCGCAACAGTGCAATGCTTAAGTAAGGAATTGATCAAGATCAAATTGTTGGCTCGGGTGGAGGAATAGCCTATACACATCGCTTTGCCTGGGTTAGCACCTGTCTGTGGTTTCCCGGTGGGGCGAAAGGTGTGTTTAAGCTATCCATCGGGAGTCACTCATGGACATTGTTGAATTATCCAGGTTGCAGTTCGCCTTTACGGCGATGGTGCATTTCCTGTTTGTACCCTTAACGCTAGGGCTGTCGATACTTCTGGCGATCATGGAGTCGGTCTATGTCATGACCGGTAAAACCATTTATCGTCAGATGACCAAATTCTGGGGCAAGCTGTTTGGTATTAACTTTGCGTTAGGGGTAACGACCGGTATCGCCATGGAGTTCCAGTTCGGCACTAACTGGTCGTACTACTCTCACTATGTCGGCGATATTTTCGGAGCGCCCCTGGCGATAGAAGCCTTGATGGCGTTCTTCCTTGAGTCGACGCTGGTCGGGCTATTCTTCTTCGGCTGGGATCGCCTGTCAAAAGAGAAGCACCTGGCGGTTACCTGGCTCATGGCCTTGGCGACCAATATGTCAGCCCTGTGGATTCTGGTAGCCAATGGCTGGATGCAGCACCCCGTAGGGTCGGAGCTCAACCTAGCCACCATGCGTATGGAGTTGGTCAGCTTTGCAGAGGTGCTGCTCAACCCCGTCGCCCAAGTCAAATTTGTGCATACCGTGTCAGCGGGGTACGTCACCGGGGCGATTTTCGTGTTGGCGATTTCAAGCTGGTACCTGCTCAAGGGGCGTGAGATTGCCTTTGCGCGGCGCAGCTTTGCGATTGCTTCTGCCTTCGGGTTGGCCAGCGCGCTATCGGTCATTGTACTGGGCGATGAGTCTGGCTATGAGCTGGGGGATGTGCAGAAGGTCAAGCTGGCCGCCATCGAAGCAGAGTGGCAAACCCATCCCGCACCTGCGGCTTTCACGCTATTTGGGCTCCCCAACGAGGCGGAACAGCACACCGACTTTGCCATCCGCATACCTGGTGTGATGGGCTTGATCGCCACGCGCTCGCTGAATACCGAAGTGATGGGTATTCGAGAGCTTAAGGAAGAGCACCGCGAGCGCATCGTCAATGGCCAGGAGGCTTACGCTCTCATGCAGCGCCTGCGCAGTGATGAAGAGCGCGAAGGGGATATGGCTCGGTTCGAGGAAGTACGCAGCGATCTTGGTTATGGGCTACTGCTCAGTGCCTATAGCGACGATGTAGCCAATGCGACCACAGCCGAAATTGATCAAGCCGTTGAAGCGTCGATTCCCAAGGTTTGGCCGCTTTTCTGGTCTTTTCGGGCCATGGTCGCCGCGGGCTTTAGCATGCTGTTGCTGTTTGCGCTGGCCTTCTGGCATAGCGTACGTCGTCAGCCAGAGAAGTCCCGGTGGCTACTTCGCTTCGCGCTGTTCAGCCTACCGCTGCCTTGGATTGCCTGTGAGGCGGGCTGGTTCGTGGCCGAATATGGGCGTCAGCCGTGGGCAATCGGCGAGATACTGCCGGTTCACTTGGCCATTTCCAGCCTGACGGCTGAGCAGGTGCTGTTTACCCTGATTTCTATTGGCGTCCTCTACACCACCTTCGTCATCATCGAAATGTGGCTGATGCAACACTTTGCCCGCAAAGGGCCCTCCGGTAGCGGTTATCTGGATGATGACGCTGAGTCTGACTATCCAATTTCAACCCCAGCACGGGAGGCATGATGATGGACTACGAAACCCTTAGGTTTGTCTGGTGGGTGCTGATCGGCGTGCTATTGGTGGGCTTCGCGGTCACCGATGGTTTTGATATGGGCGTTGCCGCCTTGCTCAACGTGGTCGGGCGCGGCGATGAGGAGCGCCGGGTGATGATCAACTCCATGGCGCCTCATTGGGACGGTAATCAGGTCTGGCTGGTCACCGCAGGGGGCGCACTGTTTGCTGCTTGGCCTCCGGTTTACGCAACAGCCTTCAATGGCTTCTATCTCGCCTTGATGCTGACGCTATTTGCGCTTTTTCTTCGCCCCCTGGCGTTCGATTATCGCTCCAAGTTGGAAAATCCCACATGGCGCCGTCGTTGGGATTGGGGGTTGACGATCGGCTCCGCCGTTCCCGCGCTGATCTTTGGTGTCGCTTTTGGCAATCTCTTGCAAGGCGTCCCCTTCCAGTTCGATGACTATCTGCGCCTGGAGTATCAGGGCGGCTTGCTGGGCCTATTGAACCCCTTTGCGCTATTGGCCGGGCTGTTGAGCCTGCTGATGTTCGTCACTCACGGAGCGGCTTGGTTGCAGCTTAAAACCGAGGGCGAACTGCGCAGCCGTAGTGCGGCCATCGGCAGCCTGACAGCACTGATATGCGCGGCACTGTTCGTGCTGGGTGGGGTGTGGCTGCTCCTGGGCGTTGATGGCTACCAAGTGACTAGCGTAATCGACACCCAAGGGTACAACGATACTACCGGTAAAATCGTGGCGGTCAGTGCTGGCGGCTGGATGACCAACTACAGCCGCTTCCCGCTGTTGTGGCTACTGCCAATACTGGGCGTCTTAGGTTTTGTGCTCTGCGCGCTGACCATGAAGCTGGGACGCCATGCGCTGGCATTTACCAGTTCGGCTGTCGCCATGGCGATGGTGGTGGTCACAACGGGCGTTACGATGTTTCCCTTCGTGATGCCGTCGTCGCTGAACCCCAACCATAGTCTGACCATGTGGGATGCCACGGCGAGCGAGTTGACGCTCAAGATCATGTTTGTGGTGGTGTGTGTTTTCGTGCCGTTGGTGCTGCTGTATACCGCCTGGAGTTACTGGGTCATGCGTGGACGCCTGAACGAGCAGTTTATTCGTGATAACGACAAAGCGCTTTACTGAGGAGGGTATCGTATGTGGTATTTCGCCTGGATTTTGGGTGTCACGCTGGCGGCCACCGTCAGCATTCTTAACGCCATGTGGCTTGAAGTGAATGGCTATGAAGGCGAATCCGAGCATGAGCGGAGCGACTGAAGCCAATGACCCGCGGCAGCGGCTGAACCGCTGCCTTGCCCCACAACGCTGGTGGTTGCGGGGCGCCACGCTGCTAGCGATGATCGGCGTGGTATTGCTGATTGCCCAGAGTTGGCTGTTGGCCACTATTTTTCACCATTGGTTACTGCTTTGGCAGGGTAGGGAGTCGCCGGGCCATCCGACGGTTTGGCTAGCAGGGCTGGCCATTTGCATGGTGCTACGCCCTTTTCTCCGCTGGCCGGGAATGGCTGTCTCGTCAGGCCAGCCTGCGTGCTCGTGACGCCTTACGCAGCCAGTTATTAACGCAGCTTGGCCACCTTGGGCCGGTTAGGCGCCAATTTGGCAGTGATGGCGCCTTGGCCACTCAGGTGCTGGAGCAGGTGGATGCCTTGGACGGCTACGTTAGCCGCTATCGGGTACAGAGCTTGCTGGCGGTACTAGTGCCCTGCCTGATAGCGGCGGTGGTAGCGTTTTATAGCCCGCTGGCCGCGGGATTGATGCTAATGACCGCGCCGTTGGTGCCACTATTTATGATCCTGGTGGGACGTGCTGCTGCGGGTGCCAGTCAGCAGCAGTTCGTCGCCCTGGCGCGTATGGGGGGCCGCTTCCTCGACCTGGTTCGTGGGATGGCGACGCTACAGCGCATGGGAGCAACTGACCAAGCAGAGACCAAGGTCGCCCAGGCGAGTGACGCCTACCGTGGGCGTACTATGCGGGTGCTTAGACTTGCCTTTCTATCCAGCGCGGTGCTGGAGTTTTTTGCCGCGTTGGCGATTGCCTTGGTGGCGCTTTATCTTGGCTTAGGGCTGCTTGGCCTGTTGCCCTGGGCGAAAGCAGAGGTGCCGGTGCCCTATCAGGGGGCACTGTTTATTTTACTGCTGGCGCCCGAGTTCTATGCGCCGCTTCGCCAATTGGGCACAGACTATCATGCCCGTGCGGAAGCAATCGGTGCCATGCAGGCGTTGACGCCTCTGCTGGAAGCTGGCACCTGGCAGCCTCAAGAGGCACCGCTACCCCCAGCAGCGATAAACGTCGAGTCTTTCACCGTGGAGTGTAACGAGCTGAGTGTTCGGGGTGAAGGCGGTCGACTTCGCCTGGCGCCGCTTAACCTCACGCTGGCTGCGGGAGAAAGGGTATTGGTACAGGGCGAAAGCGGAGTGGGCAAGTCGAGCCTTTTGCATGCGTTGTTGGGATTTAGCGCTTACCAGGGCAGCCTGAAGGCGAAGGGTTGCGAACTTGCCCAGTGGCCCCGCACCACCTGGCAACGCCAGCTTGGCTACCTCAGCCAGCAACCACCGATCCAGTCCGGCAGCATTGCAGATAACCTGCGTTTGGCGGCCCCGGATAAAACAGATCAAGAGCTTATTGAGGTTCTGACCCTGGTTGGCCTGTGGCCGATTCTGCTTCGCGGTAATGGGCTTGCCACGCAGCTGGGCGAGCGCGGACAGGGACTCTCCGGTGGCCAGCTGCAACGTTTGGGATTGGCGCAGTTGCTGCTTCGTGATGCAGCGCTATGGCTATTCGATGAGCCCACGGCCCACCTTGATCCGGATGCTGCCTGGCAACTCAATGCATTGATCGGAAAGCTTAGCCGCGGGCGTAGCGTGCTTATCGTCAGTCACGAGTCGGCGGGCCTGGAGTGGGTCGATCGGCAAATTGAGCTGTCATCGAAAGAGGTCATGACATGCTGCGATTAAACAAGACCCCCTCTGTAGAACAACCCTCCCACTATCCGGCTGCGTGATTTGCTGTTGCTTCGGCGTGGCGGCTGGTCGCTGGCGTTCTTGCTAGGCGCCGCCACGCTGCTGGCTGTGATTGGCTTGCTGGCTATCTCGGGTTGGTTTATTACCGCGGCGGCGGTTGCCGGTACGATGACGGCGACCGCCTTCGGTTTCGACTATTTTCGCCCCGCAGCGCTGATTCGTCTGTGCGCCATTGTGCGCACGGCCGGGCGCTACGGTGAACGCCTAGCGTCCCATGATGCCGCGCTAGGGTTGCTGAAGGATCTGCGTTGTCGATTGTTCATGGCATTGGGGAAAAAGCCATTACTGCAGGCGGCTTCCAGTCCTTCTCACCACGGCACGGCCAACGCTATGCATCGCCTTGTGACCGATATAGACCAGCTTGATCAGGTGGTATTACGGGCGCTCCTGCCCTGGGGCTGGGCCGGGCTAATGGTGGTGGTTGTCATGGCAGGGCTTTACTGGCTCAGTGGCACCCTGATGTGGGCTGCTTTGCCGGGAGTGCTGTTAGCCTGGCTGGGGTTGCCGTTACTGGCGTTATGGCGTGGTATTGATCAGGCACGCCAGAGTGCCGAACTTGCTGAGCGTCGTCGGGTGGCACTGATTGAGCCCTTGGCAGCCATTACCTCATTAGTGCTGTGGGGGCGATGGCCAGAGATGGCCCAACGAGTGAAAAAATGGGACGCCGACTACTTGGCGCATCAGGAGCGCCAGCAACTGCTTGCCAGCCTGACCACCGCGTTGCAGCAGGTGGCGCTGGGAGCTGCCATCGTTAGTGTGCTATGGCAGGCAGAAGCACTGTTAGCGGCCAGCCATTTGACGGTGCCAATGCTGTTAGCCGCCGTCTTGGCGATCCTGGCATTAGGGGAAATATTGGCACCACTGACCCATAGTTTTCTTGCCTTGGGCGCGAGCCTTGCCGCACGGAGTCGCCTCAATGCCCTGTCGGAAGGGGCGCCGAGGGCGCTAGCCGCTATTGAGGAGGTTGAAATCACACCGCCCAGCTGGCAACTAAATGTCAGCCAATTAACAGCACGCCTGCCTGGAGCACTGGTGGGGCCGCAACGTATCAACCTGGCGTTGAAGAGCGGTGAAATACTCTGTTTACGTGGCCCCTCGGGGTGTGGCAAATCGACCTTGTTGCAGGTATTGGCCGGCGAGTTGCTGCCGCTGTCCGGGGAGTGTTGCCTTAATGGTTATCCCATTGAGCAGTGGTCAATGCACAACGCCGTCGGCTATCTGCCCCAACAGTGGGATTTGTTTGACATGAGTCTGGCGGAAAATCTACGCCTTGGTGCCCGTCATGCCGGTGATAGTGAGCTGTGGAGCGTTCTTGATGATTTGGCGCTAGGCACCTGGGCGCGAGGGTTCCCCAGGGGCTTGAGACACCTTGGGCGAGTATGGAGCAGCCGTCTCTGGAGGTCAGGCGAGACGTATCGCCCTGGGGCGGGTGCTGCTGGCGCGACGGCCCATTCTGCTGCTCGACGAGCCGTTAGCCGGGCTTGACGCGGTAACTCGGCGTCATGTCGTCACCAGCCTTGTGCGCCGCGCACAGCATGGGATTCTGGTTATTTCCAGCCACGTGCCATTAGAGCTGCCTGAAAGTCAGGTGCGTACCCTCTATATGCAGGAAGATGGTCGTCCCGGCGCTTTCCGCCAGTGCCAGCATGTTTAGAAGCGCTATAACGCAAAACACCCGCAGCTGCGGGTGTTTCTAGCCTCTACTTAGGTGGTTTTTGCCTAGCGAGGTTCTTCCTTCAATGCGGGCAGGGGGCTTAACGCCAGCCGACGCGATCAAAAATGCGGATCGCTTCAGGGTTGTTTTCACCTAGCACGCTGATGTTCACGTCATCCGTTTTGAAGTTGCCCCAGGATTCCAGCACCGGGTCTTTCTTGATGCCGTCAACTACCGGGAACTCATTGTTGCCGGAGGCGAAAATTTCCTGAGCAGTGTCGGAAGACAGGTATTCGAGGAAGCGAATGGCGTTTTCGCGGTTAGGCGCACCTTCCACCACACCGGCTCCGCCAACGTTCACGTGAGTGCCGCGGTCATCCTGGTTGGGGAAAATAATACCCACTTTGCGAGCCGCTTCACGCTCGGCGTCGTCGTCGGATTTTAGCAGGCGAACATAGTAGTAGTGGTTAGCCACAGCGATGTCACACTCGCCGCTGGCCACGCCCAGAATCTGGTCGGTATCGCCACTTCCGGATCCCGCGCCATGTTATTGACCACGCCTTGGGCCCACTCTTCAGCACCCTCTTCACCGTGGTGCTCGATCATTGCGGCCAGCAGCGACTGGTTGTAAATGTTGTTGGAAGAGCGAATGCACACCTTGCCTTCAAACTGCGGGTCGGCAAGGTCTTCGTAGCTAGTGATCTGGCTCGGATCGAAGTTTTCACGGTTATAGAAAATAACCCGTGCGCGCTGACTAAAACCGAACCACAGGCCGTCAGGGTGGCGCATGGCTTCGGGCAGGCGCTCGTTGAGAACGTCCGACTCGACGCTTTGGAAGATGCCTTCATCTTCAGCGCGCCAGAGGCGGCCAGCATCGACGGTGAGCATGATGTCTGCAGGGCTGGCCACACCTTCGCGCTGAATGCGCTCGATCAGCTGATCGGAGTCGCCTTCAAGGATGTTGACTTCGATGCCTGTCTCTTCGGTGAACGCATCGTAGAGGCGCTCGTCAGAGTCGTAGTGGCGTGCGGAGTAAAGGTTGAGCTCGTCTGCCACGACCTGACCGGCAAACGTAGCGCCCACCATCATCGCTGCCATCGGAGCAACAAAGCGTACGGTTTTCATCAAGCACATCCTTATTTATTGAATGATAATAAGTTACATTATTAACATTGTTATTGAAGCGTTTCGTATGCCTTCAGTCAAGAGCAAATGCCTACCCAAAAGGTGGTACGTGCATATCGGGGCAATTAAAAATAGAATGCAAACAACTTTCAAATGTACTGAATCCGCGTTTAGTCTTTTAGAGGTGCGGTTTGCTCACCTGGAAAGTGCTATTCAGACAGTGCTAATTAATAGCGGTGATTTATGACGGCAACTCTAAAGGTAACTGAAAGAAGGGCTGCTGAGGAAGCGCCCGGCTCTTCGGCGTTAACCCTGCGTAATGTACGCCACGCTTATGATGGCCATACGGTCGTAAAAGGGGTGGATTTAAGCGTTGCTCCAGGCGAGGTGGTCTGCCTATTGGGGCCCTCTGGTTGTGGCAAAACAACGCTGCTGCGTATCGCTGCGGGCCTTGAAGTACTGCAAGAGGGCAGCGTTTACTTGGAGGATATTTATATTGCAGGCCCGGGTCAGCGTCACGTGCCGCCGGAGAAACGCAATGTCGGGCTGGCGTTTCAAGACTCGGCACTTTTCCCCCACTTAACCGTTTTGGAAAATGTCACCTTTGGGCTTAAACATTTAGCTTCTCGCGAGCGTCGGGAGCGGGCGGCCAAACTGCTTGAGCAGTTGGGTATGGCTGCGTATATCGATGTTTACCCGCATATGCTTTCAGGGGGGCAGCAGCAGCGGGTGGCCTGGCACGGGCGCTGGCGCCATCTCCGCGCTTAATGCTGTTGGATGAACCGTTTTCAAGCCTTGATGCGCGGCTGCGAGACCGAATCCGCGACGATACGCTGCACGTGCTTAAAAAAGTCGGCGCGGCGACGTTGCTGGTGACCCATGACCCCGAAGAGGCCATGTTTATGGCCGATCGCATCGCGCTAATGCGGGATGGCCGGATCGTGCAAACGGGAACGCCGCGAGAGCTTTACTGTTCACCTCAAGACCCTTTTGTCGTGACCTTTTTTGGCGACGTCAATGAACTACAGGGCAAGGTGCATAACGGCGCGGTTAACACGCCGTGGGGCGGGTGCCGGCCGGTGGGCTAGCGGAAGGCAGCGACGCCCAGGTCATGATTCGCCCTGAGGCGCTGCGTATTGTTGAGCGTGAACTGCCTGCGGATGAGCACCGCCATAGCCATGTGGTAATGGCGAAGCTGCTGGGGCGCACCAGCCTGCTACACCTGTGTGCCCATGGTAAACGGCCTTGAGGCCCACCTGCACGCCCGCGTACCTGGGGTGTTTTTACCCGCGGAGGGGCAGCCGGTGGATATTCACCTCGACCTTTCACAGGTATTTGTTTTTCCCCTTGTGGCCTAGCAATTAGTGCTTGGCATTTAGCTTTTACGACTGAGCGCCGGGACGTGAGCGGCGCATGGCCATGCTAAGCAGAATGACCGGCAGGATGCCCACTACCACAATTGCCAATGACGAGGTCGATGCTTCGGCCAATCGCTCGTCAGAGGCGAGATTATGCGCCCGCACGGCCAGGGTGTCGAAGTTGAAGGGGCGCAATAATCGTCGCGGGCAGTTCCTTCATGACGTCAACGAAGACTAAAATTCCCGCCGCCAACAGGCTGCTGCGCATCATTGGTGTATGAATGTGGCGCAGCGTGCCCCCTGCCGTTTGACCCAGGGTGCGCGAGGCGGCGTCCATGCTGGGGGTTACTTTGCCTAAGCTCGCCTCAACGGCATTGAACGAGACAGCTAGAAAACGCACGACATAGGCGTATAACAAAATAAACGCCGACCCACTGAAGACCAGGCCAACGATGTAGCCATAGTGATTATTCAGCCAGGTGTTGAGGGCGTTATCCAACCAGGCAAACGGAATCAGAATACCCACCGCGACTACCGAACCGGGAATCGCGTAGCCCATAGAGGCTACGCGAGAAGCCACCCGCGCAAACGTCGTATCGTGCATGCGTACGCCGTAGCTCAGCACAACGGCCAAGCCCACGGCGATTAGCGCAGCCACTGTTGCCAACCCCAGACTGTTCCAGGCGTAGCCAATAAAGCGCGAGCCCCAGAGCGAATCGCCCCCTTGCAGGGCTAGATTGAGCAGAATGCCGCTGGGCAGTAAAAAACCCACCAGCACCGGCACCAAGCAGGCTAGTGTCGCCGCAGCAGCGCGCCAGCCGTGCAGCGCGTACTCGGGCAACTGCTGATAGCGATTGGTGGTGTGGAAGTAGCGGCGCTTACCCCGTGACCAGCGCTCCAGCAGCACTAGCACATCACGAAGGTGAGCAGGCACGCCGCCAGCTGTGCTGCCGCTACCTGTTCACCCATGCCAAACCAGGTGCGGTAGATGCCGGTGGTAAAGGTATCCACGCCGAAAGAACTGAACCGCCCCAAACTCGTTAAGTGTTTCCATCAGCACCAGCGATACCCCACCCACCAGTGCCGGGCGTGCCAACGGTACGGCGATACTGGCAAACAGTTTCCAGGGGCCGCGGCCAAGAGTGCGGCCCACATCCAGCACGCAGACCGACTGCTCTAAAAACGAGGCGCGGGCCAGCAGGTAGACATAGGGGTAAAGCACCAGGGTAATCACCGTCGCGGCGCCACCAAGGGAGCGAATATTGGGAAAGTAGTAGTCGCCATACTCCCAGCCAAATGTCTCGCGTAGCAGGCTTTGTAACGGCCCGGCAAATTGGAGAAAGTCGGTGTAAGCGTAGGCGATAACGTAGGTGGGTACTGCTAACGGCAGCAGTAGCGCCCACTCGAATAGTCGCTTGCCGGGAAAGCGGCACATGACCACCAGCCAGGCCGTCCCGGTACCGATGATAAGCGTGCCGAGTCCTACGGTCACAACGAGCCAGAAGGTGTTGTTCAAATAGCGGCCAAGTACGGTGCTGGCCAAGTGTTGCCAAACGCCATCGGTGGGCATTGCGATATGGGCAAACACCACCAGCACAGGCAGCGCCACGACGAATGCCACTGCTATCAGGGCAATCGACCAGGGGCTAGCGCGACGGCTAAGTGAAGAGGAGAAGGCGAATAGCCCGCGATAGCCGGATCTGAACAAACGAACACTCCTTGCAGCAGCGTAAAGTGGCGCAGCGCACTTAATGCGAAATAGTGACGGGCGTGAATAGTAGCACTGGCGCTGCGCTGCTGCAGCTTTGCAGGCGGGTAGGTGGTGCAAAAAAGCCCGCCGAAGCGGGCCATAATGGTTGGACGTTAAGCTTTAAGTTCAGAGGGCCTAGTAACCGCCCAACAGCATTCTAGGCAGGCCGGTAATCAACCATGGGAAGAACGCCATTAGCGTACAAGCCAGCAGAATCAAGGCGACGAAAGGCACGACCGCTTTGTACAGATCGACGATTTCGACCCCAGGTGGTGCCACGCCTTTTAAGTAGAACAGCGCATAGCCAAAGGGCGGGGTCAGGAACGATGTCTGCAGTACTACCGCCACCATCACCACGAACCAGAGCATATCCACGCCCATGGTTTCGACGATGGGCAGCATGATCGGGAAGCTCAGTAGTACGATGCCGGTCCAATCCAGGAACATGCCCAGGATAAATACCAGGAACAGCATCAGGATCAGTGCCCCAATGGTGCCGCCAGGCATTGCCAGCACAAGGTCGCTAATCACGGTCATGCCGCCACCACGCGAGAACACACCGGTAAAGGCCGTGGCACCGACGAGTACCAGCATGACCATGGTGGTGGTCTTGCCCGCCTCTATCATCGTCCAGAAGCAGGTGCTGATTTTGCGGTCGCCGAAGATCATAAACAGGATAAAGGCGATAAAGACGCCGATAGCGGATGCTTCAGTGGCGGTGGCGACGCCGGTAAATAACGCGCCCAGCACGCCCAGGATCAACGACATGGGGGGAAGCACATACTTCGCCAGCATGATCAGCAGTTGTTTAGTGCTGACTTCGGCGCGTTTTCGGCTGGTACCTTAGGGCCATAGTGCGGTTTGATGTAGCAGATGATCAGTACGTAGAGTGCATACATGACCCCAAGTAGCAGGCCGGGAATCAGCGCGCCTGCAAACAGTGCGCCCACGGAAACCGGTGAGTAGCTGGCCATCAGAATGAGCATGATGCTGGGCGGAATCAAGATGCCTAAGCAACCGCTGGCCATAATAACGCCTGCGCTCAGCTCTTTGTTGTAGCCATACTTGAGCATCGGCACCAGGGCAATCATGCCCATTACCGCAATTGAAGCGCCAACAATACCGGTGGTAGCCGCTAGCAGCACCGACACAATGACCACGGTAAGCGCCAAGCCACCGCGCAGGTTGGCCAGCAATAGGCGCATGGCGTCAAACATCTTCTCAGTAACACCGGAATCGTTTAAGAACCTCGCCATCAATATGAATAGCGGTATCGCGACCAGGACATAGTTATCCATGGCGTTACCGAAAATATTGTTGATCAGGGTGCCGAGAATGCGCTCGCCGGGGCCAAGAAAGGCACCGATAACGGCTACACCGCCTAGCACAAACGCCAACGGGTGGCCCATAAACAGCCCCACCATCAGGCCGCCAAACATCACCAGCGTGAGTACTTCAGGACTTAGGTTCATGCTGATGCCTCCTCACGAAGCTGCATGATGGCACGCAGCACAATGGCAATTGCCTGCAGCAGAATCAGGATAGCGGCCACCACAATCACCCCTTTGATCGGGTAGACCGGGATTGAGACCATGCCATAGGTGGTTTCACCGCGGCTCCAGGCGCGTTCAAAGAAGCTCCAGCCCAGGGTGATCAGCATCCAGATAAAGGGGACAAAGAAAATCAGGTAACCAAGCAATTCCAGCACCGCTTGCTTTTTGCGCGACAGCAGACGTTTTAATATATCGACTTCCACGTGGGCATGATGTTTGAGCCCATAGGCCGCCATTAGCATAAAGTGGGCGCCAAACAGCATTTTGGTCACGTCAAATGCCCAGTCGCTAGGGCGCCCAAACAGAAAGCGTGACGCAATATCGTAAAGAACAATCAGGGTAATGATGGCAATCAATGGAGCGATGACACGCCCAAAAGCTTCATTGATGGCATCGATCGCCTTGGCAATCGCATTCATGGAAGATCTCCGCGGTCAGCACAAAAAAACCGCCCTGGCAAACACCAAGGCGGCACAGAAGCGCCTTACAGGCAGGCTTCGATCTCTTCCAGTGAGGGCAGGTTATCCATCACGCGACTCATGTTGAAAGGAGCGGAAACATCGCGCCAGGTTGCGTAGTGCTCAAGGTAGGCAATCATCGACTGGTAGACCTTGGCGTGGTCAGCAGATTCGCAAGCACCGCGCAGAATCACTTCGTTGGTGACTTCCTGAATGCGCGCCAAATCTTCTTCAGAGAACTGATTGATCGTGACGCCTGCGTCGAAACTTCTGTGTGGCTTCGGTCGACTGGCGCTCAGACCAGGCCAGTGACCATGCCATGGTGGCATCCGCCGCAATACGCAGAGTCTCTTGGGTCTCTTCTGAGAGGGCGTCCCAGGCGTCTTTATTGATCATTACGCCAAATACGCTGGCAGACTGGTGCCAACCGGGGTTGCCCAGTAGTCCGCCACTTCGGCAAAACCGGCATTGAAATCAACGCCAGGGGTGGAGAATTCACCCGCATCGATAACGCCGCGTTCAATGGCTTGGTAGACTTCACCACCCGCCAGAGTGACTTGCGAGCCGCCCAGCTCTTCGAGTACGCGGCCCTGGTCGCGGCCCGAAAGGCGCAGACGCTTGCCTTCCAGGTCGGCAATGCTTTCAATCGGGTGCGGCCCATAAAGCCCGACTCATTGTTGGTAATGCCGTAAGGCAGATAAACCATGTTGAACTGGCCGTAGATCTCTTCGTACAGCTCGCGGCCGCCCCACTGCTGAATCCAGTTAAGGTAATCAACGCCATTAAACAGGCTGGTGGTCGTGGCCAGTGGTGAAAAAGCGGGGTTCAAGCCGGCCCAATAGCCCGGCCAGTCGCCTGCGGCTTCAATGCTGCCCGTTTCGGTGGCGTCAAATACTTCTGTGCCGGGCATCAGCGTACCGCCGGCACGGAAATTGATCTGTAGCTCTTCTCCCGCCAATTGATTGACCAGTTCCACCCAGTGCTGGTCAATCTTGATCAGGTCAAGGTTTTCCGGCCAGGTGCTGGTCATTGTCCACTCTTCTTGTGCTTGGGCGGTGTCGTTAAGGCAGCGAAGGCAATACCAGCGGCAAGGCCGGTGAGGGCAAATTTGTTCATTGTTTTCATGATGTATTTCCTGGTTTGGCGCGTGGCGTTATTAGTGTTGGGTACCTGGATGCAGGAAAGTGCAGCGCTGCTGGGTTACGTTTACGTAAACATGGGTTTTAGCGCTGCAGAGCTAAATTAGCACAACAACCCCGCTGCAGTGCAATATCAATAATGTAAGAGATTTCAGCCGTTGGTTTTTATGGGAAAACCCTATTGGTTTAATTAAAACAAATAGTTATGTTGTTTTTTAAGCGTCGAGATGAGTAGTTGCGTCTCTCAAGAACGTTGAAAGGAGTTAAATTGTTCAACCAAAGTTGTAGCATAAGCGCTCCATAAGAGGCTCAGCGGCACACTTACACACTTAATAGGGTAACGTGATGGGAAGCAGTCGCGCTGGAGCAGGAAATCATTTGTTAAATATCCATGTGCTAGAGAATAAACCGCAAGCGCGGATGGTGGCGGCGTTGGTTCATCATGCGCAGCGTTTGGCCCGCCGCCGCTGGCGCCAGCTTGTGTGGCTAAGCGGCGATGCCGAGCAGTGCCAATCCCTTGCGCAGGCTTTATGGCAAGCCCACCCCTGGAGTGCGCCGTTATGGGTGGGGGGCGAACACCTGTCGCCACGCAAGGCGCGCACGCGCCTGGGCGCAGAACACCAGTTGGTAGTGCTCGACACCCACCGCACCGGGTTTGATCCCGAAGCCTTGGGGGCGCTGGCGGGAACGCTCACCGCCGGTGGTTTGCTGGTATTGCTCACCCCGCAGCCGTGGGGAGAGTCACCGGATCCAGATTACGCACGTTTTGCTGATCATCCCTGGCGCTGGTTAGAGCTGAGCTGCCACTACCTGGCGCGCTTAGCGCGCCAGTTGCAGGCCTCGTCTCAGGTAGTGCGCTGGCGCGCTGACCAGACGCTGTATCTACCTCGACTGCCTGTGCGCAAAGCAGATGAAGCCGCAAGTGGCGATAGCGACTGCCTGACTTCAGACCAAGCCTACGCAGTGACACAGCTGGTTGGCTTAAAGCGCCGCCGCCCGTTGGTAATAACCGCTGATCGTGGGCGCGGCAAAAGCGCCGCGCTGGGCATTGCCTGTGCTCGGCTGCTGACCCACAAAGCCCAACGAGTAGTGCTCACTGCGCCGCGGCTGAGTGCGGTGGAGAGCGTGTTCGAGCGGGTAGCGGAACTCTGCCCGGATGGCCGTCGTGTCGCTACCGGCCACTTTGTATTGGCCGAGGGCAGCGAGCTGATGTTTTTACCCCCGGATGTGCTCACCGAGCAGGTTAAAGCTCAGCAGCAGGGCGGTGATGGCAGTTATCTAATGGTCGATGAGGCGGCGGCGATTCCCGCTGCACTGTTGGGCCAGTGGCTCGCGGTCTTTCCGCGTATTGCTTTTGCCACCACGGTGCACGGCTATGAGGGGTCGGGAAGAGGCTTCGCCTTGCGCTTTCGCGCGACCCTTGATCGCCTGACGCCCCAGTGGAAAGCGCTAACGCTTAACGCACCGATCCGCTGGCGCAGCGGCGACCCGTTGGAAGCTCTGGTCAATCAACTGCTGTTGTTAAAAGCACCGCTGCCCAGCGCTCAGACGGATGGCAGCGCAGTGGCAACCAAGGTGATTGATCGAGCTCGCCTCGCCCATCAAGACGCTATGTTGGAGAAGCTGTTTGGGCTGCTGGTACAGTCGCACTACCGCACCTCTCCCAATGACCTGCGCCAACTGCTTGACAGCCCGGTTGCTCAGCTACGCATGATTGAGCAGGCAGGTGAACCTCAAGCGGTGTTGGTCACCCGTGAAGAGGGCGGCTTTGAGGCCACTCTTGCCGACCGGGTCGCCCGCGGTGAACGACGTCCCCAGGGGCATTTGTTGGCGCAATCGTTGGCAACCCATGCCGGTAGCCGTGAGGCATTGACTGCCCGCTGGCGTCGAGTGGTACGTATCGCTACCCACCCCGAGCGGCGACGCCAAGGCTTGGGGCAAGCGTTACTAGGCGAGGATATGGACGCTGCCAAGCAGCAAGGTGCTGCACTTTATGGCGCGACCTTCGGCGCTGAAGCGTCACTGCTGCGCTTTTGGCTGGCGCTGGGTTTTACGCCGGTACGCTTAGGGATTACTCGGGAGACATCCACCGGGGAGTTCGCTGTTATGGTGGCCAAAGCGTTGAATTCAGAGGGCGAGGCGGTGCTTGCTGATCTTAGTGAGCGCTTCCAGACGGCGCTCCCAGCTCTGCTGGCTTTTGAACTCAAGGCGCTACCCGCAGCAGTGCTCGTAGTGCTGCTCGCTCAAATGCCAAGCATGCCACTGAGTGACCGCGAGTGGCAGGATATCGAGGACGTAGCGACCGCCCATCGCGACCCCGCTCTTGCCCGCTCGGCTCTGCAAGCCTTGGCCCGCGTAGCCAGCCACCGCGCTTTAACTGAGACACAACAGCAGGCACATCAACAATTATCTGCCTGGGCGTTCCAAAATATCGCTCTGGCGGATGCTCATAACGACGCAGTGAAATCCCTGCGCCTCGCTGTCAACAGCCTCATTGAGGTAAAGTAGATCGGTTACCGATAACGAAGAGTCTTTATGAACGCACATCTTGACGCGCTTGAGCCCTCCTTGGTTTGGCGCCACTTTCGAACGCTTTGTAATACGCCGCGCCCCTCTGGGCATGAGGCGGCACTCGTCGCTACCCTCGAAAGCTGGGCCGATGCCCAAGGCCTCGCCCACGACCGGATACCTTCGGTAATTTACGCCTGCTTAAGCCAGCCTCTCCCGGCTGCGAACAGGCGCCCGGCGTGGTACTCCAGGGCCACCTGGACATGGTGGCCCAGGCCAACAGCGATCATGCTCACGACTTTACCCGCGACCCGATCAGTACCTATGTGGCCGACGGCTGGCTGCACGCCGATGGCACCACTTTGGGCGCAGACAACGGATTGTGGCGTGGCGGCGATTCTCGCCGTGCTGGAAGACCCTGATTTACGCCACGGGCCGTTGGAAGCGCTATTCACCTTGGAAGAAGAGACCTCCATGGGCGGCGCTCTGAACCTGGCTGAAAATTGGCTCGAAGGTTCGCTGCTACTCAACCTGGATAGCGAAGATCGGGGGCAGGTCTATATTGGCTGTGCGGGCGGGGCCGACGTTGAAGTCGATGCCCAACTGCCCAGTGCCGCCGCTGGCGACCACGAACGGGTGATCGAAATCGTCTTGACCGGCCTGAAGGGTGGCCACTCCGGCGCGGATATCCATAAGCCGCTGGGTAACGCCAACCGGTTGTTGGTTAGAGTGCTGCGCTCCCTTGAGGCGTTTGATGCGCGCTTGATTAGCTACCAAGGCGGCACCTTGCGCAATGCGATTCCCCGGGAAGCCTTTGCCCAGGTGGCACTGCCCGCCGATGAAGTGGATGCGGCCATGGTGTCTATCGCCGGGCTGGAAACGATTCTGTTAAGAGAGTTAGGCAGTGGCGACAGCGGCCTTAAAATTAGCGCCCAACGTCTGACTGAGATACCCGACGCGGAGCCGCTAACCTTGGACGCCAGCGTTATGCTGCTGGCCGCACTTCACGCGGCCCCCTGCGGTGTCGAGCGAATGAGTGCGGACGTACCAGGCGTAGTGGAAACCTCTAATAACCTGGGCGTGCTAAGCCTGGAGAATGGGCGGTTACATCTCTGCTCACTGGTACGCTCACTGCACGACAGTGCTGTGGTGGCCATGGCGGATCGCTTTCAAGCGCTGTTTGGATTGATTGGCGCACGGGTAAAAGTTGAGAACAGCTACCCAGGCTGGGCGCCTAATCCGAATGGCGAGCTATTGGCGACTTTTAAAGCCCGCCATGCGGCGCTGCTGGGCCGCGAGCCGGAGGTGAAGGTCATTCACGCGGGGCTCGAGTGCGGCATTCTTGGCGGCAAATACCCGCATTTGGATATGATCTCTTTTGGCCCGCTGATTCGCGGCGCCCATTCGCCGGATGAGCGGGTAGAGATCGCCTCTGTGGAGGAGTTTTGGTCAATGCTGCGGGCGCTGATTGAAGATCTTGCCGATCAGCGCTAGTTCTCCTACGCGAATACAAAAACGGCACCTAGATGAACTGACCCCATAAACTTGGACAGTGAAAAACTAAGCAGCCAAGGCCTGATTTCGGTACTGCACCGGACTCAGGCCTTTTAATTTGGTCTTAATCCGCTCGTGATTGTAGTAATGGATATAGTGCCGAATGCCCGCCTGTAATTGCTCAATGGTGTCAAAGCGGTTCAGGTAAAAATATTCTGACTTCAGCGTACCAAAGAAGCTCTCCATTGCGGCATTATCCAGGCAATTGCCTTTACGTGACATGCTCTGAATCACGCCATGCTCGCTGAGCTTACGCCGGTAAGCTGACATCTGATATTGCCAGCCTTGATCAGAATGCAGTAAAGGCGCGTCTTGGTCGGCCAACTTAGCCAAGGCTTTCTTGAGCATCCCCCTACCAGCGAGTACTGCGGCTGTTTCTGCATTGAGTAGGACACGATTTCCCCGTTGTAGAGATCCATCACAGGCGACAAGTACAGCTTTTCGCCTCGGATATTAAACTCCGTGACGTCGGTTACCCACTTTTGGTTGGGTCGTTCAGCATGAAACTGGCGGGCAAGAAGATTGGGAACACTGGCCTGTTGTCCACGATAGGAGCGGTATTTCTTCGGGCGTACCAGCGACTTCAAGCCTAGATGCTGCATTAGGCGCTGGACTGTCTTATGGTTGACCTGCTCGCCCGACTGACGCAACGCTGCTGTGATTCGGCGATAACCGTAGCGGCCTTTGTGATGCTCGTAGAGGACGTGAATGCGTCGCTTCAGACCAGCATGCCGATCTTCCAACTGCTGAGCCCTTGCCTGATAATAGAACGTACTACGCGACAATTCTGCTACTTTTAGCAGCACCGCCAAAGGGTGGCCTTGCTTCAGCTCAAGGACTATCTGCGCTTTTTCTGCGCGGCTTGTTCTTTTGCCTGACGCAAGGCCCTCAACTTTTTTAGGTAGGCCACCTCAGCACGCAAGTACTCATTCTCTTGGAGCAGCTGCTCCAGCGAGCTCTTATCCGTCAGTGGAAGTGGGGGCTTTGGGGGCTCTGTTGTAGGCAT
This sequence comes from Halomonas sp. PA16-9, assembly GCF_009728585.1. NCBI lineage: Bacteria > Pseudomonadati > Pseudomonadota > Gammaproteobacteria > Oceanospirillales > Halomonadaceae > Halomonas > Halomonas sp. PA16-9. The sequence goes on along the minus strand of NZ_CP040452.1, from coordinate 163,609 downwards.
CTTCGTCGGACGTCCTCGGGCTTTAGGCTCCAACGCTTGGAAGCCTCCTTCATGATACTGGCTTTCCCACTGCCGTACGACGCTCGTACCACCTCGAATATCGAACAGAGTCGTCGCTTGTAAGGCTGATAGCTCCTCTTGCCTCATCTGTTGCAACACCGCTAATTTGAACTCAGCGCTGTAGTGGGTGAACTTTTTCTGCAAGCCACTTAGACCATGCTGTTCAAAGTGTTTAACCCAACGCCTGACGGTTGTAGGGCCAAGACCGTACTGTCTGGCCAGACTCTTGTAACCCTGCTGTCCTTCTGCGTAGCGTTGCACTACTAGTAACTTGAACGCTTCATTATGTTTCGTCATGAAAAACACCCCAATCGTTGGATGAGCGTCCAACTTTTGGGGTGCAGTTCACGACGGTGCCGTTCTTACATCAAAAGATGACGCTTACTTGCTTAAATAGGCGTTGAGCATCCAGATGGTTTTTTCCTGCTCGCGAATGTAGTCACCGGCTTGCGCCGCGGTACCTTCATCGTCGGCGTCAGAGGCAAGCGCCAGCAGCTCACGCTGCAGCTCAATGATCGTTTGGTACCCTTTGAGCACGCCTTTGACGCAGGTGGTGCCATCGTGAACGTCTTTATCTTCCTGAATGCGCGACAGCGTTACGTAGTCGCTGTAGGCGTGTACCGGCTTGTGACCCAGGGTCAGGATGCGCTCGGCAACCTCGTCCACTTTGGTCAGCAGGTCGGTGTAGAACTCTTCAAACTTGGCGTGCAGCTCGAAAAAGTCGCTACCGCGAACATTCCAGTGGTAGCCGCGTACGTTCATATAGAAAATTTGGTAGTTGGCCAGCAGGTGGTTGAGCTTTTCGGCGAGTTGACTAGCGCTACCTTCGTGTAGGCCAATGCTGTTGGTGTCAGTCATATCCTGCTTCCTCTTTATGCCGCAGTGTTTATGCCACAGTAGGCGGCGGTTGATGCGTGCTTTCAGAATAGGGTGTAACTGTAGCGATGCAAAACAAGTTTTTTGCATCGCTGCCATAGAACTTTGGCATTAGATCTTTGAAATTAGCGCTTTGCCATTGGTGCTTCGACATTAAGCCACTTTCGTTACCCTTTGCTGATTTAATAGATGCTGGCGGCGAGAGCTTTTTTCAAGGTCTACATACATTTCAAGGTCTGTGTACCCACAGCCGAAGCAGGCTTTCACAGCGCACTTCCAGTAGCTCAGCGGTGCGCGCTAGTGCGTCAGCTAACGCCATGGGGCCATCGGCTAACGCGAAAGCGGCGGTGACGCCTTCATCAAAACAGGCTTGCCAACCATCGCCTAGGCTGCCCGCCAGCACGATGACGGGTTTGTGGAGACGTTTGGCGGCACGGGAAACGCCAATGGGCGTTTTTCCCGCCAGGCTCTGCCCATCCAAACGGCCTTCGCCGGTAATCACCAGGTCGGCACGGGCCAACAGCGAAGCCATGTCGGCCTGCTGCATAATCATCTCAATGCCGGGCTTTAGTGTGGCATTTAAAAAAGCCTTGGCCGCAAACCCCATGCCGCCCGCGGCCCCTGCACCCGGTAGCGTTCGATAATCATCGCCTAATGCATGAGCGCTGATATCGGCGAAGTGACCAAGCGCACGATCCAACTGCTCGACCTCTTCAGGTGATGCACCTTTTTGCGGGCCAAATACCGCGCTGGCACCACGTTCGCCTAGCAGCGGGTTGTCCACATCAACGGCGGCTTCCAGGCTAAACTTGGCTAACCGCGGGTCTAGTCCATCGAGTTCTAAGCTAGCCAATTGGTTAAGCGCGCGCCGCCGGGGGGAAGCGGTTCGCCGCTCTGATCTAAAAAGCGCGCGCCCAGTGCCTGCAGCATACCGGCGCCGCCGTCATTGGTGGCGCTGCCGCCAAGCAGCAACAGCGCTTTTTCTGCGCCTTGATCCAGTGCCGCCAGCAGTAGTTCACCCACCCCAAAGGTAGAGGTGTGTAGCGCATTACGCTCGTCGGCCGCTAAGTGCTGTAATCCGCTGGCTTCAGCCAGCTCAATAAACGCGGTACGCTGGTCGCTCAGCCATCCCCAGGCTGCTTGACGAGGGCGACCCAGGGCATCTTGAACGTTTAGTTGGCGCCGCTCGGCACCAGTAGCAGCGATGAGTGCGTCTAGACTGCCTTCGCCGCCGTCCGCTAAAGGGCAGACTTGAACATGCGCCTCAGGTGCAGCGCGCTGCACGCCCCGCGCCATGGCAGTTGCGGCGTCTTGGGCGCTTAGTGCATCTTTGAAGCTGTCGGGGCAAAGCAAAACATTCATTAGCACGATCTCCGCAAAACGGTGTCTTCAATACGGTGTCTTCATTACCCTACAATGTCAGTTAAGTATGACCACCTTTGGCGAGCTTAGCGCGCTAGCCTGCGCCAAACCAGCGGCCTCGCCCATTTAGAGGGACTAATATGAAGTCGATACCCATAAGCTTAACCTGTCTGCTGGTACTTGCTGGCTGCCAAGTGGTTCCTGACCGTCTGCCCAAGCGGAACCAGCGCCAGCGGCTTCGTGCTATTTCCCCGCCATCCATGAGCAGGCGCTGGAAACCAGCGTTGAGGTGCTCACCGAGTGGGGGTTTACCCTGAACTCTACCGATACTTCCCTGGGCTTGATCAGCGCCAGCCGCGAACGGCCACTGCACGGCTATTATGATCCTTACGATGATGCCTACAGCTATGGGCGTGGAATGCGCCTGTTTGGTGGTGTGGGCATAGGGCACGGTGGTTCCGGTGTCGGTTTTGGCATCGGGGGGATTGGTTATGGCGGTGGCGTGGGCCAGCAGCCGGTGGAGGTGGAGCGTGTGTCGCTACTGGTGGATGACGCGCATATACGTATATCCCGAGATATTCGCCGCTTCGATCACTGGGGTGATCTGCGTGAATCCTACAGTGCCAGCAACGACGATTTCTGTCAGCGCTTTCAAACCAGTTTTACGCAAACCGCCCCTGCGACCGGGAGGCCGTTATGAAAATGCGCCACTGGTTGTTAATCGGGCTACTGGGGGGATTGGTTGGCTGCGCGACGACAACGCCTTTGGAACCCCGTGAACTGGTTTACGCTACCTCTTCAGAGGAAACCTTCCGCGAAGCCGTGGAATTGATGGTGGAGCAGGGCTATGTGGTACGCCATGCGGATCTGTCGTTGGGGCGTGCCGAGGCATCCCTTGCCGCTGGCCGGAGTATCGCCTGCAACTGCAGGTAAGCGAAGAGGGCAGGGGCAGCCGCGTACGTGTTTCGGCGCTGAAGGGAAGTCAGCCCTTGCCGCCCTATTTGCTCGACCCTTGGCTTGTCGCCTTGCAACATAAAATTAGGTGTCGCGCCATGAAGTGGGCGGGTACCGCAGTAGCCGTTTGCTTGGGTATGAGTAGCTTTGTGGTCAGCCCCGATGCCCGTGCCCACCCTCACGGCTGGATCGACCTGAGTGTGCGGGTCATCACCGATGATCAAGGCATGGTGAGTGGCCTGCATCAAACCTGGCGGATGGATCCCTTCTACAGCCTGGTCGTTTTTGAAGAACTACAGCAGGTGGAAAAACGCCAGTCTAGAGGAGGGGCTGGATCAGCTTGGCAAAGAGATTCGCGATAATCTCGCCGCGCAGCACTATTTAACCGAAGTGAGTATTAATGGTGAACGCCAGGCGTTGGGTGAGGTAAGCGAATATACCGCCATGGAGCGGGATGGGCGGCTTACCTTTATGTTTATCCTGCCGCTGGAAGCGCCCCAACCGCTGACAGATGCCATGCTTAGCTACCAAGTGTTTGACCCCACCTACTACATCGAAGTGGTGCACGAGGAGGAGGGTGGCCAGCCACGGGATGATGCACTGATACTTCACGGTGAGCCTGTCTGTGAGTTGTCTATTCTCCCCGCTGATCCCGACCCTGAGTTGGTGATGCAAGCGGCGCTGCTCGATAAAGATGAGAGTGGTGAGCCCGGCTTGGGGCGCTATTTTGCCGAAACCGGCCAAGTTGATTGTCGCTAGGCGCTGTTCGAAAAACAGGCAGAGCCGTGCTATTTTATGGTCTTGTTACTTTATAACAACTTTTTCGGTGGAGCGGTTAAATGTTTTTAACACGGCCCTTTACACGTCAATTAGGGTTAATGCTGGGTCTTCTGCTAGCCGCAGCAGTGCTCATCGTTTGGCAAGGCGGGTTTCAGAGCGTGAGCTATCAGCTACTTGGTTGGCAGCGTGATCTGCACCGTTCGCTAACGCTGGCGATTACCGAACTGTCGCGCACCCCCACCATGGCGACCTGGGTGAGCCTGCTAGGCATTAGCTTCGCTTATGGCGTCTTTCATGCCGCCGGGCCGGGGCACGGTAAAGCCGTCTTGGCGACCTACTTAGCCTCCCACGGCGGTGCGGTAAAGCGCGCCTTGGGGCTCTCTTTTGCTGCCTCCTTACTGCAAGGCGTGACCGCCATTGCGCTGGTCGTTGTGCTGGTTTACGGCCTAGGCTGGATAACCCGGCAGGCCATGGGTAGCGTTGCCTGGGTAGAGCAGGCTAGTTTTCTGCTGGTGGCGGCGTTAGGGGCGTGGCTATGCTGGCGGGCCGTCAAGCAGTTGCGGCGAGCCTATCAGCCGGAGCGAGCGGCTCATTCGCACAGCCCAGGCCATGAACATAATCAAGACCATGAACATAATCCAAACCACGAACATAGCCATGGTCATGACCACAGCCACTGTTGCGGTGGTGCTCACCATATTGAACCGCATCAGGCGTTAGATTGGCGTACGGCGATGATGACGGTCGGCGCCATTGGTATGCGCCCCTGTAGTGGGGCGGTATTAATGCTGGGGGCAGCCAGCTTGCTGGGTCAGTTTGAGGTGGGGGTAGCATCGGTAGTGGCCATGTCGATCGGCACTGGGATAACCGTATCAGCGCTTGCCCTGGCGAGCATTTTTGCCCGTGGCTGGGCGCAGCGGCGCTTATCCAAGCAGCAGTACAGCCAGCGCAGCGTACAAAAAGCCACCGGCTGGGTGGCCTTGGCCGGTGGTGCGCTGATAGTAGTAATAGGGATTTCGCTTAGTGTTGCGGGCGTCGCACAGCCTGCCAGTGGGCCGCTCCTCAATGAGCCACCTGCTCGTCAAGGCCACCCATTAACGGGGTAAAAGTCGTCTATATATCAAGCCCGTCGATAAGTGCCAGTAACTGATCCCGTAACTGCGCCTGGCCATCCAGGTCGTAGGGTTCGGGGCTGCCATTGCCCCATACCGGTGCCGGCCAGGTCGCATCGCTGTGCCGTCTAAGCACAACGTGTACATGCAGTTGGCTAACCACATTGCCTAGCGAGGCAATATTGATTTTGTCCCCCTCAAGCGCTGTTTTCATTGCTTCACCTAGCTGAGTGGCTTCCCGCCACAGCTGCTGCTGGTCGTCAGCAGGAAGCTCAAATACTTCGCTAATAGAGGCGTGGCGCGGTACTAGAATCACCCAGGGATAGCGTGCGTCATTCATTAATAGCACGCGGCTTAGCGGAAGGTCTGCGATGGGGAAGGTGTCGGCGGCAAGGCGTTCATCCAGCTCGAATTTGATCAAAGGATAGGCTCCGGGCAAGGGTTTAGGTAATTGCTAGTATAGTCGCCTCGAAGCGACGTAGGGAAAGCGAGCGCGATTGCCAAAACGCTGTTACCCTGAAAAAACTCCCAAGAGGCAAATGACGTTGCCAGTGGAGTTTCCCGATGTTGAATGACTCGTTAAGGAGAACGGAAAATGAAAAAATTATTGGCCATGAGCTTTATGCTGCTGATGACAGCGGGTGTTCTAACGTTGTAACACCATCTCTGGCGCTGGTCAGGATGTGCAAGAGGGCGGTAAAGCCGTCCAAGATGCCGCTGAATAATTAAGTAAGACTGTGTTTTAAAGCAAGTGGTATCCTACGGGCTAGGCTAACGCCCGGCCCGTTGGTTTTTATAACCGGTTTCCATGCCCCTATTTTTGGAGATTCAAGGATGAAACCCCGTATTACTCTGGCTAAGTTCGCTGCTGTTAGCGCTTGTGCACTGTTGTTAACGGCCTGCGTTAGTTCCCAAATGCCGATTTCCCCTGCCAACGACGACGTAGACGCAGCGCCACCGCCGCCAACGGTAGCGCCGAACGGTTCCAGTGGTGAGCAGGCTGCCAGCTGTGATCTAGACGCTATCCAATCCGCTATCGGTGAGCCCTTCGACGAGGCTAACGTTGCGCAGTTACAAAGCGATAGCGGCGCTCGGCAAGTACGCGTGCTGCGCCCTGGTAGTATGGCCACCATGGATCACCGTCCGGATCGCTTAAATATCCATCTTGATGATCAAGACGGCATTGAAGCGCTGCGCTGCGGCTAACGGTAGCCGAGCACAGCTCGTTTTCAGGCTAACCTAAAATCAGCACGACGCAGGCGGCGGTCAATGCCCCCATGGTGATATTGAACGCCCGCCACGCGGCCTCCGTTTTGATCCACTGCCCAATCGCCGTGCCAAAGGCGGCCCACAAAGCGATGCACGGTAGTCCCACTAGTTCAGCAAAGCCCGCCAGCACTAGCGCGTTGACTATCGGCTGACCGCTTTCGGGCAGAAAACCGCCATCAGCGCCAGCCCCATTACCCACGCTTTAGGATTGGCAAACTGAAACGCCGCTGCCTGCCAAAATGTAAAGGGTACGCTATGGGTCTGCGCCTTAAGATTGGGCGGCGGGGCGCTGGCAATTTTCCAAGCCAAATAGAGCAAATACGCGCTGCCTATCCAGCGCAGTGCCGTTTGAATCGCCGGGTAGCGTTCAAACAGCACGCCCAAGCCCAGTGCTATACCTGCAAACAACAAAAAGCAGCCGCCTAAAATCCCCCACATATGCGGCAGCGTACGCCTAAAGCCGAAGTTAGCGCCAGAGGCGGTAAGCATAACGTTGTTCGGCCCTGGGGTAAGCGTCATCGACATCATATAGAGCGCGGCCGGACCGAGGATTACCCATTCGCTATTCATTTATTGTATCCATACAATTTGGTGATAAGGATTGTTTTGTTGCCGCTTTTGCTAGCATAATGGGGTTTAAATTGACGTCAAAGGTTTTATTGTCACCATGACAATGTGGGTGCCTTCGCTAGCTGAATTTTCTGGTTCACGTTACCGCGCTATTGCCAGTGCCATTGAAGCCGCTATCCAGGCGGGAACACTACTGCCAGGGGAGCGATTGCCGCCCCAGCGCCGCTTGGCGGATGCGCTAGGTGTGACCATTGGCACGGTAACCCGGGGGTACGCTGAGGCTGAACGCAATGGCTGGGTGTCGGCACGGGTGGGTAGCGGCACCTATGTGAAGAGCCAAGACCAAAACAATGCTTTTAGCCTGACGTTTCCCGCTGACGAAACGGCCGGTGTGATCGATTTAAGCCTTAGCCTGCCACCGCCCCACCCGTTGCGGCAGACGCTGTTGAGCGAAGCGCTGGTCGCTTTAAGTCAATCCGGGGCAGCATTAGCACGTGGTGTTACTTACCAACAGGCCCAGGGGCGTCATGAGCATCGTGAAGTACTCGCTCGCTGGTTAAATACTTTGGGTATGCCGCTGATGGCCGATGAGCTGCTCATTACCCAGGGTGGGCAGCATGGCCTTAGTTTGGCGCTCAGCACCTTGCTAAGGCCGGGCGAGCTGTTGGCCGCTGATGCCTTGACCTATCCCGGTGCCATCAGCGCTGCGCAGCAGGGGCATCTAAAGTTGGTAGGCATTGGTCAAGACAGTGAAGGGATGCGCATGGATCTGCTTGAGGCGCAGTGTGCCCGGCAGCCACCTAGAGCGATTTATCTAACGCCGGAACAGAACAACCCCACCGGCGCGTGTTTAAGCGAATCGCGCCGCGAGCGACTGGTAACGTTGGCACGGCGCTACGATATCTGGCTGATTGAAGATGGCGTGCAGTATCTACCCGCTGAGCAGCGCGGTACACCCCTTTACAGGCTTGCGCCGGAGCGCACGCTGTTTGTGTTTAGTACCGCTAAAGTGCTGGCGGGTGGGCTACGAATTGGCGTACTGCGTGCGCCTAAAAGCTTGCACGAGCGGTTAGCGACAGGCCTTCGCGCTCAGAGTTGGATGGTGCCACCGCTAATGGTCGATGTGGTTTGCCATTGGATTAATCAGCCCGCGGCGGAAAAATTACTTACCTGGCAAACTCAGGAGCTCGCGGAGCGTCAGCAGTTGGCTGCCGAATGGCTAAAAGATTTTTCCTTAAGCGGGCGTTCGCACAGCAGCAATGTATGGCTTGCGCTGCCAGAGGGGAGCCGGGCCGTAGAGCTGTGTGAACGGCTACTGCAGCGGGGCGTTAAGGTCAGCAGCGCAGAGCCCTTTTGTGTCGGGAGCACGCCAGCGCCCCAAGCGATTCGGCTATGTGTTGGGGCCGCGGCGGATCGCAGTGAACTGATTCAGGCATTGAGTATCGTCGCCGCCTGTTTAACCGAGCGCCCATTAGCCCCTGTCACTTTGTGAATTACTCGTAGCGGTCTTTCCAGCCCTGGTGGCGCACCTGGTCTTTAAGCATTTCGAGGACGTCGTACAGCACCTGCTCGGTGACCCGATTGCTGCCTTCGTCAACCGTCAGCCAGGTGTCGAAGCCGCTGTCGGCGGTGCGCTCCACTAACTGCCTAAACTCATCCGAATGAATGCCTAGCAGCAGCTCATCGACTAGCCGTTGAGCAACGCCGCTGAGTGATGCTTCCATCGCGCTGGTGGCCTGCTGCCCCATGGGTAGGCGATTAAGGCGCTGAATCTCGGGGCTTTCCCGTAGCGTGCGGCTAACTAAATCACTGATTGCCGCCATAATGGATTGGCGGTTGTGCTGGTAGGCTTTGCCGATAGTGCTCTCCAGCCGCTGAGCGATCTCATGAATCAGCTGAGCTTTGCGGGGCATGATCACACGTTCAATCACGCGCTCGGTCAGCGAATCGCTGGCGCGTATCTGCTGCTGTACATTGCCCAATAGACGCAGGGCGATGCGGTCGGAAAGCTCCTCAAGCAGAATGTCGTAATACTTGGCCACAAATTGATAGATGTACCAGTGGGTAACATCAATAAGGCCGAGGCGATGCAGCCGATTGATTAACGATACAACGCGTAAAATACGCAGTAGTCGGAAGCCCGCGAGGGGAATGCAGCCCAGCACATCGTACCAGTGCACGAAGGGGTAGAAAAACCAGCGGTGGTAGCGCCGCTCGGCAATCGCGATTGACCAGCCCAGCAGTACGTCGGCGATAAAAAAGCTGACAAATACCAGGTCGATGGTGATAAAACGGCTATGAATCACGTCATCGTAGAAGGTGTGAAAACCGGGGGCGAGGTTGGCGATGCCCTGGTTAATAGGGTCAAGCAGAAACAGCGAATCAAACAGCAGTAGCGATAGATTAATCACCACTAGCGTCAGGATAAAAAAATCCCAACCAATATGGGCGTATTCAACCGCTTTAGGCAGGTGTGGATAGCGTTCCCTGGCGGGCATACGAACTCCTTGTCGTTGGGTCTTTAATGGGCCTGGGACTGGTAATGCTGCTGGGTCAGCAGTTCCTCTTTTTCTGCCTGTTTGCGTAATTTTTTGCGCAGTGCCGCCTTTTCAAAACGCAGTTCCTGGAGCGGTGTGGCCAACTTGAGCGGCGGTACGCTAGCGGGTTTACCATCAGCGTCCACTGCTACCATGGTGAGGTAGCAACTGTTGGTATGACGGATCAGCTTATTACGAATATCTTCAGCCACGACCTTGATGCCCACTTCCATCGACGAGCGACCAACATGATTAACGCTGGCCAGAAAGGTGACCAGCTCACCGACATGAATCGGCTGCTTAAACAACACCTGATCCACTGACAGCGTCACGACATAGTGGCCCGAATAGCGGCTGGCGCAAGCAAAAGCGACTTCATCGAGCTTTTTAAGAATTGCACCACCATGGACTTTGCCGCTGAAATTCGCCATATCGGGCGTCATCAATACGGTCATGGAGAGTTCATGCTGCCCAGGCAGGGCAGCGTTAGCGCTGATTTCGGCGTCTGTCATTCGGTGCTCCTGCTCCTACGTGAGACCAATAACGGCTGCCCGTTACTCATATGCTGGGCAAACGGAGCGACGGGCAGTCATTGGCGGTTGTTTAAAACCATACCAGACCGACGGAAATAATAATGCCGGTGATAAAAAGCTGAATCAGGCAGAAGCCCATAATATCTTTCGCCTTTAGGCCCGCAATGGCGAGCACCGGGAGTGCCCAGAAGGGCTGTAGCAGGTTAGTCCAGGCATCGCCCCAAGCCACCGCCATGGCAACCCGCGGAATATCAGCTCCTAAGGCCTGAGCAGCCGGTAGCATCACCGGTGCCTGAACTGCCCACTGGCCGCCGCCGGAAGGGACGAATAGGTTGACAATACCCGCGCTGATAAACGACCAGAACGGCAGTGTATTGGTGGTGGCAAAGGAGACCAGCCACTCGGACATGCTCTCTGCTAGCCCGGACTGCACCATAATGGCCATGATGCCAGCATAAAATGGGAATTGGATGACAATCCCTGCGCCGCCTTTAATAGCTTCGTGCAGGCTATTGAGCAGATTGCGTGGCGTGCGGTGCAACACAATGGCTAGGAACAGAAACATAAAGTTAACGACGTTAAGGTTTAAGCCGCCACCCCTTAGCAGGAAGTGATCAAGCAAGAACAGCAGCCCCGGCACACCGACCAGCAGGGCGAGGGTAAAGCTATTTTCCAGGCGTTCAGCAGGACGAGTAATGCGGCCAACCGGCTCGGGCTCTTCATTCAGAACATTTGGGTCGACATAGACGCTATCCTTCTCATCCGGCAGCATCATGCGGTTTACCAGTGGGATGGCAATAAATAGGCAGGCCACAATAGCGAGGTTGAAGAAGGCGAAAATCGTAGAGCCGGTACCAATCACTCCAATTTGATCGGCGGAAAAATGCCCTTCGGTAGCGATGGTTAGCGGTATTGAGCCTGCCAAACCGCCGTGCCACACCACAAAGCCTGAGTAAGCACTGGCCACTAATAGCCGATAGTCAACGCGGATCAATCGGGCCAGTTCTTTGGCAAATAGCGCGCCGACCACAAGGCCAAACCCCCAGTTAATCCAGCTGGCCGCCAATGAGACCTGCGTCACTAGGATGATTGCACCGCCAGGGGATTTAGCAGTACCGGCTATTTTCTGCAGAATGCGTTTTACTGGTGGTGAGCTTGCCAGCATAAAACCGGTGACCAGTACCAGCAGCATTTGCATAGAGAACGTCAGCAAGCCCCAGAAGCCATCGCCCCAGAAGCGTAGTACTGCCAGCGGTGTTTGCCGCTCAATGGCGATTGCGGCGGCCGAGGCAATTAACGTCAGCAATAGTACGAAAATATACGGGTCGGGGAGATAGCGCTCCACCAGCTTTACCGCCGGTTTTGAGATCATTTTAAGCATGGGATGCTCTCTTTATTCATTATTAGGAAGTGGCTAAGCAAGGTCTTGGAAGTGTAACGGCATAGCTAATATACGGGTGAGTACGGAAATTTTCACGTTGAAGCTGCCCGCTTAATCTTACGTTAGCGTAGTCGAGGTTAATTGCGCCTGTTTTAACGATAATGGTTTAACCGGTAGGGGCGATGGTAGTGAAAATAGTAGTAGGCGATCAGCACCGCCGAGCGCACCAGCGTGAACAGCATAAACGCCAGCCAGAGCCCATGATTGCCCAATCCCTGGGTTAACCACCAAATGGGCAGATAGGCGGCTAGGCCAATAAAGATACTGTTACGCATTTCACGTACCGCAGTGGTGCCAATAAACACCCCATCAAGGAGGTAGCTCCATACCGCAATCAGCGGCATGACGACCATCCAGGGCAAGTACTGCGCCGCAGTTGCACGCACCTCTTCAAGGCCAGTGAGCAGCGCAATAAGCGCATTGCCACCCAGCGCGAACAGCAGGGCGGCAGCGCCAGCCGTCCATAATGAAAATCGCGCGGCGGCGCGCACAGTGGCGGCAAATTCCTGCCAATCCTGACGGCCATAGGCGCGCCCAATCAGTGATTCGGCAGCGTGGGCAAAGCCGTCCAGGGCGTAGCTGGTGAGCATGATAAATTGTAGCAGCACAGCGTTGGCAGCAAGCACTGTGTCGCCTTGACGAGCACCCTGGGCGGTAAAGAACGCCATGGCAAACAGCAGGCCGAGAGTGCGCACAAATAGGTTGGCGTTGACGTTAAACAGGGCTGTGTAAGCTGCGAGTGCCAGCAGACGCTCGCGCAAAAAATGGCCATCCAGTCGGGTTAGCTGGCGTAGCACCAGGTAGCTGCCAAACGCTAGGGCACTGTAGTCAGCGATTACGCTCGCCCAGGCCACGCCGTTGCTGGTCATCCCCAGGCCTACTACAAACCATAAATCCAGCACGATATTAACGCTGTTGGTGAGCAGCAAAATCATCAGCGTGACGCGGGAGTTCTGTTGGCCCAAAAACCAGCCCAGAATGGCGTAGTTGGCGAGCACCGCCGGTGCAGACCAGAGGCGTATATGGGCGTATTCTCGCGCTAAATCAGTCGCTACCTCACTACCATCTAACAGCCATAAACCGAGCGTAATCAGCGGCGAGGCAAACACAATCAGCAGGCTACCAATCACCAGCGCCATGATCAGCGACTGCCCCAGCAGGTTGCGCACGTCTGTATCGCTCTCGCGCCCCATGGCTTGGGCGACTAGCCCCGTAGTACCCATGCGCAAAAAGCCAAACCCCCAATAGAGGAAGCTAAACAGTGTGGCGCCGAGGGTAACGCCGGCTAAGTAGCGGGAGTCGGGCAAGTGCCCGACCACAGCGGTATCCACCAACCCGAGCAGCGGGACGGTGATATTGGAGAGGATGATTGGCCAAGCAAGGGCCCAAATCCGCATTCGGCTTAGGCGGCAGTGATGATGCGGTACTTCTTCATCAACTGTTCTTGGCTTTCGTGGCGTTCAGGGTCAAGCGGAATGCAGTCCACCGGGCAGACCTGTTGGCATTGAGGTTCGTCATAGTGACCGACGCATTCGGTGCATAGGTTAGGGTCGATGACGTAGATCTCCTCACCGGGGGAGATCGCATCATTGGGGCACTCGGGTTCGCAGACGTCGCAGTTAATGCACTCGTCGGTAATCATCAGGGCCATGGGCATACCTCGCAGATGGCATTAACACCCAGGTAGCGTATAGATACCTGAGTGTTTTACTCAACAATGGCGTTGGCTAGCTAGTGTAGTGGTTACGCAGCGCTTCGGCGACCTGAGGATGCACCAGGGGGGAAATATCGCCGCCAAGCTTGGCAATTTCGCGCACGATGGTTGAAGAGATATACGAATTTTGTACCGCGGGGGTTAAAAACACGCTCTCCAGCTCCGGGTTTTGTGCGCGGTTCATATTGGCCAACTGCAGCTCGTACTCAAAGTCAGAGACCGCGCGCAGGCCGCGCAGAATGATTGTCGCACCCTGTTCGTGCATCATGGTTGTGAGCAGGGTCGAGAAGCCGATCACCTCAACGTTGGGCAGCGGCGCGCAGACCGCTTTCACTAAGCTCATGCGCGTTTCCAAGTCGAGGTGGGGGCTTTTGCCAGGGCTTGCCGCCACCGCGATGACCACTTTGTCGAACATCCGTGCGCCGCGCTCGATCAGGTCAAAATGGCCATTGGTGATAGGGTCGAAGGTGCCGGGGTAGACGGCGATATTCAGTTTGCGCGTGGTCATTCCTCGCTCTCCTCGTCCAGGCAGCCAAACGGGTTATCGCTGGTTAAGGAGACGGCGTGGTCGTAACCGGGGATATGAATCCGGTCAGCGTGAATATCCAGCTCTGGGCCCTCCAGCACCGCTTCACCAAACTGATAGCGTGGAGCGTAGTGGCCACGGTCTGCCTGGGCCAAGTAGGCCGCTGCTGCTTCGCGGGTGGTTTCGCGACGGGTTTTCCAGGCGTTCACCGCCGCCGCGCCGTGGCGCTGCGTCAGCAGGCGTTCGGTCACCGCAGGTGAAAGCACCACGCCGGTGGCGTTGTTGCCGCCGAAGCCCTTGGCGTTAATAAAAGCAGCGTCCGCGCGAAAAGTTTGTGCCGTTTGAGAAAAGCGCAGCCGCTCAGCATAGACATCGTCAGCCACCGTATCCAGCGTGGGAATGCCCGGCAGCAAGTCGTGGGCAAAACTACCCAGTGCGCTCGCCAACTGGTCGCCCGCCGCGGAGCCTTGTGAGTGGCCAATAAAGGCTTTAATCGCCACTACGGGCCAGTCGCTAATGCCGTTGGCGCGGGCAATTTCGTCGAACACATGGGATTCGGTAATGCGGTTTTTGGGTGTGCTGGTGCCGTGAGCGTGCAAAAAGCTGCGCTCTTTAAGGGATTTTTCGCCCAGCATATCGCGCACCAACGCAGTCGCTTTGCCGAGGGTGATGTAGTTGCCGATGCCCGGCGCCGAAATCGAGCGCTTGTAACCATCGGCATTAACGAACACATCAGGCACCGCACCGAGAATATCCGCGCCGACTTCCAACGCTAGGGCATCGTCCATCAGTAGCACGAACTGGCTGGCTTCCGCCATGGTAAAGCCACAGTTGCGCGCAAACGGACGGCAGGCGCGCTGATAATCGCTGTCGGTGAGCAGCTCCAGAGCATCCAGGGCTTTCAGACCAGCGTCGTCAGCTAGCGCACCCATGGCCCGGAAACCCTCGATGATTTCCGGGGTGATGGGTGCGTCTGCAGTACCCACCATCACCACACGACGGCGTCCGGCGCGAATGTCATCAATACCCAGGCGCAGGTTATAGAGAAAGCTGGCACAGGCGCCTAACGCTGCGCCTGTGCCACCTACGCTACCCAGTACATAGGCATTCAAAAAGTCGGCGGGCATCTGACCATAGCCCAGAGGCATCTGCTTGGAGGTGGCGCGTTGACCACTCACCAGGCTTTTCAGTAAGCCGCCCCAGCCTTGATCGTCTAGCTGTCCAATGGAGTTCCCGGCGTACACGGCAATATGATCCGGATTTAACTGTTGGCGCAGCGTCTCCCAAGAGAGACCGCTGGCGCCCAGGCAGTCGCTGGCACCAAATACCGCCAGCGATAGCCCGCGGGGGTGGTGCACGCTGCGGTAGAGGTTTGCGGGGTTAAAGCCGCTGGGTAGCTGGGCCGCCGCGCGTACCTTGGGTAACTGCGCGTCGGGAAGCAGTACCTCTAACACCCCTGCAGGTACGCTCACCTCTACCTCGCGGACATCAATGTCGCGCACCTGCCAATCCTCCGGCAGGTGTTCGGGTAACTGGCGGCGGCGCAGGGTAAAGCGTAGCGGCTCGGCCAACTGCATGCTGGCTTGCCGGTTTGACGGCATGCCAGGGTCGAGAAAGCGAGGGTCTTCGTTGCGTCGGATCAGGGTGTGGTTCAGCACCTGATCGCGCAGCGACTGCGCTGGGGCCTCTACGGGCTGACCTTGACTATCGTGCCACCCCTCTTCGGAGTGCTCGACTAGACGCATAAGCGCGGCCAAGCCTTCCAGTGTCTGGCGTTGCTGGTCAGCAGGAAGGGCATCAAGCACGGTGCGGCGGAAGGCCTGATGGCCAGAGGTTCTGCCAGCGGGATTGATGCCGCCCATGCCGACAATCACCGGTAAGTGTGACAAGCCGGGTTCCTCGTGGTGCGGTGGTGGTAATAACAATTATCGGCAAAAGTACTCGGTATATGATGCCTAGTACCATGCGCTTAATAAGTACGCTAAGAAGCACGTTATGCGTGATCATAGCACCGGCTGAGCAACGGCGTCATGCCGCAAGCGTTCGAGACTGATAGAATCACGCTTTTCAGCCGAGTAATGGCATGCAGCATACTTCTCGACCAGTGGTTTCTAATCAGCCAGGCCCACATCAGGATCTCGCCCGACGAGTGAGCCGAGCGTTAACGCATCCGCTACGTAAACCAATCGCCGAACACACGCAGCGCAGTTTCGCCCTGGCGGCAGAGTGGTTCGTGGGCCGTCAGGCACCGTTGATACTAGATTCGGGCTGTGGCGTGGGGATATCGACCCGCCAACTGGCGGTGCAGTTCCCTGCCCATGCGGTAATCGGCGTGGATCGCAGCGAGGATCGTTTGGGGCGCGACCACGGCCAGTTGCCTGACAATGCGCTGCTGGTAAGAGCGGATCTGGTCGACTTTTGGCGCTTGGCCTATCAGGCTGGCTGGGCGCCAGAGTATCACTTTCTCCTTTATCCGAACCCTTATCCCAAGGCGGGGCACCTAAAAATGCGCTGGCATGGCCATGCGGTTTTACCCACACTGTTGGCGCTTGGCGGGTATCTTGAGTTGCGCTCCAACTGGTCCCTCTACGTTGAAGAGTTTGCTTTGGCAGTGGCACAGGTAACCGGCAAACAGGCAGCGGTGACTGAAATTGCGCCTAAAGGGGACTATTTAACCCCTTTCGAAGCTAAGTATGCTCAGAGTGGCCAGGTTCTGTGGCGTTTATGCGTTGAGTTGGAGCGAACATGACGTTTGTCTATTTGGTGTTGGCGATTGTGGCCGAAGTGATCGCCACGAGCGCCTTAAAAGCCTCCATGGGCTTCACGCGCCCGCTACCCAGCGTGGTGGTGGTAGTGGGTTACGGGTTAGCTTTTTATTTGCTCAGCCTGGTGCTGCGCACGCTGCCGGTAGGGGTTGCCTATGCGATTTGGGCAGGCCTGGGTATTGTGCTGGTCACCTTGGTTGGCATAGTGGTATTCGGTGAAAAGCCTGATTTGCCGGCGGTGATAGGAATTAGTTTGATAGTAGCAGGCGTGGTCATGCTGCAAATGTTTTCAAAAATGAATGTGCATTGAGGAGCTGTAATGGGGTGTTTTTTTGCTGTTAAGCGCATGCAGCGCTGGTCGCTGGTGACAGGTGTAGCCACATTGGCGCTGTGTGCCAGCACCAGTCTGTTCGCCGATTTCAATCGCCTGGGCCAACTGCAGAGCAAAGGCTTTTCGATTAGCGCGGAAGCACGCCTTTTGGATGCCGATGCAGGCGCTAATGCGTTGTTGGGCAGCATCACCCCGGATCGACAGCTGTCGCCCGCTTCGGTCACTAAAGCCTACTTGTCGGCGGCGGCGCTAAACCGTTTTGGCCCCCAGCACCGCTTTACCAGCCAACTGGTCAGCTCCGCTAGCATTGAAAATGGGGTGTTACGCGGTGACTTGGTGTTTGAGGGCGGCGGGGACCCGGGCCTAACCACTGAGAACCTTTGGCGCTTGGTGCAGCGTTTGCACTTAGCCGGGGTGCGTGAGGTAGAGGGGGCGCTGGTGGTCAGCCAGTGGCGCTTTGGGTCAGTGGACTGTATTACCACGGATCGCTGTAATGCCCTGACTCGGGTTGCCAATGCCTATAGCGCGCCGCTCTCCTCAGCTGGCGTTAACTTTGGTAGCTGGTGCGTTAATGTCGCACCAGCGACGAACGCGGGTGAGCCCGCCCAAGTGGGGCTATGCGATAGCCAGACGTCGCTGATCACCATTGATAACCAAGTAATCACCCGCCCCGCCAATAGCGGTACTGAGATTAGCGCTGAACGAATTACCGATGAGCGTGGCGACGTGATGCGCTTGACGGGGCAGATCTCCACCAATGCCACTGCACGCGATGTCTACCGTGGCGCAGGGGATGCCGCCGAAACAACCGCGCAAGTCCTAATGGGCATGTTGAACCAGGCGGGTATACAGGTGCGCGAAGCGTGGCGCGTTAGCTCGTCTCAGCCGCCTAGCAGCGCCCAGCGTCTGGCGGCGGTGGACAGCCAGCCACTGCAAGAGCTATTGCTGCGCATCATGAACTACTCCAATAACTATATGGCCGATGTGCTGGCGCTGGATCTCGTCGAGACACCCCAGGCACAGCTACGCCAGGCGGGCCAGGCGATTGAAACTTACGCCCACAGCCTGCCCGGGCACGGGCCGTTAACATTGTATAGTGGTAGCGGACTGACCACTGAAAACCGCACATCGGCCCAGGGCGTTAACGTAATGCTGGAGGACATGTTTCGTCAAAGTAGCCTGTTTCCCAGCTTTGTGGCGGCCTTTCAGTCACCCGCTAACGGGGTAATGCGCTTCATTCGGCGAGGTTCCTCCACGTTTCAAAACAATGTCATGATCAAAACCGGCACGCTTAACCAACCTTTTGCAGTACGCGCCGCGGCGGGCTATTTTCGCACTGCGCAAGGGCGCTGGGGGGTGTTTAGTGTCATGGTCAATGGTAACGGCAGTACGCCTTATTTAAGCTGGACTGAAGTGCTGGATCCGTTGTCACAGGATCTAGAAGCAATGATGTTAGCGAATTGAACAAACTCTACGCTCACAAGGTGAGGCGATCTGCATGAAACCTGGGCATACCGGTTTAACACATTTGGTTCACTCCACACGCTATTCGTGGAAAGGCCTGAAAGCGGCGTTCAGAAACGAGGCGGCTTTCCGTCAAGAGGTCGGCATTACGGTAGTACTGCTGCCGCTTGCCTGGTGGATCGGTGAAGGACCTATCAGTTGGCTACTGCTAGTGGGTAGTCTGTTTTTTGTACTGATAGTGGAGCTGCTTAATAGTGCGATTGAGAACGTGGTGGATCGGATTGGTACCGAGCACCATGAGCTTTCAGGGCGGGCCAAGGATATTGGTTCGGCGGCGGTGATGCTGTCGCTGATCATGGCCGGGCTTACCTGGGGGCTATTGGGCTGGGAAAAATTCTTTAGCTAAGCAGGTAATTGAAAGCGAACGTTTTTGACGCGCTGTCAGCGAGGTAGTTATGCAAGTGAACGACGATTTCTTACCGTTGTCGACGCTGCCAGCGTCGTTACATACCGCCACCCAATCCGCCTGGAAGCGGCTACGCGAGGCGCTTGCTCAAGCTGATAATGTCGCCGAGATGACCAAGCAGGAATTGCCTTCCAGTAATTGGCAAGGGCTTTCGGAACAGCGTCGCGAGGCGCTTGCTAAAGTATTGACCATCTCGACCTTCGCGCTGGATACCTTGGTTCGCTACCCCCAGTGGTTGGCCGAGTTGGATATTGCCGGTGAGTTGGACGTAAACCCAGGTCGAGATGAGCTGGCTAGCTGGCTGAGTGAGTCACTTGAGAGTGCCGAAGACGAAGAGGCGATGCAGCGGGTAATCCGCCGTTTTCGTCGCAAGCGTATGCTGGGGATTATCTGGCGTGACCTTAACCGTGCCTCTGGCCATAGCATGTGGAGTACCGCCACGGCGGTGTCTGAGCTTGCCGAAATATGCTTGGAAGCGGCATTAACCTGGCTTGAACGTTTTTACGCGCCGCGTTGGGGCTTACCTGCCCCACGTAAAGACGGCACGCCCCAGCGTCTGGTGATTCTGGGTATGGGCAAACTAGGTGCTGGGGAGCTGAACCTCTCTTCCGATATCGATCTGATCTTTGCCTTCCCTGAAAAAGGTGAGACGCAAGGTGGGCGCAAACCGTTAGAGCACCAGGAATACTTTACCAAGCTGGGGCAAAAGCTGATTGCCGCCCTGGATGCCATGACCGCCGATGGCTTCGCCTTCCGTGTCGATATGCGCTTGCGGCCTTTGGGCGACGGCGGGCCGCTGGTGGGCTGTTTTGCCATGCTCTCTAGCTACTACCAGGATCAAGGCCGCGAATGGGAGCGTTACGCCATGCTCAAGGCGCGCCCGGTCGCGGGGGATCTGGACGCGGGCGATGAGCTGTTGGCCGGGCTGCGCCCCTTTGTGTATCGCAAATACCTGGATTTTGGCGCCATTGAGTCGCTGCGTGAACTGAAAGCGATGATCAACCGCGAAGTGAAGCGCAAAGGCATGCAGAGCAATATCAAACTTGGCTCCGGCGGCATTCGTGAGGTTGAGTTCGTCGTGCAGGCGTTCCAACTGATTCGCGGCGGCCGCGATACGGAGCTGCAGGTGACATCGCTAAAAACGGCGCTCAATCGTTTGCCCGAGCTGGGCCTGTTGCCGCAGGAAGTGGTCGATGAGCTGCTGCCTGATTATGCTTTTCTGCGCGATGTCGAACACGCTCTCCAAGCACTGGAAGACCGTCAGACACAGACCTTGCCCAGCGATGATGCTGATCGTGAACGGGTAGCCTTCGCCATGGGGCATGAAGATTGGCCGGGGTTGATAGCCCAGCTTGACGAAGTGCGCGAGCGGGTGCGCCAACACTTTGATGCCGTGATTGCCGACCCCGAAGAGGATGTCGATGAGGCCAACGATGATAGCCAGCTTGGCTTGGCTCAGTGGCGGCTTATTTGGCGCGGCGAGTTAGAAGTGCAGGAGGCCAGCGCGTACCTGGCCGAGGCGGGTTTTAACGAGCCAGAAAAAGCCTTGAAGCGGCTGCATAGCCTTTATCATTCTCGGCAAGTGCAAAGCATGCAGCGGATTGGCTTCGAGCGCTTGGATGCGTTAATGCCGCTGCTGTTGGATGCGGTGGCGGGCAATGAAGCACCGGATACCGCGCTTGAACGGGTACAGCCGCTGATTGAGGCCGTACTGCGGCGTACAGCTTACCTTGCGCTGCTGCGCGAAAACCCCCAGGCGCTCGAACACCTGATGCGCTTGTGCGCCGCGAGCCCTGGATAGCTGAACAGCTGTCGCGTTATCCCATTCTGCTCGACGAGCTGCTGACGCCAGAAACGCTGTATACCCCCGCCGATAAAGCGCGCCTTGCCGATGAGCTGCGCCAAACGCTGAATCGTTTGCCAGAGGATGATGAAGAGGCCCAGCTAGAGGCATTGCGCGTTTTTAAACACGCTCAAACCCTGCACGTAGCGGCGTCGGATATCGTGGGTACTCGGCATCTAATGAAAGTAAGCGATTACTTAACCTATATCGCCGAAGTCATTCTCGATGCCGTGTTGGCGATGGCGTGGAAGCATATTACCCGCAAGCACGGTGTTCCTGAGGGGCTGAATGCCGGGAAGCGGCTTTTCTGATCGTTGGTTACGGCAAACTGGGCGGCATTGAGCTGGGCTACAGCTCCGATTTATCTTGTTTTCCTTCACGATAGCGTGGTCAGGCACAACTGATGGTCCACGACCCATTGATACGCCAGTGTTTTTTACCCGTCTGGGACAACGTATTATTCACCTGCTCACGCGGTAACGCCCACGGTACGCTGTATGAAGTGGATATGCGCCTGCGGCCTTCGGGTAATTCAGGACTATTGGTGACATCGCTTAAAGCCTTTGCCGAGTATCAGCGTCAGAATGCCTGGACCTGGGAGCACCAGGCATTGGTGCGCGCCCGGGTGGTGGCGGGTAGCGATTCGCTGGCCGAGAAATTCAGTCAGTTACGGGGCGATATTCTAGGTGGTGAGCGAGATAAAGCTGCACTGCGCGAAGAGGTGGTCAAAATGCGTCAGAAAATGCGCGACCATCTGGGCAGTAAAACCACCAGCAATACCTTTAACGTCAAACACGATGCGGGCGGTATGGTGGATATCGAGTTTCTCTGCCAATACGCGGTGTTAGCGCTTGCTCACCAAACGCCTGCGTTACTTACCTACAGCGATAATATCCGCATTCTAGAGAGCCTGACCGAGAGTGGGCACTTACCAGCTGAAGAGGCAGAGCGTCTTCGCGAGGCTTATCTGGCTTATCGCAGCGCTACGCACCGAGCGGCGCTCACCGGTCAGAAAGCACTCAGCGATGGTGAGGAATTCCGTGCGCATCGCGATATCGTCACCGCGCTCTGGCAGCGCTTTCTTGAACCTTCCACCGCCGATAACCGCTAGTCAGACGGTAACCAGGACGCAACAGTGATAACAAGGAATAGGGCTGGGCGGCCCGTATGATTGGACATATTCTGGCCACGCTATTGCCAGTATTTTTAATCGCTGGCTGTGGCGCAGCCTATGGGCGCTACCGTACACCGGATATTCGCAGTCTCAATACCCTCAACATGGAGCTGTTCGTTCCGCTATTGGTGTTCGCCGTGCTGGCTGACCGGCAAGCGCCGTTAGCTGAGTACGCCTGGCTGGCCACGGCAGCGATAGCAGTAGTGCTGGGGTCGGGGCTTGTACTTTGGCCGCTGGCAAAGTGGCTAAAGCTGGATAGCAAGATCTTCCTTCCGCCGATGATGTTCAACAATGCGGGCAATATGGGCGTGCCGCTGCTGGTGTTGGCATTTGGTGCTGAGGCGCTTCCTGCGGCGGTGGTGGTGTTTATCGTTGAAATGCTGCTGCACTTTTCGGTGGGGCTTTACATGCTTAACCCGCGCACTTCGCTCTGGCGAATGCTGCGCATGCCAATTGTACTCGCGAGTCTGGCGGGTTTAGCGGTGAATATCAGTGGCCTGCCGCTGCCTGGCTGGCTACTGGAGGCGATGCATATGCTAGGCGGGGTATGTATTCCGCTAATGCTGTTTGCGTTAGGGGTGCGGCTCTTGGAGATCGACTTTAGCGATTGGCGTACGGGGATACTGGGGGCGGTGCTGTGTCCGCTTTCCGGGTTAGTAATTGCTTTGCCGTTGATGTGGCTACTGCCACTAAATGCGCTTCAGGCGGCGGTGCTGCTGGTATTTGCGGCACTGCCGCCTGCGGTGTTGAATTACTTGGTCGCAGAGCAGTATAAGCTGGCGCCACAAAAAGTGGCTTCGCTGGTGCTGATTGGTAACCTGGGCAGTCTGGTCGTTATGCCGCTGACCTTGGCCGCGGCATTTACCTGGGTTTACGCGCCGCTGTAACAAAGTATACGGCACTAGGTGGCGCGAAAAAGTGACTAACGGGTTAATTAACGATCATCTTTAACTTCATAGCTGCCTTCCAAGACATCCTGATGACCAGGACGGTTTTGCGCAGACGTATGCGGGGAAGCATGTCCGTGAGAATGCCCTTGAGAATATCCCCCACCTATATCCTGTGCCTGCTGGGCGCGCATCTGCTCCATACGCTTTTTCATTTTATGGCGCATAAACGGCATCATTGCCCAGCCAATCAGCAAGAAAAACAGGCCGAGTACCACGCCGACTATCATTAACGCGCCAAACGCCAGCCACGTGAGCAGCAGCTTCAAGCTGCCCGCCACTCCGGTGGGTTGAGTTTGCGCAGCACGGGCGCGCCATTGATTAGCCGCTTGCCATGCAGCGTTGCGTTGGTCGCGATTCATCTGTGGCATGAGAGCCTCCATCGGTTATTCGCACCCATTGGAACACAGTAGCTCTAGCAAGTTCACTGCTTGGCCACAGTGCGATTAGATTTTTCAACTGTTACCATTAAGCTGTACAAGGCAGGTTTAGTTGTACAAGCATGCGCTTAATACGCAGTGCTTACCTAAACAGAGCTCATTTAACAGGACGGTTATATGGCTAATCATGGAGGCAAGTCGGTATTCATCGCATCGGTGGTGATTATTTTTGGCTTGGTAGTTGTTGGGGCGTCATTTCCTGAAGGATTTGCCAACGTTGCAGAGGGCGCACTGACTACTGTTACCGGGCTATTCGGGTGGTTTTATCTATTTTCGGTTTTTGGTTTTGTCATTTTTCTGTTTGGTCTGGCGCTAAGCAAGTATGGCAAGGTGCGCTTAGGCCCCCAGGACAGTCGACCCAACTATACATTCTTTTCGTGGATCAGCATGCTGCTGGCCGCAGGCTTTGGTGTCGGACTGGTCTTCTATGGCATGGCGGAACCCATGTTTCACTTCATTGAGCCGCCCTATGGCGACAGAACCGCCGAAACCGAAGCGGCCGCCCGCTACGCTATTCAATACAGCTACTTTAACTGGGGGATACACCAGTGGGCAGCTTTCTCGATTGTCGGTTTGATCATTGCCTATTTTCAGTTCCGCAAAGGGCAGGCAGGATTGGTGTCGTCCGTACTGTCATCGATAACGGCTAAGAATCCTAAAATTCGTCCCTACGCTTCCTGGCTGGATGTATTTGCCGTGGTCGCCACCGTAATGGGGGTGGCTACCTCGTTAGGGTTAGGCGTGCTGCAGATGAATGGCGGTTTAAACGCTGTGTTTGGCCTGCCGGAGAACGGTTTCTGGCAGTTTGTGATTCTTTTCGTGATGTTCTGCGCCTATATGGCTTCCACCTGGTCGGGTTTGGATAAAGGCATTAAACGCCTCTCTAACCTTAATATGATTTTATGTATCGGGTTGATGCTGTATGTGCTGTTCACTGGCCCCACCGTGGCGATATTAGAGACCATCACGGTGGGGATTGGTGATTATCTGCAGAATTTTATCGGCATGAGCCTGCGCATTTCTCCCTATGGTGACAATGAGTGGGCAAGCAACTGGACGATTTTCTATTGGGCCTGGGTGATTGCCTGGTCGCCGTTTGTAGGTACCTTTATTGCCCGGGTATCAAGGGGTCGTACCATCAAAGAGTATGTGTTTGGGGTGCTGTTCGTACCGCCGCTGCTGGCCTGTTTATGGATTGGCGTATTCGGTGGCGCGGCGCTGCACATGGAGTTGAACGGTACCGATATCGGTCTTGCTGCCGCAACCCAGGATAATATAACCGTCGCACTGTTTGAGATGTTTGAGTTGATGCCCTTTACCGGCGTGCTGTCGGTCGTGCGATGCTGCTGATCTTTATTTTCCTGGTCACCTCCGCTGACTCGGCCTCGTATATCGTGGCGCAAATGACCGATAATGGTTCGATCAATCCGCCGCTCTATAAGCGCGTCATTTGGGGTGTGCTGATCGCCGCTATTTGCCTGACGTTAATTGCCTCAGGTGGCTTAACGGGGCTGCAATCGGCTTCGGTGCTGTCGGCACTGCCGTTCACCTTTATCTTGTATATGATGGTGTTCGTATTAGTTCAGGAACTACGCGCCGACCGCAAGGCGATGCTAACGCAGCTTTATCGCCGCCATGGCGAAACGCCGGTGGTGCGGACGCCTTTGAAGCCGAGCTGTTAGGTGAAGAAGAGCGCTTGCGCCGTGCACCGAGTGTGGTCAATCGGCGCATTAATAGTTAGCATCAGTCATCAGCACTAATAAAAAGTAACCAAGCCTTCGATTGCGGGGCAAGGTAGTTGGGGAGCAGCGACACATGAAGCGAAAATGCTGATGGCGCGGCAAGGGCGCCATGGAGCGACACGACGGCAGGCTAAAGGAGTTGCTTTCGATCGCTGGCTAGATAGGGTAGTCACAGTAGCGGTGCTAACGGCGATGATCATTGGTCTGGCTGCTGTGGCCGCTCACTGGCTGCTTTAAAGTACCAGCTCTGTGCAATATGTGTGCTTAACGCCCGGCTTTATGCCGGGCGTTTGCGTGTTTCGACCCGGTTTCGGCCCAGCCGTTTGGCGTGGTAAAGGTGCTGGTCGGCACGCTCAATCAGCGCTTCAGCACTAATTGATAAGCCGGGCGACATGCTGGCAACACCCATGCTAACGGTAAGCTCTGAATGGGTGCTTGAAAAAGCATGAGGAATGGCCAGTGACAGCACTGCTTCGCGCAAGCAGTTGGCAACGCCCACAGCGTCGTCATGATCCTGACCTGGCAGTACACAGACAAATTCTTCGCCGCCGTAGCGGGCGAGTAAATCCCTGGCGGGGGCAATGCACTGATTGAGCGCTTTTGCTACGGCGCGCAGGGTGTCGTCGCCCATGGCGTGCCCATAATGATCGTTAAATTCCTTAAAGTTATCGATATCGATAAAAATCACCGATAGCGGCTGCTGGGTTTGCTGCGCCAAGTGCCAGTGTTGTTGATAAAACTCATCGAAGTGGCGTCGGTTCGCCACGCCCGTCAAGCCATCCATATTAGAGAGATGATGGAGCTGGTCGCGCTGCTCCAAGCCTTGCTGAAACGCGTTTAACAAATGATCCAAACTATCCACCAGATGCCCTAACTCATCATGCTGATGTCCTCGCAACATTGGCTTGGGCCACTGGCCGGGACGATTGGGATCGGTTTGGGCAATAGCTGCGTGTACCTTGAGCAATGGGCGAGTAATAAATAGATGAAAAAAAGCGATCACCACTAGGCTTAAAATAAACGCCTCTAAAATACTCACCCCGACCACCGTGTAAATACGCGCGAGGAACTGCTGGGTTAAGTAGCTTTCTGCCAGCATCAGCTCAATCTCGCCGACGACCGATTCCGGCATGTCGCTGCCCATGTAGTAGGCGAGGTCGGTTTGGTGGTGCAGTATATCGCCAAATAAATATTGGCTGAGCCAAGTCGAATCAGCCTGTTTTGGCCTCTCAAATTCAGCCAGAGCGCGCCCAAAATCGTCACGAATCGACACCCATGCGACCTCGTCAGCATTAAATAGCCCATAGGCGATTTGGTGGGCGAGGTCGGGGTTAAGCTGGAAAGCGGCCTCTGCTGCGGCGCCGTTAACGACCGCCAACTGTTGAGTAATGCGTTGCTCGGTTTCCTGGCGCATATTGGTAGCGTGGCTGAGAAGTTCAATACTTCCTGCTACACCACTAATCAGCATAGCAATGAGCAGGGTGAGTAGCGCTTGCTTAGTGGTCAGGCTGCCTTTTTTAGGCGCGACGCCAGTGGTCAACATAGGAAAGCGAGGGCGGGGACTTATCACTGGCTCTCCCCTGCAGGGCATCCAGCTGGGCTTGCAGTCGCTCCAGCAGTGCTTTCGAAACGTTGAGGTGGCAGGCGAGATAAAGCGGTGCGCGATAAAAAGTAAATAAATGCGCTAGCGCGATGTCCTGTTCATGTGCCATAAATTCACCGGTTGCTTTGCCTGTCACAATCACATCTAGTAGCCCCGCCTTTAAACGCGCGATATTTTCTCGCTCCGAAGAGCAAGTAGCACATTAATGCCGCTAGCGGCGACGTAATCGCCTACCGCATCTTCTCTAAAACTGCCCACTCGCCAAGCGTTCAGCCCTGAAAGTGAATCAACATTGAGCCCACGCTCGGCTAAACTAAACGCTGCCCATTCATTGACGACCAGCGGCCCTACCCAGTGAAACAGCGCTTCACGCTCACGGGTGCGGGTGGTGGAGTAGACGCAGTGGTTCTCCTTCAAGCGTGCTTCGGTGTAAGCGCGCGCCCAAGGCAGTAGCCGAAAATAAGCCTCTATGTCAGCTTGGCGTAGCGCATCACGTAGCAGTTGCGTCGCACTACCGATTATTTGCCCTTGGTCGTCCGAATAATTGAACGGTGGGTACTCTTCGGTATTGATCGTCAGCGGCATCGCATGAAGTGGCAGGCTGCAGCTACCGATAGCGGTGATCAGGGCAACGCCCATGCGGTATCGCCATCGGCGAGTTAGGTCGTTAGCCATCATCAACTACCTCTCGACTCGTCCCGCTTGCACCCTGTTTAAGGCCTGCTGCATCAACGCTACCAGACGTGGATCCGTGGCTTTGTTGATGGCAAAGTATAGCGAAGATTTGCTGAGGGTGTGTGTGGGGATTAAAATATCTTTAGGATAACCTTCTGACTCCGCTATCCAGCCAGCCACATCCTGACTGTAAGCCCATAGATCAACTCGCCCGCGGGTTAGCATATTGAACGCGCTTCGGTTATCAATAGCGGATACGAGTAGGCGCTCAGGATAGCCAACTTCCAACAGCGCCTGGGCGCCGATATCTTCCCGAATGACCGCTACGGTCAGGCCGCGATCAATCGCTTGAGCCAAAGAATCAACCACAATCGGTGCGTCGCGGTGGGCTAGCAGTACGACCCGGTCTTGAGCAATCGGCCCCACCCAGTGGAAATTGACCTCTCTTGAGGGCGTACGCGTAGTGGAAAATAGCACCGTATTAGGTTGGCTGCGCGCCAGCTCATAGCCGCGAATCCAAGGGTAGTGACGGACGTCATTACGGCTTAATGGTGTTTCTGTCGCCGCAAAAATAGCCTCCAACAAATCAATCGATATCCCGGTTAATTGCTGATTATCGATATAGTTATAGGGCGGGTACTCTTCAGTAATAAAGGTTAATGCCGCCAAGGTGTCGGGCTCATCAGCCTGTCCGCTTGCGACGATTGCCAGCCAGAGGCATAGCGTGGCCATCAACCTGGTTAAGGGTTGTCGGTACACTGGCCGTAGAGATGGCTGGGCTAATCCCATCGCAGTTCTATCCGTATTACTGATCAATCAATCAAACTTAGAGCAACGCTGGTCGGCTGTCATCTCTAATCTGCCAACGCAAGCCGTGGCGCCTTGGCGGTTCTATCTGCTAGCCTTACGGCTTCCCCTGTGAGAGAAAACTAATGCTGCCTGCTAACACTGCTAAGGCGACGGATGGCTACGCATCGCGTCGAGAAATTTTCGGCTGGGCGATGTTTGATTTTGCCAACCAGGCCTACACGCTTTTGATTATTACCGTGGTATTTGGCGAGCTTTTCACCACAGTCATTGTGGGGGATCGGGGCGATAATTTCCGGTTGGCCAACTTTTTGTGGAGCCTGGCCCTGGCGATTAGTTATCTAATGGTGGTGATTACCGCGCCGTTGTGCGGAGCGGTGATGGATTACCGGGCGGAGAAAAAACGCTTTCTGCTGATTAGTTATCTCGCCACCGTGGTCACTACGGGCATGCTCTACTTCGTTGAGCCGGGCTATGTCGTTATCGGCTTGTTATTGATCGTGCTGTCTAACTACGCGTACTCCATGGGGGAGTCATTTATTGCTGCATTTTTACCTGAACTTGGGCCGCCGCAGTCGCTGGGCAAAATTTCTGGCTTTGGCTGGGCGCTCGGCTACATCGGTGGACTGTTTGCGGCAGGTTTTACCCTGGTGGTGCTAGGCGAGGCCAGCGCGGAAAACTTTGAGCGCATACGCTGGGTGGGGCCCTTTGCGGCCGGCTTTTTTCTGATTACCGCTATTCCTACGTTTTTATGGCTAAAAGAGCGAGGCACCCCTCAGCCCCGTGGCGTCTCTTATCGGCATATTGCCCTGAACCGCGTCACCACCACCCTTCACGAGCTGCGCTATTTTAAAGATCTGACGGTATTTTTGATTTCACTGCTGTTCTCGATGGCCGGCGTCTACATCATCATCGCGTTCGCCTTTATTTATGGTGCTCAAGTGATCGGCTGGGATGAAAGCGTACGTAATATCATGTTTATTATTGTCCAAGTGACCGCTGCAGCAGGGGCTCTGGGGTTTGGCTGGATACAGGATCAGCTAGGTGCCAAGCGAACGTACCAAATGACCCTGGCGCTATGGGTGTTGGCGATTATTGCTATCTGGGCAACGCCGGAGATGACGCAGTGGGTAAACGGGCAGTTTGACCTGCAGTGGCAGGCACAGTACGTATTTTTGATAGTCGGCTGCCTGGCGGGGCTTAGCCTGGGTTCCAGCCAATCTGCCAGCAGGGCTCTGGTGGGGCTATTTTCACCCTTGGAGAAATCAGCCGAGTTCTTCGGCTTCTGGGGGCTGGCGAATAAGTTGGCAGGAGTGTTGGGGATCGTCATGCTGGGGGTGTTGCAGACGCTGGTTGGTTGCAAGCGTCTATTCTATTATGTGTTGCCCTGTTCGTTATCGCGATGCTGATTTGCGCCAGGGTCAACGAGCGCCGTGGTCGGGAGGCGGCGCTCGCCTGGGAAGCCAACAGCTATAGCAACACTAATAACGCTAACGAGGCATCCTTACCTCAGTGAGGTGGAGCATGGCAACGCACCTGGCAGGTCAAACAGCGCAACGCGGTGGTATCGTTATGATGCTGCTGTTTTGGGTGCTGTTAATGGCGGTGGGCACTTGGTGGATTCACGGTGGTCTCGAAGAGATGATGCGCCCGAACGCGAATATTGTGCATACGCTACCTGCAGGTGAGCCGGTTACCTTAAACGTAACCGGGCAGGGCACTTTGAAGCGCCGGGACGCATCAACGGCACGCCGGTGACCTTTTTGCTCGATACTGGCGCCACCTATGTCGCCATACCGGTCGATTTGGCTAGCGAGTTAGGCCTAAAACCGGGACGCCGCGCTTGGTTCAATACCGCCAATGGTCGAGTTGAAGGTACTTTAACCGAACTCGATGAGGTTTCTCTGGGCGGTCTAAAAGTGCAGAATGTGCAGGGGTCTATCAGCCCCGGCATGGAGCGTGACACCGTTCTACTCGGCATGAGCTTTTTAAATTTATTGTCGATTGAAATACAGTCGGGTGAGATGGTGTTGAGCCTTCCCGAGCAGTGAGTTCGGCTTGTGAATGTGCCACTGATATGATTGTCTAAATTAATACGAGTGCCAACATGCTAAGGAGTTGCTATGGGCATTGAAGTAGGTGGTTTATTAGGGCTAATTTGGCTCATCATTGTGATCTGGGCCATTGTGAAAGTAGCCAAAAGCGGCGCGGGTGGTCTTGCTAAGCTGATATGGATCCTGGTGCTGCTGTTTTTCCCGTTAGTCGGCTTAATTGCATGGTTTCTGTTTGGGCCCAAAGGGTAGCCGCTGAAAAGCAAAGCTGTTGAAAAGCCCGCCTCGTGCAATTGCGTCAAAATGTGTAGTCGAAAAAAGTAGTTGTAAAAAGTAGCTAAGTAAAAAAGGCAGGCCACTGGTGGTCGCTTTTTAAGTATGCTTTAGCAATAGATATACTTAACCAAACATTACTCAATGGTGTCGTTTTCTTCCCCTGGCGGCGCCTTGTAATGCCCTGGGATTTTTAACTTCTCCCCATTGGGCAGGTCGCGCACTTGGGCTGGAACGTAAACACGCTTAATGACACTTTTCGTTTTGCTACTTCCCATGGCAGGTTCCTCCTGTCAAATTGTCGACAGTTCGCGCCTTAACAGTAGCTTCCGCAGGTGCGAGAATCAAGTATCGGGCCTTGTCTACCGATCAATGCGCATGATTGTAACGACAGAAGCGGGTGTTTTGATAGTTTTGAGTTATCCTGAGTGCCAATCATAGGGCGCCTGCGTTGGTATTGGGTGAGCGGGTGAAAAAATAAACAGCCTAAGCGGAGTGCATAAAGAGGATGGTAGATCATTTGGAACAGCAATTTCAGGCGCTTGAGTCGCAAGAGTCTGTAATGCCTGACTATCCTGATCAAGATCATGTCCTGATCATTGAGGATGACCAGCGTTTAGCCGAGCTGACCCGTGATTACTTGGAAGCGAACGGCTTCCAAGTAACGCTGGAAGCTGACGGTGCGAAAGGGGTCGACCGTATTTTAACCCTACAGCCCGATCTGGTGATTTTAGACTTAATGCTGCCGGGGGAGGACGGCCTGGCGATTTGTCGTCGTGTTAGACCCAATTTTGCCGGCCCGATCATGATGCTGACCGCTCGCACCGATGATCTTGATCAGGTCTTGGGGCTCGAAATGGGCGCCGACGACTACGTGCCGAAGCCGGTTCAACCGCGGGTGCTATTGGCGCGTATGCGCGCGCTGCTGCGCCGTGCCGACGGGCCGGCACCAGACGGCGAAATGCGGCTGCGTTTTGAAAACCTGGAGATCGATAACGCCACTCGTGAAGCCTGGCTTTCAGGCGAGCGAATTGACTTAACCAGCGCTGAGTTTGACCTACTTTGGTTACTGGGCCGTAACGCTGGCCGAGTACTCACCCGCGAAGAGATATTCAGCGACTTACGGGGCATTAAGTACGACGGCCAAGACCGCTCGATTGATGTACGCGTATCGCGCATTCGACCCAAAATTGGCGATGATCCGAATCAGCCTCACCGGATCAAAACCGTGCGCAGCAAAGGTTATCTTTTCGTCAAAGACAGTTGATCATTCAGAGGGATGGCATCATGCGGCGGGTGCTCAGTAACGGCTCGTTTTTACGCTTCTATTTGCTGTTGGGCATCGCGCTATTAGTGGTTTTTGTGATCGCCTTAGCGGGGCGCTCCTTTATCGAACAGGTGCGCCGTGAAGACTATCGTGAGCAGCTCGCCGCGCTGCCTATGTCGTTGATGACGCAACAGCTCGCCGACGCACCGGTTGAACAGCGAAATGCTCTGCTTGAGCATTTTTCGGAACAGCTCGATTTACAGCTGACCCTGCAGCCTATCGGCGATGCGGATTTGGGATTTTTCGAACGGTCGCGCCTGGAGCAGGGCAAAATACTGGTCGCTGAAAGCCCCTGGCTACTGCAACAGCGTTTGCCCGGCGACACCTGGCTGCTGCAAGCACGACTCGATGACTGGAGTGAGCACCAGTGGCATGGCAGCATTGAGTTGCTTGGTGGGTGGCTCGCGGCAGCGCCCGCGGAAGAGCGTGATGGCCGCATTGCCCAATTGCGCCCAGGGAGTTGGCCGTTGCAGCTTTTGCCTTCGTTGCCTGCGGGACTAACGGCGGCGCAGCAGGCTCAGCTGGCCAGGGGCAACGTCATCACCCAACTCGTTTCTGATAAGCTTTCAATTACACTGCTCTATCAGTTGCCAGGCGAGTCACAATGGCTGCAAGCGGGGCCTATTTCCCGCGGCGACACCTTACCGCTGAATTTGCACTTACCCCTTTTGATGGGGCTGATGATCGTTCTCAGCCTGATTATTTATTTGATTATGCGCAGTATCGAAGCCCGCATGGCGCGGCTGGAGCTGGCTGCCACGCGGATTGCCAGTGGCCGCCTGGAAACCCGGGTAAAGGTAGAGAGCGGTGACTTTTTAGGCCGCTTGGGATGGCTTTTAATGGCATGGCCAATCAGGTGCAGAGCCTGCTGCGCGGTCAACAGGAGATGATTCGGGCGGTTTCCCACGAGCTGCGCACCCCGGTCGCGCGTATTCGCTTTGCCGTGCAGATGGTCGAGGATATGACCGACCAACCCGCCATTCGCCGCCAGCTTCAGGGGATCGATGCGGACATTGCCGAGCTCGATGAGTTAGTTGATGAAATTCTCACCTATGCACGACTGGGTGGAGAAACGGTTAATGGCGCTGAGCTTGAAACGGCGCTGGTAGAGTGTCGGGCCATGGCGGAACGGGTGATTGATACGCTGTCGCCGCTGCATAGGGGCTTAGCGTTGGCGCTTGCGCCTGGTCCTGAAATCGAGCTGCTGGCGGAGCCGCGCTATCTTCAGCGTGCGGTGCAGAATTTAGTCGGCAACGCCTGCCGCCATGCCAAGTCCCAGGTGATGATTCACCTCTGGGATGAGCCCAATCTGGTGCGTATTGACGTTGAAGACGACGGCCCCGGCATTCCGCCGGAAGCGCGGGCGGATATTTTCAAGCCGTTTGCCCGTCTGGACGATAGCCGTGCTCGCAGCTCTGGTGGCTACGGGTTAGGGCTTTCGATTGTGCAGAAAATCATGGCCGGGCACGGTGGTAGCGTGACCATCGATACCAGTCCCTCTTTGGGCGGCGCGCGCTTTACGCTGCTGGTTCCGCGTCGCGATCCGCAGGCTTGACCCCGGATAGCACTGCAAAGGAGGTCTCCCGCGCCGTGCGTAAAAAATCCTGCATCCATGGCGCTTCGCGGGTCTCTTCGCGAATCGCCGCATACAGCGTGCTCCATACCCCATGCTCGCCTAGCTTCACCGCGCTAACGTAATCGCGCTCTAAATACTCGGTGAGTGCCCAGTTGGGTAGTGCACACACGCCACGCCCGCTGGCCACCAGCTGCATCATCATAATCGTCAATTCGGCGGTACGAATCTCCTGAGGACGCACGTTCGCCGGTTGCAAAAACTGGGTGAAAATATCCAATCGCGACTGCTCACGGGGTAGGTAATCAACGTTTCCTCAGCCAGTGCCTGGGGCTCTATAAACCCCCGGCCAGCAAAAGGGTGCTGGCGGGCGACGGCCAGTAACCCTTCATAGCGAAACAGCGGGGCGTAGTGAATGCCCTCAAGGGGCTGGGGTCAGCGGTGATCACCAGATCCAGCTGCTCTCGGGCAAGCGCCGGAAGCGGGTCAAAGTGGTGTCCACTGGGAATGTCGATTTCCACTTCCGGCCAGTGATCGCGAAAATAGTCCACTGTGGGCATTAGCCACTGAAAGCAGCTGTGGCACTCAATGGCCATATGCAAACGCCCCTGCTCGGTGCCTGCCAGGCGCGCCAAATCACGCTCCGCCTTGCGTACTTCAGGCAGTACCTGGTCGGCTAGGGCGAGCAGCCGCAGCCCCGCGCGGGTGAATTCCACCGGGCGGGTTTTACGCACAAAAAGCGCGCTGTCCACGCGGCTCTCAAGATCTTTAAGCTGGTGCGAAAGCGCCGATTGGGTCAAATGCACGCGATCGGCAGCATCGACCAGGGAGCCGGTTTCGCGCAGAGCCAGCAGCGTGCGTAGGTGTCGTAACTCAATCATGTAGTGGCTCAATCATCGTGAGTGTTTTCATCTTTACTATTAGAAACTTTAGTTTGATTCATCAAGGCCTGGTGCCCAGACTGTGTGAATTATTTCACGTTGGTAGGGTTCATCATGACAGTTTCTCATATTCTCGGCTATCCCCGCATCGGCGCTCAGCGCGAGCTAAAAAAAGCCACTGAAGCATACTGGAAAGGCGAGTGTACGCGTAGCGAGCTGGAAAACACCGGTCGCGAGCTGCGTTTGCGCCACTGGCAGGCACAGCAGGACGCGGGTTTGGATTTCGTTAGCGTGGGCGATTTCGCATTTTACGACCAAGTGTTGAACGTTTCAGTGGCGCTGGGGGCGGTGCCTGCCCGCTTTAACGCCAATAATGAAGTGGCAGATGGCGATATCGATCTCGACACCACCTTTCGTATGGCCCGCGGTAGAGCCCCCAGCGGTGAGCCCGCCGCAGCCTGTGAAATGACCAAATACTTCGATACCAACTACCACTACCTCGTCCCCGAACTGCACGAAGGGCAAACCTTTACTCTGGCATCCAACCGGCTGTTTGACGAAGTGGATGAAGCGTTACGTGCGGGTTTTACCCCGAAAGTAACGCTGACGGGGCCGCTGACTTGGCTATGGCTTGGCAAAACCAAGGGCGGTGATTTTGACCGCCTGACGCTGCTCGACAGCGCACTCGACGTGTATAGCGAAATATTAGCGCGGCTTGCCACCCAAGGCATTGAGTGGGTGCAACTGGATGAGCCTGCGCTGGTGCAGGATCTGCCGCTGGCATGGCAGCAGGCCTATGAGCGTGCCTATCATCGCCTTCAGTCTGCGCCGCTAAAACTATTGCTAGCCACTTACTTCGGCGGC
Source organism: Halomonas sp. PA16-9 (assembly GCF_009728585.1). Lineage (NCBI taxonomy): Bacteria > Pseudomonadati > Pseudomonadota > Gammaproteobacteria > Oceanospirillales > Halomonadaceae > Halomonas > Halomonas sp. PA16-9. The sequence goes on along the minus strand of NZ_CP040452.1, from coordinate 128,649 downwards.
TTGGGCGATAACCTATCGTTGGCGACCCGTTTGCCCGTGGCAGGGTTGCACATTGATGCCGTGCGCGCCCCCCAGCAGGTGGAAAGCGTGATTGACCGCCTTGGCCCCCATCAGGTGCTATCGGTGGGGTTTGTCGATGGTCGCAATATCTGGCGGGCCGATTTGGCTGCCTTGCGAGAACGCCTGCTGCCGTTGAAAGTGCGCCTGGGGCAGCGGCTTTGGTTGGCACCCAGCTGCTCGCTGCTGCATGTGCCGGTGGATTTGGCCCAGGAGACGGAGCTTGGTGATGAGCTGATCAGCTGGCTGGCTTTCGCGCGGCAGAAACTTGACGAGGTGGTCACCTTGGCGCGCTTGATCGATAACCGCGCCACGCCTGCCGATGAGCAGCGACTGGATCAGGCCACACGGGCGCTGGATGCCCGGCGTGAATCAACGCGTATTCACCAAGCTGAGGTCAGTGAGCGTTTGGCGGCGGTTCGCCCCGCCGATAGCCAGCGCCGGGCGCCTTATGGTGTGCGTTCTGAGGCTCAGCGTCGCGCGCTTAAGCTGCCGCTATTCCCCACCACGACGATTGGTTCTTTCCCGCAAACCGATGCGATTCGTGCCGCCCGGCGTGCTTTTAAGGCCGGTGAATTGGCATTAGCCGACTACGAAGCCCGTATGCAAGTTGAAATTGCCTACGCCGTTGAGCGCCAGCAGGCGCTGGGGATCGATGTGCCAGTGCATGGCGAAGCCGAACGTAACGATATGGTGGAGTACTTTGGCGAGCAGCTGGAAGGCTTTGCGTTTACCCGTTTTGGCTGGGTACAAAGTTACGGTTCACGCTGCGTGAAACCGCCAGTGATCTTCGGTGACGTATCGCGCCCCGCCCCGATGACGGTGCGCTGGAGCGAGTACGCCCAAACCCTGACTGATAAGCCCATGAAGGGCATGTTGACAGGGCCGGTGACGATTTTACAGTGGTCGTTTGTGCGTGATGACCAGCCGCGGGAAACCACCTGCCGCCAGATTGCTTTGGCACTGCGCGATGAGGTGTTGGATCTGGAAAAAGCCGGGATCAAAATTATTCAAATCGATGAGCCAGCGCTACGCGAAGGGTTACCGCTGCGCCAAGATGAGTGGCAATCATACCTTGATTGGGCGGTAGAGAGCTTCCAGCTAAGCGCTGCAGGTGTGGCCAACACCACCCAGATTCATACCCATATGTGCTACTCGGAATTCAACGACATCATTGGCGCGATTGCAGCACTTGATGCCGATGTCATCACCATTGAAACGTCGCGTTCGGATATGCACCTGCTGGATGCCTTCCAGGACTTCGCTTATCCCAATGAAATCGGCCCAGGGGTTTACGATATCCACACCCCCAATATTCCCGAGGTGAGCTGGATGGTCGATTTGATGGAGAAAGCCCTGGAAAAAATCCCCGCCGAACGGCTGTGGGTAAACCCGGACTGCGGCTTAAAAACCCGTGGTTGGGCGGAAGTAGAGCCAGCGCTGGCCAATATGGTGGAAGCAGCTAAGGTGTTACGCCAACGCTATGCGTAAACGGGCAGAGGGCAGAATCCCTCCCGCTGCCCTAAGCAGCGGGGGAGTGCTGACTTTTCGATGCCTAGCTTTTTGATGCATAGGCGTAGAGCAGGGTTTCCTGGGCACTAATGGCATCGCTGTCGCCCGGATTCTGGAGTAGGTAGCTGCCGTCGGTCTGGAGCAGCCAGCTCTGGCAGTTATCCACCAGGTAGGTCTCCAGGTCTTTGCGTACCCGGGTGGCGAGCTTCTTATCCAGCAGCGGGAAGCACGTCTCCACACGGTGGAACATATTGCGCGCCATAAAGTCCGCGCTTGAGCACCAGGTCTCCGACTTGCCATCATTGTGGAAGTGGAACACCCGAGTATGCTCCAGCAGACGACCAATAATCGAGCGCACGCGAATGTTGTCGGAAACGCCCGGTACCCCTGGCTTCAAACAGCACATACCGCGAATAATCAAATCGCACTCTACCCCCGCCTGTGAGGCCCGGTAGAGCGCTTTGATAAGCTTGGGCTCGGTTAACGAGTTGCACTTAATAATGATGTGCCCGCGCTTACCCTTACGCGCTATCTGCGCTTCCCGATCGATCATTGCCACCAACCGTTCATGCAGCGTAAATGGCGCGTGCAACAGCGTGTCGATTTTGCGTGCGCGGCCCATTCCAGACAACTGTTGGAACACTTTATGAACATCGGCACACAACGCTTTGTTGGCAGTCAGCAGGCTGTAGTCGGTATATAGCTTGGCGGTTTTAGAGTGATAGTTACCGGTGCCCAGGTGCGCGTAGTAGCAAAGTTCACCTTTTTCGCGACGCACAATGTGCAGCATTTTGGCGTGGGTTTTGTACGCCATAATGCCGTAGACAACGATTGCCCCCGCTTCTTGCAAGCGTGAAGCCAGCTGTAGGTTGTCGGCCTCATCAAAGCGCGCGCGCAGTTCAATGACCACAGTGACTTCTTTGCCTTGGCTGGCCGCTTCCACCAGTGCGTTAACAATGGCCGAGTCTGCGCCGGTACGGTAAAGGGTCTGCTTCACTGCCAGTACATTTGGATCCCGGGCGGCTTCGCGCAGCAGGTCTTCAATCGGCGTAAACGACTGGAAAGGGTGATGGAGTAGAATGTCGTTCTTGGCGATGGCTTCAAACAGGCTACCCGCTTTGAGCGCTTTGGGAATGCTGGGGGTGAACGGCCGATAGAGTAGTTCGGGGCGATCCACATCCCCCAGTACCGACATCATACGGGTTAAATTAACCGGCCCTTTGACGCGATATAAGTCGTCACTTTCCAGTTCAAACTGGCGCAGCAAAAAGTTGGTCAAGTCATCAGGGCAACTGTCGGCGACTTCCAGGCGCACACCGCTGCCGTAGCGGCGTGCCAGCAGCTCACCGCGCAGCGCAGAGGCGAGATCCGAAACCTCCTCTGGGTCAACGCTCATATCCGCGTTGCGGGTCAGCCGGAATTGATAGCAGCCGCGTACGCTCATACCAGGAAACAGCTCCTCGGCATGGGCATGAATCATCGAAGAGAGGAAAACATATTCCGAGAATCCCTCCTCGCAGAGCTCCTTGGGCAGTGCCATCAGACGCGGTAGCGAGCGCGGCGCGGGAAGAATCGCCATCCCCCCGGCGCGACCAAACGCATCTTTGCCTTCCAACTCAACAATAAAATTGAGGCTTTTATTCACTAAACGCGGGAAAGGGTGCGAGGGGTCGAGGCCGATCGGACTAATGACCGGCATAATTTCATTATCGAAAAACGCCTTAACCCAGGCTTTCTGCTCATCAGTCCACTGATCGCGGCGACGAAAACGCAGCCCATGGGTTTCCAGCGCGGGTAACAAAGTGTCGTTGAGTATCTGATACTGGCGATCAATTTGCGCGTGGGCAAGCTGCGAGATCTCCGCCAACACCGCTTTGGGCAGGCGGCCATCGGCGGCGGTGGTGTCGTCGCCCAGGGCAATTTGATGCTTCAAACCCGCCACTCGAATCTCGAAAAACTCATCCATGTTGGAGGAGAAGATCAGCAGGAACATTAGCCGATTGAGCAGTGGGTGGGCGTCATCTAACGCCTGCTCCAACACGCGGATATTGAACTGTAGATGCGATAGCTCGCGGTTGAAGTAGAGCTGGGTATCGTCGAGGTCGGTTTCAGGCTGTGCTTCACGTGCCTGGACGCCGGTTGGGGTACGGTTAATCCGTAGCGGCGTATCGCCGTCGCTGCTGGTGTGATCGGTAGACGACAGTGGTAAGGAATCTGAAGCTTGCTCGTCCATAGTGGATCTCCCCGCGTTGATAGCTCGAAGGTATCATAGCCTGATACTTGTATATCAGTGCAGTATGCGGGGAGAAGATGACAAAAAGGTGTCACCAGGTTGTCATCTTAGCGTTGCTGAAGTAACCGCGCTGCATCTAGGGCGAAGTAGGTCAGAATGCCATCTGCGCCTGCCCGTTTGAAACACATCAACGACTCCAGTATTACCGGCTCCGCTTCTAACCAGCCGTTGTCGAAGGCCGCGCGGTGCATGGCGTACTCGCCGCTGACTTGGTAGGCGAAGGTGGGTACCTGTAGTTCGCTTTTTACCCGCCGCACGATATCTAGGTAGGGCATGCCGGGCTTGACCATCACCATGTCGGCGCCCTCGGCGATATCCATGGCCACTTCGTGGAGCGCTTCATCGCTGTTAGCGGGATCCATTTGATAGGTGCGCTTGTCCGCTTTGCCCAAGTTAGCAGCCGAACCGACCGCATCGCGAAAAGGCCCGTAGTAGTGCGAGGCGTACTTGGCGCTGTAGGCCATAATACGCACATTATGTAAATGTTCCTGCTCCAACACCTGGCGAATCGCACCAATCCGGCCATCCATCATATCGGAAGGGGCGACCACATCGGCCCCCGCTTCGGCATGGGAGAGCGCCTGCTTGAGCAGGGTATCCACTGTGCGGTCATTCTGGACATAGCCGTGTTCGTCAAGAATGCCGTCTTGACCGTGGCTGGTATAAGGATCCAGCGCCACGTCCGTGATAATGCCTAATTCGGGTAGCGCTTCTTTAAGGGCACGCACGCTGCGCTGAACTAAACCGCTAGCGCTATAGGCCTCTTCAGCAAACTCACTCTTGTGCTCGGAGCCAACCACAGGAAAGAGTGCCAGTGCTGGAATGCCCAGTTCATACGCTTCGCGAGCTTGCTCGATCAGCAGATCAATAGACAGCCGTTCAACGCCGGGCATGGAGGCGACGGCTTCGCGCTGATTGATACCTTCCAACACAAAAACGGGCAGAATCAGGTCGGATGGACTCAGGCTGTTTTCCTGCATCAATCGGCGTGAGAAATCGTCGCGGCGCATACGGCGCATGCGCGTGGCGGGAAAGTGGCGGGCAGTGGGTGTACTCAAGAGGGCTCTCCATTAGAGGTCGTAAAAATCAGTGATCGTGAACATTAAGGATCGCAAATCAACATGCCCGAAGGCCTGGAATCAGTATATCAGCCATGCCCTGCGGCGAAAGCCGTCTTGTGGCGACACGGCAGACTGACTAAAGTGAGCGACAGCTTTGCTGTATTGCGTTCGGCAGACCCTGGGATAAGGAGATAGGCATGACCAAACAGGTGGCAGTGATTTTAGCTGGCTGCGGCGTTTACGATGGCTCGGAAATATATGAGACCACGCTAACCCTGCTGCGCTTGGATCAGTTGGGCATTGGATACCGCTGTTTTGCCCCCGATATTGAGCAGCACCATGTGGTTAACCACCTCACCCAAGAAGTAGTGGAGGGCGAGCAGCGTAACGTGTTGCTGGAGTCCGCTCGCTTGGCGCGAGGGGAGATCAGCCCACTGAGTGAATTAGTGGCTAATGATTTTGACGCAGTGATTGTGCCCGGTGGTTTGGCGTTGCCAAGAACCTTTCGGACTTTGCCAGTGCCAGCGACAATATGCAGGTGTTAGAAGCGCTAAAAGAGGCGCTGACGGGCTTTCACCAAGAGGCCAAGCCGATTGGTTTGATGTGTATTTCCCCCGTACTTGTGCCACGCCTATTGGATGAGGGCATTGCGGTAACGGTGGGCAATGACCCGGCGGTTTCCGGGGCGATAAGCGCCATGGGTGGGCTACACCGCACCTGTAGCGTAGAAGATATCGTGGTGGATTTTGAGCACCGGGTGGTCACCACACCCGCTTATATGCTGGCAACGCGGATCAGCGAAGCCGCAACTGGTATTTTTAAACTGGTGGATCGCATTGCAGAAATGATGGATTAAGCTCGCCACTGTGCTGATACAAAAGCCGCCGCCATTGATCATGGCGGCGGCTTTTAAATATCTGGACGTTGATCCCAGTGCTTAGAGGTCTGCTTCTTGCTCTTCGGCAGTCTCTTTCTCCTCTTTGCGCTTGCGCACCAGGCGACCAAACAACAGCCCGACTTCATAAAGCAGATACATCGGTACCGCCAGTAGGCTCTGTGAAATCACATCCGGGGGCGTTAGCAGCATGCCGACAACAAAGCAGCCTAGTAGGATATACGGGCGCTTTTTAGACAAGCTTTCCACCGACGTAGCGCCAGATAAGATAAGCAAAAAGGTCGCAATAGGAATCTCAAACGCTACACCGAAGGCAAAGAACAGCTTAAGAACGAAGTTCAGATATTGGTTAATGTCGGTCATCACGGCGACGTTTTCCGGCCCGGTTTGGGTGAAAAACTCAAACAGCAGCGGAAAAACAACGTAATAGGCAAACGCCGCGCCGCCGTAGAAAAGCGCAATGCTCGAAACCAGAATCGGAATCGCCAGCGCTTTCTCATTGTCGTAAAGCCCCGGGGCGATAAACGCCCAGGCTTGGTGTAGCACAAACGGAATAGCGATAAATACCGCGACTACCAGAGTGAGCTTGAACGGCGCTAAGAATGGCGAAGCGACTTCCGTAGCGATCATCTGCGAGCCTTCGGGCAGCAGCGCCATCAACGGCTCGGCAACAAAGGTGTAGATATCATTGGCAAAGGAGTAGAGGCCCAAAAAGACCACCAGGATAACGATCACGGCGCGCATTAGCCGTGAGCGCAGCTCGATCAGGTGCTCAATCAGGGGGGCTTGGCTCTGCTCTTCCCGCGGCTCCTTTGAATCGCCAGACATGCTCATTGGTGATTACGATCCTTATTAAGTGCAGCCGACTCAGGGTTAGGCGTTTCAGGTTCGGCCTCGCGGGTGGGCGCAGCCGAGGCAGATGATGACGGAGGTGTTTCTTCACGCACCGTTTCCTCTCGCACCGTTTGCAGGGCGTCATCCAATCGAGAGCTGGCCTGGGCAACGCGCTGCTCAGTGTCACTCTTATCAGTGTCGCTCTGCTGCGCTGGTGCAGCGTCTGACGGGCTATCGGCAATGCTCTCTACGTCCAGCTTCGCTTTCTTCAAGCTGTCATCGAGCTTCTTTTGCTGTTCATTGAGCTTTTGGCGCAGCTCTTCTGCTTCCAGTTGGGCGCTGATTTCACGCTGCATACCGGATACCGTACGCTTGATTTTACCAATCCACATGCCCGTCGTACGGGCGGCGCGGGGCAGCCGCTCCGGGCCAAGCACCAACAGCCCGACGACGCCAATCAGCATCAGTTCAAGAAAGCCGATATCCAGCATGGCTTATTTGCGCTCTTCGTTGCGGTCGTGGGCGGCCTGTTTCTCTTCGGCTTGAACGTCGTAAGTGTTGCCCGGCTCTTCATGGCTCACTTTGGCATGGGGTTGGTCGGCGTCCTCTTTGTCCGACTCTTTATTTTTCTCCTCGTCGTGCATGGCTTTCTTGAAGCCCTTGACCGCCCCGCCTAGGTCGGTGCCCACGTTACGCAGTTTTTTGGTGCCGAAAACCAGAATGATGATGCCCAGCACAATCAGCAACTGCCAAATACTAATACCACCTAACATATGCGTGTCCTCTTGCGAGCAGGTTAACTATCGATTGAGTGCTATCTATTTTAGTGAGTGCTACTATTTTAGCGCTATCTCTTTTACCACTGAGCCAATGAATACGAGCCCTATGGCTAGGAGCAGTACTACAGTACGCGCGTTACCACTATGCGACAGCCCTATGTGGCAACTATGGCTGGCGGGCGGCTTTTTCCTCGTGTCCGGAAATGCCGAAACGCCGTGCCAGTTCGTCTAAAACGGCCTGATGATCCATCCCAGGTGTGACAGCATCACCAGGCTATGAAACCACAGGTCGGCGGTTTCAGAAATCAATGCTTGGCGTTCAGCCTCGCTACCATGCTCGGCATCTTTTGCCGCAAGCACTGTTTCTGTTGCTTCCTCGCCTACCTTTTCGAGTATCTTGTTCAAACCCTTATGATGCAAGGAGGCAACATAAGATTCTTCTGCCGCTGCATGGCGTCGCTGCTTTAGCACCTCATTGAGCGTATCCAGCACATCAGTATGGCTAGTCGAATTGTTAGGCGATAATGCGTTGCTGTCCATGGGAATCCTCGTAAACGTTTAGTGCGTCACTCTATTGCCATACCAGCAGCAGTAGGCCAATGGCGGCGGCCGCTAGTATCGGCCACTCCTGAAGTGCAATCCAACCGCTTAATGGCTGCCACGCCAGTGCCAGCGCCAGCAGAATCAAGCCAAGCCGAAGGCGGTAGAGGCGTTTGCCCTGGCGCGCCATCTGCACCCGCATGTCGTTGATCGATTCGACCTGCTGGTGGCGCTGGCGATGCTCGTGCTCCATACGGCTTAGCGCCTGGTGAGCCAGTACGGGCAGTTCGGGCAACTGGTGCGAAAGCTCCGGCGCCTGGCGCTTCAGCGACTCCCATAAACCGCTGACCCCGGCACGCTCTTTCATCCACTGCTCTAAATAGGGCTTGGCGGTACTCCACAGATCTAGATCCGGATAGAGTTGGCGCCCCAGGCCTTCAATATTGAGCAGCGTTTTCTGCAACAGTACCAGCTGCGGCTGTACTTCCATATTAAAGCGCCGCGCGGTTTGAAACAGCCCCAATAGCACCTGGCCGAAGGAGATATCTTTCAACGGCTTCTCTAAAATGGGCTCACAAACGGTGCGAATCGCCGCTGCGAATTCGTTAGCGCGGGTGTTTTCGCCCACCAGCCGGATTCGATGTGCAGCGCAGCGACTTCATAATAGTCCTGGTGGAAAAACGCCAGTAGGTTACGCGCTAAGTAGTCCTGATCTTCCCGGGTCAGGCTGCCGACGATGCCGCAATCGATGGCAATGTATTGGGGATCTTCGGGGTTGTCACAGTTGACGAAAATATTGCCTGGGTGCATATCCGCGTGAAAGAAGTTGTCACGGAATACCTGAGTAAAGAACAGCTCGACGCCGCGCTCTGCAAGCTTCTTCAAATTAGTGCCACGAGCAATCAGGGTATCTAAATCGGCGACCGGAATACCGCGAATGCGCTCTTGCACCATCACATGGCGGCGGGTGAAGGGCCAGTAGATGGTGGGCACAAACAGCAGCGGTGAGTCTTTGAAGTTGCGCTTGAGCTGCGAGGTGTTGGCGGCCTCTTTGTAGAGATCCAGCTCGTCAAACAGCGTGGCTTCGTAGTCGCGAATGACTTCCACCGGACGCAGGCGACGCGCCTCGGGGATTTTGGAGAATAGCTTGGCGACTTGGTACATCAGCGCCATATCCTGACGCATCACGCGATCAATGCCGGGGCGAATGATTTTCACCACCACGTCTTCACCGCCGTGCAGTCTTGCCGCGTGCACCTGGGCAATCGACGCCGAGGCCAATGGCACTCGGTCAAACTCAGCAAAGGCCTCTTCCAGCGACATTTCCAGCGCTTTCTCGACCCGGTCGGCGGCTTGATCACCGGGAAAGGGCGGCACCTGATCCTGCAGGCGTTTCAGCTCATCGGCGATATCCGCTGGCAGCAGGTCGCGACGGGTCGAGAGCATTTGGCCGAATTTAATAAAAATCGGCCCCAGTGCTTCCAGCGACAAGCGCAGACGTTCGCCCCGCGAGCGCTTGCCAACGGGGATCAAACGTAGCGGAGAAAACCATAGCAGCGCCCGGAGCCACCAGGGCAGCCGCTCTAGCGGCAGCAGTGTGTCAAGCCGGTGGCGGCTGATCACCCAGCTTATCCGCAGCAGACGCAGGCTCATGGGCGCGACTCCTGTGGCGCAAGCTGTAGCTGTTCTAGACGTCGCTGTAAGCGGTTTAGTCGCGCTTCCAGGCGATCGGTCGCCACCTCTAACTCGGTCAGATGCTCGCGCAGTAGGCTACGCTGCTGCCGCCCTGGCAGCAGACGTGCCTCTTCAAAGACATATTCAGAAACATCCTGCATCAGCTCGTCTTTGGCACGCAGCCCCCAGCGGGCAGCGCGGCGCAGTCCCTCGGCCAGGGAGTGGGCGGGCATATCGCCCAGCCAGCGGGCCAGCTCGCTCTCCCAGTCGATGTCCAGGTCGAAGAGCAGGTCTCGAGTGGCTTCAAGCAGATGGATACGCCCGCGCACCGCCAGCTTGCCGTCAAACATAAGGCGTTCAATCGAGGCGCCGCTGATCCACTCGGAAAACGTTTCCGGGGTGAGCTCTACCACTGCGTCTACGTCGGTTTCATCAACGTCATCGCCGCGCATCAGGTCGAGCCCGGCGTGATGGTAGTGAATGACCAGTGCTAAGTGGGGCTGCTCAAGGCGCACCAGTAGACGGCTGCCCGCCAGTGCCGCTAGCCGTTCAGGAGCAGCGGGGTCACGGGAGAGCAGGGCGTTGAGCGTGCGTTCACAACCGGCCAGCAGCAGGGTCGGGGTTACCAGCATGCTGACCTCTTGGTAGATAGCGTCATCGGCCGCAGGGACGTTGTCTGGCTTTTGGACGTCATGCTGTTTTGCAATGTCATAACTTAATGCCGCGGTGCAGCGCACGATACCACCGGTCAGGTTGGTGTACTCAACCCGCTCAAGCCCCGCCTCTTCCATCATGGCTTTAAGCGTTTCCTGATCTGGGTGCATGCGAATCGACTCCGCCAGGTAGCGGTAGCTGTCGCCGTCCCCCGCCACCAGTTCACCCATTTTGGGCAGCAGGCGAAAAGAGTACTCATCGTAGGCCTTGGAGAGCAGCGGGTTGTTGGGTTTGGAGAACTCCAGCACCAAAAGACGGCCACCGGGCTTGAGCACACGGGCCATGGAGCGCAGCGCGGCGTCTTTGTCGGTGACGTTACGTAGGCCAAAGGCAATGGTGATGCAGTCGAAGCTGTTGTCGGGAAACGGCAGACTTTCGGCATTGGCTTGAACATACTCGACGTTGCCGCCTACACCGTTATCCATCAGTTTGTCGCGGCCCACTTTGAGCATGGAGGCGTTGATGTCGGCAAGTACGACTTTGCCCCGGGGGCCAACCAAACGGGAGAACTTAAGCGTTAAATCCCCTGTGCCGCCCGCGATATCCAGCACGTGGTGACCAGGCCGCACCCCTGCGCGTTCAATGGTAAGACGCTTCCAGACTCGGTGGATGCCCATGGACATCAGGTCGTTCATCACATCGTAGCGGGCAGCCACGGAGTGGAAAACATCGGCCACTCGTGAAGCTTTTTCATCAACTGGGACTTCCTGAAAACCAAAGTCAGTGGTGCGTTTTTCTGTGGGGCTCATTGGGCAGTAGCTCCCGAATTCGAGGCGATGGCAAATCGACCTTAGGTCTTTTGACCCTGAGATCGACGCGATTAAAAGTTAACGCCATTGTAGCCTTGTCCACCCTGGCTTGTCTGCCTGGCTTCTTGTATAGGATATGAGTCAGGTAGTCACAGTTGCTTGAATTGAATGCTGGCGGGCTCTCGCGAGGCACCGGCCTCTTTTAAACGCTGCAAGTAGTTGTTCCAGTAGGCTTCTTGGTGGGTCGCGAGGTCATACAGGTAGTTCCAGCTAAACAGCCCGCTGTCATGGCCATCATCGAAGTGCAGTTTCAGTGCATAGTTGCCCGCCTGGGTAATATTTTGCAGGCCGACATCTTTTTTACCCACTTGCAGTACCGCGGTGTCGCCGCCGTGGCCACGCACTTCGGCGGAAGGCGAATAGACGCGTAAAAACTCAACCGGGAGGTGAAAACTCTCCCCATTGGCGTAGCCAAGCTCCAGCTCGCGGGCCTGTTTATGGTAGTGAACCCTAGTGGGGGTGGGCGCATTCATGATGAAACCTCATCGCTAAGTGTCCATGGCTTATGAACATAGCAGCAAGCCCGCAAAGAGCGGGCTTGCTGTTGCTGACGGTACCAATGCAGATAATAACAGCAGACGCAGCTTACAAAATATACCGCGACAGGTCTTCGTCGACCGCCAGTTCGCCAAGCTGAGCATTGACATAGTCGCCGTCAATTACCAGCGGGCTCTCCATATCGCCGCCTCGGAAAGAGGCTTCTTCCAATAGCCGCTCCATCACTGTGTGTAGGCGGCGGGCGCCGATATTTTCAGTGCCTTCGTTGACCTGCCAGGAGATCTGAGCGATGCGCTCGATACCGTCGGGAGTAAACTCTACGTCCAGCCCTTCGGTGGCCAGCAGCGCTTGGTACTGCTTGGTCAGCGAGGCGGAGGGCTCGGTGAGAATGCGCTTAAAGTCGTTGGGCGTTAGCGCGTCAAGCTCAACCCGGATCGGCAAGCGGCCCTGTAGTTCAGGGATCAGATCCGATGGGCGCGACAGGTGGAAAGCACCGGAGGCGATAAACAGGATGTGATCGGTTTTAACCATGCCGTACTTGGTCGAGACGGTGGAACCCTCTATCAGCGGCAGCAGATCTCGTTGGACGCCCTCACGGGAGACTTCGCCACCGCTGGACTGGCCGCTACCCTTGGCGACTTTATCGATCTCATCCAGGAATACGATGCCGTGTTGCTCGACCGAGTAGACCGCGCGGGATTTGATCTCTTCCTCGTTGACCAGCTTGCCCGCTTCTTCATCGCGCAGCAGTACCAGCGCCTCTTTGACTGTTACGCGGCGGTTTTCACGCTTCTGCTGGCCCATGTTGGAGAACATGCTCTGCAGCTGGCTGGTCATCTCTTCCATACCTGGTGGCGTCATGATATCGATGCCTTGGCCCTGGGAAGAGATTTCGATATCGATCTCTTTATCGTCCAACTGCCCTTCGCGAAGCTTCTTGCGGAAGGTCTGGCGGGTGCCGCTGTCTTCCCGCGGCTTGTCTTCCTGGCCACGGGGCGGCGGCAGAAGGGCGTCTAGCACGCGGTCTTCTGCAGCATCTTCGGCGCGGTGGCTAACTTCTTCTTTGGCCTGTTCGCGCACCATCTTGATCGCCGCTTCCATTAAGTCGCGGATAATCGACTCTACATCACGGCCTACATAACCAACTTCAGTAAACTTGGTCGCCTCGACTTTAATAAACGGCGCTTTAGCCAGTTTGGCCAGGCGGCGGGCAATCTCGGTTTTACCCACACCGGTGGGGCCGATCATCAAAATATTTTTAGGAGTGACTTCTGGGCGCAGGTCGTCATCGAGCTGCATACGGCGCCAGCGGTTACGCAAAGCAATTGCCACGGCGCGTTTGGCATCCTGCTGGCCAATAATGTACTGGTCTAGAGCGTGAACAATTTCGCGGGGTGTCATCTGAGTCATATAAGTAACCTTAGTGTGCAGTGAGCGGCGCTTGGGGATCGCGTGAGTTGATTAGCGATCGTCAATCGACAGCTCTTCGAGGGTCACGTGGTGGTTGGTGAATACACAGATATCACCAGCGATCGAAAGCGACTTCTCGGTGATTTCACGCGCCGACAGCTCGGTATTTTCCAGTAGCGCTCGGGCGCTGGCTTGGGCGAAGTTGCCGCCAGAGCCAATGGCAATAATGCCGCGCTCGGGTTCGACTACATCACCGTTACCGGTAATGATGAGCGAGGCGCTGTGATCCGCAACGGCGAGCAGCGCTTCCAGGCGGCGCAGCGCCCGGTCAGTGCGCCAATCTTTGGCAAGCTCAACCGCTGCCTTGGTCAAATGGCCCTGGTACTTTTCCAACTGCGCTTCAAAGCGCTCAAACAGCGTGAACGCATCCGCCGTGCCACCTGCAAACCCGGCCAGTACCTTACCGCGGTAGAGGCGGCGTACTTTGCTGGCGTTACCTTTCATTACGGTATTGCCCAGCGATACTTGGCCGTCGCCAGCGAGGGCGACCTGATTACCACGACGAACGGAGACAATAGTGGTCATGGAGATAACTCCTTGGGGGAGGCGAGCTCCCGATGACTGGCAGGCCACTCAATAAGCGACCATTGTTTAAGCGTTCACAACAAAATGCGGGCGGCTGATAAAAAATCAACCGCCCGCAGGGTAATCCAGGAGGGATTATTAGTTTTGCAGTTGGATAAGCAGCGGCTCAATTCCTTGGGTATTCTTTAAATCCTGGGCCCGGTTCAACTCACGGGTGTCCTCGTAAGGTCCCACTTGTACCCGGTGCCAGGTATTGCCATCCGCCTTTACTTCGCTGATTTCCGCCAGCAGGCTTAAATTGCGCAGTCGGCCACGCAACTGTTCGGCGTCGCTGGCTTCACGAAACGAGGCCGCCTGAAGCATATAGCGCCCTGGGGTATTGGTGGCCGCTTCATTCTCCTGAGCCGCCGATACCTGATCTTCAGGTCGGGTGTTGGCGGCAATCACCTGGGCGATGGGGTCGTCGCCTGCAGCGCCAGAGGCCGCAGCACTATCGGCTGTCGGTTCGGGAGCCTCCGGGCGCACAACGCTTGAAGGCAGAGAGACGCCGGGGGCAATGACCTCGGTTTCCGGCAGCAGGGTATAAAATTCAAACGTCGGCATCGACGGTTCAGCGGCTTCCTCGGTTTCCCGAGCGGCGGCGCGCTCTTCGCTACCCGAGGGCTTGGGCAGTACCGTGGCTTGAGGCGCTTCGTTCTGCTCTTGCCAGGGGGCGGTGCCGTGCTGGTGCTGAGCCAAAAAGAAGCCCGCCGCCATACCGGCAAGGCCCCACAGCCAGCCGGGTAGGCGGAAGCCGCCGCCTGAGCTGCGTTTGGACTTGCGCTGCGATGTGGCTCCGCGGCGGGGGGCGGGCTTTTTGCGCGGGCTAGCCATTGCTTACATCTCCTCTGGGGCGCTAACCCCCATTAAGTCAAGCCCGTTGCGCAGCACTTGACGGGTGGCGAGGCCTAGTGCCAGGCGCGTATTGCGCAGGGTGTCGTCTTCGACCATTACTTTGACGGCGTTGTAGCAGGTGTGGAAATCGCCGGAAAGGTCGAGCAAATACTGGGCAACCTGCTGTGGCTCGCGGTTTCTGGCGGCGGTTTCCACTACTTCAGGGAAGAGCGCTAGCCGGTTAAGTACGGCTTTCTCCTGGTCGCTGTCCAGCAGCGCTAGGTTGGCCAGTGCCAAGGCGTGATCAAACGGCTGGTCGGCATCCTGGGCTTTGCGCAGCATGCTGCAGACCCGGGCGTGGGCGTACTGGATGTAGTAGACCGGGTTGTCATTCGACTGGGAGCGGGCCAGGTCGATATCAAAGGTGAGCTGCGAGTCGGCGCGGCGGGCGGCGAGGAAGAAGCGCGTGGCGTCGCGGCCCACTTCGTCGATCAAGTCGCGCACAGTGACATAGCTGCCGGCGCGCTTGGAGAGTTTTACCTCGACGCCTGAGCGGGTAACCATGACCATCTGGTGGAGCACGTAGTCGGGCCAGCCTTTGGGAATGCCTACTTCCAGTGCCTGTAAACCGGCGCGTACGCGGGTGACGGTGGAGTGGTGGTCGGCACCCTGCTCGTTGATCACGGTTTTGAAACCGCGCTGCCACTTGTCCAGGTGGTAGGCCACATCAGGCAGGAAGTAGGTGTAGCCACCCTCGCGTTTGCGCATCACGCGGTCTTTGTCATCACCGAAGTCGGTGGTGCGTAGCCACATGGCACCATCTTCTTCATAGGTGTGGCCTGCGCTCACCAGTTTTTCAACAGTGGCGTCCACCTTGCCATCTTCATAGAGTGAGGACTCTAGGAAATAGACGTCAAACTCCACACCGAAGGCTTTTAGATCCAGATCCTGTTCGCGACGCAGCCACGCCACGGCAAACTCTTGAATGGCGTCTAAATCATCCGGGTCTTTTTTGGCAGTGACTTCGCGGTCATCGGCACTGACCGTTTTGCCTGCCAGGTAGTCGTTGGCCACATCGACGATATACTCGCCGCGATAGCCGTCTTCGGGCCAGCTATCGTCGTCAGGGCCTAAGCCTTTCACCCGCGCTTGTACCGAACGCGCCAAGTTGGCGATCTGGGCGCCAGCGTCGTTGTAGTAGAACTCGCGGGTGACATCAAAACCGGTGGCTTCGAGAAGGCGGCATAGGCAGTCGCCAATCGCTGCGCCCCGACCGTGACCTACGTGCAGCGGGCCGGTGGGGTTGGCGGAAACGAACTCGACCTGCACTTTCTCGCCTTTGCCGACCATGCTGCGGCCAAAGGTGTCGCCGCAGTCGAGTACCTGGGCAACGATTTGCGCTGCGGCATCGGCGGCGGCGAAAAAGTTGATAAAGCCGGGGCCCGCAATCTCGGTTTTTTGGATAGCGTCGCTTTCGGGTAGCGCTGCAACCAGCGCGTTGGCTAATTCACGCGGATTTTTGCCTGCCGGCTTGGCTAACATCAGCGCCAAGTTGGTGGCGTAATCGCCGTGGGCCTTGTCTTTGGTAGGATCCACTTTGATGGTGGGCTGAAGGTCGTTTGGCAGCACGCCTTGGTGCTTGAGCGCGGTGATCGCGCCTTCGAGCAGAGAAACTATCGTATCTTTCATGTGGGTATCCGGTTACGTCTGTGGCGGCGTGTGCTAACGCGCAGCAGTAAAGGTGCGTCGGCAAAGCGGCTATTATCGGCAATTGAGCCGCAGTTTCAAAGGCGTGTTGCTAAACAAACGGTTCTGTACATGTATTGGTGTCGAGGACAGGTTTCCGCGAGGGCGCTGTTAACCCCTCCCTGGGCGCTACTTTTTCCGTCCATGGAAAAAGACCCTCGCTACAACCTGTCCTGACACCAGTTATGTAAATTGCTGTTTTAACTGTTATATACAAGTACTAAGCGAGAGTTTGTGGGTCGATATCAATCGACCAGCGTACCTTGCGGGCCTCTCGATTGGCTTCAAGCCACTGCACCAGCCAGCTAACGGCCGGGTGTAGTTGGCTGCGTTTATCGGCTGCCAGCATAACGTGTAAATGGTAGCGGTTCTGGCGTCTTTCCATCGGCGCGGGCACAGGCCCCAGGCAGCGGGTGGCTACGCCGGTCTCTTTTAACCATTGGCGCAGGGCTTGAGCGGCCTGTTGCGCCATGGCCAAAGCGGCCTCCTCTTTGGGGCTTTCGATGCGTAGCAGCGCCATAAAACAGAACGGGGGCAGCTGGGAAATGCGCCTTTCTTCCAACATATTGCGCGCAAGGGCCCCGTAGCCATGTTCAGCCAATTGGCCCAAGTGTGGGTCGTCGGGGTGGAGGGTTTGCACCAGCACTCGGCCTGGGTGGGCGGCGCGACCGGCACGGCCCGCTACTTGTTCAAGTAGTTGGGCGCTGTGCTCCAGAGCGCGAAAATCAGCGGCGTAGAGGCCGCCGTCGGCATTGACGACCACGACAAGTGTGACGTGGGGTAGGTGGTGCCCTTTGGCGAGCATTTGAGTACCGACCAACACGCAGGGTTCGCCGCGCTGAATCTCTTTTAGTACCTGTTCAAAACTGTCCCTGCGCCTAGTACTGTCGCGATCGATGCGGTGGATAGTGGTTTTCGGGAACAGCGTTTGCAGCGTTTCTTCAGTGCGTTCTGTACCACTACCCAAGGCGCGCAGATCGCCGCTGCCACACTCGGGGCAAGCGTCCGGTAGGGCGCGGCGGCTATCGCAGTGGTGGCAAGCCAGTAGGGGAGGCTGGCGGTGTAGCGTCATGCGTGCGTCGCACTGGCCACACTCTGCCATCCAGCCGCAGGCGTGGCAGGCAAGGGTCGGGGCAAAGCCGCGCCGGTTGATAAAAATCAGCACCTGCTTGCCAGCGCTCAAGGTGCTTTTAATCGCTTTGATGGCACCGGGTAGCAGACCGCCCTGGCGGCGTTGGTGGCGTAGATCAATCAGCTCCAGCTTGGCTGGCGGGTGCTGGCTGGGGCGCTGGGTCAGGCGTAGGTGGCGGTAGGTGCCGCTAAGCGCCTGGTGCAGACTCTCCAGGGAGGGGTGGCACTGCCCATCAGCAGCGGGATTTTATGGTAGTGGGCTCGGGCTACGGCTAAATCGCGGGCGTGGTAGCGCAAACCGTCGTGCTGTTTGTAGGAGCCGTCGTGCTCTTCATCGACAATAATCGCGCCGGGGTTGGCCAGCGGGGTGAAAATCGCCGAGCGGGTGCCGATGATAATGAGCGCCCGGCCGCTGGCGGCGGCTTCCCACACATCTAGCCGTTCGGGGTCGGTGAGGCCTGAGTGCAGCGCCACCACGGGTACCCGAAAGCGGCTTCTAAAGCGGGCGAGTGTCTGTGGGGTTAAGCCAATTTCCGGTACCAGTACCAGCGACTGCTTGCCCTTGGCGGCGACGGCTTCAATAAGCTGCAGGTAGACTTCTGTTTTGCCGCTGCCGGTGACACCCTCGAGTAAGCAGGGGTGATAGCCATCGAGTTTTTCATGCAGTGTGGCCAGCGCCGTCGCCTGTTCACGGTTAAGCGGCAGGGCCGGTGTTGCCAGTAAGTTGCCGCTGGGTGACGTTGGGGCAGTGAGGATGTGTTCCTGGCTGGATGCGAGGCCTTTCTTCTCCAGCGCTAATAGCTGGTCGCGGGCAAAGCCGTGGGCGCTAACCGCACGGCCAGGCAACCCATGAGGGTGTTGGCGCAGCAGCGCATGCAGCTCGGCTTGCTTGGGCGCTCGGCTGAGTATTTCTTCTGCGCCTTCGCCTTGGGCAAGCCAGAGAGTCTGGGTGCGCCCAGCCATGGGGTGCCCCTGGCGTAGCCGTGCAGGCATGGCGTGGTGCAGGGTGTCGCCTAGGCTGTGCTGATAATAACGGACGGCAAAACGGCATAGCCATAGCCAATCCTCCGGCAACGGGGCATCATCCAGCGCTTCGCTGATGCTACGCAGTTGGCTGCGCGGAAGGTCGCTGTGGTCAGCCAATTCGACGACCACGCCGACGACTTCGCGGCGCCCAAAGGGCACTCGCACTCGCAGCCCCGGCTGCCAGCCGCAGGGAGGCGTTTCCCTGGAAGGCAGGTAGTCGAACAGGCGGCGCAGCGGCGAAGGCAGCGCTACCTTGAGCACTTGATCGAGTGCTTGGGAAGATCTTTGGGACGGTCTTTGAGACTGCCCTTGAGAATATGCCTGCGAAGAAAAAGAGTCAGCCAATTGGCCTCCGGCGTTAGTTTTGCTAGAATATGCGACCGCTCTGAATCCTAACGATCTTTATCGATCTATTTGTAAAGACCTATCGTAACGACAGAGCGGCTAACCGGTTAGTCGTTTTTTCCAAACCCGTATGCGGTACCTGGCACGAGATCAGGTGGCGGCATATAGCTTCGTGAGGCTCGAAATGAGACAAGGTATTCACCCGAATTACAACACGGTCACCGCCAGCTGTTCTTGCGGCGCCACTTTCCAGGTAGGTACGACCTCTGGTCAGGACTTCTCCTTGGATGTGTGCTCTAACTGCCACCCGTTCTACACTGGTAAGCAGAAGCAAGCGACCACTGGTGGCCGCGTAGAGCGTTTCAACAAGCGTTTCGGCGCTGCTGTTAAGCGCGGCTAATCCCAGTCGGATAGCCATATCGCCAGCATGCCTGTTCATATCAGGCTATTCCTATAAGGCTATGCTCGCGCAAAACCCACGCCTCGGCGTGGGTTTTTTGTGAGCTGGATATGCTTGCTGCATGAGTTTTGTGTGGAAAAATTTTCCATAAATGCTGTTGTGCAGCGATAAGTAAAGCATTATGAGTAAAGCCTGTTTGCATAAGTTTCTGCAAATAGTGGCTAAAAGTGACGAATGTGAAGATAAAATTCAGTTAAACGAGCGTTTTGTCGTAAGTTGACAGCGCGCTTGAGGCGCTATGGTTTTTTCTATATTCTGAAACGACTTATCTACTTTATGTTAACTGGACTCTGACCATGACGGATGCAAATAAGCAGGCTGCTTTGGATTATCACGCGAAACCGATTCCCGGTAAGCTTTCGGTGGAGTTGACCAAACCCACCGCGACAGCACGGGATTTGGCATTGGCGTATAGCCCAGGCGTGGCTGAGCCAGTACTTGAAATCGCCAGGGATGCGGAAAATTCTTACCGCTATACCGGCAAGGGCAATCTGGTCGCCGTCATTACCGATGGCAGCGCTATTCTGGGGTTGGGTAATCTGGGCCCGCTGGCGAGCAAGCCAGTGATGGAAGGCAAGGGCGTGCTGTTTAAGTGCTTTGCAGGCATCAATTCGGTGGATATCGAAGTGGATGCGGAAAGCCCGCAGGCGTTTATCGATACCGTCGCGCGCATTGCCGACACCTGGGGCGGCATTAACCTTGAAGACATCAAGGCGCCGGAATGTTTTGAAATTGAGAAAGCACTGGTTGAGCGCTGCAGCATTCCGGTTTTCCACGATGACCAGCACGGCACCGCAATTGTGACAGCGGCCGGTATGCTTAATGCCTTGGATATCGCTGGCAAAAAAATTGAGAACGTCAAGATCGTTTGCATGGGCGCAGGGGCGGCGGCGATTGCCTGCATGCGGCTGCTGGTCTCCTGTGGTGCAAGTAAAGAGAACTTGGTAATGCTGGATCGGCGTGGCGTTATTCATACTGATCGCGAAGGTATCAACGAATATAAGGCTGAATTCGCCCGTGATACCGAGATGCGCACCTTGGATGATGCCATCGACAATGCTGACGTCTTTATCGGCCTGTCAGGCCCGGGGCTGCTGTCTGCTGATCAGGTGAAGAAAATGGCGCCAGATCCGGTGATTTTTGCCTGTACCAACCCGGATCCGGAGATCCATCCTGACGTTGCCCGGGAGGTGCGCCCGGATGTGATCATGGCGACCGGCCGTTCGGACTTCCCGAACCAGGTCAATAACGTGCTGGGCTTCCCGTTTATCTTCCGCGGTGCTTTGGATGTTCGCGCCACGCGCATTAATGAAGAGATGAAGCTGGCCGCGGTGCATGCCTTGAAAGACCTGGCCCGCGAGCCGGTTCCTCAGGAAGTGCTGGACGCCTACGAGCGCACCGAGATGAGTTTTGGCCGCGAGTACATCATCCCCACGCCGGTCGATATTCGCTTGCTGGCGCGGGTTTCCTCGGCGGTGGCGCAAGCCGCGGTTGATTCTGGTGTCGCCCGTAAGCCTTTCCCGGCGCACTACCCGCTGCAGTCAATTAATGATGTTTATGGCGGCTAAGGCACTGCGCCCTGGTTAGTCGATTTACGCCCGCTGCTTAGCGGGCGTAAATGTTTTGAGAGATTATTTATTTAGCTTTGAGTATAGCGCGTAAGCCCTTCCTGAGCGGTGGAGGCCACTAGGCGGCCATCGCGGCTGTAAATATGCCCCCGCGCCAGCCCGCGGGCGCCGCCTGCCCAGGGTGAGTCGATGACGTATAGCAGCCAATCGTCCAGGCGGGTGTCCTGGTGGAGCCACAGGGCATGGTCAAGGCTGGCGATGCGTAGCTTGGGGTCTCGGTACTCAATGCCATGGGGAATCAGGCTGGTGGTCAGCAGATTGAAGTCAGAGGC
This sequence comes from Halomonas sp. PA16-9, assembly GCF_009728585.1. NCBI lineage: Bacteria > Pseudomonadati > Pseudomonadota > Gammaproteobacteria > Oceanospirillales > Halomonadaceae > Halomonas > Halomonas sp. PA16-9. The sequence goes on along the minus strand of NZ_CP040452.1, from coordinate 107,507 downwards.
GTAAGAGAGCAAGTGGCGGTGCAACGCCGGGTCGTCTGGCAGCGTGCCGGAAAGACGAAACCATAAGCATTGGCCAGCAGGTGTACCGTTGTCGGGGTTGCCGGGTAGATGCACAAACTCAATCGGGTGACCGGGAAAGCGGTCATGCTTGGCCTCGCCGTTCTCGATTAACGCTTCGGGTGTCGGCACATCCGGCATGGTGCGCTGATGGCTAAAGCTCGCCTCAGCGCTTTGAAAGGAGGCGCTGCAGAAGAATATTGGCCGGCCTTTTTGAATGGCAGTGACACGACGGGTCGTGAAGCTGCCGCCATCGCGAATGGTATCCACTTGGTAGACAACGGGGCGATGTGGGTCACCAGGACGCAGAAAGTAGCCGTGCTGAGAGTGCGGGCGGCGCTCAATGGGCACTGTGCGCGCAGCGGCTGCAAGCGCTTGGCCGAGTACCTGACCACCATAGAGCTGAGGAAAGCCTAGATCCTGACTCTGGCCACGATATAGCGTCTCTTCCAGCGTTTCTAGCTCCAGTAACGCTACCAGTTTGTTCAGCGCGTCTGTCATTCTCGGTATCCTTGCGGCTGTCTCAATCGAATGCTGTCGATGAAAGTGAGTTGCTACGACGGGGGACAACCCTTTCATACGATCGTTTAGCTACCTTAGCGGAGTTTACGTTTATGCGCAGCGATGAATTTTACATGCACCGTGCGCTTGACCAAGCACACTTGGCCGCTGCGGCAGGTGAGGTGCCCGTAGGGGCGGTTGTCGTCGATGCGCAGGGGGAGGTCATAGGCGTTGGCTGCAACGCCCCGGTAGCCAGTTGCGACCCCAGCGGCCATGCGGAAGTTCGTGCGCTGCGCGAGGCGGGGCAGCAGCAGGGGAACTATCGGCTTGAGGGCTGCACGCTGTTTGTCACCTTAGAGCCGTGCATGATGTGCGCAGGGGCGATGATACATGCTCGCCTAGCCCGTTTGGTTTACGGTGCTGCTGAGCCTCGGGCTGGCATGGTTGAATCAAAGGCTAACCTACTGGCGCAGCCGTGGTTCAACCATCAGGTCGCGGTGACTGGCGGTGTATTAGCAGCACCCTCGCAAAAATTACTGAAGCGTTTTTTCACCGCGCGACGCGATCAACTTAGCCAGAAATAGTTAAGAAGTGTTAATCAAGCGGCGGCACAAGTTCGAACAATAGCAGTGGATCATCGTTGACTGACGTTTGTTCTAGTTGGAAAAACTGCTGGCGGCTACGTTCAACATACTCAATCATTTCGTAGTAGCGACGGATATTGCGTACGTATATTACTGGCTCGCCACCACGGGCGTAGCCATGCCGCGTTTGGCTGTGCCATTCACGCTGCTGTAGTAGGGGCAGTGCGGCGCGTACATCCGTCCAGCTGTCGGGGTCACCGCCTCGCATCTCGGCAAGCTTACGGGCGTCGTATAAATGCCCTAGCCCCACATTATAGGCAGCCATGGCCATAAAAAGCCGGTCATCACCGGTAATGCTTTCCGGTAGGCGGTCTTTGATGCTGCGCAAATAACGGGCACCGCCATCAATGCTTTGGGCCGGATCGGTGCGGTCGCTGATGCCCATCTCGCTGGCAGTGGGGTTGGTTAGCATCATTAAACCACGCACCCCGGTCGGCGAGACCGCATCTGGATCCCAGTGCGACTCCTGGTAGCCCACGGCCGCGAGTAGCTTCCAATCAAAACCTGTTTCCTGGGCGGATTGCTGGAATAATTCAGTATAGCGGGGCAGGCGTGCATCCAGATGGTCAAGAAAGGTGCGGGTACCGACATACTCCAAGTAGTCGTCATGACCGAAGTAGCGGCTGACTAGCTGATCTAGCGTGCCGCTCTCCTGCAGGTCTTGGAGGAAGCGATTAGCGGCTTCGAGTAACCCCAAACCGCGACCGCTGGGCACTGCCCATGCCATGGAGAGCGGGTCGCCGAGGATAAAGCCACGCTCAACGTTGGGGAAAAACAGCCGGTTCAAGCGGAACTGATGCTCAAAAATAACCGCTGCGTCCAGGGTGCCGTTTTCAACCCGGGCCAGCAGTTCGGCGACCTCCAACTCATGGGACTCTTTCCAGCTTAGGGTGGGGTGGCGTTTCTGGAGATCGCGCAGTGCTTCGCTGGTACCCGCTTCGCTAAGCGTACCAAGCTCCAGGCCGACAAGGTCGCTTGGTTCACTAATACCATTAAGCCCGCGCCGGTATACCACTAGCGGCTGCATCTTGATAATCGGACGGGTGTAGTAAACACCAGAGGGGTTAGGCAGCAGGGGTAGCGCTGCCGCGCCCAGGTCGCCGCTCTCACGTACCGCCGGCAGCACGCTTTCAGGGTGATGGCGGGCGTTAAGGTTAAGACTCACCCCTAGATAGTCGGCAAAGCGGTGCATTAGCTCGTACTCAAAGCCGGTAGGGCCCTGGCGACCTTGGTAATAAGTGGTGGGTGTATTACGGGTGTGAACGGTAATAAAATCTTTTGCAGTGATCTGAGTCAGATGCTCGCCGGGAGGAACCAGGGAGAGGGTGGGCACCAGAGTCAGAAGCGTAATCGCTATTAGCGCATAATAAGCGCTGGCACGGGCTACAAAATGTCGGCAAATCAACGTCAGCATGGCGTCTTGTCGGCATGAAACAAGCTGCCACGATACCCAGCCAGGGCAGGCTGTCACCTTGTTGATTTCGTGTGACGGCTGGTTTCCAGTATCATAGGCGTTTTCCGGTACCACATTATCTGTGTTTTCCGGCACCATAAAAGCACGGCCGCCTAGCGGCCCGGTGATTTCCCTGCTCGAATTTCCCTGCTCTAGAGGCTTCAGGATATGCTCGAACTGCGAGGCGCGCCCGCCCTTTCTGCCTTCCGTCATGCTCGGCTGTTAACGGTGCTGCGTGAACGTGTTCCCGAGGTGGAAGCGCTGTCTGCCCACTATGTTCATTTTTATCGATGTTCACTCCCATGAGCGCCGCGAGGAACTGGATGACGCTGCCCGCGAGCGTTTGGTGCAGTTACTTGATTACGGTACTCACTCGAGCGTAGAGGTTCCTGAGCGCGCCCAGCGCTTTTTGGTGGTGCCGCGCCTAGGCACCCAGTCGCCCTGGTCATCCAAGGCGACTGATATCGCCCACAACTGCGGCTTGCGCCAAATTAGCCGCATCGAGCGCGGCATCGATTACCGGGTCAGCTTCACCGCGATGCCGGACGAAGAGAGTTTGAGCGCGCTGGCGGCACTGCTACACGACCGTATGACCGAAACCGTGCTAGCCGATGCCTCGGACGCCGCTAAGCTGTTTGCTCAACACGACCCGGCACCGCTGGGCAGTGTGGATATTCTTGAGGGTGGCCGGGATGCGTTGGCAACGGCCAACCAGGCGCTGGGCTGGCGCTGGCAGAAGATGAAATCGACTATCTTGTCGATGCTTTCAATGAGTTGGGGCGTAACCCCAGCGACGTTGAGCTGATGATGTTTGCTCAGGCCAACTCTGAGCACTGCCGTCACAAAATCTTCAACGCCGATTGGATGATCGACGGCGAGCTGCAGAGCCACTCGCTGTTTAAGATGATCAAGAATACCTTTGCGTCGTCGCCGGACAATGTTCTCTCGGCTTACAGCGACAATGCCGCTGTGATCAAGGGCAGTCAGGCTGGGCGCTTCTTTGCCACGCCGCTGACAGGCGTTGACGACGAGCGCGCACTCTACGCCACTCATCAGGAACCCATTCATATCCTGATGAAGGTAGAGACCCATAACCACCCCACAGCGATTGCCCCTTTCCCAGGCGCGGCGACCGGCTCCGGTGGAGAAATCCGTGACGAAGGTGCTACCGGCATTGGGGGCAAGCCCAAAGCGGGTCTTTCAGGTTTTACGGTTTCCAACCTGCGCATTCCAGAATTCGTACAGCCCTGGGAAGCCTTTGATTACGGCAAGCCAGGGCGTATGGAGTCGGCGCTCAATATTATGCTCGAGGGCCCCATTGGGGGCGCCGCGTTCAACAATGAATTTGGCCGCCCCAATCTAACCGGCTATTTCCGCACCTACGAGCAGGAGTCACTTAACGACGGCGGTATCGAGCGGCGCGGTTTCCATAAGCCGATTATGCTCGCCGGTGGTTATGGCAATATCCGTGCCCACCATGTTCAGAAGGGTGATATCCCTGTCGGCGGCAAGCTGATTGTGATGGGTGGCCCGGCGATGTTGATTGGCCTGGGCGGCGGTGCAGCCTCCAGCATGGCCTCCGGCACTTCCAGTGCCGATTTGGATTTCGCTTCGGTGCAGCGTGAAAACCCTGAGATTGAGCGCCGTGCTCAAGAGGTGGTCGACCGCTGCTGGGCGCTGGGGGATCACAACCCGATTCGCTTTATCCACGATGTTGGCGCGGGTGGGCTCTCCAATGCGTTGCCCGAGCTAGTAAAAGATGGCAACCGTGGTGGTCGTTTTGATCTGCGCGCGGTGCCCAACGCCGAGCCGGGTATGAGCCCGCTGGAGATTTGGTGTAATGAGGCCCAGGAGCGTTACGTGCTTGCGGTTGCACCAGAGGATTTGGATACATTTGATGCCCTGTGCAAGCGCGAGCGCTGCCCCTATGCGGTAGTCGGCGAAGCCTTGGAAGAGCACCATCTTGAAGTGCGCGACGGCCATTTTGAGAGTAAGCCGGTTGACCTACCGATGAGCGTGCTATTCGGCAAAGCACCCAAGATGCAGCGCGAATTTGAGCGTCGCAATCCGGAGCTCTCCGGCATGATGCTGGATAATCTTGACCTGCGCGAAGCACTTGATCGCGTACTGCGCTTACCTACCGTGGCCTCCAAAAGCTTCCTGATCACCATTGGTGACCGCTCGATCACCGGCCAGGTGGCTCGCGACCAAATGGTCGGCCCCTGGCAAGTGCCGGTAGCCGATGTAGCGGTGACCACGGCAAGCTTTGATACCCACACCGGTGAAGCCATGGCCATGGGGGAACGTCCCCCGGTAGCCTTGATCAACCCTGCTGCTAGCGCTCGCTTAGCGGTGGCCGAAGCGATTACCAATTTGGCGGCAGCACCGATTGCCAAACTGAGCGATATCAAGCTCTCCGCTAACTGGATGAGCGCGGCGGATCACCCAGGTGAAAATCAGGCGCTTTACGATGCGGTTTATGCGGTAGGTATGGAAATGTGTCCGGCGCTGGGCATTGCGATTCCGGTGGGCAAAGATTCGATGTCGATGCGTACCGCTTGGCAGGATGAGAACGAGCAGGGCGAATACGAAGAGAAGAGCGTGACGTCGCCCCTTTCACTAGTGGTGACCGGTTTTGCTCCGGTGACCAACGCCCTGGCGACGCTCACGCCGCAGATCAATCTGGATCAAGACGAATCGGATCTGATTTTGATCGACCTGGGCAACGGTCAGAATCGGTTGGGCGGTTCCGCCCTGGCGCAAGTTTACGGTCAGGTGGGCAACGACTGTCCCGATGTGGACGACCCGGAGGATATCAAAGCGTTCTTCGAAGTCATTCAAGGTCTGAATCGCGACGGCAAGCTGCTGGCATATCACGACCGCAGCGACGGCGGCCTGCTGGTAACGCTGCTGGAAATGGCCTTTGCCGCCCACGCCGGGCTTGAGATCAAGCTCGACTGGATGATCGATGAGCCAGTGGAGGCGTTGAACGCGCTGTTCTCGGAAGAGCTGGGTGCCGTGATTCAGGTCAATCGTGAACACACTGAAGAAGTGCTGGCGCAGTTTGCCGTGGCGGGTATCGAAACCTGTGGCGTCATCGCCCGCCCGCGTTACGATGACCAGGTGCGCGTCACGCTGTTTGAAGAGCCTTTGCTGGAAACCACTCGTCAGCTTACCCAGCGTACCTGGACAGAAACCAGTTACCGTATGCAGGCGCTGCGCGACAACCCCGAATGCGCCAAGAACGAATACGACAATCTGCTCGATGGCCGCGACCCGGGGCTATCTGCCACGCCCACCTTTGATATTAATGAAGATATCAGCGCGCCTTATGTCAACACAGCTAAGCCTGCCATGGCGGTGCTGCGTGAACAGGGCGTCAATGGCCAGGTAGAAATGGCCTGGGCTTTCGATAAGGCCGGGTTTGAGGCGGTGGATGTGCATATGAGCGACATCCTGGCGGGGCGTGTTTCGCTGGAAGAGTTCAAAGGGCTTGTGGCCTGCGGTGGCTTCTCCTACGGCGACGTGCTTGGTGCTGGCGGTGGCTGGGCCAAGTCGGTGCTGTTTAATGAGCGCGCCCAGGAGCAGTTTGCGGCGTTCTTCGCCCGCGACGATAGTTTCTCGCTGGGCGTATGTAACGGTTGCCAAATGCTCTCGCAGTTGAAATCGCTGATTCCTGGCGCTGAAAACTGGCCGACCTTTGTGCGCAATGAGTCCGAGCAATTTGAGGCCCGCGTTTCCATGGTGCGGGTTGAAAAGAGCCCCTCGATTCTGCTCGCCGGTATGGAGGGCTCAAAACTGCCCATCGCCGTTGCTCATGGTGAAGGGCAGGCGGAGTTCCGAGACAGCGCTCATCTGCGCAGCATGCAATCGAGCAACCAAATTGCTCTGCGCTATATCGATAACTACGGCCAGGCGACCACGCGCTACCCGGCAAATCCCAACGGCTCACCGGCGGGCATTACCGGTCTGACCACGCCGGATGGCCGGGTGACCATTATGATGCCCCACCCTGAGCGCGTTGCTCGGGCGGTTACCAACTCCTGGCGCCCGGCAGAGTGGACTGAAGATGGCGCCTGGCTGCGACTATTCCGCAACGCTCGGGTTTGGCTCAACTGATTCCAGTAATGCTCCAGATAGTGCGTTGGGCATAGCGCCCATGTTAACGGCGGATTTTTTTCCGCCGTTAACAGTTACGCGAGTCGTGACAACAGTTATTAAGAGTGCCGCTCGGGAGCGCTAGCCGGTGTTTTATCAGCCCCTTCGGGTGGCAATCCTAGTTTGGCCTCCAGCGTTTCAAGCTCTAACCGGTAGCGCTCAACGAGGTATTCGAAGCGCCCAAAATCATGTCCGCAATCCATGCAGAACACATGGGCTTTACCACGCCGCGTGGCGGGAAGGCGTTTTAAACGACTGCTGCATTCCGGGCACTCTGGGCTGAAATGGTTGGTTGTCATTGCTCACCTCACTAGTATCTTCTCGCTGATAAACGTTGCGATTTCTGGGATTATTTAAACCATCACTACTACGACGCGACGAAAGTCGTAATAGTTCAATAGCGGGCTAATTAATTTGTCGATACCTAGCTCCTCACTAGCTAACTCACCAACGCCCCAGCTTCGCCCCTATCAGCAGGAAGCGGTCAAGCGCGTGGTTGGCCATTTCCGAGCCTCAAGCGAGCCTGCGCTGGTGGTGCTGCCCACGGGCAGTGGTAAATCCCTGGTGATAGCTGAGCTAGCGCGCTTGGCCCGTGGGCGGGTATTGGTGCTGGCCCATGTGCGTGAGCTGGTGGAGCAGAACCATGCCAAGTACCAGGCTTATGGGCTTGAGGCGGATATTTTTAGCGCCGGTTTAAAGCGCAAAGAGGCGAGTCGCCAAGTGGTATTTGGCTCGGTGCAGTCGGTGGTGCGTAACCTGGAGAGCTTTAACGACGCTAATTTTACCTTGCTGGTCATCGACGAGAGCCATCGTGTATCACTCAACGAAGACGCTAGCTATCGTCAGGTGATTGAGCACCTGCGCCAGCACAATCCACAGCTTAAAATACTCGGCCTCACCGCGACGCCGTACCGTTTGGGGCAGGGGTTTATTTATTACCGCCACCATCACGGCATGGTGCGGGGCAGTGAAGAGAGTTTTTTTCGTGACTGCGTCTTCGAGCAGCCGCTGCGTCTGATGGTGAAGCAGGGCTATCTGGCTGCGCCCAAGCGCCTGGATATGGCGATTGAGGGCTATGACTTCTCCGCACTCAAACCCTCTTCAAACGGTCTGTTCCAAGAGGAAGAGCTGAATCGCGTGGTGGCGGGCAGTCGAGCGACGCCGGGCATTATCGGGCAAATCGTCGAACGTGCGGTTGATCGCCAGGGCGTGATGATTTTTGCCGCCACCGTGGCCCACGCTGAAGAAATTATCGGTTATTTACCTCGAGCAGAGGCGGCTTTAATTACCGGTGCAACACCTTCCCAAGAGCGCACTGCGCTGATCGATGCTTTTAAAGCGCGGAAACTAAAATACCTGGTGAACGTCGCGGTGCTGACCACCGGTTTCGATGCTCCCCACGTGGATTTGATCGCTATTTTGCGGCCTACCGAATCGGTGAGCCTCTACCAGCAGATGGTGGGCAGAGGGCTGCGCCTGTCGCCGGGCAAGAGCGACTGCCTGATTCTGGATTATGCCGGCAACCCCTGGGATATCTTCGCGCCGGAAGTGGGGAGCCGAAGCCCGATAGTGACAGCGAACCGGTTCAGATAGAGTGCCCCGACTGCGGTCATGCCAATCTTTACTGGGGTAAGCGCGACGGTGATTTAGTGATTGAGCACTTTGGCCGCCGCTGTCAGGGGCTAATTGAAGATGATGAAGGAAAGCGGCGCCAGTGTGAGTTTCGGTTCCGTTTTAAAGTTTGCGAGGAGTGTGGCGCCGAGAATGATATTGCCGCCCGCCGCTGCCACGGCTGCGAAAAACTACTGGTGGACGCGGATGATAAACTCAAGGACGCCCTAAAGCTGAAAGACGCCAAGGTATTGCGGGTAAGCGGTATGCAGCTGGAAGCGACCACTAACGGCCGTGGCCTGCCGCGCTTAAAAGTCACCTATCATGACGAAGATGGCACCCATCTTTCCGAGTGGTACGCGCTGGAAACCCCCGCTCAACGGCGCGCTTTTTATGCCGCCTTTCTGCGCTACCATCTGCGCGCACCGGGAGGTAAATGGCAGCCGCTAAGCGCCGAGGACGTCGTCGCCGAACAGCGCCGCCTACGCCACCCGGATTTTGTCGTAGGCCGCAAAGTGGGGCGCCATTTCCAAATCCGTGACAAGCTGTTTGACTATACTGGCCGCTACCGCAAAGCGGTGGAGGCGGGGTAGTACGCTTGTGCTTACTCTCTAATAGAGCAACGCGAATGCTAACGACTTTGCTAAACTGTTCGCTTGTGCCGATTTCCATTTTCCAAGAGAGCCGACCCGCGTGAGCGAGACGCCAAGCGTTACTGTTGATTTAGCAAGCCCTGATTCCGAACCCACCGAGCCAGTGGCAGCTTCGCTTGGGCGTCTGTTTAATGAGCCGATTACGCAAATGCCGGAGGATTTGTATATTCCCCCGGAAGCACTGCGTGTCTTTTTAGAGACCTTTGAAGGCCCGCTGGATCTGCTGCTCTATCTGATTCGCCGCCAAAACCTGGATATTCTGACCATCAACGTGGCGACCATCACCCACCAGTACATCGAGTACGTGGAGCTGATGAAGGCCATGGAGATCGAGCTGGCGGGGGAATACCTGTTGATGGCCGCTATGCTGGCTGAGATCAAGTCGCGCACTTTGTTGCCCCGCCCGCCGAAGGCTGAGGGCGATGACGAGGAGGATCCCCGCGCTGAGCTTATCCGCCGTCTGCAAGAGTACGAACGCCTTAAAGAGGCAGCAGAGACGCTGGACACATTACCGCGTATGGGGCGTGACTGGTTCAGCGTGCAGGCGGGCTTACCGCCACTGGAATCCCGTGTGATTCACCCCGAGGTGGAATTGGATGAATTGCTCAGCGCGCTCTCCGATATCCTCAAGCGTGCCGAGCTGGTGCAGGCCCACCAGATCAGCCGCGAGGTTCTCTCTACCCGCGAGCGCATGCTCAAGATCATGGAGCAGCTAAGTTACGACGACGCCCATCAGCGCTATACCCCCTTTGAAGCGCTATTTACTTTAGAGGAGGGGCGCGCAGGCGTGGTGGTCACGTTTATGGCGATTCTTGAGCTGGCCAAAGAAGCCATGATTGAAATTGTCCAAAATGCGCCGCTGTCGCCAATTCACGTGCGCGCGCGACGCGCTGCCCTTGCTGACGGCGAGGAGAGCGCTTTTGATGAGGGCGAGATAGAAGATGATGCCTATGGCGAGTCCGCTTTTGAACCTGACGAGGAGGCGCCATGAGTAACACCGTCACCGCGTTAGATGACATTGTTTTAGATGATATTGTTGAAGCCGCACTGCTGGCCGCTGGCGAACCCTTGCCCCTTGAGCGGTTGGAGACACTCTTTCTTGAGGGCGAATGCCCCCCGCGCAAAGAGCTTCGTGACGTCCTGGAACGTTTGCAGCAGCGACATTCTGGCGGTGCACTGGAGCTCCTGGAAACGGTCTCAGGCTACCAACTGCGCATTCGTCCGCGGCTTTCCCAGTGGGTGTCGCGGTTATGGGATGAACGCCCCCAGCGCTACTCGCGGGCGCTGCTGGAGACACTGGCATTAATTGCCTATCGGCAGCCGGTTACTCGTGGGGACATTGAGGAAGTGCGCGGTGTCAGCGTGAGTAGTTCCATTATGCGCACCTTGGCTGAGCGCGGCTGGATTCGGGTGGTCGGTCATCGTGATGTGCCTGGCCGACCAGCGGTATACGCCACCACACGCAGCTTTTTAGACGATTTTGGGTAAAAAACCCTCGATGCATTGCCGCCCATGCACACCCTGGCAAGCTGGGATGAAAACGAGATATCTGAAGAACCGGGGATGACGATGGATACTGACATTCAGGAAGAAAATGGCCCCGGTACAGACCATGAAGCACTGGACGAAACGATCAAAACGGTGCAGGATGCGCCACCTCAGAAAGAACAGATAACCTCGGCTGAGATAGCCGACACGCACGCCGAGACGGCGTTAACCCAGCCGCTGAGTTTTGCCGACCTACAGGCTCGGCTCGCGGCACGTGCCAAGCGCCAACAAGATGAGCGCGAAAGCACGGAGACTACCGATGTGAGGTCAGACGACCATGAGTCAGAGTAATAACACCACGCCCCCCACCAGCGAAAAGCTGCAAAAAGTCTTGGCCCGTGCAGGCCTTGGCTCGCGTCGTGAGATGGAAACGGCGATTTCCGCCGGCCGTGTTAAAGTGAATAGCCAGGTGGCTAAGCTGGGCGACCGCGTTGAAGCGCGGGATAAAGTCAGTTTTGATGACCGTCCGGTGGCATTGCGCCCAGAAGAAGAAGTGCCACGCCGGGTGATTATGTATAACAAGCCGGAAGGCGAGCTATGCACCCGTAAGGATCCAGAAGGTCGCCGCACGGTGTTTGACCGCTTGCCGCGCCTGAAAGGCGAACGTTGGATTGCGATCGGTCGCCTGGATATCAACACCAGTGGTTTGCTGCTGTTCACTACCGACGGTGAGCTGGCCAACCGTTTGATGCACCCCTCTACCCAGGTGGAGCGCGAGTACGCGGTTCGCGTGATGGGTGAAGTGAAGCGCGAGCATATCCTGGCCATGGTCGATGGGGTCATGCTTGAAGATGGCCCGGCGCGCTTTACCGATGTTCAGGAGTTTGGTGGCGAAGGCATCAACACCTGGTTCCACGTGGTGATTCTCGAAGGGCGCAACCGTGAAGTGCGTCGTCTTTGGGAATCCCAGGCGCTGACGGTTAGTCGTCTTAAACGCGTGCGCTACGGCAATATCTTCCTCGATAAGCGGGCGAAAGCCGGCGAATGGGTCGAACTTACCCAGGATGAGGTGGATGACTTAGCCACGCTGGCTAACTTGGAAACACGTAAAGTGCCCGCGTTGACACCGGATGAGAAGAATCGCTGGAACCGCGATAAGCACAAGCGTAAGCCGGTACAGGCACTGCGCAAACCGAAAAGCAAGGCTCGCTAAGCGCGGCTTGCAGAGCCCGTTGAACCGCTTGGTGCTCAGTCGTTAGCGGTTAGGCTGATAAGCGTGCCTGTCAGCATTGAGTGACGCCAGCGGGCACGCAAATGGTTCATTATTGTAGAGTGAAAGCGAAAAAACGCTTGCTATCAATAAGGTGTAAGCGTAGGATATGCATCCGTTCAGGCGGGTCGTTAGCTCAGTTGGTAGAGCAGTTGACTTTTAATCAATTGGTCGCAGGTTCGAATCCTGCACGACCCACCATTCAAACGACTGATCAGTTTGAATAAAGTCAGTTTGAATGCAGTGGTGAACGTTTAAAGTATGTGTAGTAACAGTATGTGTAGTAACGCTGGAAAGTGATCAGCACAGCAAGTTTGGGTCGTTAGCTCAGTTGGTAGAGCAGTTGACTTTTAATCAATTGGTCGCAGGTTCGAATCCTGCACGACCCACCAAATTCAACGCCCCTGGCAGTTTAGCTGCCAGGGGCGTTTTGCTATGTGTGACAATCTGTTTGCAGTCAAACGCTATTTCCCGCCAAAATGGTTTAGAATAAATCTGTCTAGAATAGATTTTAAGCGATGGCCATCGCGAGAGACGCAGCGGCTCATCGCTCCAACGAGCGGTGCATGTGCAAGACGCACTGCGCCGTAGCCCAGTGTTTAACAGGGGGATTCCCTGTTCGTCACAGTGGTAGACACAATGACTATTATGACTACTCAAGCGAAGCTTGAGGCCCCGCTACCCACAGCCTACTGCCCGACCCGCATTCCGGCGGAAGATCAGGCACGGGTTGAAGAGATCAAACGACTGTTGAAGGCCCATAACGCCGTTTTGGTCGCACACTACTACACCGATGATGCCATTCAGCAACTGGCGGAAGAGACCGGTGGCTGTGTCGCTGACTCGCTGGAGATGGCACGCTTTGGTGCTCGCCACGAAGCCACCACGCTGGTCGTCGCCGGTGTCCGCTTTATGGGCGAAACCGCCAAGATCCTTTCGCCTGAAAAACGCGTGCTGATGCCCACCTTGGAAGCCACCTGCTCGCTGGATATTGGCTGCCCCGCCGATGAGTTCAGCGCCTTCTGTGATGCCCATCCTGACCGCACCGTAGTGGTGTATGCCAACACCTCTGCAGCCGTTAAGGCGCGGGCAGACTGGGTGGTGACTTCGTCGATTGCAGTCGAGGTGATTGAGCACCTGCAGGCCAAAGGCGAGAAAATTCTCTGGGCGCCCGATAAGCATTTGGGCGGCTATATCCAGAACAAAACCGGCGCCGATATGCTGATGTGGGACGGCGCCTGTATCGTTCATGAAGAGTTTAAGGCCAAGGGCGTTGAAGATCTGAAGCGCATCTATCCAGATGCCGCAGTACTGGTGCATCCCGAATCGCCTGAGCCAGTAGTGAAGCTGGCGGACGTGGCAGGCTCCACCTCGCAGTTGATCAAGGCCGCGAAAGAGCTGCCCAACGATAAGCTGATCGTGGCAACTGATCGTGGCATCTTCTTCAAGATGCAGCAGGCAGTGCCGGATAAAACGCTGTTTGAAGCGCCGACGGCAGGCAACGGCGCCACTTGTCGTAGCTGTGCACACTGCCCCTGGATGGCCATGAACGCGCTGGATAATCTAGCCGGTGCGTTGCGTGAGGGAAGTGGAGAAATTCAGGTGGATGAAGCGCTGCGTCTGCAGGCTTTAAAGCCCCTTGAGCGCATGCTTAACTTCAATGCATGAATTGAAGGTCATAGCTTGAAGGTTATAGCTTGAAGGCCATAACTTAAGACTTAGCCAGTTAAAAGCTTACAGCGCCCATGATGTCTAACGCATGGGCGCTTTTTCATGCTTCAGGATATCGACTCTTCTGGGCCTTAACTAAAATCATCCAGCGCTTCGCGATACTCAATGAAATCCTCGCGGCGCTGCTCGATTCTTGCCAGCGCCTGCTGATCATTTTCCCGCTCAGCAGCATCCCGAGCGATAGAAAGTTGGCGAATGCCGCGATCGACGCGGCCGGTCAGTTGAAGATACTCTGCGCGGGCTAAGTGCCCCCAGCTATCATGCCCACTGCGCCCGGCGGCTTCGGCCAGCAGGTTAAAGACCTGCGGGGTTTCCAGGTTTTGGGAAGTGATGTCGCGCAGCAGGTCATAGGCCGCCTGCGGGTCGCGCTGCAGCTGTGCTTCGGCCAAGATTAGTTGGGCAGGTAGGTAGTTGGGCATAAAACGTAGCAATTGCTGACTGCGCTGAATGGCCTGATCGTAGCGGCCAGCTTCCAGGGCGACGCTAGCCGAAGAGGCGGGCAGCATGGCAAAGTCGGGATGCTCGTTGGCAAGCCTATCCAGTTGCTCCAGGGCGCTATCGGTTTGGCCGTTGCGAGCATCGATCAGTGCCGCTAAGTAGTCCTGAGCGGCTTGTTCGGCGCCTTCCTGAGCAAGGCGCGAAGCAGCTTGCTGTGGCGTATTAGTGTAAATGCTTAGCAGCGCTCGGGCGCGCATCATGTCGTAGAGGGTGTCGCTGGTATATGCATCGGCAACATTGAGCTGGGCGGCGCGGGCTTGCGCGGCGCTTAAACGATTGTCGGTGACCGGGTGGGTCAGCAGGAACTCGGGTGGGGTATCGCCCTGAAGGCGCGCCATACGCTGCATGGCTGAGAACATGCGCACCATTGCCTCGGGGTCATAGCCTGCATCGGCCATGGCCTGAAGGCCGATGTTATCGGCTTCCTGTTCAAACAGCCGTGAGTAGCTGAGCTGATCCTGGATCAGCGCCGCCTGTGAGCCCATGGCGGCCGCCATTCCAGCGTCGCCGCCGCCACTGGCGGCAATCAGCATACCTGCCAGCATGGCTGCCATGGCGGGCAGTTGGGTCTGAGCCGCGCGGGCACTGCCTCGGGCATAGTGGCGTTGAGAGAGGTGGCCCAGTTCGTGAGCTAGCACCGAGACAAAGGCGCCTTCATCTTCGGCAAACGCGAAAAGTCCTGAATTGATCCCTACTACGCCGCCAGGGACGGCAAAGGCGTTCAATGAAGCGTTATCGACCATGACGGTGATCGTGCGCAGACCGTTAATATCACTATGCGGGGCCAGCCGGGCAATCAGGCTTTGCAGATAATCATTGGTTATGGGGTCTTGCCACTGGGGGGCTTGGGCACGAAACTGGCGCAACCAGGCGCGGCCCAAGCGGTACTCTTCGTTGCTGACAGAGGTAGACGCCGCCCCTAAGCTCGGCAAGCCGTAATCGCTGGAGGCAATGCTTGGTGGGCTAAACAGTAGGCTGCCACAGGCACAAGCAAACGCACATATCCAGCCTGGGTAAGCGATACGAAGGGTTGGCATGGCATCCTCATAAATAATGAATAAGTACAGTGGTCAGGGTATGGCATTGGTGAAGAGTGTGACATTGATAAACACAGGGAAGTGCCGTTAAATCGACTGCCTAGTGAAATCAATCGCTAAAAAGATAGTTTATGTAACAATGCCGTGAGTATGTAGGTCATTTTGAGGGAGTGTATATGTCTGAGCAATCCGAGGGCTTTCAACCCGACACGGTGCTTGACGCTTGCGGGCTGCATTGCCCGCTGCCTTTGCTGAAGGCTAAGCAGGCCTTGGCAGGTTTGGCGGCTGGTCAGTTACTGGAAGTGCGTTCCACCGATGCGGGTTCGTGGCGTGATATGGCGTCGTTTACCGACCAAAGTGCACATACGCTGGAAGGTCGTGAGCAGCGCGACGAGGTGTATGTTTATTGGATTAGAAAAGCTGGGGATGCGCACTCATGACCCTGCGCACGATTTTAAAAAGCTGGGTTGAACGCTATTTCTCGGATGAGGAGGCGCTGATCCTGCTGATAGTACTGGTGGCGGGCTTTGCCGCGATTATCTGGTTTGGACGCATGCTGGCGCCGTTTTTTACTGCACTGGTGATTGCGTTTCTTTTGCAAGGCGTAGTGAGTGCGTTTACCCGGCGAGGGGTACCGCACCTACTAGCGGTCATCCTGGTCTTTTTGGCCTTTATCAGCGTGCTGCTCACCCTGGCGTTTATTCTGATGCCGTTGATCTGGAATCAGCTAGTGGGGCTGGTGCAAGAGACACCGCGGATGTTCGCCAGTGGCCAGGGCTGGTTGGATGAACTGCAGGCGCGCTACCCGAATATTATTACGCCGGACCAGATGCAAAGCTGGATAGGCGTGGCGAGCCGCGAGATTAGCCAGCTAGGCCAGCGCGCCTTAACGCTTTCGCTGGCTTCGCTCGGCAATATTATGTCGCTGATTATCTACCTGGTACTGGTGCCGATTCTGGTGTTCTTTATGCTCAAGGATCGCGACGTGTTGGTCGGTTTTATTCTTTCGCTGCTGCCTCAAAAGCGTACGCTGCTATCGCGTATTTGGCGCGAAATGGACGATCAGATTGCCAACTATATCCGCGGCAAATTTATTGAAATCATCATCGTTGGCACCGTGGCGTTCTTTACCTTTGCGTTCTTTGGCTTACCGTATACAGCGCTGCTAGCGGTGTTGGTCGGCCTTTCGGTGTTAGTGCCTTATATCGGTGCTGCGGTGGCTACACTACCGGTCGCCGCGGTAGCGGGGTTCTATTTTGGTCTTAGTGAAGATTTTGTCTATGTGCTGGTGGCTTATGGCGTGATTCAAGCCCTGGATGGCAACGTATTGGCACCGGTATTGTTCTCTGAGACCAATAATATTCATCCGGTTTCGATTATTGTGGCGGTACTGTTCTTCGGTGGGATTTGGGGCTTCTGGGGGATCTTCTTTGCGATTCCCTTGGCAACACTGCTCAAGGCATTGATTTACGCCTGGCCACGTAGCATGCATGAGCGGGAGGAGCGTCGGAGTATACCAGCCACGGCTAGCCAGGAAGCCGAATAGCGCTCACCCACTGCCCGCGCAAGTGAATCAGTACGGGCAGTGGGCTGAACTGAAATAGAGCCCTGGTTGAGTTAGTTGGAAGCGTTCAGCTTTTCAGCCGCAGCAAGTACTTCTTCCGCGTGGCCAGGTACTTTAACGCCGCGCCATTCGTTGGCTAGCTTGCCCTCCTTATCAATCAGGAAGGTGCTGCGTTCGATGCCCAGGTGCTCCTTGCCGTACATTTTCTTGAGCTTGATAACATCAAATAGCGTGCAGATGTTTTCGTCTTTATCTGAAATAAGGTCGAAATTAAAATCCTGTTTGGCCTTAAAATTCTCCTGGGCGCGCAAGCCATCTCGAGAAACACCAAGAATGACCGTATTAGCGGCATCGAAGGCGGGTTTGCGGTCACGGAAGTCACCGCCCTCGGTGGTGCAGCCAGGTGTACTGGCTTTGGGATAAAAGTATATGACCACTTGTTTGCCACGCATTTCCGACAGTGTCACGGTGGTATCACCCGTGGCAGTGGCGGAGAAGTCAGCAACGGGTTGACCAATTTCAACAGGCATAAGGCATCCTTTTAAGGGTGGGTGTTAATATTGCTTGTTACGCGTGATTACACGTAAGCCAGCGGCCGTTGTCAAAGCTCAAAACAGGGTGACGACAAACTCACACCGCTTTACGCTGTACAGGCTCGAATCGCCTGAGTACCATTTGGCCTCTGTGCGGTGTCGGCGCTTGATGCAAAATAGCGTGATCGCGCTCGGTTTTGAAAAAAACTCTCGTATTCAAAAACACAGATAGTTGATATCACAATTTGGCTGGTGAGGAATAAACGGATGATCACAGGCAGCATCGTCGCCCTGGCGACGCCTATGAAGGTCAATGGCGACATCGACTGGGAGGCGCTTCGTCGTCTGGTGAACTTCCATCTCGAAAATGGCACCGATGCCATTGTCGCCGCTGGCACCACGGGCGAACCGACTACCATGTCGTTTGCGGAGCACTTTGACGTGATTCGCAGCGTGGTGGAAGAGGTCAATGGCCGTATACCGGTTATAGCCGGTACCGGCTCGAACAACACCACCGAAGCAGTGGAGTTGACCCGCTACGCGAAAGAGGTGGGGGCAGATTACTGTCTGACGGTGGCTCCCTACTACAACAAGCCTACTCAGGAAGGCCTGTTTCAGCACTTCAAGGCCACAGCCGAGGCCAGCGACCTGCCGGTTATTCTTTACAATGTGCCTGGTCGCACCTGCTCGGATATCTACAACGAGACCGTGTTACGCCTGGCCGAAGTCGATAATATTATCGGTTTAAAAGACGCCACGGGGAACCTGGAGCGTGCGGAAGATCTAATCACTCGCCTGAAGGGCAGTGGTTTTATGCTCTACTCCGGTGATGATGCGACCGCCTGCGACTTTATGTTGATGGGTGGTCATGGGGATATCTCCGTCACCGCCAACGTTGCCCCCGGGCGATGCATGAGCTTTGCTCGGCAGCGGTGGCCGGCGACTCCGATAAGGCGCACCAGATTAATACGCTTTTGATGCCGCTGCATACCAACCTGGGTATAGAGTCGAACCCTATTCCAGTGAAGTGGGCGCTGAACCGTATGGGGTACGCGGATGCGGGTATTCGCTTACCGCTAACCTGGCTGTCGGAAAAGTACCACGCCACGGTGAGCGAAGCGCTGCAGTTGGCGGGTGTCGTAGAGGAGTAGTCCGACGCAATACCCTTTGCTACCCAGCTGCTTACCGTTGAGCTGGGTACCCGAATTGTTGACTTAAGTTAAGTGGCTTGATGAGCTCTGTGCTTGAAATACGTGCGCTTAAATGGGTTCCGCTGGCACTCGCAGCGGCTGTCGCGCTTTCTGGTTGTGCGCGGGATGGTTTTTACCACGACCGTAATTTGGATTACACCGAGGCCGCTCCAGCGCCGCCTTTGGTGCTGCCAGAGACCCGCAACACCCAGCGCTATCGCGATGCGCTGCCGGTTCCTCAAGCCGCCACCCAAGGTGCACGGCTTGACGAAGCAGCAGAGATTCGCCCGCCACAGTCATTGGCGATTGGCAGTGGGATGGAACCTGAGTATGTCGAGCGTCGCGAAGTGGGCGATCAAACCTGGCTAGTAGTGGCCGCCGACACCGGTACGGTCTGGCCGCAGTTGGAAGAGTTTGTACGTAGTCGTCAGTTGGAGGTGCTGCAGAGCAGTGCTTCTCAGGGCGTTATCGTCACGCCCCAGGCGGAAATTCGCCTGCAAAGTGCACTACGCGCAGGCAGTAGCGAAGTTCGCTGCGAACGCGGCGGGCAAACCATGGCGAGCTGCCTCGATGCGTTAGAGAGCCATTTAAGCGCGCGCAGTGCATCTGCCAGTGTCTCTTCTTCCTGGACCGCTCAGCGCCTCACCGGTGAGCAAACGCTGCAAATCCGCCAGCAGGACGACGAGTGGGAAGTGGTGATCCCGCAGCCGGTCGATCGGGTATGGGCAGAGTTGAACCACTATCTTGAGCTGGATTTTGCTCAGGAAGGTCAGCGTGATTTGCTGGCCGTCGACCCTGCCAGTCATGAGTTTATGGTTGAGTACATGACTGAAACCGAGCGCAACCGCAACCCGTTGCAAATCGTCTTCAGCCCGGATGTGCGCAAAATGTCCCAGCAGATTCGTCTTGCCCTGCAGCCTAACGGCGACCAGACGATTCTGCGTGCCATCAATGCCAGCGAGCGGGCATTCAGCGCCGATGATCAGCGCGAGCTGCTTGAGCGTGTCTCCGGCTATTTACGTTAATTTGTTGATCCTTGACCCCTTACGGAGCCCCCATGGAAAAGCGCCAAGAACTCTACGCCGGTAAGGCGAAATCTGTGTACACCACCGACGATCCGGATTTGTTGGTGCTCAATTTTCGTGATGACACCAGCGCCTTCGATGGCAAAAAAGTCGAGTCGCTGGCCCGCAAGGGAATGGTCAATAACATCTTTAACGCCTTCATTATGGAGCGGCTGCAGGAAGCGGGCATCCCCACCCACTTTGAAAAACAGCTCTCCAACACTGAGAGTCTGGTCAAAAAGATGCAGATGATCCCGGTGGAGTGTGTGGTGCGCAATATCGCTGCGGGTGGGTTGGTAAAACGTCTCGGCGTTGAAGAGGGGATTGCACTGACGCCACCCACCTTCGAGTTGTTTCTGAAGAACGACGAGAAGGGCGACCCGATGATCAATGAGTCGCTGGCGGAGACTTTCGGTTGGGCAACGCCTGAGCAGTTAGCCAAGATGAAGGTGCTGACCTTCAAGGTTAACCATATCCTCAAAGCGCTGTTTGCTGAGGGCGATATGCTACTGGTGGATTACAAACTTGAGTTTGGTGTATTCAAAGGCGAGGTGGTGCTGGGGGATGAGTTCTCTCCGGATGGTTGCCGTCTTTGGGACGCCAACACCCGTGAGAAGCTCGATAAAGACCGCTTCCGTCAGGGGTTGGGCGGTGTGATTGAGGCGTATGAGGAAGTTGGCCGCCGTTTGGGCATTACCTTTCCTGCTTAAGCCGGCGCGTCAGATTTATTGCTCGGCGTAAGGTTCGATAGCCATCACCTCCAAGGTGGTGGCTTCGCCATTTTGGCGAGGGCAAAACTTAACGTCCACGTCGCGCAGACGTACGCCGTAAAGACGCTCAGAATCCCTGTCCTTTTGTTTATAGGCGGGCCTGGGGTCTTGGCTGAGTACCTGCTCAATTAATGCCAGCAGTGTGGCGCTGTCGTGGCGCTGAGCAAGCGTATCCAGTGCCGCTTGATGAAAGGTGACGTCCATGAGTGGCGGTGTTTCAGGGGCGAAACCGGCCAGTGCGTTAGGCTCGGATTCGGCCCAGGGCAGGTAGGGTTTGATATCAATCACTGGGGTGCCGCTGACTAAATCGCAGCCCTGGAGCTGCAGCGTAACGCCGTGCTGGGTGTCGATACCGACTAATCTCACCAGTGAGAGCCCCAGGCGGTTAGGGCGGTGGGTGCTGCGACTGGCAAAAACCCCCACCTTTTTATTGCCCCCAAGCGCGGCGGCCTTACCAGCGGCGACCAGCGCTCAGGGCTTTGATGAAAAATAAAGCTCAGCCACAGGTGGCTGAAGTCTTCCAAACCGCGCACCGCGAGTGGGTCGTTGTAGGGCGCAGTGAGTACAAGCCGGGCATCGGCCGCGGGGCGAGCCCGGCTGGCGGGGAATACCGAATTTATCGGGGTAGTCGCTAACCACATGACCAATGGGCGTCAGCGTAAAGTGCTCGCTGTTAGGGGCATCGTCCATCACACTGCCTTCTGCTGGGGTTGATTCGCGTAGAATTGATCCAAGTAGTATAAAGCAGGCCAATGGCTTAAGCGTGACCAAATGGGGCGTGATCGAATGTGTCTTGATCAAATGATAGCTGAACAGCTCAGAGGTGACGCATGACCAATACCGAGGAGCAGCAAGCGCCAACCAGTACGCGAATAACCTATCGCGCGGCGCTAGCACGGGATGCCGCCGACCAAGCGGAAGTGTTTTATCACGCTGTTATGCAGGGAGCGGCCACGCATTACACGCTGGATGAGCGGCGTGCGTGGGCCAATGCGTTGCCCCGCGAAGGCAGTGCATGGGGAGTGCGCCAAGCGCTCTACACAACCCTAGTGGCTACCTGTGATGGTCGCTGCGTGGGGTTCCTGGAGTTGGATTTAGTCGCTGGGCGGGTTGAAACACTCTACGTATGGCCCTCATTAGCCGGTCGCGGTATCGGTACCACGCTGCTGGTACATGCCGAACGGCTGCTGCTTGAGCAGGGAAAGGGGCAAATCGAGATAGAGGCGAGTTCAATGCTCTATGAGCGCCTGCTGCGCCGTGGTTGGAAAAACCACGGCGAGGAGTGGGTCGAGCGAAGCGGGGAGCGACTGCTGCGTTATAAACTTTCCAAATCGCTTAATGCTGTTGAAACCTAATCATCAAACGCTATAGCTGCGGGTAATGCGCATGGAAAGATCGATCGAGGCGATGTCCTTGGTCAGTGCGCCGCTCGATATACAGTCAACACCGGTATCGGCAATTGCCCGCAGGGTGGCAGCATCCACATTGCCTGAAGCTTCCAGGGTGGCTCGGCCGCCGTTAATTTCCACGGCAACGTGCAGGTCTTCGATGGCGAAATTGTCGAGCATGACAATATCAGCTCCCGCGGCCAATGCCTGATCCAACTCTTCAAAGGTTTCTACCTCGACTTCCACGGGCAGGTCGTTGGCTAACTTGCGCGCTTGCGCAACCGCCGCTTGAATGCCTCCACAGGCGGCAATATGGTTCTCTTTGATCAAAAACGCGTCCCATAGGCCAATGCGGTGGTTGTGGCCGCCGCCGCAGGTGACCGCATATTTCTGCGCCAAGCGCATGCCGGGCAGCGTTTTACGCGTATCAAGCAGGCGAACGCCGGTGCCTTCAA
The DNA here is from genome assembly GCF_009728585.1 of Halomonas sp. PA16-9. Classification (NCBI taxonomy): domain Bacteria; kingdom Pseudomonadati; phylum Pseudomonadota; class Gammaproteobacteria; order Oceanospirillales; family Halomonadaceae; genus Halomonas; species Halomonas sp. PA16-9. The sequence goes on along the minus strand of NZ_CP040452.1, from coordinate 85,442 downwards.
TCAGGTCGACATATGCGCGGGTGGCGGTGGCGGTGGCAGACAGCGTTTGCAATACGTTAAGCGCCGCTCGCTCGCCGGTAAGCAGGACACGGGCGGGGCCTTCCAGGGTTAAGAAACACTGCTCAGCCTCTAGCTTATCGCCGTCAGCGGCGTGCCAGGTCAGACTTACCCGACTATCCAAGCGGCGAAACAGCTCATCTACCCAGGGTGCGCCACACAGCACTGCGGCTTCACGGGTAATTACGTCGGCGCTGGCCCACTGATGTTCAGGGATCAATTGCGCGGTAATATCACCCGGGCCAACGTCTTCTGATAGCAAGCGAGCAGCGCTGGCGCGGATTTCTTCAGCAAGAGCGGATTGATAATGCATGGCCGTGGATTCCCTGAACGTCGTCTTCGATGACGGGCATTGTAGTGAAAAACAGCGGTGAAAGAGAACAGAGAAAGAAAGCGCTAACGTAAAGGAGCCCTTGCCAGTGGAAAATAAACAACCCCTTGACGGGTGGTGGGAAAGCGCGCGTAAAGTCGTTTCACCGAACTGTGACCCTCGGCCCACCGGTGAGGTGTCGTTGCTAGTGATTCATGCGATCAGTCTTCCGCCTGGTCAGTTTAGTGGTAATGCTATTGAAGCGCTATTTACCAATCAATTGGCGGTAGACGAACATCCATTTTTCGCCGAAATTGCCCACTTAAGAGTCTCCGCACACCTGCTTATCCGTCGCGATGGTGAGTGCGTGCAGTTTGTTGATACAGATCAGCGTGCTTGGCATGCTGGGCGCTCCAACTGGTGGGATGCTCGCCAGCTAAGCTGGCGAAAGGCGCTCAACGATTTCTCGGTGGGGATTGAACTTGAAGGGGATGACGTTACCCCCTATCGCAAAGCACAGTATGACACTCTGGTGGAAGCAGTGGTGTGGCTAATGGCGCGCAACCCTCAGCTAGATAGCAGTCGTATTACCAGCCATGCCCATGTGGCGCCGCTGCGCAAAACGGATCCTGGTCCGGCGTTTGATTGGGCGTATTTCCAGCAACTGCTGACATCGCGTGTTGAGCGTTAGCGGTTCGATTACGTTTTTCCCCGTGTGCTAAGTATTTCACTAATAACGCAATAAAACGGTAGTTTAATTACATCGGATGACTATTTGGTCGCAATGGCAAATGCTCTATGAATTGCTTATGTTGCAGTGCAATAGTTTGTTTTCGATAGGCTTTTCCGCTGCGACGGAATTGGCAGCGTGGCGACTTTGAGGTATCTTCGCCTATACAAAAGGCTAACTTCTAAGAGAATTGTGTAGCTTTACTACATCAATAGTTACGTAGCTTGTTGAATGTAGAGCTAAAACCCCTATCCGGCGTTTAATCACCGGCTGAATGTTGGCGCGTGGTGTAGTGCCACGCCGCCGCCCCAGGCCCTTCAGGGTAGCGGGGATTTTTGTCATTTATCGTCATTCGGAGAGACCTCTATGAGTCTGGAGACAAGAGAAGATCTCGATCCGATCGAAACCACGGAATGGATTGATTCCCTGGAATCGGTATTGGATCGTGAGGGCGAAGATCGTGCCCGCTACCTGATGACCCGCCTGGCGGATCGCCTGCGCCGGGACGGCATGAAGGTGCCCTTCTCGGTGACGACCCCGCACCGTAATACGATCCCGGTTCACCGCGAAGCACCGATGCCTGGTGACCTGTTCATGGAGCGCCGTATCCGCTCCTTGATCCGTTACAACGCCATTGCCCAGGTGATTCGTAATAACCGCGCCAAGCCGGGCCTGGGTGGCCACATTGCCAGTTTTATGTCCTCGGCTACCCTGTATGACGTGGGCTTTAACCACTTCTTCCGCGCGCCTCAGGGCGATTTTGCCGGTGACCTGATTTATATTCAGGGCCACGTAGCACCGGGCATCTACGCACGTTCCTATTTGGAAGGGCGTCTATCGGAAGAGCAGATGGACAGGTTCCGCCAGGAAGTCGATGGCGATGGCCTCTCTTCCTACCCGCACCCGTGGTTAATGCCGGACTACTGGCAGTTCCCCACGGTCTCCATGGGGCTGGGCCCGATTCAGGCTATCTATCAAGCGCACGTGATGAAGTACCTGCATCACCGTGAGCTGAAGGATATGTATGACCGCAAGATCTGGTGCTTCATGGGCGACGGCGAGTGTGACGAGCCGGAATCCCTGGGCGCCATTTCACTGGCTGGTCGCGAAAACCTCGACAACCTGATCTTCGTCATCAACTGTAACCTGCAGCGCCTTGACGGCCCTGTGCGCGGCAACTCGCGGGTGATGGACGAGTTCGAAGGCGTCTTCCGTGGTGCGGGCTGGAACGTGATCAAGGTCGTCTGGGGGCGTCACTGGGATCCGCTGTTCGAGAAGGATAAGAAAGGCATCCTTCAGAAACGCATGGACGAAGCGGTCGACGGCGAGTACCAGAACTACAAAGCCAACGGCGGCGCTTACACCCGTGAGCACTTCTTTGGCAAATATCCAGAAACCGAGGCGATGGTCAAAGACCTCTCCGACGAAGATATCTGGAAGCTCAACCGCGGTGGCCACGATCCGTTCAAGGTTTACGCGGCGTATAACGAGGCGGTTAACACCTCAACGGCAAGCCCACGGTCATCCTGGCGCACACCGTTAAAGGTTACGGTATGGGTAGCGGCGATGGCGAAGCGGCCAACGAAGCGCACCAGGTCAAGAGCATGGAGTATGAAGCGCTCAAGACCTTCCGCGATCGCTTCGGTATTCCGTTAACCGACGAGCAGCTCAAAGACGTGCCGTACTACAAGCCGGAAGACGACTCTCCCGAGCTCAAGTACATGCACCTGCAGCGTGAGCGTCTGGGCGGCTACCTACCCAGCCGTCAAAGCGACTTCGAGGCCTGGAGATCCCCAGCCTCGAAGACAAGACCTTTGCCTCGCAAATGGGCGGCTCGAAAGGGCGTGAAGTCTCGACCACCATGGCGTTTGTGCGGGTGCTTAACGGCCTGGTCAAAGATAAGACGCTGGGCAAGAAGGTGGTGCCGATTATCCCTGACGAAGCGCGTACCTTCGGTATGGAAGGCATGTTCCGTCAGTTGGGTATCTACACCTCGGAAGGTCAGAAGTACGAGCCGGTGGATAAAGGCCAGATCATGTTCTACCGCGAGGATCAGAAAGGGCAGATCCTCGAAGAGGGCATTACCGAAGCCGGCGCCATGTCGGCCTGGATCGCCGCGGCGACCTCCTACAGCAACAACAACGTCACGCTGCTGCCGTTCTACATCTACTACTCGATGTTTGGCTTCCAGCGTATCGGCGATCTGGCCTGGGCGGCGGGTGACCTGCAAGCCCGTGGCTTTATGGTCGGCGGCACCGCCGGGCGCACCACGCTCAACGGCGAAGGCCTGCAGCACCAGGATGGCCACAGCCTGATTCAGGCCTCCACCATCCCCAACTGCCGCAGTTACGACCCGACCTATGCCCATGAAGTCGCCGTCATTCTGCAGGATGGCCTGAAGCGCATGTTCACCGACAAGGAGAACTGCTTCTACTACCTGACGGTGATGAACGAGAATTACGAGCACCCCGCGCTGGAAAATGTGCCCGCCGACGATATCGTTAAAGGCATGTACCTACTGCGCGAAACCAAGGGTGACAAGGGCCGCGTTCAACTGCTGGGCTCTGGCACCATTCTGCGCGAAGTGGAAGCTGCCGCTGAGTTGCTTGAGAACGATTGGGGCATCGGCGCCGACATCTGGAGCGTGACCAGCTTTAACGAGCTGCGTCGTGAAGCGCTGCTGCTGGATCGTGAAGCCTTCCTGAACCCAGACGCCGAGGCCAACAAGCCTCACGTCACACAGTGCCTGGAAGGGCGCGACGGCCCGGTGATCGCGTCGACCGACTACATGAAGCTGTATGCCGATCAAGTGCGTGCCTGGGTACCGGGTGACTACACTGTACTGGGTACCGATGGCTTTGGCCGTTCAGACACCCGCGAGAAGCTGCGCTACTTCTTCGAAGTAGATCGCTACTTCGTGACCGTGGCGGCGCTACGTGCGCTGGCTGAGCGTGGCGAGATTGATCGCAAGCAGGTTGGTGAAGCGCTTAAGAAGTACGGCATTGATGCCCATAAGCCTAACCCGCTGACTAGCTAAACCGCTGACCGGTGGGCGGTGGCCCACCGGCTCGATCCGATTTGGAAGGAGCGCGACCTTGAGTAGCGAAATCATCAAAGTTCCCGATATCGGCGGCGATACCGATGTCGAAATCATCGAGATTGCGGTGTCAGAAGGCGACGTCATTGAAGCGGAAGACACCCTAATCACGCTGGAATCCGACAAAGCCAGCATGGACGTACCGGCCCCGAAAGGCGGCAAGGTACTCAAAGTGCTGGTCAAAGAAGGCGATAGCGTCTCGGAAGGGGACGATATCGTTGAGCTGGAAGTCGAAGGTGGCGGCGACGAGCAGCAAGAGAGAGCTCGTCTGACAGCCAGCCTGAAGAGGCCCCAGCGAAGCAAGACAAGCCAAGAGCCGTCTCAAGAGAAGCCCGCGGCTAAAAAGTCAGCCGGCGGTAAGCAGACGGTGGATATCAAAGTGCCCGATCTCGGCGGCTCCGACAGCGTCGAAATTATCGACGTCGCGGTCAGCGAAGGCGATGAGGTTGAGGCCGAAGACACCTTGATCACGTTGGAGTCTGACAAAGCCTCCATGGACGTGCCCAGCCCCCATAGCGGTAAGATCGTCAGCTTTACCGTGAAAGAGGGCGACACGTGTCTGAAGGCGATGTGATCGGCCAGATGGAGATCGTCGGCAAAGGCGGCGACAGCGAAGACGCATCGGAAGAGAGCTCTTCTCCAGAACCGTCCTCTAGCCAAGCCAGTAGCGAGCCGGAAGAAACGGCTGAAGATGATCAGGAAGAGGCCGCCAGTGGCGAGCCGGAGCGCAAAGAGATTCGCGTACCGGATCTTTCTGGCTCCTCTGACGTGCCGATTATCGAGATCGGCGTAGCGGCGGGTGACGAAGTCAATGAAGAAGACCCGTTGATCACCCTAGAGTCTGATAAAGCCTCTATGGACGTGCCCAGCCCCTACAAAGGCAAGCTTCTTGAGCTGACCGTTAAAGAGGGCGACACCGTCTCTGAAGGCGATGTGATCGGCTATATGGAAGTGGCGGGTGCCAAAAAAGCGGCACCGAAAAAGGCCGCACCAGAAAAAGCCTCGCAGAGCAGTGACAGCAAGGACAGCGCTAAACCGTCTGAATCTCCGGGTACCCCCAGCCCGGAAGCACAGATGGCTGCCCATAAGCCCCGGGATGGCAAGCTGGTGCACGCCGGCCCTGCGGTACGCATGCTGGCTCGTGAACTAGGCGTCGACTTGGGACTCGTTAAACCCAGCGGCCCGAAAGATCGCGTGCTCAAAGAGGACGTACAGTCCTATGTGAAGCAGGCGATTGCCAATCAGGGTAAAGCCCAGCCAGGTGCGGCAGCCGCGGCTACTGGCGGCGCGGGTATTCCGCCCATTCCGGAAGTCGACTTCAGCCAGTTTGGTGAAGTGGAAGAGAAGCCGATGGGGCGTCTGCTCAAGATGGGCGCGACCAACCTGCATCGTAGCTGGCTCAATGTGCCCCACGTTACGCAATTCGACGAAGCGGACATCACCGAGCTGGAAGCTTTCCGCAAGGCGATGAAGGCGGAAGCGGAAGCCCAGGGCGCCAAGCTAACGCCGCTGCCGTTTATGGTCAAAGCCTGTGCCTTTGCGCTGCGTAAATTCCCGCAGTTCAATGTCAGTCTGAAGGGTGACGGTGAAACCCTGGTATGGAAGAACTACGTCCATATCGGTATTGCCGTGGATACGCCTGACGGTCTGATGGTGCCAGTAGTGCGCAACGCCGATAACAAATCCTTGATCGAGATTGCCAAGGAGATGGCGGAGCTAGGCAAGAAAGCCCAGACCAAAAAGCTCAAGCGTGACGAGATGACCGGTGGCTGCTTCACCATTTCGAGCCTCGGTTCGATTGGTGGCACGGCGTTTACACCGATCGTTAACGCGCCGGAAGTGGCTATTCTGGGCGTGTCCAAAGCGCAGATGAAGCCGGTTTGGGATGGGAGTGCCTTCCAGCCGCGCCTGATGATGCCGCTGTCGCTCTCCTACGATCACCGTGCGATCAACGGCGCCGATGCGGCACGCTTTACCGCCTTCCTGGCCGATGTGCTCACCGACATTCGTCGCTTACTGCTGTAATTGGTAGCGATGTGCTTTCACAAGCGGCGCCCCTAGGGGCGCCGCTTGTGTTTACTAAACGTAAATGCTGCCTAAACCTCTCGCAGGGCGACCAAAGTGGTAGATTTAGGGCATTTGGCTGTTTTAATTTAAAAAAATTGAAACAAAAGCGGGTTTCTCAGGCTTTTGGGGAGTTGTGTCGCTTGAGAGGCGCGGTTATTGTCAGTTAACAGAATTCACATACTCATTTTTCGAACTCTTTTTTCATACCAAGAACTTCAAGGAGCAGTGCCATGCGTTTAATCCTGTTGGGTGCCCCCGGCGCGGGGAAGGGGACTCAAGCTCAGTTTATTTGTGAGCAATTTAAGATTCCTCAGATTTCCACCGGGGATATGCTGCGCACGGCCATTAAAGATGGCACTGAGCTGGGCTTGAAAGTAAAAGAGATCATGAACAGTGGTGGCCTGGTGTCCGACGACATCATCATTGACTTGGTCAAAGAGCGCATCAGTCAGCCTGACTGCGAAAATGGCTTTCTGTTCGATGGTTTCCCACGCACGATCCCCCAGGCCGACGCCATGAAAGAGGGCGGCGTTAAGCTAGATCACGTGGTGGAAATTGCCGTACCCGATGAAGAGATCGTCAGTCGATTGGCGGGACGCCGTGTGCACCAAGCATCGGGCCGGGTTTATCACGTTGAGCACAATCCGCCCAAAGAGCCAGGCAAGGATGATGTGACCGGTGAAACGCTTATTCAGCGTGAAGATGACCAAGAGTCCACGGTGCGTAATCGCCTATCCGTTTACCACGATCAAACGGCCCCGCTGGTCGATTACTATCAGCAGTGGGCCAAGCAGGATCCCCAGAGCGCGCCCCAGTACCACCGCATTGAAGGCGTTGGCAGTGTGACGGATATTACCCGCCAGGTTAAAGAAGCCCTTAGCTGATAAGAGCCCTCAGTTGATAATAACCTTTAGCTGATTTTACGCCTTTGCCGATGGCCCGCCTAATGGGGTCATCGTCGTATTGGCGTGACAAAGGTATAATGCCGCAACCTTTCTTTCGAGTGGCCACTTGCTATGCCGTTACATCTGCTTGCCCTGGACACCTCTTCAAGCGCCTGTTCTGCAGCCTTACTGCGCCAGGGTGATTCGGGCACTGAGTGCCTGGCGCGCTTCGAGATGACGCCCCGCGCCCATACCGCAGGCTGCTGCCGATGGTGGACGAAGTGCTTGCCGAAGCGCAGGTAACCCCTTCCCAGCTTGATGCCGTTGCGTTTGGCCGGGGCCGGGTTCGTTTACCGGACTGCGTATCGCGGCGGGGGCAGCCCAGGGTTGGCGTTTGGTTTGGACTGCCCGTTGCTGGTGGGTGTCTACTTTAGAGGCGCTGGCCCTTCAGGCCCATCGTCGCTATCACCTCAGCCAACGTGGTGACGCCTTAGATGCCCGCATGGGCGAGGTGTACGCCGCGACGTGGCACTGCCTAAAAGACACTATTACTCCGATGAGCGCCGAGGCGGTGATGGCCCCTGAGTCGCTGCGTCTGCCAGGCGACGAAACCGACTGGGTAGGTGTAGGCAGCGGCTTTACGCTGTGGGAGCGCTTCACTGTCGATGTACAGCTTAGCATGCCCCAGCATTTGGATGATTTAGAGCCCCGCGCCGAAGAGATGGCGTGGCTGGCGGCGCGTGATTTTGCCGCTGGGTTGGGGCAGGCCGCGCACTTGGTTCAGCCGGTTTATCTGCGCAAACGACGTTTGCCTGGAAAAAGCCCGCATGAGCGATGTTGAGCGATGTTGAGAGCATCGTTCTGCCTGACGGCCTGCGCTTGGTGCAGGGCGATGAGGGGTTGGCGCTGGTCGGTGATGAAAAACGCTACGGCAAGCCGGGCTCAGCGTTGATTTTGTGGCGGGCAAGCGGCCCATCGGCGCCGCTTTGGTGGTGGGCGTGGTCAGCTGGTCGCAAAGGCCTGTGGGCTTTCCAAGGCGTGACGCCCTGCATCGTTGATGCTACGGCAGGGTTGGGGCGGGATGCGTTTGTATTGGCCAGCCTAGGTGCCCAGGTGTTGTTAATTGAGCGGGTTGCAGCGATTGCAGCGCGCTGGAGGATGGCCTGAAACGTGCCTCCAGGCATAGCGATACAGTGGATATTGTTGCCCGCATGACACTGCGTCATGGGGATGCGGCTCAATTCCTGGCTGAATTGGTTGCCAGTGCTCACTTTTCACCGCAGGTGATACACCTGGATCCGATGTTTCCCCATCGTGAGAAATCAGCGTTGGTGAAAAAAGAGATGCGTCTGTTCCGCGAGTTGGCTGGTGATGATAACGATGCCCCGCGATTACTAGAAGCGGCGTTGGATGTGGCCACTCATCGCGTGGTGGTTAAGCGCCCCCGTAAGGCGCCGCCTATTGCGGGGCCAGTGCCGCAACATACCCTTGAGGGTAAAACAGCCGCTACGATCTGTATGTACATCGCTCATTAGCACGGTAGCTCGTTAGTGTACTTATCAGTGGCTAACAAGGAGCACCCATGCAGAACGCGTGGCGAGAAGGTAATCGATTTACGCTGCTGCCGGAGGCCTCACGCTTTCTGCCCGCTATGTTTGAAGCGGTGCATAATGCGCGGCACTATGTGCTGGTAGAGCTCTACTTGATGGAATCAGGGGAGCTTGCAGATCAAGTCATTGAGGTATTGACTGATGCAGCGCAGCGCGGTGTTCGCGTCTGTTTACTGCTGGATGGCTATGGCTCGATGGGCCTCTCCGGGAGTGATCGCCAGCGCCTGAAGCAGGGCGATGTTCAGCTGCGCTTTTTTAACCCCATTGGTTTCCACTCTTTAGCGCTGAACCTGAGTCGTGACCATCGCAAAATAATGGTTATTGACGGCGAGCTGGCGTTCACGGTGGCTTTGGCGCGGTGGATGAGTTTTTGAATGCCTGGTACGAAATTGCCCTGCGTATTGAAGGGCCGGTGGTGGCCGATTGGGAACTGCTGTTTCGGCGCCTATGGCATTCGCGGCTGACCCGCGTCGAGAAGGGCGATAGACGTGCGGCGGCTCTCCCAGAGCGTCGTGAGCCTCAGGCGCTTGCCAATGGCGTGCCTGGACGGGCGATGTCGGCGCGTGGCTATCGTTATCAAGCGATTCGCCACTCATTGCATTATCGGGTCAGCCAGGTAAATGAACGACTCTGGTTATGCACACCCTATTTTGTGCCCACCTTTGCCCTGCGTCGGCGTTTGGTTCGGGCGGCTCGCAGAGGGATAGACGTACGCTTACTGCTACCGGGGGCAAAGCATGATCATCCCAGCGTTCGCTTTGCCGGTCAGCGCTTTTATCCACCATGCTCAAGGCTGGGGTGCGCATTTTTGAGTTTCAGCCGACCTTTATCCACGCTAAATTTGTGCTCGCCGATGAGTGGGTGAGCATTGGTTCGTGTAACTTTGACCACTGGAATCTGCACTGGAACCTAGAGGCAAACCAGGAAGCAATGGATCCGAAGCTCGCGGCGGACGTGCGCGAACTGTTCGAGCGAAACTTTGCCGCCAGCCAGGAGGTAGACGCCGCGGCTTGGGCGGCGCGCCCCTGGAGGCAGCGCGCCCGTGAGTGGATCTATGGCGTGCTGGATGCCATGGTAACGCGGCTTAAATAGTGTCTACGCTAAGTATTTAGCCTAAGCACCTAGCGCTTTTTACCTTTTGCAGGCGTTTTTTTTACGCGGTTTGGGTTTGGGCGTTTCCGGTGGCACGCGGTAATGCAGGTAAAGATCCAAAACCAGTTCCGGCAACTGCACTACAGCGACTCCTGGCGTTCTTGATCTTTAGCCAGCTCGGCCAAGTCCGGCTCATCGTCGAACAGTCCGGAGAGCAGCATAAACGGTAGCAGCAGGGCGGCGGCGGCCTCTTCATCGTCCTGGAACCAAGCGCTCTCGTCGCTGAAGACGCCTTCCATAAAGCCCGCACACCAGTCGCCTATAGGGGTTTCCTCGGCGGGTTCTCCTCCCAACGTTAGTTCAAACGGCAGTTCCGGTAAGCCGCCTTGCTCGAGTACCGCCACCGCGTTGTCGCGTAACAGTGTGAGCAGGGTAATAATCTCATCACGCTCGGCGTCATCGGCGTAGCGAGGCTCACCCTGAAACAGCTCAGTCAGCCACTGGGTCGCCGGTACTTCGCTGGGTGCCACGGCAAGGGCCACTAAAAAGCCATGGGTGGAAATAAGATCCAGGGCGTCTTCATCCACTTGATCCGAGTCAAGGAAGTCGTCCAATCTATCCAACTGCTCATCCTCGAGCAGTGGCTGCGGTGGCGTGTTCGTTTCAGGCGTATCGCTGCGCTCTGCCATGAGTAAAGCCTCGTTAATACAAACGTTCATCAATGGTTACCTATAACGGCTAGTTTATCACTAATGAAGACGTCACCACTGCCTCCTTGGCCTGCCACTGAATTGGCGGCTATGTCGGAAACAGAGTTGCATCAGGCCGCGCGAGTTCGCGTCGAACAAGCGTGGCAGCGCTGCTGTGAAGTGTGCCCAGCGCTGCCAGCCCCAAATGTGTGGTTTAACCTGCGCGGCGCTTCGGCCGGCCAGGCGCATCTTGGCCACGGCGGGTTACGCTTGAACCCGGTGTTACTGAGAGAGAACCGCACGGCGTTTTTTGATGAGGTGATTCCCCACGAAATGGCTCACTGGCTGGTGTTTCATTTGGACAACGGCCCGCGTTTAAAACCCCACGGCCGCGAGTGGAAAACGGTCATGCGCGACCTTTTTGGTTTAGTTCCCAGTGTTACCCATCGGTTGATATTAAGCAGGCGCAGTCCGCACCTTATCGTTACCAATGCGATTGCCGCTTTCATCAATTTACCCCAAGACGTCATGCTTTAGTGGTAAACGGGCGTCATTATCGTTGCCGACACTGCGCTAAGACCTTGGTCTACAGGCCGGAAGTCGTCTCGTGATTTGTTTATAAATGTTGTTTTTTAAATAAAAAATGATAATACCAATGTCTAAAGGGAAGCCTGCGCGAGGAGGTTTATGCTAGGGGAACATTAATGGCAGCCGATACGCCCGATAATGGTCAATAAGCCCATAAATAATCGTATCGACTACAGTTTCTTAGAGAGTGCATTTTCACGGACAGAGGCAATTTTATGAGCGATCAACAGAAGGTCTATCCGGTGCGCGACGATTTCGCCGCCAATGCCTGGGCCGATAAAGCCAAATATGAGGCCATGTATCAGCAGTCGATAGACGACCCGGAAGGCTTCTGGGCTGAGCAAGCCAAACGCCTCGACTGGATTAAAGCGCCCAGCAAAATCAAAAACACCTCCTTTGCGCGTGACAATGTCGATATTCGTTGGTTTGAGGATGGCCTGCTTAACGTCAGCGCCAACTGCCTTGACCGCCATCTGGATAAGCGCGGTGACCAGACAGCGATCATTTGGGAAGGCGACAACCCGATGAGTCCAAACACATTACTTATCGCGAACTCTATGCACGCACGAACCAGCTAGCCAACGCGCTGAAAGAGCTGGGTATCGATAAAGGCGATACCGTTACGCTGTATATGCCTATGATTCCGAAGCCGCCATGGCTATGTTGGCCTGTTCGCGCATCGGGGCCGTTCACTCGGTTGTCTTTGGTGGCTTCTCGCCGGACGCCGTTGCCCAGCGGGTTATTGGCGCCGACTCCAAGCTGGTGATTACCGCTGATGAGTCGGTGCGCGGTGGTAAGCACGTACCGCTGAAAGAGAACGTGGACGCCGCGCTGACCCGTGACGGCACTGATGTGTGCAAAAACGTCCTGGTGGTGAAGCGCACCGGCGGTGAGATCGAGTGGAAAGAGGGTCGCGATGTCTGGTTTGACGAGCTGGTCGACAAGCAGTCCAACGAGTGTGAACCGGAAGCCATGGGCGCCGAAGACCCGCTATTCATTCTCTACACCTCGGGTTCTACCGGTGCGCCTAAAGGCTTGAAGCACACCACCGGCGGCTACCTGACCTACGCCGCCATGACCCACCAGTACGTGTTTGACTATCAAGAGGGTGAAATCTACTGGTGCACCGCGGACGTTGGCTGGGTTACCGGGCACAGCTATATCGTTTATGGCCCCTTGGCCAACGGTGCGACTACCCTGATGTTTGAGGGCGTGCCCAGCTATCCCACCCATGGCCGTATGGGTGATATCGTTGATAAGCACAACGTTAATATTCTCTATACTGCGCCCACCGCGGTGCGTGCTCTGATGGCCCATGGCGAAAACGTCATGGACTCCAGCAAACGCGATAGCCTGCGGCTGTTGGGCTCCGTGGGCGAACCGATTAACCCGGAGGCCTGGGAGTGGTTCTACCGCGTTATCGGCAACGAAAAATGCCCGATTGTAGATACCTGGTGGCAAACCGAAACCGGCGGCATCATGATTGCGCCGCTGCCGGGCGCTACCCCGCTTAAGCCTGGCTCTGCGACCGTACCGTTTTTCGGTGTGAAGCCGCGCTGGTCGATAACGAAGGCAATAAATTGGAAGGTGCCACTGAAGGCAACTTGGTCATCCTTGACGCCTGGCCGGGTCAGGCGCGCTCTATTTGGGGTGACCACGAGCGCTATGTTCAGACTTACTTCTCGACCTACGACGGTATGTACTTCACGGGTGACGGCTGTCGCCGCGATGAGGATGGCTACTACTGGATCACCGGACGTGTGGACGACGTGCTGAACGTGTCGGGTCACCGCATGGGCACCGCCGAGATAGAGTCCTCTCTGGTAGCGCACAGCGCCGTTGCAGAAGCAGCCGTTGTTGGTTTCCCGCACGATATTAAGGGACAAGGCATCTATATCTATGTCACCCTGAGTGACGGTATCGAGGCGACAGACGAACTCAAAAAAGAGTTGACCCAGTGGGTGCGCAAAGATATTGGCCCGATTGCTTCGCCGGATGTCATCCAGTGGGCGCCAGGTTTGCCGAAAACCGCTCGGGTAAAATCATGCGCCGCATTTTGCGCAAGATTGCCGCCAATGAGTGTGATGGTTTGGGTGATACCAGTACGCTGGCCGACCCGTCGGTGGTCGATGAGCTGATTGAGCATCGCGCCAACCAATAATGGCGACAACGCGATAGGCTGTTTAGCCAATAGAGCTTGTGTGCCGACTCAAAGCCGTGCCGACCTGAGTAGGTCGGCACGGTTGTGTTTATAGAGGCGCGTTTATAGATAAGCGTTTATGGACACGTGTTTCACTTGTGTGAACGATCTATTATAAATTGTGCATGTGATGCTTGGGCATGATGAAGCCCATGGGGTACCATGCTTCACAACCGTAAGAGCCTAGCGTCGCGGCGGCAGACAACCCCGCTGCTCGAGGAACCGGAGGAATATCCATGGCAGTAGCTCATAAGTTTATCGTCGCTGACGATCACCCGCTGTTTCGTGCAGCGCTGACCCAAGCGTTACGCCAGTTGGCCCCCCAGGCGGAAATTGTCGAAGCGGACACCATGGAAGCCACCACTGACGTGGTGAATCGCCACCCAGATGCCGATTTGATTCTGCTGGATCTGCATATGCCGGGAGCCCATGGCTTCTCTGGTTTAATCCAACTGCGTGGTCAAATGCCTGATATCCCCGTTGCGGTAGTGTCTGGTAGTGATGAACCCTACGTGGTTCGTCGTGCTATTGACTACGGCGCGTCGGGTTTTATCCCTAAATCATCGTCTCTACAACTAATTGCTGAAGCCGTCGGCGAAATTCTGCAGGGCGAGGTGTGGTTACCTGAGGCGTTGGCCAACGTGCTGGAAGAGACCAGCGAAGAGGAGTCGCGTTTTGCCGAGGCGATTGCTTCGCTAACGCCCCAGCAATTCCGCGTCTTGAATATGCTGACCGAAGGCCTGCTGAATAAACAGATCGCTTATGAACTGAGCGTCTCTGAAGCCACGATCAAAGCCCACGTGACCGCGATTCTACGCAAGCTGGGCGTACACTCACGTACCCAGGCGGTTATCGCGGCTCAGAAGCTTGAAGTCGAGCCGCCGAAAGTCGTTTCCTAAGCAAGTAGCAAGCAACGACTGTGTTAACCGCGGCGCGCTTAGCGCGCCGCCCGGTTGGCCTGCAACGTGCGCGTCAGTAGCGCCCGTAGTGCCGCCGGTTTAACGGGCTTCAGCAGCAGTTGATAGCCCGCCCGCTTGATCTCTTCAGCCACCGCTTCGGTACGGTCAGCGGTAATCACAATCCCTGGTACCGCCCCCTCAAAACGTTCGCTGAGTGCTTCCAGCGCCATTAAGCCGGTGACTTCGTTATCCAGGTGGTAGTCCGCCAGAATAGCGTCAGGGTCGCCATCCATATTGCGTAGGATCGATTTGGCCCCGCCGATACTGGTGGCGGTAAACACCTCGCAGCCCCAGCCGCTAAGCATGGCGGTCATGCCTTCCAGAATCAGCGTCTCGTTATCGATGCATACAATCCGCGTACCGCTCAGCTTATGGCTGCCGCGCCGCGCATGCGGCTCAAGCTCGGTGCTGGTTGACTCGTGGGCGGTGACAATCGGTACGCTAACCGAGAAAACCGCGCCTTTGCCTACCGTCGAGCGTACCTTGATAGGATGATCCAGCACCCGGCTCATACGGTCGGCAATGGAGAGCCCTAGCCCCAGCCCTTTCTCGCTCTTTTGTGGCGGGAGACCTGATCCAATCGGCGGAATTCCTGAAAAATTTCGCTCAATTTAGACTCGGGAATGCCGGGGCCGCTGTCCCACACTTCAATAGAGAGCCAGCCGTTTTGGCGGCGGCAGCCCAACAGCACGCGCCCCTCTTGAGTGTAGCGAATCGCATTGGATAAGAAGTTTTGCACGATACGGCGCAGCATTTGAGGATCTGAGTCGACCCAAAGCTGGGTAGGCACGACTTCTAAGTCCAGCCCGCGATCATCCGCCATCACCTCAAATTCGGCGCGTAACGGGCGGAAGATATCCGCTAGGGCAAAGTGACTGCGGCGGGGCGTTAGGGCTCCTGCGTCCAGCTTGGAGATATCCAGCAGGGTGCTTAGCAGTTCCTCGGCGGCCTGCAGCGAGTTATCGATATGGCCAACGATGCGCTGGGTGTCGGTCGTAGTCACGTTCTGCATCAGCGCGGAGGTAAATAGCCGTGCCGCGTTAAGCGGCTGCAGCAAGTCGTGGCTGGCCGCGGCCAAAAAGCGCGTTTTGGAAGCGTTGGCATCTTCTGCGAGCTGCTTAGCCTGGCGCAGGGCGAGCTCTGCCTCGGCGCGTACCCGGTTCTCCTGGCGCAACGCCGCGTTGGCTTCAGAGAGCGCCTGGGTACGCTCACGCACGCGCTCTTCCAGGGTTTCATTGGTCTCTTTAAGGGCAATTTCAGCCTGACGGCGTTCGGTAATATCCTGATAGAGCGCAAAGAAGCCCAGGATCGCCTGGCTGTCACCAAAGTGCGGCGTGTAAGTGACCAGCATATAGCGCATGGCTTCATTCACCCGCAGCGAGACTTCAAAGCTGACCCGTTCGCCGTTCAAGGCGCGTGCGACCCATGGCGCGCGCTCTCCGCCTGCTTAATTGGCAGCACGTCTTCAAAGCGGCGACCAATGACCGCGTTGCGGTCAATATTGAACGCCTGCTCGTAGGCTCGGTTAGTAAATAGGTAGCGGCACTCTTTGTCGAAGTAGGCAATCAACGCGGGCACGTTATCGGTATAGATACGGATATTGTTTTCCGAGCGAATCAAAGCCTCTTCGATGCGCTTTTGCTGGGTAATATCCTGGTAGGTATACACAAAACCGCCGCCAGGCATTGGGTTGCCCTGCACTTCCAGCACGCTGCCGTCCTGGCGGTAGCGCACATAGCGGTGGGGTTGGCCTTCGCGAATATTGTCGAGCAGTAGCTGCACGTGCTCTTCCGGGTCACCCGGACCATACTCGCCGTTGTGGGCGTTATAGCGAAAGATACGGTCTATGGGGGCGCCAACGCGAATCAGGTGGTCAGGGAAGCGGAAAAGCTCAAGGTAGCGTTGGTTCCACACCACCAGGCGAAGGTTCTGATCGACCACGCTGATGCCCTGGTTAATGTTTTCAATGGTGGCCTGGAGCAGCGCCCGGTTGAACTCCAGCACTTGGGAGGCTTCATCGACAATCGAAATCACATCCGAGATGCCGATACCGCGCCCCTGAAGTGCCGAGTTGACCACGATGCGTGCCGATGAAGCGCCAAGCACTGAAGCCAGAAAGCGTTCAGTGAACTGAATAATATCGATTGAGGCGCGAGTGCCGTCGTCCAGCGGTTTACCCACCCGGCGGGCGTAGTCTTCAAAGGCGCGATCGACCTGGCCCGCGCCTAGAAAACGTTCACACAGGACTTTTAAATCGCCCACGGTGGTCGCCCCGGTCCAGGGCGGTTGACCGAGGTCTGGCGTGTTTCCACGCTATCCACGAACAGTGAGGCCTGAATACGCTCGACCACTCGCTGTGAGGTAACTTGGGAAACGAAAATGTAGCAGAACAGGTTTACCCCGAGTGACAGCATCACTCCGTGGGTAAAGCTGTCACCTAAGTTGAGGCCGAATAGCGTCGTGGGCGATAGCCAATTGAGCCCCAACGGGCCGCCGTCAAGCCAGCCAGTCGGCAGTACACCAGCATTGATCATCGCGGGCATAAGCAGGCTATAGGCCCAGATGGCGAAGCCCGCATTCATACCGACAATCACCCCAAGCCGGTTGCCGCGCTTCCAGTAGAGGCCGCCAATCAGCGCTGGGGCAAATTGCGAGGCAGCGGCAAACGAGAGCATGCCAATCGAGGCCAGCGAGGTAAATTCGGCAATCAGCTGGTAGAAGCCGTAGGCCATGGCCAGTACGGCAACAATGGTTAAACGCCGCGCACGTAGCACCAAGCGCCCATAATCCCGTGCCTTGGTATCAAACCAGCGCAGCCGGAACAGCGCAGGGATAACGATTTCGTTGGAGATCATGATCGACACGGCCACGGCGGCGACAATTACCATGCCCGTGGCCGCCGAGAAACCGCCGATAAAGGTGAGTAGCGTTAACCATTGGTGGCCCGAGGCCATGGATAGAGCCAGTACGTAGGTATCGGGCTCTACGCCGCTTTCGGAAAACAGCAGCAGACCAGCGGCGGCTAAGGGCACCACAAAAAAGGCAATGGCCAACAGGTAAAGTGGAAACAGCCAGCGCGCTTTCGTGGCGTCGTCAGGGTGAATGTTTTCCACCACTGCCACATGGAACTGGCGGGGAAGACACAGAATCGCCAGCATCGCGAGCAGCGTTTGGGCCCAGAAACTTTGGCCAAAATCCTGGTTGGCCAGCTGGCGCTGGAGTTCGAGCTGGCTTTCGGCATGCCCCATCAGCTCACCCAGGCCATCAAACATACCCCAGGTAACAAAGGCGCCAAGCACCACGAAGGCGAGCAGCTTGACCAGCGATTCGAATGCCACGGCGTGGATTAAGCCTTCGTGGTGTTCGGTGGCATCGGTGTGGCGGGTGCCGAATAGAATCGCGAAAATTGCCATCACAATGGCCACATAGAAGGCCGTGTCGCCAAACAACGGCGTATGGGTCACATCGGTGGCATCGGTAAGAACGCTAAAAGTAGTGGAAACTGCTTTTAGCTGCAGGGCAATGTAGGGCAGGGTACCGACCAGGGCAACCAGACTGGCAAAGGCGGCCAGCGACTGGGTTTTGCCGTAACGGGAGGCAATAAAATCGGCAATCGAGGTGACGTTTTGATGTTTGGCAACGCGGATCATTTTGGCCAGCACCGGCCAGAAGAGTAAAAACGTTAAAATCGGTCCGACGAAGATGCTCGCAAACGACCATCCCGCGGTGGCTGCCTGGCCAACCGCGCCGTAAAACGTCCACGAGGTGCAGTAAATGGCCAGTGCCAAGCTATAGATGATCGGACGCCGACGGGTGGCGCCGTGGGTACGCGCGCGGCGATCACCGTACCAAGCGATACCGAATAGAACGGCAATGTAGAGTAACGAAACCGCTACCAGTAGCCCGCCGTGAAACATGCCTTTCTCCCCGCCAGAGTGTTTAACGTGCGCCAGTCAAAAGGCTTCATTCTAGGCGAAACAACGGGTCGTGTACGACCGTTTGTACCACGGGCTGTTTATTTGTCTAGGCGCATACGTTGTTGAGTAGCGGTGATGTTTCGCGCAGCGTGCGTATCTCTTCGAGGATAGGGTCGCGGGAGTCTTTATCCAGGGGCACTAGCTCACGGCTCTCGCAGTTGAGTAGATAGGGCTGGGTGATCAAAATATCGGTGTGATGGCGCTCAAACTGATAAAGGATAAATTCCGCTAAACGGGTGTCATCCTGCTCGGTAATACGGATGTTCTCGCTATCCACCATGCTGAATTTGGTGATCATCGGAATGGCAAAAGTCCATGGGCGCCATACCGCCGTGCTGCTTTCGGTTGAAATGACCGTGGCGGTCTCGGGCAGTTGTGCCTGCTTGTGGTCAAACCAGCTGTACTCCACCTGAACTTGATAACCCAGCATACCCAGTCCGCCACACACCGGGACTATCCATTTGGGTAAACGTTTGCCGCTCAAATTGCGCAGTATCAGGCCAATCCCGGCTGCCGCAAGGCCTGCAAAAACGGCGGCGATCAAGTGCCAAATCATAATTTATCCTTTCAAAAAGCCGTCTATAAAAGCTATCTATAAAAGCCATCGGGCCTCCCTAAGGAAGCCCGATGATGAGGTCGATTCCAAAGCGTTATCGCCGTATGGCGATAACGCATCAGGAAGGAGTATGACTTAGTGGTCTATCGCCATGCCAGCACCTTTCGGATAGCGAACGCTTTCCACCAGATCCTGAATTTCCTGCGGCGGTGCAGCTGTCACTCTGGAAACCGCAAAGGCAACGGCGAAGTTGATCATCGCGCCTACGGCACCGAAGGAGAGCGGCGAGATGCCAAAGATCCAGTTATCCGGCGTGTTTGCCAGCATATTGGTATCCGGCACGAAGAACCAGCCCAGGTAGGTAAAGATGTAAAGCAGGGTGCAAATCAAGCCCGCCAGCATACCGGCGACCGCGCCTGAGCTGTTCATCCGCGTGGAGAAGATACCCATCATCAGCGCGGGGAACAGTGATGCACCGGCGATACCAAAGGCTAATGCCACCGTTTGTGCTGCAAACCCCGGCGGATTAAGCCCCAGGTAAGTGGCCAACAGGATGGCACCACCCATGGAGATTCGCGCTGCCAACATCTCGCCTTTCTCGGTGATCTTGGGATTGATCATGGTCTTGATCAAGTCGTGGCTGATCGCCGACGAGATCGCCAGCAGCAAGCCTGCAGCTGTCGAGAGTGCTGCGGCGATACCACCCGCTGCAATCAAACCAATAACCCAGCCGGGAAGATTGGCAATTTCCGGGTTGGCGAGTACCAGTATGTCATTATTGACGGTTAGCTCGTTGCCTTCCCAGCCACGATCAGAGTAGTCGGCAGCATCATTATACATTTGGATACGGCCGTCATTGTTGAGATCGTTGAAGGTGATAAGGCCTGTTTCTTCCCATGTACGAACCCAATCAGGGCGTTCTTCGTACAGAATCGGGTTTTGCGCAGCCTCTTCGTAGTTTTCAACCTGCCCCGCCATCTCTGGGTACACGGTGGTCGCCAGATTCAGACGTGCCATTGAACCGACCGCAGGAGCCGTGAGGTAAAGCAGGGCAATGAACACCAGCGCCCAGCCAGCAGACCAGCGAGCATCGGCTACTTTCGGGACGGTGAAGAAGCGAATGATAACGTGGGGTAGACCGGCAGTACCGACCATCAGCGACAGGGTAAACAGCACCATGTTGAGTTTGTTGTCCACATCGGCGGTGTAGTCGCGGAAGCCAAGTGCGCTAACCACGTCATCCAATTTAGCCAGCAGCGGAATGCCGGATTCAGTATGCGTGCTGAACATACCGAACATCGGAATCGGGTTGCCGGTTAGTTGGAAGGCAATAAACACCGCAGGAATGGTGTAAGCGATGATTAGAACGATGTACTGGGCTACCTGGGTATAGGTAATGCCTTTCATACCACCAAATACGGCGTAGAGGAAAACGATCAGCGCGGCTAACCAAATACCCCAGGTGTTGCTGACTTCAAGGAAGCGAGAGAACGCTACGCCCGCACCGGTCATTTGACCGATAACGTAGGTAACCGACGCCACAATCAAGCAGACGATAGCCACTAAGCGAGCGGTGTTGCTGTAGAAGCGGTCGCCGATAAAGTCAGGCACGGTGAACTTACCAAACTTACGCAGGTAAGGTGCTAGCAGCATCGCGAGGATAACGTAGCCGCCAGTCCAGCCCATTAGGAAAGTAGAGTTGGCGTAGCCGCCTGAGGCTAGCAGGCCCGCCATGGAAATGAACGATGCAGCTGACATCCAGTCCGCTGCGGTGGCCATGCCATTGGTGATCGGGTGAACCCCGCCCCCCGCGACATAGAAGTCTTTCGTTGAGCCGGCGCGCGCCCAAATCGCAATGCCTATATACAAGGCAAAAGAGGCGCCGACGAACAGTAAGTTAATTGCAAACTGGCTCATACCGGCTTACTCCCCAAGGCCAAATTTTTGATCGAGCTTGTTCATCTTCCAGGCATAGAAGAAGATCAGCACGATAAACGTTAGGATTGAGCCCTGTTGTGCAAACCAGAAGCCAAGATCGGTACCGCCAACCGGAATACCGGCGAGCAGCGGGCGAAAAAGGATAGCGCATCCGTAAGAAACAAATGCCCAAACAGCCAGGCATCCGAAAATTAAGCGGACGTTTGCTTTCCAGTATTCAGCAGCGTTGGTTTTGTCATCTGCCATTGTGTTGCTCTCCACTTGTGATTTTTAAGGTTGGGAAAGTTCACGAGGAATAGCGTGTGACCCATCAGGGCAATCGCACGTCTAAAGCCACCCTATCGATAGGAGTGGTGAGTCAGCTTCTGTTAGCACATCACCTTATTATTCGATATGAAATGTCGAGTTAGTTAGTGACGTGCGATTACCCTGCATGACTCATTGTTAATACTGGGCAATAAACGTCAAAAAATAAATCCCAGACTTTGGTATCAATAAACGACGAATTGGCTTTTGGTAAGATGCATGTTATTGAAAATACGAGTTTTTAGAGGCTGTTTAAGCGAATTTTGTAGGCGTTTGAAGAGCTATAGGACGATAGTCTAGTGAGCAAATAAAAGCAGTTATTGGCTACTTTAAATACATGTCCTGGGTTTTGCCGGAAGCACGGTTAGTAAGTGTCGATACTTTGGTCGTGTATCAAAAGTCGCTTCGACTTTAGCGTGATAGCTAAAGGTATAACAAGGTTATACTTGCTACTTGGGAAGTGAATCCTTTATACCCGTACAGCCACCTTCATATAATAATCGATAACATTTTTTTTGAAGCGCTGGTGTGGGCCAATTTATGTGGGCCAGTATCGAGTCACGACGTTTATTTATTTTTGCTTATGTCTGCTAGCGCGCCTTAAGACACAACCCGGTTAGTCGCAGCCCGTTTAATGAGGTTATACCCCATGGTCGATGTGGATCTATCCCAACTGCCGTTTACGCTCCTTGACGATGAGGGGCGTGACCACATTCGTCGTGGCATTGACCTGGCCTATTTTGATCGTGACGAAATCATTTTAGAGACTGGCCAAGCGGGTGAGTTCGTTTATCTGATCCATAAAGGCGAAGTGGCGGAAATCGATCCTACATTGCCCTCATCTACCGCGCGTATTGGTCACTACACGGCAGGGGACCTGTTTGGCGCGATCAGTATTCTCAACGGTAAAAGCCGCTACCGCTTTAAGGCTGAACAGGAGTGCCTGTGTTACCTAATGCCTAAAGCACTGTTTCAGCAGCTGTGTCGCCACTATCCTGATTTCAGCAGTTTTTTTCGCCAATCGCTGACCCATAAGGCGCGCCTGATGACCGAAAAGCGCGCCGAAGGTGGCGTCACCATGGCAGGCTTTATGCTGGCCAAGGTAAGCGAGTGCATGCGTGCGCCACTGCTGATGGCAGCGACGACCGATATCGCTAGCGCTGTAAAACAGCTCAACGAAAGTCACGCCGACAGCCTGCTGGTGTCGACCCAGGACGACACCCTCGGCATGGTGACCAAAACCGATCTGCTCAACGCCTTAGTGCTAAAGGGCAGCGCGGTAACATCATCGGTGGATAAGATCGCCCATTTTAACTTGGTGACCGTCGCACCGGATCAGTACTTATTTGAAGTATTGGTGCTGATGACCCGCCATAAAGTGGCGCGGGTGGTAGTGATGGAGCAAAACGTCTTGAAAGGCGTTGTAGAGCTCACCGACGTGCTTAGCTACTTCTCAAGCCGCAGCTATGTGGTGAGCCTGCAGATCGAGCAGGCGACCAACTTAGAGGCGCTTTCAGCTGCCAGTCAGCGCACCCCGGAGCTGGTCAAAGCGCTGATGGCCCAGGGCGTTAAGCTGCGCTTGCGATGGATCTGCTTGCGGCACTAAACGGCCGTATTATTAGCAAGGCCTGGGAGTTCACTGTCGATAAGCGCTATCACGAGCAGAGCTGCATGATGGTGATGGGCAGCGAAGGGCGCGGTGAGCAGATTCTAAAAACGGATCAGGATAACGGCTTGATTCTTGCCGATGAAACCCAGTGGCCTGATCTTGCCAGCCATATGCAAACGCTCACCGATACCCTGATTCAGCTTGGTTACCCGCCGTGCCCCGGCAACATTATGGTGTCTAACCCGAGTGGGTGGCCACGGTATCCCAATGGAAAGGTAATATTGCCAAGTGGGCCAGGGAGCGTGATGGCGATAGCCTGATGAAGCTGGCCATTATGCTCGATGCTCATGGCGTGGCGGGCAACCCGAGCTTGCTTGAGAGCGTGCGCGATGAGCTGTTTGAACGCTGCTCGGGCGATGAGCTGCTGCTTTCCTATTTTGCCCGCACGGCGCTGCGCTTTTCGACGCCGCTGACGCTGTTTGGTTCGCTGAAAAAGCTCAGCACGGTATCGATATCAAGAAAGGCGGTATTTTCCCTATCGTGCACGGTGTGCGCACCATGGCGCTTGAGCGGCGCATCAAAGCCACCTCGACGTTTGATCGCTTGGATGCCCTGGTTACTGACGGCCGGTTGGATCGCCGTTTTGCCGATGACCTGGGCGAAGCGTTGGCGCTCTTTTCTGAGCTGCGCCTCAAGCAGCAGCTAAGTACGCTGGAAACTTCTGCGGATGCGAAAGAAACTAACGCCCAAAGCAGCAGACGCGCTAACCGTGTCGTGGTGCAGAACCTCTCTTCCCTGGAGCGCGACTACTGCGCGAAGCGATGCATATTGTCAAAGACTTTAAGCAGCGGCTTTCCCACCGTTACCATTTGGAGTATTCGTGAGCGGAATGCGGCTGTTAGATCGACATGTGACGCTATTTAGCGGCTCGCTGCGCACCTTGTTAAGGCGTGAAAGTGACCGGCGTCGTTGTGCAGATTCCCCCTATGCCTGGCTGTTTCAGCCCTATATGGGCGAAGAGCTGGTGGCGCTCGCCTGCACAGCAACGCCCACGCAATCATCACCTGTGATCAGCGTGGCGGCAGTGGTGCTGAGCCATCAGCAGGTGCATACCAGTCGTGCTTTTGTGATCACCCTTGGTAGCGCAAAGCAGCCCGAGAGCGCAACGCTGCGCCGTCATCACTTGCTGTGCGAGGCGGGGGAGATACTGCCACCAAATAGTGATAACTTGAGCGCGCTAGTAGAATTTATCGGCAATCGGCCCATCGTTGGCTGGCAGTTAGAGAAGCGCATTGGAGCATTGAATGCACTACTCAGTAAGCGGCTGAATTTTGCCCTGCCCAACGCCCAGGTCGATGTGGCAAAACTGCATCAGCGCCAACTGCGCCGTTTGCACCCGGAGGTCGAAGCGCCCAGCAGCTTCGCCCAGGCGTTGGCATGCTGGCAAGTACCCGTCATGGGCATGCAGAGTGTGCTTGGAGAGGCCACCGCCAGCGCACTGCTGTATATGCGCCTGCAGCGTATTATGGCGCAGGTGGCATAGTAGTCTCTTTCGTCGTGGCGAGGACAGCTTTCCGCGAGGGCGCTGTGAACCCCTCCCTGGGCGCTACTTTTGTCATCCATGACAAAAGACCCTCGCTCCAAGCTGCCCTCGCACCGAGGTATGGTGCAGCGGTCAAAATAGTCACTTCCAATTGCGATATCTTGTGTGGCTACGTCTGATTAGTTGGGTCAGGCGGTGAGTGTTGTTAGAATAGTTATTACTTTTTTCTCACGCCTTCTACCCTCGGCAGTGCTTATACCATGCAAACTCTTGATCACTTTGATCCTGCTCACCTTGATACGGTTGGAGCCACCCCAGCTGACGCTGAGCACGACCAGCCTGAGCTGGCTGATGCGAAGCAGAAGCGTGAATTTAACAAGCTGCAAAAGCGTCTGCGCCGAGAAGTGGGCAATGCGATCATTGATTATCAAATGATCAATGAAGGTGATCGCGTAATGGTCTGCCTCTCCGGTGGAAAGGACAGCTACACGATGCTGGAGATTTTGCGCAATTTGCAGCGCAATGCGCCGGTCAATTTTTCGCTGGTAGCGGTCAATCTGGATCAAAAACAGCCGGGTTTTCCCGAGCACGTATTGCCTGCGTATCTGGATAAGCAGGGCGTGGAGTACCACATTGTCGAGCGCGATACTTACTCGGTGGTAAAAGAGAAAACCCCGGAAGGTAAAACCACCTGCGCGCTTTGTTCACGGCTGCGGCGCGGCTCGTTGTATGGCTTTGCCGAAGAGATTGGCGCCAATAAGATAGCCCTGGGCCATCACCGGGAAGATATTCTCGAAACACTGTTTCTCAATATGTTCTTTGGCGGCAACCTGAAAGCGATGCCGCCAAAGCTGCTATCCGATGATGGGAAGAATATCGTTATTCGGCCGTTGGCCTACTGCAAAGAGGCTGATATCGCCGAGTTTTCGCGGCTGATGGCGTTTCCGATTATTCCCTGCAACCTGTGCGGTTCACAGCCTAATATGCAGCGTCAGGTGGTCAAAGAGATGCTCGCCGAGTGGGACAAAAAGTTTCCTGGCCGCCTGGAGAGCATGTTCAAGGCTGTCACCAACATTGCCCCTTCCCAGTTGGCCGACCGCAGCCTGTTCGATTTTGAAGGCCTTGAGGCCAAGCAAGCAGAGCTACTGGCGGGGCGTATCCAAGCCTTTAACGTCAGCTAACTGTTTGCTCTTCCTCTTCGGCGAGGGTAATCAAGCGCGGCATATCGAGAATGTTGACCTCTCGCCCGGAGACCGCCACCACGCTCTGCTGCTGAAAGCGGCTTAGTATGCGGCTGACCGTTTCCACCGCTAAGCCCAGGTAGTTGCCGATATCAGCCCTGGGCATTGAGAGGCGAAAGCTGTAAGGCGAGTAGCCCCGGCGACGAAAACGATCCGAGAGGGTAATCAAAAAACTTGCTAGCCGCTGATCGGCGGTTTTACGCGAAAGTAGCCGCATCATACGCCGGTCATCGCGCAACTCTTTGCTCATGCTACGATAAAGCTGGCCACGCAGTTCGGGTAGCTCCTCCGAGAGTAAGTCCAGGCGGTCAAAAGGAATCTCGCAGACGGTGGTCGTTTCCAGGGCGATAACGCTACCGGGGTAATGCTCTTCGTCAATGCCATCCAACCCCACCAATTCACTGGGCAGGTAGAAATTGGTCAACTGCTCGCTGCCGTTACCTTCGGCGGTGATCTGTTTCAAACTGCCCGAACGGACTGCGTAAACGCTGGTAAAGGTGTCGCCCTGACGAAACAGCGGTTCGCCTTTTTTCAGCGGCGCGCGACGACGAATAATGGCGTCGAACTGCCCCACGTCGTCCAGCTCAAGGGCAAGTGGCAGGCACAGTGAGCTCAAACTGCAGGTTTGGCAGCGAGCTTCATGGAGTAGCGAGCGCCGACGGCTCATGGGTTCCAACATGCTTTGCTCCTTGAGAGGGTCCCGCTTATCAATTAGAAAATCCTTACTTATTATAGTCGCTTTAGCATGCCTGCAATAAGGTGATTAAACAATCTTAGAATACTGTTGTCCCGTTTGCCCGGAAAGATGGGTATCAAACGCCATTGCTATATGGCGAATCAGCAGCCGCCCCGTCGGCGTGGCGTTAAGCTGATCACCGCGGCGGGTCAGCAGGCCATCCTGTTCGGCGCTCTGCAGGCGCTCAAGCGCTGGCGCAAAGTAGCGGGGGGCATCGATGTTCCAGCGTTGACTAACGGCGGCCAGGTCAATGCCCATATCGCACATCAGCCGCTCAATCACGTCCCGCCGGATCAGGTCGTCATCACTTAAGCGTATGCCACGCACGGTGGCAAGCTGCCCCTGATCCAGCGTCGCTTCGTAGCTTGCCAGATCGCTCGGGTTCTGCGCATAGACGTCATCAATGCGCGAAATCGCCGATACGCCAAGCCCGATTAAGTCGCACTGAGCATGGCTGGAGTAGCCCTGGAAGTTGCGCTGCAGCGAGCCTTCGCGCTGGGCAATAGCCAGGCTATCGTCAGGGCGGGCAAAGTGATCCATACCGATATGCACATAGCCAGCTGCGGTGAGCATTTCGATGGTGGTGCGCAGAATCGCTAGCTTCTCTTCTCCGCCTGGCAAGTCATCGACATTAATGCGCCGCTGCGGGGCAAAACGCTCGGGCATATGCGCGTAATTAAACACAGAAAGGCGCGCCGGGTTGAGCTCGATCACCTGGCGTAGGGTGTTGGCAAAGCTCTTTTCAGTCTGAAATGGCAAGCCATAAATTAGGTCGAGATTGAGCGAGCGAAAGCCCAGGCGATGCGCCTCCTCCATCAGCGTTTCGGTAAGTACCCGAGGCTGAATACGGTTAATCGCTTTCTGCACCAGCGGGCTTAAATCCTGCACGCCCAGGCTGATGCGATTAAAGCCGAGGGATTCGAGATGGCGCAGCGTAAACACATCCGCTTCGCGAGGATCTATTTCAATTGCGTAATCGCGATCAGCAGACGATGAAAGACCAAAACGTGCATCCAGTCGATCAATCAGGTCGCCCATCTGGTTCAAACTGAGAAATGTCGGCGTGCCGCCGCCCCAATGCAACTGCTCCACCGGTCGTGATGTATCCAAGTGGCGTGCGGTCAGCACCATTTCACGGTCAAGCCGGGCTATATAGGGCTCGGCAAGGGCAGTGTTTTTGGTAGCGATTTTATTACACGCGCAGTAAAAGCAGATCTTGCGGCAGAAGGGCACATGAACGTACAGAGAGAGCGGACGCTTACTGGCATTGCTGCGCTCCAATGCCTGGGTCAGGTCGCCAGGGGTAAATTGGTCGTGAAACGACAGCGCCGTGGGGTAGGAGGTGTAGCGTGGGCCGTTGGTGTCGTAGCGACGCAGTAACGCTTCGTCCCACACCGGCTGCATAGGGGCTGCGGCAGCAGCGGGTGCAAGAGGCAAGGCAGCAGGGGTATGAACGGGCATGAAGGGGCGCTCCGACGTTAGGAAATGCCGCTAGCCTAACCCGTGGTTAGGAGGTAAATGTTGAGCCACGTCATGCTATTAGAGGTTGTGTACCGAAAGCGTCCACAGTTGCCACAGTGCAAAAGCGATAATTGTCAGCGCTGCCACGCTGCGGGTCGCGGGGTGACGTATCAAATGGCTGAGCTGGCGGGCAGCCAGGCCAGTGGCAAGCAGCGCAGGTAGGGTGCCAAGCCCAAAGGCGCCCATGAGTAGAGCGCCCTGAAGCGGGTCGGCAATCGCTAAGCTCCAGGCCAACATGGAGTAGACCAACCCGCAGGGGAGCCAGCCCCAGAGCGCTCCCAGGGCGAAGGCTTGGGGAATATGCACTACGGGCATCAAGCGACGCCCCACGGGTTCGATAAAGCGCCATAGTCGCCGGCCAACGGCCTCAATTTTGAGCAGCCCTTTCCACCAGTTGGCGATATACAGTGCCATTAAGATCAGCATCAGCGCGGCAAATATCTGCAGCAGCAGGCGTGCCGTAGCAGAAAGGGAAAACAGCGTGCCTAGCAGCGCCACCAGCGCGCCTGCGCTCATATAGCTAATAATACGGCCTGCGTTATAGCTGAGCAGCAGGCCCCCCATGCGTGCCGGGTGGCGCATGCTAGGGGTACTGCAAAGGTGAGCGCACTCATAATGCCGCCACACATGCCGATACAGTGGGCGCCACCCATCAAGCCGAACACAAACGCCGCCATGAGCGGCGGCAGATCAAGCCCTGTCGGATTCATGAACGGGGCTCTGGGTCGTCGGGTGAGTTTGCATCGGATGGCGCAGCGTTTTTTTGCTTGGTTTGCTGACGCTGGCGGCGCTGCTCAGGGCTAAGATCGTTTTCATCCTCATCAAATAGAATGCGGTGCGCTGGGCCTTCTAGGTCATCGAACTGATCATTTTTCACCGCCCAGAAAAACGCCCAGACGGCGAGGCCCAGCAAAATCAGGGAAAGCGGGATCAGCAGATAAAGAATCGTCATGCGGCCACCGGTGTTGAAGTGTCGAGCGTTGGCGCGTGCTGAGGTCGCCAGCGCGACAGTCGCAGGGCATTACCCACCACTACTAGCGAGCTAAGCGACATTCCAATTGCGGCTAGCCAGGGCGGCACCAGACCCATTGCCGCCAGCGGCAGCGCCGAAAAGTTGTAGCACACTGACCAAATCATGTTCTGGCGCATGATACGCCGGGTGGCGCGGGAAATCTCGATGGCCTCAAAAATCCGCATCAGACGTGGGCTGAGCAGCACTGCGTCGGCGCGGGTGCGGGCTAGATCCGTTGCGCCATTCATGGCAATCGCCACATCGGCACCGGCTAACACCGGCACGTCGTTAATGCCGTCACCAATCATCGCCACGGTTTCGCCTGCGGCTTGAAGCTCTTTCATCCGGGCCAGCTTGCCTTCTGGGCTGGTGCCCGCATGCCAGATGGCAATATTGAGCTGATCGGCCAGGCTTTCCACGGCATCTTCGGTGTCACCAGATAGCAGCTCCACGCTTAACCCCAGAGTCTGGAGGGCTTTGATCGTGGCGGCAGCGTCGTCGCGAACGCCATCGTGCAGGCCAAACCAGGCGCGGGGTGCACCGTTTTCACTAAGCAGCAGCCACTGACCTTTGGCCGGCGCCGCTATGACGTCATCCTCGGTGCTATCTATTGTGCTATCCATTGCGCTATCTATTGCAAACCTGGGCTTGCCCAACCGCCAACGAGCGCCGTTTAGGCTCCCTTCGAGCCCTTGCCCGGTGTGGCTGTGAATATCTTTGGCTTGCAGGGTCGCATCCCGGAACGGCCTAAAGGCGCGGGCGATCGGGTGTTCCGAGTGGGCCTCAAGGGCGGCGGCAATGGCCCGTGCATGCTCGGCGGTTAATTCACCAAAGGGCTGGGTTTGGGTAAGGTGCATTTCGCCGCGGGTCAGGGTGCCGGTTTTATCAAAAATCACCCGGGTAACGTTAGAGAGCGTCTCCATGGCATCGGCGCGGGTGATCAAGACACCGCGCTTTCGCAGTTGGCCATGGCCAGCTGCCAGTGCCGCGGGAGTGGCCAGCGCCAGCGCGCAGGGGCAGGTCACCACCAGCACCGAAAGTAGCACCCAGAGCATCCGTGAAGGGTCGATAAACCACCAGGCGAGGGTCACGCAAGCCGTTACTACCAGCAGGCGCAGCACGAATAGGTGTGCCATGCGCGCAGCCATCTGGGCCAGCCGTGGGCGGCTGGCAAAGGCACGGTCGGTCAGATCGACGATACCTGCTACACGGGCATCGCGCCCTGCGTGGGTAACCCTTATCACCAGCGGGTTTTCCATGTTTTGGCTACCGCCGGTAATGCGGTCGCCCACTCGGCGGGTTGCTGGTAGGTATTCGCCGGTCAGCATTGATTCGTCCAGGCTCGATTCACCCTCCTCGATGATGCCATCGGCAGGCACGCCATGGCCGGGCTTGATCAATACGCGATCGCCGGGAGTGAGTTCGCTGGCGGGCAGAATGCGCTCGCTGCCGTCACTTTCCAGCCGTGTGGCCGAAATCGGCAGCACGCCGCTCAGCGCATTGCCGCTATGCCCGCTGCGGCGCCTGGCGCGACTCTCCACGTAGCGGCCAAACAGCAAAAAGAAGGTGAACATGGTCACTGAGTCAAAATAGACCTCGCCCACGTCAAACAGCACCGCATAGCTGCTGGCAAGATACGCCCCGCCGATTGCCAGTGACACCGGCACATCCATGCCCAGTACGCCGGTGCGCAGGTCGCGCAGGGCGTTGCGGAAAAACGGCTGGGCGGAGAAAAACACCACTGGCGTGGCCAGGGCAAAGGAGAGCCAGTGGAACAGTGCGTAGAAGTCGTCGCTGATTTCACCGGGGCCGGAGACATAGATCGGGATCGAGAACATCATCACCTGCATCATGCCGACGGCGGCAATAATCAGCCGACGTACGTTCATGCGCTCTTCATGCTGCAGGCGCGCCTGGGCCTGGTCTGGCTCGTAGGGCTGGGCCTCGTAGCCAATCGCGGCCAGTTCGGCCAGCAGTTGCGAAAGCTTCAGCTGCTGAGGATCCCAGCTCACCCGCAGGCGGTGGTGAGTTAAGTTCACTGCGCTGGTGGCAATTCCCGTTAAGGCATTCAGGCGGTGCTCGATCAGCCAGGCGCAGGCAGCACAGGTAATGCCTTCGATGGCGAGGGTTGCTTTGACGTTGCCTCATCGCCGTCGGGGTGAACAAACTGTGCCTGAAGTCCGGGGTCGTCAAACACCGACCAGGTATCGGCTTTGGCAGCCTGATGTTCATCAGGGCGTTCGGGCAGTTCGGTACGGTAGCGGTAGTAGCTTTCAAGGCCCCCATCCACGATGGCATGGGCCACCGCTTCGCAGCCAGGGCAGCAGAGCGGATGGGCATGATCATCAAGGGTAATCGACCAGGGAGCCCCAGCAGGCACCGGGTTACCACAGTGATAGCAGGGCGCGGCGTTGCTCATTCGCTGCTTTGCGTCCTCCCGGCAGTAGTGTGACGCTGTCTTCATCGGGGAATGTGGCTTCACCGGTAAGGCGCCAATCGGCATTTTCCAGCGCGGGCTGAATCTGCAGATACCAGCGGTAACGCAGGTTGTCAGGGCCTTGTGTGATATAGCGGCCGTCACGGACATGCTCAAGTACGAAGGATTGATCACGATCATCTTCGGTAGGGAAGATAAAATCCAAATAGAGTTTGTCGGGACGCGCATCGCCGCTTAAATCAATCACAATATCGCTGGTAAGCGGATCAAGGCGTAAATCTGCGCTTAGGTTTAACTCTCTGGCACGGTCTTGCTTGGCAAGCACCATATTGATGGCTTTGCCATGCTTGTAATAATCCTCCTGAACAACCATGCCATCGAAGCTTTTAACCGACATAACGGCAAAGGTAATACTAAACATAATGGATGAGAGCAGAATGCCGATTAAAAACCACGGCCAAAACTGCTTATACCAAGGCGTCACCTTATCGCCAGAGGGTAGGGATGACATAGTTGCTTATCTCCTAATATTGCCCAGGAAGCTGGTTTCGCGCTCGATACGAATATCCGCATCCTGTTGAGCCTGCAGCGTGAATACAATGGGGTGGCTGGGTTGCTGTAAATCGTCGGGATCGGCGGTCACGGTGACGGCTTCGAAGCGCGACTCCCCCGCGGGTACGCTAATAGTACTGCTGTCTAGAGTGAGGCTGGGCAATCCTGCAACGCTTAGCTGGTAGGTGTGGTCTTGATCATCCAGGTTGCGAATGGTCAGGCTAAATACATTGCTAATCTGACCGTCGCGGGTCATTTGGTAGAGCTGGGTGCGCTCGCGCTCAGCATCAAAATTGAGCGGCATACGGTCGTTAATGGCCCAGGCAAAGGTGCCCACCATCAGCACCAGGGCGGCGAAATAACCGAGCAGGCGTGGGCGCATGATATGGCTCTTTTTGCCCTCCAGGGCATTTTCGGTGGTGTAGCGCACCAAACCTCGCGGGTAGCCCATTTTATCCATCACGCTATCGCAGGCATCGATACAGGCGGCGCAGGTAATACACTCATACTGCAGTCCATCGCGGATATCGATGCCAGTAGGACAGACCTGCACGCAAAGGTCACAATCGATACAGTCGCCATAGCCTGCCTCGCGGGCTTCTAAATGGCTTAGGTTTTTTTTGCGATGGCCTCGGGGTTCGCCACGTGATTCATCGTAGGAGACGATCAATGTGTCGCGGTCAAACATGACCGATTGGAAACGCGCATAGGGGCACATGTAGATGCACACCTGTTCGCGCAGCCAGCCCGCGTTGAGGTAAGTAAATACCAGGAAAAAACCAACCCAGAAGTAGGACCAGCCGTGAGCTTCAAGGGTGGGGAGCTCTGTCACTAAATCACGAATCGGCGTGAAGTAACCCACAAAGGTAATGCCGGTGGCGAGGGCAATGAGCAGCCAGGCCGTGTGTTTAGCCCCCTTGCGCCAAGCTTTGTCGGCGGTCATCGGTTGGTTATCGAGTTTGATGCGCCGATTGCGCGAGCCCTCGATACGGTGTTCAAGCCAAATGAATAGAAATGTCCAAACGCTTTGCGGACAGGTGTAGCCACACCAGACCCGACCCGCAAAAACGGTAATAAAAAATAGCCCAAAGGCGCAGATAATCAGCAGCCATGACAGCAGGATGAACTCCTGCGGGTAAAATGTGGCGCTAAAAATATGGAATTCACGGTTAGGCAGGTCGAATAGAATTAACGGCCGACCACCGATGTTAATCCACGGTAAAAGAAAAAATGCCAGCATTAACGCCCAGTTGGCACTGCGCCGTAGCTTTTGGAAAACGCCTTTAATTTCGCGCACGTAAATGTGTCGCCGCTTGGCGTACATTTCTTGGGTAACCGTTTCAGAGGGAACGTGATGTCCCACCGGATTCGGCGTGACGTCTTGGCTTGGTATCTTTTCCATGGCGATATTCCCGGCTCAGAAGGCAGGAGAGGTGGCACCTTTCTTCAACTAGACGAAATGCTCAATTAAAGGAAGTGCTTTGTTAAATATGATGCTTAGTCGCGGTCTTATGTGTTTCGTTAATATTGTATCGGGTTGGGTATAAAGAAAGGGTGCGGTTTGGGGCCGCACCCTTGCTTGGCTAGCGTTGCTGACGGTAACTGCTATCTGTCAGCGGTCAATCAGTCCGCTAAGCGCAGGCTATACACATAGGCGGCAACCAGATGAACACGCTCTTCACCAATATAGGCCGCTTGCGCAGGCATATGACCGTTACGGCCGTTACGCAGCGTTTGACGGATAGAGTCACCGACTTCCTGGCCGGGTGCCAAATAAAGCCAAGTGTTATCGGTCAGGTTGGGTGCGCCGAGAGCCGTGTTACCCGTGCCGCTGGGGCCGTGGCAGGCAGCACACACCGCCATAAAGGTGCTTTCGCCCTGTTCAGCCTGCGCCTCGTCATGTTCTTCATTAGACAGCGAAAGTACGTATTGCGTCAGGTTCTCAATATTCTCCTGACCCAGTTGCTGCCAGGAGGGCATTAGGCCGTTACGGCCATTATTGAGAGTGGTCAAAATTTTTCTGGCTCACCGCCGTATAGCCAATCGTCGTCGGTCAGGTTGGGAAAGCCATAACCGCCCTGAGCGTTGGAGCCGTGACACACCGCACAGTTGTTCTGGTAAACACGCTCGGCAACCTGCATCGCCTCCGGATCTTCGGCAAGCTCAGGAATGGGTACTTCCTGGTACTGGGCAAAAATAGGTGTGAAGCGCTCTTCGGCTTGAGCCACTTCCTCTTCCCATTGACCCTCCTGCGACCAACCAAAGATACCTGCGTAGTTGCCCAGGCCGGGATAGAGTACCAAATAGACCAGTGCAAAAATTACTGTTATGACGAAAAGCTGGAACCACCACTTTGGCAGCGGGTTGTCATACTCTTCGATGCCATCGGCGGCGTGGCCGGTGGTTTCAACGTTACCGTCCGTGTCAGGCGTTTTATCGGTACGACGGTTGGCCAGCAGTATCCATACGCTCAGCGCAATCGTGCCCAGCGTAATGATAATGATCCAGGCGCTCCAGAAGCCGGATAGGGAGTCACCCCATAGATTACTCATATATTCTTATCTCCCCTGTCGTCGCGGGAATGCGCTTCGCTGTCGCGTTCACGCGAAGCGTGCTTGTCACTGGTCGGTTGCTCATCGTCGTCTGCAAAGGGCAAATTAGCCGCTTCGTCGAAATCTGGCTTGCGTCGCTTGGAGTACGCCCAGAGGGCAATACCGATAAACGCGAAAATCAAGATCAGCGTGATGAGACCGCGAAAAGTTCCCGTATCCATAACTTAGCGAGTGCCCTCGAGCACGGTTCCGAGCTGCTGTAAGTACGCGACCAGGGCCGTGATTTCCTGGGTGCCGCGTACGTCGTCAGTAGCGTTGGCGATATCTTCGTCGGTATAGGGCACGCCCAGTTGACGCAGCGTACGCATCTTTTGGGGAGTGGCATCACCATCGAGGGTGTTTTCAAACAGCCAGGGGTAAGCCGGCATTACCGATTCAGGGACTACATCCCGGGGGTTGTAGAGGTGAGCACGGTGCCAGTCATCGCTATAGCGGCCGCCAACACGCGCCAGGTCTGGACCGGTGCGCTTGGAGCCCCATAGGAAGTTGTGCTCATATACCTGCTCGCCCGCCACATTGTAGTGGCCATAGCGCTCGGTTTCCGCACGGAACGGGCGCACCATTTGCGAGTGACAGCCCACGCAACCTTCGCGGCGATAGATGTCACGGCCTTCCAGCTCCAGGGCTGACAGCGGCTCCAGGCCTTCAACCGGCTCGGTGGTCTGCTTCTGGAAAAACAGTGGAACCACCTCCGCCAAGCCGCCGAAACTGATCACGACAAGGATCAACACGGCAAGCAGGCCAACGTTCTTTTCGACAATCTCGTGTTTCATTGGTCTCAACTTCCCCGGTTTAAGCAGCTTGTGGCGCTGAATGGCTGATGGCCTCACGACGCTTAACGGTCATGTAAACGTTGAACGCCATGATCAGCATGCCGGTGACCCAGAAGAGGCCGCCGATTAAGCGAACAAAGTAGCCCGGTGCGCTGGCTTCAACGGCTTCAACAAAGGTGTACATCAAGGTGCCGTCAGGGTTGATCGCACGCCACATCAAGCCTTGCAGAATACCGTTAACCCACATGGAGGCGATGTATAGCACGGTGCCGATCGTGGCCAGCCAGAAGTGCACGGCGATCAGGTTGATCGAGTACATTTCAGTGCGACCAAAGACGCGCGGAATCAGGTGATACATCGAGCCGATGGTGATCATCGCTACCCAACCGAGCGCACCAGAGTGAACGTGACCAATGGTCCAGTCAGTGTAGTGCGAAAGCGCGTTGACGGTCTTAATCGCCATCATAGGGCCTTCAAAGGTAGACATGCCGTAGAACGACAGAGCAACCACCAAGAAGCGTAGCGTGGGGTCCGTGCGCAGCTTATGCCAAGCTCCTGACAGGGTCATCATGCCGTTGATCATGCCACCCCAGGAGGGAGCCAGCAGGATGATCGACATAACCATGCCCAGCGACTGTGCCCAGTTCGGCAGCGCTGTGTAGTGCAGGTGGTGAGGGCCTGCCCACATGTAGATCATGATCAATGCCCAGAAGTGGACGATTGAAAGACGGTAGGAGTAGATCGGACGCTCAGCCTGCTTCGGCACGAAGTAGTACATCATGCCCAGGAAGCCTGCAGTTAGGAAGAAGCCTACCGCGTTGTGTCCATACCACCACTGCACCATCGCATCCACTGCTCCGGCATAGATCGAGGTGGAGTACATGGGGGTCACTGGGATGGCCGCGTTGTTGACGATATGCAGCACCGCAACGGTCAAAATAAACGCCGCGAAGAACCAGTTCGCCACATAAATGTGCGACGTGGTGCGTTTTTTGATCGTCATTAGGAACACAATGGCGTAGCTGATCCATACGACCGCGATCAAAATATTGATCGGCCACTCAAGCTCAGCGTACTCCTTGGTCGTGGTGTAGCCCATGGGCAGGGACACTACCGCTGAGATAATGACCGCTTGCCAGCCCCAAAAGGTAAAGGCCGCTAATTTGTCAGAGAAAAGCCGTGTCTGACAGGTACGCTGGACAACGTAGTACGACGTGGCAAAGAGCGCCGAACCGCCAAAGGCGAAAATTACGGCGTTAGTGTGTAACGGACGCAGGCGCCCAAAGCTAGTCCAAGGTAGGCCAAGGTTCAGTTGCGGCCAAACCAGTTGCGAGGCGAGGATGACACCCACTGTCATTCCCACAATGCCCCACACAACGGTCATAATCGCGAACTGCCGAACCACCTTGTAGTTGTAGGTCGGGTGTTCAAATGCTGTGCTCATGTCATGTTCCCATCGAACGCGGTTAGGGGGTAACCCGTGGCATTTTGCACGGGTGCGACCACCCGCTTGATGATGCAGGTCAAGATCCGACCAAGATTCTAGCGCAGCCAGGGCTTAACCTGAACACACCAATTGGTTAAAGACTGAATTATCAGGAGCGATAGGTGTCACATTACGTTTTGTCTGGGTATATCGAGGTGCCTCCCAAGGGGTTAAAAGAGACGCTTAAGCGCCAGCCAAATGGCGCCTTTCTGGTGCAGGGCATGGGGCCGTTAACTGTTCATGGTCACGCCAAGCTAGGTCGGTTGCTGTTTGCCCATGGCGCAGGGGCTGGTCAGCAGTCACCCTTCATGCGTCAATTTGTCACCTCGCTGGCGGCTCAGGGTGTTCAGGTTTTATGTATTGATTTCCCCTATATGCAGCAGATGCAGGAAACCGGCAAACGTCGACCGCCGCCGCCTATCGCCCAGACCCTTGATCAGTTTGCCCAATGGTATGCGCTACTTGCTGACCTATTTGACGAACCGCTATGGATTGGAGGCAAATCGATGGGCGGCCGAGTGGCGACCCTATTTGCCAGTGAACAGCCATGCAAGGGCACTGCGCCGGGTGTAGTGATAGCAGGTTACCCATTTCATCCTACTAAAGCGCCTGACAAGCTTCGTTTGGATCACTGGCCCAAGATTGCCTGCCCCATGCTGATTTTACAGGGTGAGCGTGATCCTTTCGGTACTCGAGACGAGGTAGCCGGCTATATACTGCCGCCAAACGCGCAGCTTGCTTGGCTGACGGATGGCGACCATGACTTTAAGCCGCGGCGATTTTCTGGCCTGACCCAAACGGTTTTGATTGACGAGGCTACCCAAGTTGCGGCATCCTTCGTCCGCGCTCATGGCACAGGCCTTACGCAAGAGAGTAACGCGCTGGTTTAGAATACGATTTTTAAACGCGGCATGTTGACATTCGGTAAGCCTTCTGTAGAATGCAGCGCCACGTGACCAGCGGGTGGTTAGCTCAGTTGGGAGAGCACCAGCCTTACAAGCTGGGGGTCACTGGTTCGAACCCAGTACCACCCACCATCTTAAGTTTTTGAAAGATGGTCTGGAAGTGTGAAAGTAGTACCTAGTACGACCTGTATTTGATGTGCATAACGGACCGGTAGTTCAGTCGGTTAGAATGCCGGCCTGTCACGCCGGAGGTCGCGAGTTCGAGTCTCGTCCGGTCCGCCATCATCAAATCAACGTCTGCTAATAGTTGTTATCGCAATTCGGACCGGTAGTTCAGTCGGTTAGAATGCCGGCCTGTCACGCCGGAGGTCGCGAGTTCGAGTCTCGTCCGGTCCGCCACGATAACTGCTAAGCTAAGCTGGTAAGAAAAAGTTGGTAAGCACAGCAATTATTTACCAATGGATTGGGTGGTTAGCTCAGTTGGGAGAGCACCAGCCTTACAAGCTGGGGGTCACTGGTTCGAACCCAGTACCACCCACCATCGTCTACCCTTTGGAAGCGCCTCTGAACCGCTTATAAATGTTAGCTTCGATGGTTGTTTTAAAAGTGCTTTAACGTGGACCGGTAGTTCAGTCGGTTAGAATGCCGGCCTGTCACGCCGGAGGTCGCGAGTTCGAGTCTCGTCCGGTCCGCCATTAAGCATTTGAGTTGTTAGCAATATATCGGCATTGGCCGAACGAATTCAAAAAAAGCCCGGATCATTGATCCGGGCTTTTTCGTATGTCTGCATCTTAAGTTGCAGCTGTTAGCCCGTAATCGCGGCAACGCCTGCTTTGGCAACCTGCACATCCTGGTCGGGTTTTACGCCGGAAATGCCCACGGCACCTACCACATGACCGTCAACAGTAATCGGCACGCCACCTGAAAGCAGGCCTTGCAGCGGTGCGGTGACGAACGCAGTGCGGCCGCCATTAATCATCTCTTCAAACACCTGGGTCTCTTTACGACCTAGCGCCGCACTGCGCGCTTTTTGCGTAGCGACTTCGGCGCTGAAAGGGGCTGCGCCATCCAAACGCCGCAGCGCTAACAGGTGGCCGCCGTCGTCGGTTACTGCGATGGTCACCGGCCAGCTGTTGCTGTCAGCCTCTTTCTGAGCGGCGTCGAGTACGTTGATCACATCGCTCTGAGCGAGAATGGCTTTTGTTTGCATGTTTGAATCCTTGTTAAGGGAGGAGTGAAAATAGCCGCGCTGTTAAAACCTGCGCGGCTTGGGGTTAAGGGTTAGTGGTGAAGCGTTAAGTGAGCGCTGCATCGACGATCTCAACCCAGTGGCGTACCGGAGTGCGATTGGCGCCCGCCAAGTGGGTTTGGCAACCGATATTAGCCGTCACGATCATCTCTGGGTCTCCGGCCTCCAGCGCATTGAGCTTATTGTCGCGCAGTTGGGTGGCCAGTTCGGGTTGGGTGATCGAATAGGTACCCGCCGAACCGCAGCAAAGATGCGCATCCTGCACCGGGGTTAGCGCGAAGCCAAGCTTGCCCAGCACGCCTTCGACCGCACCGTTAAGTTTTTGGGCATGCTGCAGCGTACAGGGGCAGTGGAACGCCAGTCGTTGCGATGCGTTAACGTTCAAGGCGTCCAGCGGCTCATCTCGCAGGATTTCGACAATATCTTTGGCTAGAGTGCTCACCTTTTGCGCTTTAACGGCGTAGTCAGGGTCATCCTTGAGCATGTAACCATACTCTTTGACAAAGGCGCCGCAGCCACTGGCGGTTTGAACGATGGCTTCGGTGCCTTGCTCAATGTACGGCCACCAGGCATCAATATTGGCGCGCATGCGTGCACGGCCATCGTTCTGGGCATTAAGGTGGAAATCAACGGCGCCACAGCAGCCCGCTTCAGCCACCGGCGTTACGCTTATACCAAGCCGATCAAGAATCCGCGTGGTGGCAGCATTGGTATTGGGTGATAGCCCCGGCTGAACGCAGCCTTCCAGTATCAATACCCGCCGGGTATGGCGGTTGGCATCCGGGCGTGCGCCTGCATCTATCGGCGCTGCGGGCATTTTATTACGCAGCTTGCTAGGCACCAGTGGTTTAAAGGTTTGCCCCAGCTTTAGCAGCGCTTGGAAACGTTTGGGCTCGACCATCATTTTTCGCAGCGCATAGCGCTGGGCCCGCTCACCTGCCGGGCGAGGAACGCGCCGCTCAATTTCGGCACGGCCAATGTTGAGCAGCTTGTGGTACTCCACGCCGGAAGGGCAGGTGGTTTCACAGTTAAGACAGGTAAGGCAGCGATCAAGATGAAGGCGCGTCTCATCGGTTACCTGATCGTCATCGTCGCGGCTCTCCAGCAGCTCTTTCATTAGATAGATACGCCCACGAGGGCCATCGCGCTCATCGCCTAACAACTGGTACGTCGGGCAGGTGGCGTTACAAAAACCGCAGTGCACGCAGGTGCGCAGTATGCGATCTGCTTCTTGAATATGCGGCTTCTGAAGGTCGGCATCGGTAAAGTGCGTCTGCATGTCAGCTCTCCTGATTAAAACGCCGCATAAAGACGACCGGGGTTAAAAATGCCATGGGCATCCAGCTCCGCCTTTAGATTGCGATGATATTTCTCGACCACTGCATTGAGCGGTGTGAATGGATCTGCGGCGCCGCCCTGGAGCTGAGGTGTGTAGCAAGTGGCGTGGCCGCCTACTGCGCTACAGGCATCGCGCAGGGTACTGGCATCCAAGGTGGTTTTCAGCCAGCGCTGGCTGCCCGCCCAGTCGTAAAAAATATCGGCCTCGGGAATATCCAGCGCCAGCGGCGCGGTGTTGGGCGGTAGTGACAGCCGCCACAGCGATTGGTCGGCGCTACAGGTGAAAAATGCGTGAGTATGGTCGCGTAGTTCTTGCCAGAAGCTGGCATCAAGTGGCTCGCCACCTAGACTTGCCTGGGTTGCGGCCACAGAGCTTTTGCCGCCTTCCAAGCGCAAAAACAGTTCGCCGTGGTGCCAAGCGGCGGCGGTAATCGGTAGCGGTTTTCGGCCCAGTTCGGCGAGTTTTTTAAGCGCCTCATCCAGCCCAATGGTTAAGCGCAGGCTGTGAATCGCGGTGGGAATAGGCAGCACTTTAAAGGAGATGTCGGTCAATACGCCGAGCGTGCCCTGAGCGCCTGCCATCAGGCGCGACAGGTCGTAACCGGCGACATTTTTCATCACTTCGCCGCCAAAGCGGAGGAGTTTACCCTCTTGGGTGATTATTCGCGTGCCCAGCACAAAGTCACGGACTGCGCCTGCCCAGGGACGGCGTGGGCCAGAGAGGCCGGTGGCCACGGCACCACCAATGGTAGACGCTTCACCAAACATGGGCGGCTCAAAGCCCAGCATTTGGTGTTTCTCTGCCAGTACTTCCTGCAGGTCGCTAAGCCGAGTGCCAGCGCGCACGGTCACTACCAGTTCCACTGGGTCATAGCTCACAATGCCACTATGTTCGGCCATCTGCAGTGCTTGGCCTTCCACCGGTCGGCCATAAAAGGCGCGGGTATCTCCGCCTACAATGCGAAGCGGTGTGCGTGCGTCATAGGCGCTGCGTACCTGTTCACACAGGGCATCAGCGATATCGCGGTCAGCAATCGCTCGTTCGGTCATGGTCTTTCCCACTATTGGTCTTTTCCATTATTCGTTTTGGCTAATTATTGTCTTAGCTTCGGCTTGGCTCGCTGCTAGAAGCGCGGTAGCTCCGGATGCGGTAGTTCGTTATTATGCACATGCATAGCACCAAACTCGGCGCAGCGGGCCAGCGTCGGAATATTCTTTCCGGGGTTAAGCAGTCGCTGTGGATCAAAGGCAGCCTTCAAGGCATGAAAAACGCTGATTTCATCCGCCTGGAATTGGCTGCACATTTGATTGATCTTTTCGCGCCCAACGCCATGTTCGCCGGTGATCGAACCGCCCGCGGCCACGCATAGCTCAAGAATCTTGCCGCCCACCTCTTCGGCAAGCGCCAACTGGCCTTCTTTATTGGCATCAAACAGGATCAGCGGGTGCATATTGCCATCGCCGGCGTGGAACACGTTGGCCACCGCCAGGCCACTCTCTTCTGAAAGTGCGGCAATGCCTTTCAGCACGCGGGGGAGCTCTCGGCGGGGGATGGTGCCATCCATGCAGTAGTAATCCGGTGACATACGGCCCACTGCAGGGAAGGCATTCTTACGCCCAGCCCAGAACTTGGCGCGCTCGGCTTCATCCCGGGCCTGTTGGATATTGGTGGCCCCGGCGGCTTCCAGTACGCGGCGAACGGTGTCGCAGTCGTCGTCCACGTCGGCTTCAACGCCATCCAGTTCGCAGAGTAGAATCGCCTCGGCATCGAGGGGGTAGCCAGCTTTGACAAAATCCTCGGCGGCTTTGATGGCGAGTTTGTCCATCATCTCCAGGCCACCAGGAATAATGCCTGCGGCAATGATATCACCGACGGCGCGACCGGCTTTCTCGACATCGTCGAAGCTTGCCATCAGTACTTTGGCGGTTTCCGGCTTGGGCAGTAGCTTGACGGTAATTTCGGTGACCACGCCGAGCATGCCCTCAGAGCCGTTCATCAATGCCAGTAGGTCAAAGCCTGGCGCATCAAAAGACTCAGCGCCCAGCGTCATGTGCTCGCCCTCGATCGTGAGCACATCGACGCGCATCACGTTATGCACCGTTAGGCCATATTTTAAGCAGTGTACGCCGCCGGCGTTTTCGGCCACGTTACCACCGATAGAGCAGGCAATTTGTGAGGAGGGATCCGGCGCGTAGTAAAGGCCATAAGGCGCAGCTGCTTCGGAAATCGCCAGGTTGCGCACACCGGGTTGAACTCGCGCCAAGCGGGCCTCAGGGTCGACTTTGAGAATTTGGTTAAAACGCGACATTACTAAAAGTACGCCCTGTTCCAGCGGCAGCGCACCGCCGGAAAGTCCAGTACCCGCGCCGCGAGTGACCACAGGCACGCCAAGCGCATGGCAGCGCTTGAGCAGCTCTTTCACCTGATCAAAGGTTTCAGGCAGCGCCACCAGCATCGGCAGCACGCGATAGGCCGCCAGCCCATCGCACTCAAAGGGGCGCAGGTCTTCTTCGCGATGCAGCAGCGTCATATCAGGAACGGCTTGCTGCAGGTCGGTTAAGACTTCGCTTTTATCGCGCCGAACCAGTGCACCGTCCAGGCGCTCATCAAAGAGGATATTCATTAAGACATCCCATGCTTATTATCGTTAAAGGTAAATGCTAAAACGGTCTGTAGATAACATGGCCTCAATTTGGGCTTTTTTTACCCGCCTGTCTAGGCTGTGGTGCATTGGTCTGACCAGTAATTAGTCGACTGTGTTGTCTTCTTTGTTTAGTACTGGGTTAAGTACTGGCAAGCTGGACATAAAGCCCATCAGGAGAGCTAACATGCCAGAGGAGAATCAAGCCTTGTCACCCGGGCTGCGAATGCCGGATCAGGTGGCTACCCGGCTTGAGCGTTTAATTCTTGATGGCGTTTTTCGGCCCGGCCAACTGCTTCCTTCTGAGAGGCGGCTGTGTGATCGGCTGGGCGTCTCACGTGCTTCGCTGCGTGAGGGGTTGAGAATTCTGCGCAGTAAAGGAATTATCGATACCCGCCAGGGCCACGGCTCGACGGTCGCGACGCTGTTGCCGGTGGGTAACCAAAGCCCATTGATGCATCTGTTTAAAGATCACCCGCGCACGCTGTTTGATCTGTTAGAAGTGCGCGCCCTGCTGGAAGGGGAGTCGGCGCGGTTAGCCGCGAGCCGCGGCACATCCGCCGATCGGGTGCTGATCACTCGACGCTATCGCGAAATGGCCGACTACGCGGAAAGTGCAGAAAGCATTGATGTCGAGCGTCTAGCGCGACTTGATCACGCCTTTCACCTGGCGGTCTCCCAGGCGTCCCACAACCCGGTGTTGGTGCATACACTGCAGAGCCTGACCGATTTACTGCTCAGCTCGGTGTTTGCCTCGGTCAAGCACCTTTATCACTTGCCTGCCCCCAGGACGATGATCAATCAGCAGCATGCGCAGTTGCATGAGGCCGTAGTCAACGGCGAGGCGGAGCAGGCAGAACAGGTGGCACTAGAGCACCTCTCCAGCATTAGCCAACTGCTGCGCGATTTAGAAGAGGAGCATGAACGGCTAGAACGCTCCTCCATGCGCCTTGAAGAGTGGCAGTAGTTTTAGCTATTGGCCACACTCTTATCGTCTTCTGTGTCAATCACGCCCGCTAAGGTGGCCGCTTCAATCTTGTTGCACAGATGGTCACGGAGAATTTGGCCGAGCAATTGGCTATCGCGCTTCTCCAGTGCCGCCATCATATTTTCGTGGTCTTTTACCGCCTGGCTCCAGTAGCGCTCGGTCATTTTCTTGGAGTAACGAACGCGCTTAACGCGCTGGCTTAAATTGCTATACATTTCTTGCAGTACATCGTTATTGGAGGCTGCCAGAATGCTTTCGTGAATTTGTCGGTTAACCTGGAAATAAGGCATTAAATCGCGGTTGCGGTAGTGCTCTAGCATCGTATTGTGCAGTTGCCGAATGGCAGCAATTTCAGCGTCGCTAATATGCTGACAGGCAAGCTCACCCGACAGGCCTTCCAGTGCCGCCATCAGGTCATAAGTATCTTTAACGTTTTTCAGGGTTAGCCGTACCACGCGTGCGCCACGATTGGGAAGCAGCTCAATTAGCCCTTCGGTGGCGAGCACTTTCAGTGCTTCGCGCAGCGGGGTGCGCGATACGCCAAAGCGGTCACACAGCTGCTTTTCAGAAATGCGTTCACCGGGGG
This sequence comes from Halomonas sp. PA16-9, assembly GCF_009728585.1. NCBI lineage: Bacteria > Pseudomonadati > Pseudomonadota > Gammaproteobacteria > Oceanospirillales > Halomonadaceae > Halomonas > Halomonas sp. PA16-9. Next base: position 41,152 of record NZ_CP040452.1, on the reverse strand, counting down.
CAAGCTCTCCGTGCTCAATCAGGTCGCCAATTCTATCGGCCACTTCACGATACAAATTGCGTTGCAGTATCTTTGTCATTAGTTAGTTCCTTGTCAGTGGTGCGCTCGGTTTACTGCCAAGCTACCCAGACCGCCTGGATCGATTTGAGCACGATGCCGTATTCGTATAGTGGCTATTGTGTATATGATCTGCAAAAGTAATTATGAATTCAATATTCCTTTGGTGGCACTTTTGCCAACCACTGCCTACAACAATGACAAAGGAAACACCGATGGCCGGACAAGTATTTCATTGCAGCGTGCAGCTCGCCAGAGAGCAGAGCAGAAAGATAATCGATGGCGCCATGCAACAAGCACGTGATTTGGAGTTGCCTCCGCTGACGATCGTTGTGCTGGACGGCGGTGGGAACTTGGTTGCCGCTGAACGCGAAGATGGCTGTGCTCCGTTGCGTTTCCCCGTTGCCCAGGGTAAGGCCTACGCCGCACTGGGCATAGGCATTGCCAGTGGGGTGATTGGCGCACGTAACGCTGAACGTACAGCGTTTGTTGCCAGTGTTGCAGCAGCCTCCCAAGGGCATTTTGTGGCAGTGGCAGGCGGGGTGCCCATTCTTAATGAACAAAGCTGCTTGATTGGTGCAGTGGGGGTTAGCGGCGCTTCGTCAGAAGAAGATCAGCAGGCAGCCATTGCTGGTATTGAGTTGGCTGGATTGCTCTGGGGGCTTGAGCCGAGCTAGGTAATGAGCAGGAAGTGCCGATAAAAGCGGGCAGTTGGCTTATTCAGCCACTGCCCGTTTTTTTATTTACGGCAAAATTTTAATAACTTCTTTAATAATCAGTTGCTTGAAAAGTAATTTGTACGACGAGACGAAAGTTTAATACCTAATTTTGAATTTTGAATTCAAATTGAAGTGGAGGATAACCCTAGAGTAAGCGCCCGTTAATAATAAGTAGGCCTGCTCAAGCGGCTCCTTTTGCAGGTGCCATCGGGTGCCAGAGCCACGGTGGTGACATTGCTAACAACAACAAATGCTTCACCTGGAGTTCACTATGAAATTGCTCAAAACAGTACTCGCAACCGCCGTTGTGGCGTTTGGTTTGCAGGCCGCCGCTGCTAATGCAAACACTGAAATTCGACTAGGCCATGTGGGTGGTCCTGGTTCACTGTTCGAAATTAGTGCAAACCGCTTTGCTGAGCTGGCCAACGAACGCCTGGAAGGCGTGGCGGAAGTTAACGTCTATGGAAATAGTCAACTGGGTGGCGATGAATCGATGATGCGTCGCTTACGCTTAGGGTCTCTAGACCTCTCGCTGCCTTCAACGGTGATGAGCTCTGAGTCAGATCAGTTTGCGCTGTTCGAGATGCCTTATTTGATCGAAAACCGTGAGCATATGAAGCGCGTGCGTGAAGAAATCGTTCGTGGCCCCCTATATGACGCCGCGGAAGCGCGTGGTTTTAAGATCATTGGTGTGTGGGAAAACGGCTTTCGCCAGATTACCAACAACGTACGCCCCATTGTCACACCTGAGGATCTCAACGGTATAAAACTGCGCGTTCCTGGTGGCACATGGCGCATTGATATGTTCCGCAGCTATGGCGCGGCACCTTCCCCAATGTCGCTGTCGGAAGTGTTTGTTGCTCTGCAAACAGGCGCAATGGACGGCCAGGAAAACCCTTTATCCAAACCTACTCTTCACGTTTTCATGAAGTGCAGGACTACCTCTCCATCTCCAACCACGTTTATACCCCGGCATACCTGACCGCAGGTGCTAGCTGGAATCGCCTACCCGAGGAAGTGCAGCAGGTACTTGAAGAAGTCGCCGTCGAAATGGAGGACTTCGTGCTAGAAGAAGGTCAGCGATTGGATGATGAAACTCTCGTGAAAATGCGCGATGAAGGCATGGAAGTTAATGAAGTCGACTTCGAAGCCTTTGTTGAGGCCTCTGAGACCATTTATAACAAGTTCGCTGACGAAGTGGATGGTGGCCAGGAAATGATTGACGCCGTGGCTGCTCTACGCGAGTAAGCAAAGCGTCGCTCTAACAGAGGTGCGTCGCTGTATGGCGAGGCGCCTCGACTTTCGGAGGTCTCAATGAGTACTTTTACAAAGTTCAAGAACGCGTATTTCGCGTTTCTTGAAGGCATCGTGGTCTTTCTGGTCATCGCGCTTGCCGTCGTCGTCACACTTGGTTTTGTGACCCGCTACTTGGGCTCACCGTTAAGCTGGTATGACGAGCTTGCCGCCGCTTTACTCGCCTGGGTGACCTACTACGGAACGGCTTTAGCCGCCGCCAAAGGGGCACACATTACTTGTCCAAGTGTATTGAACATGTGCCCTCCCACTATTCGGGTGCCGCTCGCACTGTTAGCTGAAGCTATCACTATCGGGTTCTTCGTTTTCTTGGGGCTTGCCAGCTACCAAGTCATGTTGATTCTCCAAGACGTTGGCATGGTCAGCCTCCCAGAGGTTTCCATGCAGCTTGTTCACTCTGCGATTCCTGTTGCCTCCGTACTGTTCATTATTGCTGAACTGTTGCGGCTCCCTGACGTTATCAAAAGCGCCCGGGGTAGGGGCTTTATTGACCATGAGCTTGAAGAAGCCGGTATCGCGCTGAAGAAGTCGCCACCGTTAGCACGCATCAGCGAGGATAAGTAAATAATCATGGTCATACTCTACATATTTCTAGCGCTGATACTGCTTATTCTGATTAACGTACCGGTAGCTGTTGCCTTAGCGCTGGTCGGAACGATTGCCACCTTATGACATAGGAACATCAGGCAATGCCTACGGTGGGCATGACCATGTTTGAAGGGGCGACTAATTTTCCGCTCATCGCCATACCGCTGTTTATTTTAGCTGGCGCCATAATGAACGCCTCGAGTATATCGCGGCGCTTGATCGACCTGGCCATGGCAATGGTGGGGTTCATCAAGGGTGGCCTCGCCATGGTTACGATTGGTGCATCGGTATTTTTTGCTGAAATCTCTGGGTCGGCAGTGGCGGGTGTATCGGCGATCGGTAGTATCCTGATCCCCGCTATGCGCAAGAAAGGCTACTCAAAAGAGTTTTCGGCCTCCATCTCATCCTCTGCGGCAAGTCTTGCGATCATTCTCCGCCCTCTATACCGATGATTCTTTATGCGGTGATGTCGGGTGAGTCGGTAGTACAGATGTTTGTGGCTGGTATTTTGCCAGGCTTGTTGGGTGCGATGGGTTTAGCCGCGATGTGCTACTACCTAGCACGCAAGCACAACTTCCTTCAGAGGGGCGCTTCCGGGCATCGCAGCTTTGGGTAGCCTTTAAAGAGGCGATCTGGGCGCTGTTGATTCCAGTCATTATTCTAGGCGGGATCTTTGGTGGTTTCGTCACGGCGACCGAAGGTGCGGCGCTGGCCGTGTGCGTCGCTATCTTTATCAGTGCGGTGGTTTATCGCGAATTCACTCTCAGGAATTTTATTGATTCTTGTAAAAGTGCTGGTGTGCAAACAGCGGTGGTTATGCTGCTGGTGGCTGCCTCTGCAGTGGTAGGTGGCTACCTTACTGAAACCCGAGTGCCTCAAGAAATCGCCATGCAGATCAGTGAGCTAACCAACAATAAATATCTTATTTTGGCGCTCCTCAATGTCATCTTCCTGATTTTGGGTATTTTTCTGCATTCAGCAGCGGCGATTATTCTGGTAGTCCCCATTGTGTTGCCGCTGGTTATAGAGGTAGGTATTGACCCTCTTCACTTCGGTTTGATCGTGACCCTGAACCTGGCAATCGGTCAGCAAACGCCACCGGTGGCCAGCGTACTCATTGCGTCTTGCTCAATCGCTAAGTCAGATGTATGGGCCACATCTAAAACCAACCTGTGGTTTATTGCCGTTCTGTTCGCCGTGTTAATGATTAACACCTATATTCCCGCGTTTGCGCTGGCATTAGTGAACTTTGTTTATGGCTAAGTATGCGAGATGTGTGCGTTTTTCGTCGGAAGATGTCCTCCGGTATAGCGCACCATAAAGGAGAAGCTGATGAGCAACACAAACGTAATACCGTCTATCGACAGCGTCACTTATGAGGTTCGCAACGGTGTGGCCTGGATTGGTTTTAACCGGCCCCAGAGCCGCAATGCCATGACCTGGGAGATGTATGACGCCCTGGAAAAGTACTGCGATCAATTGGCAGAGGATGACACTGTGTATGCCGTGGTTTTGCACGGTGTCGGTGGTGAAGCCTTTGTGGCAGGAACCGATATCAGCCAGTTTTCGGGTTTTGCTCAGCCTGAAGACGCGATTGGCTATGAACGGCGCATTGATCGCGTGGTGGGCAAGCTGGAAACCTTTCCCAAGCCAACCCTGGCGCTGATTGAAGGGGCCTGCGTGGGGGGCGGTGCTGCGATTGCGCTGGTGTGCGACTTTCGCTATGCGACCCCAACGCTGAAGTTTGGTGTGCCGATTGCCAAAACGCTGGGCAATACACTCTCGATTAGCAACGTCTCACGCATGATCGACATGCTTGGCGTTGCACGTACCAAGGAAGCGCTGATGATGGCGCGGCTGTTTGGTGCTGAAGAAGCCCATGCGGCAGGCCTGATAAATCAGCTGTTTGACGCTGATGCAATTTACGCCGAAGTGGCTGCGCTGGCTGAGGCCTTTGCTAAACGAGCGCCACTGACGCTTCAGGCCAGCAAGGCCCTGATTGGCCGTGCGATTGAGCAGCGTCGCCTTCCAGCGGATGCCAGCGACGACTGGGTAACCTCTTGCTATATGAGTCGAGATTTTGCCGCGGCGGTGGATAAGTTCGTCAATAAAACGCCGTTTGAGTGGTCTGGCCACTAGTTTCGGACATAGCCTAAAACTACTAATTGGGAGGAAAGCGCATGCTTCCCCTACAAGACATAAAAGTACTGGACGTGTCGCAAATAATGGCTGGCCCATACTGCACCATGGTACTGGCCGACATGGGCGCAGAAGTTATCAAAGTTGAGAAGCTTAATGGCGGAGACGACAGCCGCCAAATGGGCCCTTACGTGAATGGCGAATCGACCTGCTTTTCACAGATTAACCGCAACAAAAAAAGTATCTCGCTGAATCTTAAAGACGAACGGGCGCGACAGATCTTCTACCGCTTAGCCGCTGATGCCGATGTCATCGTTGAGAACTATCGGCCTGGGGTGACCAAGTCGCTTGAGATCGACTATGACACCATCAAGGCAATCAATCCTGGCATCGTCTACTGCTCCATTTCAGGCTATGGTCAAACCGGGCCCTATAGCCACAAAGGGGGCTTTGACCTGGTGGCGCAAGGGATGACAGGCCTGATGTCGATGACCGGGGAAGAGGGCAAACGCCCGCTGAAAACCGGTATTGCGGTTTACGATATTGGCGGTGGGCTGACGGCGGTCTACTCGATTCTGGCGGCGTGTATCCACAAGATGAAAACCGGCGCCGGCCAGCATATCGATATCGCCATCACCGAGTGTGGTTTGCCCTGGTTTACCTGGGAAGCTGCGGCCTATTTCTCTGAAGGCACCGTGCCTGGGCCAACGGGCTGGCGCCATCGTGTTTCCGCGCCTTATCAGGCCGTTAAAGCCAGCGATGGTTATTTAATGCTCGGCTGCGCCAACCAACGCACCTGGGAGCGCTTCTGCCAGGAAGTACTAAAGCGCGATGAGCTAATGCAGGATCCCCGCTTTATTACCAATCAGGATCGCGGTCAGCACGTTGAAGAGCTGGAGGCGCTGCTTGAAGAACTAATGGCGAATCAAAGCGTTGATGAGTGGCTAGTACTGTGTGACAGCGCGGGCGTGCCTGCCGGACCTATTAATGACTTCGCTCAGGCCATGCAGGATGAGCACTATTTAGCGCGGGGCATGGTGCAGGAGATGGAGCACCCGGTGATAGGCAAAATGAAAACCATCGGGTTTCCGAGCAAGTTTTCAGAGACTCCGTCGCAAATTCGCAGCCCGGCACCGCTCTTTGCCCAGCACACCGACGAAGTGCTCGATAGTTTAGGGCTCTCTGGCGCGGAGCTTGACGCTTTACGTGCTGAAGGATGTATCAAATAACGCTTTTTTGATGTGTGTGATTGCATTCATTATCCATTTTCAATAACGCTAATCGACAGATCCAACCACGAGCCGTACAACAACAAACAGGAACGTCACCATGTTAAAACTTAATTTTCATCCATCCGGCCGTCACTTTTTGCAAATTCCTGGCCCCTCTCCGGTGCCAGACCGCATTTTACGGGCGATGAGCCTGCCTACGATTGATCACCGCGGGCCTGAGTTTGGCGCTCTGGGCCTTGAGCTGTTGAGCAAGATTCAAAAAATCTTCAAAACCGAGAACCCGGTGATTATTTACCCGGCGTCGGGCACCGGTGCCTGGGAAGCGGCACTGGCCAATACCTTATCACCTGGCGATCAGGTGCTAATGTTCGAGACCGGACACTTCGCCACTCTGTGGCACAAAATGGCCCTGCGTTTAGACATACAGCCTGAGTTTCTGGGGTTGCCGGGCTACGAAGGCTGGCGCCACGGTGTTCAGGCCGACATGATCGAAGCACGCCTGAAAGAGGATACCGGTCACGAGCTTAAGGCTGTATGTGTAGTACACAACGAGACTTCGACCGGCGTGACTAGTGACATCGCCGCCGTGCGTAAAGCCATCGACGCGTCGGGCCACCCCGCGCTGTTGATTGTCGATACCATTTCCGGTTTGGCCAGTGCCGATTATCGTCATGATGAATGGGGTGTTGATGTTACCGTCTCCGGCTCCCAGAAAGGCCTGATGCTGCCGCCGGGCATCAGCTTTAACGCGCTTTCACCCAAAGCGATTGAGGTCAGCAAGCAGGCGAAATTGCCCAAAAGCTTCTGGGCATGGGATGAAATTCTAGAGGCTAACAAAAACGGCTACTGGCCCTACACGCCCAGCACCAACCTGCTTTATGGCCTGAATGAAGCGCTGGATATGCTGTTGGATGAAGGCATGGACAACGTGCTGGCTCGCCACCAACGCTGGGCCGCTGGGGTGCGCGCGGCGGTAGAAGCGTGGGGGCTTGAGATTCAGTGTGTAGATCCTTCGGTTTACTCGCCGGTACTCACGGGCGTTGTGATGCCTGAAGGTGTCGATGCAGATGCGATACGCAAGATTATCTATGAGCGTTTTGATCTTTCACTGGGTATGGGGCTAGGTAAGGCCAAGGGCAAGATGTTCCGGATCGGCCATTTGGGCGACTGCAACGACCTTACCCTAATTGCCACTCTCGGCGGCTGTGAGGCAGGCATGAAGCTGGCGGGCGTTGATCTTAAAGGCAGTGGCGTGACGGCTGCTTTAGACTACTTTGCCGCCAACCCGCTTAACGCAGGCAAACGCTAAACGACGGGGGAGAGCCACATGACGTCTCTGACGAACCAACACCCGTCCCGTGATGCCAAGATTAAACCGCTCGGCGAACTAGCCGAGCGGTTATCCCGAGAGATGGCCGGGGAGGTGCTGTTTGACCGGGCCACTCGGGGGCGCTATTCAACCGACGCTTCGATTTATCAGGTGACGCCGATAGGTGTGATCATTCCGCGCCACCAGGAAGATCTGAAAATTGCCCTGGATATTGCCCGTGATGCCAAAGTGCCGATTTTGGCCCGGGGCGCGGGCACTAGCCAATGTGGCCAAACCGTCGGCGAAGCGCTGGTAATCGACACCACCCGTTGGCTCAATCAGGTGGTTGAGTTTGACGCCGAGGCGCGCACCGTGGTGGTTGAGCCGGGCATCGTTCTCGACCACCTCAACGCTTGGCTCAAACCCTACGGGCTCTGGTATCCGGTAGATGTTTCCACCAGCGCACAGTGCACCGTTGGGGGCATGGCAGGCAATAACTCCTGTGGGTCACGGTCAATCTTCTACGGCAATATGGTGCACAACGTGCTGGGCGTGGAAGCACTATTGGCTGACGGCAGCGCGGCGAGTTTTGGTTTCGTTGACAGATTCGCGGAAGGCTCGCAGGAGCAGCGCCTTGCCCAGCAGGTGAAGGCGATTGCGGAGCGTGTGAGCCCTGAAATTCGTGATCACTTTCCCAAAGTGCTGCGTCGGGTGGGTGGCTACAACCTGGATCTATTTGATTGCCAAAACCCTATGCCCTACGACCCTGATGGGCGCGCCAACCTGGCCCATCTGCTGGTAGGCTCGGAAGGTACGCTAGGAGTAAGCCAGCGTATTAAGCTCAGGCTTTCACTGCTGCCCGAGCAGAAGGTGCTGGGCGTGGTGAATTTCCCGACCTTTTATCAGGCGATGGATTTCACCCAGCATATCGTCAAGCTCGGCCCCACGGCGGTCGAGCTGGTTGACCGCACCATGATTGAGCTGTCGCTGGAGAACCCAGCGTTCCGCCCGGTCATTGAGAAGGCGCTGATTGGCAAGCCGGAAGCCATTTTGCTGGTGGAGTTTGCCGGTCACGACCATGTAACGCAGCTTGAAGCGCTGAGTGGGCTTAATGAATTGATGGGCGATTTAGGCCTGCCGGGCAGCGTGGTGGATATGCCCGAAGCGGCTGAGCAGAAAGCGCTGTGGAACGTGCGCAAAGCCGGGCTCAACATTATGATGAGCATGAAGGGCGACGGTAAGCCGGTCTCCTTTATTGAAGATTGCGCGGTGCCGCTTGAACACCTGGCCGAGTACACCGACAAGCTCACCGAGGTATTTAACCGCTACGGCACCGAAGGTACCTGGTACGCCCATGCAGGCGTTGGCACACTGCACGTACGGCCGATTCTTGATATGCGCCGCGACGGCGCAGAAAAAATGCGCGAAATCGCCGAGCTGGCCTCCGCGTTAGTCCGCGAATACAAAGGCGCTTACTCCGGGGAACATGGCGACGGAATTTGCCGTGGCGAGTGGGTAGCGTGGCAGTTTGGCGAAACGGTCAACAATGCCTTCCGCGAAATCAAGCAGCTGTTCGACCCGGAAAACCTCTTCAACCCGGGCAAAATCGTCGATACCCCCAAAATGGACGACGAGCGCTATTTTCGTTTTCCTAAAAGCTACACCACAATCCCGCTTACCCCAGTATTCGACTGGTCCGCCTGGAATGTAAAGCGCGTCCCACTCACCGGTGAGCAAACACCGCCTGGCAGCGGCGGCGATGCGACCCATGGCTTGGCCATGGCGGTAGAGATGTGTAACAACAACGGCCACTGCCGTAAGTTTGATGCGGGCACCATGTGTCCGAGCTTCCGTATCACGAGAGACGAGCAGCACCTGACCCGCGGCCGAGCCAATACGCTGCGCTTGGTGCTCTCAGGCCAATTGGGTAAGTCAGGGCTCGCCAGTGACGACGTGAAAGAAGCGCTTGATCTCTGCGTATCTTGTAAGGGCTGCAAGCGGGATTGCCCCACGGGGGTCGATATGGCGAAGTTCAAGATCGAAGCCCGCACCGCACGCGCTCGTGCCAATGGGTTATCACTGCGTGATCGCATGGTCGGCGAGATGCCGCGCTACGCGCCCTGGGCCAGCAAGTTTTCTGCTCTGGTAAATGGCGTGGAGCGAGTGCCGTTTCTGGCCAAACAGATCAAGCAGGCGTTAAAGCTGGCGCCCCAACGCTCGTTGCCGCTGTTTAACGGTAATTTTCTCGCCAGTGCCGAGGCGTCGCAATCGTCATTTGCCTCGGAGCGCGAAGTGCTGCTGTTTGTGGATACCTTCAATAACTATATGGAGGGCGAAAATGCCAAGGCAGCCAAGCGGGTGCTGGAAGCCGCGGGGTACCGCGTGCATCTCAATATTACCAAAGGCCAACGGCCACTCTGCTGTGGTCGAACCTACTTATCGTCGGGCCAGTTTGATAAAGCCAAAGCGGAAGCCAAACGCACCCTTGAGCACCTGATGCCGTTTGTCGAACGCGGCGTGGCGATAGTGGGCTTGGAACCCTCTTGCCTGCTCACCATGCGCGATGAATTCCTTCAGTACGGCTTTGGCGAAGAGGCTAAAGCACTGTCGTCATCGGCCTATCTGTTTGAAGAGTTTCTGGTCAAGGCGCGTGCCGAAGATCAGCTTCTCCTCGAACTTAAGCCGCTGCACTACGATCGAGCGCTGCTGCACGGTCACTGCCATCAAAAGGCGTTTGATGCGTTGCGCCCCGTTGAGCAAGTGCTGGGCTGGATTCCTGACCTCAACGTCGAGACTATCGAGTCCTCATGCTGTGGTATGGCAGGCAGCTTCGGCTATGAAGCAGAGCACTACGACGCCTCACTGAAAATGGCGGAGCTCTCGCTTTTACCTGCAATTCGAAAAGCGGATAGCAACGCCGTATTGATTGCCGATGGCACGAGCTGTCGCCATCAGATTCACGATGGAAGTGGCCGCGAAGCGATTCACGTTGCCCGATTGCTGGAGCAAGCGCTAGCCTGAATGCGGAACACCAACAACAACCCAGGAGATCAATGTGGCCATTTATCAATACGGTGAGTATCGCCCAGAGATTCACGACGAGGTCTACATCGCGGAAACGGCGGATGTTATCGGCCAAGTGACCTTAAAGGCACATTCAAGCGTCTGGTATCAGGCCGTGTTGCGCGGCGACAGTGACCATCTGGAGATAGGCGAAGAGAGCAATGTTCAGGATGGTGCGGTTCTCCATGCTGACCCAGGCTTTCCGCTTAAAGTAGGAAAAGGGGTGACGGTCGGGCATCAGGCTATGCTGCATGGCTGCACCGTAGGCGATGGCTGCTTAATCGGTATACAGGCGGTAGTACTCAATGGCGCGGTGATTGGTGAGAATAGCCTGGTGGGTGCCGGTGCCTTTATTAAGGAGGGCGCGGTGTTTCCGCCTAACTCGTTAATCGTTGGCTCGCCTGCCAGGGTGGTGCGGGAGCTTTCTGATGAGGCCGTTGCGGGTATGAAAAAGAATGCCCAGGGCTATGTCGAGCGCGGTAAACGCCACAGCCATGAGCTAAAGCGAATAGACTGACGCTAGCTGGCTAGATTGATCTCACCAAAACGACAAAACCCCCAGGTTTAGGCCTGGGGGTTTGTGTTTCTAGCGTAGCGTATACGAGCGCTAGCTCACATTACATCACATCAACGGATCTGTGACGCCAATAACGTAGAACGCAATCAGTGCGATGGTACCGGCAAAGATGAGGTAGTAGATGGTGGGCAGAATCGTCTTACGCAGCGTGGCGCCTTCACGGCCTAACAGCCCGACCGTTGCTGACGCCGCGACCACGTTATGGATGGCAATCATATTACCTGCCGCCGCACCCACGGCCTGCAGCGCTACCATCATGGCCGTAGAGAGGCCCAGGGTTTCAGCAACACTAAACTGGAACTCCGCCAGCATTAGATTGGATACCGTGTTGGAACCTGCAATAAAGGCGCCCAGCGCCCCTACCGCTGGGGCAAAGAAGGGGTAAATGCCGCCTACGCTACTGGCCACTGCCTGGGCCATCATTACCGGCATTGAAACAAGGTCTGCGCCGTTAACGCCGGAGTTGATCAAGATGCGCACCATCGGCACGGTAAAGATCAAAACGAAACCCGCCCCAAAAATCGTTTTGGTAGATTCAGACACCGCAGCGCTAATCTTTTGCGGATTCATGCGGTGCAGGAAATAGGTCACAATGACCACGGCAATTATAATACCGCCGGGCAAGTAGAGCGGCTGAACCCCACCGCTGATGCCCGCTTCACCAAGAATATTGTTCCAACTGAGGTTAATAGAGGTAAGTGCTGTTTTGAGGGGCTCAATAATGCGAGAGGCCACCAAAAACAGTGCGAGCAGCACATAGGGTACCCAGCCTTTAAAGGTGGACATCGGCGCTCTGCCGACAACGTCGTCAAGCTTGATCTGCAGGTTGCCGATCCACTCGTCTGGCCAAGAAGAGGACTCGGGGAAATCCCAGGTATCTTTAGGCATCAGAAAGCCGCGTTTGGCAGCGGTACGACAATCGCCAAGCCCACCATCGCGCCGATCATTGACGGGAATTCAGGGCCCAACAGCACGCCCACCAGCATGTAAGGCACTACGAAGCAGATACCGGTAAAGATGGCGAAGGGGGTAATCGACAGTCCCTCTTTCCAGGAACGGTTGGCACCGAAGAAACGCACCATCACGGTAACGAGAATCAGCGGCATTAAAATGCCCACGATGCCGTGAGTAATCGCCACTTCGCTGGTGACTAGTTGGAAGAAGACATCCCAGCTTGAGCCTACCGAGTCGAGTTCGCGCTAATGCCAGCACGATCCAGGCCACTACCAACCCCGACCACAATAGGCGTGCCCACCGCGCCAAACGAGACAGGCGTTGATTGAATCATCATACCCACGACCACAGCAGCAAGCGCCGGGAAGCCAAGAGCGACCATTAGCGGTGCAGCTACCGCGGCGGGCGTACCGAAGCCTGAGGCCCCTTCGATAAAACAGCCGAACAGCCAGGCAACAATCAACGCCTGTACACGGCGGTCAGGGCTAATGCCTGAAAAACCATTACGGATAGCCGTAATACCGCCGGAGTGCTTAAGCGTATTAAGCAGCAGTATGGCGCCAAATATGATCCATAGGAGACCCGCAGTTTGAATCAGGCCTTGGATGGTCGACGCCGCCACGCGGCTAAAGGACATATCCCAAGCGGTTAAGCCAATAATGGCCGCGGTCAGGAAAAAATCGGCATCGCTATCTTGGCAGGTATTTTAAACCCTATGAGCAAAATACCGGCCAGCAACAGCGGCAGGAAGGCCAGAAGTGCAAGTATCGTTTCATTCATGGAAGGAACTGCCCCTTGTTATTGATTTGGTATGCTCCGCAATAACCGTCTGGCAGTCGTACCGCCAGTCGGGTGTAGGTGAAAGATACGATTAGGCTAATCATATGACTACATTGGAAAATTGGTCTTACCACTTAAGTGCTTGTTTGATAGCTAGTTTTTCACGGCTTTTATTTTCTTATATATATGTTTTAAATGGTTTTTTGGTAGTCGGGGGTAAGTCTAAAGGCGCTGAGTCATTAGACTAATAGACAGTACAGTTGCCAGCGAAAGGATGAGTACAGAACTCGCTAGTTGCGTCGTAGTTGTCTTACGCTCATTGTTATCGGCTGAAATGCTGTGTACTCACTATGATCAACCACACGGAGGTTATGGCAGTGGCAATGACTCTTTATGATCTGTGCGGCCGGGACGAACGGCTCCGCTTCTCACCTTACTGCTGGCGCGTACGTATGGCACTCGCCCACAAAGGGCTGGAGTTCACCTCCGTAGCGTGGCGATTCCTCGATAAGAAAGCGCTGGCGTTTGCCGACTACGACAAAGTGCCGGTGCTCTGCGACGGTGATCAGGTCGTTACCGACAGTTTCGAGATTATGCGCTACCTGGATAAGGCGTATCCCGAGGCACCCGTGTTGGGTGAGGGCGTCAGCTATCAGCGGGTATTACTGTTCAAATACTTTGTTGAGCGCAGCATAAACCCTGCGCTATTCCGCATTATTGCCATGGATTTATTTGCAGCCGTCCACCCAGACGACCGTAGCTATTTCCGCGAAACACGCGAAGCGCGGTTTGGTTGCACGCTGGAAGAGTTCCATCAGCCCGAGCAGGGTAAGCAGCAGCTCAAGAAGGCGCTGGCACCGGTACGTGACCTGCTGCGGGAGAGCACCTTTTTAGACGGTGACGCACCCAGCGGCTCAGATTACCTGCTGTTTGGCAGCATGATGTGGGCTCACGTTGTATCGACACAGGCGGTAGTAGAGCCTGGCGACCCGGTGGATGAGTGGTTCAAGCGTATGCTCAACGTGCACAATGGGGCTGCCAGTAATGCCCTGACCGTACGCGATATATAACGCCAACGGCGCGATATGGCTAACAGGGCGGTACGCTAAAGTACCGCTCGATAAATTTTGAAATCTTGGTGGCTCATTGCGAGTGAATCAAGGTTTTCATCAAGGAGATGGCAATGATTGACCTGTATTATTGGACAACACCTAACGGCCATAAAATCTCCATCATGCTCGAAGAAGCCAATCTGGCGTACCGAGTGAAGCCGATTAACATTGGCCGAGGCGAGCAGTTTGATCCTGAATTTCTCACTATCGCCCCCAATAATCGAATTCCCGCTATTGTCGATCACTCACCACAGGATGGTGGCCAGCCGCTATCGATGTTTGAGTCGGGCGCTATCCTCGAGTACCTGGCCGATAAGAGTGGCCTCTTCTTACCCTCTGCAGGCCGCGAGCGCTATATCGTATTGCAGTGGTTGCACTGGCAAATGGGTGGGCTAGGGCCCATGGCAGGCCAAAACCATCACTTTTGCCACTATGCGCCGCAAAAGATCGATTACGCCATTGAGCGCTACGTGCGCGAAACCAATCGGCTTTATAGCGTGCTAGACCAACGCTTGGCGCATCACACTTATGTCGGTGGCGATGACTACTCGATTGCTGACATGGCGATCTATCCCTGGATTGTTCCCTGGGAAAAACAGCGTCAAACCCTGGACGAGTTTCCCGACTTGGAGCGCTGGTTTGACATGATCAAAGCACGCCCGGCCGTACGTCGAGCTTATGCATTGGTCGAAGACGTCAATCCCCAAGCCGGCGTGGAAATGGATGAGCAGGCGCGTAAGCACTTGTTCGGTAACCGCTAGTAGCAGGCTGCTGTCAGCCGTTCTAACTATTTGTGAGTGAGCAGGCGCAGCATGAGGAAAAATCATGTTGCGCTGCACAAAAAGCACTGCTAGCTTTAAGGACAGCAGAGGCAAAAGCCTGGCTAAGAACCGCCTAATCAAGGCGTGTTTATGTGCTAGCTCACTCTTGGAGGTACTATTATGAACAAAGCGACTGAGAAAACCACGCAGCAGTTTGAGTCCGTTTTTGTTTCACCGATGCGTTCTTACACGCTGACAGCGCTAGATTACTATGATCAGCTGGTGAGTGCACAGTTAGATGCAGCCCGTGCCTACTCGGACATGGCGATTGCGCAAGCGCGCACTTGGCTTGATGTCAAAGACCCCGACAGCTTCAAAAAAGCCATGGAAACCCAGCAAAAAACGGCTGGCGAATTTATGGAACGAGTGAAGGGCGACACGGAAAAAGTAACTTCCATCGGCCAAAGCTTCGCTCAAGACAGCCAAAAAATGGCAGAAGAGACCACTAAGAAAGCGGTAGAGACCGCCAAGCAGTAATTTAACTGTACCACCGCTTTAAAACGCCGCGCCCCGAGGGTGCGGCGTTTTTATTTGCACCCGCTCATCAGTGCATGATTAACGGTTTTGATACTCCGCTTCGGCCTTGGCCAGTTTGGCACGCCTGTCAGGTTTGCCTGGTAAAATGGCGTCTAGTAATAAAGCGGCGAGGGCGGCAGGCACTAAGCCCGACTTAAGCAGCAGCCCTAGCTGCCCCGGCATGGTTTCTGAAATCGCCTCGACGGCTGGTAGACCGATACCCAGGCTTAGCGAAACGGCAATTATCAGCATGTTGCGCTGATCCAGCTCGCACTCTTTGATAATTTTAAGACCCGCCGATGCAATCATGCCGAACATGACGACGCCCGCACCGCCAAGAACCGCAGGCGGCATGGCGGCCACCAGTCCTCCCAGCTTGGGAAATAGCCCCATGGCAATTAATAGCAACCCACCGATGGTAACCACATGGCGACTCACCACGCCGGTGAGGGTAATCAAACCAACATTTTGAGCGTAAGCGGTGTTGGGTAGAGTATTGAAAACCGCTGCCAATGAAGTGGCCACACCATCGGCCATCACGCCGCGGAAAGCTCGCGATCCTTCGCCGGGCGCCTGCCCCTGTGGTCGTAATCGCAGAGATATTGCCGATCGTTTCTAACCCAACCACGAACATAATCAGCGTCATGCCAATGATTGCGGTGCCCGAAAACGTCATGCCGTATTCCAGCGGCTTGGGGAGTGCAAACCAGGCAGCGTTACTCAGTGACGTAAAATCAACTATTCCAAGGGCAATGGCCACTATGTAGCCAGCCAATAAGCCAAATAGAATAGAGGATGCTTTGATAAAGCCCCGCCCATATTGATGAACGGCAATCGTCACGCTGAGTACAAAGAGCGCCAGCAACAAGTTGCTGGGTGATGCAAAGTCATCCGCCCCCACACCGCCCGCGGCGTAATTGAGGCCGACCGGCATCAATGTAATCCCGATCAATAGCACCACAATGCCGGTGACTACTGGAGAGAACCAGTGGCGAATCTTCTTTAAAAACGCACCGAGCACAATTTGCAGCAGCCCTGCTACAAAGGAAGCGCCCAGAACGGCGGGTAGGCCAAACGCTTTCGCCAGCGGCAGCGCCACCGGCAAGAAGCCAAAGCTAGTGCCCTGCACAATCGGTAGGCGTGCGCCTATCGGGCCGATGCCGATGGTTTGTACCAGCGTGGATACCCCCGCAACAAACAGTGCCACCTGAATTAAAAAGATCTGCTCCGCCGGATTAGCGCCGATCACGCCAGCAATAATAATCGGCGGTGTCACGTTGCCAGCGAACATGGCCATGATGTGCTGGAGGCCTAGCGGGATCGCTTTTGATAACGGCGGCATCGCATCGGGGTTTTGATTAATGGTACGCGAAGGCCGCGTTTTGGCATCGGGCAGTGTGGACATAGAGAGCCTTTATTCGCTGTGGGTGACATTGTTTTCTTCTTGCATCCATTAGCCAATAAAAGTGTATACAAGAAATAAATGCAATAGCCCGATCAACGAATAGTCTTCAACGCTTCGTTTTATTGCTCGGCCCGCGCCCTTAACCGAAAGCGCGCAATGCGAATAATTTGCTCAATTGCCGTTTGGCGCTCGGTAGCCGCATCGTTGTTCAGGCGCTCCTCGAAGGCTGCTAATATGGCATGTCGATCCAGCCCTTTAACGGCAATCACAAAAGGAAAGCCAAACTTCTCCTTGTACGCCGCATTAAGGTATTCAAAGCGCGCAAACTCCTCAGGGCTGCACTGGTCAAGCCCGGCGCCTGCTTGTTCGCTGGTTGAGTCTTGGGTTAATTCACCTGCCATAGCGGCTTTGCCTGCCAGGTCAGGGTGCGCCTGAATCACCTTAATTTGCTGTTCGTTGCTCGCCTGCTGCAACATAAGCCCCATCAGCTCGGCTAATGCGTCAGGCTCGTCGTGGGCTTCAGCCAGGCCGTGCTGCCAGGCAGCTTCGGCCACCCAGGGGGAGTGTTCATAAACATCCCCATAGTGATGAGTCAGCATTTCAAGACTGCACTTGCTAGGCGCGGGTGAAAGCAGTAACGGTTGCGGTGTGGGCACTGGAACTCTCCTAAGCGGTTTAAGTTTTTACAACATACGTGATTCAAAGCAAACGTGGATCTAAATGTGCAGGGTTGGACTTACTGTATACAATAAATATCAGTAACGGTACTCTTTGACCAATAGGTCAAGCAACGTCATCAATAATCAACAAGGAGCGGCTATGGGACGTTTAACCACCCACGTACTGGATACCGCCAAAGGTCAGCCCGGTCAGGGGATTACCATTGAGGTGTTTCGCCTTACCGGCAGTGAGCGCCAGCATCTGAGTACCGTGATCACCAACAGTGACGGGCGTTGCGATGCGCCCATTTTAGAGGGTGATGCGCTCACGCCAGGCGAGTACGAACTGGTGTTCCATGCCGGTGACTACCTGCGTGCTCAAGGCGTTGAAGCTGCCGAACCGCGCTTTCTAGATGTTATCCCGCTGCGCTTTGGCGTTGCGGATGCCAGCCAGCACTACCATGTGCCGCTACTTCTCTCGCCCTATGGCTACTCAACTTACCGCGGTAGCTGATAAGGGACTTCCGTTATGCAAGCGTATCTAATCGATTTTGTTAATTTGCTGCTGCGCTGGCTGCATGTGATTGCGGCCATCGCCTGGATCGGCGAGTCGATCTATTTTGTAATGCTGGATAATAGCCTGCGCACACCGAAAGCTGAGGAAGACCGCCAGAAGGGTGTGTTTGGCGAAATGTGGTCGGTGCATGGTGGTGGTTTTTACCACAACCAGAAGTACGCTACCGCACCTGCCAAGTTACCCAATGATCTGCACTGGTCATTCTGGAAAGCTTACACCACCTGGCTTTCCGGCTTTGCGCTGTTTGTGATTCTCTACATGGTCAATCCGGGCTTCTATCTGGTAAACCCCAATAGTCCCTGGGAGTGGGCAGCCAGCATGACGGGCTGGCAGGCCAACGTGCTGGCGCTGGCATTTTTGCTGGGCGGTTGGGTGGTTTATAACGAGCTGTGTAAACGCATTAGCCCCAATATGGATCGCGACGGCCTGCTCAGTGTCGCTGTTGCCGTAATGATGGTGGTCGTTGCCTACCTCAGCACGCAGATGTTCACGGCCGTGCTGCCTTTCTGCTCACAGGTGCGGTGATGGCGACGGCAATGTCAGCCAACGTTTTCTTCTGGATCATTCCCGGCCAGCGCCGCATGGTAAAAGCCATGAAGGCAGGCGGTGCGCCTAATCCTTTGGATGGCAAACGCGGCAAGCAGCGCTCGGTGCATAACACCTACTTCACGCTACCGGTCGTGTTGTTGATGGTGAGTAATCACTACTCCTTTATCTACTCCCACGAGCTTGCCGGGTCGTGATGGTGCTGTTTATCTTTGCCGGTGCTTTAATCCGTCAATTCTTTGTGTTGATGCATGCAGGCAAAACCCAGCCAGCGTATCCCGCCGTTGGGGTAGGGCTTATTCTGTTAGCGTTTTGGGTGGCCGCACCAAGTTCATCGTCGCCTAGTGGTAATGACGGCGCGCAAGGGCCGGATCAGGAACAAATCACCGGCTTGATTGAGCAGCACTGTGTTCAGTGTCATGCTCGCAACCCTGAGCATGCCGGTTTTTCAGCACCGCCCGCGGGGATTGCTTTCGATAGCTGGGATGAAATCCTCGGGCAAAAGGCACAAATTCAGCAGGTCGTGACCAGCCGCTATATGCCGTTAGGCAATATGACCAACATGAGCGATGAAGAGCGCGATATGATTGCCGCTTGGGAGGAATGATCAGAGAGGATAGCTATGAGTGATGCGCAGGCGCCGGAAAAACGGCGCGCTCCTGCTAAAGAAACGAAAAATAGCAAAGAGGGCGATGAACGCCACGACGCCATTTATCGCTCCGTGAGCGATGCCATTGTCGAGCAGCGCTTAAAGCCCGGCGCACGGTTGCGCGAAGATGCGCTGGCGGAAGTCTTTGGCATTAGTCGCACCGGTATTCGTAAAATCCTGCAGCGCCTGGCGCTGGAGCAGTTAGTCACGCTAACACCGCGCCGTGGCGCCAGCGTTACCCGGCCCACCGCCGATGAAGCCAAAGACGTGTTCGATGCCCGCCAGTTAATCGAGTGCGGATTAATGCCCGATGTGGCGCGGCGCATGGGCGAAAAAGAAGCAGCGGAGCTGCGCGAAATGGCCCGCAAGAGCGCCAAGCGCTGCGCAGCGGCCAACAGAGCGTGGCTATTCGCCTATCGGCCGACTTCCATGTGCGTTTAGCGCAGCTCTCAGGCAACGCCACCCTGGCAGAGTTTGTTGAACGCCTCTGTTCGCGTTCTTCACTGATACTCGCCGTCTACGGCCATCGCGGCCATTTAGGCTGTGAATCCCATGACCACGACGACCTGATCGGCTACCTGGAAGCAGGCAACGGCGAACGCGCCAAAGCCTTTATGAGCCGCCATCTAAAAGCTATTGAGGCGTCGCTATCCATGGTCGAAGAGGAGGAGAATGTGCCGGATTTGCAGCAGATATTTGGGGGATGAGGTTGATGGCTCAAGCTGCAGCTTGTTGGGGGCAACGGCACGGGGCGGTGATATTGAAGCTGCGCCGAGAATATAGCTCCTACTACTTCAAAAGCCTTTCCGGAGCATCCATGTCCTCATGAAGCACACGAACAACGAGCACTTTCGAGTCATGCAGTTGATAAAAAACAGCGTGGTGCTCGACCTGTAATCTGCGATACCCAGAAAAAACATGGTCGTAGTTCGCGCCAAGTGATGGATGATCAATCAGCCGTTTCATGCCGGTCTCAAGCCGATCCAGGTAATTATCCGCCTGATCAACGCCCCATTCCTCACAGGTATACACCCAAATTCCGATGAGATCTGATTCCGCCTTTGGCGTGACATTCAACTCAAGCACTAATCAACCGCCTTGATCCGCTTACGGCCAGCCGCCTTAATAGCCGATATATCCAGGGGTTTCGGGTTCCCGCTTGACTCACCCTCAACGAGGGCTTGCCTCAGCATGGCAAGACGTTGTTTGGCCTGCTGATCCCTTCGGATAAGATCGCGGATGTATTCACTATCATTGCCATAGTGACCGCTTTCAATCTGGGCTTTCACCCAGTCGTTTTGCTGTTCAGTCAGCGTGATGGTTTTTCGGTGCATGCTCATGGCTGATGCTCCTAACATGGGAGAGGTGTGATATTGTCATACTTTCCCCGCCTCCTGGATCAATGATGCTCTTACGCCGCCATAAACGGCGCGAGCTTGCGAGCGTCCGGCGACTGTAGGGAGCGAATTTCATGGCTTTGTTAGAGCGACTTGATCGCATATGTTATCGTCAGACCAATTCCCATTAAAAAGGCAAGTATCTGCAAGCCTGTTGGCAGCCTACAATTTCCGCCCTGAATAGATAAGGAAGGGCTTTTATTTTTCGGGGGGTCAAGTGTTCCTGTTAATGCCATAAGCGCCCAGACGCCAAAAATAATTGATAAGAAATAGGTTATCCAAGCGGCGACAAGCCAGCCCGAAAAGCAATCTCCATTCTCGGCGAAAATGTCTTTGGCGAACGTAACTGTTAAAGCTATGATCGCTGTCGACAAGGTAATCAGCTGCTTTACTAAATCAGCAGCAAAATCAAAAGCTTTTTGAGTTTTTTCTTCCATCATCGATCAACAAATTGGGTAAATTGGACATAAAGTAGACAAGCTATTTTCAATATCTTCTACTTCAACTACCGACTTGACGCCGTGCAACCTGTCTCGGATGTCCTGAGCGAGCATTCGAAAGTTTTCTTGTGCTTCTATTGTTCGTGCATGAGTGACACGATCAAAATCGACCTTATGCATTCCTTTCTCGACTAAATTTTCAAATCGCTTTTCAGCATCTTCATTGATAGAAAGGTCCGCCAACACCTCATAAATAATCATCAAGAGCTTTTCACGAGGTTCCGGCTCTTTGATCATTACTGCTTCACTCATAGCATTCTCCCTGATATAGCTCTAACGCCGCTAGCACGCGCGGCTTTGTTGTGGAGGCGAAGCCGCAACGGAAAAGCCGTCGCCGTGCCTGGCCTTGTTAGGGCAACTTTTCATCAAGCCTCTCTGCATAGTGATGTAAGACCAACAGAACCATGTGTAACCGAAATGTTGAATCCGCAGACTCAGAAAGGCCTGGGTGCGACCCGTGAGGGTGCAGCCGTTTCCAAAAGCCTTCAACGAATCCCGAGCCATTGCCTAAAAACTCGTTATATTGAGAGATAAAGAAACCGCTGCTTGCTAAATCTTGCTTCTTTTGTTGTGTTGATTGGCCCGTCCCTATACCTAATAGCGCGTGGCATTGGTTGAAGAACTCCTCAACGAAAGACCTTAATTGGGCATTTGTAGCCGCCCAATCGCCGCGACCGTGAGCGGCCAGAGCTTGTTCGTAGTGCCCTATGGCGACATTTAACCCCCTAGCATTCAGAATCGAAAGAAGTTTGTTTTCTGACTCAGTTAAAGGGATAGCTTGAGGAAGTGATTGTCGGACGCTTTTATCAGTCAGCTCATATCCATCACTTGCAAGGCTGTTTCGGAGTGCGCTGAAATCTGAATTGTATGATTCTCTATGAGGTACTCAATCACATCAACAACCAACGGTGCTCCAGTTGAGGATTTTTCATTGCCATGAGCGATCAAGTACTTTGATATCGATGTCTCTTTTCTTTTATCCACTGGCCAGAAACAGCGGCCTCAAGTTCAAGCTCAAGGGCAAAACGCTCCACTTTATCATGCGTTTTGAAATTGAGAGCGTCGACCAATGTCAATATGGTTCTTCGGGAAAACATCAATAGCTCCGTCTAATGCCCTAACGTTTGGTTAAGGGCGGGCTTTAGCCCGTCCCAGCGAGCGGTTGAACCACTTGTTAGGCATTGCTTGGCGGGAAGTCTTCAAGCGACCTGGGAAGGTAGCCAAAAATCCGCACCACATCGCCTGAAACTTCGTATTCAAAACCAATTTCTCTTAATTTTGATGGAGAATCATGGAGAGTGGTCAATTACCTTGTTTTTGATGAGGCTGCCTCTTGTCGCTCTTGATGTAGGCCGATATCAAACCACTCAACACCCATTAAGGGGAACGGTAGGTGATACCACCATTCGGTATCCCATCTTGAAATATGGCCATTTACCCATTTGAAACGGTATGAAGGCCGCCATTCATCCTGCTGCCTCATAAAACTTATGAATTCGTTCCACTTGGTATTATTTGCTGCGCCACTCAATCCTCTTCTAGCAACAATGGCTCGAATTTTTTCTTTTTCATCAGAAGTGCCGGTATCGGCAAGCGGCGCATTATTCATTGCATTGCCTAACAGTTTACTCATACGCATGCGCGTTTTCCTGGGAAGCCAAAAACCATAAATAAGCAACAAGCGTCTGATATGAAATGAAAAAATAACTTTATCCTACTTAGGGCCGCCAGAAAATTGCGCTTGTGCATAAACATCCCAGAACACTTTTTAACTTACGCATAAACGCATGCAGCATTTTAATAACTCGTTGTTTTTTTAATTGCTTTAATCAAATTCTTTTCAGAAAAATAAGCACATGTCCCATGCGCCTACCAGAAAAACTCGCACTACAGATCAAAAAATAGCTCATTCCACTGAGTTTTGATACCGCCAAATACGTTGCTTGGTAGCGCCATGGGAGGATGCAGGCAGGTTTTCCACTGGCCACCCCAGCCCGCGACCCAAAAAAGCGCCACCGGCAAAACCGATGGCGCTTGTATGAGCTTTTAATCAGCTAGTTACGACCCACTTGTCTATTGCTGAGCCAACGCAGGCGCAGTCTTAAACTGCCGCATCAAACCGTAAAAAACAGCCCACCTAAGCCTGCACCGATTAGCCAGCCATAGCCGCCAAGCGCGGAAAGGGCGGGTACTAACACGGTAGAGAGAGAGAACAGTGCCGCCACGCCAAAGGCGAGAAGGGCGCGGGTGTTCCAGCCGTTTACGTAGTAGTAGGCGCTGCCCGGTGCTGATGAGAACAGCTCCTGCATGTTCAAGTGCTGACGCTTAATCAGGTAGTAGTCGACCACGATAATGCCGTAGAAGGGCGCGACGATGGCACCTAGCGCATTTACAAAGCCGGGCACGCCAATCTGGCTGATGACCGAAAGCCACAGCGCGCCGACAAAGAATGCGATTACCGCGGTAATTAGGCCGCCCATTTTAAAGCTGATTTTGCTGGGGAATAGGTTGGCCAGGTCGTAGGCGGGCGGAATGAAGTTGGCGACCAGGTTGATACCTACCGTGGCGGCAAAGAAGGTTAGTGCGGCGATAATCGTCAGCGGCAGCGAATCTACACGCTCGACGATATCGGCGGGGTTGGTCAGCGCCTCGCCAAACAGCACTAGAGTGCCAGCGGTAATAATCAGTGCGATAAACGAGAAAAACGCCACGTTGAGCGGCAAGCCCAACAGGTTGCCGAGCTTCATCTGGCGTTCGGTTTTCACAAAGCGGGTGAAGTCGCCGAAGTTGATCACCACCGCTGCGAAATACGCCACCATGGTGCCGACAATCGCCATAAAGGCCGCGATTGAGCTGCCGCTTGTCTCACTGCCACCGCTAAAAATAGTGCCAATGGCAGGAATCAGTTCACTTCCCGCCTGATACCAGACAATGATCATCAGCACCAACATCACCACGTATACTAACGGGCCCGCCCAGTTGAGAAAGTGCTTAATGCGCTCAATGCCCTGCCAGAAAATCGCGATCTGGAATAGCCACACAATCACAAACGACACCCAGGCCACGCCGGAAAGCCCCAGGAAGGTGCTGCCATTGCCTGTGCCAAAAAACGCCGTAATTAGAAGGGTGACGGCGGTGGAGGCGAAGTAGGTCTGCACGCCGTACCAAAAGATCCCCACGATGGCGCGCAGCATCGCGGGTAGGTTCGCGCCACGTATGCCCATGCTGGCGCGCACCATCACTGGGAAAGGGATGCCGTATTTAACGCTGGGCTTACCGGTGAGGTTGACCAAAAACATCACGATCACGCCCGCCAGAATAATCGCCGCCATCACCGCCCAGCCGTTCAGGCCGTAGGTTAAAAACAGCGAGGCCGCCAGAGTGTAGCCAAACAGGCTCTGGATATCGTTAGACCAAACGTTAAATATCTCAAACGCACCCCAGTTACGATCCTGGGGTTTCAGCGGTGCGAGATCCTCGTTATACAGCGTGGGATCAATGTGCTTAATATCCAGGTCACTAACGTCGTTGCTCTCTTTCATCTTATTAGCTCTTCGGTTGGCAAATGGAGTTACTGGCTAAAGCGCTGGCAGGGAGCCCAGTACTTCATAAGCAGGTAGTAGGTAACACCTGCGGGTATCAGGCTGGCGTACCACGAGATCGCCGAGAAAGAGAGCGCCGCAACAATGCCCACCGCCGTGGCGATGAAAGCGGCTAAGTTCACGCCTTGGTAAGGGCCGTTGGCGTCATACAGCTTATTGATATCCAGCGTGCGGCGGCGAATCACATAATAATCGACCACCAGAATGGCGAAGATCGGGCCTAGGAAGGCAGAGTAGGTTTGCACAAATAGCTGCAGGCCCGCAGCGGAGCCCGGCTGAACCAGTTTCCAGGGGAAGGTGGCGAAAGCCAGCAAGCCAACGATCACCGTGGCGACCGAGAACTTGATCTTGAAGATGTCCATCAATACATAGGTCGGCGGTACCACGTTGTTGAGTACGTTGGTGGTGACCTGGGCGAAGGCGATGAACAGAAGGGTAGTCATCAGCAGCGGGTGTTGTCGACGGCGTTGGCAAACACCTGGATAGGGTCGGCGGTGCCGGTGGCCTGAGAGACCATATAGCCGATCAAGCCCATAAACAGCGTGCAGGGCAGAATCGACATGGCGTAAATGGTGGTCAGCAGGCTTTGGGCGGTGCCCTTCTTGTGCTCGCGGGAGTAGTCGCTAACGTTGAGCATCATGGTGCTGTAGATGCCCAGAAACAGCATGGTCGCGCCCCAGAACGGCATGCCCCAGGAGCCTTCCATGGTCAGCAGGCTGGCGGAAAGCTCATCGCCGTAACGCTGCACCGTGGCGTAGAACATATACACCAACGAGGCGAGGATGAAGGCGCTGCCGATATTCTCTAACCACTTGATACCCTGGAAACCCATTACCGACATGCCAATTTGCAGAAACTGGAAGGTAATAAAGTAAAAGATAAGGTTGTCGAAACCGAACAGGGTGGCCGACACCATATTGAGTGCCCCGGCACCAATCCAGCTTTGAAAGCCGTACCACACTACCGCTGGCACTGCGCGCACCAAGCCCGGTAAGCGCGTGCCCGTAAAGCCGAACGCGCTGCGCGCTTGCACCATAAACGGAATGCCGTACTTGTAGCCCGCGGCCCCGTTGATGGCCAAGGCAATCCCGATTACAAAGCAACGATGGCAATGGCCAGCGTAGCTTGTAACAGGTTCAGTGTGCCGACCACGCTGGAGCCCATGGCAAAGGGCCAATGGAAACGCAGCCACCGAACCAAGCCAGGAAGTAGGAGCCGCGCCCATGATTCGGGTGTGTTGAGGGCCAGGCTTTCTGCCCCCAGTGCTTTTGATCCAGCAGGGATCGTTCTTCTGACGCAAGAGCCGAGGTTGAAGCGCTCATGTTGTCGTCCTGCAAGATTGTCGGTTTTTATTAATCCCGATTAGGTATCGGGAAACGCTTGCGGCGTGGCGTGCTAATGGACGTACTTTTTAAAACTCTATTTAAGCTATTGTTATTAGATGTTGTTGAGTCACTATTATTTTTTGGAACTGTTATGACTTAAGCGGTAGCGCAAGATCAGAAAGCTCAGAAAACTTACCGTAAAGATCTTTGGCCGTGGGTAGGCAAGATCGCCGTGTTTGCTGGTATGCAGCCCTTAAACTGACCAGTGATTCCGCCAGTTTCAGCGCGGCGGTAACACCTTCTACTACCGGCAGGCCCACTTCGCGGCTGATCTCCTGGTCAAATTCGCCATGCCCGCCACAGCCTAAAACGATGGCGCCGATACCGTCTCATCCCTGGCGCGGCAGCACTCTTCGACGATGCGGGTAAACGCCACTTCAGGATGGTGCTCAAGATCCAACACCGGAATTTCAGCGGCACGTATACGACGGCAGTGGTGGCTAAAGCGCTACTGCTGAAGCAGGTGCTCGGCGATAATGCCGGTGCGGCCCAGGGTGGTGACAATTGAAAAGCGTGTACTCACCAGTGTGGCGAGATGAAACGCTGCTTCGGCGATGCCGATTACCGGCGCACGGGTTAGCTCCCGCGCTGCGAGCAGGCCTGGGTCACCAAAACAGGCCACCACATAGGCATCGATGCCGCCTTCGCATTCGCTTTTTAGAACTCTTCGGCCACTCCTACCGCACTGATCACTTCGTCGAAATGGCTCTCGATAGAAACCGGGCCAGCGTCCGGCTGTGAAGCGCTCACCGTGGTGCCAGTGCCCGCCTGCTGCTGCGCTGCCTGATGAATAGCAGCGGTCATGGAGGACGTTGTGTTGGGGTTAATAATGCGTATATGCACGATAGCTATTCCGTGTGTAAACAATATGGCATTTCTTGTATACAAAAGTAGGGCGGTTTTCTACGTGGCGCAAGGGACTAATGAGCAATCGGCAATAAAAAGCAGCTGATAAAACTTGACCATTTGTTCAGGATTCAATGGCTTAACGCCTTTTAAACTAAGAAACGCTATTAGCGTCAGGGGATTAGCGGTCGACCGCGTTGCGGTTGGTTATGAATGTCGCTATTTTGTATACAAATAATTTTTCTGTATTGCTGGGCGGCTATTTGCCAATGATCTGCCCGGGTTGTATGAATCAAGGAGCTAGCTATGTCGTCGTCACCTAAGGGCCACTATCCCCGCGATTTGATCGGTTATGGACGCAACCCGCCCCACGCCAACTGGCCAAACAAGGCCAAAATTGCCGTTCAGTTTGTGCTCAACTACGAGGAGGGCGGCGAAAACTGCGTGTTGCACGGCGACTCAGGCTCCGAGCAGTTCCTATCGGAAATTATCGGCGCACCGGCTTATCCGGATCGCCACTGAGCATGGAGTCGATCTACGAGTACGGCTCCCGCGCCGGGGTATGGCGCATTCGCGCGAGTTTGAAAAACGCGATTTGCCGCTCACGGTGTTTGGCGTTGCCATGGCGCTGGAGCGTAACCCGGATGTCGCCCTGGCATTTAAAGAGCTGGGCCACGAGATTGCTTGCCATGGCTATCGCTGGATTCACTATCAGGAAGTGCCCGAGCACGTTGAGCGCGAGCATCTACAGCAGGCCATGGAGATTTTTCAACGCCTCTATGGCGAAAAACCCCAAGGCTGTACACCGGTCGCGATAGTCCCAATACCCGGCGCTTAGTGCTAGACGAAGGTGGTTTCCTTTACGATAGCGACTACTACGGCGACGACTTGCCTTTTTGGACGCAGGTGAACCGATAGTCAGGGCAGTGACCACAACCACCTGATCGTGCCCTACACGCTGGACAGCAACGATATGCGTTTTGCCGCGCCGCCAAGGTTTCAATACGGCGGATCACTTCTTTACCTACCTGCGCGATGCCTTTGATGTACTTTACGCAGAAGGGGAGGAGGCGCCAAAATGCTCTCGGTGGGCATGCATTGCCGTTTATTGGGTCGCCCAGGGCGCTTTCGCGCCCTGCAGCGCTTTTTGGATTACATCGAAACTCACGACCGTGTGTGTGGGTGGCCCGGCGGGTTGATATTGCCCGTCACTGGCAGAGCACCACCCTGCAATCGTTAATTAAGCAGTTTAATAGGATGCTATGACGCCGCATATCGCGACAGCGAATTACCGCCCAGTTTGACACGCTAACTGCCCAGGAGCAGCGGGTGGCGAGCTTTATCCTCGATCACTTTGATGACTTGCGGTGTATAGCGCCGCTGATTTGGCGCGTTTGACCGGGGTATCCAAATCGACAGTTAGCCGCCTATTCAAAGCGGCTGGGGTTTGAAAGCTACCGCACCGTTAAAGACCACGCCGCCAGCTACGGAACCTGGGCGTGCCTTTGGTGATCGACCCCAACGCCATGCAGGAAGAGGCCGGGGCGCCGTTCCAGCGCCATCTGCAGCGGGAGCAGGATAATCTGCAGCGCTGCTTAAACGGCATTGCGGCGGATCAATTTGCTGCACTGGTAGAGCGGCTGGATAGCGCGCGTCATGTGGTCGTGATCGGTTTTCGTAACAGCTACCCGCTAGCGCTGCATTTTCGTCAGCAGCTGATTCAGGCGCGCACCCAGGTGCGAGTGGTTCCTCACCCAAACCAGTCGTTAGCGGAAGAGATCGTCGATCTCACCGACCAGGACGTAGTGGTGGTTTGGTTTTCGCCGCCGCCCAGCGGCATTTGCTTCGCTAATTGACGCACTTGAGCGCTCACCTGCCAAGGTAGCCTTACTGGCTGACCCCACCGCGGTCAATTTCGCCTCACAAGTAACGTGGTTTTTTGAAACGCCGCTGGAAAGTCTCTCGGCGTTTGATAGCTACGCCGCTGCTAATAGCCTGATCTGCCTTATTGCCAACGGTTTACTGCACCGTCGTCTTGCAGAAGGTCGAGAGCGAATCAGCGCGATCAGCGATGTTTACGCTGATCTTAGTGAGCTGGAAGCGGCCACCATGAGCGTGGATTGGAGCGCCCAGTAGTCTTTGCACGAAAACTGTCTGCGCTCGACTATACGGCGTTAAAAATCGCCTCGTGCGCGAGTCCGATCAAAATGCTCATTTACAACCCCGTAAATTCGTACGCGAATCCGATCCTTTTTTCGTTGATTTTTGCCTTGTCTAGTCGTCGCTCGACGACTTTTCGTACAAAGCCTAAGTCTTTATCCTTTCATGGTGCATCTCGTCCTGTTGGTGGATGAAAACTGCACCAACACATTGCATCTCTCTCCTTTTAAATCCTCTTCTCAGCGCGGCAATCGCTGCGTTGTTGTTTCGCGTGCCCGCTAAGCTGCTGTTCTAAAAAATGTTAGCCACTTCTGGTATCGCTGTTGCTATTAGGTGATCGGGTGAAACGAAAGTTTCTTGTTAGATTTTATGCAACAAAGCTTTCACTCGCTCTGCATCCCTAACTAATACCGCTACGGCTACTGACTGACCGACATGCCTTGTCAGGTTGCTCTTATTAGGAGAACACCATGAATCGCTATCGCGCCGCTTCAATCACTCTTTCTCTAACCAATTCAAACGCCTACAGTCGGTGTCTTAGCCACAGGGCTGAGTGCCGTCGTTGCCCTCGGTGCTATTACCACTAGCCCAAACGTTCAGGCGGATGCGCTAGAGGATATCGAGTCGCGCGGCACCATCCGGGTAGCTGTGCCGCAAGATTTTCCACCGTTTGGCTCAGTAGGTACTGACCTGCAGCCGCGCGGCTACGATATTGATATGGCGCAATACCTGGCTGATGAAATGGGCGTTGAGTTAGAGCTGATCCCGTACCAGCGCTAACCGTATTCCCTATTTGCAACCGGGCAGGCGGATCTAGTGATCTCTAGCCTGGGTAAAAACCCTGAGCGCGAAGCGGCGATTGATTTTTCAGATGCCTACGCGCCGTTCTTTCTAGGCGTGTTCAGCGCTGATGAAGATGAAAGCGTGGAAGGCCCAGAAGGCCTGGCCGATAAAACCATTGGGGTAACCCGCGGTGCCGTGGAAGATATGGAGCTTTCCAATATTGCCCCGGACTCCACGACGGTGCAGCGCTTTGAAGACAACGCCACCACCATTTCTGCGTTTCTTTCGGTCAGGTCGATTACGTAGCCACCGGTAACGTAGTCGCCGCCGAAATCGCCGAACGAAACAGCGACCGTGCGCCCTCGCGATTTATCAGCTCAAAGATTCACCTGCTACGTGGGCATGAATAAAAACGAGCCAGCGTTAATGGAAGAAGTGAATCGCCTGATCGCACAAGGCCTGGAAGATGGCACCCTGAATGAGCTATCTCAGCGCTGGTTCAGTGCCGACCTGCCTGAAAACTTCGGTAGCTGAGGTTTAGCATGGGGCCAACACTCGATTTTCTTACCCTGTTGCCCTACGCCAGTGAGCTCCTCAAAGGTCTTACCACCACGGTCGTTTTGACCGTGGTGACCACCTTGACGGGGCTAGCGCTGGCGGTGGCAGTGGCGTATTTACGCGTCAACGCGCAGCCATGGGTGCGCTGGGGGCTAGGCGGCTACGTCGAAGTAACCCGCAATACGCCCTTCATTGTGCAACTGTTCTTTATCTTCTTTGGACGGCCGGGCTCGGCATTAAAGTTGATGCCATTACCGCGGCGTTATTGCCATGACGCTCAACCTGGCCGCTTACAGCGCCGAGATTCTACGCGCCGGTATTAGCGCCACGGCGAAAGGGCAGTTAGAAGCTGGGCGTGCACTGGGCATGACCACACTGCAAAGCTATCGCCATATCGTGCTGGTGCCCGCGTTTGCCAGGGTATACCCCGCGCTGATCAGTCAGTCGATCATTGTGATGCTGGGTTCGGCGGTGGTGTCGCAAATATCGGTATTTGACCTGACC
This sequence comes from Halomonas sp. PA16-9, assembly GCF_009728585.1. Classification (NCBI taxonomy): domain Bacteria; kingdom Pseudomonadati; phylum Pseudomonadota; class Gammaproteobacteria; order Oceanospirillales; family Halomonadaceae; genus Halomonas; species Halomonas sp. PA16-9. The sequence goes on along the minus strand of NZ_CP040452.1, from coordinate 10,400 downwards.
TATGCCGCTAACTTTTATCCAATCGCGCAACTTTCGCAGCTTGAAGTCTACCTGCTGATCACGCTGGTCTATTTGCTCCTCGCCTTCGGCATGCGGCGCAGCTTTATGCTGGTGGCAAGCGGGTATTCGCCTATCAGCAAGGAGAACAACGATGATTGAGTTCACCTTCTGGGACATTCTGCGCAACCTGCTGCTGGCAACCCGCTGGACCATTGTGCTGTCGTTGATTGCCTTTGTGGGCGTGCGACGGTGGACTGCTACTGACCTTTATGCGCCTCTCCAGCAACCGCTGGCTGCAGCGCTTAACGTCTCTTATGTTGACCTGTTCCAAGGTACGCCGCTGTTGATGCAACTGTTTTTGATCTTCTTTGGCGCTGCTGCCATGGGGATCGATCTCTGCCTGGTTGGCGGCTTCCATCGCACTGACACTATTCACCAGTGCTTTTCTATGTGACATCTGGCGCGGCTGTTTAGAGGCGGTTGCCAAAGGGCAGTGGCACGCGGCGCAGGTGCTGGGCATGAACTACTTCCAGACCATGCGCCATGTGATTCTACCTCAGGCGCTGCGGCTTTCGATTCCGCCCACGGTGGGTTTCTCGGTACAGGTCATCAAAGGCACGGCGCTGGCCTCCATCATCGGCTTTGTCGAGCTGACCAAGGCGGGCACCATGCTCAATAACGCCACCTTCGAACCCTTCACCATTTTTGCCCTTGTGGCTCTGCTTTACTTCGCGCTGTGCTACCCACTTTCCTGCTACGCGCGCTATCTGGAGAAAAGCTCTATGACGCTGGTTTACGTTGATAACGTTCATAAAGCCTTTGGCGACCTGGAAGTGCTTAAAGGTATCAACCTTTCAGTTGCGCAAGGCGAAGTGGTGGCGATTATTGGTCGCAGTGGCTCGGGTAAAAGTACCCTGCTGCGCTGCCTGAATCAGCTGGAAAAACATGACAGCGGCGAGATCACCATTGCCGATAAGCAGCTCGATGCGGCGTCAATGTCGCCCAAAGAGCTGAGTGAAAACGTCGGCATGGTATTCCAAAGCTTTAATCTGTTTCCTCATAAAACCGTGGGTGGAAGTGAGAACGTCTGTTTGGCGCGCTGGTGGTGCGTGGCGAGGAGAAAGCCGAGGTCGAGAAAGTCGCCCGCGAAGTGCTTGAGAAAGTGGGCCTCTCCGACAAATACGATGCCTACCCGGCGCAGCTTTCCGGTGGTCAGCAGCAGCGGGTCGCCATCGCCCGGGCGCTGGCCATGCGCCCCAAAGTGATGCTCTGCGATGAGGTGACTTCAGCACTTGACCCTGAGCTGGTCGGGGAAGTGCTGCGCGTATTGGAGGCGTTGGCGGCCGAGGGCATGACGCTGATTCTGGTCACCCATGAAATGAGCTTTGCACGTGATGTGGCCGACCGCGTGGTGTTTATGCACCAGGGGCGCATCCATGAAGAGGGCGCCCCCAGCGAGCTATTCTGCAACCCACAAACGCCGGAGCTAAAGCAGTTTATCTCTGCCGTGCTCTAGTCGATCCACTTCTAGCCGATCCACTGGGTTGCCTGCGCGAAAATAAGAAAGCCCAGGGCAATCGCTATCCAGACGCAAAAAAGTGGAAGAAGAATTTGACCACTTTTGCCATGGCACACCTGCCAGTGCCAGGGTCGCCATAAAGTAGCCTGAGGTCGGGTATAAAATATTGCCGATACCGTCACCCAACTGGAACGCCAGCACCGCCGTTTGGCGGGTAACGCCGATGATGTCGGAGAGCGGTGCCATCAGCGGCATGGTGACCAGGGCCTGGCCGCTACCGGAGGGGACAATGAAATTGAAGCCTAGCTGGGCGAAGAACATGCCAATCGCCGAAAGCAGGGTTGGCAGGCCTCCGACGAGGTTGCCAAGCCCAAACACCAGCGTGTCCATGATGTGGCCATCTTCCAGCATCACGGCAACACCGCGTGCGACGCCGGCGATCATGGCGCCGACCAGCACATCTCGGAAGCCTTGGTTGAAGCCTGCGCATATTTCGTCGGTGTCGAGGCCTGCTATTAGGCCCACAACAATGCCCATGATGATAAACAGGCCTGCCATTTCCATCATGAACCAGCCTTGCTGCAGTACGCCATAGACGAGTACCGCGAAGAAGGCGAAGGTGGCGATGGCCGCGAGCTTCTGGCGAGCGCTGGCGATTAAGGCTGGGCTATTGTCAGCATGTTGATAAAGCGAGCGTTTTTCGGATTCGCTAGTGTCACTGCTCAGCAGGCTAAGTGAAGGTGTTTGATGCACCATACGGGCGTAACGCATAACGAAGAAAATGGCCGCGGCTAACATCACCACAAATGCCACAACGCGCAAGCCATAGCCGGAGTAGAGAGGAAGATCTGAGAGTTGCTGTCCTAGGCCGGTATTGATGGGGTTGAGCACACCCGTCGTGAAACCGACCGTGGTAGCACAAAGTGCCACCGCCGCGGCCGTGACTGAATCAAAGCGCAAGGCAATCATCAGCGGCAAGATGACCGGCACATAGACCAGCGCCAACTCTTGGGTACCGATAACCGTCGCTATGAGGGCAAAAACCGTCATCAACACGGGGATAGTGAGCAGGTTCTGTCGCGCAAAGCGGCGCGTTAGCTTGTCCACACCTATTTCAATAATGCCGGTGCGCCTTAGCACCATGAACATACCGCCGATCATGAAGGTGAAAAAGACAACTTCACCGGCACTCATTAAGCCATTCGGGATCGCCAGCATAAAGTCGACGATGCCAACTGGTGACGAAGCGATCTGCTCATAAGAGTTCGGGTCGATAGTGATGCGCCCATTCGGGCCAGGAACACGCTCGAACTGCCCGGCCGGCACAAAGTGCGTTGCTATCGCGGCCAGGGCGATAAATATGAACAGAACCGCGTAAATGTCAGGGATCCGGCACCAGCTTTTCTTGGACGTGGGGCGATCTGAGGAAGACGAAGAGGGGGTGTGTTGGGACATGCTATGCCTCGCGTTTGTTATAAGTAGCTGACCTGAGCAGCGGTTAGCGGGCGTCACGCCGCGCCGAGGTTGCTGTTTTTGGACATGCTCGTATGATCTTAGAATCATGAAACGAAAGTTTCTAAAGAAGTTACTATTGGGAGGAGTGTTTCACAAGAGCTTTGTTAAAGATTGCTTTATTGTGGTTAGCTAATCTTGTATACAAGATGAATAACTTGTGTTTTTACTAAGTCAAATAGGGTTAAAAATGCCAGCTACTTACTACGCTCCCACCGGCGGGCACCCGCCGCAAACGCAAATCACCGCTGATCGCGCCGTGTTCACTGAAGCGTATGCGCTGATCCCCAAAGGCGTGATGCGCGATATCGTCACCAGCAATCTCCCCTTTTGGGAAGGCACTCGTCTGTGGGTGCTGGCGCGGCCGCTGTCGGGGTTCGCCGAGACGTTCTCCCAGTACATTATGGAAGTCCAGCCCCAGGGCGGCAGCGATAAGCCCGAGCCTGATCCTCAGGCGGAAGGCGTGTTGTTTATTGTGGAAGGTGAGTTAACGCTTACTTTGTCAGGCGAGCGCCACACCCTGCAGCCCGGCGGTTATGCGTTTATTCCCCCGGGCAGTTCGTGGCAAGTGCGCAACGAATCTAACGCGCCGGTACGTTTCCACTGGGTACGCAAGGCCTATGAGTTTGTGGAAGGGCTCGAGGTGCCAACGGCGTTTGTCACCAACGAGCAGGACATTGCGCCTATCGAAATGCCGGGCACCGAAGGACGCTGGGCCACCACACGCTTTGTCGACCCTGCGGACGTTCGCCACGATATGCATGTCAATATCGTTACCTTTCAGCCCGGCGGCGTAATTCCTTTCGATGAAACCCATGTCATGGAACACGGCCTTTACGTGCTCGAAGGCAAAGCGGTTTATCACCTGAATCAAAACTGGGTAGAAGTAGAGGCCGGGGACTTCATGTGGCTACGCGCTTTCTGCCCCCAGGCCTGCTACGCCGCTGGCCCCGGGCCATTCCGGTATCTGTTGTATAAAGATGTTAATCGTCATCCTGCTCTTCGTCTGGGGGCTCGTTAAAACTGGTTGCGCTAGCTTTTCAAGCAGGCAGCTTTAAAGGGTCGCGCGAGCTAAAGCTGCCTCCCACTAGTGCATTTATCAGGCTGGCAGTGGCCATGCCACGCTGAGTAACAAAGAACTTTAGAAGGACACAACAATGCTAGAGCTAAAAGCCGAGCCGTTGACCGCAGAGGCCTTCGCCCCTTTTGGCGATGTGATTGATGCGCGCACCTCCGCGTCGTTTCCCATCAACGCCGGGCGCACTCAGCGCCACCATGATCTTGCCAAGGTGGAAACTCTAGGCGAAAACGCTCACACGCTGATTAATATCTTCGTGAGCCAGCCGATTACACTGCCGTTGGAGCTAACGTTTTTAGAGCGTCACCCCCAGGGCAGTCAGGCGTTTATGCCGCTGCACCAGGAGCGCTTTATTGTTGTGGTAGCCCCACCGGGGAACATATTAACCCTGCAGACGTGCGAGCGTTTGTCACCGATGGCCGCCAAGGGGTGAATTACCGCGCTGGCACTTGGCACGCCATTCAATCGGTGCTGGAGCGCGAAGGCGAGTTTTTGGTAGTGGATCGCGGCGGTGATGGCAATAATTGCGATGAGTTTCCTCTCACGATCACCGTGACGTTGACTTAAACCAACCCTCTGCGTTGCACTGCTGTCATATAGAGCGCGTTAAACTGGTAAGCTAGGGTTACTGGATAGAGTTACTTAATAAAAGTCACTACACGCTAAATTGCATGGTTGGAACATTATGAACGCACTGCACTTCTCCTCGATCCGTCGTACCAAAATTGTCGCCACCCTTGGGCCTGCCAGCGACCGGGAAGGCGTATTGGAAGCCATGCTCAAGGCGGGTGTCGATGTGGTGCGTCTTAACTTCTCCCATGGCACAGCGGATGATCACCGCCGCCGACTAACCGAGGTACGTGAAATCGCCGCCAAGCTAGGCCGCAGCGTCGCGGTGTTGGGTGATCTGCAGGGGCCCAAAATTCGTATTGCACGGTTTAGAGATGGGGCTGTGGTGCTTAAAGAGGGCCAGCCGTTTATTCTCGATATGGCGCTGGATGGCGATGCGGGCGATGTGCATCAAGTCGGCTGCGACTATAAGACCTTGTCCCAAGACGTGACCGCCGGTGACCGCCTGCTGTTAGATGACGGACGTTTGGTGCTGGACGTGGCCCGTGTTGACGGCCAACAGGTGCATACCACCGTGGTAGTGGGTGGCAAGCTCTCTAACCATAAAGGCATCAACAAGCAGGGCGGCGGACTCTCCGCTCCGGCATTGACTGAAAAAGATAAAGAAGACCTTAAGACCGCCGTTGAGATTGGCGTCGATTACCTGGCCATTTCTTTCCCCCGCCATGCTGAAGATATGCTCGAAGCACGCCGCTTATTAGGTGAGGCGGGTAAAGAGATTGGCCTGGTGGCCAAAGTCGAACGAGCCGAAGCCGTAGCGGATGATGCCACCCTGGATGGCATTATCGAAGCTTCTGAGGCGGTCATGGTGGCGCGAGGTGATCTAGGCGTAGAAATTGGCGATGCCAAGTTGGTCGGCGTGCAAAAGCGCATGATCAAACGAGCGCGTTCGCTCAACCGTGCGGTCATTACCGCCACGCAAATGATGGAGAGCATGATTTCAGCGCCTCTTCCCACCCGCGCTGAGGTGTTTGACGTGGCCAACGCGGTGCTGGATGGCAGCGATGCGGTCATGCTCTCGGCGGAAACCGCGGCGGGCGACTACCCGCTGGAAACCGTAGAAGCCATGTCACGTGTTTGCCTGGGAGCTGAGCGGGAAAAAACCGCCCAGGAGTCCGGTCACCGTATTCATGAAGGCTTTTCCCGCCCTGACGAGACCATTGCGCTCTCCGCCATGTACGCGGCCAACCATATGACCGGCATTACCGCGATTGCCTGTATGACCTCATCGGGCTATACACCGCTGATCGCTTCGCGCATTCGTTCGGGCCTGCCGATTGTCGGCTTGGCGCATAATCCCATTGCCCAACGCCGCATGGCGCTCTACCGCGGTGTTGTTTCGCTACCGTTCGATACCTCTGAAATGAGCGCCACCGAGCTAAACGACCGTGCCCTCGAGATGCTTGTCAAGACCGGTATCTCCAAACCTGGCGACCATGTAATCCTAACTCGCGGCGACCATATGAACGCCCATGGCGGCACCAATACCATGAAGGTAATGGAGATTACTGACGAGCATGCTAAAAGCTAAATTAGCGCATGGGTTGCTGCTCGCCTGCTTGCTTCTGATAGGTTCCCCTGCGCAGGCGGAGGCGCCTATCGTGGCGGCGGCCTCTGATCTACAGTTTGCGCTGACAGAAGCCGCCGAGCAGTTTCAGCAGGAAACCGGCCACGCCCTACGGCTAAACTTTGGCTCGTCAGGCAACTTCCGGCGTCAAATTGCCCAGGGCGCGCCCTTTGAGCTCTATCTCTCTGCTGACGAGAGCTACGTTCAAGCGCTTTATGAGGAGGGCTACACACAAGATGAGGGCGTGATTTACGCCATTGGTCGTTTAGTGTGGCTGCAGCGCGCAGGGCGTGGTGATTTACCTAACGAGGAGACGCCGCTTGAAGCGGTTAAAACCGCGTTAGAGGCGGGGACTACTGAGCGCATCGCCCTGGCCAACCCCGAACACGCCCCCTATGGCGTGGCGGCGCGGCAGGCGCTTGAGTACGCCGGGCTTTGGGAGCAAACAGAGCCGCTGCGGATACTGGGCGAAAATGTCTCCCAGGCGGCGCAGTTTGCGCTCTCCGACGATGCGCGCGGTGGGCTGGTGGCTTACTCCTTGGCGCTGGCTCCCACACTAGGTGAGCGAAGTGAGTACGTACTTATCCCTGAGGAGTGGCATAGCCTACTACGCCAGCGAATGGTACTGACCAATCAGGCTGGAGATATTGCCACGGCCTTCTATCAGTGGTTGCAAGAGGACGAGGGACAATCCATTTTGCGTACCTACGGGTTTAGCGTCGAATAATGGAAGGGGCATAATGGATTGGTCGGCGCTTTCGGTTTCGTTACGCCTTGCGGCGTTCACCTGTCTTATCCTGCTACCCATCGCTATTTGGCTAGGCCGCTCACTAGCCTATGCGCGTTTCCGCGGCAAAGGGCTATGCGAAGCGCTGATCGCACTACCGCTGGTATTGCCGCCTACCGTACTGGGCTTTTATCTGCTGTTGAGCTTTGGCCGCGACGCGCCAGTGGGCTCGTTTTGGGCAGCAATGACCGGTAGCGGGCTGAATTTCACTTTCACTGGCATACTATTGGCCTCCCTGATCGCCAATTTGCCGTTTGCCGTGCAGCCCATTCAGCGTGCCTTTGAACATGTGCCCCACAACCTGCGTGAAGCGGCTTGGTGCAGTGGGCTAAGCCCTTGGCAGACGCTGCTGCGCATCGAGCTGCCCTTGGTGTGGCCAGGCATTATGTCAGCGGCAGCGCTTACCTTTGCCCATACGCTGGGCGAATTTGGCGTCATCTTGATGGTGGGTGGCGCCATTGATGGTGAAACCCGGACTCTCGCCATTGCCATCTATGATCGCGTCCAGGCCTTCGATGAACAGGGCGCTGCACAGATGTCGGCGCTGTTGCTGTTGGTATCGTTTATTACCTTGGGGCTCGTCTATGGTCTGGCCGGGCGCAGACGGTGGGTACGTGGCTGATTCGCGCATCACAGAGCCGGTCTCTGGGCCGATTGCAGGGCTGAGCGTGGCGGTCAATCAAACGGGGCCGATTCCACTGGCCGCCGAGTTTGTTTGCCAACCCGGTGAACTGCTGGCGCTGGTAGGGCCATCGGGCAGCGGCAAAACCACGCTGCTGCGCACTATTGCCGGGCTTTATCGCCCCCAGGGCGGGCGAGTGGAGTGCGCTGGAGAGGTTTGGTTTGACGCCGAACGTAAGCATTCACTCTCGCCCCAGCGTAGACAGGTCGGCATAGTGTTTCAGGACTATGCGCTATTTCCGCACCTAACCGCCTCACAAAATATTCAGCTCCCTCTGCGCCACCTGCCCCAACCGCAACGCCGTGAACAGGCCGAGCAGTGGCTAGCCAAGGTGCGTTTAGACGGGCTGGGCAAGCGCTACCCCAACGCGCTTTCCGGTGGCCAGCGCCAGCGTGTGGCGCTGGCCCGCGCCTTGGCCCGTGACCCCAAAGTGCTGTTACTCGATGAGCCGTTTTCGGCGGTGGATCAAGTGACCCGGCGGCGGTTGCAGCGCGAGCTGGCGCTGCTGCGTCAGCAGATCGAGATTCCTATTGTACTGGTGACCCACGACCTGGAAGAAGCCGCCGCGCTGGCCGACCAAATCTGCGTGTTGCATAACGGCGTCAGCCTGCAGCAAGATGCTCCTGATGTGCTTTTTCGTCGGCCGTTGTCGCCGCTGGTGGCGCGCTTGTTAGACCGCCATAATCTGTTTGAAGGGGTAGTGGTGGATGAGGAGGGCAAGCGTCGGCTGCGGTGGGGCGAAAATTATCTAGAGGTAGCCGAGGGGTTAGATAATCTGACGCTGGGTGAAACAGTCACCTGGTACTTGCCGCCCTCCGATATTGTGCTTCACCGTCGCGGCCGTCCTTCACACGGCGAGCGGGAGAACCCGGTCGTTGCCACCGTTAGCGAACTGGTCGTACTGGGCGGCATCACTTCAGTTTCGCTAAGCGTCGATCACGGCGATATGTTACGTTTTGATATTGCCACCCATGCCGCCCGGCGTAATCAGTTAACCAGCGGCGCCGTGGTGAAGGTTTCGCTGCTGGCAGCAGGCATTTACCTTTTGCCAGGCCACCGAGTTCGCGCAGATGCGCATGACAAAAGGAAGTAAGCATGGATCCCACGCGTCGCACGCTGCTTGAGGCGTCTTTACTGTTACCGATGGCGGCACTGCTGCCGATGTCGCTACTCAGCTCGTTTGCTTGGGGGCAGGCATCTGCACAAAAGATGCAGACGCTGGCGCTGGCTATTCACAGCGAGGGCGGCCCACATCGTCTAGAGGTTGAAGTGGCGGAAACGGCTTCGCAGCGTCAGCGCGGGTTAATGGGGCGTGAGAGCTTGCCCGAAAAAAGTGGCATGCTGTTTCGCTTTGAGAACGAGCAGTCGGCCAACAATGCCTTTTGGATGTATCGCACGCTAATCCCTCTGGATATTGCCTTTATCGATAGCGATGGGCGGATCGCGGCGATTAATACTATGCAGCCCTGCGAATCCTCGTCGCCGAGCGACTGCCCCTCTTATCCTGCAGGTGCGGCTTATCATTCAGCGTTAGAGGTTAATGGCGGCTACTTTGCTGAGCGCGGTATCAAAGTAGGGGACTGTGTTTCTATTCCTGAAGAAGCCGGTTTCTGCCAGCCTGGAGATTAAACTGGGCGGCGGCGAAACCTGACCACGATCAGGGCTATACCCTCGACCACTAAGCCGCCACCGACTCGTTTATGCACGCCTAGGCTGTCGTCCCTTAACAGCGCGCCGGTACCTCTTCCGCCTGCTGCAAGCCAATTAACAGCAGAGCGAAGCTCAGAAGGTCATTGTATACGCTGCGCGATCTCTCGCCACAGCGCGGTGTAGGCGCGACTGCCCCGACTGCTGCGGGCGAAATGCCCGACCGGAGCGCGTTCGATACCCATACGCTCGACCTCACTGGCGTTGGGCACGGTCGTCGATAGGCGCCTCGGCCAGCGTTCGCTGAGACTCTCCATCACCTGGCGGTGCAGGGTCTTGCGACGGTCGGCGAGGGTCACGAATGGCCAGATCGGGCAGGCATGGTCGACCGCGTCGAGATGACCGTCCAGTTGCTCAAGAGTGCGCAACGACAGGGTGGTCGGTACCATCGGCACTAGCAGGGCATCGACGCTTGAAAAGATCTGCTCGGCGAGTGCCGACAGGCTCGGCGGGCAGTCGAGTATCACCAGGTCGTAACTGCTCATCACCGGCTTGAGGATCTTACGCAGCCGGCTGGGTTTGCGGGTTTCCATCGACGCTTCCAGGTCACGCGAGCCCAGCGCCGCTGGCAGCAGGTCGAGCCCTTCGATGTCGGTCTCGCGGATCGCCCGGTCGAGATCGGCCTTGCCCTTGACCAGTTTGTCGACGCCACCACGCACTTTGGGTTTGCTGCGCAGGTAGAAGGTGGTGGCGGCCTGTGGATCGAGATCCCACAGCAATACTCGCCTGCCGTCGCGTGCCGCTTCGGCGGCGAGGTTGACGGCGGAGGCGGTCTTGCCCACGCCCCCCTTGATACTGTAAAGCGCCAGCATCTGCATAGGGAACTCCCGGCTTGGTGACTGTTCAGTCTAACTGATTGGCCTGAGTGGATATGTGACGTTTCGATGACGGCGCTGCTGCCGATGTCGCTACGCTGAT